>NZ_LMGJ01000024.1 GCF_001427385.1 Mesorhizobium sp. Root157
CCCGGTCGTTCATGTCCATGACGCGGCGCCACGTCACCCGGCGCGTGTCGATGCCAAGTTCGTTGCCCCAGTAGATGTGGTTGTCGAGCAGCGCCGACAAAAGGTTATGCGCACTCGTGATGGCGTGGAAGTCGCCGGTGAAGTGCAGGTTCATGTCGTCCATCGGCACAACCTGGGCATAGCCGCCGCCGGCAGCGCCACCCTTCATGCCGAAGTTCGGACCAAGCGAAGCCTCGCGGATGCAGATCACCGCCTTCTTGCCGATGCGGTTCAAGCCGTCGCCAAGGCCGACCGTCGTCGTCGTCTTGCCTTCGCCGGCCGGCGTCGGGTTGATCGCGGTGACCAGGATCAGCTTGCCGTCCTTGTTCTTCTGAACCGACTTGATGAACTCGGCCGAGACCTTCGCCTTGTCATGCCCGTAAGGCAGCAAGTGCTCGCTCGGAATGCCGATCTTCGCACCAATATCCTGGATCGGCTTCTTCTTCGCCGCACGCGCAATCGATATGTCGCTCTTTACTTCCGCCATGGGGTCATTCCTCAAAGGCTAGTTGTGGAAATTGAAGGGGCTACTGTTAGAAACGAGGCGGGGTCCGTCCCGCTGCGCGGGACGCGGAGATGACTGTGTTTGCCATCAAAAGCGCGATGGTCATCGGTCCGACGCCGCCGGGCACTGGCGTGATTGCGCCGGCCTGGGCAGCGGCTTCGTCATAGGCCACGTCGCCGACCAGGCGAGCCTTGCCGTTGACGTCGGCAGGCAGGCGGTTGATGCCGACGTCGATGACGGTCGCACCGGGCTTGACCCAGTCGCCCTTGATCATCTCGGGGCGGCCAACGGCAGCGACCAGGATATCGGCGCTGCGGCACAGCGCCGGCAGATCCTTGGTGCGGCTGTGAGCGATGGTCACGGTGGCGTTGGCGTTGAGCAGAAGGTTGGCCATCGGCTTGCCGACAATATTGGAGCGGCCGACGATCACGGCGGTGAGACCGGACAGATCGCGGCCAAGCGCGCGTTCGATCAAAAGCATGGAACCGGCGGGCGTGCACGGGACGAAGGCCGTATCCAGTTCGCCGGTGCCGAGCTTGCCGACATTGATGAAGTGGAAGCCGTCGACATCCTTCTCAGGCGCAATCGTCTGGATGATGCTGCCCGAGTCGATGTGGCCCGGCAGCGGCAATTGCACGAGGATGCCGTGAATGGCAGGGTCGGCATTGAGCTTTTCGACCAGCGCCACCAGTTCTTTTTGGGAGGTCTCGGCCGGCAGCGCATGCTCGATCGAATTGAAGCCGCACTCCTTGGCCTTCTTGCCCTTGGAGGAGACATAGACCTGGCTGGCGGGATCGTGCCCGACAATGACCACGGCGATGCCGGGGACAACGCCGGTTTGCGCAGTCAGTTCCTGTGATGCCGCCTTGACCTTCGCGACCACATCCGCCGCTACAGCCTTGCCATCTATTACCGTCGCCATTGTGATGTCATTCCTCCCCGACAAGGTCTCCAAGGTCGCACTCTGCCTAAGGCATATTGGCCAAGCGTGCTACCGGAGGACCTATTCCTGTCGTCCGTTTTTAACAGCCAACTCGCCCGAAAGTCAACTGCTGTTCAATATTCTTTCATGGAAAGAATATCTGCAGAGTGTCAGGCGCCTCTCGCCGGCGCCCTGAAAAATCGCCACCGGCCATCAACGGAGAAGGCCGGCTTGAAGCCGGCCTTCATCTTCACAGGATCAGGTTTCGTCAGATGACGAAAATCCAGTTTGCCAGCAGCACCACGGCAAGGCCGCCTGCCAGAGTGAGGTAGGGCAGCATGCCCGCCTTGCGGCTCTTCAGATCCTCCTGGGTGATGCCCAGATCGTCCAGCATATGGGTCGGGAAGCGCCCGCCATCCTGGACGTAATGCCGGAAGCAGAAGACCGGGATGATCAGCGAAGCAGCAATGAACCCGGACCACAGCGCCCACGGGTTCCAGACCTTGGCGCCGGCGCCCATGAACATGACATTGACGAAGGAAAGCATGCAGCCGATTGCGATGAGGATGGTCGGAGCGCGCCACGGCCGATGGATATGGCCGTTGTCGATCCGGTGAATCCAGCCGGCATTCAGGTTGAGGAAGTTGAAGATGATGTAGCCGCAGTTGGAAACGGCGAGGATGAAGAAGAAGCTTGCCGCATCCGCGCATGCGATCGCGAGGAGCCCGAGATTGAAGATGAGGTCGGTCCACATCGCCCGGGTCGGTGCGCCGTGCGAATTGACATGCGACAGGTAGCGCGGCAGCCAACCGTCGACCGAACCCTGGTAGAGGGTGCGCGAGGAGCCGGCCATCGCGGTATTGATGGCAAGCATCAGCGCCAGGATCATCAGCATGATCATGATGCTGGTGACCAGGCCCGAACCGCCGACCATCTGCGCCATCGCGTGGCCAACGCCGGAGCCGTCGGCGATATCAGGCGCCAGCATGCCCTCGAGGCCGAGCACGCCCTGGAAGGTGAACGGCACCAGTGTATAGAGAAGCAGGCACAGCAATCCCGAATAGAGGATGGCGCGGACGGTGTCGCGGCCCGGATTCTTGAACTCGCTGGTGAAGCAGATCGAGGTCTCGAACGCGTAGGCGGACCACGCTGCGATGAACAGGCCGCCGAACACCAGCGTCCAGCCGGAGATGTTCCATTCACCCGGCGCCGGAGCATAGGCTTCGGCCAGCGGCACGAACGGCGTGTAGTTGTCCCAGTTGATCTGGCCGGTCAGGATCGGCACCACGCCGACGATCAGCATCGGCACGATGACGGCCAGGCCGATGAATTTCTGGACGTTGGCCGTGCTGAGAATGCCGCGATGCTGGATCGCAAAAGTGATCAGCATCAGGATCGTGCCGATCATGAAGACCGAGTTGAACGAGAAGGAAACCGGACCCAGCGAGCCGCTGTAGAGGGTCCACTCGCGGATTGCCGGCGTGCCGGCAGCGGTGAGGGCCGCAATCGCGTCCGCCGCGGCCTTGCCGGCGTTGGCCGGGTCGGCGAGCCATGCAACGACTTCAGGCGAAGCGTCCGTGAACGCCGGGATCGGCGCCAGCGCGTTCAGGATATAGGCCGCCGCGATCGAACAGCCGAGCGAAAGCACAGGCGTCCAGGCCAGCCAGTTGCACCACACCGAAAGCGGGGCAATGAATTTCGAATAGCGCAGCCACGCGGTGGCGCCATAAACGGAAGCGCCGCCCGACTTGCTCGGGAACAGGCCCGCGATCTCGGCATAGGTGCAAGCCTGGATCAGGCCGAAGCACACCGACACGATCCAGATCGTATAGGCCGGGATGCCGACCGTGCCGGAAATGCCGCCGATCGAAAACAGCACGAGGGCCGGAACGCCACTGGCCACCCAGAAGGCGCCACGCCAGTCGATAGTTCGATGAAGTTGTCCCGATTCCGCAGAATGCGAGTCCGCAAGCACGCTCATGGCGAAGTCCCCTTTTTACGCTTTATGATGTGGTAGATGCTTGCGGCCGATCTCCCAAAGGGCGCAAGGCGTCTATGTTTCCGCTCAGTTTTATTTCTTTCTTGTCGGTGAAGATCGTCGGAAATCACCTTTTCGTCAAGAGCTTTGTAGGAGCACTTCGCATTTCCCAAATCGGGCTGGCCGGCGAGGCCAGAGCGTCTCGCTCGAAAGCCGAAACCGGTTTCGCGACAATGACATGCGCAAGACCGGAGGCCTGCTGAGCGACGCATGGACCCACTCGGGCGCGGCGCGCATTTACGAGTTTCGATGCGAAATCCCTGTACTAACGGGAAAAAATAATTCATGCTGTGAATTGCCGCCGCATATCCTGCATGGTCGGATGACCGTACGGGCGATGCATCGAGGAGGTCGCGGCGTTGTCCAGAAAAGCAGAAACCGGTTTTCCGTCCGGAATTACGTCAAGAAAAAGAGTTAGAGCGGTTCACCGATTCCATCAAAATCGGAACCGCCCCGGGAGGTAACAAAGGCAGATGAGCATCGACGGGATGCGACGGGAGCCGGAAGCAGGCCACGGGAGGCGATCATGACTTCTCCAGGCAAGTTCAGGGTGCTGGTTGCCGAGCGCAATCCCCTGGTAGTGTCGGCGCTGGCCGACATGATTGCCCGCGACGGCCGTTTCGATCTGGCCGGCACGGTGCAGACCGGAGAGGATTTCCTGCGCGAACTGTCGTCGCCTGACAGGACCTTCGACCTCGCGGTGCTTGGCTGGAAACTGTCCGACATGGACAGCGGCGAGGTGCTCGCCGCGATGCAGCGCCATTCGCTCGAAGCGCGCGTCGTCATCTTCTCGAACGATCATGACATCGGCATTCTGAAGCAATGCGTGCGCCTCGGGGTGCAAGGCTATTGCTACCAGTTCGACGACCCGCAGATCCTGTTCGACACGCTGATGGCGGTTGCCCACGGCCGCATCTGCATTCCCTATGTGGATGTTTCCAAGATCAACGATACGCCGCTGTCGAGGCTGACGACGCGGGAGCGCGAACTGTTGTCGGTCCTTGCGGATGGCTGGACCAACCTGCAGATTGCATCGCGCACCGGAATTTCGGAAAACACGGTCAAATACCACCTGAAGAACCTGTACGACAAGCTTGACGTCAGGAACAGGGCGATGGCAGTGGCGCTTTATGCCGGGGCAAAAAAGCGGGGGGCATCGCCCAATCCTCAATAGCGCCACGGAACAGGTCGTCTCCCATCGGTGCAAATCCCGGTTGCGAGCGCAGGCAAAACCGGACTTGCGAAGTTTGGAAAAGTAACTATTCTCCACGATGAACTAAGTTTACACATAGGAAACCAAGGCAGTTGCTGATATGATCGACTATCCTGGGGTACTGGCTGGGCCGCCGCGTCCGAGTTTGGTGTTGCGGCCGGGGATGATCGTTCCAGGCGCCGAGCGCTACCATGTGGCCGGCGCCGGCGCGGTTCTGATCGAGGTGGAGGCGGGCGACCGGCTCACGGTGCGCAATCTCGAGGGCGGCCAGCCCTGCGAGTTGGTCGCTTTCGACCGCACCGGCCGCAGCGATGCCGGCCTGCTTGGCACGAAAGCCAATTCCAATGCCGCCGGCCTGAAGGCGCTGCTGTTGACGGGCGACGCCAGCCTGCGCTCTTTGCGCGGCGGCATCGAGCGGCGCGGCCTGCAGCTAGCCGGCGCCGAGGCGGTGCGTTTCTTCGACGCTTCCACGCCTGCCGGCGTCGAGGAATCCTTCCTGGTCGCACGCGACGGCTATCTGGTGGCGGCAGCCCCCGGCGGGCCGATGCTGATCGACAGCCACGACACGGTAACGCCGCTTGCGGTGACGCTGCAGCGGGCGAAAGTGCGCACGCCCGGCCGCTTCGAATTGCCCGACCCGCTGGCCGATCCGGTGCTCGATCTCAGGGTCAAGTCGAAAACGGCCGAATCCTATTTCGTCAAGGCCGGCGACTACATCCAGATCATCGATGTCGACGGGCGCCAGTGCACCGACTTCCAATGCTTTTCGGCGCGCAAGCTCGACAATGGCCGCGACCTGCCGCTCGACGTGACGGCGACGCGCTCGCTGATGGGCCACGCCTATCCGATGCCTGGCCTGCACGCCAAATATTACGACCAGGACTTTGAGCCGCTGGTCGAGGTGGTGCAGGATACCTGCGGGCGCCACGACGCCTTCGCGCTGGCCTGCTACGCCAAATATTACGACGACATCGGCTATCCTGGCCACATCAACTGTTCGGACAATTTCAACCGGGCGCTGGCCGACCGCGGCGTCAACGCCCGCGCCGGCTGGATGGCGGTCAACTTCTTCTTCAACACCGGCATCGACGCCCATGGCGTCATGTATTCGGACGAGCCGTGGTCAAGGCCCGGCGACTATGTGCTCTTGCGGGCGCTCACCGACATCGTGTGCGTGTCCTCCGCCTGCCCCGACGACACCACGCCGGCCAATGGCTGGGACCTCACCGACATCCATGTGCGCACCTATTCGGGCCAGCACAAATTCTCGCGGGCGATCGCCAGACGCGTAACTCCAGATTCCGAGCCGAAGATGACCCAAGAAACCGCTTTCCATTCGAGCTTTGCCAAGCACACGCGCAATTTCATCGAATACAAGGGCTACTGGCTGGCCAATTCCTTCTCCAAAGAAGGGCCGATCGAGGAGTACTGGGCCTGCCGCCAGAAGGCGGTGGTGATGGACCTGTCGGCCTTGCGCAAGTTCGAGGTCACCGGCCCTGACGCCGAAGCCCTTTTGCAGTACACGCTGACGCGCGACGTCAAGAAGCTCGGCGTCGGCCAGGTCGTCTACACCGCCATGTGCTACGAGCATGGCGGCATGATCGACGACGGCACGTTGCTGCGCCTCGGCCAGGACAATTTCCGCTGGATCGGCGGCGACGACTATTCGGGTGAATGGCTGCGCGAAACGGCGCAAAAGCTCGGCCTCAAGGTGCTGGTGCGCTCCTCCACCGACCAGATGCACAACATCGCAGTCCAAGGCCCCAACAGCCGCGCCATCCTGAAAGAGGTGATCTGGACACAGCCGCACCAGCCCGCGCTTGAGGAGGTGGAGTGGTTCCGCTTCACCGTCGGCCGCATCGGCGGCGCCAACGGCGCGCCTGTCGTGGTGTCGCGCACCGGCTATACCGGCGAACTCGGCTACGAGGTGTGGTGTCATCCGCGCGATGCCGAGACGGTGTTCGACGCGGTGTGGGAGGCCGGCCAGCCGCACGGGCTGAAGCCGATGGGCCTTTTGGCGCTCGACATGCTGCGCATCGAGTCCGGCCTGATCTTCGCCGGCTACGAGTTCTCCGACCAGACCGACCCGTTCGAGGCCGGCATCGGCTTCACCGTGCCGCTCAAGACCAAGACCGACGACTTCATCGGCCGCGAGGCGCTGATTCGACGCAAGGAGCACCCGGTGCGCAAGCTGGTCGGGCTCGACATCGACGGTAATGTCGCCGTCGGCCACGGCGACTGCATCCACATCGGCCGCGCCCAGATCGGCGAGGTCACCTCCTCGACGCGCTCGCCGATCCTGAAGAAGAACATCGCGCTGGCCCGCGTCGACGCCACCCATGCCGCCATCGGCACCGAGGTCGAGATCGGCAAGCTCGACGGCCACCAGAAGCGCCTGCCGGCCAAAATCGTCGGCTTCGCCCATTACGATCCCAAGAAGGAACGCCCAAGGTCGTAAAGTCCCCCCGCCTGGCTACAGGCGGCCCGAGCCGGCACCGTCACCCCTGCGGTGCCGGCTCCCCCATACCCCGCCAGACAAGCCCCCGACGCCGCTGCTTTGAAAGCACACGCCGCACGCATGGCTCGGTCGCCGGCGTGCCGCGCTGACCTTGCGGCCTGCCGCCGTTCGCAAACCGAAGCGCAACCTCTCAGCATCGTCATCCCGGAATTCTCATTCGAGCGAAGCGAGAAGGGAATATCCGGGATCCATGCCGTGAAAAAGCGGCAGTACGCCAACGGTCGGATGAGGAGGTATTTAGCTGCTGTGAAGCCGTGGAGCGCGGCGGTCAATCGTGGATCAAACCAACCCCCTTCACCTCGCCAATGCGTTGATCCCGCTCGCTTCGAGCAGAAACCGCCGGCATTCTTGTCCACA
This sequence comes from Mesorhizobium sp. Root157, assembly GCF_001427385.1. GTDB lineage: Bacteria > Pseudomonadota > Alphaproteobacteria > Rhizobiales > Rhizobiaceae > Mesorhizobium. The sequence goes on from NZ_LMGJ01000024.1 coordinate 7,593, forward strand.
CGCTCTCAATCCCTCTCATAATCCCCGCCATCGCTCTTGCGGGAACCTGGTGCGCACCGGGTATCAGGAAGAGCGGCGGTGACCTCCCCCCATTGGTTCGGCGCCAGTGGACCCGAGGGCATCCGACAGGCCGGCGTCTTGCGGCGGGCTTTCCATTGGAAAGAGCAACCCGTGTCAGGTGCAAGAGGCGTATATCGCCTGATCGTCGCGGCAGGGTAACCACCGGACGGTCTTGGGACCGGTCGACGGGATGACAGCCACCGGACGGGCGGCCGTAAGGTCGCATTACTTACTAAACGAGCGTCCGAACGGCCGCCCGTCTTCCCGACCTCTCAACCGAGGTCAGTTCTTTGACAATGGCCAGACGGCAAATGCCGGGCGTGGCAACCATACAGCACGAACTCCGATAGCCGTCTGGCCATTCAGGGTCCCCGCCAGCGACGAGCGCAGCGAGGGAGCTTAAGGGCGGGGCAGAAGACTCCCAGGGCCGAAAAGGCAGCGTGGCGATGAACAGGCACGGTCTCAACCCGTCTCGAAAACGACGCGGGTATGAATTGAACGGGCAGGCTCTCGTCGCGGTTTTCAAAAAGCGCGTTGACAGTATCGGCCGGCCCGCTTACATGAGCGCGCACCAGCCCAGATGGCGGAATTGGTAGACGCGCACGGTTCAGGTCCGTGTGCCGCGAGGCGTGGAGGTTCGAGTCCTCTTCTGGGCACCATCTGATCCTGACTGCCAACGGGATCAATAAGTTAAGCCTTTTCAGACTGTTGCGCTCACCCAGCTGTGTTACAAGGGTGTGTAACAATGCTCTATCGACTTGTGCGACCGATGATTCGTAAAGGCTCTCGCAATCCCCAATTCGTGCAACGCATACCGACCGATCTGCGCGACCAGATGATTGGCATGCGACTGAATTTACCTGTCGGCGATGCGATTGTCCCCATAAGGATCACAGCCAGCACCCAGGCCATAAGGGTCTCGCTCAAGTCTGCCGATCCAACCGAAGCCAAGAACCGTCAAGCCGGGCTTGCGGGCTACCTGGAAAGAGTGTTTGCGGCGCTTCGCGAGGAAAGGCCGATTCCACTGACGCACCGGCAGGCGGTAGCACTCTCAGGCGAAATCTACAGGGCTTGGGCAAAGGATATCGATCTTTCCGACTCAATCACGCTAGTGAACAACGATGACGGCAGCGTCGAGATCAGTCGCGGCGTTGACATGGAGGTGCTTAAAGCCGCCTGCGCTGACCAGCTTGAGAAACTGGACAGGCTAGCCGAAGACGATGATCCGGAAGTTCTGGAAAAAATGTTCGGGCCTCTCGTCAACAGGCTGCTGTTCGACAAGGGCATCCATCGTGTCGATGCGCTATCGCGCCATATGGTTCTCAGGGAATTTCGCAGAGCACTGCGGCAAGCGTTGGAGGTGCAGCATCGCAAGACCGAAGGTGTCTATTCTCTGGACGCGCAGTCCGAACGATTTCCCGAATGGCAGGCTCAGCACACGGATGCGCCGTCAGGCAGCGTTTCGTTGACCGGCCTGGTGGATGCCTGGTGGCGAGAGGCGAGCGCAGCCGGCCATTCGGAAAGCACATATGAAAGCTACAAGAAGGCCTTCTCCACGCTTGCAGAGTTCCTGAAGTGTTGGTTTCCACGCGGAACTGAGCCGGTTAGGCGCATAATTTCCATTGAGAATTGAGCCATGTGAACCTTCCCCCAACGCGGTGAGTGGCGGGGGCAACGGAG
>NZ_LMGJ01000025.1 GCF_001427385.1 Mesorhizobium sp. Root157
GCGCTATGGAAAAGCGCGCTTCGCGAGCGGCCTCCGCCGCGCCCAGACTGGCCCGGTTTTACTCCGCCCCAGTGGCCTGGTTTTGCTCCGCCGTTGACAGAGCTGCCCCAACTGCGACCCTGTCGGGACGGATAGTCCGCAAGGTTTGAAGGAGCCGTGCGTCACATCGAGCATTGGTTCATTTGGCTGGAAACCCTATCGGTAATCTCCACGGGCTCCGCGTAGCGCATGGTCAAATAGTCCGTCCGGTCGCGCAGGCTGTGCCGCCGCAGGTTTGCCTAGACAGAAGACGCCAACTTGGAAACTCTTCGTCATCCTGCGGACTCCTGGCAGGCAAGGGCGAATGGTTCACCGGCACTTCCTGCGGATTACTGTCCCTTGCTGGAGGTGCGGTAGACGCGTCACCGCCAGGCAGTGATGCTCCCCGATGTGGGCCCCGATCGTGTCCGAAATGTCGCGACCATCCGCACCCTTAAAACTCCTCCTTTCCGGATGCAGTGCTTCCTCTATCCTTCTCCATCGCAGCGATGATTGCGGCCTGAATGGGCTTGTCCTGCGGTTCCGCCGTCCCCTATCATCACGATCTCGTGGCCTTCTTTGATGCAAGCGAGCGTCTGGCAAGATTTGATGCGCCCTCCTCGTGACGAGGTCTTTGCGGGCGCTGCATGGCTCTGGTCCCCAATAACCGATGCGGTAGGATTGGTGCCTACGACCGTCCTTGAACCCGAGCGCTGAAAACCTCAGACCCCACACCATCCGAAACAATTCGACCATCTTCGAGGACAAGTATTCGGTCCGCTTGTTCGAGTATCCGGTTGTCGTGGGTGACCAGGAGGGTGGTCGTTCCGCGGGCGCTGCCGAGCCGCTTGAGAAGGTCCACGACTTCGGCTGCGCTGTCGCCGTCGAGCGCGGCGGTGGGCTCGTCAGCTAGAACGAGTGCCGGGTTGCCAACCAAGGCTCGGGCGACTGCCACGCGTTGCTTTTGGCCGCCGGAGAGGTTGGCTGGCAGATAGTTCATTCGATCGGACAAGCCGACGAGATTTAGCACATGGATAGCTGCCTTGTGTGCGAGTTCATCGGAAACATCACCATGGACCTGAATACCCATGATCACGTTCTGCAAGGCCGTCAGGCTCTCATGCAGATTGTGTGCCTGGAAGATGAAGCCCAGGCGCTGTCTCAGCGCCATCAGCGTGGTTTCACCGGCGCCATTCAGTTCCTGCCCAAGAAGGCGCACCGATCCGTCCTGCACGCTGCGCAGACAGCCGAGCAGAGTGAGTACCGTCGTCTTGCCGGAGCCGGACGGCCCCATGAGCACAGTGAAACTTCCAGCTTCGATTGTGAAATTGAGATCGTACAGCGCCTGCTTACGGGCATCGCCGATGCCGAACCAGTGGTTGAGCCCGGCCACTTCGATGACGTCGCCATTCCGCTTTCCCATCAGAACAGGTCCGCGGGGTCGGCGGCAGCGACGCGCCTGGTAGCAATTGCTCCCGACAGAGACGAAACTGCGATAGTGCCGACAAAGACCGACGCCGCCATAAAGAGCGTCATCGAGAGGGGCAGCGTTGTCACCTTTGCCATGACCGTCAGGATAGTTGTGCCGACGATCAGGCCTGGGATGAAGCCGAAAACACCGAGGACCAACGCTTCCTCGAACACGATCCCCAGAAAGAAGCGCGAGCCGTAGCCCATGGCCTTGAAGGTCGCGTACTCCCGCAAGTGGTCCGCAACATCGGTTGAGAGGACCTGGTAGATGATGATCAGGCCAACCAGTATGCCGATGAAGACACCAAATCCGAATATTACTCCGGTTGGACGACGCGTCTGCTGGTATCGCAAATCCTCGGCCATGGCGTCTGCATAGCTGCGGATGCGCAGCGACGAATCCGATATCTGCCCGCGCAGCCGTTCCGACAGCTCGTCTGCCGACGTTCCGGGTCTGGTGCGCAAGAGGATATGATCGGGCGCGGCCGAACTTCGCGCGGGAAACAGTGAAAGGAAGGTCTGGTCGGAGACAAGCATGTAGCCATCGCCGCCAAACCCGCCGCCACCGGAGAAGGTAGTATAGGCCTTGATGGTACGGCCGTCAGTCTCGAAGGAGAGCGGCGTCTGCGGCCGGATGGCGACAGCCTCGTCTCGGGTGAAGCCTCGCGCGAGCCTGTCGAGGATTGCCGCGCCCTGCACCTGCAGAAGGTTCAGGTCGGTTGCAATCTCCGGGGCGATAAAGCCCGGCTTGAACGGATCTATTCCGAATGTTGTGAGACTGATATCCGTCTGTCCCCGGTCCCAAGGCACGTTGGCGACGAAGAGGCCCATGCCGTCGATGACGTCCGGATCTGCCAGCGCCTGAAGCATCCACTGGCGGGCAACGTTGCCCCCGTCAGCGAGCGCATTGGCGTCGGCCGCCGAAATGATGATGTCGCCCCGGAAAAATTCATAGGGTCTGAGCGTCGCAACTGCCATCGAGTTCATGATGCCAAGCTGGACGAAGACCAGTACATTGGCGAAGGCGACGCCCGCGATCGCCGCCGCGAAGCGGGTGGGGTTGTGGGTCAGCTGCAACCAACCGATAGGAAGCCGCCCGAATAGCCATTGCAGCAGGCGGCTCATCGTGCCGCCCGTTCCGCCGCTGACGTGTCGATGCGGGCAACGACTTCCAGATTCGTGTATCCAGAGGCCAGCTTCGTCGACGAGGCGTCGAGGGCCACGAGGATGCGAATGACCCTCGCATCCGTGTTGGCGGCCGCATCATCGGAGATCAGTCCCTGGCGGCCAACAGTCAGCCCGATGCTTTCCACCTTTCCGAGCAATGTCCGCCCTAGGGCACTGGCGACCAGTTCCACCGGTTGGCCGAGTCGCACGCTGGCAATACGGTCCTGATAGATCTCGACCTCGGCCATCATTTGGCTTGTGTCGCCCATCTCCATGATCCCTTCCGTCGGCGGCCGCTGCCCTGGCGTCGCGTGGATGTCGAGGATTGTCCCCGCGATAGGCGCGACCACGAGCGCTCGCTGCGTGTCGAGCTTCACCCTGGCAAGATCGGCCTCGGCGGCGGCGACGTTGCGACCAGCGACAACGACGTCTGGCTGCTCGTCGAGGTGAACCGAGGAGAAGCGGGCGAGCGTTGCCTCGGCACGCGTCACGCTGAGTGCGGCATCCTGGGCGGCCGCGCGTGCCGTATCGAGCGTGGCGCCGGTCGTTACCCCGCTACCAGCGAGTCTTTCGGTGCGACCGAGATTGGCTTCGGCTTCACGCAGATTGGAGCGAGCCTGGTCGAGCGTCGCCTGTGCCTCGTCGCGGCTCGACAGGACCGTGCTGCGGGTCTGAAGGAGCGTGGCCTGTCGTACAGCCAGATTTGCCTCGGCGAGAAGAACGGCGCCTTCGAGCGCGTCGTGGTTATCCAGGCGCGCCAGTGGCGTGCCACGGTCAACCCAATCGCCGACGCCGACGAGCAGTTCGGAAAGCCGCGCGTCTCCGGCCCCGTAGGGCGCCGCAACGATCGAGACATCACCGCGCGGCATCACTCGCGCGAGCCCCACGACGTCGGAGGGCAACATCGTTTCGGCCATTTGCGCCGGCAATTCGATATTTGGAGGGAGCGCGAATGGCGAGGTGGATCCCCCGCCCGGCTGCAGCCCGGTAAGCTGGTAGAATTTCTGTATGGGTACGGGCTGGAAATACATGCCCAGGACGCCGCCCAGGAACATGAAGACGGGGATCAGCAGGGCAGCCAAGTATCTTTTGCGGAACCAACGGCCCCCGCGGCGGGACGTACCGTCCGCAAATTTGAGATCCAGTGGCAGATCACTGCCGGGATTTGCGGCCATATCGCTTCCTTTCATGCGTCAAGCAAATGGCCGACGGTGGTGAGATTTAACTTGAAGATCCGAGAATCCGAGGGTCGTTACGCTATTCTCAGGTGCGGAGGCTGTATGACCTGCCGCTAACGAACGGCTTGACGCAGGACAATCGCCGGCAGACGGCGCATCGCAAACGACCAGGAAGGGAGATCTGGCAAATTTCGCATTGCTCCCCGCGACGGACGAACTACCTGGCGAACTGCTCCTCGGAACGCGCTGAAAGCACTGAAACGGTCTCGAAGCGGGTAAAACATCGGTCGAGCTGATGCACATATCATTCACCTGCGGACCATCTGACCGGACACGGCCACAGCCGCAGAAACGGTGTTGAAGATTGTGCCGTATTTCCGGACATTGGTGTGCAGGAGATCGATGCGGCGGTCGTTTTCGTCGGTATCAACGATGATCTCGTAGTCGATTGCCGACATTCTGGGTGGAGTATCCTCCCGCACACCCTTAAGTCGAACCTCGACGCCCCGGAGGCTGAACTTCAGCATCGGTGCTGCGCGCTCGATGCCCTTGATCATACAGGCCGCCAGCGAAGCGAGCAGCATCTCCGCTGGATTGAACGCGTCGACGCTGCCGTTCACGTCCGTGGCGAGACGGACCTCCGCATCCTTGCAGCGCGCGATGCTACGGTGCGCATCGATCCGTGTCGCCTCGACCTTGTACTCCAGCATTGCTTCGTCCTCGACTGATCGAGATCGAGTATCGGCTTTATTGTGAACGCGCGCTGATCGAGATCAAGGAAACTGATCCGATACGAAGCCCGTAGGCGGAAAACACCAGATTGACTTTGCGCTGTGCGGTCGCGATCAACTCGCCGTGTTCGACACAGAAGCCGAACTACCTTGCTCAATACCCTCTGTAGCGACACGAAAGACACCTAGAAGGCGCTGCACCGCCTGCGACATGACCCGCATTCCGCATGACTTCGATGTGCGGCTTCCGCAAAGCGATCTCATCCGCAAGACCGATGCCGTCGAGATCGGGACACAAGTCATGCCCGGCTCCTCGAATATCGCGGCGTTGCGCGTCTCGAAGCTGTAATAGGACGGGGGGGTCATCGAGGTCAGCGTGGTAAGCGAGTTGACAGCGATGCGCCTTGGAAAGGCACAGCCATCCGTCGCCTGCCGGCGTGACAGATTCAGCTGACGGTGAACTGCGCCATCATGCCGGCGTCCTCGTGCTCCAAAATGTGGCAGTGGAACATGTACGGGCTGCTGGTGCTTGCCGGCTGGTCAAACCGGGCGACGATTTCAGTTTCACCTTTGACGAGCACTGTGTCCTTCCAACCTGTGTTTTCCGGACGAGGCGGCCGGCCGTTTTCGCTGACAACGCGAAAGCGCACACCATGGACGTGGAAAGGGTGGGCGATCATTGTGCTGCGGACGAGCCACCGCTCGACGGACCCAAGATCTACCTCAAAGTCAATGCGGCCCATGTCGAAGGGGCGTCCATTGATAGCAAAAGCGCCACCTCCCATCATCATGCCGCCCATACCCATGTCGAGTGAGATATTACGGGTACGCGTTACCGATCCGGCGAGGTCACTCAATTGTCCGTCAAGGGAGGGGGGGATTTTGACAATCCGCGCGGTGGTGTCATCGGTCGCGAACTGCAGAACGCCATATGCCTGCTGCGGGTCGCTCATCAGGACGGGTGCGCCGGCTCCGGAGAAGTCCACGAGAACTTCAGCCCGCTCGCCTGGCGACAAGCGCAGCATATCAAGGCCAACGGGGGCAGGCAGATAGCCCCCGTCTGTGGCGATCAGGTGCAGGGGTCGCGTATCATCAAAGTAGAGATTGTAAGTGCGAGCGTTTGATGCGTTCAGCAGGCGAAGGCGAACGATGCCTCTTGGAACGACGGCTGTCGTGTCCGCCTGCCCGTTGACGAGAATGCGGTTCCCCACAAACCCCTGCATGCGATCCATCATCGAAGGCGCGTAGACCATGCGCCCGGACCGATCGAAACGACGGTCCTGCAGTATCAGTGTCAAGTCATCAACGCCATACTCGGCGGGCAATCCGCGGTAATCGTCCCGGCCGTCCGTCACATGAATTGCACCCGCCAGTCCGTAATAGACCTGCGGTGCGGTGCGCCCATGAATGTGCGAATGATACCATGCGGTCGCCGAGGGCTGGCTGATGTTGACATCGGGTTTCCATCGGCCTCCTGATCGGATCGCAAGATGCGGTCCGCCGTCATGTTCTCCCGGCACCATAAGCCCATGCCAATGGGTGGTTATCGGCTCGTCCAGAGTGTTATGAACATTGATGCCAAGCGGGCCATTTTGCATGATGATCGTCGGGCCGAGATAGCTCTGATTGAAGCCTGCAGTTCGGGTGACCGGGCCGCCAAGGAGGCTGCTGTTTCCGGCGACGGTCGATAAAGAAAGACGACCGGTCGACCGAGTATCCATAAGCAGGAGCATTGCAAGCCGCTTCATCGGCGTATTGCCAGCGCCTAAGGTCTGCAATGTCGAAAAGCCCGTAAGCCCGGCAACGCCAATCGCGGCTACCCCAGCGGAGGAAAGGAATTGACGCCGATTCATAGTCGTCTCCCACGCAGGGTGTGCTGATTAAACAGATCAATCTGCAAGCAGCTTTCGACGCTCATCGAACTCTTTGGTATCGATCTCGCCCTTTGCAAATCGCTCCTTGAGGATTGCCAACGCGCGGTCATGAGACCGGCTGGACGATGCGCCGACCGTGCCCGTCGAGCGCAGGAGGTAAAATACCCCGACTACAGCGGCGACCACGATCAGGATCATTAGGAGGGGACCGAGCACCATGCCGAAGCCTCCCCACTGACCTGCGCCCCACATCATATCGTGGCCGTGGAAGAAGGGCGCATTCCCGTCGGGTATGACGCCAACTTGCGCGGCCGATTGACCCGCCATCAGCGCAAGTGCGGCGGTCGCGGTCGGGATACGTAGAACGGTCTTGATCATGCGATCATCCTCCAAGACAATCGGAAGAAAAATCCGGTTGTTAGGGCAGCATAGGCTTCGCTGGATCGTATGATCTTGATCTGGAGCAATCCGGGAGGAATCTTTGATGCCATTCAAACCGATCTGAACGGCCTCGAAGACAGCGGGACGCGGGGCGTCGGACGTTGAAACAGAACTGCGAATTCGGTTTCAGCAACCGCCATGTTAGAAACGGCTTTCGCGCTGATTCCAGAAAGCCGCCGATCCGCATAATACCTATCATCTCGCAGATCAATTCGCTCACCTTGCCACGTGCGATCTCGTCGGTCAGCGGAACAACAGGCCCGAGCCGGTAGTTCCGACGCAAGGGCGTCTTAAGCAAGTTCCACTTTGCCCTTTATGCGAATTTCTGCAAACAAACCGCGAAGACGGTAGGTGACGACGACGAGAAAGACCGTGACCGAACTAGGCCGGCCTGCGAGTACCCCCCGACTTTAGAATGTGCAGACGATTGGATTCTCTGTATGGGCATCGGTCGTCGCGTCACAGTTTTCCCAGTCAAACCCATGCCGGGCAGACCATTCGAGAACATTCGGGGGTCTGTAGCTGGCGTTCCCTTGCATCCGTTCGAACACCGAGCGATCGATAGTTTCAAAAAGGTTACGGCTTTCAGCTCCGTCCACCAGCACCTTGCCACCACCGATCTGTCGGGAGAAATGCGGTGATACCCAGCGGTAAATCCCGCTTAGGAACTCGCCATGTGAGTCAGAAATTGCGGCTTCATGAACGTCATCTAACTGATCAGGTATGCGCCTAAACTCTAGACCAAGGCTTTCTGCCTTGCTCATGATCCAACGTAGCGGTCGCTGTGCCAACAGGTCGCTGAAGTATCCTCCTCCGACGTTTGCATGGGCACCTGGGAACCACCGTTGTTCAACGTTCTCGAGAGTGCGCTTGTTTTTCGTCGTAGTTTTGATTTGTCACTTGGCACTTAATAATGAGAATGCCCATCCAATCATTTCAGAGGGTTGCTCCGGCACTTAATTTGATAACTGGCACGTAATTTGATAATCCAGC
>NZ_LMGJ01000026.1 GCF_001427385.1 Mesorhizobium sp. Root157
AATGCAGTTAATTTGAGAATCAGATCGCCAAGATTCTCACAATTAAGTGCCAAACCTGCACCAAATCGGCGCATTCTCACATTTAAGTGCCAAACGACACCAGGCCCTCTGTATTGCGCAGCCGCAGCACAGCACGCCGGAAAAGCGCTGCAATTTCATCGGGCGGCATGATGCCGGCCCGGTCGGCTGCACTCTCAATCTGACGGATGAAGCGTTCGCGCCCCGTAGTCATCCCAAGCCCTCCCCAGAGCAATTCCCAGCCGAACCTAACGCCCATCCTCCATAATCCGCAACGACCAGGCTGGAACTTCCTGGAGATTCGTCCGTTTCCTTCCATCGCGCTGCCCGCCATGGCGTACGGGATCGGTCATAGGCTCGTCTCCAAGGAGGCGGCGGGTCTGAAGTTGACGTTGTTTTGCATTCAACCGGCACATGAGAAGGAAGTTCTCCATGGGTTTAGGCACAATACTCATAATCATTTTGGTGCTTGCTCTGTTGGGCGGGTTCAGCGGCCTCGGTGGAGGACCCTTCTATGGCACCGGCTATTTCGGTGGCGGGAGCATTGGGTTATTGCTGGTCATTGTGATCATTCTGGCCATTCTCGGACGGATATAACGCTACTAGTCGTGCGAATTGCGAGGCCGTTACCTTTGGTCAGGGGCACGCCATTCCACACCTGAGCGTCGGAACGTTCAGCCCTTACTCGTTGCGATGGCGCGTTGCAGTTCCTTGATCGCAGTTTCTAACTGACCAGTCTGCTCTTTGCTGATGGCCCTGTTTGCCTTGCCGAGATGGCGGGCGCCTTCCAGGATTGCTTTTGCTGTCGTGGTGACGACCGTTGCTATATCGGTGTCGTCATGAATGTACATCGGCCATCCCTCGCTTCACCCAAGAACTGCGACCTAAGCCGCCTTCTTTTTTTCGCCGCTCTTCGCCGGAGCCTTCCCGCCTTCCTGCTGCAAGCTTTTGCGGAGCACTTCGGCCAGGTTGACGACGTTCTTCGGTTGGGGCGCCGGCGCGGCCTTCGGCTGCTTCTTGCCCTTCCGCTTGGCGTCGATGAGTTCGATCAAGGCTTGTTCGTAGCGGTCATCGAATTTCGACGGGTCGAATTTTGTAGGTTTCTTGTCGATGAGCAGGCTTGCGATTTCCAGCAGTTCAGGATCCTGCTTGCTGACGAACGGCTCGGTCGACGGCTTGTCGGCGGGCAGAAGGTAATATGGCTTTTCGAGATAGCGGGTGTCGATCTCGTCCATCGGGACGAACTCATCGACATCGAGCGTATGCTCTGACGACAGCTTCAGCGCCTTAAGTTCGTCCTTCTCGATTTGGATGAAGTCGCCCTTGCCAACCTCATAACCCTTGATTTGGTTTTCCGCGTCGACCGCTTCTTCAGCCTCTTCGTCGAGGTAGGCGACCTTGACGGTATTGCCGGTTTGTTGGTTTAAAATGTTGAACCTGATCTTTTCGGCCTCGGTGATCGCCCCGACGATCTTGACTCCGCAGGTGACGGATCCCATCCGAAGAAAACCTTTCCAGGCAGCACGCGGCGCTGTCATTCTATCCTCCATCTCTGAAGCGATTCGAACGGGCTGGACCGAGTTTTGTTCCGCGCTCGAAGAACATCCACGCGGCGTGCGCTGGAAGACGAAGGGACCGGGCGGCGACAACCGCCAGTTCATGTTTTGGAATGTCGCCTGGTGCCGGGCCGTGGTTTCATGCCGGTCGATGAAGGAAGCTGCCCAAGGTAATCATTCGCTGGGCGCGGGCGGGAGTTCCACCTTACGACCTCCCAATGCCTCGGGAACGTCCCGTTTAAGCAGGTCGGCCATAACATCGGCTGCTTCGCGCAGAAGATTTTGCAGTTCGCTTTGGCTCAGTTTCTCAATCTGATCAGCCGCGTCTAAAAGGGTTACAACTAGATCAACGCCGTGTTGGTGTAGCTGCATCCCGCCCTCCTCCGAGCTAAATCCATGATTATTTACTCTGATCCGCAACGAAACTTTTCGGAACGAAAATCGCTCATACGAATTGGACAGGTGTCTGCACTACTTGACGGCAGTCGGACAAGGCGAGGGCCCCGCCATTCCCCTCGATGGCGGGGCCCTTTTTGGGCGAACGTCCATCCGGCCCGACCACCGGATGGGGTTTGCTGCGTTTCTCTGAACTCGGAGGCAAACGAGATAGACATGCAACACGTCCGGCGCACCATCGAAGATTTACGACGCTATATCGTTTCCTGTGATTCCCGGGCGGAGCTGGAGGAGGTCGATACGCTGCTTGCTGTTGCGCTGGAAGAGGTACGGCGAAAGATCAAAGAGAAGGAAAGCCGGCATCAGCCGGGCTCATAATTCGCAGCAATCATTATAATAGGAGCTATCGCCGTGATTCTGCGGCATACGCGGCGAGACGGCACAGCCACTTCTGGCCCGTGATCGGTTAGTATGTGCGAGAGCTTTTGGTCCGGCACATTGAGGACGTCATGCAGTTCGGTGCGCAGCATTGGCCGCAGACAGATAGGGTTTGGCGTCAGTTTGCGCTTATGGACCTTGTCATGGAACGGATGGACGTCGATCAAGTACTCGCTGCGCGCAAATCCGGGGGCACCGCAATGGCGGCCGCGCGGGCTACCTGCCTGTCGTGCCCGTTGCACCGTGAGTGCCGCAGCCGACTGGCGCATAATTGCGCTTCCACCCATTTGAAACAGTTGTGCCCGAATGCGTCGTTCTTCGAGGACTGTCGCCGTATGAGACCGCAGGCTTGAAGCGATCAGGCGCGCGCCCCTTCACAATCCACCCATTTACGCCACCCCACCCTTCCGGCTTTTGTTAGCGTTTCGACAAGCAGAAACATCGACGGTCCGCATAGCTTAGCCCAGCCGGGGCCGAAGCTGCCGCCTCGCCCGGCAATCGGTTCCTGGGGGCAGCGGAACAAACAACATGACGACTGCGGAAACGGGCGCCACGCCCCTCATTGATGCGCGCACGATCGCGCCCTTCGAGCGTCACCTTCATCTTCGACAGGCTGGACGCGCTCGCTCACGGCGGCTCGCTCGTCATAGTCAACGATCACGATCCGCGCCCGCTCCGGGCCCAGATCGAGATGCGGCATCCGGGCGAATACTCTTGGGAGTATCTGCAACAGGCCCGGATCGGTGGCGCGTTGAAATCGACCGGCCGCATACCTCGGACTGCGGGTGCGGCGGGCACTGATCCGTTCGCCGACATCCGGCTCGCCCTGCAGCAAACATCGCAGGGTGGCCGGAAGGCAGATCATCAAGGCAAAAGGCTGCTCGCCGTTTGCCGAGCGGGCACTCAAGCCGCTCACAGGTTACTTGGTTTTTCGCTCGAACATTGCGTTGATCCGGCTTCGGCAATAAAGTCTCGGTGTCGTCGCCGGTCAGGTCGACAAGAGCACGCATCGAACGGGCCCCTTCCTGCGCCATTTCAGCGACACTGTCGAACAGCATCGCAACGTCGAAATGGACGCTGCGGTCGGCTCCGTCACCGTCAAGTCATCGAGATCGTCGAGAAACAGCAGGGCAGTCTCGATCTTCTCACGCTGCGTTCGCGCGCCGACAGGGCAGGCGCGCGCGTCGCGCATTCAACGATCTTCAAACATTTCATTCACACTATAAATGATCTTCAACCAGATCAAAACCTTGACACCATCAAAGGAAAGATATCTATCCGTATCAAATCATTTTGGAAAGAATCGCATAGGTATCATCATGCCATCAGAATCCACGGGCCTGCTGGAAATGGGTCACCTGCTGAAGCAGGCGCGGCTTACCGCGTCGCTGACGCAGGAACAGGTTGCCGACCTGGCCGGCATATCCCGCCCCCGCTATCGTGACATCGAAACTGGCGCAGCCGCGGCGCGTGCGACCACCCTGATGAACATCACCCGCGCCCTAGGCCTGGAGATGATGCTGATCCCGCAGTCCATGGTGCCTGCCGTCAAGTCCTTGCTCCGGCCGCATGACGACGACGATTTCCCCGCCTTTGTTTCCCAACCCGAGGAGGACGATCGTGGCCCAAATGTTTAAAGCACCCGAGGCCATCCCCTCTCTTGACGTGTTGCTGAACGATCTGAAGGTCGGAACGATCGTCAGGACACCTGGCGATTTCAATGCGTTCAGTTTCGAAGACGCCTATCGCGCAACCGAGGGCTTTCCCGTCCTAAGCCTTTCTTTTCGCGCGGCGGCCGGAGGATTGCGGAAGGATCCAAAGCCTCTTTACGGGGCCTTACCCGCTTTCTTCGCCAACCTTCTTCCGGAAGACAAACTGCGTGAAGCGATGGAGAAACACCACGCAAGTAATGTGCGCGCAGGAAACGATTTCGATCTGCTGGCCGCGCTGGGTGCGGATCTTCCCGGCGCAGTGCGTGTCTTGCCAAGCGATGGCACGACGGCGGTTGTCGAGGATGTCTCAAAGAACAAACTGAGAGCCCGTTTCTCGCTCGCGGGCGTGCAGATGAAACTGTCTGTGATCAAGAGCACCGGCAAGGGAGGTGGGTTGACCTTGCCGATGGGCGACGAGCAAGGCCAGTATATCGCCAAATTTCCTTCGACGGCGTTCCCCGGCGTCTCGGAAAACGAGTTCGCCAACCTGGCGCTGGCGGCGGCGATCGGCATGAATGTGCCCGAGCGAGAGCTTGTCGAGAAGTCCGATTTCGAAGGGATCCCCAAGGAGTTTGACACGCTGTCGGACGGTAGGGTTCTCCTCGTCAAACGCTTCGATCGCGACGCCCGTGGCGAGCGGATCCATATTGAGGATTTCGCGCAGGTTTTCGGTGTTTATCCCTCGCGCAAATACGAGGGCGCCGCATATCATGATATTGCCTCGGCCCTGAGTGCGGCCGTCTCGCCGACGGCCGCGCTCGAATTCGTGAGCCGTCTGGCGCTGGCGGTGATCATCGGCAATGGCGACATGCACCTCAAAAACTGGTCGCTGATCTACCGGGGTGATGGCGACAAGCCGGAACTTGCGCCGATCTACGATGTCCTGTCGACCGTGCCCTATATTCCCACCGACGCGATGGGGCTGTCGCTTGGCGGCGAACGCTCCTTTAAGGCGCTTGCTGCACCGCGATGGAAGGCGTTCGCCAACCGTGCAAGGCTGCCGGAGCCGGCCGTGCTGAAGACGGTGATGAAGGTTGTCGAGCGCGTTAACGAGCATTGGTGGGATCTTCCAGAACGGGCCGTCATTCCGGAGAAGGTGCTGGAGCGGATCGACGATCATGTGAAAACAATGACCCCGACACTCGGCACCTGCGCCGAATAAGAAGGGGCATCACGACGACGAGATAGCTCCCCTTCATTTGCGCAGATTTGAGATGGATATCTCGATCGAGCGTGTCGGCGCCTGGAGACGCCAGTCTCCAAGTTTAGGCGCTTTCGGTGGTTCCACGCCCGCACCAGTGAAGCTATCCGTGTCAATCACTGTCTCGGCTAAAACGGACCGAACAAAGGATTGCTCGCCACTCGAATAATGCATCCAGAAATTCATCCTCTTCCTGACGAGACAGAAGGAAAATGCTGGCCTACCCAACCCGGGACGGATTGGAATAACTGCCACTAGCGTGTCAACCCTGCGCCCGTGGGCAAGGAGTGTCCCGCGAGGCGACGCAATCGGCACTGTCAGGGCTCCATAGTCGAGGAAGTTCCAGGGCGCCGTGTTACACAGGAGCAAAGCGCCGATCCGGCCAACCTCGCCTGGATCTGCCACTGCGAAAAGCCGCGGCGCGACGATCGGTACGGTCGGCATCACCAAGCCATCGCAATCGTTGAGCCGCGTGTCGACACTCGCCATCAATTCGCGGCGCCGGGCATGGAGATGTCGATACTGATGCGTCATCAATGGATCGGCCAGCTTCAATGTCCATTCCATCCATCCGACATCTCCCCGGTCAAATCGACCAGAGGCTACCGATCAATCCTTGCTGGACCCCAACTTCTTTCCGGTCTCCAATTAAGTGCCAGCGACACATTGAAAGTGCGTTCGAGCATGATCCATTCACAGTGCACCTATGGACGGCCGGCTGCTTCAAGGTTGCAAGCTACAAGATCGACGATCTCGAGGAGGCGGTCGACAAATCCGATTTTGCCGTCGCGATCGCTCATGCCGACGATTTCGTCGAAAGCCGCGGCGATATGTGGCCGGCTCCGCGCGACAATGTGATCTTTGAGCTGGGCCTGTTCATGGGACGACTGGGGAAGTCACGTGCCATCCTGATGGAACCGCGTGGCAAGGTTGTGAAGCTGCCGAGTGACCTCGCCGGCGTCACGACCATCCCGTACAAGCTCGTGAAGGGTGCGGCGCTGATGGGGCCGGCGTGCCACAAGCTGCGCGATCACATCAACGAACTGGGACCGGCGAACGGCTAATAGCGCTCGACCTGATCCCCAAGTGCGCGAAATCTTCCACTTAGCCTGGGAGACCAGAAACGGTCGCGTGGTGCCCGAACCTGGCGATTTGAAACTCGGCAATGATGCGGTCGAGTTTACGCGTGCGACGGTTGTCCCTTGAAGGCGCCAAACCCCTGTTCACTTGTTATGCGCTGGAATGTGCATATATTGTGCGTATGAGAGCTCGGAGATTTGTCATGACCCACGCACAGCTCGTACATTCCACGGTGGTCTCAGGCTTTGTCGATAGCCTCCAGGAACCGCGCACGCCCTACATCTCGCCGAAGCGCCTGTCGCAGGCACTTGGCGTGAAGGTGGCCAACCTGGCGCAATTGACGGGAGTTCATCGCAACACGCTCCGAAATCCCGCATCGGAGCGCCTGCAGGGCCGGATGCGCGAGATGATAAAGGTAATTTCGGCCGCGACCGAACTCACCGGCGACGTCGACAAGGCTATCTACTGGTATCGCAATGAGCCGATCGCCGACTATGGCCATTGCACGGCTGCCGAACTCGTCGCCGACGGCCAGGTCGAAGCAGTCCTGGCTTTCATCCGGGATTTGGAGAACGGGGCGCGCGGGTGAAGCTCGCCCGCGTCGGCCCGGACGAGATTTATCATCGGTATCTGACACCCAAATGGGCTTTCCTGTCCACGAGCGGCTCTGGAGCGGCGATCGACGGTGGTCGTTTCAATCGGCCAGGCGTCGAAGCGCTCTATTTGTCCCGTTCGGCCCAGACAGCGCTCGAAGAATACAGGCAGGCTACCAGCATCACACCGCCTGCCACCCTTGCCGCCTACAGGATCACGCTTGCCGAAGTCGCCGACCTTTCGCAGGGGTTTGACCCAGATGTCTGGGACAATGCGTGGCGGGAATGGGATTGTGCCTGGCGCCAGATCGCTCGCATCGACAAGAAAGTTCCGCCGTCCTGGAAGCTCGCGGATTTGGTCATCATAGCCGGGCTTCGCGGTATCCTATTTCCGTCGCTGCGTCATGCCGGCGGCACCAATTTGGTGGTTTTTCCGGCCAATCTTGTCGAAGGTGACCAAGTCGCGGTCCATGATCCCGATCATCGACTGCCACAGGACTGTCAAGCGAATCGAGGATTTGACCCCTTTGGCGAAGTGAAGAACTGACCCCGTTCATTGGTTTGCTGTTTCGTTGGTTTCGAGCGCCGGTCCGGTCTTCTGCAGAAGG
>NZ_LMGJ01000027.1 GCF_001427385.1 Mesorhizobium sp. Root157
TTCGATGGAAATTCTGCGCTCATCTACTGATCCTCTCAAAAACGAGGGGTCAGTTCTTCGTTTCGTTCGGGGGTCAATTTCTCATTTCGCCTGACAGAATTACGGTCAATGGCTCTTAGTGTGATGAAACGCGTATTGAATTTGCCACGCGTTGATGTGGATAAGTCGAACTCTCCGGTTGAAAACGGAAGGACCGCCGCCGCGGTTGTTGACCGCGCGTCTCCAGCGCGGAAGTGTAGGTTCCGGGTGGGACCATGTACTACGCGCATTCTACAGACAATGTCGGTCGTGCAGACTGGCAGGTGCTTTCGGAGCACTTGGAGGCGGTTGCTTCTCTTGCCGAATCCTTCGGAACACGGGCAGACATAGGCCGAGCCGCGAGGCTTGCCGGATTGCTGCACGATCTGGGCAAATATACGCCGCGGTTCCAAGCGCGTCTTGCGGGTTCCCGCCAGTCTGTCGACCACTCCACCGCCGGTGCAGCGACATTGCTGGAACTGGCGAAGACGGCAAGGCCAGACGTGCGCCTGATTGCGCAACTCATTGCCTACGCCATCGCCGGCCATCATGCCGGCCTGCCAGACAAGGAAGGGGACAGCCTTTCGACATTGTCGGAACGGCTCGAGGGGTTTTCCGGCGCGAACCTCGACCCGGTCTGGAAGGCCGAGATTACCCCCGATCTCGGCGATCTTCTGCCGGGCTTTCCGCGCTGGGAGACCAAGGACAAGCGCAGGGCAGCGTTCCAACTCGGGTTTCTCGGACGGATGATCTTTTCCTGCCTTGTGGATGCTGACTTCAAGGACACTGAAAAACATTACAGGGGCAGTCTGGTTGCGCGCGAATGGCCTCGATTGCCGGCGATTCTGCCCGATTTGATTGCGCGCTTCGATGCGCACATGGCGGGGAAGCGCGATACCAGCACACAGGTGAATGCCTTGCGCGCGCAAGTTCTCGATCAAGTGCGGGGGCGTGCCGGTGACACTGCCGGTCTGTTCACGCTGACCGTGCCAACCGGGGGCGGCAAGACGCTGGCCTCGCTTGGCTTTGCCCTCGACCATGCCAAGGCACATGGGCTCGAGCGCATTATTTTTGGAATCCCCTTTTCGTCTATCATCGAGCAGACGGCGGAGATTTTCCGCGACGTGCTGGGCAGCGGTATCGTTCTCGAGCACCACTCGGCAATCGAGGAAGAGCGAGAGCCTCGCCGCGCCGACGACGCTGACAGCAAGAAGGCCGACAAGGACAAGCTCAAGCTTGCAATGGAGGATTGGGCAGCACCTGTGGTGGTGACAACCAATGTGCAGTTTTTCGAGAGCCTGTTTGCCGCGCGCACTTCACGTTGCCGCAAACTGCACAACATTGCCGGCAGC
The DNA here is from genome assembly GCF_001427385.1 of Mesorhizobium sp. Root157. GTDB lineage: Bacteria > Pseudomonadota > Alphaproteobacteria > Rhizobiales > Rhizobiaceae > Mesorhizobium. The sequence continues at coordinate 1,371 of NZ_LMGJ01000027.1, forward strand.
GTCATTATTCTGGACGAGGCGCAGACGCTGCCGCGTCAACTGCTGACCCCTGCGGTGTGGGCGCTGCGCGAACTTGCCGACAATTATGGCTGCAGCATCGTACTTTGCACGGCCACGCAGCCGGCACTCGACGAGCGGAAATTTCCGGCGTCTCATCCCGTGGGCCTGCCGCTGGCTGGGCGCGAACTGGCGCCAGACCCAACCAAGCTTGCCAGCCGGCTTGAACGGGTGAGGCTGGTGCATGCCGGCGTCATGGACGATGCGAAGGTGGTGGCGGAGCTTGGCGAAATCCCTCAGGGCCTGGTCATCGTCAACAGCCGCAAGCACGCGCTGGCGCTCTACCGCAACGCGCAGCAAAGCGGCCTTGAGGGCGTTGTCCATCTGTCGACCCGCCAGTACGCGGCCGATCGGCGCGTGATCCTGGCGAAAGTGCGGGAACGTTTGCGGGAAGGTGCGCCTTGCCGCGTTATTGCCACCTCGCTGGTGGAGGCCGGTGTCGATGTCGATTTCCCGCGGGTCTGGCGGGCAGAAGCAGGGCTTGACCAGATCGCGCAGGCGGCAGGCCGTTGCAACCGCGAAGGCAGGCGGCCGGTGAAAGACAGCCTCGTCACAATCTTCCAGGCTCCCGACAATCCGCCGCCCCCGGAGATAGAGGGTCTGGCCAGCGATATGGCGCGGATGGCGCATAAGCACGAGGATTTGTTGTCGCCGGCAGCGATCGAGGATTTCTTCGGAGAGGTTTATTGGCGGGTCGGTCCGGAAGGACTGGATCGCGGGCGCACGGACCGCGAACCGATCCTCGACAAGTTCAGCGTCGGAGGCGGAAGCGTCGATGTTGCCTATCGGACGGTGGCGGAAAATTTCCGCATGATCGAGAGCGGCATGTTGCCGGTCATCGTCGCCGGCGACGAAGCAGCGGCTGGTTCGATCAGGAAGCTGGCAATCGAGAACATTCCCACGGGGACTATCGCACGCGAATTGCAGACCTATGTCGTGCAGGTGCCGCCAAAGGCGCGCGCGCTGCTGATCGCCAACGGCCATGTGAAATTCGAGCAGATTGAACTGCGCGCCGATCAGTTTGCGGTGTTGCAGACGCGCAGCCTTTATAAGCCCGATGTTGGGCTTTTGTGGGAGGACGCGGATTATCTCGGGCTGGAGAATGGCATCGTTTAGACGAGGGAATTTTTCTGTGGGCGAGCAGAATAAATTAGGTGAATACCTAGACGAAAGTACTATGTTCTTTTTTTGTTCCTTCGTTTTTATTAAGGGTTAGGGCTTAGGGAGAAGAAAATGTCTTTCGGCATCAGGCTGAAGGTCGCCGGGCATTATGCCTGTTTTACGCGACCCGAGATGAAGGTCGAGCGTGTTTCCTATGATGTGATGACGCCATCGGCAGCGCGCGGGGTACTCGAAGCGATCCATTGGAAGCCGGCGATCCGTTGGGTGATCGACAGAATTCATGTGCTCGAGCCGATTCAATTCCGGTCGATTCGAAGAAACGAAGTAGGCAGCAAAGCTTCGGCCCGCAACATCAAGACGGCGATGACGCGGGGCAGCCTGGAGGGATTGCATCAGGTCGTGGATGAGGACCGCCAGCAGCGGGCGGCGACGGTGCTGACCGATGTTGCCTATGTCATCGAGGCGCATTTTGTACTGACGGCCAAGGCCAGCGCCGACGACAATGAGGGCAAGCATCTCGATATCTTCAACCGACGCGCTGCCCGTGGACAGTGTTTTCACCAACCGTGCCTGGGTACGCGCGAATTCGCCGCCGAGTTCGAACTGCTCGCGCCCGATGCTCCGGTGCCGGAACCGCGAGAGAAGTTGGCGGAACTCGGCTTCGGGCAGCCTCGCGATCTCGGCTTCTTGTTGTGGGATATCGATCATGATGCGCCCGGTCGGCCGTCGCGGTTCTTCCGTGCTCGGCTGGAAGACGGGGTGATGCGTGTGCCGGCCCCCGATTCCCCGGAGGTGTTGCGGTGAGTGTCCTGGCGTCCCTGGTTCGGGCCTATGACCGACTCGATGAACGCGGCCAGGTGCCTCCGTTTGGCTATTCTGTCGAGAAGATCGGCTTCGTCATTTCGCTCAACGCGGACGGAACAGTGGCGAACGTTACGGATGTGCGGGATGCTTCGGGCAAAAAGAAGCAACCGCGCATGATGCAGGTGCCGCAACCGGCTAAGCGCACATCGGGCATCGCGCCCAACTTCCTTTGGGATAAAACTTCCTACGTGTTCGGGATTACGGCCGGCGACGGCAAGCGCGTTGCCGAAGAGCACGCTGCCTTTGTCAAAAACCACCTGGATGCACTTGATGGCGCCGATGATCCTGGCCTGCACGCCATGTTTTTGTTCTTGAAAAATTGGACGCCGGACCGCTTTGCCGAACTGGAATGGCCCGAGGAGATGAGGGATCAGAACGTGGTTTTCGCGCTCGAAAGCGAGCGGCTACAAAAGAGGTCTCTTCACGACCGGCCTGCGGCCAAGGCGCTGTGGGCGAAGATGGGCGGCGGTGCGGGAACTGTGGAAGCAATCTGTCTCGTTACAGGAACGGGCGGGCCGATCGCACGTCTTCACCCGGCGGTAAAAGGCGTCTGGGGTGCGCAGACTGCCGGCGCCTCAATCGTCTCGTTCAATCTGGATGCGTTTACATCCTACGGCCATGAGCAAGGCGACAATGCTCCGGTCTCGGAGGTCGCCGCCTTCAAATATACAACCGCGCTTAACCATTTTCTTGCGGGGCGGAAGAACCGTGTCCAGATCGGTGATGCCTCGACGGTGTTCTGGGCCGATGCTTCGAATGTGGAGGCTGCCGAAGAGGCTGAAAGCATCTTTGGTGCGTTCATGGCGCCCGACGAGGAGGCAGAAGCCGGCGAGGTCGGCGACAGGCTGAAACTTATCCGCAAGGGTGTGCCGCTGCGAGAGATCGAACCTGCTCTGGCGACAGGCGTGCGGTTCAATGTATTGGGGCTTTCCCCCAATGCCGCCCGCCTCTCGGTCCGTTACTGGTTCGAGGACGATTTCGGCGTGCTGACGGAGAACTACCAGCGCTATGTTGCCGACATGCGTTTGGAGCCGCAACCGGCCAAGCGGATGGCCGTGACGGTTCGTTCGCTTGTCTTGCGTACGGCGCCGGCTCGTATCGACAGCACCAGTCAGGTCAAATTCGATGCCGACCAGATATCACCGCTGCTGGCGGGCGAAATTTTTCGCTCGATTTTGACCGGTGCGCGTTTCCCGGAGTCGCTGTTGCCCACGCTCCTGATGCGGATACGCGCCGACCATCTGCTCGACAGCATTCGCATTTCGCTGATCAAGGCAGTGCTCGTGCGCACCATGCGTATCGAGGACAGACTGCCAATGAACGAAACCGGTGTACCGAAGGAGGACTATCTCGTGCGCTCCGATCCAGACGATCCCAACCCGGCCAGGCGGCTTGGCCGCCTGTTCGCGCTTGTCGAGCGGGCCCAACTGGCCGCCTTGGGCGACAAGGTCAATGTGACGGTCAAGGACAAGTTTCTCGGCAGCGTCGCAGCTACGCCTCGACAGGTTTTCGCCAAACTGGTTCTGAATGCCGAACAGCACCACCTCAAGAAGCTACGCAACGGGCATTCAGATGCTGGTTGGATCAAGGATTCGAATCACGCGCGCGGGGTTGGAGCGGCTCTTAACCGGGATATCGGCAGGTTGTGGGCAACTTTCGACGATGGCCTGCCAGCGCAACATTCCAACGAAGAACAGGGCCTGTTCCTCGTCGGCTATTACCAGGAGCGTTACGGCCGCAAGGCCGAAGAAGATGGCGGCGTGCCCGACGAAACCGCTCAAACCAACGACATTGAGGAGTAGGGTATTATGACCGCAATCCAGAACCGCTATGAATTCGTCTATCTGTTCGACGTGGCGAATGGCAATCCGAACGGCGATCCCGACAATGGCAACATGCCGCGTCTTGAAACCGATACCCAGAAAGGCCTCATCACCGATGTCAGCCTGAAGCGGAAGGTTCGCAACTATGTGGAATTGCTCAAGGGGGGGCAACCGCCTTACGCAATCTACATGCAGGAGCGCTCGGTGCTGAACAACCAGCACCAGAAGGCCTATGATGCGCTTGGCGTCAAATCCGTGTCCAAGAAACTTCCCAGGGAAGAGGCCCAGGCGCGGGAACTGACAGCATGGATGTGCGCCAATTACTTCGATATCCGGGCCTTCGGGGCCGTAATGACAACGGAGGTCAATGCCGGGCAGGTGCGTGGGCCGATCCAGATGACCTTCGCGCAGTCCGTCGATCCGGTCCTGCCCCAGGAGATTTCCATCACGCGCTCCTCCGTCACCAATGAACGTGATGCGGACAAGGAGCGCACCATGGGCCGCAAATACATCGTTCCATACGGCCTTTACCGCAGCCATGGTTTTGTCTCCGCCAGCCTTGCCGGCGACGCTACAAAGGGTACTGGTTTGTCGGAAGAAGATCTGGAGATTTTCTTCGACGCGCTTGCCAATATGTTCGACCATGACCGCTCGGCCGCGCGTGGCGAGATGAGCGCGCAGCGCCTCATCGTTTTCAAGCATGCGCATCCCCTCGGCAATGCGCAGGCGCAATCCCTGTTCAAGCGGGTTTCGGTCGTAAAGAGGCCTGAGATCAAAACGACCCGCAGCTATGACGACTATGAAGCGAGGATCGACCGGGCCGGCCTGCCGGACGGGGTGGAGATCATCGAGAGGCTTTAGGCGCGACGATGGGCGCAACTGACGGCGCTGCCCAACCCGATGAACTGGATGCCGACCCCATCCCGCTCTCTGCGCTCCAGCATGCCGTCTATTGTCTCAGACAGGCAGCTCTCATCCATCTTGAGCGCCTGTGGGCGGAAAATCGCTTCACCGCGGAGGGTCGGGTCATGCACATTGCTGCCGACAGGCCGGGAGGCCGCAAAGTGCGCGGTCTGCGACGCGAAATGTCTCTGGTGATCGCCTCCAGGCGCCTTGGCATCGCGGGTGTCGCAGATGTCGTCGAATTCATTCCGGGTAAGGACGGCGAGACGCCCTTTCCGATCGAGTATAAGCGCGGCAAGCCGAAATTGCATCGCGCCGACGAGGTGCAGCTTTGCGCCCAGGCGCTTTGTCTTGAGGAAATGACGGGACTTGCCGTGCCTGAGGGCGCGCTGTTCTATGGGCTGACAAAGCGGCGTATCGCCGTCCTGTTGATTTCCACCCAGAAGTGAGCCGGGTAGGCGTCTAATTTCCACTGAGAATTGAGCCATGTGAACCTTTCCCCAAAGCGGTGAGCGGCGGGGGTA
>NZ_LMGJ01000028.1 GCF_001427385.1 Mesorhizobium sp. Root157
GGGCATAGCCGCCGCCGGCAGCGCCACCCTTCATGCCGAAGTTCGGACCAAGCGAAGCCTCGCGGATGCAGATCACCGCCTTCTTGCCGATGCGGTTCAGGCCGTCGCCCAAACCAACCGTCGTCGTCGTCTTGCCTTCGCCGGCAGGCGTCGGGTTGATCGCCGTCACAAGGATCAGCTTGCCGTCCTTGTTCTTCTGCACCGACTTGATGAAGTCGGCCGAGACCTTGGCCTTGTCGTGCCCGTAAGGCAGCAAGTGCTCGCTCGGAATGCCGATCTTCGCACCAACCTCCTGGATCGGCTTCTTCTTCGCTGCGCGCGCTATCGAGATGTCGCTCTTTACTTCCGCCATGGGATTCTTCCTCGGCTGATTGTGGATTTGAAGGGCTATGGTCTTACTAGAAGCGGGGAGCGGCCCGTCCCGCGGCGCGGATGGCTCCATAACGACGCGTAAACGCTACACTTATCTCGAGGCGCTTGACCTAAGCTTGAATGGATCAGTTCACGAAGACACCCGGGAGAACGAAGTAGAAAATCTCATAGGCACGACGATGTCTGCCCGCGAGACTTCAACAGTGATTGCGGTCATCACCCTTGCCGAATCTTCCTCCCGAAAGAGGAAGATTCGGCATCGGGCAAATTACGCAAAGCTTTTCGTGCGAGTATCGCCGGGATCATACAACGGCATGACGGACAGCTTCGCGGAAGCCTTCTTGCCGTTTGCAAGCGCGATCTGGACATCCAGGCTGGGAACCGCATGGCCCGGATTGACGTAGGCCATCGCAGTCCCTCGCTTCCTGGTGGGTGAAAACGATCCACTGGTTACAGCGCCGACCTCAGCATCACCGACGAAGATCTTGTCTCCAGTCTCAGCCACGTCGCCGGACGGAATATCAAGCCAAACCATCCGCCGCTTTACGCCCTCGCGCGCGATTTTCTGCAAGGCGGCCTTTCCGATGAAGTCTCCTTTGGAGAACTTCACGGTGAACCCGATGCCAGCTTCGAAAGGATTGGTCTTGCGATCGTGATCCTTGCCCACCAGGAGATATCCCGCCTCCTGACGCAAGCTCTCCAGTGCGGCCTGGGCACATGGAACTATATTATGCTGCTTGCCGGCATTCATGACCAGGTTCCAGATGGTCGCCCCGTCTTTCGATGCAAAATGGAGTTCGAAGCCCGCTTCGCCCGTGTACCCCATGCGCGCAACCAGGCATTCGATGCCCGAGATTTTCGCCGGCCGGAAACGATAGTAGCCGAGCGTCGACAGATCGATGTCCGTCAACTGCTGGAGCACACGATTGGCCTTCGGCCCTTGCACGGCGAGCGTCGTATGCTCGTCGGTGACATTGGTTACCGTAACATTGTAGCTCTTGGCCTGTTTCGAGACCCATGCATAGTCGTCCTCGGAGCCGCTGATGATCATGTACTTGTTCTGGGCCATGCACCAGATGGTGCAATCGTCGATCATCAGACCGTTCTCGTCACACATGGCTGTATATTGCACCGAGCCTTCGGTCTTCTTGGAGAAATCGTTGGTTGCGAGCATCTGGATGAAGCCAAGCGCGTCAGGCCCTTCGACGACGAACTCGGCCATGTAATCCAGATCGCATACGGACACGCCTTCTCTCGTCCCCAAATGTTCTTGCGTGTGTCCGGCACCGTATTCCCAAGGCAGGTAGTAGCCAAATAGTTCAACCATTTTGGCCCCGTATTCGAGGCCGCTGTTGTAAAATGGAGTCTTTTTCATAGCGGGTTTCTCCTCCTGCTCCGCAAAACAAAAAACCCCCGACGGCGCTTCCGCGCCCGTCGGGGGCTTCAAATACCCCAATTCCATGCAGCTTACCCGCTGCACACCAGTCGTCTTATTTTCTTTGTTCGATTGTTGTCAAGGTATTTCTCAGAGCGCACCGACAGAGTCTGGAAAGCGCATTTGCTAGCTGATTGAACTCATTTTATGTAGGCTCTTGATTGTGCCTTATCTCGACGATTTCGGTCCTGCGGATTTGGACTTAGGTGTCTGGTAACTTTCTAGCAAACGCGCCACGCGGAAGGATCAAGTGATTCTACATTCCGTCATACCCGCCGCTCAATAGGGTTGTTCAGACGTCTATTGGGTATCACTGTTCGTGCCATGGCTGCTTTCAGGCGGACTCATAGCGGCGGTTAGGGAGCGCGAAACCGCAACTGGCACCATCTGTTATCATAACCTCGCTCTCCCACTGAAGAGCGTAACGACCATCAATCAAATCATGCATATACGTATACGGACAATCCTGGGCACCGTCCTTCACCGCGACAAATCCGCGGTGACCAAACTGATAGATGTTGTTCTCTACGCCCCATAGGCGTCGAGCCTCGTCGCATAGGTCTGGGCGCACTTCGGCCGTAATAATTTCATCTGGTATGCCATTGCCAGTCACGATCGGCTGACCATCAAAATTAACAATCATTCCTTCACCCATTGAATTGAAGGTGCCATCAGTACCTGCCATGCAAACACTGGCTGTATAAGCGAGGTTGCAAAAGGCATTCGCTTGATTGGTTATATGCCAAGCGTGACGGATCGGAGCCGTATAGCCAGCAGTGCGCAAAATGATATTCGCCCCCTTGTATGCCGATTCTCGAGCCATCTCAGGGAACATGCCATCATGGCAAATGATAAGGGCAAGTTTGCTGCCATTTGGTCCGTCGCAAACCGGGATTCCAATGTTACCTGGCTCCCATGGCTCCACGGGAACCCATGGATGCATCTTACGATAATAGAGCTGAATCTCGCCGTTATCATCGATGATAATCCCCGAATTATACGGGTTGCCGTCGGGGTTCATCTCCATAAAAGAGAAACACCCCCAAATCTCGTTGTCGAGACAAGCCCTTTTGAAGGCTGCTACCTCCGGTCCATCAAGCGAACACATAATTTCAGGATTGGTGTTCATTGATGCGCCATGTAGCGAATATTCAGGAAACACGACCAAATCCATCGATGGCATATTGTTGCGTGCCTTCTTGACCATGCTAACGATCTTGTCAGTCTGTGCGTTGAGATCCTTCTTTGTTGCTACATTCGGTAACTGAAGTTGTACGAGACCAAGTACGACACCATTCGGAGATTTATTAAGTCCACCAAGACCGCTCATTTCAATTCCTCTTCTTATATCGAGCAACGTCGGATTATTGGCGCACCGCTCATGGATTTTGTCGGCGATCAATTAGCGGCTACGCCAATTGCATCAGCAAGAACTGTGCGACATAGAATAGGTAGTAATGGATGTGATGATAGCTGATTAACGCGTCGGTTCAATGGTGCCGGCTACATTGAAATGAGAACTGTCGAATCTGCGCTTTGAGCTTGACGCATTTCATGGCATTCTGTTTCAAGCGGTGTTCCAGAATCCCCCCTCTTGGCCCGATGCCTATGCGTATCAATCCGCGAATCTTCAGGAAATTGAGGGCTTCCTGACTATGCCACATCTCGCCGAAAATGGATCGATCAATTGCTTTCCTGTAGCAGGCTGCAGCAACATCCTCTCCTTTTGCGAAAAGCCGTGTTCAGGTGTCCGAACTGCTGGCGAGTGGGTTTCAACAGTAGCTATCCTCATATTGTTATAATAGATACCCTTGATTGTACGATTTATCTCTGTAATCATCATATAGCTGTTGAGATATTTGAAAATAGAATTGCTGTCGACAGGACGGTGCGGGTTTGTCTACTCGCTTTGCGGCGGAGCATGATTGGACCGGATATGTTGGGAGTGGCGATAGACGCTTCCCGATCTTGTTCATCTGTATGGAATTGCCGTACTACTTACTGATTGAACAGAGCATAAATTTTATGTTGAGATGACATTCGCTTCTCGTCCAACGCGCTCTAACTGATTTGGGTAGGTTATGTATTCTGGAGACTCGATCCGACGCGGAAAAGTTCATGCCTCGGGTGGTTGCTGCCCGACTGGTAGTGACCCGAGGTTATAGATTAAGTGGAGGGATTCCCGTTGACCGACCAGGCAGACCTCGTTATTCGGACTGGACCGACAGGCTCGGTTCTGAAGTTTGATTTTCCCGGTATTCACATCGGGACTGCCGAATATCCTGAAGGCCCTACGGGCGCAACGGTATTCTGGTTTCCTAGTAAAGCTGTCGGCGCCGTCGATGTTCGTGGAGGTGCGCCAGGTTCCTATAATCTCGATTGGCTTCGCCAAGGACACGATTTTCCCAACCTCGATGCCATTACGATTTCAGGTGGTTCCTGGTACGGCCTTGGCACTGCCGCTGGTGTAGCGGCTGCTTTAAAGGACAACACTCATCGTTCCGGGCACTGGAATAACCTGGCCACGGTCGCAGGCGCTATTATCTATGACTACGGTCTTCGTAGACTTACTCCTTATCATCCTGATGACAGACTGGGGCGAGCCGCGCTGTCAGCCGCTAGGCCAGGCGTGTTTCCGCTCGGTGCCCAAGGCGCTGGTAGGAACACTATGCAGGGCGCTTATTTCGGACTTTGGCTTCATTCAGGACAGGGTGGTGCTTTTGCACAAGTGGACGAGACCAAGATCGCAGCCTTTTCTGTGGTCAACAGCGTAGGGGTGGTGGTCGACCGTTCGGGTGCGGTTGTCGCGGGCGCGCAACCCTTACCCGAAAGCGCCAAGCATATCGACAAGCTGCTCGCGCAAATTCCGAACGAGCTTTACTCTGATCGCAACTCTATCATGGGAAGGCGTCGACGGGTGGGCAATCCCACCAACACGACCATCAGCGTTGTGGTAACCAACCAAAAATTGACTTATGCCGAACTGAACCGTCTGGCCGTGCAGGTCCACACCTCCATGGGGCGGATGATACAACCGCTCGGCACGGTCAATGACGGGGACATTCTTTTCGCGGTATCAACGGCCGAGATAGAAAATCCGAGCCTTCATCCGACGGACTTGGCCGTCGTGGCATCGGAAACCATGTGGTCGGCAGTGTTGAACAGTATTCCCGACATCGACCCTTATAGGGCTACTGAAACCACGATCTTCGAACCGGCTGAACTGTCGCAGACATTCAAGTTCGGGACCGAAGGACTGGTCGAGATCCGTCAAACTGGAAACAGTCTCACTTTGAGGTCCGTCGGCGAGTGCAGCATTTTTGGGATTGAGCCTGGAGAAACGCTAGTTTCCGCAAGCCGTGAAGCAAACAGTTTCCTTTTCGCGAGCGAAATCCTGCAACGAATCGCCTTCAAGCGTGACTCGGATGGAAAGGTTATGCTCGTTCTGAATCCAGGGAATTGGCAGCAGATCGGAAAAATTCTCAAAGCGTAGCTATTTCTTTCCACGCAGAATTCTTCAACCAATGCGGCATCCGGGTTGGAAAATTTGATCGCGGAATACTACAGGGATCACTATATGAAACTCATCATAGCGCGCATAAGCCATGAAACGAATACATTTTCGCCCTTGAAGACTCCTATTTCGTCATTTTCTCCCGCTTGGGGCGCCCAGGCAAAAGTTGCAGCGGAAGGATCCGCTACCGCGATGGGAGCATTTCTGGACTTCGCAAAAACAAGAGATGCGATCGTTGCGACACCCGTATTCGCGACGGCGTATCCAAGCGGTATCGTGTGCGATGATGCGTTCGAGCAGATGGCGAATGCTGTCATTTTGGCTGTTCAGGGCGGATGTGATGGAATTCTGCTCGATTTGCATGGTGCAATGGTTACGGAAAGTTACGACGATGGTGAAGGCGAGTTGCTTGACCGTTTGAGGAGACTAGCGCCTAGCGTGCCTATTGGAGTCGCATTGGATTTGCATGCCAATATATCGCGGCGACTGGTGGCGAACGCAGATATCGTGATAGGATTTAGAACATATCCCCATGTCGACATGTACGAGACTGGAGAGCGGGTGGCCCGCTTATTTGCGCGCTTGTTGGATGGGGAAAGCCATGTCCGCAATACGTTCTGTCATATCCCACTTCTGGCTAGTACCTTGTGTATGGATACCCGTACGCCGGGGGCCATGAAACGTGCGCTGGACGCTGCCAGGGAGATGGAACGAAAAGACAAAATATTGGCAGTCTCTGTCTTTGGCGGGTTTCCGTTGGCGGATATCCCTGATGCCGGAATGTCAGTCGTCGTGGTTTCCGAATCCGTACCTGTGGGCGAGGCCGCTGCTGAGGCGATCGCCCGCGAGATTTGGGCCGCCCGAGCAAGTCTCATTTATGAGGAAGAGTCGCTGATTACATCTATCCAAAGGGCCCTCTCCTTACCTTTCAGCAAGGGGCCGGTGTTGCTGCTCGATCATGGCGACAATTGTATGTCCGGTGGAACATGCGATACGATGCATGTGTTGAAAAAAGCGCTGGAGATGGGAACTACCAGCGTTCTGGCTGGGCCTATAGCCGACCCCCAAGCAGTTGCTTTTATGGCGACGGCAGGTGTCACTTGGCACTTAATAATGAGAATGCCCATCCAATCATTTCAGAGGGTTGCTCCGGCACTTAATTTGATAACTGGCACGTAATTTGATAATCCA
>NZ_LMGJ01000029.1 GCF_001427385.1 Mesorhizobium sp. Root157
CTTCGATGGAAATTCTGCGCTCATCTACTGATCCTCTCAAAAACGAGGGGTCAGTTCTTCGTTTCGTTCGGGGGTCAATTTCTCATTTCGCCTGACACGACCCTTGGGCGTTGCCACGCGACTCGGGCGGTATTGGCTGATCACACGCAGAACGGACGCTGACTACACATCGATCATTCCGACTATTGGAGACGGATCAATGGATATTCGAGCAACCCTGGCGGATCTATGTGAGGCCTTCAACGCGCATGACCTCGATCGCATCATGGCGTTTTTTGCTGACGACTGCGTGTTGGAGATGCCACGGGGCGCAAAACCGTGGGGAACTCGCGTTGAAGGCAAGCAGGACGTGCGAGCAGCGCTGTCGACACGCTTTGAAGGTCTGCCTGATGTCCACTACGGCAACGAAGAGCATTTTGTGGATCCAGCTGCCACCACTGGTATCTCCAAATGGACCCTCACGGGGACCAGCCGTGACGGAAGGAAAACGGAAGTTCGCGGTTGTGATTTCTACACGTTTCGCAACGGCAAGGTGATCCGCAAGGATTCATACTGGAAAATCGTGGAGTGAAATTGCACCGCTTCTGCGATCGTTCCCGCTCCGTCCGACCGGGCGATGGGTCGATTGACGGGCGGGAATGGTTTGGGTTCCGACACTTGCAGTGCGCTCTTTACTGCCCCGACGCTTTAGCCGGCCCCTTATGCATGATGTCGTCGTTTTCCGGTCCGTCGACGATCAGATAGCCGGCAAGGCCGCGCTCGGCGCGCGACAGGGCGTGATCGACCAGCACGTAGTGCCCGCCGCGATCAATCTTAAAGTCGACGATCGTGGCGCCGCCGGGTGGAACTGTCACCGTCTGCACGTTGGTCAGCGGCGGAGATGTGACGCTGCCAAGCGTATAGACGTGGTCGAATATCTCGCCAATGACGTGGAACGACGATGTGTAGTTGGGTCCACCTACACCGAAGAAAATTCGCACCGTTTCGCCGGCATTGGCATAAAGCGGATGCGACTTGGTCAGCGCGCCGACCGAACCGTTGAACAAGAAATATTCCGGCCGCTCCGAGATCAGCTTGTCGTAGTCCATCTCCATCTCGCCTTGAGTTCCGAAAGGCTCGACCGTGTAGAGCTCGCCCTGCATGACGTAGAACTCGCGGTCGACCTGTGGTAGCCCGCCCTCCGGCTCGACCAGGATCAGGCCATACATGCCGCTAGTGATGTGGTGGGCCACGCTGGGCGTCGCGCAGTGGTAGACATAAATGCCGGGCTTCAGCGCCTGGAAGGTCACGACCGCCTCTTCACCGGGCGCGATCTGGGTGAAGTCCGCGCCGCCACCGGGCCCGGTCGCGGCATGGAAATCGACCGAATGCATCATGACGCTGTCGGCAGCATTCTTCAGGTGAACTTCGACCGTGTCGCCAACCCGCACGCGCACAAAGGGTCCCGGAACCTTGCGGTTGAAAGTCCAGTAGACGTAGGTGGTGCCATCATCGAGCCGGCCGGTCAGTTCTACCGTCTCCATGTCGACGCGCACGACCTGCGGCGCGCGCTGGCCGATGGGGCCAGGCAAGTCGGCAGGATCGTGGACGATATCGGCGGCATCCGTATCCATGGCTTCGCGTGGGCCGGGCATGACATGGATCAGCCCCTCCATGCCCGCTGCCCGATGTCCAGCGATAGAGCAAAAATAGGCGAACTCGCCAACCTTGCCGGCAGTGAACGAGAAAGTGGAAGAGGCGTTCTTGCCAACGACGATGGATGAGCGTGCCGCGTATTGGTCGATGACCACGTCATGCTCGGCGCCTTCGCCGTTGATCAGGTTGATCTGCACCAGCTCGCCCTCATGCACCATCAGGGTTGGATTGATCTGGCCGTCAATGTCGCCACCGACGCCGAGATAGACCATGCGCCCGCCGGCAATGCCGGTCTTGAGCGTAAACGTCGTCGGATTGTGGTAGCTGACCGCCGAAGATGCTCCGGCGGCACCGGCGTCAGGGGCCGGTTGTGAATTGACCGTCGGCGCCGCAGTCGGCTGAACCTGCGTTGTATCTGCCGCCGCTGTTCCGTGCTGATGTGTCTGGGCGAATGCCGGAGCGGGGAAAAACAGCGCCATCACCATGGTGATGGCCACAAGCCATCCTGCCGCACCCATCCCCTTGCCTTGCCCGGCGACAACGCCGGCCACCGATTTCGTTCGTAGTCCCTGTCGATCGAGCATTGGGCAATCCATTACTGTCGTATCAAAAACGGTTGGTCGCAGAGCCGACCCTCACAGCTATGCGGGTCTTCGCAGTCAGCTAGAGGCAATTTGGTTCCACACCGCCGACTGAATTCATTCTGCAGGAATTTGAGAAAAGAGGTCAGCAAACACCTTCTTCGCTTTGCCCGAATGTTTTACGCTTTGTGCTGCTTCCAGATTGGTCAGTTTGCCGACGGTGATCAGCGCTACCATTCCCATGCCATAATGGGGCGTGCACTTGACGCCATAGACGCCTTCCGCATCGAGCGTAACCGTGATCTTCTCGTTCATCTTGCCCTTGAACGGCTTGGCACCCTCAGGGATCATCCCCTTGATGCTTTCGGCGTCATGCCCCTTGTCGGTCGGCACAAACGTGACCGTGTCTCCGACCTCCGCCTGGATGAAATCAGGTTGGAACACCATGGCGCCCTTTTCGCCCTTATTCAGCATTTGAACTTCGTGATCGGCGGCCTGTGCGCTTCCGATAACCAGGGCGGCAAATGACGCCGCGAGAATGAGGGGACGTATCATCGTAGCTCCTTTTCGTGCCAATACACGACCATTGGTGAAACGTCAGCTCTGCCAACAGAGCGCCAGATGGCCGACAACGAAGTTAAGGCATGCGACCTAAAAGACAACCTCGTTTCCATAGCCGTCTGGTGTGCTTACGGAATATCAGCCGGACATTCGAGAGTGCACCAAATGATCATTGTAGTTCAACGATCGCCTGATTTATCAAAAGGTTGACCGAAAGCCCGCCTGGATTCCATTCCCGTCGTATTTTCCCGCCGAGTTGCCTTTCAACAGCAATTTCACTTAACCGAGTGCCGAAGCCCTGATGAACTGGCTGGCTATCAATGGCCGGGCCACCTTGCTCGCTCCAGCGGAACGCGAGCTCATCGCCATTTCGCTGGCTTTCGAATGTCACTGTGCCCGCTGGAACTGACAATGCACCGTGTTTGACTGCATTCGTGGCCAGTTCATTCAGAACAAGAGCCACTGGTGTCACGGCTTTCGGGGAAAGCGCGAGATCATTCCCGATTATGCGGAGTTGGTTGCTCTCCCTCGAATCCAGATGGGGCGAAAGTATCGTCTGTAACAGCTCGTGCAGCGTAGTGCCTTGGTGGTTGGTAACCGTATCACCGTCCGCGCTTGGCACGGTAAGCGCTTGCGCGCGGGCCAGCGCCTCCAGCCGCCCACGGACCAATTGGGCAAGTTCCTCTGGGGTTTGCGCACGTCTGGAGCAGAGTGATATTAGCCCACTCGCCATTGAGAAGACGTTCTTGATCCGATGCTCCATTTCCTTCAACAGCAATTGCTGTTGATCATGCGCGTTCTGACGATCTGTAATATCCCGGGCAATTTTGGAGGCCCCAATGATGGTGCCATTGTCGTCGCGCAGGGGCGAAACGGACAGAGAAATATGAATGAGACTGCCGTCCTTGCGCTGGCGAACGGTCTCGTAGTGATCAATTTTTTCTCCCCTGCGCAAGCGTTTGAGGATTCCTGGTTCTTCGTCAGGCCTGTCGGAGGGAACGAGCATGGTCACGGATCGACCAAGAGCTTCCTCCACCGTGTAACCGAACAGGCGCTCCGCGCCCCGATTCCAGCTCGTGATGATGCCGTTGAGATCTTTTGTCAGGATGGCGTCATCGGAAGATTCGACGATAGCTGCCAGATGTTGCTGGGTAGTATCCTTAGCCGGCCCGCTTAGAGTAGCCGGTCCCTGCAAATTCGCTATAGAGGAGGTGTGAGATCCCAGATCGAGCTCGATTTTGTCTGACATCGTGATGGTACCCCACCTCGGAAATTCCCCGTGGTTGTAATGTAGCTTGCTGCGATCAACTATGAAAGACCCGCGAGAAGCTACTCGGGAGGGGATAGCGGTGGTGAATTTGTCGGGTAATGCCGTTGTGGTGAAAATTGCTCCGGGCTGTTAGTCCCGCCCGTCTGCTACTGAAAAATCCCGCATCCGGTCAACGACATAACGCCGCGAGCGGTTTTTCGGCACATGCTGATTATTGAGCTTCATCGCGATGACGCAAAGTCCGTAGAGCCAGCGCTCGTTGGCTGCGGAGCGCTGCAGGCCAACTTTCCAACAGACTGCCTTCCATGGTGTCTGATGGGCGCGCAGCCAGACGATCTTGCCATCAACAGGATCGAGACCGATGGTCCAGGAGAGCGTCTGCTCTGTGCGAGAAATCGCAGCAGGTGACGGCGGCGGCAATGATGTTTGCCGTGGCGACTGGCCGACGAGATCGGCGAACTCGTACATATAATCTGGCCAGGTGTTGAAGTAGCCCTGAACCTGCACAGACGGCAGTCTCTGCAGAACCGCCGCCGCCTCTGCAAGGCGGTCCTCAACCAGCTTCGGCGTCCAGATCGGATCGGTCATGACCGCTCTCTTCTTGCGTGGGGCCGGCCATAGAGCTTTTCGCCAAGCTGACGGATCATCTCCTGCTCGGGCCAGGTAAGGCGCTCATCGTCGATCGCCACCGCCAGTACGCCCAATTCGCGCCAGCCTTGACGCTTGACCAAGTCGCCGGCGCGGCGCTCGCCGCCATAGCCTCTCGGGGTCCATCTCATTGGACATCTCCCGTCTCAAGCGGACAGGGTCCGGGTCTGAATGGCTTGGGTCCGGGTAGGGTCCGGGTCTGCGGTTGGCGCAAACCCTTGGAAAGTAAGGAAAGGTCCAGGTGGGTCCGGGTGGTCCGGGTATACTCGCCTACATTATATATTCGGGTAATACGCACTTCATGTACGTGAACACATGAGCATGATTTTTCCCCTCCTACGGAAAAGAGAGGAAAAGACCCGGACCACCCGGACCTACCCGGACCCAGTGTTGAATTC
>NZ_LMGJ01000030.1 GCF_001427385.1 Mesorhizobium sp. Root157
AAAGGCCAATCCCTTGACCAAACCCTGATCAGAAAACCATACTCAGAGGTGGCTCACTTCTCGGTGGAAAAACCGGCTCAGTTCCGCGTGGAAACCAACAGCGTAAACCCTGTTGGTGTTGTTTCGACCCACGCCTCCGTGCGAGAGGCGACCGACTTCCGGCCTTGTGCTAGGCCAGTCGTAAAAGTTTCGACCCACGCCTCCGTGCGAGAGGCGACCAGCGGCCTTCTGTTCGTCGGAAAGGCCAGCAAGGTTTCGACCCACGCCTCCGTGCGAGAGGCGACCGTGAGCGGCTTGCCGATGCGCTTGCGGTGATCGAGTTTCGACCCACGCCTCCGTGCGAGAGGCGACGCGGCTCGTTCATGGACTATCAGCTCGATCAGAAGTTTCGACCCACGCCTCCGTGCGAGAGGCGACCCGGCGCAGTCGCAACGCCGATGAAACTGGCAGGGTTTCGACCCACGCCTCCGTGCGAGAGGCGACTAATGCAGCTGTCTTTCTCGATCTGCTTGTGCAGTTTCGACCCACGCCTCCGTGCGAGAGGCGACCGTAAACGCAGATGACCTCGCCCTTTGGCCCTAGTTTCGACCCACGCCTCCGTGCGAGAGGCGACTACGGCTACGGGAGGGCGGTGAGATGAAGTTGACAGTTTCGACCCACGCCTCCGTGCGAGAGGCGACAAGCTCACGCTCGTTGCACCAGTAGTAGGCTTCGGTTTCGACCCACGCCTCCGTGCGAGAGGCGACGCAAAAAGCCGGTGGCAAGCGAGTCTTTGCCGATGTTTCGACCCACGCCTCCGTGCGAGAGGCGACATGGTCACGATGTCGCAAATGCCCATCGTGTAAGGTTTCGACCCACGCCTCCGTGCGAGAGGCGACTTGCGGCCCTTGTCCGGCCATATGAATGGGCCAGTTTCGACCCACGCCTCCGTGCGAGAGGCGACCAAACTGCCGTGTTAACAATGGAGCAATGATTATGTTTCGACCCACGCCTCCGTGCGAGAGGCGACGTAAGCACATCCTGAATAGTTTCGGTCTGTGGCTGTTTCGACCCACGCCTCCGTGCGAGAGGCGACTCTCCTACTTCCAAGGGCAAGTAAATGCTGCAGCTGTTTCGACCCACGCCTCCGTGCGAGAGGCGACAGAGGCGCACGATGGTGCGAGGACGACTGAACTGTTTCGACCCACGCCTCCGTGCGAGAGGCGACGACCGTCACGGCGACAAGATGCCGGGTGTTCGCGTTTCGACCCACGCCTCCGTGCGAGAGGCGACTGCGTAGTAGCTAGTCCATTGTAATGCTTGAGAAAAGAAAGAACTGATCGCGAAATGCGCCAAAAGCCCATGACGAGCGCCTGTCGAAACGCGCTCTAGTCGGGAATTCTTCACGATTTCAAAGAACTAGCAGCAGCGCGAACCGGCCGGGAGGCGCCGGCACGCTTCACGTCCGCGCTGAGTCGGTCACACTATGCTTAGACAATGAGAGTGCCACCAAGATCGACAGCAGGCTTGGCGCCGAAATGCTCGACCCGGCCATGCCAATTGGCGCCGAGATAGTAGTAGCGCAAACTATCGTGTTGCGGATCGACGATCCGCTCCAGCCCCGCCTTCATGGTTGTCCATTGCGCCGGATCGACCTCGATCTCAAACACCGAAAACTGCACTCTCTGTCCAAAATTCTGGCAAGCTTTGGCGACGCGTCGAAGCCTGCGCGCGCCATCGCCTTCCAAAGTCTTCACATCGTAGGTCACAAGCACCATCATGGCAAAAAGCTACTTCCAGAACCAGGGTGGGTAGGCGTCGAGATCGCCGCGCAGATGGCGGGCCAGAAGCTGCGCCTGAAGGTGGGGAACGAGGCCGAGCGGTACGCTTTCCCCCAGGAATGCATGCTGCCGCTCCTGTTTCTTACGCTCCTGCCAGGCGGCAAGAACCGTCTTGCGGCCCTCGTCCGTAAGCCAAACAGCGCCCCCGTCGCGCGTTTCGAAATCGGCAACCCTAAGCTGGCGCCGGTTGATCAACGACAAGGCAAGGCGATCGGCCAGGATGGGTCGCAATTCTTCCATCAGATCGAGAGCCAAGCTCGGTCGACCGGGCCGGTCCCGGTGCAGGAAACCTACAGCGGGATCGAGGCCCACGCCTTCCGCCGCGCTGCGGCAATCATGTGTCAGCAGCGTATAGAGGAAAGAAAGCAAGGCATTTACCGGATCGAGCGGCGGACGCCGTGAGCGGCCTTGAAAGCGCATCTGGGGGTCGGGTGCACGGATCAAGGCGTCGAAGGTGCCAAAATAGAGGCTGGCGGCCTCCCCTTCCGCACCGCGCAGCTGCTCCAGGCCCATGCCGGCAAGACTTACTTTGCGGAGAATATGCGCCTGGCGCTGTGTTGCTTCGACAATACGGCTACGCGCTGGCGATGCCATACCCTCGCCAGCGTCGCGAAGCCCTCTCATCAAAACAGCCCGCTGGTTGGCGATTTTTCCAAGAAGAATGCTTCGAACGATGTCTTCCGGTGTGTCCGACGCGCGGTATTGCGCCCTGCGCAGCAAGACGTTGCCGGTGGCGGGCCCCTCGACCCTGGCCTGAAAACGGCCGACCCGATCAAGCAGAACAACCGTGATACCTGCGCCCGCGCAGGCCGCAATCAAGGCCGGAGAGATGAAGATCGCACCGAATACAACCAGGGATGCGAGCATATGCATCGGAACGCGGGCGCGTTCAGCGCCATCGATTTCTGCAACGAGGTTTTCGCCATCCTTCTTGAGGCTCGCGCCTTCCGTCGTCACATAGACTGTATTGAGCAACTTCTTCACGATGCGGCATCTTCCTGCAAAAGCGAAGCCAGCATACGGTCGCGCCAAAGGCTCGCCGACCGTTCCATCGCCTTCGGTCGGCACAAATCGACAAGCGAACAGGCTCGACAGCGGTCGGCGCGGTAGATTGCCTTCGGTGTGAGGCGCGTCGCGAAAATCTCTCGCAACGCCGCAGCCGCATCTTCCGTGAGTTGCCGCAATTGCGGGTCGAACGGGACGGC
Organism: Mesorhizobium sp. Root157; assembly: GCF_001427385.1. Lineage (GTDB taxonomy): Bacteria > Pseudomonadota > Alphaproteobacteria > Rhizobiales > Rhizobiaceae > Mesorhizobium. The sequence goes on from NZ_LMGJ01000030.1 coordinate 3,026, forward strand.
TGTTGATTTCCACTCAGAAGTGAGCCGGGTTTTCCATCGAGAAGTGAGCCACCTCTGATTATGGATTTCGAGTCATGCTGGGGTCAATACGGTGTTTGT
>NZ_LMGJ01000031.1 GCF_001427385.1 Mesorhizobium sp. Root157
AGACGAGTTCAGCGCGCTTGGCGACACCTCGACCCTGGCCGACCCCACCGTCGTCGACGACCTCATCGCCAACAGGCAAAACAAGAAGGAACAGGCGCCAGCGTAGAACATGTTAACCCACGGATTTAACCGCATGGCCATCGTTAAATAAGCTGGAGGCGGAGCGGCTATATGAGGGGCGATCCTGGCTTTAATGCCTACAAAGAGGACTTACCGGAATGACTGCTTATCGGTAACTTCCCTCCGAAAGCTGCCAGTCCGTTGTCGGCCCCCTAACCGCCTCGCAACTCAGCGCGATGTCACGGTGGCCGCATTCGGGGGAGATCAGACGGCAGAACCGGGATGGCGCCCGCGCTGGATAGATTCGAACGAGGGCGCCATCTCTGCCGTCAGGTCGCTTCGAGCACCATGTTGAGCGGTGTCTGGGCGGCCCTTCGAACCTTTGTGAAACCGCCGGAGCGGATTACCTCGGCAAGCCGTTTCTCGCCTGCTTGGGCGCCCAGCGCCAACCCGGTCTCCTGGGCCAGCGAGGTGGGCACGCAGATCATGGTCGAGGCCGAGTAGTAGAGCCGTCCGACCGGGTTGATGTTGTCCTCCAGCGCATCGCCGGCCATCGGCTCGACCACCATCCAGGTGCCGTCGCCCTTCAGCGCCTGCCTGATATGCGCCGCTGCCGCCTCGGGGTCGCCCATGTCGTGCAGGCAATCGAAGCAGGTGACCAGATCGAAGTCGCGGCCGGTGAAGTCCTGCGCCTTGCCGATCTCGAAGTTCACATTCGTTACTGCGTGCGCCCTTGCGTGCGCGGTCGCCGCCGCGATCGAGGCCGGATGGAAATCGTATCCGGTGAAGCGCGACCTGGGGAACGCCTGCGCCATCAGGATCGTCGACAGGCCGTGCCCGCAGCCGACATCGGCGACCTTCGCACCGGTCTTCAGCCTGTCGACCACCCCGTCGAGCGCCGGCAGCCACTCCTGGACGAGCGCGTTGACGTAACCGGGGCGGAACAGACGCGCCACAGCGCAGAACATGCAGCCGGCCTGATCGCCCCAGGCGACACCCTTGCCGGTCTTGAACGCCGACTGCACCTTCGGCTGGTTCTCGACCATTGCAGCGGCAGTGTCGAAGGCGCCGATCAGATTGACCGGGCTGTCGGTCTCGGCGAAAACCAGCGCCTGTTCGGGCGTCAACGAAAAGCGGCCTTGCTCATGGTGAACGTAGCCCGAGGCCGACTGGGCGGCCAGCCATTCGCGCACGTAGCGGGGCGCACAGCCCGCTGCCGCGGCAAGGTCATCGGCCGTTACCGGTCCGATCCGGTTGAGGGCGTCATACAGGCCGAGGGTATCGCCGATCCGCACCAGCGGCACGCTGACCGCGCCGCCGAGGTCTCCAAGTACGCGGCCGACCAACTCATTGAGTTTCGTCTCGTCGAAGAGTGCCATGTCGGGGTTCCTCCTTGTTTCCGGCCGGCGTCAGCCGCACCGTCAATTCGAGGATGAGACCAGTCACGGCCGCCCACATGAGGCGGCGGTCCCATGTCGGCGAAGAAATCGGAATTGTCGAGGAGACAGATGTCCCGCGTGCAGGCACGGTGCCGTCAGTCGGCCTCGGACTGCTCTGTGCCGGACAGGGCCATGACGATCGCCTGCGACCGGCTGTGCACGCCGAGCTTGCTGAAAATCGTCGATAACTGGTTGCGTACGGTCTTCACGCTTTTGCCAAGACGTTGCGCAATGGCGCGGTTGTCGAGGCCTTTGGCGACGAATTCCAACAGGGTCTGCTCTGCGAGTGTCAGGCCGGCCTCACGGATGGCGCGCGGCTGCTCGCGTCGATCCTGCCCGAGAAACGTCGCGAGTTCGGACTGGAACACCGCCCAGGCCGGCTCGTCCGGCAGGAGCACATGGTTCCTGCTCTCGAGCCGCACGAAACGGGCGCCCGAGATTGCAGCCGCAAGTCTGCAGCCTTCGTCGAACGGCACGCGCATGTCGCCGTCGCTGTGTGCGATCAGGGTCGGAATGCGGATCTCCGCCGCAATATCCAGCACATCGATCCCCTGCATATTCCAAAGCAGTTGCGCGGCAACGTCGGCGGTTGCCGTAACCTTCTCGAGATCGCCCCACCAGCGGTGCTGCTCAGGCGTCCCCTCCGGTATGAACAGGTTGGTGAAGAACTGGCAGAACGCCGGATTGTCGCGCCCCCAACCGATGCGGACGAAGTTGACGAGTGTCTCTGCCTCCAGCAGCTCAGCCTCCGTCGTCGCTCGAACCCGGCCGCCTCGACCGTAGGCATTCAAGAGCACCAGATGCGATACGCGCTCGGGATGCCTCAGCGCATAGGAGATGGCCAGAGCGCCGCCCTGTGAAAGCCCGAGAAGGATGAAGCGAGGTTCCTCAATCGATTCAGCCACCGCGTCCATGTCCGCGTGCCAAGCCTCGATGGACAGGTCGGCGACATGCCGGTCCGACAGTCCACAGCCGCGAGGATCGTAGCGCACGAAGCGGTTGTGGGCGGAAAGCGCCTGCAGCCACGGCCGCCAGATGGGGCTTTCGAGATCGTAGTCGACATGGCTCAGCCAGTGCGCCGCCCGCAGGATCACCGGTCCCGTTCCGCACGACGCGACGGCGATGCGGGCGCCGTCGGCGGACATGCAGAACTGGATGCTCTGACTGAGCTTCATTGCCGGATAATATCGCAGCGGAAGATCGTGCGACAGGTCGATCTCATGAACGGATCGGACCGGGCCTCCTTGGAGGAAGAGCCTACGTGTAATGATAGCGGAAGAAACCGCTCGTCCGCCAATGGTACCAAATGGCCTGCTTCCAGCGGAGCTTTGCGAACTCCAGAAAACAAGCGGTTACCGTTGATGCAAACGGGCGTTTATAGGTACGCTTCTGACATTCCCAGCCTAGAAGCCGTCAGTCTGATATCGGCGAAAAATTGAGACGTTCAATACCTCTGTGCTGAGCGAGGGACCCAGGCGCTCTACCGCCAATAGAATTGTCAAGCGAATCGAGGATTTGACCCCTTTGGCGAAGTGAAGAACTGACCCCGTTCATTGGTTTGCTGTTTCGTTGGTTTCGAGCGCCGGTCCGGTCTTCTGCAGAAGG
>NZ_LMGJ01000032.1 GCF_001427385.1 Mesorhizobium sp. Root157
CTCCGTTGCCCCCGCCACTCACCGCGTTGGGGGAAGGTTCACATGGCTCAATTCTCAATGGAAATTATGCGCCTAACCGGCTCAGTTCCGCGTGGAAACCAACAGGCGAAGGCACGTATAGCGGAAGTGCCGTTCACTCCGACTTGGAAACTGGCTGAAAAACTGAAAATTGATGAAGATAGTCTGCGTCAGCAGGTGAAAAGATTGCGAAAGGAGGTCGCAGATCGGCTCGCCGTAGATCAGGGCATTGTTCTTCAGATCAACGATTTCATCGAGAACCAACAACGCGAAGGTTATCGAATCGCGCCTATGGTTCGGGAAGTTTCCAGGGCTGACCTCCAGCCGGCCTGATTGCCGGTGTCACGAGCGACGCGGAAAATGTCACGTTCAAAGCACCAGAGCTGCGCAAATACACGCGGTTGAGGTGCTCTCGCGTCACAAGAATTGCCGACGTCGACCATACAATCCAAAGCGCATTCCGTCGAAACTAAAAGCCGTTCCCCAGAGCGACAGCAAGCTCCTGGGAATTGGCAAGTATTTTTGATGGAGCACGTTATGCACAATCTTAGTCATCTCAATCAGGTCGAGCTTTCGCGCCGCTGGAAGCTTAGCCCACGCACCCTTGAGCGCTGGCGCTGGCTTAAAGAGGGCCCGCGCTACCTGAAGGTTGGCGGCCGTGTCATCTATCGCCTCGAGGACATCATCGCGTTCGAAGAGCAGCAGCTCCATGAGGCGGCGGCCAACTAATGTCGCCACGGTTTTTGCGTCACGCTCGACTTCGCCGCAGTCACTTTGTTTTCGAGCGAGTGCGCAATTCCACGACAGCGCATCGGAGCGAAGCCATTCGTAATGCGGGATTTTTAGCATCCCGTACCCTCCCGTCAATCCAGTCGCACCGGCTCTTGCGAGATGTAGCTCGCATCGTGAGACGGTTTTCGACCACGCTGAGTATTTGATCATCATGGACACCCTCGCCAACACGACCTCGCACCTCATCGTCACGGAGGCGGAATTCAGCCGCTGGCTTGCGGCCGCAGAGGCCGGAGCTGTCCGTCACTACCACGAGGGCTTTCTGGTCCTCGACTGCGCCAGAGGATCGACAAGTCTGTCGGCAGTCGAGCGCAAAGAGCTCGCTGCTGTTGCCCGACTGGCTTGGTGGGCCAGTGAGCAACGCGTCGTTCATCTGGTACAGCGCCGGCTCGGCCCGAGCCGGTTCGGCTATCTCACGATCATGCGCCCGGCCACGTCGCGATCGATGCGGCGAACGCGCCGCGTGCGGCCAGCGGAGTAGCCGCTATCATGGTTGCCGATATCGCAGCGCGTCTGAACGATCGGATCGATGACCTCGCCCGGTTACTTCTCGGTGAACCCAACGGCGGCCTCTCAAAGGTCACTCAACTGCGGTTCGGCTCGAAGGGAAGCATCGCGGTCGAGATCGGCGGCGCAAAGAAGGGCCGCTGGTACGACTACGAGGAAGGATCCGGCGGTGATGGGCTTGAGCTTGTGCGGCGGGAGAAAGGGCTGTCCAACGGCGCGGCCGCCGATTGGGCGCGTGAGTGGCTGGGGTTGCCCACCGGCGGAAGCGAACAGAAGTCCCCGCAAGTATCGCCCACCATCGACGCTAGCGTTTCTCCCAATACGACGAGGCACACGCATGGTGCCGAGGGAGGCGATCTCGCAACTAAGGTGGCCAATATCATCGCTGGCTGTCAGGCGGTATCCGGCACACCCGCTGAACGCTATCTGCGCAACCGTGGCATCTCCGCGACGACCCTGCCTGCCAGCATTCGGTTTCGGCCCCGCGCCCACGGACGATATGATGCTCTGGTAGCACTGGTCACCGATATTGCCGGGAAGGTGCATGGGCTCCAGCAGATTTATCTGACCGACGACGGCCGCAAAGCGCCACTCAAGATCCAGAAACGCACAAACAAGGCGCATGATGGTTGGTCGGACGTTGCGGCCGTACGTTTTCCCGGCACAGCTCCGCTGATCCTGGCCGAGGGCGTGGAAACAGCTCTCTCAATCTGGCAGGCCACCGGCCGGGAGACATGGGCCTGTCTCGGCGTCTCCAACATCGCCCGCGCCCCGGTGCCCGACGGTGTGCCGGTCATCGTCGCACGCGACGGGGATCAACCCGGCAGCAAGGCCGACCAGCAGCTGCGCCGCGCCGTCACCATCCTGCGCGACCAGGGGCGCCCGGTCGTCGTTGCCGAACCGCCGATTGGCCAGGACTTCAACGATGTCTTGCGGCAGAACGGCGAGCAGACGGTTCGCGATGCGATCGCTGCGGCCGCTGTTGCTAGCAGCTATTCCGCCACGTGGCGCAACGATCTGATCATCAACAATGAGGGCGAGCCTCGCCCGGTTCTGGCCAATGCGATTCACGCACTGCGCAATGCGCCTGAATGGAAAGGCGTCCTTTCGCACGATGAATTCGCCACCACCACCGTCGCCCGCAAGGCGCTACCCTGGTCCGTGGGCCACGCCATCTGGGAAGACAGGGAATGGTCAGATCGTGATGACTGTCTCGTCGCTGATTGGCTGCAGCGTCAAGGGATCATGGTTCCGGCATCGATAGCCGGACAGGCGGTCGAGGTTGTTGCCAGAGATCNATCGTGATGACTGTCTCGTCGCTGATTGGCTGCAGCGTCAAGGGATCATGGTTCCGGCATCGATAGCCGGACAGGCGGTCGAGGTTGTTGCCAGAGATCATCTGTTTCACCCGGTTCGAGAATATCTCGAGTCTCTGACCTGGGATAGCGTTCCGCGGATCGACGCCTGGCTGACAGCTTATCTTGGTGCTGCCGACTCGCCCTATAACCGTGCCGTCGGTCCCCGCTGGCTGATTTCTGCCATAGCCCGAATCCACACCCCTGGCGCACAGGCTGACTGCGCGCTGATCCTGGAAGGGCCGCAGGGTATCCGCAAATCCAGTGCGTTGCGCGTCCTGGCCCAGCCCTGGTTCACCGACCGCCTATCTGACCTCGGCAGCAAGGACGCCGCCATGGAAACCAAGGGCGTCTGGGTTATCGAGATTGCAGAGCTCGACACCATGTCACGCGCCAATGTCGGCACC
>NZ_LMGJ01000033.1 GCF_001427385.1 Mesorhizobium sp. Root157
CCTTCTGCAGAAGACCGGACCGGCGCTCGAAACCAACGAAACAGCAAACCAATGAACGGGGTCAGTTCTTCACTTCGCCAAAGGGGTCAAATCCTCGATTCGCTTGACAGTTCCTCAGTAGTCCCTCACGGCATGGATCCTCGGGTCGCGCCTTTCGCTGCGCTCAGGCTTGCCCGAGGATGACGAAGTCGAGAGGCGCGCGCTTCCTTTCTGCCGCCAAAGGGAAAGGGCACAGGACGTACCCCCGCCAGCGACGAGCGCAATGAGATCGAGGCGGGGCGCTGAAAAGCCTATCCGCTTCTCACGTTCCCCGCGGCTTCGCCCTGCTGGTGGCGGCGGCGAGACGCGGGTTTTCCGGCCAGACATGCCTGGGGTAGCGGCCGCGCATTTCGGTGCGCACATCCGCCCATGAGCCACGCCAGAAGCCGGGCAGGTCGCGCGTGGTCTGGATCGGGCGGTGGGCCGGCGACAACAGTTCAAGCGTCAGCGGCACGGTCCCGCCGGCAATGGCGGGATGGTGATCGAGGCCGAACAGTTCCTGGACACGGATGGCCAGCACCGGCTGGTCGCCGTCATAGCGGATGGGCACATGGCTCCCCGACGGCGCGGCGAAATGGGTCGGCGCCAGCGTTTCGATGCGCCGCTGCAATTCGTGCGGTACCAGCGAGGCAACGCCTGCCGCCAGCACATCGGAGCCGACCGCGGCGAACGATGCCTGCCCGCTCAGGAATGGCAGCAGCCACTCGTCCAGCCGCTCGACCAGCGCCTCGTCGGAGACGTCCGGCCATGGTTCGCCAAGGCCGCGATGAAGCCAAGACAAGCGCTGCCGCAGCGTCTCGGCAGGCTTGCTCCACGGCAGCAGCGCAAGGCCATGGGCGCGCACGGCCTCAAGGATTGCCCGGTCGGCTTCGGCGCCGGTCGGCGGCGGCAGCATCTTCTCCGACAGCACGACCGCGCCGAGGCGGCTTTGCCCGCGCACCCTCACGCTTTTCGCATCGACATCGAATGAGGTCATGCGCCTGTTTTCCATGCGGTCGGCGAGTGCGGTTCGAATGTCGGCCTCGGTGACCGCGGCAGCCGCGGTGATGCGCGCATTCTGCGCCTTGCCCCGCAGGTCGGCGACAACAAGGTAGGTCTCGCCGGCAAGCGGGTCGGTGGCATCGAGGACTGCACCCGAGCCGTTGGCAAGGACAAAGCGGCCCCGCTCGCCGCGCGCCCTGGCAACACGGTCGGGCCAGGCGTGCAGGAGAAGCGCGCCGGGATCGGCGTTACCTTCCCCTTGCGAGGCGGATGAGACGCTGCGCGCCAGCCGTTCCGCCAACTGCCGTGCAGCAAGGGCGCGCGGCGAGCGGTCGGACAGGAAGCGCGACATTCGCCGCTCGAGATCGGTGCTGTCGCCGCCAAGGCCGCGCTCGGTGAGCAGCACCGCAAGTCCTGCTGCCTCCAGCGCCTGACCGGCGCGCGCCGCTTCGGCAACCATATGTGCAAGCCGCACCGGCAAAGCCAGCCTGCGCATCGCCTGCCCGGCTTCGGTCAGGCGGCCGCCGGCGTCGATGGCATGAAGGGTCTTGAGCAGGCCGCGGGCCTCATTCAGCGCAGGCGCAGGCGGCGGGTCGAGGAAGGCGAGGCTGGATGGATCGGCGACGCCGAAGGCGGCGCAATCGAGCAGCAGTCCTGACAGGTCGGCCTCAAGGATTTCCGGCGGCGTGAACTGCGGCATGGCTGCGGTCTGCTCGGCCCGCCAAAGCCGGATGGCAACGCCTGGCTGGGTGCGGCCGGCGCGCCCTGCCCGCTGGTCGGCGGATGCGCGCGAGACACGCACGGTTTCCAGCCGCGTCAGGCCGCTGGCCGGCTCGTAGCGCGGCAGGCGCGCCAGCCCGCTGTCGATGACGACGCGCACGCCGTCGATGGTGATCGAGGTTTCCGCAATCGACGTGGCCAGAACCACTTTGCGCCGGCCAGCTGGAGACGGCCGGATCGCGGCATCCTGGGCCTTTCCGTCCATCATCCCATGGAGCTTGACGATATCGGTATCGGCCCCGACGCGACTTTCAAGACGTTCGGCAGTGCGCTCGATCTCACGCTGGCCGGGCAGGAAGGCAAGGATGCTGCCGCTTTCGTCGGCAAGTGCGCCACGAATGGCCGCCGCCATGGCGTCCTCGATCGTAGCGCCTGCCGGCCGCTCGTCATGGCGTAGCGTGACGGGAAAGGCGCGGCCCTGGCTCTCTATTACCGGGGCGCCATCAAGCAGGCTGGCGACACGCGCACCGTCAAGCGTTGCCGACATGACCAGCAGCCGCAGGTCGGGCCGCAGCGCGCCTTGCACGTCCAGCGCCAGCGCCAGGCCGAAATCGCCATCCAGCGAGCGTTCGTGGAACTCGTCGAAGATGACAGCGCCAATGCCGGGCAGTTCCGGCTCGTCGAGGATCATGCGCGACAGCACCCCCTCGGTGACGACGAGTATTCTGGTGGCTGCCGAGGTGCGGTTTTCCATGCGCATGGCATAGCCGACCCTTCCCCCCGGTTCCTCGCCGACAAGGGCAGCCATGCGGCGTGCCGCGGCGCGTGCAGCCAACCGACGCGGCTCAAGAAGCAGGATCTTGCCGCTGCCGAGCCAAGCGGCGTCGAGCAGCGACAACGGCACCAGCGTCGTCTTGCCGGCGCCGGGTGGCGCCACCAGAACGGCCTTGTTGCCGGCGGCAAGCGCTTCGCCGAGCCTGGGCAAGGCGGCGCATACCGGAAGCTTGGGAAGAGACAGGGCAGTCATTCAGGATGGCTTCTTGGCGCGCTCACGAAAGCACCCGCATACCAGCCGGCTACGGCGCTAGGCAACCAGCCGGTGCCGTCCCGCACGCCTATCGGACCTGACGCGAGTCAATTCCAGTAGCAGCCGAGGTCAAAGCTCTATTCGGCGGCGTTGGCTCCGTCGCCGGCATCGTCGGCACTTTCCCCGCCATCATCATCGACATCAAGGATCGTGGCCAGTTCGTCGACGCTGAACTGGATCGTGTAGCGCTGCTTCGAGGCGGGGCTGTAAATATCGCGCGCAACAAAGGTCAGCGTGATGTCCTCGCTCGAAATCGAGATATCCTTGCGTTCCAAGGGGTGGTCGAAAATGACCTTGGCTTCGCCGTCGCGCTTTGCTGGCCGAACCGATATCTTCATGCGAGAACCCATGCACGGAACATGCCAACAAAAATGCCCCAAATTGAGACAATAGTTCCGGCTGGGTGACAGGGCATGCCGCTCACTTGGATGTTCAGACTGCCTCCCAGCCGTCCTTGTCGCCGGCACGGAAGATCGCGTCGATGACCTTCTGGTTCAGCACCGATTGCTCAAGCGTGAAGACGTTATCCGAGCCACCTTGGGCAACGCGGGCGAATGTCTCGACTTCGAGCCGATATTGCTGCGCGCCGGCAAAGCGGAAGACCTGAGCCTCGCTATGGTTCTGATTGTGCAATTCGACGCGATGGTAATCGTAAAGCCCGGCATTGAACGGTGCGGCCAGTTCGATGAAACCCTTGTCGCCGTGGAAAACCATGACCTGCCGCGCAGCCATCTGCGTTGACAGGTAGAACGACAGTTCGAAATCGCCGAAATCAGCGCGCACCGAGGAATAGACGTCTGTGCCGAAGGTCTTGTCGCGCTCGACCGTGGCCTGCACGCGAAGCGGCTCCCTGCCCGTGGCGAAGCGCGTCGTCACGGTAGGATAGACGCCGATGTCGGGAAGCGCGCCGCCGCCGAGGTCGAGCTTGTTGCGCATGTTGTTGGGATCGACATTGTGATAGGAAAACGCCCCCTGCACATGCCGCAGCCGACCGATGGCGCCGCTCGCGATCAGGTCGCGAACCTTGAGCCACTGCGGGTGGTAGGTGACCATGAAAGCCTCGCAAACCAGCACCTTGTGCTTGTCGCGCAGCGCGATCAGCGGAGCTATGTCCCCGGCATCGAGAGCCAGCGGCTTCTCCACAAGCACATGCTTGCCGGCTTCGATGGCCTTGGCCGTCCATTCGACATGCTGGGAGGTCGGCAGGGGAATGTAGACACCGTCGACCTCGCCCGATGCCAGAAGCTCTTCGTAGGAACCGAAGGCATGTGGCGCACCGAAACGCTCGGCCAGTGCCCGAGCCTTGGCGAGATCGCGGCTGGCGATGGCGGCGAGAACGCCGTTGTCCGCCTCAGCCATTGCCGGCAGAAGGTGCTCGCGCGCGATCTTGGCTGTCGACAGAACTCCCCAGCGGAACATGCGGCTTCTCCTGATCAGTGGCAACTGGCAATGGAAGTGTAGCGGAAGGATTGCCCGAACCACGTGGAAAAGCCAATGGCATCCGACCGCAAAGTCACCCGCGCCGACCCGTCAGGGTCATGTCGAACACCACGACGTTGGAATAGATTGGCGTGCCGACGTCCATGCCGTAGCGCGAGCGCAATACGCGACCGGTGACGTGAAACTCAATGCGACCCGATTTGAGGCCGCTGAGTTCGGCGGTGAACTTTTCCGGAAATGTCTTGCCCCTTGCCGTCAGACGGCCAGCGATCAGGGCGGTAGTGCCGCTGGTGCGCTGCACACTCGTCGAGCGGAATTCCAGTGAACGCTCATTGGCGGTGTCGAACACAGCGTCTGAGCGGAGAAAGGCATCAATGCGGCTTTCGCCAGTTGCGACGCTTTCAGGGAAAATGGTGATGCTGACTGCCGAGCGAGTGACATCGCGATTGTCAATGCGAATGGTGCCGGTGAAGTGGGCAAAGGCGCCGTTCAGACTGCCGCCGCCGACATTGGCTATGGAAAAGCGGATCGAGGAACCGTTCTGGCTGATGGCATACCGGCCTGCGGCAGTGCTGAGCGAAACGGCGGCGCTGGCGGGCAAGACAAGCATGCAAAGTGCGGCAACTGCCGCGAAACCGAGGGCACGGGCAGGCATCGGGGCCTCCTTCGTTGAAGGCGGTGGATCGGCAGTCACATGAGATAAACGACAGAGCGATGCGCCCTATTCCACCTCTCGCCTGCCTTCGTGAAAAGAAGGCGCGAACATGCGGACAAGGACCCCGTCACGCAGCCAAAACTGATGCCTCAAGGCCGCAGCAAGATGCATCGCCACCAGGGCCATCCCGGCATAGGCAAGATAAACGTGAACGTTCAGCCAGAAACCTTCGGCACTGGCGGACATGCCGAGCGGCAGATTTGGCATGATAAACAGCCCGAACGGCATCGAGGGGATGGCCAGCACCGAGGTCGACACCAGCGCCCATCCCGAAAGCGGCAGCGCTAACTGGAACAGATAGAGCGCAAAATGGGCGAGGGGCGCCGCGTGGCGTTCAAGTTGGCCGGTTTGCGGTGGCAGCGGCGGAACAACGTTGCCTAGCCGCCAAGCGATGCGCAGAACGACAAGGCCAAGCAGCAGGAAACCAATGGATTTGTGCAGTTGTATCATCTCGAACGAGATGCGCTGGCTAGTCACGCGTGTCATAGCCAGGCCAAGTGCGAACAGACCGATGAAGAGGACGGCGATGATCCAGTGCAGGATGATCGCCCCCCAGCCGTAGCCGCCCGGTGTATTCTTGATGCGCGCGTTCATGCGATAGGAACGGATCGGCCGGCCGACGTCTTCCCGTGAGGCTTGTCGAGTGGCGTTTATCCCCTCAGCACGCCGCCGGTCTGCTTGGCGACATTGTCAACGATACGCTTGGCCAGCGCTTCAAAATCCTCGTCGGTCAAGGTCTTTTCGAGCGGCTGGATCGAAATCTCGATAGCAATGGACTTCTTGTCGGCCCCAAGGGACGGTCCTTCAAAGATGTCGAAAACCGAGACGCCGGTGATCAGCTTCTTGTCGGCGGCAAATGCTGCCTTGGTCAGAGTACCGGCCTCGATCTCCTTGCCGACGACGAAGGCGAAATCGCGCTTCACCGCCTGGAAGGCGGAAAGCTCCAGCTTCGGCTTGGTCCGCGTCGGCTTGGCCTTCGGCTCCGGCACTGCATCGACGAACACCTCGAAGCCGCAGAGCGGGCCGGACACATCGAGCCCTTCCAGCGTTTTGGGGTGGAACTCGCCGAAATGCCCGAGCACCACTTTCGGGCCGAGCTTGATCACGCCGGAACGGCCCGGATGATACCAGGATGGAGCGCCGGTCTCGATCTGCAGCCGGTCTACCGGCGCGCCGCAGGCTTCGAGTGCGGCCAGCGCATCCGCCTTGGCGTCGAACACGCCGACAGTCGGTGCATTGCCGGACCAGTGGCGGCCGGAGCCATCCAGACCCGCGGTGCCGCGGCGCACACCGGCGGCCACGCGGCGCTGGTTTTCAGGCGCGTCACCTTCATAGGTACCCGACACTTCGAACAGGGCGACATCGCCGATGCCCTTGTCGGCATTGCGCTGTGCTGCCGCGATCAGCCCCGGCAGCAGCGAGGGTCGCATGTCGGACATGTCGGCGGCAATCGGGTTGACGAGTTTCAGCGCCGTCGGGCCGCCGCCAAACATTTCGGCGTGCTTGGCCGGGATGAACGACCAGGTGACCGCCTCCATCATGCCGCGCACGGCCAGCGCGCGCCGCGCGGCGCGGGTACGAATTTGCAGCACGGTCAGGATCTTGCCATTGACGGCATCGTGGCTGGCCAGCGGCTGCGGTGCAATTTCATCGACGCCATGCATGCGCATGACTTCCTCGACCAGATCGGCCTTGCCGTCGACATCCGGGCGCCACGACGGCACTACGACATCGACAACGCCGCCCGAACCCTTCGGCTGGAAACCGAGGCGCGAAAGAATGTCGAGGCTTTCCGTCTTAGGAACATCGAGGCCGGTCAGCCGCTTGACTTCCGACAGCGGGAAGGAAACGATTTTCGGCGTATGCCCGGCATAGCCAACGACTTCTCTCTCGCTCGGCTCACCGCCGCACAAGTCGAGTACCAGTTTGGTCGCCAGGTCCAGTCCCGGCACCATGAATTCAGGATCAACGCCGCGCTCGAAGCGGTAGCGCGCGTCGGTGATGATGCCGAGCGAACGGCCAGTACGCGCGACGTTCAACGGTGCCCAAAGCGCGGATTCGATCAGAACGTCAGTGGTGTTCTCGTCGCAGCCGGTGCGTTCACCGCCCATGACGCCGGCGATGGATTCCGCGCCGTCATTATCGGCGATCACGCACATTTCAGGCGACAGCATGTATTCGCGGCCATCGAGCGCCAGCGCCTTCTCGGCCACCTGCGCACGGCGTACGACCAGATTGCCGGCGATCTTGCCTACGTCATAGACGTGCAGCGGCCGGCCGCGGTCGAAGGTAATGTAGTTGGTGATGTCGACCAGCGCACTGATGGGCCTGAGCCCGATAGCGATCAGCCGCTGCTGCAGCCATTTCGGCGAGGGGCCGTTCTTGACACCGCGCACGAGGCGGACCGCGAAACCGGGGCAGAGCTCGGGCGCTTCGATCGTCACCTTGATCGGGCATTCGCCCTGGCCGGCGATGGCGGCAATCGGCGCGGTCTTGAGCGTGCCGAGGCCGCTAGCCGCCAGATCGCGGGCAATGCCGTGGACGCCCGTCGCATCCGGATGGTTCGGCGTCAGATTGATCTCGATCATCGGATCGTCGAGATGGGCATAGGCCGCATAGCTCGTGCCGACAGGCGCATCGGCGGGCAGATCGATGATGCCGTTGTGCTCGTCGGAAATCTCGAGTTCGCGCTCCGAGCACATCATGCCACGGCTTTCGACGCCCCTGATCTTGCCGATGCCGAGAGTGACGTCGATGCCGGGAACATACGTGCCGGGCGCGGCAAAAGCGCCGATCAGGCCCGCCCGTGCATTGGGCGCACCGCACACCACCTGCACCGGCGGCCGGCCGTCGCCGGTGTCGACGGTGAGCACCCGCAGCCGGTCGGCATCGGGGTGCTGCACCGCCGTCAGCACTTTGGCGATGACGAAGGGCTTTAGTGCCGCCTTGTCGTCGACCTGCTCGACTTCAAGGCCGATTGAGGTCAGCCGCTCGACGATTTCATTTAGCGAGGCCTCGGTCTCAAGGTGATCCTTGAGCCAGGAAAGCGTGAATTTCATTTTCTTTCTCCTGCCTTACGCGCTCAAGCCGCCAAACAGCGTCGGCATGTCGAGCGGGCGGAAACCGTAATGCGACAGCCAGCGCACGTCGGCGTCGAAGAAGGCGCGCAGATCCGGCATGCCGTATTTCAGCATGGCGATGCGGTCGATGCCCATGCCCCAGGCAAAGCCCTGATATTCGTCGGGATCGAGCCCGCCGGCGCGCAGCACGTTGGGATGCACCATGCCGCAGCCTAAAATTTCCATCCAGTCGGAGCCTTCGCCGAAGCGCACTTCGCCGGGCCGCGAACGGTCGCACTGGATGTCGACTTCCAGGCTTGGCTCGGTGAACGGGAAATAGGACGGACGGAAGCGCATGTTGACGCTCGGCACTTCGAAGAACGCCTTGCAGAACTCTTCCAGCACCCATTTCATGTTGGCGACATTGGCGGTTTTGTCCACCACCAGCCCCTCGACCTGATGGAACATCGGCGAATGGGTGGCGTCGCTGTCCTGCCGGTAGGTCTTGCCCGGAATGACTATGCGGATCGGCGGCTTCTGCGTCTCCATCGTGCGGATCTGCACCGGCGAGGTGTGGGTGCGCAGCACCTTACGCTCGCCATTGGCGTCCGGCTGGAAGAAGAACGTATCATGCATCTCGCGGGCCGGATGGCCTTCCGGGAAATTCAACGCGGTAAAATTGTAATGGTCGGTCTCGATATCCGGCCCTTCTGCAATCGAAAAACCCATGTCGCCGAAAATGGCGGCGATCTCGTCGATGACCTGGCTGATCGGATGGATGCGGCCGCGCTCGGCCGGCGACTGCCGCACCGGCAAGGTGACGTCGACTTTCTCGGCAGCGAGGCGAGCGGCAATCGCCAAATCCTTCAATTCCGATTTACGGCTGCTCAACGCCTCGGTGACTCTGGTTTTCAGGCCGTTGATTGCCGGGCCTTTGACCTGGCGCTCATCGGGGCTCATCGCGCCGAGCGTCTTCAGCATCTCGGAAATCGAGCCCTTCTTGCCGAGCGCCGCAACGCGCACCGCTTCGATTGCCGTCTCATCCGCGGCGTGGGCGACCGCTTCCACCAGCGATCGTTCGAGTTGATCGATATCCGTCATGATTGTCCTCTTGGCCGCTCGCGGCCTGTCACTGAAACGGGAGAAACCGGCTGCCCCGCGGTGCTCAGGGCGTTGCTCAGAAAGCGTGTCGCCTCAATGGCAAAACGACCGTCCTTGCCCAGCAGATCGTGCGGGACAAGGCGCAGCGGCGCCACCGCCCGCGAAAAGAAGCCGGTGAGCGTGCGCAACGCCGGAATGACCTCCAGCGGTGCAGCAGCGCGATAGGCGGCAAGGGCGCGCGATTGCGTCTGCGGCAAGGCGGCGCGAGGCGATATCTGTAGGAATAGCAGCCAGGCATCTCGCGCTTGGGCCATCACCAGCGGCATAACCGCCTCAGGTTCCTCCTCGAAATCGAGAAAGCCGACCTCGCCGTCGCGCAGGAACATGTCGCGTGGGTGCGGCCTGCCGTGACAAAGGCCGGCGCGATGCACCTCCCCCAAGGCCCGGGCGAGATCGACAAGAAACTCGTCATGGCGCGCCGGGTCGGCGGCGAGCGCCCCTGTCAATGTCCTTTGCGCAACCTCACCAACGTCGGACAGCACCAGCACCGATTGGTTCGAGAACACGACATCGGCAACGGCGAAGCCGCCGGCACGGAACTGCGCCATCTTGCGCACCTCGCGCTCGATGGCTTCGACTGCGTTCACCTGTGCAGAAGAACGCAAGAATACCGGCAGAACAGGCGAGACCAGCGCGTGCAGAAGTTTGGCAAGCGACTTGCGCTGGGCGTCATAGCGCTTGATCCAGACGATGCGGCCATCGACGGTTGCCCGCGACACACGCAAAGACGCCTGCGCGACGACGAGGCGCAGCAGCGTCGCCAGTCCGTCCGCGGAAAGCACATCCGTGTTGATGTCCGGTTCGTCGCTCATTCGATCCACATGAAAAACCCGCGCCAGCTCTGCCAGCGCGGGTTTCCCAAATCAGATTTGCAAAAGCTTGGGAGGGCGCTGGTCCGGAGCATGATCCCGAAAAGTTGCAGACTTTTCGGTGAAGACCATGCTCCTCACAATTCCTAGCCGCATTTCTCCTACGCGCGCCCCTTCGTGGCGCGCTGGAAAATGCTAGGCTACAGCGCTTTCAAAAGCATTCGGCGTCGTGTCCTTCAGGTACTCAAGCGCGACCTTGGCCTTGGCCACGAGCGCGGCGAAAGCCTGCGGCTCATGGATAGCCATGTCAGAAAGCACCTTGCGGTCGATCTCGATGCCAGCCTTGTTGAGGCCGTCGATGAAGCGGCCATAGCTCAGGCCGTGCTCGCGGGTCGCCGCGTTGATGCGCTGGACCCAGAGGGCACGGAAGTTGCGCTTGCGGTTCTTGCGGTCGCGGTAGGCGTACTGCAGCGACTTCTCGACCGCCTGCTTGGCGATGCGGATGGTGTTCTTGCGGCGGCCGTAGAAACCCTTGGCGGCTTTCAGAACCTTCTTGTGCTTGGCGTGGCCGGTAGTGCCTCTTTTTACGCGCATGTCATGATCTCCTTCATATCGCTCTCAACCGGCTCAGAGGCCGCCGCCGTTAGGCAGAAAATTCTTAATGACCTTCTTGCCGTCCGGTTCAGCCAGAACCATCGTGCCACGGGCATCGCGAATGAATTTGTTGGAGCGCTTGATCATGCCATGGCGCTTGCCGGCGGCAGCCGACAGGACCTTGCCGGTCGCAGTGATCTTGAACCGCTTCTTGGCAGCGGATTTGGTCTTCATCTTGGGCATTTTGCTTTTCCTTTACTGGCGCGCACCATTACGCTTGTCGGTTGCTTCGGGCCGACCAAAGCCCGAAAAGCAAATGAAACCGCCACGGCATGCCCTGCCGGGCGGCTTTCTTGAACGGCGGCTCTATACGTCAAAGCCGTTCGCCGCGCAACACCTGTCAGCGCAAGTGGCGGTTCGTGCTGCTATGGCACCCGGAACAGGACCGGCAATGTCCCGGCTATTTGCGCACCGTCGATCATTTCGAAGACCGGCATGGCGACCAGGAACACCAGACCGTCGAGCAGCGTGGTCAACAGCAGGCGCGGCCTGAAGGAACCGGTATCGCCCTCGCTGTAGAGCGAAAGGTTGGGCATGAAACGCGGGACCTTGGCCAGATAGGCCTGGTAGGGCGCACCCATCAATTCCGACAGGAAGCGCTCCTCGCGCAGGATGACGATATGGAATGCAATCGCGCACAGCAGCCCAAAGCCGATCATGGCGGTGAACGATCCCATCTGAGCACCAACGCCAGCCGAAGCCAGGGTCGAGAAAACGTAGAGCGGATTGCGGGTAATGGAATAAGGACCGCCGGTCACGACTTCGGCCGACTTGCGGCCGCCGATATAAAGCGTCGACCAAAGGCGCCCGACGATGCCGAGGAAGATCATCACGACGCCGGCCATTTCGATGGTTTCGTGAACGATCGATTCGGGCGGAAACATCGACTGCCCAACCAAAAGCAAGGCAAACAGCGCAACGATCAGCACTGCCAGGACGTAGCGACGGGTGCGCTGATAATTGCCGAGCGTCGGCCGGTCACTCTGATCGGCAGCCTTCTGTTCCAGGATATTTTCGCTCACGGCAAATCCAGTCATACGCCAACTGCCACGACGATCAACATGGCATGGCTGCAAGAAAAAGGCGCCTCCCGTGAGGCGCCCCATGAAAATCAAACCGTCAACGCGGTGCCAGCACCATCATCATCTGGCGGCCTTCGAGCTTGGGTTCAGCCTCGACCTTGGCGATCATGGCGACTTCCTCGCGCACCTTGTTCAGAAGCTTCATGCCAAGTTCCATATGCGCCATTTCGCGTCCACGGAAACGCAGTGTCAGCTTGACCTTGTCGCCTTCCTCGAAGAAGCGGCGCACGGCGCGCATCTTCACCTCATAGTCATGGTCGTCGATGTTCGGGCGCATCTTGATCTCCTTGATCTCGATGACCTTCTGGTTCTTGCGCGCTTCGGCAGCCTTCTTCTGGCTGGCGTATTTCATCTTGCCGAGATCGAGGATCTTGGCGACCGGTGGATTGGCATTAGGAGAAATCTCGACGAGATCAAGCCCGGCCTCTTCGGCGAGCAACAACGCATCGTTGATGGAAACTTCACCTTTGTTTTCCCCGTCGGCATCGATGAGTTGAACGCGGGGAACGCGAATGTCAGTGTTTGCGCGCGGTCCATCCTTTGTGGGTGCCGCTGCTTTGAAAGGTCTGCGAATGGTCGTGGTCTCCTTGAGCCGTTAAAGGACAGGGTTGCGTTTTCTTGCCTGCGGACGCGCCTATGTGGGAAACGCGCGCGGGCTGTCAATAGCATAGCACACATCAGAAATCATCAGAATCCACAGCATCCGGCCTGCCCTAAACGAAGAAATCGACAGGCTGCTTTTCGCGGTTGCCCGCCTGTGCCAAAAGACGCCGCCCGCAAGGAACCATGCCATGACCATAACCACGCCAGAGTTTCTGGATGTCGAAGGAACGCCGATTGCCGTTCGCCGCGCCGCCGGTATCGCGCCGGGCATCGTCTGGTTGGGTGGCTACAAGTCCGATATGCTTGGCACGAAAGCCGAGGCGCTGGCATCGTGGGCGGCTGGCCGGGGGCGTGCTTTCCTTCGTCATGACTATTCCGGCCATGGCGAGTCCGGCGGTGCATTCATCGATGGCACCATTTCGAAATGGCTGAGGCAGAGCTTGGTCGCGTTTTCGCAGTTCACAAAGGGGCCACAAATCCTGGTCGGCTCCTCCATGGGGGCCTGGATTGCGCTTCGAATGGTTCAGGAATTGAACAAGACCGGCGAACGGCGCATCGCCGGACTGGTTCTGATAGCTCCTGCGCCCGACTTCACGGCCGAACTGGTCGAGCCGGCCCTGACAGATGCGCAACGGCGCGACCTCGCCGACAAAGGCTATTTCGAGGAGCCGTCGGATTATTCGGATGCGCCCTATATCTATACGCGGTCCCTGATCGAGGACGGCCGTGACAATCTGGTGATGACGGGGCCGATCGACACGCATTGCCCGATTCATGTGCTGCAAGGCATGGCCGACGAAGCGGTGCCGCATGGCCATGCCTTGAAGCTGACAGGTCTCCTGCCCGCCGACGACGTAACCCTCTCGCTCATTCCTGACGGCGATCATCGGTTATCGAGGCCCCAGGACCTGGACATGCTGATACGCGCAGTCGAGTCGATGGTGGAAAGGTCCGCTTGACCGTGCGTGTCTCCATCCCCGTTTCGGCATTCGTCGCAGCAATCGTCGGCTTTGGCGGTACGCTGGCAATCATTATTGCTGCTGCTGCAGCCGTCGGCGCAACGCAACTTGAGACGGCGAGCTGGGTGACCGCGATCTGCCTTGCCATGGCCATCGAAACGGCATGGCTTTCCTGGCGAACCCGAATGCCGGTCATCACTGCCTGGTCGACGCCTGGTGCCGCGCTGATTGCCGCCAGCACCGGCTTTACGATGAGTGAAGCGGTTGGAGCCTTTCTTGTCACAGGCCTGCTGCTTGTTGTAACCGCGTTGTTCAAGCCCTTGACCCGATTGATCGCCAAGATCCCGGCCTCGGTGGCGTCCGGCATGCTGGCCGGTATCGTCGTCACCTTCGCGACGGGTGCGGTGAACACCATCCCCGCCGATCCCTGGCTGATCGTGCCGCTGATTGCCGCGTTCTTCGTGCTACGGCTGGTCAATCCAGCAGTATCGGTGCTGGCCGTGCTGATTGGTGGTGGCTTCGCCGCCTTCCTGACCGGCCGCGTCGGCGGCCTACCGACGCCGGAACTGTCAACACTCACACTGATTGCGCCTGAATTCACGCCTGCAGCGATCATCGGGCTGGCCGTGCCACTCTACCTCGTCACAATGGCTTCCCAGAACCTGTCCGGGCTCGCGGTGCTCCGCGCTTCCGGTTACGAGCCGGCGCCAGCGCCTCTGATCGGTGTCACAGGATTGTTTTCGGTGTTGAGCGCCCCTTTCGGCGCCTCGACCACCAATCTGGCCGCAATATCGGCCGCAATCTGTACCGGGCCGGATGTGCATCCCGATCCGGCTGAACGCTGGAAGACCGGCCCCTTCTATGCGCTCGCCTATCTGGTGTTTGCCATCTTCGGCGCCTCGCTGGTGGCAATCTTTGCGGTGTTGCCGCAAAGCCTCATCGTGCTCGTCGCGGGTCTTGCCTTGATGGGACCGCTGGCCAATGCGCTCACCATAGCCTTGCAAGACGACAAGGACCGTATGGCCGCGACCGTTACCTTCGCTGCCACCGCGTCCGGGCTGACGCTGTTGGGCATCGGCTCCGCCTTTTGGGGCCTTGTCGGCGGACTTGTCGTACTTTTCCTCGACCGGCTCAAAAAACCATAGTCGTTACAAGGTCTTGTGCGGTTTTGGCGGCGGCTGTCTTGAATCGCCGTTTTTGTCTTCCCATTTCGATTTCAAGCAGCCGGGTCGGCTGCCTCCAACTGAAGGAACTGGAGAAGATGAACACGACTGCACTGATCCGTCCGGCCTGGACGCCGGCGACCATCGCATTGATGGTGATCGGCTTCATGGTGTTCTGGCCGCTCGGCCTAGCCATGCTTGCCTATATCATCTGGGGCGACCGGCTTGACGGTTTCAAGCGCGACGTGAACCGCGCTACCGACGGCATCTTTGCCGGCTGCCGCCGCAGCGCCGACAAGGCGAACTGCTGGGGCCACGGCTCGGCACGCACCGGTAATGTCGCTTTCGACGACTGGCGCGAGAAGGAACTCGTCCGACTCGATGAAGAGCGCCGCAAACTCGACGAGATGCTGGCGGAGTTCGACGAATATGCCCGTGAACTGCGCCGCGCCAAGGACCAGGAAGAGTTCGATCGCTTCATGGCGAACCGGAACAAATCCACTGCCCCGACGACCACTACGGACACTACCCCGAAGCGCCGTGGCGGCAAGCCGAACGACAACCTGCTTGACGACTGAGAGGTCGATCGGGCGGTGTCCAGCGGCGTCGCGAAAGCGGCGCCGTTTCTTTTTTGTTCTTTTCTAAAACCTCGAATCACGTATCGTCCGGCCATGTCCTTCGGCTTCTTCCGCAACCTGACAAAACCGACGCCACCTCCCTTGGAGGAGCGTCAACACACGGTTGCCGGGCGCACGCTGCCTTTGCGTATCGTCGAGAGCGACCGTACCCGCCGCCTGACGCTGAGGATCGACGCTGGCGGACAAGGCCTGCGAATCACAGTGCCGCTTGGCCTGCGCCGCGGCGAGGTGGAGAAATTCCTTCACCGTCACCAAGGTTGGCTCGAGCAGAGGTTGGCCAAGGTACCTGAACGGCCGCAGGTGCGGCCTGGCATCAAGCTACCTCTCTATGGCGTGCCACACGTCATCGTGCATGAGTCGGCCAAGCGCGGCACGGTCCTGGTCGGTGCCGGCGAGGACGGCCCAACGCTCGTCGTATACGGCGAGCGGGTCCATCTGCCGCGACGGCTCGCCGACTTCCTCAAGCGCGAGGCCAAGCGCGAGATCGAGGTGCTGGTCGAAAAGCACAGCTCAAAGGTGGGCAGGAAAGCCAAGGCCGTCCGCTTCAAAGACACTTCAAGTCGCTGGGGCTCCTGTACCTCGGATGGCAATTTGTCGTTTTCCTGGCGCATCATGATGGCGCCGCGCCCAGTTATCAATTACCTCGTCGCACATGAGGTGGCGCATTTGAAGGAAATGAATCACGGGCCGAAATTCTGGAAGCTGTGCGAGGAGCTTTGTCCCGACACCGAGCGCTGCAAAGCCTGGCTGAAGAAGAACGGCAGCGCGCTGCAGGCGATACAGTTTTAAAGAGAGAACTTTCCCCTCTTCTAGGACCAATCGACATTCAGGTTTCGGGCGTGGCGCGAGCCGGATTTCGGTCCTGAAAAGGAGAAAAGCGCAAGGCGATGTTGACCACCGTTGAGCATTTTCGACGCATTCAGGGCCGAAATACGCCGCGTCCCACTGGAATATGGCAAAAGTCGCCCATTTCCGCGTCGCGAATCCTCGACGGTGGTCCACACCGCCTTCGGCTCCGCTCCTCGAACTGAGCGATTTTTGCTCATACCACGCCTCAAACCCTGAATGTCGATTGGTCCTAGTCGTCATTCGCGGCATTCAGTTCGTCCGGCCGTAGCCTGTCATCGGTATAACGTGGCCAAGGCAGGAAATCCCTGTCGAAACTATCGCCGGAAAAATAATTCAACGCGCGGTGCGCCTCCGCCCCATTGAAGGCCGCCTTGGCCATGAGGTGCGCGATGACCTCATGCGCCTGCGACAACTTTTCCTTCAGTTGCACAACATTGTCGGGTTCCATTTCGGTGCTCCCGCCTTGTCCATGACAAGGAACTAGTGCATCGCTGGCAAACGGCAACACGTGCTTTTCCTCGACTTCGCCGCCTTTTCGTGCCAATGCCGCTGCCATGATGCCCGACAAAAAGACGCTCGACATCAAGATTTGCGGCTTGAAGACCGGGGTGGCGCTGGCGGCAGCGCTGGTCGGCGGCGCCAGCCATGTCGGATTCATATTTTTTCCGAAAAGCCCGCGCAACGTCGCCCCCTCAGAGGCCGGCCGGTTGCGCAAGCTTGCCAGTGGCAGGGCGAAGGCGGTTGCCGTGACCGTCGATGCCGATGATGCCTTTCTCGACACTATCGTGGCCGAAATGCAGCCCGACATGCTGCAACTCCATGGCAGTGAAAGCCCGGAACGCGTGAGCGATCTGAAGGCACGCCACGGTCTGCCGGTAATGAAGGCGTTCCCCGTTCGAGAAACGGCGGACCTCGCTGCAATTACGCCCTATCGCGGCGTGGTGGATCGCTTCCTGTTCGATGCCAAACCGCCCAAAGGGTCTCAATTGCCCGGCGGCAACGGCGTGTCTTTCGACTGGACCATCCTTGCCCGGCTTGACGCTGGCGTCGATTACATGCTTTCGGGCGGCCTCAACGCCGCCAATATCCGTGAAGCCTTGCAACTTGCTAACCCGCCCGCCATCGACATATCGTCGGGCGTGGAAAGCGCGCCGGGCGTCAAGGATGCGGCGTTGATCGAGCAATTTTTCAAAGCCGTCCGTGCAGCACGCGACGACCGCGCCGCCTGACGTGCAAGCCAGAAGCATGCAGCGCATCTGGGAACACCAGTTCCTGGCGCTGGACATGCTGCGAATGGAACTCTAGGAGATCGGCAATGAACAAGCCGGCAATGTCCAATTCCTTCCGTACCGGCCCTGACGAACAGGGCATGTTCGGTATTTTCGGCGGGCGTTTCGTTGCCGAAACGCTGATGCCTTTGATCCTTGAGTTGGAACGCCACTGGAACGAGGTCAAGAATGACCTGGAATTCAAGGCGGAGCTACAGGCGCTCTCCACTTTCTATGCCGGTCGGCCATCTAAGCTCTACTTCGCGGAGGGCCTGTCCAAGCATCTGGGCGGAGCGAAAATCTATTTCAAGCGCGAGGACCTGAACCACACCGGCTCGCACAAGATCAACAACTGCCTCGGCCAGATCCTGCTCGCCAAGCGCATGGGCAAGAAGCGCATCATCGCCGAAACCGGCGCGGGCCAACACGGCGTCGCCTCGGCAACGGTTGCCGCGCGTTTCGGTTTCCCGTGCGTGGTCTATATGGGCGCCACCGACGTTGCCCGTCAAAGCCCCAACGTGTTCCGCATGAAACTGCTCGGTGCGGAAGTGAGGCCGGTCACGGCCGGCCACGGCACGCTGAAGGACGCCATGAACGAGGCCCTTCGCGATTGGGTCACCAATGTCGAAGACACCTACTACCTGATCGGCACCGCCGCCGGCCCGCATCCCTATCCGGAACTGGTCCGCGACTTCCAGTCGGTCATCGGCATCGAGGCTCGCGCCCAGATCCTCGAACAGGAAGGCCGGCTGCCTGACGCCATCATCGCGGCAGTGGGCGGCGGCTCCAACGCCATCGGCCTGTTCCATCCCTTCCTCGACGACGCAGACGTCCGCATCATCGGCATCGAAGCCGGTGGTCGCGGTCTCGACGGCATCGAGCATTGCGCGTCGATGAATGCCGGCAAGCCGGGCGTGCTGCACGGCAACCGCACCTACCTCTTGCAAAACGACGACGGCCAGATTCTCGACGGCCATTCGATCTCGGCCGGCCTCGACTATCCCGGCGTCGGCCCGGAGCACTCCTGGCTGCGCGACACGGGCCGGGTGGAATACGTGCCGATTCTCGACGACGAGGCGCTGGAAGCGTTCCAGCTCACGACCCGGGTGGAGGGCATCATCCCGGCGCTGGAATCAGCACACGCTATCGCCCATGCGATGAAACTTGCGCCGACAATGGCCAAGGACCAGATCGTCATCGTCAACCTGTCCGGCCGCGGCGACAAGGACGTACACACGGTCGCCTCGATGATGGGCATGGAGATCTGAGATGACCACGACCCGCATCGACCGCCGCATGGCGAAGCTTAAAGTTGAGGGCCGGCCGGCGCTCGTCACCTATTTCATGGGCGGTGACCCGGACTACGACACCTCGCTCTCCATCATGAAGGCGCTGTCCCGTTCGGGCGCGGACATCATCGAACTCGGCATGCCGTTCTCCGATCCGATGGCCGATGGCCCCGCGATCCAGGCGGCGGGCCTGCGCGCCCTCAGGGCCGGGCAAACGCTAGGCAAGACCTTGAAAATGGCGTCTGATTTCCGCGCCAGCGATAACGAGACGCCGATCGTGCTGATGGGCTACTACAACCCCATCTACATTTATGGCGTCGACCGTTTCCTCGCCGATGCCAAGGCATCTGGCATCGATGGTCTGATCGTTGTCGACCTGCCGCCGGAAATGGACGAGGAATTGTGCATTCCAGCGCTGAAGGCCGGCGTCAACTTCATCCGCCTGGCCACGCCGACCACCGACGACAAGCGCCTGCCCAAGGTGCTCGAGAACACGTCAGGCTTTGTCTACTATGTGTCGATGACGGGCATTACCGGCTCCGCCCTTGCAGATACCGGCAAAGTGGAGGAGGCGGTCAAGCGCATCAAGAGCCACACCGACTTGCCGGTCTGCGTCGGCTTCGGCGTCAAGACGGCGGAGCAGGCCCGTACCATCGGTCAGTCGGCCGACGGCGTCGTCGTCGGCACCGCGATCGTCAACGCGGTCGCCAATGTGCTCGGTCCCAATGGCGAGCACACCGCCGACCCGGCGCAAGCCGTGGCCACGCTGGTTTCCGGACTTTCGCAAGGTGTACGCGCCGCGCGCCTCGCCGCTGCCGAATAGTTCGCCTACCTGATCGGTACAACAGTCGCGGACAGGAGCCGTACGATGAACTGGATCACCAACTACGTTCGCCCGAAGATCAACTCGATGCTCGGTCGGCGCGAAATGCCAGAAAATCTCTGGATCAAGGATCCGGAGAGCGGCGAGATGGTTTTCCACAAGGATCTGGAAGAGAACCAGTTCGTCATCCCCGCCTCCGGCTACCACATGAAGATCTCGGCCAAGGAACGGCTGAAATTCTTCCTCGACGGCGGTAAATACGAGCTTCTCGAGAACCCCAAAGTGGTTCAGGATCCGCTGAAGTTCCGTGACGAGAAGCGCTACACTGATCGGCTGAAGGACGCCAAGGCCAAGACCAACCTCGAAGACGCCATCCTTAATGCGCTGGGCACCATCGAGGGCCTGCCGGTCATGGTGACGGTACAGGATTTCGCTTTCATGGGCGGCTCGCTCGGCATGGCCGCCGGCGATGCCATCGTTCACGCCTTCGAGGTGGCACGTCAGCGCAAGCGACCGCTGATCCTGTTTGCCGCCTCGGGCGGCGCGCGCATGCAGGAAGGCATTCTGTCGCTCATGCAGTTGCCGCGCACCACGGTCGGCGTTGACCGCCTGAAGGAAGCGGGCCTGCCTTATATCGTTGTCCTCACCAATCCGACCACCGGCGGCGTGACCGCCTCCTACGCCATGCTGGGCGACGTGCACATCGCCGAGCCCGGTGCCTTGATCGGCTTCGCCGGTCCGCGTGTCATCGAGCAGACGATTCGCGAAAAGCTGCCCGACGGCTTCCAGCGCGCCGAATATCTGATGGA
Organism: Mesorhizobium sp. Root157; assembly: GCF_001427385.1. GTDB lineage: Bacteria > Pseudomonadota > Alphaproteobacteria > Rhizobiales > Rhizobiaceae > Mesorhizobium. The sequence continues at coordinate 20,149 of NZ_LMGJ01000033.1, forward strand.
ACACGGCATGGTTGACATGGTGGTGTCACGCCTGGAGATGAAGGGGACGATCGCAAACCTGCTCAAGTTGCTCCTCAAGGTGCCTGAGAAGGACAAGGCGATCGAGCCGGAAATCCTGCCGCCAGCTGTGGCTTCCGGTGAAACGCGGCCCCACGCCTGATTGGGTTCGTTCTTTGACGCTAGAGGCGTCGGGTTGAAAAGCGCCTTCGCGCCTACCTGCCCGAAGTTCCATGTTTCCGGGGTTTTACCATGACAGTTTTGACCGCAGAACGCCAAATCGAGCACTTGCTGACGCTGCATCCGAAAGGCTTCGACCTTTCGCTCGATCGCGTATTGCGGCTTCTGGACAAGCTTGGCAATCCGCAGGATCGCATGCCGCCAGTCATCCATATTGCCGGCACCAACGGCAAGGGCTCCTGCGCGGCGTTCTCTCGCGCCCTCCTGGAAGCGCAAGGTTATCTGGTGCACACCCACACCTCGCCGCATCTGGTCAACTGGCATGAGCGTTACCGACTAGCCGCCGACGGCGGCGGCAGGCTAGTCGATGACGCCACCTTCGCCGACGCCATCGCCCGCGTCGCCGACGCAAATGATGGCCAGAAAATCACTGTCTTCGAAATCCTAACGGCTGTGGGTTTCGTGCTGTTCTCGGAACATCCGGCCGATGTCGCCATCATGGAAGTCGGTCTCGGCGGGCGGTTCGACGCCACCAATGTCATACGCAAACCGGCGGTTTCGGTGATCATGCCGGTGTCGCTCGATCACGAAGCCTATCTTGGCGATCGTGTCGAACTGATCGCAGCCGAGAAGGCCGGCATCATCAAGCGGGGCTGCCCGGTGGTGATCGGCGCACAGGAACACGAGGCCGCGCTGGAGGTGCTGGTCGATACGGCCGAACGGCTCGGCTGTCCGCTCTCGGTCTATGGCCAAGACTTCCTCGCTTTCGAGGAAAACGGCCGCATGGTTTATCAGGACGATGACGGGCTGATGGATCTGAACCCACCGCGCCTGCCCGGCCGCCACCAGTTCGCCAATGCCGCAGCCGCGCTAGCCGGTGTCAAAGCGGCCGGATTCACGCTTAGCGAACGGGCCATAGATCGCGCAATGGCAACCGTCACCTGGCCTGGGCGCATGCAGAAATTGAGCCAGGGCAAACTGACCGAACTTGCGCCGGAAGGCGCTGAAATCTGGCTGGACGGCGGCCATAATCCCGGTGCGGGCATCGTCATTGCCGAGGCACTGGCCGAACAGGAAGAGAAAAACCAGCGGCCGCTGTTCCTGATAGCGGGCATGATCAACACCAAGGACCAAAGCGGCTATTTCCATGCCTTCAAGGGACTGGTTAGACACGTCTACACAGTGCCCGTGGATTTCAGCGAATCGAGTGTGCCAAACGACGAACTGGCGATCCGCGCCGCTGAAGCCGGCCTGTCCGCTGAGCCGGTCAGTTCTATAGCGAGCGCCTTGATGCTGTTACGCGATACCTGGAACGATACCGATGCGCCGCCGCGCATCCTGATCGGCGGATCGCTTTATCTGGCCGGTGCGGTACTGGCTGAAAACGGTACGCCGCCGACCTGAGCATTCGGATCAACGGTCTCGAACCGGCGAGGCTCAGGCCCTATTTCAGTTCGACCGCGATGAAGAAAGCCCGGCGCGAGGGCCGGGCTTTTGCAACAAGTGAATTTGGCCTGGAAGGTTCAGGCGACTGCGCCGCTGATCCAGTGAGAGAGCGCTGTCTTGGGCGCGGCACCAACCTTCATGTCGGCCACTTCGCCGCCCTTGAAGATCATCAGCGTCGGAATCGAGCGCACACCGAACTGAGCGGCCAGTTCCGGGTTCTCGTCGATATTGAGCTTGGCGATCTTGACCTTGCCGCCGAGTTCGGTCGCGATTTCCTCAAGCGACGGACCAATCATCTTGCAGGGGCCGCACCATTCGGCCCAGAAATCCACCACCACCGGCTCCTTGGCATTGAGCACGTCGGCCTGGAAATTGTTCTTGTCGACCTTGACGGTGGCCATTCGAAATTCCTTTCGGTTAATTCGGTGCACCAAATGTGGTGGTGATTGCTGCTTCATTCAAGCAGGTTTTGTGTCACGATGCGGTGAGTCGGGCAAGGGCGTCGTCCATCGCCGAGGCCGGCAATTCGATCAGCCGCGGGACTTCCGTGAACAGCAACGCGGCCGAAATTTCACGGTCGGGGTACAGGGACTTGAGCAGTGCCCGATAAAGCGCAAGCTGCAGGACATAGGCCGGGGGGACTTTGTCAAGCGAGGTCGGCGCGGGCCGGTTGGTCTTGTAGTCGATGATCAGCACCTTGCCGTGCATGACCGCCAACCGGTCGATCTTGCCCGAGACCATGCGTTTTTTGCCCTTCACATCAAGGTTGCCCATGATCGAGACCTCGGCGCGCGAGCCCTCGTTAAACAGTGGAGCGAAGCGCGGATCGTCAAGAACCGCCCATATCGAAGACAGTGCTCTGTCGCGCTGACCCTGCTGCCAGCCTTCGCCCGCACGAGCGAGATAGCGCTTGGCAGCGCCATGGCGCTGATCCTGCGGCAGACCCGGAAGCATCTGCAGCAGTTTGTGGAACACCAGCCCTCGCAAAACGGAAAAGCTAGGCTCGACCTCGGCATCCATTACCGGCGAGCGCGTGTCCACGGCAGCTTCCGTGGTCTCCTCGATCAGCGCCGAAGCCCCGGATGGGGACAGCGGTTTTGGCAATTCCTCGGAGAGAGGCAGATCGTCGAACAGGTTTTGAGGCAAGGGTTTAAAAGGCGCGTTCTCTCTGCCTTCCTCAATCTGCTTCAACGCAATCGGCGGCAGGTCGGTGACGCGGAAGCGATGGACGGGATCGCCATTGACGGGATGCGGCAGTTGCTCGCTTTCCGGCACGCTTGTGAGTGCCCGACTGACGATCGAGTGCCAGGTACCGTCACCGGGAGAGCGCTTGCCATGATAGCCACAGACGATGAGGCGATCTTCGGCGCGAGTCATGCCGACATAGAGCAGGCGCCGGTATTCATCGTCGGCAAGGTCACGGGCGCGATCGGCTGCGGCTTTGGAAACACCGTTGGCGATATCGCTGCCGGCACGCCACAGATAACCTTTACCGTCCCAGTGATTGCCAGTTCCCTCAAACGGCATCAGACGCGGCAAATGCTGGTCGCTGAACGAGCGCGCGCCGCTGTCGACCAGGAACACGACTGGCGCCTCCAGGCCCTTGGCGGCATGGACGGTCATGATGCGGACCTCATTGCGGGTCTGGTCCATCTCGCGCTTGATCTCAGGACCAGCGTTTTCCAGCGTCGACAGGAAGGTATCGAGACCCGGCAGGCCGGTGCGTTCCTCGGCCAGGCAGAAATTGAGGAATTCATCGAGAATATCGCCGGCTTCGGGCCCCAGACGGGCAATCATCTTCCTGCGCACCTCATCGCGCGCCAGCAGTCCGGCATAGAACTCGAACACTGGCTTAAAAGCTGCTTCGTTCGCCCAGCTATCGAGTTGTACGGCGATCTTTGCCAGCGCGGCGTCATTCTTGGCAAGGCCACGCAACGACCCGATCAGCGACACACGCTTGTCGCGGCTGGCGGCAAGGTCGAACAACCTTTCTTCCGAAACATCGAAGATCGGCGAACGCAGCACTGCCGCCAATGACAGGTCGTCCTCGGGTTGTACGAGGAAACGGCCGAGCGCAGCCAGATCCTTGACGGCGATGTGGCCGGGCAAGCTCAGCCGGTCGGCGCCGGCGACAGGTACGTCCTTTTCCTTCAGGCTCTTCGACAAGGCATGGACGAAGCGATCGCGCTTGCGCACCAAAACCAGCACGTCGCCGGCGCTCAAGGGCCTGCCTTTGCCCTCAATGACCTCGCCGTTCTCGAGCCAACGCTTGATCGTAGCGGCCACATGCTCGGCTACCTGCACGGCGGGTGCACTGGCGTGATTGACCGGCAAAGTCCAATCATCAGGCTCGTCCACAGCGTCGGCACCTACTGTCGGCCACACTTCCACATAGCCCGGCGCATCGTTTCGTATGGCCTTGTGGTCGAGCGGATCGGGGTCATGGCTGATGCCACGCCGCACGTCCGGATCGGCGAAGACACGGTCGACCGCTTTCAGCACATCTTCGCTCGAACGAAACGACCATGTCAGCTTGAGATCGGCGAATTCACGGTTGGCGGCGCGCACCTTGCCGGCGAATTCATGCTTGCTGTCGGCAAAAGATTCCGGAGCCGCCCCCTGAAACGAATAGATCGACTGCTTCTCGTCGCCGACGGCGAAGATCGTGCGCAGCACGTTGCCACGCGCGCCTTGTCCGGCAAAAAACTCCTCGGCCAGTTTCTTGACCACCTCCCATTGCTCGGGGCTGGTATCCTGCGCCTCGTCAAGCAGGATGTGGTCGATCCCCTGGTCGAGCTTGAATTGCACCCAGGCACCGGCGTCTGGCCGCTTGAGCAGGTTGACGGTACGGGTAATGAGGTCGTTGAAGTCAAGCAGGCCGCGGCCACGCTTCAACTGCTCGTAACGGGCAATCAACCAGTCGGCGATGGTCAGCGCCGCGCGGGTGGCGTGCAGCATGCGATATAACGCCAGCCTGTCGGACGCCTCGATGATTGCCGCGGTGGCCGTGAGATAGCGCTGCGGCAGATCGGACATCCGGGCAAGGAGCGCCTTTCCAAACAGCCAATCCGGCTTGTAGGCTTCGCCCTTGCCGCTCAGGAAAGCTTCTTGCAGAAGGGTGAGCCGGCGCACCGGATCAGCTTCAGCGAAGGCGACCAGCGCCTCATCCACCAGCGAGTCACGCGCGCGATTGGCTCCCAATTGGGTGCAAGCGACGTCGAGCATTGCGAGGAAGGCAGGTTCGAAGCCCGGCAGCGGCCAAACCGCCTCCCCTATTGCCGTATCGGTTTCATCCGGTCCGAAGTCGAACTCATCAAACAGCGGCTGGAAGCCCGTGGCCGTGCCGCCAATCTGGCCGATGAATTCGCGCAGGCCGTCGCGCTTGTTGACGATTTCGGCAAGCAACGCATCGAGCCCGGTTTCGCCGCCATGTTCCAGTACCGTGGCAAAGGCTTCGGTAAGTTCCAAGCGGTCGCCAGCCCCCACGCCTGCGATCATGTCGCGTCTGGCGGCCGCGAACAGGGCCTGCTCCATCTGCGCATCAAGCATTTCGAAATGAGCTGCAATGTTCGCTTCCAGCGGGAACTGATGCAGGACCGATTCGCAAAAGGCATGGATGGTCTGGATCTTCAGGCCTCCGGGCGTTTCCAGCGCCTCAGCGAACAGCCGTCGCGCGCGCTTCAGTGTAGCGCGATCGGCCTTGCCCCCGTCCAGATCCTCGATGCGCAAGGCGAGATCGACATCGTCGAGCGTCGTCCACTGCGACAAGGTGGAGAACACCCGATTGGACATATTTGCGGCGGCGGCACGCGTATATGTCAGGCAAAGAATCTTGGACGGATCGGTTCCCTTGAGAAGCAACCGGATGACGCGCTGCGCAAGGACATGGGTCTTGCCCGAACCGGCATTGGCCGATACCCACGCCGAATTCAAAGGATCGGAGGCACGAGCCTGGCTCTTTGCAGTGTCTGTCGGGATGGGATATTTCATTCCCCACCCTCACCAGCACCGTCGCCGCCGGCCGACCATTCGAGCACGCGCGCCAGGTGATCGTAATCGCCGTCAGCCTCACCTTCGCGGAACGGCAGCGCCCGCGACAGATATCCCGTCTTCGGATCGGCATAGTGGACAATCAGATTTTCCAACCGCGCCCAGGCATCTTCGGCCAGATCGGCGGCGGAACGAGCCTTGCGGTTATGTTCGAGAATTGATTCTTCGATCACCTCGCCATTGGGCTTCAGTCGCACGAAAGCCAGTTGCGAGGGTTCACACTTGCCCAGTTCACGGAATGCGCCGCGCCGCAGCAGTGCCGCTTCCAGAGCCAGTTGCGGCGACAACAGCGTATGCGCCTGCCCCTTCGAGGGCGACGAACCGGTCTTGTAGTCGAGAATATCGGCCATGCCGCCTGCCAGCAGATCGACGCGGTCGGCATAGCCGGACAAGGTGACGCCAGAGCCGCCGACCAGCGTCCTTTCGGCGCGCTCTTCAGCATGCCGCAACTTGACGGCAGCGGCGCGCGAGCGCTCCCACACGATGATGTTCGCGGCCAGTTTTTCGAAGCGCGGCCACCATACTGCTTCGACATCCTCGGGCAGCGCTGCTTCTGCGAAACAGGCCCGTCCAGCGTCCACAAGCCGCGTCAAGGCATCCGGTGCTTGCGGATCTGCCACGGCAGCGGTGAAGCGGTGCAGAATGGCGTGGAACAGCGTGCCGCGTTCGGCCGCGCCCGGATCGCGGATCACCGGGTCGAGGGGAAACAGGCAGAGAATGCGCCGGGCATAGATCGCGTAGGGGTCGCGGCGTAGCGTCTCGATCTCGGTTACCGAGAAATAAGGCGGCCGCACCGCAAGCGGCGGAGCAGGCATGGGCCGTGTCGCGAATTTGACCCTGCCGCCGGCATCGAGACTGCGCGCCCATGACAGCACTTCCTCACCGCGCCGGCGCATCGCCTTGGCTTGATCCTCGCCGACAAAAGTCAGGATACGCTGAAGCCAGCGGGATGGCACCGCTGGTGCATCGCCCGAGCGGACCGCGCGCGCAAGTATGACATCAGGCGCACCCATCGCCATCTGGAAATCGTGCGCGGCAAGGCCTATGCGCCGTTCCGGCGGTTCAAGGTCGATCCCGGCTTTCATCAGACGCGACATGAAACGGTCGCTCTCGGGTTTGCGCGGCCACACCCCTTCATTGAGGCCGCCGATCACCAGCGTATCGACATGCTGCAAACGCGCTTCGAGTGCCCCCCAGATGGCAATGGCCTTGTCGGTGCCGCGCGCAGGCTTGACGGTCTCTGGCGCCAGCAGCGCATCCAGCACGTCAGGCCACTCGTCGGCGGTGACGGTGAAGGGCGCTGATGCCGTAATGAGATCGCGCAGCACTTCTGCCAGTTTCTCGCCGGCGTCACCTTCATAAAGGCGAGCCAGACTTCCATCCGTACCGCGCCCAAGCGTCTCCAGGCAGGCTACGCTGGCCTCAGTCAAGGCAGCAACGCTGAGGTCCCCTTTGCCGCGCAAGGCAATCAGTGGCTCCAGCGCGGCTTCAAACCGGCCGAGCATTGCTAGCGCCTGCTCGATGCGGCCCACGGAGAAGCGTTTGAACCAGAAAGGTTCGCGCCTGCCATCGCCCGGCTGAACAAGCCGTTGACTGAAGTGCATTCTCAGTTTTGCGAGATCTGGCCGCCCGGTCCCGCCGCGCAGCGCCAAGAGCTCAATCAGTTCGGCAGCGTGGCGCACTGCGCTGCGCTCCATGCCGAGTTCAAGCAGCGGGTGCTTGACGAGCGCCAGCAAGGCAATCGGGTCTCCCGGCTGGAAGACGCATCGCACCATCAGCCTGATCAGCACCGTCGCTGGCGTGTTGATGAGCGCAGTACCCCCGGAATCGTCGGCCGCGACGCCGAAGCGCTTGAGTTCGGCCGAGACGCGCCGGGCCAGCGCGCGGTCACCGGTCACCAATGCGGCGCGCTTGCCGGGCTCTCCGACGGCACGGCGCAGAGCAATGGCGATTGCCACAGCCTCGTCACGTTCGTTGGCAGCTTCAAGGACCGTGACGCCTGCGAGCGCGCCGGCCATATCGTCCCGACCGAAACGGTGGCGGGTTTCGGTCCATAGCTCCGTGGTTTCGGCTGGGCGCAGCGCCTCGCCGACCAGGGCCGCCCGTAAGGAACGGGCATCGTCGGGGGTGCCTATTTCAGCAATATGGCCCCGCAAGACGCCTATCTTGCCGATCAGCTTGACCAAGCCGTATTGAGGATGGCCGAGCAGGGCCGGCCGTGCTCCAGGTTCCGAGATCGCGGCGAACGAAACCTCATCCAGCGCCCGGTCGAGGCCGGGCAGCACGACAGCGCCGCGGGGTAATCCGGCAATGACCTTGAGCAATTCCGCCGTGGCTGGAATCGAACCGGTCGACCCGGCAGCAATGACCGGCCCGGCCGGCGGATTGCGCGCCAGCCGCGCCGCCTCCAGCCTGATCAGGGCGCTGCGGTGGGACGCGGGGTTGGAACGATCGCGCTCGGCCAGAACAAGCGGCCAGTGTTCTGTGGCGATGCCAAGGAAATCCAGCGTAACCTGCCACCAGCCAGCAAGATTGCCGGTGACCAGATCGGCAAGCCTTGCCCAGTCCGAGCCTTCCGTTTCCACCTCATCCATGAGGCGTGCGAGATCACGCGCCAGCCAGATGGCGTCGGCGGCCGATGCCGGCACAAAGATTTCCTCATTGAACCGCGCCGCCACTTCGGCCGGCAAGTGACGCTTCCAGGCCCGTACCAAAGTGCCCAGCAGAAGCAGCCGCTCGGTCGTTGCGATCGGTGGAGCAAGGTCGAGGGCGGCAGCGCTGCCCAGAGGGTCGGGTTCGAAGACCGCTTCATCCTCGTCGAACTCGCCGAGCGGCCGTATGGTCGGCAGGATAGCCGAACCGCCACCAATCATCTCGACCAATACGCCTCGCAAGGCACGTGCGGCGCGTCGGGTCGGCACGTAAATAGTGGCGTCGGCAAGCGCCAGCGGATCACCATCGAAACGGAAATCCGGCACGAGCATGCCAGACAGCAGCGCCCCGGCCAACGTCGGCAGGAAGGGCGCACCGGGCGGAATCGAAAAGACGCGGCGCTCGCCGCTCATGGCGTCTCGGCGAGCGCCTGCTCGACCGCCGATTCGGCCAAGGGAATGGCGTCGGGCGTGCCGACAGTGATCCAGTGGCCGTGCATTGTCATACCATGAAGACGACCTGCCTCGATGGCGCCATCGAAGTACATGTTCAGCGAGTGAGGGACATTAGACGCCCCTTGGAAAATGCGCGGATGAACTATGGCGGCGCCGGCATAGATAAGGCCCGCAGGATCGCCTTTCGAGCGGCAGAGACTGCCATCCGATTGGACAAGGAAATCCGTGCCGCCGCTATGGCCGGTAGCCGAGGGAAGGTCTGCAAGCATGAGTAGAATATCCATTCTCGCAGCGTCCCACGCAAGGGCGAGGCGAGCAAGATTGGGTGTTCCGGCATCGATCCAGAAGGTGTCGGCATTGACGATGTAGAATGGTTCGGTTCCAAGCTCGGGGAGTGCCTGGACGATGCCGCCTGCGGAATCAAGCAGCAAGCCGCTTTCGTCGGAAATGGCGATCTTCGGCGTTGTGCGGTTCGCAACATGGGTGACGATCCGCCGAGGCAGGTAATGGACGTTGACGACCGCCTTTTCGACGCCAACGGCGGCTAAGCTGTCGAGCCCCCAGTCGAGCAGCGTCTTGCCGGAAATCTTCACCAGCGGTTTAGGCAGGGTGTCGGTGATTGGCCGCATGCGCTTGCCGAGGCCGGCCGCAAGCACCATCGCGGTTTTCGGAATAGCACTCATAGCTCGCGCTCCTCGAGCAATCCGTGCGTTTCGTAGAAGGCGTGCATGTCCGCAAGCGACGGATGCGCCAGCGCACGGCGCAGATAATCACGGATGCGCGGCAGATGTCTCAGATAGGCTGGTTTGCCATCGCGCCGGTCCAGGCGCACAAAAATTCCGAGGATCTTGGAATTGCGCTGCGCAGCCATGATTGCATAGGTCTCGCGAAACTCCCCTTCATCAAACGGGCCCGCAGCTTGGCGCGCAGCCACATAAGCCTCCAACGTGCTGTGCTCGATGTCCGTTGCAATGGTCACCCGCGCGTCCATTGCCAAGGAAGCGACATCATAGGCAGATGGGCCGATCAGCGCATCCTGGAAATCGACGATGCCAAGCCGGTCATGCCCGGATCGGTCACCGCGCCAGATAATGTTGGGGGAATGGAAATCGCGCAGCATCAGGCTGTATTCGCGCCCGGCCAGCCGGTCGAGCACGGTATTCCAAACGCCGTGATAGCCGGCCCGCAAGGCATCGCTCGCCGGTTGGCCGGTAACGGCAGGCACATACCAGTCGACCAGTAGATCGACTTCGATAAGCATGGCATCGCGATCGAATGGCGGTACGTCATGCAAGACGCCCGGCACTGCTTCCAGCCTATCCGGCCACAACCTGCGCTGCATCATCGCCAAAAGCTCGCCAGCCGCCGCGTAGCGCGATGCAATCGGCTGGCCCTGGCTGTCCAGAAAACCTCCCGAACCGAGGTGCTCCAGCAAAAGGAACCCTTGTTCGAGGTCCTGCGCGTAGATTTCCGGCACACTGACACCGGCGGAGTGAAGAGCGCGGCCGATGGCGACGAAGGCCGTCACAGACTGCGCCGTGTGTGCGATCTCGGCGTAGGGCTTGCCGTCCCGCACTGGCGGCCCCATGACAAGGCGTGGTGAATTCATCAACACGCATGATGCCGATCCGTCTTGCACAACGATCTCGTAGGAACGGGCGGAGGCATCGCCGATGAAGTGGCGTCTTTGCGCGTTGCCCCAGCCCGCACGATCCAGGAATCCGCGCATGGCAAGCGACCGCGCGATCCGCTGCAAGGCTTCACCCTGCCCCGACAGACGCACGCTTCTCCCCTCGCCACGGTGCTCAAGCTCAATCATCACCGTATCTGACGGCAAGCGGCCGCCGGCCCGTTCGGGCCATTCGACCAGCGCTGCACCTTCAGTTAGCGCGTCGTCGAAACCAAGTTCGTCAAGTTCGGCTTGCGAAGAAAGCCGATAAAGATCGAAGTGATGGACGGGAAAGCGCGCGTCATAGCTTTGCACAAGCGTGAAGGTCGGGCTTGGCACATCAAGCCCGAGATCGTCCGCCAGCGCGCGGATCAGCGCCCTGGCCAGCGTCGACTTGCCGGCGCCGAGATCGCCCCTGAGGGCGAGCACATCGCCAGGCCGCAATGCCATGGCCAAATCTTCACCGAGCCGTTCGGTGGCAGCAGCGTCGGCAAGAAACACCTCAAGGCCGGCATCCGACATGCCCCGGGCTACTCGGCCGCTTCGCGGACACCTGACGGCAGGTCCGGAAATACGCAAACGACCGTAGTTCCTTGACCCTTGCCCGTCTCGATGCGCACGCTGCCACCATGCAACTCAACGAAGCTTTTGACGATCGAAAGACCAAGGCCCGCGCCGCGGCGACGGCCTCCGTTGACGCGCGATTCGAAGCGGTGGAACACAAGATCAAGGACGTCCGGCGGCATGCCCGGACCATCGTCGTGGACGGCAAACTCGATACTCTCGGCAAGCTGGCGACAGGTCAGGGTTACGGTGCTGGCTTCGGGGGCATAGTTGGCCGCGTTGATCAGCAGATTGTAGAGGATCTGGCGGACACGCACCTCGTCGCCGTGGAAGCTTCGGGGCGCGGAAGCTGCCTCTATCTCAAGCTCGATCGCGTGTTCCTGCAGCCGCTCCGAAACCAGATCGACGGCGGCGGAAATGGCGCGTTCGACATGCACTTCGGAGATTTCCAATTCCATGATGCCTGCATCCACCGTCGCCAGATCGAGGATATCGTTGACGATGGTGAGCAGCACCGAGGATGACGAGCCGATATGCTCGACATATTCGCGCTGCCGCGTCGACAATGGGCCGGTCGCCGGCAACGACAGAAGTTCAGTGAAGCCGATGATGTTGGTGAGCGGGGAGCGCAGTTCGTAGGAGACGTGCTGCACGAATTCGTTTTTCAACTGGTCGGACTTGAGCAGCGCCTCGTTCTTGTCCTTTAGCGCCCGTTCGACATTGACGCTGTCGGTGACGTCAACAAATGTCGTCATGACCTGCCCATTGGGAAGGTGGATCACTGCATAGCGCAACACGCTGCCCGAGTTGAGTTCGGTTTGGCCGTGACGGTCGCGACGCTCGTCGTCGAAGCCTGTAATGGCGGCGACGAACCCAATCCATGGACTGTCCTTGGCCAGCCGGTCGCACAGGTCGCGGATTGCCGACACATGGACATTCGCGGTTATGGTGCTGGCATCGATCCCCCAAAGCGCAGCGAAGGCAGGATTGGACAGCCGCAGCCTGCCGTCCGGCCCGAACACCGCGACACCTTCGGCCAGATTGTCGAGCGTCTCGCCCTGAACACGGACTGCCGTCCGGTAGCGGCTTTCGAGATCGATCTTCTCGGTGAGGTTTTCAAAGACCCAGGTCACACCGCCCTTGGGCTGCGGATTTGCGACGACGCGGATAGTCTTGCCATCGGGTAGATGCCACCAATGCTCCTGCGGTTCGACAGAGCGGTAGGCGGCGAGCAGATTTTCCTTCCACCGCCGCCATTCCGGCTGCTCGGCCAGCTTGCCCTCACTGCGCAGGCGGTCCAGCAACATGGCGTTGTCGGGCCCGCCGTGCAGGAAGGCATTGTCGAGGCCCCAGAGCTTCTGGAAAGCCTGGTTGAAGAAGCGCAGTACTTGCTCGGTATCGAATATGGCCACTGCCGTATTGAGTTGGTCGAGCGTATCGGCGTGGCTGCGAACGGTGCGCTCGTATTCCTCGCGCACGGCCTCTATGGCGCTGACATCGCAAGCAAGTCCTGCCGACCCCTCCGGGCCGGAAAAATCGGTGACGGTGAATTTACGTCGATCGCCTTGGATCACCGTCGACAGCGTCTGCTCGAATACGGCGTAGCCCTTGTGCTGGTCTGCGATGACATCAAGCGACTGGCGTCCAAGAAATTCCTTTTCCTGCTGGATCGCGGCATCCGCATTGGCGACCTCGACCGCTTCGGCGTAGGCACGATTGACCCACTTCAACCGCCCGTCGGCGGCACGCAGCCACAACGGCATCTTGAGCGCATCGCAAAGGCCGAGGAGCGTGTCGTGTTCCGTTGCCAGTTGCTGGTTTTCCAGCTTTAGCCTGGCTTGATTGCGCTGTGTTTCCGAGAGCGAAACGAAGCGAACCAATGTGTGAGCCGCACTCTTGCGGCCTTGGATCTCGAGCGGTGCGCCCATCTGGGACTCGGCGACGAGGTCGAAACCCGTACCCTTTTCGCGCAAAGCAGCAATGCCATGCTCGATCGCCGCAGCCGAGCGCGGCATCAGCCAGCGGCCAAAGGCAAGGAAAGCGGCACGATCGTCCGGCGCGCCGGTATCGAGCGGCAGCGAACCGATCAATTCGGGTTTCTTGTTTTCCGACGCCCACACCACGATGCGCTGGTCACGCAGGTTGAGCAGGGCTTCGGAGCGCTGCAGCGAAGCGTTGACATCCGCAATGCGGGTTCTCAGTTGCGTGTTCTCCGCCGAGGTGCGCTGGCGTTCGCGAATGAGAACTATCGCCGAAATCAGGGCCGCACCCATGACCCCGACGGATATGGCAAGCTGGATGACCTCGATCGTGCCGATCGAGACAACCGCCTTTGCAGGCGCTTCCTGCGCATAGGCGCAAAGGGTGCCAACAGGCAATATGGCTGCAGACCCGGCGAGCAAGGCCCTGAGCCGATGCCATACCCGTTCGCCACCCAGCGGAAAGCGCTTGGCGCTTGAATCGCCTTGGCGGCCGGAAACGGCCTTTCCCGCCTTGAGCGGGTCTTCCCCCGGCATGTCTTGGTCCTCTCCGCCGCCTGAATACAAGACCGCCTTGTAGCGAGCTCCCACCCCGTGCCCGGCTTCAACGCGTCGCGAATCACCTCACAATACCGCCTCGCCGAATCGCCGTGAAGCCGCACGGCGCGCAAAAATAACGCCGGACGAAATGTCAATCGTCCGGCGCTATATGTTGTGGTTATTTTTGGTATGGTTAATAGCGGTAGTGTTCCGACTTGAACGGGCCCTGCGGCGTCACACCTATATAGGCGGCCTGTTCATTGGAAAGCTCGGTCAGCTTTGCACCCAGCTTGTCCAGATGCAGCTTCGCTACCTTCTCGTCGAGATGCTTGGGCAGCACATATACCTGATTCTTGTAGGCACCGGGCTTGGTGAACAGCTCGATCTGGGCAAGAACCTGGTTGGTGAAAGAAGCTGACATGACGAAGCTCGGATGGCCAGTGGCATTGCCAAGGTTGAGCAGACGGCCTTCCGACAACAGGATGAGCCGCTTGCCGTCGGGGAACGAGATCATGTCCACCTGCGGCTTGACGTTGCTCCATTTAAGGTTGCGCAGCGCCGCAACCTGGATCTCGTTATCAAAGTGGCCGATGTTGCCAACGATGACCATGTCCTTCATTGCGCGCATGTGATCGATGGTGATCACATCCTTGTTGCCGGTGGTGGTGATGACGATGTCGGCCGTGGGGGCCGCATCTTCCAGCGTCACAACCTCGAAGCCGTCCATGGCGGCCTGCAACGCGCAGATCGGATCGACCTCGGTGACCTTGACGCGGGCACCGGCGCCCTTCAGCGATGCCGCAGAACCCTTGCCGACATCGCCGTAACCGCAGACCACGGCCACCTTGCCGGCCATCATCACGTCGGTACCGCGGCGAATGCCGTCAACCAGCGATTCCTTGCAGCCATACTTGTTGTCGAACTTCGACTTGGTGACGGAATCGTTGACGTTGATTGCAGGGAACGGCAGCAAATTCTTCTTCTGCAACTGATAGAGCCGGTTGACGCCCGTGGTAGTCTCTTCGGTGACGCCCTTGATAGCCTCGCGCTGCTTGGTGAAGAAGCCGGGTGTTGCTGCCAGGCGCTTCTTGATCTGCGCGACGAAATATTCCTCTTCCTCGCTCTGCGGATTGGACAATACATCCTCGCCGGCCTCGGCGCGAGCGCCCATCAGGATATACATGGTGGCGTCGCCGCCGTCGTCGAGGATCATGTTGGACAGACCGCGATCACTCCATTGGAAGATGCGATCGGTGTAGGTCCAGTAATCCTCCAGCGTCTCGCCCTTGACGGCGAACACCGGGACGCCGGCTTCAGCGATCGCCGCCGCGGCATGATCCTGGGTGGAGAAGATATTGCACGACGCCCAGCGGATTTCCGCTCCAAGGGCCTTCAGCGTCTCGATCAGCACTGCCGTCTGGATAGTCATGTGCAGAGAGCCGGTGATGCGAGCGCCCTTCAAAGGCTTTTTGTCACCGAATTCTTCACGGCAGGCCATCAAGCCTGGCATCTCGGTCTCCGCGATCTCGATTTCCTTGCGGCCCCAATCGGCCAGCGAGATGTCGGCGACCACATATTCCTTGCTATCTGTCATGGCAGAGCTCCAGTCAAACTATGTCGGCGGGCGCCTGTGCGACAGCATTGCCGGCGGGCGCGTGTGGCCGCCTGCCTACCAGATCGCAGTCGAAACGACAACGGGATATAAGGAAATCTTTATTCGTGCATGTTCTTAAAAGCAGTCAGATATCTTCGCCGAAGCGCGTGGCGACAAGCTGCTCGAGCGCCTCGATGGCCTCGGCGGCGTCGGGCCCCTTAGCGAGCACACGGATCAGGCAGCCGGGGCTGGCAGCCAGCATCATCAGACCCATGATTGAGGTGCCTCCGACCTTGACGCCGTCTTTCTCCACATCGATCGTGGCGTTGAAGCCGCTCGCCACCTGTACGAACTTGGCCGAAGCGCGCGCATGCAGGCCGCGCTGGTTGATGATCCGCAATTCGCGGACAATCAGTTCGGAAGGGGCCTCGGCATCCATTTTCATTTGCTCGCCAAAAGCTGACTGGCGACGTTGATGTATTTGCGGCCGGCAGCCTGCGCCTCTTCAAGGGCCACGGCCATGTCATCGGCCTTGCGGACGCTTGAAAGCTTGATCAGCATTGGCAGGTTCATGCCGGCGATGACTTCGGTACGTCCTGCCTCCATCACCGATATGGCAAGGTTGGAAGGCGTTCCCCCAAACATATCAGTCAACAAGATGACGCCGGAGCCGGTATCGACGCGTGCGACTGCGTCTACGATATCGCGGCGGCGCTGCTCCATGTCGTCGTCGGCACCGATCGCTACCGTCTCGAAGTGCTCTTGCGGTCCAACGACGTGTTCCACCGCGTGGCGAAACTCGTCCGCTAACCGACCGTGCGTGACAAGCACGAGTCCGATCATCGTTTGATGGCTCCCGTCATGGCCTCTTCACAAGCGCTCGCTATGCTCGCCGGCCAACCGGGCGGCGGGAGCGCTATCTTGTCGACGCGGGGCACGTTGACAAGCCCAAAAGTGCGCCCGAGCGAGCCATTTTGACGCATTGCAGCATGGAACAGGGCAATTCCGACACTGAAACTGTCAAGATTCACCTCAATCGCGCCCGTTTCGACCGAAATGCCGATTCAGAGCGCCACGAATAATTTGCAATGCGGCAGGAATGTTACGGGCCGGGGCGACGGTTCTCGGAACCGGGCAGCCGGTAATGGTAACGATGGATTCCGCCTGCAACCGCTCTGTTTCGCCTTCCACAAGTTCAACGCACAGATCAATCACCGCCGACCGCTCGAAGGCAACTGGTTGCGGCCCGATTCCAGCGAATTCGGCAAGGCCAGAGATCGCAGCAGGCGCATGACCGACCAGCCTGCCGCCGTGACCGGACACGAAGAGTTGGTCATCTGCCACCAACCGCGCGAATTCGCCCCTGCCTACGGTTTCATCGACCAAGGTGAGCGCAAGGGTAGTCTTGCCTGTACCCGACCGCCCGGTAATCAGGATGCCGAGGTCACCAATCAACAAGGCAGTGGCGTGGATGTTCCGCGGCTGCTGAGTTGCTGCGGTCTGCACCGCTTTGGGCGGTACGGGCCTCATTCGTCGGCCGGCAAGGCGATGACGAAGCGGGCGCCCTTGATGTCGCCGGGCTTGGTGCCGGAAATGTTCTCGGCCGTCAGCGTGCCGCCATGCGCTTCCACGATCTGGCGGCTGATCGAAAGACCGAGCCCGGAATTCTGGCCAAATGCCTCTCCGGCCGGGCGGTCGGTATAGAAACGCTCGAAGATGCGCTCGATGGTTTCAGCCCGGATGCCAGGGCCATTGTCGTCAACTGTAACAATGTTGAACTTGCCAGCCCGTTCGAGAGAAATGGTGATGCTCCCATGTTCATCCGGCACGAAGGAGCGAGCATTCTCGATAAGATTGGTGATGACCTGCCCGAGTCTCAGGTCGTGACCGACAACATAGAATCCCTTTATGCCCTGCGGCAGCTTGGCAACCTTGAGTTCGATTTCGACCGCCCTCTTATGGCGAGAAGCCTCACGCGAAACGGCGACCAGGTCGGTGACGAATTTCTTCAGATCGACCCTGGCGGCATCTTCGCGGGCCAATTCGGCATCAAGGCGTGAGGCGTCGGAAATGTCGGTGATAAGGCGGTCAAGGCGACGCACGTCGTGCTGGATGACGTCCATCAGCCGGCTGCGCGATTCTTCGTTCCTAGCCAAAGGCAGGGTTTCCACCGCGCTGCGCAGCGAAGTCAGTGGGTTCTTCAACTCGTGGCTGACATCGGCAGCAAAGCTTTCGATAGCCTCGATGCGGGCGTAGAGCGCGTTTGTCATGTCGCGCACGGCAATCGAGAGATTGCCGATCTCATCTTGCCGATCGGAGAAATCAGGGATCTCTTCGCGGTTCTTGACACCTCTCCGTACCCTGACCGCAGCAGCCGACAGCCGGCGCAGCGGATTGGCGATGGTTGAGGCGAGTAGCAGCGACAGAAGCGCCGTGACCAGCGCGGCAATGCCGAACACGCGCAGGATTGCCTTGCGCTCGGCTGCAACGATCTTGTCGATGTCACCGCCTTCCGTGGACAACATCAGCACGCCGAGCACGGCGCGGAAGCGTTGGATCGGTACGGCCACGGAAACGATCTGCTCGCCTTTTTCAGAAATGCGCACGATGGTCGACGGGCTGCCGGTCAGCGCTTTCATGACTTCGGGAAACGCGGTGCCGTTGCCGCCCGGCAGTTCGTGATAGACCGGCAACGCCTTATTGCGGAAGACATCGAAGATGAGCTTCTGCATCCGCTCCAATAGGTTTGGCTCCTCTTCCTCCACCGATGGCAGGTCGTAGCGCAGTATCTGGCCGCGCGAATAAAGATGGCGTGAATCGAGCAACAGGTTAGCGTCGCGGTCGTAGATGCGGGCGCGCGTGCGGGTGGGCGAGATGAGCCGCCGCAGCACCGGCGCGACGCGTTCCGGGTTGATCGGAAAATCGAGATTGTCCAGCGGATCGGAGCCGGGCGCAATGCTTTCGCCGGCTTGCAGTTCAAGCAGCTTTTCCGGATCGATGCTGATCGAGTCCGTCTCGACCGTCGCCGAAGCGGCAATAGCGCCGGCAATGATCTCGCCTTGGGTCATAAGGCTCTCGACCCGGGCGTCGATCAGGCCGTCGCGGAAGGTGTTGAGGTAAAGAATGCCGATGACCAGGACAGCAAGGCCGGCAAGGTTCAGGAACAGGATGCGCCGGGTCAGGCTGGAGAAGATGTGATGGCCGAGAAACCGGCGCATCGGCACCGTCAGCTTCGACAGGACGGAAGGCGACCGACGGGTGGGTCGCCTTACGGCACTCGCCGGTTTGTTCAACTCCGCTTCCATGGCCATCGGTCAGCAGCCCCCGCTGCGCTTAGGGTCTGCACCTGTTAATCTGGTCGGACTGGCGTGAGGTCATTTGCCCGGATACGAGGAGCGAAGGCGCAGGAAATGTCGAACATTTTCAAATCCTTCGCGACGAAGTTGCCGAACAAATGGACCACATCCGAAGGACGCCGAAACGGCTTTGATCTGCGGTG
This sequence comes from Mesorhizobium sp. Root157, assembly GCF_001427385.1. Taxonomy (GTDB): domain Bacteria; phylum Pseudomonadota; class Alphaproteobacteria; order Rhizobiales; family Rhizobiaceae; genus Mesorhizobium. Next base: position 38,774 of record NZ_LMGJ01000033.1, read on the forward strand.
TCGAAGCCCTTGTCCGATGGAACTCCATCGCTCTTCAGGCTTCTCCTGGCATCTCTTTGCCGCATCAGGCGCCATTTCGATCATATTGACAGGTCCTGACCCTACGCTTCTTTGAACCGGTAACCGACGCCGTACAGTGTTTCGATCATCTCGAAGTCGTCGTCGACAACCTTGAACTTCTTGCGCAGGCGCTTGATGTGGCTGTCGATCGTGCGGTCGTCAACATACACCTGCTCATCATATGCCGAATCCATCAAGGCATCACGGCTTTTCACCACGCCCGGACGCTGGGCCAGCGAGTGCAGGATCAGAAACTCGGTCACCGTCAGCGTCACGGGCTCGCCTTTCCATGTGCAGGTGTGACGCTCCTGGTCCATCACCAACTGGCCACGCTCCAACGATCGGCTTTGCTGGGTCGGCGACTTGGCCGCGGTTTCGCGCGCGCCGGCGCGCCTCAGCACCGCCTTGACGCGCTCAACCAGCAGGCGCTGCGAGAACGGTTTGCGGATGAAGTCGTCGGCGCCCATCTTGAGGCCGAACAATTCGTCGATCTCGTCGTCCTTCGACGTCAGGAAGATCACCGGAAGATCGGTTTTCTGGCGCATGCGGCGCAGAAGTTCCATACCGTCCATGCGCGGCATCTTGATGTCGAGGATGGCAAGGCTGGGTGGCCGCGCAGCCAGGCCTTCCAGCGCCGACGCACCGTCCGTGTAGGTTTCGACGCGATAGCCCTCCGATTCCAGGGCGATCGACACCGAGGTCAGGATGTTGCGGTCGTCATCGACCAGCGCGATTGTTGCCATTTCCAGCGGCTCCCTCATGGGCGAATGTCCCTTCGTCGTGAAGAAGGGGGCTTTTGCAGGACAAATTAGGTACAAAATGTGGCACGTCGCTTCAACTGCAAGTCGGACGCCACGCCGCACGCACACCCCGGATGGGACGATCCGAGACAGCCAATCCTTTGAACAATCCGCCAGCTTTTGCACATCTAAACGATTTAAACAACTTTCAAAATTTTTAAATCGATTAATGATTTGATATCGTTTGGTTTTTCTGGTTGTGACCAGAACAAGCCTCGACACAGGCGGCCCCAGGCACACGACATCCGTCGCACATTGAAAGGACCTTCATGTCGGAACTCGGCAAACGCAACCCTGCATTCGGTATCGAAGCGGTCGGCATCAAGACCACGGGCACGGTTCGCTACAATTTTGGTGCGGCAGCCCTCTGTGAGGAGGCGATCCGTCGCGGCGAAGCGCAACTCAGCGCCCACGGTGCGCTCGTCGCCGAGACCGGCCAGCACACTGGCCGCTCAGCCAAGGACAAATTCGTCGTGCGCGACGAAAACACCGAACCGAATGTCTGGTGGGACAACAACAAGGCGATCTCACCCGCCCAGTTCGATACGTTGCTTGCCGATTTCCTCGCTCATGCAGCGGATAAGGATCTTTATGTCCAGGACCTGATCGGCGGCGCTGACCGGGACCTCAACCTGCCGACACGTGTTGTCACGGAATTTGCCTGGCATTCGCTGTTCATCCGCAATCTGTTGATCCGTCCAGAAACCGACAGCCTGACCGGGTTCGTCGCCAAGATGACCATCATCGACCTGCCGTCCTTCCGCGCCGATCCGGCGCGCCACGGTACGCGCACGGAGACGGTCATTGTGGTGGACCTGACTCGCATGATTGTACTGATCGGCGGCACCTCCTATGCCGGCGAGATGAAGAAGTCGGTGTTTTCGGCCCTCAACTACCTGTTGCCACAGCAGGGTGTCATGCCGATGCACTGCTCGGCCAATGAGGGGCCGAATGGCGATGCCGCAGTGTTCTTCGGCCTTTCCGGCACCGGCAAGACGACGCTATCGGCCGACCCGTCGCGCACGCTGATCGGAGATGACGAGCATGGCTGGGGCCCGAAGGGCATTTTCAATTTCGAAGGCGGCTGCTACGCCAAGACGATCCGCCTTTCGGCCGAGGCCGAACCGGAAATATTCGCCACCACCCAGCGCTTCGGCACGGTTCTGGAAAACGTCATCCTGAACGAACATCGGATTCCCGATTTCGACGATAGTCGCCTGACCGAGAACACACGCTGCGCCTATCCGTTGGATTTCATTCCCAACGCCAGTGCGACAGGACGCGCCAGCCATCCGAAGAACATCATCATGCTGACCGCCGATGCCTTCGGCGTGTTGCCGCCTATTGCCCGGCTGACCCCGGCGCAGGCCATGTACCACTTTCTTTCCGGTTACACGGCCAAGGTTGCGGGCACGGAAAAGGGCGTGACTGAACCGGAAGCGACTTTCTCGACCTGTTTCGGCGCCCCCTTCATGCCGCGCCATCCGTCGGAATACGGCAATCTGCTGCGCGAACTGATCGCGCGCCACGATGTCGATTGCTGGTTGGTCAATACCGGCTGGACCGGCGGCGCCTATGGCATTGGAAAGCGCATGCCGATCAAGGCAACGCGGACGCTGCTGGCAGCCGCACTCGACGGCTCGCTCAAGCAGGCCGAGTTCCGTACCGACGTCAATTTCGGCTTCGAGGTTCCTGTCGCCGTGCGCGGCATCGACAACTCCATCCTCGATCCTCGCACGACCTGGACGGACAAAGCCGCGTATGATCGCCAGGCGGCCAAGCTGGTCGGTATGTTCATCGAGAATTTCGGCAAGTTCGAAAGCCATGTCGATGCGCTGGTGCTCAGCGCTGCACCGCACCTGCAGCAAGCGGCCGAATAGGCGCTCCGGCATTCACAATATAGAGACAAGGCCCGGTTTCGATCGGGCCTTTTCTTTTGGCCGGCAACACCGCATGACTGCACAATGAGCGCCGATGAGAATATCGAGATCGCCGATGAAGCGATCATCTATGCCGACGACCTGACCGAGACGTTCATCCGCTCCTCCGGTCCGGGCGGCCAAAACGTCAACAAGGTCGCCACGGCGGTGCAGTTGCGCTTCGACGCCGCCAATGCGCGTGGCTTGTCGGAGCGGGTACGGGCACGCACTCTCAAGTTTGCCGGCCAGCGCGCCACCAAGGACGGGGTTATCGTCATCGAGGCTGGTCGCTTCCGCACGCAAGAGCAGAATCGGGCCGATGCACGCGCCAGATTGACCGAATTGGTCGCGAAGGCAGCCGAACCGCCGCCACCGCCGCGCAAGAAGACCAGACCAACCAAGGGTTCGGTGGAACGGCGGCTGAAGAGCAAGGCCGGGCGCGCCACGGTCAAGAAATTGCGCGGCAAGGTGGAAAGCGATTGACGCCAATTGGCATCTTCCAATTTGCGGTTGCAACTGCGAAAACGAACAGGTGCAGCAAAGGAGGCCACAATGGGCATTTTCGACTTCGTGAAGAATGTCGGCGCGAAGCTTGGCTTCGGCGACGATGAGACCCCCAACGCCGAGGCGCTGAAGAAGGAACTCGATTCGCACAAGCTCGGCACCGAGAGGGTCGATGTCGTGATCCAAGGCGACACTGCGGTGCTGAAGGGTGTGGTCAAGGACCAGTCGATATTCGAGAAGGCAGTGATTGCGGTCGGCAACACGCTGGGTGTCTCGAAGGTCCAGGCTGACGAACTGAAGGTAGTGGCGCCAGATTCCGGCCTCAAGCTCGACGGCAACGCCGACATGACCGAACTCGTCAAGGCCGCGACCCCGGCCAAGGAGCCGGTGTTCTATACGGTGAAGAAGGGCGACAACCTGTCGAAGATCGCCGAACGGCAGTACGGTAAGGGCAAAGCTTCCAAGTACACGGTGATTTTCGAAGCCAACAAGCCGATGCTTAAGCACCCCGACAAGATCTATCCCGGCCAGGTGCTGCGCATTCCCGATATCGAACAAGCCTGACAATCATCCGAAAGCCGGATTCCATTTTTGGTTCGGCGCTTAAAAAGCGGCGACTTTCGGGTCGCCGTTTTCGTTTGAGAATGGCATCGTCGATCATTTCCCGGCCGCCAAAGGAGCCCGCGATGCTTGACCTGCCCGAAGGCGTTCGACACTTGCCCGGATTTCTTTCGGCCGAGGCACAAGCCGCTTTGGTCGAAGATGTCAGGAAGGTCGTCAAAGCGGCTCCGCTATACGTGCCCGCAATGCCGCGAACCGGCAAGGAAATGAGTGTGCGCATGACCAATTGCGGATCGCTCGGCTGGGTCACCGACAAGGAACGCGGCTACCGCTACCAGCCGACCCATCCGATTTCCGGCGAAGCCTGGCCGTCGATCCCAGCGACCCTGACTACCATTTGGCACGAAGTGGCCGACTACCCGCATCCGCCCGAAGCCTGCTTGGTCAATTTCTACACCTCCGAAGCGCGGATGGGCTTGCATCAGGATCGTGACGAAGCCGATTTCAATGCCCCAGTCGTGTCCGTCTCTCTCGGCGACGACTGCCTGTTTCGCGTCGGCCCGCCAAAACGCAGCGCCAAGACCGTGTCGTTTAGGCTGCAGAGCGGCGACATCGTCGTGCTGGGCGGCGAGGGACGCTTGGCCTTCCACGGTGTCGACCGGGTTTATCCGCAGACCTCGACGCTGCTCAAGAATGGCGGGCGCGTCAACCTCACCTTGCGGCGGGTGACGGCACCCTGACGGCGACTAAAGCTTCCTAAGCGCCACTTCCTCGATGAGATGGTCCGTGCCCTTGCGCAGGATCAGGTCGGCCCGGGCCCGCGTCGGAAGGATGTTCTCGCGCAGGTTCTTCAGGTTGATGTTGGCCCACAGCCCTTCGCCGATGGCGCGGGCGGCTCCTTCGGACAATTGCGAATAGCGATGAAAGAAGGAGTCCGGATTGCGGAACGCGGTTTCGCGCAGGCGCATGAAGCGAGCGATGTACCAATCATGAATGCGTTCTTCGTCGGCGTCGATATAGATCGAAAAATCGAAGAAATCCGACAGGAACGGCACGATCTTCCCATCGCTGGGCAGTTTACCCGGCTGCAAGACGTTGATGCCTTCGAAGATCAGGATATCGGGACGGTCGATGGTGATGAACTCGTCGGGGATGACATCATAGGTCAGGTGCGAATAGAGCGGCGCCTGGACATCCTTCTGACCAGATTTGATCGCCGACAGAAAACGCAGCAGCGCGCCCACGTCGTAACTGTCCGGAAAACCCTTGCGCTCCATGAGATTTTCGCGGCGCAGGACTTCGTTAGGCAAGAGAAAGCCGTCAGTGGTGATGAGATCGACCTTCGGGCTCGACGGCCAGCGTGCCAGCAATTCCTTCAGCACGCGTGCCGTGGTGGATTTGCCGACGGCCACGGAACCGGCGATGCCGATGATGAATGGCGTCTTGGTCGTGGTATGAACATTGAAGAAAGCGCGCCGCTGGGCAAACAGCATCTGGCTCGATTCGACATGCGCCGACAGAAGCCGTGACATCGACAGATATATGCGCCGCACCTCGTCAAGATCGACCGGATCGTTCAGCGAGCGAAGCCGCTCGATCTCCTCCTTGGTCAAGGTCAGCGGGGTGTCGGCGCGGAATTTTGCCCATTCTTGCGCCGAGAAAAACAGATAGGGCGAATATTTCGCGGTCGGCGCAAGCTGGTCCATCGCGTCTCCTGCCCTTAATCGCAATCAGCCAGATTTCGGCCTTGCAGCCTTCTCGGCAATGCCGGAGCGGTTGGTGCGTCGCTCCAGTTCCGCCAGCACGTCGTCAAGCGAAACGCCTGCGATCGCCAGCACGACCAGCCAATGATAGAGGAGATCGGCGCTTTCCGAAACGACGGCTTTGGTATCGCCCTTGACCGCCGCGATCACGGTTTCAACCGCCTCTTCGCCCAGCTTCTGTGCTGCCTTGTCCATGCCTTTTGAAAACAGCTTGGCCGTCCACGACTCCGGATCGCCGGAGTGCGCCCGTTCCCGGATGGTGGCTTCCAGATCTGATAGCGAAAAACTGCCCATTTGCGCCGTTTAGGATTGTTTGGGAGCGGAGTCGAGTCGCATGGGAAGACCTGCCGCCGCCATATGCGCCTTGGCTTCCCGAACCGAATAAGTGCCGAAATGGAAGATCGACGCAGCCAGCACCGCCGTTGCGTGGCCATCGCGGATACCTGCCACCATATGGTCGAGATTGCCGACGCCGCCAGAGGCGATGACCGGCGCGCGTACGGCGTCCGCCACGGCACGCGTCAGTGCTATGTCGTAGCCAATCTTGGTGCCGTCGCGGTCCATGGAGGTAAGCAGGATTTCGCCAGCGCCGAGGCCGACAACCTTTTCAGCGAATTCCACGGCGTCGATGCCGGTTTTTTCGCGGCCGCCATGGGTGAAAATTTCCCAGCGGTCGGCTTCGCCGGCAATGCTGACCTTCTTGGCGTCGATGGCGACGACAATGCACTGGTCGCCGAATTTGTCGGCGGCTTCGGCGACAAAACTCGGGTTGTTCACGGCTGCCGTGTTGATCGACACCTTGTCGGCACCTGCCAGAAGAAGCTTGCGGATGTCGGCGACCTGCCGCACGCCCCCGCCCACCGTCAGCGGCATGAAACATTGCTCGGCGGTGCGGGCGATAACGTCGAAGATGGTTTCGCGGTTTTCGGATGAGGCCGTAATGTCGAGAAAGCACAGTTCGTCCGCGCCGGCGGCATCATAGGCCTTGGCCGCCTCGACCGGGTCGCCGGCATCGACCAGATCGACAAAGTTGACGCCCTTGACGACACGGCCGTCCTTGACGTCGAGACAGGGAATGACACGAGCCTTCAGCATCAAATACGCTCCAGCGCCGCCACGAGATCGACCAGAAGATGGCCAGTGACGGGCGGCACCTCGCCTTGTGGGTCAAAGGCCGGATCGTAGGCCGACACCGTAACGCCGGTTATCGGGATCGACCGGGCGATACTGCATACGGTCTCGCGCAATTGTTCCGGGTTAGGCCCGCCGGGTGTCGCATAGCGATTGACCTGCAGAAGGTCGGGATTGTGGACATCGAGATCGAGATGTAGATGGGTCCGCTTGGCCCCGCTTGCATTCAGCTTTCCCGCTTTGTTCGCGGCATCGGCGCATTGCGCCCGTATTACCGGCAAGCTGTCCAGGAATTTGCGTTCCTCCGGATCGAGGTCGCGCGCGTCAACCAGAAGACAACGCGCAGGATCAATCGGCCGAAAACCGCGGATCGTCTTTGCCATGGGCTTCCAGCAAAGTCCTAGCACGGTTGAAAGCGCCATGCCGTCCAGAAAGCCACCGGATGAGGTTTCGGGCGTATTGATGTCGCCATGCTGGTCGAACCAGATGATGGAATCGGCAACCTCGCCGGCGACTGCGCCTGCTGCGGTCAGGCAATTTCCGGTGAGCACGATCGGAAAGCGGTCATCATCGATGGCACCGCCGACCTTGGCTCCGACCGCTTGGCAAACGGCAAAGCCGGTTGCGATCTCACGAGCCTGCATATCGCCGACATGGCCAATGTCTTCGACCACCACTTCGTGCCCGGCAAGTGTCAGCGCTTCGACCAGCCCGCCGGCAACAAGCGCCTCCGGTCCCTGGCCGAAGCCGGAATGGTAGTGGCCGCTGTCATACGGTGCCAGGATGACCGAGAGTTTCATTGCGCTCCGCTCCGGTTGCGTGCTTCCCGCAATATGGTGAGCGCCTCTTGCGGGTCGATGCGTCCATCGTATAGGGCGCGGCCGGAAATCGCGCCTTCGAGCTTTTGGGCGTCGGGCATGGTCATGCGTACGATATCGGCGATGGAGGCCAGCCCGCCGGACGCGATCACCGGGATTGACACGGCTTCCGCCAGATCGATGGTGGAGTTCCAGTTGATGCCGGTCAGAACGCCGTCGCGGTCGATGTCGGTGTAGATGATGGCGGCAACGCCAGCCCCTTCGAATTTCTTCGCCAGTTCGATCACGCCGAGACTGGAGGCCTCGGCCCAACCTTCGACCGCCACCTTGCCGCCCTTGGCGTCGATGCCGACGGCGATCTTGCCGGGGAACGCCTTGCAGGCTTCCTTGACCAGATCGGGATCGCGCACCGCCACGGTGCCGAGAATGACGCGGGCGAGGCCGCGATCCAACCATTCCTCGATCTGCGGCAAGGTGCGGATGCCACCGCCTAGCTGAACCGGGTTCTTCGTCGCCTTTAGGATGGCGCCGACCGAGGACGCGTTGACGCTCTGCCCTTCGAAAGCCCCGTTAAGATCGACAACATGCAGCCACTCGAAGCCCTGATCCTCAAAGGCTTTTGCCTGTGCTGCCGGATCATCGTTGTAGATTGTCGCGGTCGCCATATCGCCGAGCTTGAGGCGCACGCACTTGCCGTCCTTCAGGTCGATGGCGGGAAAAAGGATCACGGCTTCCACCTCAGGAAATTTGTTATCAGGGCCAGGCCCAGCGCCTGGCTCTTTTCGGGATGGAACTGCGTTCCAGCGAGATTGTCGCGCGCGACCGCTGCCGTCACCGGCCCGCCATAGTCGGCCACGGCCAGCACCTGGTCTGGCTTTGAAGCGTCGAGGTGATAGGAATGCACAAAATATGCGTGCAATCCGGCAGGACCCGTCTCGATGCCAGCGAACAGCGGGTGGTCGCGGCGCACCTCAATGGTGTTCCAGCCGATCTGGGGAATCTTCAAAGATGGATCGGCGGGCGTGATTTCCTTCACGTCGCCGGCGATCCATCCGAAGCCCTTGGTAACGGTCTTTTCCAGTCCCCGTTCGGACATGAGTTGCATGCCCACACAGATGCCCAGAAAAGGCCGGCCCTTTGCAATGGCGGCTTCCTCGACCGCTTCCCACATGCCGTCAACGGCGTGCAGGCCGGCGGCGCAATCGGCATAGGCTCCGACGCCGGGCAGCACGATGCGATCAGCACTCAAGACCCGCCTGGCATCAGCGGTCAGTTCGATTTCGACATCAATTCCCGCCTCGCGCGCCGCGCGTTGAAAGGCTTTCGTCGCCGAGCGCAGATTGCCCGAGCCGTAGTCGATGATGGCAACGCGCATGTCAGAGCCTTTTAGGGTAGGAAACGAGGCCGAGCGTGTCTTGTGCGTGCGGCGACCGCGGCATAGCTGTGGCGGCCGGCACGATACTCACCTGCGGTGCCGCATCGGTTGCTTCCTGGCTGACGTCGAGCGCGTAGCGCAAGTCGGCCGCGTCCTGCCGATCTGCCTCGACTACGCCCCAGTCCTGCCAGCCGCGTCGCCGCATAGCGGCAATCCGCAGGACCTGGTCCTCCAACCCGACATAGAGCGAAACGAGAAGGCCGAGCAGCGCACCAGTAACGCGAAAGCCCGTCACCTCTCCCAGACCCGAAAGAAAAGCCATGACGAGGAAAGCCAGGATCGCCTCGAGCCATAGCCGGTGCCACAACAACCAGAGCGGTGGCACTATGAACCCTAACCAGGAGAAGCCGTCGCGAATGAAAACGGCCTGCTCCAGCCTCTGCTCGGGGTTGCCGCGCGGAGGCAGCATCACGACATAGCTGGCCATTGCTACCCCTTCAGCGATCCCTTGGTTGAAGGGACCGCGTCAGGCTGGCGCGGGTCGGCTTCGGTCGCAGCGCGCAGCGCACGCGCCACCGCCTTGAAGCAGGTTTCGGCAATGTGATGGTTGTTGGCGCCGTAGTGGTTGGCCACATGCAGCGTGATGCCGGCATGCTGCGACAGCGCCTGGAAGAATTCGCGCACCAGTTCGGTGTCGAAAGTGCCGATCTTCGGAGAGGGAAAACCGACATTCCAGACGAGGAAAGGCCGTCCAGACACGTCGATGGCCGCGCGCGTCAGCGTCTCGTCCATGGCCAGGTCGATCGAGGCATAGCGCATGATGCCGCGCCGCTCGCCTAGCGCCTTGGACAGCGCCTGACCTAGCACGATGCCGGTGTCTTCCACCGTGTGGTGATCGTCTATGTGCAAGTCGCCCTTGGCCTTGACCGTCATATCGATCAGCGAATGGCGCGACAATTGGTCAAGCATGTGGTCGAAGAAGCCGACGCCGGTCGAAATGTCCGACTTGCCGGTGCCGTCGACATGCACGAAAACGGAGATTTCGGTTTCCCTGGTCTTGCGGCTCACTTCGGCGGAACGGGGTGACATGGCCGGATCCTTGTCCCTGAATTCTCGTAAGAAGGTGGACGTATGCTCTTGAAAGCGAGAGCCTTCTAGCAGCATGATCCAACGATTGCCAGTTTCCAAAGCCACTTGAGGCGGCTTGATCGATGCTTGTTTGCAAACAGGCTTAGGCTGCATACATATGCGAAAATATTCCTCGTAACGCGCCAATCGCCTCGAATAGGGATCGCGCGACATCGGAGCAACATATGTCCAATGAATTGACCATGCATGCCACGACCATCGTCACCGTGCGCAAGGGCGGCAAGGTGGTCATCGCCGGCGACGGCCAGGTCAGCCTCGGCCAGACCATCATGAAGGGCAATGCCAAGAAAGTCCGGCGCATCGGCAAGGACGGCAAGGTCATTGCCGGTTTCGCGGGCGCCACCGCCGACGCTTTCACGCTTCTGGAGCGGTTGGAGGCAAAACTCGAACAATATCCCGACCAGTTGACCCGCGCCTGCGTCGAACTCGCCAAGGACTGGCGTACCGACCGCTATCTGCGCCGGCTGGAAGCGATGATGCTGGTGGCCGACAAATCCGTGTCGCTGGCGCTGACCGGCAATGGCGACGTGCTGGAACCGGAAGACGGCGTCATGGCCATCGGGTCCGGCGGCAATTATGCGCTGGCAGCCGCCCGCGCCCTGATTGACAGCGACAAGGACGCCGAGGAAATCGCCCGCAAGGCAATGAAGATTGCTTCCGACATCTGCGTCTACACCAACAACAATTTCGTCGTCGAAGTCATCGATGCAGCATAAGGCCGGGATGCCGCGCGAGGCCGGGCCGACCTACGATTTTCGGGCGGTCACCGAGGCCGACCTGGCGATGATCGCACGCTGGCTTGCACAACCGCATATGGCCGGATGGTGGGGCGACCCGGAAACCGAAATCGCTTCCATCCGCGAGCACATCGACAGCGATTCGGTCGAGCCGCTGATCGTCGAGCTTGACGGCCGCCCGATCGCCTATCTGCAAAGCTACGATCCGCATCTGGAGGACGACCATCCCTATGCGGATCAGCCTTTCGGCACGCTCGGCATCGACCTTTCCATTGGCGTGCCGGAGCTTGTCGGCATTGGCCACGGCTCGGCCATTGTCAGGCAATTCGTGGCGGATCTGTTCGAGGAAGGCGCACCGCGCGTCATCATCGATCCGCATCCGGACAATAGCAGGGCGATCCGCGCCTATGAGAAGGCGGGGTTCAGGCCGATCGGGCGCAGGCAGTCGGAGTATGGCGACGTACTGCTGATGGCAGTCGATGCCGAGGAGGACGAATGAGCGAGGCACAGATCAACAAGCCGGCATGGTGGCGATCGTTGCCATGGCAACGAGGTGCGGTACTTGTCGTCGGTCTGCTTTTGGCCCAGGCGCTGGTGCTTTATGCCATGGGCCGCATTCCGATCTGCGAATGCGGCTATGTGAAGCTGTGGCACGGCGTGGTGATCAGCTCGGAAAACTCCCAGCACATATCCGACTGGTACACGCCCTCACACATCATCCATGGCTTCCTGTTCTATGCGCTGGCGCACTTTCTGTTTCCGCGCGCCTCGATCTGGCTGCAGCTCGGCTTCGCTCTTCTCATCGAAGGTGGTTGGGAACTTCTGGAAAACAGCCCGATGATCATCGAGCGCTACCGCGCGCAGACTATCTCGCTCGATTATTATGGCGATTCCATCATCAATTCCGTCTCGGATTCCGTGGCCATGATCGCGGGCTTTGCGATGGCCAGAACGCTTCCTATATGGATCGTCGTGGCGCTGGCCCTGATCTTTGAGATCGGCACGGGCATCATCATCCGGGACAATCTGACACTCAACGTGATCATGCTGCTGCATCCGTTCGAGTTCATCAAGCAGTGGCAAGGTGGATTGTAGAACCATGAGCAGCTTTTCCCCCCGCGAAATCGTTTCCGAACTCGACCGCTTCATCATCGGCCAGAAGGACGCCAAGCGCGCCGTCGCGATCGCATTGCGCAATCGCTGGCGCCGCCAGCAACTGGAGGGCCAGATGCGCGAAGAGGTGATGCCCAAGAACATCCTGATGATCGGGCCGACCGGCGTCGGCAAGACCGAGATATCGCGGCGCCTCGCCAAACTGGCCGGCGCGCCTTTCGTCAAGGTCGAAGCCACCAAATTCACCGAGGTCGGTTATGTCGGCCGCGACGTCGAGCAGATCGTGCGCGATCTGGTCGAGATCGCCATTGGGTTGGTTCGCGTAAAGATGCGCGAGGACGTCAAGGCGCGCGCCCATATCAACGCCGAGGAACGCGTACTGGAAGCGCTGGTTGGCAAGACAGCCTCTCCCGCGACACGCGATAGCTTCCGCAAGAAGCTGCGCGAAGGCGAACTGGACGACAAGGAGATCGAGGTCGAGGTGGCCGATACCGGCAGCGGCGGCATGCCCGGCTTCGAGATTCCCGGCATGCCGGGCGCCAATATCGGCGTCATGAACATCAACGACATGCTGTCCAAGGCGATGGGCGGCAAGCGCACGAAAATGCGCAAGACGACGGTCAAGGATTCCTATGGGCTTTTGATCGAAGACGAGTCCGACAAGTTGCTCGACCAGGACGAGGTGGTGCGCCGGGCGCTGGAATCGGCGCAGGAGGACGGCATCGTCTTCCTTGACGAGATCGACAAGATCGCCGCCCGCTCTGACATTTCCGGCGGGCCATCGCGCGAAGGTGTGCAGCGCGATCTCCTGCCGCTGGTCGAAGGCACCACGGTGGCGACCAAATACGGGTCGATCAAGACCGACCACATCCTGTTCATTGCGTCCGGCGCCTTCCACGTTTCCAAGCCGTCCGACCTCTTGCCTGAATTGCAGGGCCGTTTGCCAATCCGCGTCGAGTTGCGGGCGCTTGAAAAGGAAGATTTCGTGCGCATCCTGACCGAGACGGAAGCGAGTCTTATCAAACAGTATGTGGCGCTGATGGCGACTGAGGGCGTGACGCTCGACTTTACCGACGATGCCATCGATTCTCTGGCCGGCATCGCTGTCGATCTCAATGCCTCGGTAGAAAACATCGGCGCGCGCCGCCTGCAGACGGTGATGGAGCGGGTGCTGGACGAGATCTCCTACGATGCGCCCGACCGCAACGGCACGGCAGTGACCATCGACGCCGCTTACGTGCAGAAACATGTCGGCGACCTGTCGAGGAACACCGATCTTTCACGCTTCATTCTCTGACATCTGGGGCTGCGCATCCAGCCGTACCGGGTGTGCAGCCGCCTACATTAACTTGAATGGAATGCCGGAGAGCAGCGCCCGCACATAGCGCTCCTTTTGGTAGAGGCCATTCAGCGACACGCGATTGAAAGCAGTTGGGCGTTTCAGGTTCGAAACCCTGAGCGTGCCCGGCTGCGTTGTTACCGCTATCTCGAGACCTGCATCAACTGCCGCTTGAAATTCACGCTCGCCGACCGCAGTTGCATAGCCATAAGGATAGGCAAGGCTGGTTGGCTTTCGCCCTATATAACTGGTCACGGCTTGCATTGAGCCGGTGATCTCCGTCTTCAACCTTGCCGCGTCGACACGTTTCAGATTTGCGTGGGTCAGCGTGTGTGCTCCGAACCGCACCAACGGATCGCGGGCAAGATCGCGCAACTCATCCTCGGTCATCGTCAGCCGGTCGACAATGGCCAACGGATCGATGCCGTTGGCGCTCGCCGCCGCATCCAGCAGCGCAACCGCCGCGTCTTCTTCAACGGTCTGCACGAAATCGGAAATGCGGTCGAAGGCTGCCTGCTTCTGGTCCATCGACCGCATCGTCACCGTTTCCAACCCAGCCCCGAAATCGAACTCCAGTGCCGCTTCGTCGCGGGTCAATTGCTCGGCAGTTTCCCACCACATCGAGCGCGTGCGTTCGACGAAACCCTTGCAGATGAAGATGGTGTACGGCACGCCGTTCTTGCGGAAAACTGGTGCGGCGTGCTCGGCATTGTTGCGATAGCCGTCATCCAGCGTAAAGGACACAAATCGGCGGTCGTCGCTCGGGTCAGCCAGTAGCCTTGGCAATTCCTCTACCGCAACGGGTACGAGACCGGCTTGCAGGCAGACCCCGATAGCCGCGTCGAGGAATTGCGGTGTGACCGACAAAAGCGCGTTCGGTTGATACGGCTCGCCCCGCGATGGCCGCACATGGTGCAGGGTGAAGATCACCCCGCGCCCTGCGGCCGAAGGCAAAAACGCACCGGCATTGCTCAGCGCCACAACCTCCAGGCCGGTCCGGATGATCACATTGCGAACAATTCTGTTGGCAACAGTTTTCAGCGACAAGATCGATCTCGCTACTTCAGCACGCGCCGCGTCAGTACCCGCCACACGGTCAGTGGCAAGTCCAGCAGGCTTGGCATGAGGTCGTTCGGTGCGAAAGTCGCCCATGCCTTGACCGCGCTGAACGAGCGGACATAGGCACCGAAAGACAGCTGGCCACGAACTGCAAGCCGTGCGGCGGCTACCATATCGCGCGCCAGATACATCCATGCCGTGCCCATTTGAGCCGTCCTTGTTTCGACGCCGATGCCGTTTGTCATACTCCAAAGCGTTGCACCAAGATCAACGCCTGCGGCGCTAGCCAGCCCGAACCACGACCACGGACGCGGATTGACATCGAGCAGTTTCAGCGTGCCGTCACGAGCGTCATGCTTGAACTCGATCTCCACCAACCCGTGATGCCGAATGGACGACAGCAGTCGCCGGGAAGCCGCCACTGCCTGCGGGCAATCGACCACCTCGACGAAAGTGCTCGTGTAGCCGAAGTCGACCGGATATTGCCGCGAACGCCGTGCCGTGAACTCGGCAACAGGCTTTCCTTCGTGCCACAAAGCCGCATAAGAAAACTGGCTCTCGCCGCCACCAGGTATCAGTTGCTGTACCACCACATTGCGGGCGCCGATATCGTCGACGGCATCTTCATAGGCGGCGAGGAAGGCCCCCATGTCGTCGGCACGGACCACCTTCGCCCGCGCCAACCGGCTGTTGCCGCCGCCCATATTGGGCTTCAGCACCACTGGGAACCGGATGTCGGATCGCGATGCCTCTTCCGCAGAGCCAAACGCATAGGTCTTCGGCACGGCAAGGCCGAGTTCCGCCGCCCTTTGGTAGAGCAGCGGCTTTTCGCATACCCATCGGAGGCAATCCCACGGAGGCAGGGCAACCCTGTAAAAAGTCGACAGTACATCGAGCGATTGCGAGACCATGCGTACCTCGCCGTCGCCGCCGGCGACTAACAGACAGCCCCTAAGGTTGTGATCGGCAGCGAGGCCGAGCAGGCATGAAACGGCATCCGGCGCATCCGGGCCTGACCAAAGGAACTTGCCGCTCACATGGCGCGACCAGCCGGGCAAAGGGGTATCGTTGCTAACCAGGAAAACCGGGACGTTGATCGCTCCCAGGCTGCGGGCCAGCGCCAGCGTGCCGTGTGCGCCGCCGAGGATGACTACGCCAGACGCCATACTGTCAGATTCGAGGCTGGGCAGAGGCTCAAGAAGCATAGATCGGTTCCGGCAATCGGCACGTATCGGAAAGGTGCGCCATGGCAGAGCCGATCGTAATCATGGTACGGGAAACTAGACGGTCACTGTTAACAAACTGCTCAGCGCCAATGCCCCACGTACCCTTCCGCGACGCTGCCGAAGCAGTGCCCCCAGCCCGATCGGCAAAGTGAAGCATCACGATTTTGTAATCGCATTGACCAGACAGTGCGGCGTCGATAGTTTGCCAGCTTATTAATTTAGCTCAATTCAAACTCTGGGGGCAGTGCATGAAACTTCCTGTTGGTATTCTGGCGGCCGCGTTCGCGTCGTTCATGGCGGTTACTTCAGCACACGCGCTGGTGGTCTATTCCAGCGTCGATGAAGAAAACGCCAAGAAGCTCCTCGATGCCTTCTCCAAGGCAACCGGCGTCGAAGCGCAGATGGTATTCCTGTCCTCCGGCCCGGCGCTTTCCCGCATCGAAGCCGAAAAGGCCAGCCCGCAGGCCGATGTATGGTTTGGCGCGCCGAGCGAGAACCACATCCTGGCCAAGGAACGCGGCCTGACCGAGCCCTATGTTTCGGCCAATGCCGACAAACTGACGGACGAGTTCAAGGACAAGGATGGTTTCTGGCACGCCATCTACACCAATCCGATCGCCTTCGGCGTGCGCACCGACATTCTCGAAAGCCGCAAGGCGCCTGTTCCGGCCTCCTGGGAAGATTTGAAGAACCCTGCCTACAAAGGTCTGATCCAGATGCCGTCGCCGCAGTCGTCGGGTACCGCCTATGCGATGATGCTGACACTGATCAAGGAACGCGGTGAAGATGCTGCCTTTGAATACATGAAGGCGCTCAATCCAAACATCCAGACCTACACCCAGAGCGGAACGGCTCCGAGCGGAGCGCTTGGGGTAGGCGAGACGCCGCTGGCCATTCAGTTCAGCCCTGGCTTTCTCAAGCTTGCCGACGAAGGCTTTCCGGTCAAGGTAGTCTTCCCTAGCGAAGGGGTGGGCTACGAAGTAGCGGCAATGTCGATTCTCAAAGGCGCCCAGCATGCGGATGAAGCGAAAAAACTCGTCGACTGGATGACCTCCACGGACGGACAGGGCGCGTTGAGCGCCTCCAAGACCTACTTCCTGCCGATCAGGGCAGATGTCAGCGGCGGCACGGGTGTTCCGGCACTGGATTCGATCAAGCTTGTGGCCACAGATGCAAGCTTCGCAGCGGAGAACAAAAAGCGGCTTGTCGAGCGCTGGGCCAAGGACGTTCTCGGCCAGTAAGGACGAGTTCGCTTGTTTGCCAATGCACGCCAGGAACTGAAGCTACTGGCGCGAGATCCGATTCTTCTCGCGCTTTTGGCTATCATTGCCGCCTCCATTGTGCTGTTCGTCATCTATCCGCTGGGCAAAGTTCTCTTGGCCAGCGTGCAGGTCGACGGCCAATGGACGCTTGCGGAATACTTTTCGCTGGCTGAGCGCAGGCTCTACCGCAACGCCTTGATCAACAGTCTCGGCGTTGCAGCATTGGTCGGCGTGATCAGCGTCCTGATCGGTTTCGTGGCGGCCTTCGTACTGGCGCGGCTGAACGTTCCGGGAAAATCCCTCCTCCACTACATCACGCTGCTGCCGATCGTGTCGCCGCCATTCGTCAGCGCTGTATCGATCCTGTTCCTGTTCGGCTTCAATGGCCTGATCACACGTCAGTTGCTGGGGTTGAACGACTTTTCCATCTACGGCTTTCACGGCGTGGTCCTGTCGCAGGTGTTCACCTTCGCGCCGATCGCCTATCTTTCCCTGCGGGGCGTGCTGGCTTCGATCAGCCCGACGCTGGAAGATGCGGCACTCAACATCGGCGCTACCCGTTGGCAGACCTTCTGGAAGGTCAGTTTTCCCCTGTCGCTGCCGGGCATTGCCGGCGCTTTTCTCGTTGTGTTCATCGAGTCCATGGCGGATTTCGGCAATCCACTGGTTCTCGCCGGCGCGGCGTTTCCCATGCTGGCACCGCAGGCTTATCTGGAAATCACGGGATCCTTCAACCTGGCGCGGGGCGCCATGCTCGCGATCGTCCTGTTGATCCCGTCGCTTACGGCGTTTGCCATTCAGCGCTACTATCTGGCCAAGCGCCAATACATTACCGTGACCGGCAAGCCCTCTGCCTCGACGTCCAAGATCGTGAACGAGCCGGCGAAGTGGCTGCTCTACGCCTTGGTCGTGCTGTTTGCCCTGTTTGTTGCAGCCTTCTACGCAGTCATATTCCTCGGTGCGTTCACCAAGGTCTGGGGGTTCAACTACACCCCGACGCTCGATCACTTCATCTACGTCTTCGATGTCGGGCTCGACACGGTGAAGGACACACTGATCGTTGCCATCATCTCGACCCCCATCAGCGGCTTTCTGGGCATGCTCGTGGCGTTCCTGATCGTGCGGCGGACGTTTCCCGGCCGGACCGCGCTGGAATTCGGCTCGATCCTGAGTTTCGCCGTGCCGGGAACGGTGGTCGGTATCGGCTATATCCTGGCCTTCAACGCGCAGCCGGTGGTCCTGACAGGCACTCTGGCGATCCTGGTCTTGTGTTTCGTGTTCCGCTACATGCCGGTCGGCATCCAGTCGGGCATCGCCGTATTGAGACAGATCGACCCGTCGATCGAGGAAGCAGCGCAGAACCTCGGCGCTGACGGCCTGACCACTTTCAGGAAGGTCACGCTGCCACTGATCGCGCCGGCCTTCTTCTCCGGCCTGGTTTATGCGTTCGTGCGCGCGATGACAGCGATTAGTGCGGCCATCTTCCTTGTGTCGGCCAACTGGAACCTGATGACCGTGCAAATCCTCAATCAGGTCGGCTCGGGCCGCCTCGGCGTTGCAGCCGCCTACAGCGTCGTGGTGATCCTGATCGTGCTGGTTGCGATTGTTATCATAAATGCATTCGTGGGGCGCTGGTCACGCCACTCTTCCATGGTGAGATATTGATGGCTCAAGGAATCAGGATAGCCGGGCTCAACAAGATATTTTCGAGTCCTGACGGCGCGTCGGTGGCTGCCGTCAAGGATATCGACCTCGAGATTGCCGAGGGCAAGCTTGTTACCTTGCTTGGACCGTCAGGCTGCGGCAAGACAACGCTTCTACGCATGATCGCGGGGTTCGAGGAACCGACATCAGGCGATATCTGGTTCGGCGACAAGCGCATCAATGACGAACCGCCGAACAAGCGTGACGCTGCAATGGTGTTCCAGTCCTATGCGATCTTCCCGCATCTCGATGTGTTCGAAAACGTTGCCTTCGGACTGCGCCTGCGCAAACTCAGCCGGGCAGATATCGAAGAGCGCGTGAAGCGCGTTCTCGAGCAGACGGGCCTGTCGGGCCTAGCCCACCGCTCTCCAAGCCAACTCTCCGGCGGCCAGCAGCAACGTGTCGCGCTGGCGCGCTGCATTGTCATGGAACCACGTGTCCTGTTGTTCGACGAACCACTTTCCAATCTGGATGCCAAGCTGCGCGAGCAAATGCGTATCGAGATCCGCGAGTTGCAGCAGCGTCTCGGCATCACCAGCATCTACGTCACCCACGACCAGGTCGAGGCAATGAGCATTTCCGACGATATCGTCGTGATGAACGCCGGTATCGTCGAGCAGATCGGCTCGCCTCATACAGTTTATGCGCGCCCGGCCAGCCGTTTCGTCGCCGACTTCATCGGCAAGGCCAATTTCATTCCGGCGACGGTCGTGGATGATAGATCAGTAGAGGTGGCCGGCAGGACGCTCGTTCTTCCGGCTTTGCAGGGATTGGAGGCGAAATCGAGGGTAACGCTAGTCGTTCGCCCGGAGGCCGTCGGCCTGGATCGCAATAAGGGAGATTTTACCGGGACCGTCAGCCGCGTGATGTTCCTCGGCAATATTGCCGAGTATCTGATCAAGATACCAGGTATCGGCTATTGGCTTGTCGACAGCCCCAATCCCGGCGAGACTGGCCTGTTCGAGGTCGGACAGACCATACATCTGTCACCGAGCCGGTCATCAATCCACGTGCTCGACTGAGAGCTAAGGCGCCTGATGCAGGGAAGCCGCGGAACAAGCCCCTTTCGGGAACTAAAGCCTCAGCTTCCCTCTACCAGGACGATCTCGCCATCCGCGACCTGCTGGCGGATTGCAGCTGCGCGCTGATACTCCGGCGAGTGATAGCAGTCATGCGCGATCGCCAGCGAATCAAATTCTATGATGACGTTGCGCGCCCGGCCGGGGCCTTCCGCCTTCTCATGCTCGCCACCACGCGCCAGAAACTTGGCCCCGAACCGTTCAAACGCAGGCTTAGCTGCTGCGACATAATCCTTGTAACGCTCAGGATCGCGAATATCGACGCGAGCGATCCAGTATCCCTTGGGCATTCCAATTCCTCCAGAAATTACTCCGCTCAGGCTGAGCGCATGTCGTCGAGAATAGCTTGCGCCGCCGCCCGCCTGTCAACCGCGCCGACGATCGGGCGCGCCACAACCAGGTGGCTGGAACCGTTGCGGATGGCATCGCGCGGTGTCACCACGCGCTTCTGGTCGCCGTGCTCGGCACCAGCAGGGCGGATGCCCGGCGTCACCAAGGCAAGGTCGGGACCGACGATCATGCGTACGGCCGCTGCCTCGTGCGCAGAACAGACGATGCCGCCCATGCCAGCGTGCAGGGCCTGTTCGGCACGCCTCAGCACCAGCGTATGCGGATCGTGCTCATAACCGGCCTCGATGACGTCGTGCTCGTCCATCGAGGTCAGCACCGTCACCGCCAGCAAGGTGAGGTCGCTGCCGCGCGCTGCGTCGACCGCCGCCCGCATGGTCTTGGGATAGGCATGCAAGGTGAGCATGGTCATGCCCATACGGACAATGTTTTCGACCCCCTTGGCCACGGTGTTGTCTATGTCGAGCAGCTTCATGTCCAGGAACACTTTGGTTCCACCACTGGCGAGTTCCCGCGCGAACTCCAGGCCACCGGCGAAGACGAGTTGGTAACCGATCTTGTAGAAGTCCACCACGCCGTCGAGATCGCGCACCACCTTTTCAGCTTCACCGAGCGTCGGCACGTCGAGGCCGACAATCAAGCGGTCCCGCATCTCAAGGGCTGGGGTCATGGCTCTTTCCTCATCGACAGTATTGCTGCCCGCTCGGCAAGTGTGCTTGCAACATTTTCCATCGCCCGGCGCAAGCGCTCATCACGCAAGTCGCCGTGATCGTCGAATGCCTCGCCGCCGTGCGGCACCGAGCACTGCAGGAAGGGCTATCACGCTGGCGTCGAGCCAGCCGGCACGAAATGTGGGAGGGATAGACACTCCAGACTTGCAGGCGACGACGACCGGGCCGGATGAAGTGACCAGAGGCGGCAATGACGGCGGTGGGAATCCCGAGGAAAACTTCATGGTGTCGGCGGTAACGACGCGGGCAGAAAAGGCTACGCCAACTCGATCTTTGATCTAGTGTGCGGCGCGCCGGTAGATCCATAGCCGGGTCGGCGGAATATTGCGGATGATGAAGTCGAAATGCTCGACCGTGTAATCGCCGCGACCGGCGGGGATGGGCGACATCGGACCATAGGTCAGTTGCACCACCGGGCGACCGGGCGACAGCCGATCCAGCAAGCCACTAAGATAAGCAACGCGCTGGCTGACCGGGAAGTTCAGCAACGGCACGCCAGAGATCACTGAATCGAATTTCAGATGACGCTTGTCGCCCAGCGTCTTGTCGAGGTCGAAGGCGTCACCCTCGATAACGTTGACGCCAGGGAAATGGCTGCGCAGATGGTGTACGAAGTCGGCGGAATATTCCACCGAGTAAAGGTCTTCCGGCTTTACGCCATGCGCCAGAATTGCCTTGGTGATAACCCCTGTTCCCGGGCCAAGTTCAAGCACCGGCATACCGGACTTGATGTCGATCACCGAGGCCATTCGGCGCGCGGTGACGGAACTGGTCGGCACGATAGCGCCGACAGCCTTGGGCTTGTGCATCCAGCCCTTGAAGAACTTCAGTTCGTCGTCGAATTTTGCCGCCAGCGTCTTGCGCAGTCCGGACCCTCTTGCCATGCTAGTTCTCCCGAGGCTCCCCACGCGCTACTTAACACTTGCGTGGCCTCATGCAAGGCATACTCTGGTACAAGTTGTTGATGACGCTACGGAAGCCTGCGCGTCGCAACCGGTCTCAACCTTCGCCGAACGACTCGAAGAAGTCCTTCATGCGAGCGAAGAACCCGCTTGACTGCGGCGAATTCTCTTTCGACGAAAGTTGCTCGAATTCTTCGAGCAGTTCGCGTTGGCGCCGCGTCAAACTCTGGGGTGTCTCAACGGCGGTCTGAATGTAGAGATCGCCAATCTGCGGCTGGCGCAACACCGGCATGCCTTTACCCTTGAGGCGGAATTGGCGACCGTTTTGAGTGCCTTCCGGAACCTTCACGCGGGTCTGCGTTCCGTCCAGTGTCGCCACCTCGAACGAGCCGCCAAGGGCAGCCGTGGTCATCGAGATCGGCACCTTGCAATAAAGGTCCGCGCCGTCACGCTGGAAGAACTCATGCGGCTTCACGCTGAGAAAGATGTAGAGGTCGCCCGCAGGCCCGCCGCGCAGGCCCGCTTCGCCTTCGCTGGCCAGCCGGATGCGGGTACCGTCTTCTATGCCGGCGGGAATGTTGACCGACAGCGAACGCTCCTCGGTGACACGGCCCTGGCCGGCGCATTTCGGGCACGGGTCCTTGATCGTCTGGCCGCGTCCATGGCACTGCGGGCAGGTGCGCTCGATCGAAAAGAAGCCTTGGCTCGCCCGAACTTTGCCGTGGCCGTTGCACATGGTGCAGGTAACCGGCTGCGTGCCGGGCTTGGCGCCGGAGCCCGAGCATTCGGTGCAGGAGACGGAAGCCGGCACGTGGATTTGCGCGGTCTTGCCGGCAAAGGCTTCCTCCAACGTGATTTCCATATTATAGCGCAGGTCGGCGCCGCGCTCGCGTCCACCCGACGAACGGCGGCGTCCGCCGCCCATCATGTCGCCAAAAATGTCCTCGAATATGTCGGCGAAACCGCCCGCGCCGAAACCGGCGGCGCCACCGTTCATGCCGCCATTTTCAAAGGCAGCGTGGCCGAAACGGTCATAGGCCGCACGCTTCTGCGGGTCCTTCAACGTCTCGTAGGCTTCGTTGATTTCCTTGAATTTGTGTTCGCAGGCGTCATCACCGGGATTGCGGTCAGGATGGAACTGCATGGCGAGCTTACGGAACGCGCTCTTCAGTTCCTTCTCGTCCGCACCCTTGTTGACGCCAAGCGTCTCGTAAAAATCGGCTTTCATCTTATCCCGCAACCAGGACGTTCGACCGGGTGTTCAATGTCTCGGCGCATTGCATACCTGTCCGGGCACTTGCCGATCCATTTCCGCATCAGCGAACAGCCCAATCCTCATGTTCCGGCAAGCTCCGAGGAAAACCAGTACGTTTCCCGGAACTGCGCTAGCGTTTCGATTTAAGCGTCCGGCTGCCCGGATGCCAGTACCGCCACCGGTTTCGCAGCGTTTGTTCATTCATCTTGCAGAAAAGCCCGGTTTTACACCGGGCTCCCCGTCGGTTCGCTCACAAGCCGAACTTAAGCCGATTTCTTCTTGTCATCGTCTTCATCGATTTCCTCGAAGTCGGCATCGACCACGTCGGAATCCTTGGCGGCATCCGCCTTGGCGTCCGCTTCGGCCGCTTCCTTCTGCGAAGATTCATACATGGCCTGACCGAGCTTCATCGATGCTTCGGCAAGCGTCTGGGTCTTGGCCTCGATTTCGGCGAGGTCATCACCTTTGGCAGCAAGCTTCAGCGCAGCGATGGCATCGGAAATAGCCGTACGGTCGGCTTCCGTGACCTTGTCGCCATAATCCTTCAGCGACTTCTCCGAAGAATGCGCCAGCGATTCGGCCTGGTTGCGCGCTTCAACCAGCGCGCGCCGTTTCTTGTCAGCCTCGGCATTGGCTTCGGCGTCCTTGACCATCTTGTCGATGTCGGCGTCGCTCAGACCACCGCTCGCCTGAATGCGGATCTGATGCTCCTTGCCGGTGCCCTTGTCCTTGGCCGACACATTGACGATGCCGTTGGCGTCGATGTCGAAAGTGACCTCGATCTGCGGCACGCCGCGCGGTGCCGGCGGAATTCCGACCAGGTCGAACTGGCCGAGCATCTTGTTATCTGCCGCCATTTCGCGCTCACCCTGGAAGACACGGATGGTGACGGCTGACTGCGAATCCTCGGCGGTAGAGAAGGTCTGGCTCTTCTTGGTCGGGATCGTCGTGTTGCGCTCGATGAGCCGCGTGAACACGCCGCCCAGCGTCTCGATGCCAAGCGACAGCGGCGTCACGTCGAGCAGGAGCACATCCTTGACGTCGCCCTGAAGCACGCCAGCCTGAATGGCCGCGCCCAGCGCCACGACTTCGTCGGGGTTGACGCCCTTGTGGGGCTCGCTGCCGAAGAACTGCTTGACCACTTCCTGGACCTTGGGCATGCGGGTCATGCCACCGACCAGAACTACCTCGTCGATCTCGCCGGCCTTGAGCCCTGCGTCCTTGAGCGCCGCCTTGCATGGCGCAATGGTGCGCTGCACAAGATCGTCGACCAGGCTTTCGAATTTGGCGCGGGTCAGCTTCAGCGTCAGGTGCTTGGGGCCGGTCGCATCAGCGGTGATGAAGGGCAGGTTGATTTCGGTCTGCGTCGTGGAGGACAGTTCGATCTTGGCCTTTTCCGCAGCTTCCTTGAGGCGCTGAAGAGCCAGTTTGTCGTTCTTCAGGTCGATGCCCTGTTCCTTCTTGAACTCCGCCGCCAAGTACTCGACCAGACGCATGTCGAAGTCCTCGCCGCCGAGGAAGGTGTCGCCATTGGTCGACTTCACCTCGAACACGCCATCGCCGATTTCCAGCACGGAGATATCGAAGGTGCCGCCACCCAGGTCATAGACGGCAATGGTCTTGCCTTCCTTCTTGTCGAGGCCGTAGGCGAGCGCAGCGGCAGTCGGTTCGTTGATGATGCGCAGCACTTCAAGGCCGGCAATCTTGCCTGCATCCTTGGTAGCCTGGCGCTGGGCGTCGTTGAAATAGGCAGGAACAGTGATCACGGCCTTATCGACAGTCTCGCCGAGATAAGCTTCAGCCGTTTCCTTCATCTTCTGCAGAATCATCGCCGAGATCTGCGAAGGCGACTGCTTCTTGCCACCGGCTTCTACCCAAGCGTCGCCATTGTCGCCATTGACGATATGGTAGGGGACGAGATCCTTGTCCTTGGAGGTGACCGGATCATCATAGCGGCGGCCGATCAGGCGCTTGACCGCAAAAACGGTGTTTTCAGGATTGGTGACCGCCTGCCGCTTGGCCGGCTGGCCAACGAGGCGTTCGCCGTCGCCGCTGAAGGCGACGATCGAAGGCGTGGTACGCGCGCCTTCCGCATTTTCTATTACTTTAGCGTCCTTGCCGTCCATGACGGCAACGCACGAATTGGTCGTTCCGAGGTCGATGCCGATTACTTTTGCCATTGGTTCAATCTCTCCATCAAGCAGGCTATCAAGGACCCTGTCAGGCGTTCCAGCGACAGCCCCTGTTCACAGAAATTCCGCACTCGCCCGCAAAGTTGGCGCGGTCGGCACGGTTGTGCGGCGTATATAAGAACAGGCCACGCGGCGTGCAAGCGTTCTCCATGCCGCTGTGCAAAGCTCACAGGCACGGCATTGCTGTGGACGGCGTCGGTGTCTGGGTATCACGACCGCAGTTGCAGCCAAAATGGCCGAAATGTTTGACCTTGCGGCGTTGCCCGCATAGAGCAGGCGCGCCGGCAGCTTGGCCGGCGATCCAAGCAGGACCTCGATATGGCCGGACCAGGCATTCTCGATCTCAACCCGGAACTTCTTGCCGCTGCCGCGGAAAGCAAAGCCTGGCCGTTCGAGGAAGCCAAAAAGATCATCACCCGCTATGCCAAAAGCGGCTTGCCGGATACGGTGCTGTTCGAGACAGGCTACGGCCCTTCGGGCCTGCCGCATATCGGCACTTTCGGCGAAGTCGCGCGCACCACCATGGTCCGCCATGCCTTCCGTGTGCTGACCAAGGACAAGGTGAAGACACGGCTTTTATGCTTCTCCGACGATATGGACGGCATGCGCAAGATTCCGGACAACGTACCGGACAAGGCGTTTCTGGAGCCCTATCTTCACCGGCCACTGACTGCGGTGCCCAATCCGTTCGGAGGCAACTACGAGAGCTTCGGGCACCACAACAACGCCATGCTGCGCCGCTTCCTCGATACGTTCGGGTTTGACTACGAATTTGCCAGCGCCACCGACTACTACAAATCGGGCCGCTTCGATGAAGTGCTGCTGCGCGCGGCGGAACGCTACGACGACATCATGAAGGTGATGCTGCCGACGCTGGGCGCCGAACGCCAGGCAACCTACAGCCCCTTCCTGCCGATCTCACCGAAGAGTGGCCGCGTGCTCTACGTGCCGATGAAGCACGTCGACGCCAAGGCAGGCACCGTCACCTTCGATGACGAGGGAACCGAAACTACGCTTGCGGTGACCGGCGGCGCGGTGAAGATGCAATGGAAGCCCGATTTCGGCATGCGCTGGGCAGCGCTCGGCGTCGACTTCGAGATGTTCGGCAAGGATCACCAGACCAATGCGCCGATCTACGACCGTATCTGCGAAATTCTCGGCGGTCGTGCACCGGAGCATTTCGTCTACGAACTGTTCCTTGACGAGGGCGGCCAGAAAATCTCGAAATCCAAGGGTAACGGGCTGACCATCGACGAGTGGCTGACCTACGCACCGACAGAAAGCCTCGGCCTTTACATGTACCAGAAGCCAAGGGTGGCGAAGAAGCTCTACTTCGACGTGATCCCGCGCGCGGTCGAGGAGTACTACACCTTCCTTTCGGCCTATCCGCACCAGGACTGGAAGAACCGCCTCGGCAATCCGGTATGGCATATGCACAACGGCAATCCGCCGGCCATCGATCTTGCCGTGCCGTTCTCGCTGTTACTCAACCTGGTCAGTGCCTCCAATGCCCAGAACAAGGACGTTCTTTGGGGCTTCATCTCTCGTTATGCGCCCGGCGCAACACCTGAGAAGAACCCGGAACTCGATCGCCTGACCGGTTATGCGATCCGCTACTTCGAAGATTTCGTAAAGCCGTCGAAGGTCTACCGCGCTCCCGACGACGTCGAGCGCGACGCGCTGGCGAAACTGTCGGAGGCACTGGCTGGCTTGCAGTCCGGCGCCAGCGGCGAAGCGATACAGACCGCTACGCTCAACGTGGCCCGCAAGATCGAGCGCTATCAGGATCACGCCAAGCAAAGCCCCGAGGGCGGTCCGGGCGTCTCTGTCGCCTTCTTCCAGATGATTTATCAGGTGCTGATCGGCCAGGAGCGCGGCCCGCGCTTCGGCTCGTTCGCTGCACTTTACGGCATTGCCGAAACGCGCGCGCTTATCGAGCAGGCTCTGGCGGGACAATTGGCGGCGTAAGCTGCTCTCCCGACAGATCGACGATATTGTCCGATGGTTGCGGCGCTATGTTGGCGCCGCCGGTAACTGGCGCAATGTCTGCACCATCCGGTGGCGAGCCGAAGATGCCCTTGCGGAGGCTGCGCGCCATCTCTCCTGCCTCCTCGTAGGGACTGCCCTTGGCAGCACGCGCCCAGCCGTTTTCCACCAGCCACTCACCGACGTCTTTCTTGCCCGACCGGCAGCGTACATTGAATTCGCCCCGGTCCTTGTCGGGCGGAATGGCGCACACAACGGCCAAGCCGCGTAAAAAGGCCCTGAACGCGCCAAGCGCATGCGCACCGCATGCCCACGTCTTGCCATTGTCGAGACACGTCTCGTCGCTGCGCACGACGTCGATGCCGGCAATGGTGACCGAATAACGTTGCGCGGCAACCATACCAGCCGATGAGGCAAAGGGACGGAATAGGGTCATGCCCTTCCAATCGACGGAGAACTTGGGCTTGGGCGGTTCGGCCAATGAAAGATCGCTCAACGGTCGGCGCGGGGCGATGCGTTCCAGTTCCGCGCCGTCGAGCGGTGGCGGCGCAACGACAAGCGGCTCGACCGACCTGGATATCGGCGCTGGCGGACCGGGTCCCTTCAAAGACGCACCGGCCGGCGGTTCCGAGGCGGGTGTGAAAACGTCGATCGCACCTGGGGACGTTTGCTCGACCGATGGGGGTAAAAGCGCCCGCCCGCCGGCAAGAACCAGCGTTCCCATCGTAAGGACGCCGAGGGCCGCAAAGCTGGCGTGCAGCGGCCGCATATCCGGCGCTACTGGCTTGCCCAGACGATCCGCGCCACCCATTCGATGTCATGGGCGGGAATATCGCGGTTCGGATGATCGGGATTGAGTGAGAACAGTGCTATGGATTTCTCGGTCTGGCGGCTCAGCACCTTGGCCATCACCTCGCCCGCTGTCGTCTTGACGACCACGCGGTCGCCCTTGTGCACGCGCGCGCCCGGCTCGACGATCAGAACATCGCCATTGCGATAAAGCGGCAACATGGAATCGCCTTGCACCTTGAGTGCGTATGAGGCGGCCGTCGACTGCGACGGCAATTCGACGAGATCCCAGCCATGGCCGACCGGGAAGCCGGCGTCGTCGAAAAAGCCCCCTGCGCCCGCTTGCGCGAAGCCGACCAGCGGCACGGTGGAACGCTGCGCCGGCAGCGTATCAGACCGACTTCCAAGCAACGTCATGAACTCGTCGAGCGAAGCGCCTGTCGCCTCAATGATCTTGGCAAGCGACTCGGTCGACGGCCAGCGTGGACGCCCGTCGGAGGACAGCCGCTTCGACTTGTTGAAGGCTGTCGAATCCAGTCCCGCGCGCCGGGCAAGACCCGATGCCGACAGTGAATAGCGCTCCGCGAGCGCGTCTATGGCAGCCCATACACGGTCATGCGAGAGCATGCGGCTCTCCCTCGACAGGAAAAAATACCTTGGATTTCGTTCTAGCTCCCAAAGGGCTGATTGTCCACCTTCGCCAAAGGCAGCGCTGCATGTATCAGCCGGGAGGTGCGGTTTTCGTGGCAGTCCGCAAAGTTTGGTGTGACTTCAAGAACGCCTGTTCGATGTCATTCAGTGGACGCGGCGTGGCGGGTTGGCCAAGCGCGGCGACAACGTCGTCAATTGGTATGAATTGTCTACCGTCGCGATCGTAGACCCCGGCAGTCGTCATCACCGTTGCAGCAATATCGCCACTTGCCAGAATGAACCGGTGCCTGCCTATGACCTGTGTTCCCACCCAAGTTTCGATTGATGAAAAAACCTCGAAACGCTGCCAAAGCCTGATCTCGCGCGCATAGACGACCTGAAGGCCGCCCAGCATCGGCGCCCATTTGCGCTTGCGCGCCAAGCCTAGCAGGCCGGCGCGCACGAAAATGTCGATACGACCGAGGTCGGCCAACATCATGTAGCGCGCATTGTTCAGATGCAGATTGGAATCGATATCGCTCGGCAGACATCGGAAAGCCAGCCGGCTCTCCTCGCCAGGAAAATAGGAGTCACGGCTTCGTGCCGTGGCCACAACACGTGCCAGTCGCGCCCAGACATACATCGCTGGCTGGTCAGGCCGCCTTCTTCGCTTCCGCCCTGTCATAAGGGTTGAAGCGCTGGTAGAAGGTCTCGCCCTTTTCGGCCATATCGAGAAGCAGCTTCGGCGCCTTGAATTCCGCGCCGTATTTCTTCTGCAGCCGCTTGGCGATCTGTACGAACTCCTTCGCGCCGATGCCGTCGATGTAGGACAGCGCGCCGCCTGTATACGGCGCGAAGCCGAACGCCAGGATCGAGCCGACATCTGCCTCGCGAGGATCGGTGACGATCTTTTCTTCCATGACGCGAGTAGCCTCCAGCGCGATCGTTACAAGAAGGCGCTGCTTCAACTTCTCGAAATCGACTTCCTCGGCCTTCTTTTGCGGATAAAGGTCCTTGAGGCCGGACCATAGCTTTTTCTTCGCGGGCTTTTGCGGATAATCGTAAAAACCCTTGCCATTCTTGCGGCCGAAGCGCTGGTGCGTATCGACCAGCGTATCGATGAGCTTCATCTGCTCCGGATCGACGGCTTTGTCGCCGAGGTCACGAAGCGTCTGCCTCATGATTTTCTGGGCCAGATCGACCGCCGTTTCATCGGTCAAAGCCAACGGCCCGACCGGCATGCCGGCAGCGCGCGCGGCATTTTCGATCATCGGCGCGGGCACGCCCTCGATCAGCATCTTGTAGGCTTCCGACATGTAGCGCAGGACGCAGCGGTTGACGTAAAAGCCGCGCGTGTCGTTGACGACAATCGGCGTCTTCTTGATGGCGCGGACGAAATCGATTGCCGTCGCCAGCGCCTTGTCGCCGGTCTTCTTGCCCAGAATGATCTCGACCAGCATCATCTTGTCGACCGGCGAGAAGAAATGAATGCCTACAAAATTCTTCGGACGTGTCGAATTTTTTGCCAGCGAGGTAATCGGGATCGTCGATGTGTTGGAGGCAAAGATCGCCGACGCCTTCAGGACCGCTTCAGCTTGTTCGGTTGCGCTCTTTTTCACCTCTGAATCTTCGAATACTGCCTCCACCACGAGATCGCAGCCGGCCAGATCGGCATAGTCGGCGGTCGGCATGATCAGTGAAAGCAGCTTGTCCTTGTCTTCAGGCTTGGCCCGCCCCTTCTTGATCAGGCCATCCATAAGTTCCGCCGAATGAGCTTTGCCCTTCTCTGCAGACGCCGTGTCGCGGTCGAGCAGAACCACAGGAATGCCGGCCTTGGCCGTCACATGGGCAATGCCCGCGCCCATGAACCCGGCACCAAGAACGGCTATCTTCTTGAACTGGGTGTCCGGCACGCCTTCCGGCCGGCGCGCGCCCTTGTTCAGTTCCTGCAGAGAGACAAACAGCGAGCGGATCATAGCTGCCGCTTCCTTTGTCTGCAGGATCTCGGTGAAATAACGCTGTTCGACGCGCAGCGCGGTGTCAAACGGCACCAGCAGGCCTTCATAGACGCATTTCAGGATGGCGGTTGCCGCCGGATAGTTGCCGTAGGTTTCACGGCGCAAGATGGCGATGGCCGGCGGCCACAGGTTGGCACCTGCAATCGAATAGACCGGCCCGCCCGGAATCTTGAAACCCTTCTGGTCCCAAGGTGCCACGGCAGACAGGCCGTTCCTGATCATCGCCTTGGCGGTTTCCACCAGCTTGGCCGGCTCGGCGACCTCATGGACAAGCCCCATGCCCTTGGCCTTCTGCGGCGTAAGCGTCTGGCCGGATGTCAACATCTGCAAGGCGGCCTGCGTGTCGGCAAGGCGTGGCACCCGCTGGGTACCGCCGGCGCCCGGGAAGATGCCGATCTTCACTTCCGGCAACGCCATCTTGACCTTGTCGCTGTTGGCCGCAACGCGGCCATGGCAAGCAAGCGACAGTTCGAACGCACCGCCCATGCAGGTGCCGTTGATGGCCGAGACCCATGGCTTGCCGCAGGTTTCGAGCTTGCGAAACAGGCCAGTCATATAGCCAGCCGTCTCGAACAGCTTCTGCGTTGCCTTCTCGACGTTGCCAGCCTTTTCCTTGGCGAAGGTCTTCAGCATCGTCTGCAGCATGGTGATGTCGGCGCCACCGGAGAAAGTGTCCTTACCGGAGGTGATCACCGCGCCCTTGATGGCGGCCTCGCCGGTCACCCGGTCGACGATCGTGTTCAATTCGCGCATCACCTCTTCGGTGAACACGTTCATCGACTTCTCGGGCATGTCCCAGGTGATCAGCGCAATGCCATCGGAGTCGGTTTCGAGCGTAAAGTTCTTATAGGTCATTGTTCCGCCTCCGATCAGACGCGTTCTATGATGGTGGCGGTGCCCATGCCGGCACCGATGCACAACGTCACCAGGGCGGTGTTCAGGTCACGCCGCTCGAGTTCGTCCAGTACCGTGCCCAGGATCATCGCACCGGTAGCGCCCAGCGGATGACCCATGGCGATCGCACCGCCGTTGACATTGATCTTGTCGTGCGAGACGTCAAAGGCCTGCATGTAGCGCAGCACCACAGCCGCGAATGCCTCGTTCAGCTCGAACAGGTCGATGTCGGACAGCTTCATCTTGGCGCGCTTCAAGAGCTTTTCGGTCACGTCGACCGGGCCGGTCAGCATCAGCACCGGCTCTGAGCCGATATTGGCGAAGCTGCGGATACGCGCGCGCGGCTTCAGGCCCATCGCCTTGCCGGCCTTCTTGGAGCCAAGCAGCACTGCTGCGGCGCCATCGACGATGCCGGAG
The DNA here is from genome assembly GCF_001427385.1 of Mesorhizobium sp. Root157. Lineage (GTDB taxonomy): Bacteria > Pseudomonadota > Alphaproteobacteria > Rhizobiales > Rhizobiaceae > Mesorhizobium. Next base: position 70,535 of record NZ_LMGJ01000033.1, read on the forward strand.
GAATTGCCGGCGTGGTGGACGTGGTTCACCTCCTCGATCTCCGGGTGCTTCTGCACGGCGACCGCGTCGAAGCCGCCCATTTCGCCGGGCATCACGAAGGACGGGTTCAGGGCCGCCAGCGACTGCATGTCGGTGGACGGCCGCATGTGTTCGTCGTAGTCGAGGATGGTCAGCCCGTTCTGATCCTTGATCGGAATGACCGAATTCTTGAACCAGCCATTTTCCCAGGCGTGCGCGGCGCGCTTCTGGCTTTCCACCGCATAGGCGTCGACGTCGTCGCGCGAAAAGCCGTATTTGGTGGCAATGAGGTCGGCCGAAATGCCCTGCGGCACGAACCAGCCGGGAAAGCCGACCGAGGGGTCCATGTACCAGGCACCGCCCGAGGCGCCCATGCCGACGCGGCTCATGGATTCTACGCCGCCGGCGATGATAATCTCGTCGGCGCCCTGTGCGATCTTGGCGGCGCCGAAATTGATGGCGTCGAGACCCGAGGCGCAGAAGCGCGAAATCTGCATGCCGGGCGCCTTGTCGTCATATCCCGCCTCGAAGGCAGCCGAGCGCGGAATGACTGCACCCGCTTCACCGACTGGATCGACGCAGCCGAAGATGATGTCGTCGACCGTTCCGGTGTCCAGTCCGTTGCGGTCGCGGATGGCTTCCAGCGTCTTCGCCGCCAGGCGCACTGCCGGCACTTCGTGCAGCGCTCCGTCCTTCTTGCCGCGTCCGCGCGGCGTGCGCACTGCGTCATAGACATAAGCTTCGGCCATTTTTCAGCTCCTTACCTGTCGACCCGGCAGTTCACAGCGAACGCCCGATCAAAAGCTTCATGATTTCATTGGTGCCGCCATAGATGCGCTGCACGCGGGCGTCGCGCCACATGCGCGCGATCGGATACTCGTTCATGTAACCATAGCCGCCATGAAGTTGCAGGCACTCGTCGACCACCTTGCCTTGCAGGTCGGAGAGCCAGTACTTGGCCATCGAAGCGGTTATGGGATCCAGACCGCCTGCGATGTGGCGCCTGACGCAATCATTGTAGAAGACCCGGCCAATGGTGATTTCGGTCTTGAGTTCGGCCAGCTTGAACTGGGTGTTCTGGAAGTCGATGACCTTCTGGCCGAAGGCCTTGCGTTCCTTGACATAGTCGATGGTGAGCGCCAATGCCCGCTCAGCCATGGCGATCGCAGTCGTACCGATCATCAGGCGTTCCTGCGGCAACTGCTGCATCAGTTGGATGAAGCCCTGGCCCTCTTCGCTTCCCAGCAGATTAGCGGTCGGCACGCGCACTTCGTTGAAGAACAGCTCCGACGTGTCGTTGGCCTTCAGCCCGATCTTGTCGAGGTTGCGGCCGCGCTCGAAGCCTTCGACCTCGTCGGTCTCGACAACGATCAGCGAAGTACCCTTGGCTCCCTTGGCCGGGTCGGTCTTGGTAACGACGATGATGAGGTTGGCCAGCTGGCCGTTGGTGATGAACGTTTTCGAGCCGCTGATGCGGTACTGGTTGCCGTCCCGCTCCGCGCGCGTCTTCACGCCTTGCAGATCCGAACCCGCGCCCGGCTCCGTCATCGCAATCGCGCCGATCAGTTCGCCGCTTGCCAGGCGCGGCAGCCATCTCTCCTTCTGCTCCTCCGATCCGTAGTGGAGAATATAGGGGGCGACGATGGCGTTGTGCAGGCCGATGCCGAAGCCATCGACGCCGACATGGCCGATCGCTTCGATGATCGCGCTCTCATGGGCGAAGCTGCCGCCGGCACCACCGTATTGCTCCGGCATAGAGGCGCACAGAAGCCCGGCCGCGCCGGCCTTCTTCCAGGCGGAGCGATCGACCACCTCGTTCTTCTCGTAGGTGTCGTAGTGCGGCGCAATCTCGTCCGCCATGAAGCGGTTCGCCATGTCATAGAGCATGCCGACGTCTTCGCTTACCCAGTCAGGCTTCGGCAGGGACAGGATTTCCGACGGATTGGCCAAGGCAAGCTGCTCCTAAAAATATCGACCCGATCAAAACGCCTCTGCCGGCAAAGCCATCATGGTGTCCGCACCGGAAGAAATGCGGGCGAGATGCGCCGCCGTTTCCGGCATGACGCGCTCCATGAAGTAGCGGCCGGTGACAATCTTGTTCTCATGGAAGGATGCCACGCCATCGGCGGTTTCGCCAAGCTTGGACTGCGAGACCTTGACCATGCGGCCCCACATGTAGCCCAGCGCTACCAGGCCAAAGAGATGCAGGTAGTCGGTCGAGGCGGCACCTGCATTGTCCGGCTTCTGCATCGCGTTCTGCATCAGCCACATCGTTGCCGTCTGAAGATCGTTGAGGGCCTTCTTGAGCGCCTTGGTGAACGGGGCTAGCTTTTCGTCGCCGCGATTTTCCTTGCAGAAGTCGCCGACCTCCCTGAAGAAGGCCTGCACGGCGCGGCCGCCGTTCTGCGCCAGCTTGCGGCCGACCAGATCGAGCGCCTGGATGCCGTTGGCCCCTTCGTAGATCATGGCGATGCGGGCATCGCGCACGAACTGGCTCATGCCGTGTTCCTCGATATAGCCGTGGCCGCCTAAGACCTGCTGCGCCATCACCGCATGGTCGAAGCCCTTGTCGGTCAGGACACCCTTCACGATCGGCGTCATCAGGCTCAACTGATCGTCCGCAGCCTGGCGGTCCCTGTCATCGGCGGAGCGGTGAGCGATGTCGGAATTCAGCGCCGTCCACAGCAACAGCGCCCGGCCAGCTTCGTTGAAAGCCTTCATCGTCATCAGGTTGCGGCGGATATCGGGATGAACGATGATCGGGTCGGCCTTGCCGTCCTTGTTCTTCGGGCCGGTCAGCGCGCGGCCCTGCAGGCGTTCCTTCGCATAGGCAACGGCGTTCTGGTAGGCGACCTCGGACAATGACAATCCCTGGAGGCCGACGCCGAGGCGCGCCTCGTTCATCATCACGAACATGGCCTTCAGGCCACCATTCTCCTCGCCCAGCAGCGTTCCCTCGGCCTCGTCATAGTTCATGACGCAGGTGGCGTTGCCGTGGATGCCCATCTTCTCCTCGATCGAGCCGCAAGACACGGCGTTGCGCTCGCCGGGATTGCCTTTGCCATCCAGCTTGAACTTGGGCACGACGAACAGCGAAATGCCCTTGACGCCCTCGGGAGCGCCTTCGATACGAGCCAACACCAGATGCACGATGTTGTCCGCCATGTCGTGTTCGCCGGCGGAGATGAAGATCTTCTGGCCGGAAATCCTGTAGGTGCCGTCGCCGTTAGGAACGGCCTTGGTGCGCAGCAAACCGAGATCGGTGCCGCAATGCGGCTCGGTAAGATTCATAGTACCAGTCCAGGCGCCCTCGATCATCTTCGGCAGCCAGGTCTGCTTCTGGTCATCGGTGCCGTGGACAACAATGGCGGCAATCGCGCCCTGCGTCAGGCCCGGATACATCATCAGCGCCATGTTGGCCGACGATAGAAATTCGCCTACGGCGGTATGCACCGTATAGGGCAGGCCTTGGCCGCCGAATTCGGCAGGTGCGGCGAGGCCCATCCAGCCGCCTTCGCGGTACTGATCGAAAGCTTCCTTGAAGCCCTGCGGTGTGGTCACCGACGCATCGTCATGACGCATGCAACCTTCCATGTCGCCGACGCGGTTGACCGGTTGCATAACGTTTTCAGCCAGCTTTGCACCTTCGGAAAGTATCGCTTCGAGCACGTCGGGCGATGCATCGGAAAAGCCGGGCAGGTTCGAATAGCGCCCGTAGCCCAGCACGTCGTTCAGCAGGTAGAGCGTGTCTTGAACCGGTGCATGATAGATCGGCATTTCGTCTTCCTCTCGCCCGTATGCTGCACGCTCTTGACCGTGTCAGATCGCGCCCAGCCCGACAATGTGTCTGCTTTATCAAAAATTGACGTTTGCGTAAACGTCAATTTTCGATAAAGATAGATTTCAACCGATCCGGGCCAATTTGCGGAAACGTATCGAAATGCCTGCAGGTGTTGCCCAACCCAAAGAGTCAGGCAGCGCCGGTACGCCATCGCAGTCAGGCCATGATTATCTGTTGTGCCGGGCGGAAGACCCGACCTTAGTTGGCGACGCTCGACGGTACGGACGAACGCTCCGCCAGGGTACGGCGAATGTCAGCCATCGAATGGCTCAGCACATTGATGGCTTCATCAAGCAGTGCGCGCTGGTTTTGCAGACGGGCAAGTTGTTTGTCGGATTTGTCCAACGCCACCTTGAGTTGCTTGATGTTGGTGCCAGACGGATCGTAGAGGTCCATCAACAGCTTGACGTCGCGTAGCGAGAACCCGACCTTGCGGCCGAGCAAGATGAGCTTGAGGCGCGCCTTGTCGCGATGCGTATAAAGGCGGGTCGCCCCTTCACGCAGCGGACTGATCAGGCCCTTGTCCTCGTAGAAGCGCAAGGTGCGCAACGTCACGCCGAATTGCTTTGCCATCTCGCCGATGCGCGCCAACTCGCCGGCTGAATCACTCAGAATATCATTTTGAAAGGCCGCGCTGTCTACGGCCGGCATCAATTTCATCATCGGTTTTTCCTAAGATTGCGGCACGGCCTTTGAAGGGCCTGCGGCGCATGCGGAAGAGCACTTTGACTTCCGGTTGTGGTTTCGATCGTCACTGCAAACGGGGTTTGGAGTTCCGCTTACGTTTACGTAAGGGTATATCGATAGCGACGGCGAAATTCAAGGGGGGCGCGGTGGGCATCAGGTTCCTTGCCGTGCGGCATGCCGGGTCGAAGTGTTTTCTCAATAAAGGTTAAGCTTCTTAAGTTTGATTAACATCTTGTTTACCACGTTGGGCGAATTGTGCGCATGTCGGTTCCCCGTGGTTATCCTGTAGCGAAGTTTTCACGGTTCTCGGAGCGTGGGCCTGCCCTTCTGCCGCATGGCAATGGTGCGGCCGCGTTCGCTGCCGACGGAATTTTTGAGAGGAACCTGGCTCGGTGCCAGCCACTCCAGAAACAGGCGTCGCGATGAGCAACAAACGGTCCTATCTCGAAGCACTTAACGCCAGCCGGCAGCGCAAGCCTCATACGACGCTGGAGCAGCTCAACCATTCGCTTGCCGCGCTGGAAGCGCGGCTGGAGCGATCGAGGCATGAAACCGACAGCCGCGAGGCACCTGGCCAGGGCGAGCCGCGCTACGGCAATCCCTCTTCGCGTGGCCCATTCTTTTCGGCAGAGCCTGTCGAGCCCCCGGCGGCTTCGTCCTTCGGGCCGAACTACCAGACGATCGCACGCGACATCGACCGCGTCCGCGGACAGGAAGACAGCCTCACCGCCGTAGGCAAGATCGCGGGGGAACTACGTGGCCTGCGCGAGGAACTGCGCCACCAGATGACGGCCGGGCTGCACCAGGAATTCGAGGCGCTGCGCCGCGACATCGAACTTGCGCGCCAGCCCGACGAGGCCGCCGGGGATAGCGTCCAGCTCAGTCTTGAGCTGGAACGGCTGTCGGGCACCATCCAGGCGCTAGCCGACAAGAGCGATGACAGAAGCATCAGCATGCTGCGGCTCGAACTGGAACAGGTAAAAGCGGCGATCGATACCTTGGCCCGCGACGAGAGCGTACGCGCCGCCGACAATCGCTGGGACGATTTCGATCGCCGTTGGTCAGCTTTTGAAGAGCGTTTCGACGCTGGCCAGCAGGCACCCGACGACAATGCAGGCATTGCCATGTTGAACGAACGGCTCGAGCAGATCAGCCGCGCCGTCGACAACCTCCCCGAATCGTTGTCACTGCGCTCGCTCGAAGAAAAGGTTCGCACACTGGCCGGCGCCCTCGAACATTTTGCCAGCCAACAAAACGGGCCTGCAGGCGACACCGTCAGCCTGATCGACGAGCGGCTCGACGAAATTTCGCGGGCGATCGTCGCTTCAACTGTTACGGCGCAGGCAAATGCATTCGATCCGGCCGCCTTCGAGCGTATCGAGCAGCGCATCGCAGCGCTTGCCGCTCAGATTGAGGAGGTTTCCGAAGAAAGGCCATCAGGCGAAGTCATAGAACGGCTCAACACCCTGTCGCGACGCGTCGATGACCTCGCCGCGCAGAATCGTCTGCCGGAACAAGTGATAGAACGGCTTGCCGCCCAGATCGCAATCATCGCAGACAGAATCGATCACGCGCCGGCCATGCCCGATGCCGACCGTATCGTTCAGGGATTGGAACAACGCTTTGACGTACTGGCGGGCATGCTGGAACGGCGACAGGGCGATGCTATCGAGCAAGGCAACATCCTGTTCCGCGAGTTGGAACGCAGACTTGATGAAGTGGCGGACCGGCTGGGCCACCTCGCACCGCAGCCTGGCATGGACAGCACCGGAGTCATCGAAGCTATCAGCGCGCATTTCAATGTTCTGACCGAGGGGCTTGAAGCACGCGCCAATGATCCGGCCAACCAGAAAGCCATTCGCGGTTTGGAAACCCGGCTTACAGAAATATCGGACCGTCTGGACAGTTCGACCGCCCAGTTCGCCGGGCTCGACCCCGATCTCATCCGTAGCCTCGAAGCACAAGTGGCGGGCCTGTCGGCGCACCTGTCGCAGCCCGGAACCCCACTACCGGATTTCGACGATATCAGCCCGCGGCTTAGCCAGATCGAGCAGTCGATCGCCGGTACGCGGGAATCCATCCTGGACGCAGCCAGAGAGGCGGCCGAAAGCGCGGTCCGCTCGATGAGCGGTTCCAACGCAGAAAATGCCGCGGTGGCCGGTCTGGCACAAGACTTGAAGACGCTTGAAGCGCTGACGCGACGTTCGGACGATCGCAACGCCAAGACATTCGAAGCTATTCACGACACGCTTCTGAAGATCGTCGAGCGCTTGGGCTCGCTGGAAACGCCAAGCATCGAAGAAGATGCGCCAGTCGAGACCACGGCCAAGATCACGGTGCACGAGGCACCTACGCTTGATCTGGACGAACCACTGCCCTTGTCGGAAGCAGCCGGTGAACATGAAGATCTCGTCGCCGCCGTCATGCGCGGCGAAGCGCCTGTTCGCACACCTGCCGAGGCAGCGGCTGAAGCTGCGAGGGCGGCGACGGGCGAGGACACAGCCGTCCAAACCGAGACGGGTCGCAAGAAATCGCTCTTTGGTGGGATCGCCCGGGCATTCAAGGGCCGTAAGGCTCCAGACCTGCCGACTCTCGCCGGATCGGCCCCCGCGGCGGAAGCTCCGGCCGTCGATCCAGACGAACCGCTTGAACCAGCCTTCATCAATCGTCCGCTGGAACCTGGCTCGGGCGCTCCCGACCTCAGCGCGATCATGAAGCGGGTCCGTGACGAGCGCGGTCAACCGGCCAAGCGGAATGAAGCCGACGCCGCCAGGTCCGACTTCATCGCCGCTGCACGCCGAGCGGCGCAGGCGGCCGCGGCGGAAGCGGAGACGCTGAAGCGGCAGTCGAGCATTGGCGGTCCGGTCAAGGCGCTGCGCATAGGCGATTTGCTCAAGGCGCGCCGCAAGCCGATCCTGATGGCGGCCGGCGCCATCATGCTGGCCCTGGCTGGTCTCCAGCTTGGCAAGGCGTTCCTGTCCGATCCGGTGCAGGTAGCGCAAAAGACCACGACCCCGGCTGTCGTGCAAAAGGTTGCACAAACCGCGCCGGCAAAAATCAAGACCACGCCTGTTTCCGCCTCCAGGTCCATCGGCACCACTGCCGATGCTGCCGGGCCGAAGCCAAGCGAACCAGAGGCAAAGGCCATCGTCGTGGCGGCAACCCCCAAGGCGAGCAGCGCCGCCGCCATGCTGGTGCAGCCGCCGGAAAAGGCACCTGTCGCCATGACCGCGCCTCCTATTGCTGCGCCGGTTAAGATAGAGACCTCAGCGCCGGTTGCCCCCCTTGCCGGTAACGAAGAAGGCAAGCCGGCCGTTGCGCCGGAAGCCAGGATGGATATCCCGGACGATATCGGCACACCCGCGATGCGCGCCGCCGCCGCCGGCGGCGATGCCAGGGCGCTGTTCGAGATCGGCTCGCGCTATGCCGAGGCGCGTGGCGTCAAGGAAGATCTGGCGGTTGCGGCCAAATGGTACGAAAAGGCGGCTGAGCAAGGGCTTGCGCCGGCGCAATACCGCATCGGCAATTTCTACGAAAAGGGCATCGGCGTCGCACGGGACATCGACAAGGCCAAGACCTGGTACCAGCTTGCCGCGCAGCAGGGCAATGCCAGCGCCATGCACAATTTGGCGGTGCTTTTGGCCATGGGTGCCGATGGCGTGAACGACAATGACGCGGCGGCGCGCTGGTTTCACGCGGCGGCGGATCTTGGCGTGAAGGACAGCCAGTTCAACCTCGGCATCCTGTCGGCGAAAGGCGTCGGCATGAAGCAGGATCTTGAAGAATCCTACAAATGGTTCGCACTCGTTGCCAAGACTGGTGACAAGGATGCTGCGGCCAAGCGCGACGAGATCGCCAAGACGCTGCGGCCCGAGCAGTTGGAAAAGGCTCGTGCAACGACCGAGCTCTGGGCAGCTAAGCCGCTCGATCCTGCAGCCAATATGGTCGACCTGCCTGAAGGCTGGCAGGATACGCCTACCACCACGGCAAGCATCGACATGAAGAAGGCCGTGCAGAACATCCAGTTGATCCTCAACAAGAACGGCTATCCGGCAGGCACTGCCGACGGAGTCATGGGTGGCAAGACCAAGGACGCCATCATGGCCTTCCAGGCCGACCACGACATGGCCCAGACCGGCCAGGTGGATGAAAAACTGGTGAATGCGCTGCTTGCGCGCAAATAAGTACAGGTGGCGTCGCTTCTGCGACGCCCTCGCCACACATTTGCCTGTAACTGATTGACATGTTTCTTTTTTCAGCATCGCGGCGGATAAATTCCCTGCTGCGGCGGTCGTGCAAGAACAGATTAGCTTTTTGGCGGTATGCTTTTGCCGAGGGGCGACAAGTAATCGAGACGGACGGGTGGGCATCTATCTCCCGATTGCGGAAATTTCCGTCAACGTGTTCGTGCTGCTGGCCATGGGCGCAGTGGTCGGTTTCCTGTCGGGCCTTTTCGGAGTCGGCGGCGGCTTCCTCATTACCCCCCTCCTGATCTTCTACAACATACCACCGGCGATCGCTGTCGCGACCGGCGCCAATCAGGTCATCGCCTCCTCCTTCTCCGGCGCGCTGTCGCACATGAAGCGAGGTACGCTCGATTTCAAGCTGGGGTTTGTGCTTTTGGCCGGTGGCATCGTCGGCTCGACGGCCGGCGTCTATGTGTTTTCCGTGTTGCGCAGCCTTGGCCAGCTCGACCTGTTCATTTCGCTACTCTACGTCGCGCTGCTGGGCAGCGTTGGCGGGCTGATGCTGGTCGAAAGCGTCAACGCGCTACGCGCCACCCGCAGCGGCGCAGCGCCTGCCTTGAAAAAATCGGGCCAGCACAACTGGATCCACCGCCTGCCGCTGAAGGTGCGCTTTCGTACATCCAAGCTGTTCGTCAGTGTCATTCCGGTGGTCGCCCTCGGTGCGGCTATCGGCTTCCTGTCCTCGATCATGGGTGTCGGCGGCGGCTTCATCATGGTGCCGGCATTGATCTACCTGTTACGTGTACCAACCAATGTCGTCGTCGGTACGTCGTTGTTCCAGATCATCTTCACCTCCGGCTATACGACGCTGATCCACGCCTCGACGAACTACACGGTCGACATCATGCTGGCCCTGCTGCTCATGATCGGCGGGGTTGCCGGTGCCCAGTATGGTGCCAAGGCCGGCCAGAAGCTGCGCGGCGAGCAACTGCGTGCGCTGTTGGCGCTGCTGGTGCTGGCGGTCGCCTTGCGCCTCGCGGTCGACCTTTTCATAACGCCGCCCAACCTTTACTCGCTCGCCAGCCCGGGGTTGAGCTGATGGCGCGCATCTGGGTGCTGATTGCTGCTTTCCTGGCTTCATTTCCTGCGTCCGCGCAATCGCCGCACCAGGAAAGCATCCAGATCGGTCTCTCAACCGACAGCGTCGCGATCACCGCAGGTTTCGCCGGCGCCGACCTCACCATTTTCGGCTCGCTAGAGGACGCCGATCCGCAAGTCTCCCGCCAGGGGCGCTACGATGTGATCGTTGTGTTGGAAGGACCCGCGCGTCCAGTGGTTGTACGGCGCAAGGACCGGGTGCTGGGCGTGTGGATGAACCTCGAATCGGAGCAGTTCGAGAACGTGCCCGTTTCCTATTCCCTAGCCACGACCAGGGCATTTCAGGACATCACCGACCCGAACAACTACAAGCAGCTCTCGCTTGGCGCCAACAACATCTACATGCAGCCCGCCGACCGAAGCCAGAACCCCTTCACCCTTGCCGAGTTCACCAAGGCTTTGCGTGAACGCAAAACCGCCATAGGGCTCTACAGCGAAAACGTGGGAGGCGTGCGCTTCCTGTCGCAGAACCTGTTTCGCGCGACCGTGCGGCTTGCCCCTGATGTGCCGGTCGGAACGCACAAGGCCCGCGCCTTCCTCTTCAAGAACGGCATCTTCGTGAAGGAGAGCTCCGCGCAGCTTGAAATCCGCAAGTCGGGCTTCGAGCAGGCCGTATTCCGCCTCGCGCACAATCACGGCTTCGTCTACGGCCTGATGTCGATAGGCCTGGCCATGGTGACGGGCTGGCTGGGGCGAATCATCTTCCGCAAGGACTAGAGCGGTTCCGAGTTCAGCGGAAACGGCGGAACCGCTCTAGTCTTTTGTCTAGGCGCATTTCCGAACGCAAAACCGCTGCACACTTTTGCTGGAATGCTCTAGCCGGGCCTGAGCATCGCGCCCGGAAGGGCGAAAATGCGATCCTTGCCCATCATGTAGGCGATGAGGCTGTCGCGCCGGAACAGGCCAGCATAGGCGCGGTCGAGCACATTGAGCGAGCCCGTATAGGCGCCGAAGGCCGGCATGATCATGCGCAAGCCATCGCCGGCAAAACAGCGGCGGCGCACCGAGCGGCCACGCTGGACGATGCGGGCGCATGGATGAAGATGCCCGGCAACCTCGCCGGCTACTTGCCCCTTCGACGGCTCGTGCCGGAACACCAGCGAGGCGACCGCCAGTTCCATGACCGTCTCGCCGGGCAGGTCGGCCGGCGCGTCCGGATCATGATTGCCGGCGACCCAGAACCAGTCGCGGCCCGCCATCAGCGTTTCCAACCGCTCGCGGAAATCGTCGTGCAGGCGGCTGGCGCCTTCGCCATCGTGAAAACTGTCGCCAAGGCTGATGACGATGCGCGGCGCATAGTCGGCCATGACCAGTTGCAGCTTGCCAAGCGTCGCGGCCGTGTCATAAGGCGGGATCAGCGTGCCGCGCCTCGCCAGCGACGAGCCCTTTTCCAGATGCAGGTCGGAGACGGCGAGCAGGGAAAGCTCGGGAAAATAGAGCACGCCGCGCGGATCGCAGACCGCGTGTTCGCCTGCTATAGCGACGAGATCGGCAGACGCGGCTGCCGTTGTATCAATCGCCAGATTCATCGCAAACCACCCGCCAACCCTGCTCCCATCGCTTCCTCGACGAGATCGGCCGCCTCCATTAGCAGCGTCTCGTTGGCTTCGCCGTTGACCGATTCCTTGCCGATCTCCAGCATGATCGGTACGGCGAGCGGCGAAATCTGTTCAAGGTCCTTATGCACGATTCGTCCCCGGATACGCGAGAGCATGTCGGCAAGCCTGCTGACATCGAGCAGGCCGGCGGCAGCATCCGCCCGCGTCGCTTGCAACAGGATGTGGTCGGGCTCGTGGCTGCGCAGCACATCGTAGATGAGATCGGCTGACACGGTCACCTGCCGCCCGGTTTTCTCCTGGCCCGGAAACCGCTTCTCGATCAGGCCGGCAATGACGGCGCAGGTGCGGAACATGCGCTTCAGCATCCAGCTGTCGTTCAGCCAGGCTTCGAGATCGTCACCCAACATGTCCTCATCGAACAGGCTGTCCAGCGAAGGCCTGCCTGCCGCAAACAGCGCGCCCATGTCGTCCAGACCCCACACCGCCAGCGAATAGTCGGTAGCGACGAAACCGAGCGGGCGCGCATTGGCCCGCTCCAGCCGACGCGTGAGCAACATACCGAGCGTCTGGTGCGCCAACCGGCCTTCGAAGGGATAGGCAACCATGTAGTGGCGGTCGGCACGGGGAAATGTCTCGACAAGCAGGTCGCCGCGCTTCGGCAGAACCGACTTTTCCTTTTGCAGCCGAAGCCAGTCCTCGACCTGTTCGGGAAGCGCGTGCCAGCTTTCGGGATCGGCCAGCATGCCGCGCACCTGATCGGCGAGGTAGGTGGACAGCGGAAACTTGCCGCCGGCGTATGAAGGTACGATGATCTGCGTCTTGCCGCCGCCATTGGAGACGACGCATTCGTTTTCGCGGATGCCTTCGAAGCGCAGCACCTTGCCGGCAAACAGGAAGTTGTCGCCGGGCCTGAGCGTCTCGGCAAAATATTCCTCAACCTTGCCAAGCACGCGCCCGCCATAACCCGCCACCGTGCCCTGCCGCACATAGCGCACGTTCAGTTCGGGCATTTCGACGATGGTGCCGATGTTCAGCCGGTATTGCTGGGCGATGCGCGGATGGGGGACCCGCCACAACCCTTCGTTGGTCCTGCGGATGCGGGCATAGCGCTCGTAGCTTTTCAGGGCGTAGCCGCCGGTGGCAACGAAACCGACCACCCGGTCGAAGGTATGCCGGTCCAACCCGGCATAGGGTGCGGCGCTCGTCACTTCCTCATAAAGCACGTCGGCATCGAAAGGTGCGGCGCAAGCGGTACCGAGGATATGCTGGGCCAGCACGTCGAGCGCGCCGCCGAGCAAGGGCGGCGTGTCCTGCGCGCCGATATAATTGGCATCGAGCGCGGCGCGGCATTCCAGCACCTCGAAGCGGTTGGCCGGAATGAGGATCGCCTTCGAAGGCTCGTCCATGCGGTGATTGGCGCGGCCTATGCGCTGCGCCAGCCGGCTGGCGCCCTTCGGCGCGCCGACGTGGACGACTAGATCGACATCGCCCCAGTCGATGCCGAGGTCGAGCGTTGATGTAGCGACGATGGCTCTCAGCGCATTGTCGGCCATTGCCTTTTCGACGCGCCGGCGCTGGCCGACATCGAGCGAGCCGTGGTGCAGCGCGATCTGCAAGGCGTCCTCGTTTGCTCGCCACAACTCCTGAAACAACATCTCGGCCTGGCTGCGGGTGTTGACGAACAAAAGCGTCATCTTGTGCCTGCGGATCGCCTCATAGATCTCGGGTATGGCATAGCGCGCCGAATGGCCGGCCCAAGGCACGCGCTCCCGCGATTCCAGAATGGAGATTTCCGGCTTGGCGCCGCCAGCAACGGTGATGAGCCCGGCCATTGGCTGGCTGGGTTGGCTTGATGTGAAACCTGCCGGCCCCTCCACTGTGTTCTCGTGGGCCTGGTGAGACGGTTTCTGAGAAACAAGCCAGCGGCGCAATTCGTCGGGTTCGGCCACGGTTGCCGAAAGGCCGATGGCACGAAGATCGGGCACGTAGGTCCGCAGCCGCGCCAGCCCCAACGCCAGAAGGTGGCCGCGCTTGGAGGTGACCAGCGAATGCAGTTCGTCGAAGATGACGTAGCGCAAATCCTCAAAGAAGCGCCGGGCGTCCGTTGCGGCAATCAGCAGTGCCAGTTGCTCGGGCGTGGTGAGCAGGATGTCTGGCGGCGCCAGTTTCTGGCGCTGGCGCTTGTGGGCCGGCGTGTCGCCGGTGCGCGTCTCGATGGTGACCGGCAGGCCGATCTCGGCAACCGGCTTGCCAAGATTGCGCTCGATGTCCACTGCCAGCGCCTTGAGCGGCGAGATGTAGAGCGTGTGGATGCCGCGCCTCGCCTGTCCCGGCTTGCGTTTTGGCCGCTCGGCCAGTTCCGTCAGCGTCGGCAGGAAGCCGGCGAGCGTCTTGCCAGCCCCGGTCGGCGCGATCAGCAGCACCGACTTCCCGGCCTGCGCACGGGCCAGCAACTCCATCTGATGGGCGCGCGGGGTCCAGCCCTTCTCGGCGAACCATCGGACGAACGGCCCGGGCAGGTGGATGGCGGCATTGTCTTCGGAGAGGTGCGGCTCGGCGGTCACCCGCCAGAGGTAGCGCGGCGGCGGACGAAGGCCAAGAGAAAATTGGAACAAAAAGTGATCATGCCTTGTCCTTGCCACGCCCGGCATTTGCCGTCTGGTGATCTTTGCCCCGCTGGTTCCCTGGTTTCGCAATTCCGAACGGAAAACCGGCTTCCACTTTTACTGGAATTGCTCTTAAGCCCGCTCGCTGCGCTCGCCGCTGGCGGGGTACGTCCTGTGCCCTTTCCCTTTGGCGGCAGAAGGGAAGCGCGCGCCTCTCGACTTCGTCATCCTCGGACAAGCCTGAGCGCAGCGAAAGGCGCGACCCGAGGATCCATGCCGTAACGCTTGGGAGTTGTACGGCGGAACAGAACGAGGACCTTGTGCGCAGTATCGCGCTGCCGCTTGGTCACGGCATGGATCCAGGGTCTGCGCGACGGCCTTCGGCCTGCTCCGCCCTAGGATGACGAAGAGATGGTTGCACTTCTTCATTGCCACGCTGCCTTTTCGGCCCTGGGAGTCTTCTGCCCCGCCTTTAAGCTCGCTCGCTACGCTCGCCGCTGGCGGGGACCCCGACGAATGGCCGGACGGCTATCGGAGTTCGTGCTGTATGGTTGCCACGCCCAGCATTTGCCGTCTGGCCATTGTCAAAGAACTGACCTCGATTGAGAGATCGGGAAGACGGGCGGCCGTTCGGACGCTCGTTTAAGTAAGTAATGCGACCTTGCGGCCGCCCGTCCGGTGGCTTCCCTCAACCGGCACACCGGCCATGCGGTTGCCCAGCCGCACACCGTCATGCGACCAATCCGGCACCGACGCTTCCCCTCGATACCCGGTGCGCACCAGGTCTCCCGCAAGGGCGATGGGGGGGATTATGGGTGAGGTTGGAAGGGTGTGGAAAGGAATGTCGGCGGCTTCTGCTCGAAGCGAGCGGGATCAACCAGTTGGCGGAGTGAGGGGGTTGGTTTGATCCACGATCTTTCCTGCGCCGCACGGCTTCACAGCAGCTAAATACCCGTCATGACGCGAGATCATACGCCACGCATCCCGAACGCGAGCCGACCGCAGTGAAGGCGAAGCTGTCCGGGATGATTAAGTTGAGGAGCGAGAGCGGTCAGTGAGGGCGGTGCCCGGCCACCACGATCAGGCCCATCACCGGCTCGCGCCTGTCCTGCCGGATGATTTTTTCCTCCAGTGACAGGACAGCGAGGCCGTTGTCGCCAAGCACCTTGCGCACATAGTCTTGCGCGTGCGCGTAGCGGCGCGACACTTGCAGGGCGAGATCTCCGGGTGTCTCCAGTTTCTCCACGGAGAAGGCGAGCAGGCCGTTTTCGGCCAGCATCCCGGAAACCTTGGCCG
Source organism: Mesorhizobium sp. Root157 (assembly GCF_001427385.1). Classification (GTDB taxonomy): domain Bacteria; phylum Pseudomonadota; class Alphaproteobacteria; order Rhizobiales; family Rhizobiaceae; genus Mesorhizobium. Next base: position 85,887 of record NZ_LMGJ01000033.1, read on the forward strand.
TGATGATCTCCAGCCCGCCAAGATAAATGAACACGTCGGCGGCGGTGATCAGGTCGGCCCGGGGGCCGGCATAGGAAAAATCTTGCAGGTCAGCCTTGGCGAGATAGTCATAAAGGTGCTTGGCTTCGGCCTTCTTCAGCATGCTGGCCGAAATGTCGTAGCCTTCCAGCCGCTTGACGAAGGGCCGCAGCATCTCGCCCATCAGCCCGGTGCCGCAGCCGAGGTCGAGCGCGAGGCCGAACATGCGTCCGCCCTGCATCTGGACCGCCTCGGAAAGCAGGGCCGGCACGCGATAGGCAAGTTTTTCCACCAGGGAAGTCTCGAACGTGTCGGCATATTGATCGAACAGCGTCTCGACAAAGGCGCTGGGATGTGCGGCGGGTGGCCGCGCCTTGCCGATGAGCGCCAGACGCAACGTCGCGCCCAGCCGGTCGGCGGGTTCGAGCGCCAGCACCTTGTTCCAGGCCAGCGCCGCCTGGTCGAGGCGGCCAGCGGCCTCCTGCATTTCACCGAGCAGAAGCCAGCCCGCCACCCAACCGGGCGCCAGCACCAGCGCATCCGCCATGAGTTCGGCAGCCGGCGCATGATCGCCAGCGGCATGCAGCATTTCCGCAAAGTCGGCGCGGCGGTCGGCGATGAGATCGCCGGACGAGGCCTGGAGCGGTTTCATTGGTATGGGTTCCGCCGGCAAGAATTGCCGGGAGCGCTGCTATGCTTCAGGATTGGGCGGATTTCAAGATGGTGTCAGCAGGCTGGCGAAGCGGCCTTCCCGCGCGCCGTAAATCGCCTATCTTTCAGCCATGCGCGCCAGCGACCTGCTTCATCCCCGCCCGGAAGGGCTTTATTGCCCGCCCGGCGATTTCTTCATCGACCCGGTGCGGCCGGTCGAGCGCGCCCTGATCACCCACGGCCATTCCGACCATGCGCGTCCCGGCCACCGCTCGGTGCTGGCGACACGCGAAACGCTCGATATCATGGCGCTGCGCTACGGCGAGGACTTTGCCGGGACAACGCAGGCGGCAAGGCTTGGCGAGCGCATGATGCTGAACGGGGTTGCCGTGACCTTCCACGCGGCTGGCCATGTGCTCGGCTCGGCGCAGATCGCCGTCGAGCATCAGGCGATGCGCATCGTCGCTTCAGGCGACTACAAGCGCCAGCCGGACGCCACTTGCGCGCCGTTTATCGTGGTGCCGTGCGATGTCTTCATCACCGAGGCGACATTCGGCCTGCCGGTGTTCCGCCATCCGCCGGACCACCACGAGATCGGCCTGTTGCTGAAATCGGTGGCGCAGTTTCCTGAACGCTCGCATCTGGTCGGGGCCTATGCGCTGGGCAAGGCGCAACGGGTGATGAAGCTGTTGCGGCAGGCAGGCTACGATCGGCCGATCCATATTCACGGCGCGCTGGCCAAGATCAGCGCCTATTATCAGTCGACGGGGATCGACCTTGGCGAGCTTTTGCCGGCCACCGTCGAAAGCGGCGGCAAGGCCGACTTTGCCGGAGCGGTGGTGATCGGCCCGCCGGCCGCCTTTTCCGACCGCTGGGCGCGGCGTTTTCCCGACCCGGTCGCGTGCTTTGCCTCCGGCTGGATGCGCATTCGCCAGCGCGCCAGGCAGCGCGGCGTGGAACTGCCTCTGATCATTTCCGACCACTGCGACTGGGACGAACTGACGGCGACCATCCGCGAGACGGGTGCATCACAAGTGTGGGTCACGCATGGCCGCGAGGAGGCGCTGGTGCGCTGGTGCGAACTGCAAGGCATCGCGGCGCGCCCGCTGCATCTCGTCGGCTACGAAGACGAAGGGGACTGAGGGCTATGGCTTTCGGTTCACCCCCCTCTGTCCTGCCGGACATCTCCCCCTCACGGGGGGAGATCGGCGGCTTCAGCAGTCGAGATCACTTGGAAATATCGCACATTTGCGAACGCGGCGGTGGCGGGCGATCGCCATGAACCGCTTCGCCGAACTGCTCGACCGGCTGGTGCTGACGCCGTCGCGCAACGGCAAGCTGACCCTGCTGACCAGCTATTTCCGCACCGTGGAAGACCCGAACCGCGGTCTGGCGCTGGCGGCGATCACCGGCAATCTCGACATCGCCGCGGTCAAGCCGGCGATGTTGCGCACGCTGGTCGGCGAGCGCATGGACCCGGTGCTGTTCGGCTATTCCTATGACTATGTCGGCGATCTTGCCGAAACGGTCTCGCTGGTGTGGCCGGTGCAAGGTTCGGAAACCGGCGACCACAAACTTACCCTTGCCGAGGTGGTGCGGCAGTTGCAGGCTGCCAGCCGTTCCGACGGGCCCAAAGTGCTGGCGAGGCTGCTCGACGAGGCGGAAGTCTCCGCCCGCTTCGCCATCATCAAGCTGGTGACCGGCGGCTTGCGCATCGGTGTTTCGGCCAGGCTGGCGAAGCAGGCGCTGGCCGATCTCGGCCAAGTCGATGTCGCCGAGATCGAGGAACTGTGGCACGGGCTCGCCCCGCCCTACGAGGCGCTGTTTGCCTGGCTGGAAGGACGTGCGCCGAAGCCCGAGACGGCGGCGCGGGCGCTGTTTCGGCCAGTGATGCTGGCCAATGCCGTCGGCGGCGACCTCGAAAAGCTCGATCCGGCCGACTATGCGGCCGAGTGGAAATGGGACGGCATCCGCGTGCAGGCGGTGCGCGAGGGCGGCGTGCAGCGGCTCTATTCGCGCACCGGCGACGACGTGTCGGGGGCATTTCCCGATCTGGCCGAGGCGATGGATTTTGTCGGCGCGCTCGACGGCGAACTGCTGGTCGGCACGCCATCCGCCACCGGCACCTTTTCCGTTTTGCAGCAGCGGCTGAACCGCAAGACGGTGTCGACGAAGATGCTCAGGGACTATCCTGCCTTCATGCGCTGCTACGACCTTTTGCAGGTCGAGGGCGAAGATCTGCGCGGCCTGCCGTTTCGCGAGCGCCGCGTCCGGCTGGAAGATTTCGCGGCGCGGCTCGACCCGGCGCGCTTCGACCTGTCGCCGCTGGTCGGGTTCGCGAATTGGCGCGAGCTTGAGGCAGCGCGCGCCGCACCGCCGCACCCGATCATCGAAGGGGTAATGCTGAAGCGCTGGGATTCGCCCTATCTGGCGGGGCGGCCGAAGGGGCCGTGGTTCAAGTGGAAGCGCGATCCGCACACCGTCGATGCCGTCTTGATGTATGCCCAGCGCGGCCACGGCAAGCGTTCCTCCTTCTATTCGGACTATACGTTCGGCGTCTGGTCCGGCCCGGAAGGCGGGGAGGAACTGGTGCCTGTCGGCAAGGCCTATTTCGGCTTCACCGACGAGGAACTGCGCCAAATCGACAAATATGTGCGCGACAACACCATCGAGCGCTTCGGCCCGGTGCGTTCGGTCAGGGCCGACCGCAACAACGGCCTGGTGCTGGAGGTCGCCTTCGAAGGGCTCAACCGCTCCAGCCGGCACAAATCGGGCGTCGCCATGCGCTTTCCGCGCATCTCGCGGCTGCGCTGGGACAAGCCTGCCGGCGAAGCCGACCGCATCGAAACCTTGAAGGCGCTGCTCGACGGGTAAGGTTCGAGGATGGCCGTGCCGGAAAACCGCTACACACTTTTCGGCATCATGACATTTGGACCGGGCATGATGGCACCCGAAAACCGCTACACACTTTTCGGCATCATGACATTTGGACGAGGCATGATGGCACCCGAAAACCGCTACACACTTTTCGGCATCATGCCCTATTGTTCCGCCGAAACGCGGATCTCGTAGATGTCGACCGACTTGCCCTGCTTGTCGAAATCCGAGTTGATGGCGATGGTGCCGGCGGCGCCCGGCCGCTTGTCGGGCAGTTGCACGTCGAACAGATATTCGTTGCGCTCATGGCCGACGGCGTAGCGCTTGCGGCCGCAATCGCCGAGTTCGCCGAAATTGCAATCGACCGAGACCTGCGTTTCCTGGCCTTCCTCGGCGCGCGCGCTGATGACGAACACCGCATGCTTGCCGGCCATCTGTTCGAGGATGCCCTGGCCGACGTCGAAACTGACGGCGGAACCGGAGGCACCGGAACGCAAGCGCAGGAACGAGCCGGTGTCATCCTCCATCACCTCGGCCTTGGCGTCGGAAGGGGCACTGACCAGCGTCGGGTCCTTCGGCGTGAACACCGTGATCCAATCGCCGGAAATTTCGGCCTGTCCCGGCTTCTGCGGCGCGGTCGCCTCGCCTGCCGGCGTGAAATCCTCGTCCTCGACGGTCGCAGGCGGCACCGGCAGTTCGCCGCGTTCTTCCGGAGTCTTGAAAACGTCGGCCTGGAAAAGCCACCAGGCGCCGATGGCGATCAGGACAAGCAGCGTCAGCCCAAGGAACAGTGCGGGCACGCCGCGCCGCCTGCCTCGCGCCCGGCGCTCGTCACGGTCAGGCGCGACCTCGGCCGACGAACCCGTCGACGGCGCCGAACCCGGCAAGGGCCGCTCGGGCATGATGTCGGGCACCACCGGCAGAACGCGCCCGCGCGGGGCATCGGCTGCGGCTGTCAGCGGCGGGTCGACGGTTTCATTGGCGGAGCCGGGTGCGGCTTCCCTCACCGCAGGGCCGACGGCCGGACCGTCGAAGGACGGCGCGCCGCCGGTCGCGCTTTCCCTGTCCGGCATGTCTATCGTCGGGACGGATGTTACGACCGGCTGGGCAGGGGCGGCTTCGGCCGCCGGCGGCAGCCTATCGCCCGGAGCGGGCTCACCGTCCACGGTGGCTTGCGGCGTGGCCTGCGGTGCAGTCTCCACTGCGGGCAGAAACTCCGACTCGATCTCGGCGATCTTGGCCTGCATGGCCTTGCGGCGGTTGATGGCCGTTTCGACTGTGACGCCGGGATTGGCCTGCAAGGCGCGATCCAGAGCCGCGAAGGCCGAGCGATACACCTTTTCGCGGAATGACCTGTCCTCGGCGTTGCCTTTCTCGAAGGCGTTGCGAATCGCTTTTTCGATCGCGTCCAAGCAGATGTCCTTTGCGAGCCGCCGTGTTTTCATGATCGTTAAACGTTGAAAGACGATCAATCAACGGGCCTCGGCAAAGCATTCACCGCCGGCAAAGGCGCATGCCGGCCATTTTGCATGGTATCTGCCGCATTCCGCCTCGTCGAATTGGCGACAACGCATCTTGAATTTGTGCGGGCTTACGGTTATCAACCCGCCATTCTGGAGGCTTCGTCTCCCGTGCCGCTTTAGCTCAGTTGGTAGAGCACATCATTCGTAATGATGGGGTCAGGTGTTCGAGTCACCTAAGCGGCACCAATGATTTCAATCACTTACCGGCGAACTTCCCAACAGTCCGTTTCACCTACTCACCAAATACTCACAGGTGAGGTGGTGAGTTCTACACCCCGCGCGCATGTCACAGAAGCGCCGCCAACACATATTCTCCGAGCATTGCACCGGCCAACACTATTGCGCCGTGCTGCCTGTGCGGGCAGCCGATTCACCAGCGCAACGGCGAATGGACGACAACATCCTACCCCAGCAAAAGCACCCGAAGCTGATCGTTGTCATCGCCTTCTACCGTGGCGAGGTGCCGCAAGGAACCACGATCTCTCACCATTTCACACTGAGGCCGATATTGGCGCCGAAGGCGTTGCTGTCACCGAAATCTCTGAGACTGGCGTTCGCGAACACTTCGCCATTGATGGCATAACGGCCGTCAGCCCAACTCAGCGATCCGCCTACACCCAGCCCGCCCCATAGAGCCTGATTCTCACTGATCAGGCGAACACCAGAAACGTCGGTTTTCGACCCATCCAGGAAATCGTAATAGAGATTTGCGATGCCATAGATGTGGGTGCGGCTGACCTGTCCAGCCTTGTCCGCCCACTGATTTTCGTAGTCGGTGGAAATACCGAACCGGCCAACGAGACGATCAGCGTCAGCAAGTGACACGGATGCGCCATATGGATCGGTGAAAGTGTCGAAGCTGATTGAGGAATAGGCAAGCTGCACTTGTGGCGTCAGCGACCATTGGCCGGTCAGCGGAACCCTCTGCCCGCTCTCCAAACTCAACGCGTAGCCAAAGCCCTTGTTGCCATCGACAAGCTTGTTGGCCAACGTCCAGGACGTCAGATCGCTCCTGTACCAGGTCGCCTGTGCCTGTGCATCAACATAGAAGCCTCTGTTGCCGTACCAGGTAAGTGCGCCGCTTAACCCGTAGCCGGCGGCGTCGATCGCACCGTCGCCGAAGTGCGAAGACACGCGTGAGGAGACAGTTCCATAGTGAAACGCGCCCCCGCCGGTCAGAACGCCCGTCTCATTCTCATGAAGCAGGGCGTCGACACCGGCCTGCAATCTCCAAGTAGCCGCGTCGTAGTTGGTGCTGGAGGTTGATGCTTGAGGCTTGAATTCCGCATGGGCAGCTTCGATACGTGCCCAGATGCCGCTTCCGTCGACCGGGCCCTGACCGGCAACATCTGAACCCTGCGGCGTGGCACCGGCCCCCACGACCGGTTGCCGACACGCTGTTGGAGGGTGCCTAGTTCGTTGAAACGCTGCAGTACTCCCGCATATGCTTCGTAAAGCGGTACGCCCGGTGCATAAAGCGGCTGGGGATCCGGAACGTCGGGATTGATATAGGATGAGCGCAGATACCAATCACCATCGGCCGGCGCCCCAAGCTCACCCTGATAGAGGCGGTAGGCATATGCGCCGCCCACCACTGCCTGATCGCCCTCGAATAGGTAGTCGCCGTTCAGAGAGAAAATGCCATTCGACGCCCCTGCAACACTCACCACCTTGATGCCGTCATTTGTCTGGGCGCCAGCGCCACCAACATTCGCAATCGAAAGTGTGCTGTTTCCGAAGGTATCTCCGTCCACCACCAGCAGATCGGTGGTCGAGCCATCACCGCCCAACGCAGTGTTCAGGTGGACGGTGCCGCCGCTGCCGACGTAGTTCCCTGTGACGGTCAGCGCCGTGCCAGGCACGCTGCCGCCCAAGCGGACGACCCCGGCATTGTCGAGTGCACCAATCGTTTGGTCGAGGCCACCCAGATCGAGCGTGCCGCCGACAAGCACGTTATGCGCCGATGCAGCGCTGAACGTATTCGCGGCTCCAGCCCGCAGGGTCCCACCCTCCACGGACGTTGTGCCGCTGTAGTTATTGGCGCCTGATAATGTCTCGGTACCGCCAAGGACCGTTAATCCGCCCGTGCCGGAGATGATGCCGGAGAACAAATCATTAGCGTTGGTCAGTGTCAGCGTCTTGTCACCGAGATTGACTGCGCCACTGCCAGCGAGCCGCTGAACGTCCGCACCTGCTGCGGTTACCGCCGAGATGTCGAATGTGCCATTCGCCACCACGCGGCTGGAATTGCTCAGCGAACCAGTGCCGGCAAGCGCCAGCGCGCCAGCCTGGATCAGCGTCTCGCCATTGTAGGAGTTTGTGCCGGACAGCGTCAGCGTGGACGCACCCGTCTTTGTCAAGGTGCCCGGGCCCGAGATCACACCCGTCAGCGTCAGCTCGGCGAGCGTCTCGATCATGCCGCCCGGGGCACCCAGCGTAATGTCGCGCACCGAACTGAACGCCGCCGTATTCCGCAAGGCACCGCCGTTGAACGTCAGCGAACCGGCCGCTGCGCCGAGATTATCGTCACTCGAAACCGACAGGGTGCCATCGAACAATGTCCATGGCGTGATCTCTGATGTTGCTCCGAGCAACGTCCAGGTGCTCGAACCGGTCTTCTCGTAAATGCCGAAGTTGCGATACTGCGCCGCAGTGCCGATCTTCGAGACGTCGAAATCCTCATCCAAATCGCCGCCCAGCCTCAGCGTGTCGGCCGCACTGAAGGCAACGACATTGCCGGTGATCACCGAGCCCGCTTGAAGTTCCAGCGTATTGACGCCGCCCAGGAAGGTGACGGCATTGGCCGACACCGCTGCCGGTGCGCCCACGCCTTGACTGGCCCCGCCCATCGCGCCCGAAATGCTGCCCGCATTGATCAAGGTGATGTCGCTTCCCTTGACACCTTCACCGCCCAGTCCGCCGCGGCTGCCGGTCACACTACTATATCGTCCCGCGCCACCTATGCCGCCGGTGATCGATCCACCCACCCCATTCACCACGGTGCCGCCACCGGTCACCCACACACCCGCCCCGCCATCACCGCCGCCGCCGAAAACAAGCACTCCGCCGCCTTTGCTGCCGCTCCCGCCTGTGATCTTTCCATTGTTGACTAGGCCACCGCCCGCCGCCAACACCATGCCCATGCCGCCGCCGCCACCGGCCTGCGTTGCGTTGTTGGCGCCACTCGTACCGCCGGTGATCTGGCCGCCGGCAGCCACCGCGACCAAAGCCGTCGAGAACACGCCCGCGCCGCTGCCGCCGGCGGCAACGCCTGAAGCCCCGGCTCCGCCACGGACACTGCCGGTCGACGTGATAGTGAGATCGACACTGGTACTGACGCCTACCCCGCCGCCGCCGCCGCCGCCGGCAGTGTTATTGACGCCAGTCACCTGCCCTGCGCCACCGGCCCCGCCGACGATGGCGGTGCTGATATCAGTCGCTGTCGTGACCACCAGCCCGGCCGCGCCCGTGGTTCCTGCCTGGCCCCGCGCTGGATGGGGGGTCACATTGCCCGCCCCCCGTGCGCCGCCGGGCGCGCCATTGCCGGTGGTGAGATCGACCGCGCCGCCTCCGCCAATGCCCCCGTCACTGGAGACGAGACTATCGCCGCCATCCTTGCCTGTCGCCTCGGCAAGATTGCCGTCAACGCCAGCCTGCCCGTTTGGCGCGCCAGTGGCTCCTCCAATGCCGCCATCGGCCCATGCCGGAGCCCCGCTCAGGGCAAGCGCCCCGGCCAAGGCGACAATGGAAGCGCCATTCCGCCATACGTGCTTTTTTGTGGTCTGCACCGCAAACGAGCCGCCGAGATCGATCGCCGAACGCGCGCAAAATTGATGCTGGACTACAGGCATGGATGCCCCCTCTAAAGCGGAAGCGGCCAACCCCCGACGATGTTTTCTAACATCTACGATGGCTGAAATATACTTCGGGGAAAAGATAAGTACAAAACAAATATAATAAGCAGCTGGCCGGCGGCTTTGACTGACGTACTTTCATCCTTCGTACGGCGACGTTGGTGGATTATGCGCCAGTACTGCCTCTGCCCTCTTCTCCGGGAGCCGGTAGGCACTGGTTGGTGGAAATTACTCCCAGCATTCGGTCCCGCTGGAGAGCCGTCGCCAACCTCATGTCGGACGAGGCTGACCCGGCGGATCGGCACTTCAAAGCTTCTCTACTTCGCCCATTCTATCTTCCTGATCGAAGGCAAGCGGGCTCTGGTCAGCGGCTATTTCGAGGTGTGGGCAGAACGGGTCGGTGCATCCCGCCGCCTACTCGGCCTTCGAGACGACCGGCAGGGCGCGTAGCTTCGGCTTGACCAACATGGTGCCGAAGATTGCCGCATAGCCGAGGAACGCTGCCGCCCACAACCCTGCCGACATATCGATGAGCACGGTCATATCCGGCATGAAAGCCGCTGCAATGCGAACCAATGCGGCAAACGCGACAAGCGCATAGATAGCGCAGTTGCCGTTGCTGGCGCGCAGTTCCCGCCCGGTATGTCCAAGCGTTGCGCGGGTCATCACGGCTAGTGTCATGGAGCCGACTGCACCGACGCCGAAGGCGTGCAACCCGGCAGCGGGAAGGAATGCGTCGGGCAAGAGCGCTTGAAGCCCAGCAAGCAGGAAGCCCGCCGGTATGAACAGATAGGCCACATGCAGCACCACGACGAGCGGATCGCGCAAGGTGCGCTCACCCGCCCAGCGGGAAAGCCGCAAAAGATTGAGGCCCGCCGCTGCGATCATGACCCAGCCAGTGGCCGGTAGTTCGGGCGCAAAGGTCCACGCCGCCAGCGCCAGCGCCGAGACGATGATGATTGCCGCATCCAGCCGGTTGAAGGGCACCGGCAAACGCCCCGGATTTTCGCGCACCAGCCAGTTGCGGGTGAAACTGGGGATGATGCGGCCACCTATGATGGTGATGAGCATGATGGCGGCACCGATGCCCAGCCGGCGCGACACATCGGAAATGCCCTGGAAATGGGCCTCCAGATGGAACGCCGCATTGGCGAGGAAAAGCACGCTGACAGGCACAACGACCTTGAGGTTGCGCCAATTGCGCCCGGCGACGATCTCGATTGCCGCTGCCAGGGCAACCGCAAGCAGGAAGGCGCAATCGATGACCGCCGCGCCCATCCATCCGATTTGCGCCGAGAAGGCGACGGCCACCCGGCCTGCAAACCAGAGCACGACAAGCCCCAGAAGCGGCAGGCCCTGCACCGGCAGGCGTCCCGTCCAGTTTGGAATGGCCGTCAACAGGAATCCGGTGACGATGGCGGCAAGATAGCCGAACAGCATCTCGTGGATGTGCCAATCGACGGGAGCGAACACACTGGCAGTTTCGACGGTCCCGTGGAACAGCGGCAACCAGAAGATGATCGAGGCGCCGGCATGGAGGGCTCCAAGCAGGAAGAACGGGCGGAACCCGTAGGAAAGGACCGCCGGGTAGTTGCCGGGCCTGGTGCGAGGAATTGCCATGTCGATCATTTCATTTGCACGGCAAGGCAAGTCCCCCCGGATCTTGCCTTGCCGGCGGAGCTGCCACAAAACCGGCGTACGATCCGGGGCGCTCCATTACATTCCTGGAATGCGCGATCTGCCGATCGCGTGCCGGTTGTATCACCGGCCAGCGGTTCAGTTGGCCGGCACTTCAGCCAAGAGGGCTTCGAACACCTTCTTGGCCTTGCCCATCTGCTTGACCGTCTTGGCCGCATCGAGATTGACCGGCTTGCCGACGACAACGAGGGCAACCATGCCCATGCCGTAGTGCGGCGTGCACTTGACGCCGTACACGCCTTCCTTATCCAGAGTGACCGTGATCTGCTCGTTCATCTTGCCCTTGAACGGCTCGGCGCCGTCGGGGATCATTCCCTTGATGCTTTCGGCATCATGACCCTTGTCGGTCGGCACGAAAGTAATCGTATCGCCGGGCTGCGCCTGAATAAAATCGGGCTGGAAAACCATGGCACCCTTGTCGCCCTTGTTGAGCATCTGGACCTGATGGTCCGCAGCCTGGGCAGCGCCTGCCATCATCAGGGCGGCGATTGCAACCGCCATTGCGATCTTGTTTCTCATGATCTTGCCTTTCATTTTGTGCGACGTTGAAATGGTGTCTAAGCCGCAGCAGAGTGATAAACGTTGCTGCAACGCAAACAAAGCCGGGATCATCCGAAAAGATGGTACCGGTCGAGCCTTGCGGGCAAAGCAACCGTTTTGAACACCGTGGGACACGTGCACGCCCCGTCGACCGCAAAACAGGAAAGAGCGACTTGAGCCGCCTCGACCGAACATTGATAGCCGACCTGGCACCCTTTCAGGGTATGCATGCTGCCGACCTCGACACCATGCTCGGACAGGCCAGATCCATGCGGATCGTCAAGGAAACCGCCATCTTCGAGCAGGAAGGCGAAGCGCATTCCTTTTTCCTTCTGCTCGACGGGCATGTCCGGGTGGTAAAGACCACACCGGACGGCCAGCAGGTCATCGTGCGCTATATCAGCCCCGGCGAACTTCTGGGCATAGCACGCGCGCTCGGCCGCACGACCTATCCGGCAAGCGCCATCGCCGCGGTGGATTGCGTGGCGCTGGCATGGCCAAGCCGGTTGTGGTCGGAATTCGCCGCCGCCTTTCCAAGCTTCGGCGCCAACACCTACAAGGCCGTCGGCGCGCGACTGCAGGATGCGCATGCGCGCGTGATCGAGATGTCGACGGAACAAGTGGACCGGCGCGTTGCTCATGCACTGCTGAAATTGATCCAGCAGACCGGCAGGAAGACCGAGGATGGGCTGCTGATCGATTTCCCACTCTCGCGCCAGGATATCGCCGACATGACTGGAACAACCTTACATACGGTGAGCCGCCTGATGACGGTGTGGGAAGAAAGGGGCCTGGTGAAAAGCGGCAGGCAGAAGGTGACGGTCGTGCAGCCACACAAGCTGCTTCTGCTGGCCGAAGGGCACGTCGACAAGTAAGCAGCCGGGCGGCGGCCTCACATGAGGTCGACCAGATTCGTGCGTTCGCGCCGGCTTTTTCTACAAGCTGTCTTCGAAGATTGGCTGGATATCGACCGTGCTCTCGCCACGGCTGAAGGCCACTGCAAGCCGGAAGCTGTGGGCGATGCGCAGCGCACGGTCCATGAACAGGGCCGCAACCTCCGGCGGGCAGAGGCGTTGGACGGTTGCGCGAAACAGGGTCAGCCAGCGCCGGAAATGCGCTTCCCCCAGGCCTGGAATGGCCAGATGCGGCGGTAGCGGCCGGCCGTCGTAGCGCGATGTTCTGAGCAGGACCGACGACCAGAAATCGCACATCTTGGCGAGATGGTGCGGCCACTCGTCCGGCGAAATGCGGCTGTTGAAGACCGGCGCAAGCAATTCGTCGCGACGGATCTGGTCATAGAAACCATGCACGACCGCGTGCACCATGTTCTCATCGAGGATTTCGGGCAAGGGCACGCCGTCGACGACGATGGTCTTCCTGCTGGTGGTTTGTTCGTTCATGCTTCCGCTTCCATCAGGCGAGGCCAAGTCTCTGTCGTGCGCTGTCATTCATCATTTCCGGCAACCAGGCCGGCTCGTATGTAAGGCGGACCTCGGCAAACTGCACCCCCGCTACCGACCATGCGGCATTTTCCACCGCCTCTTTCAGGTAGCCGGTGGCCGGGCAGCCCTTGGTCGTCGTCGTCATCTCGATCTGCGCGATGCCGCCCTCTGCGATGGCAACGTCGTAGATGAGGCCGAGATCGATGACATTCTCGCCGAGTTCCGGGTCGATCACCACCCGCAAGGCCTCGATCACGTCGGCGGCCAGCGGCATTGTTGGTTCACCGTCATTCACAACGTCTACCTCTGCGGGTTGCCGGCGCGGATCACCACACGGAAATGCCCCTCCGGTTCCATCTGGCCGCGCCAACTGTGGCCGCGGGCTTCCAATTCCTCGAACAGGAACACCGGCTCCCGCGGCAACAGGGCGGCAATGGTCTGCCCGGGTTGAAGCGCTTCCACGCCTTCCAGCGTCTTCACCATCGGCTCCGGCGGCTCGAGATCGCGATTGTCGAGTTCATCGACGGGAGCCGGCCAGGCATCGCCAGACTGGTCGGCCATCGCGGTGCGTTGTTCCGCTTCGGCCGCAGCACCGCTCGGGGTGAAGATCACTTCCCAGTCGCCATTGCCGATCTCGCGCGCCGATGCATCGAACCCACGCGCGCCAAGAACCTGGAACAAGGGCAGTGGCTTGAAAGTGGCGAAGAGACGCAGGCTTTGGCCAGGCGCCAACGCGGACACCGCCTGCATGATGAGGCTGAAGGGTTCGCCGCCATCGCGCAGAACCGGCCGAACGTCGAGGTCGTAATAGGGTTGCGTCATCAAGAAACCTCCAGTCGGATCATCGCGAGGATGAGAGGAAAAGCCGGGGCCTGGCCGTGCCTTCCGGTAGACGAGCGGCAATGGCGACGTTGAACAGGCGGCGCACCAGCACCATTTCCACCACCAGCGCCACGGTGGCGCAAAGCGTTGCGAGCGCCGCCAGACGGAACAGGTCCGGCATGCCGGCAAGCAGGGCTGCGGTACCGACGAGCACGCCGCAGAAATACAGTGCAAACCATGGCATGTCTCGCTTTTCCACGACTAGGTCCTGGACACGCGGCGTCGGCTTGCGCCCCATCACCGGACCATAGCATTCCAGCCAGGTCAGGAACGGAACGATCTTGTATAGCTGCGACAGCCCAAGGCCGCTCAGCCAACCGAAAGCGACGAGATAAACGAGCGCGGCGATGTTCTGGCCAAGGGTGCCGGTGGCCACCAACGCGACAAGCAAGGCGACCGAGAGATAAAGTGCGGCAAAGGCCCCGATGGCGGAGCGGCTGTTCAACTCGATGTTGCGCCGTTTGCGGTGGCGATAGAAAAAGACAAGGTCGACGCCATAGAGGACGACCGCGACAAGCATGGCCAGGCATGCGGCATGCCATGCGGCACCCGGCCCGCCGAGCATCCTTTCCACCGGAACGGCGACCAGAACCAGGAAAAGAGCAGCACAGCTGCTCCACAGCACGGTCGTTCCTGTGGCGCGCTCCTTGTCCGGCGACAGCATGAACATCGGCAACAGCCGATAGCTGACCCCGATCGCGGTCAGTGTCAGCCAGCCGCCGAAGCCTGCGGTCACATGCAGCGGCAACGCTTCCCCGCGCCAGTCGACAGCATGACCTGCCGGCGCGAAACCCGACAGCAGCGAAGCAAACAGAACCCCGATCGAAGCCGTCGCGACCAGGCAAGCCAATCCCGCGGCAACGAACCGGGCCGGAAGCGGCAACGGCCGGCCACTCAACAGCGTGCGGCCAAGCACGACGACGACAAGCCCGAAGCCCATCGGCAGAAGAACTCCGGCGATCGGAAGGAAAGCGATACCGATCTCCAGATCGCCCGAAAGCTGCAGAAAGCCGGCGAGAAGCGAGGCCAGCCCCGCGACAAGGCATATCAACGCCGGCAGCACCAGTTGCGCGCCAATGAGCGGTTGCGCGACCAGCACCGGCACGAACTGGAACAACGCACCGCACATCAGGAGGCTCAGCCAGCCGATGGTGACCATATGCACCAGCACAAGCGTCTGCGGGTCTTCCACCGCTGTGGACGGAAACCCGTAGCCCAGGACAATCATCGTCTGGGCACCGAGCAGGCAAACCAGCGCGGCGGCAAAAAAGGCCATCGTCCAGCGCGAAAGGGCCGCTCCCATCATGATCGCGCCGCCCTGACGACAGAATCGCCGTCACCGTCAAGCCAAGGCTTCTGCGGATCGGTGCAGAGATGGTCGCAAAGCGCCAGTATTTCCGAACCGGCCGGCGCAAGCATGTTGCCGCCGCCCTGCCCGATCAGAACAGCCAGGCGATAGGCGGCGGTGTGCTCAACCTTCGGAGCGGCCTCTGCTGCTTGCCGCCCTGCCCATCCGCGCCCACGCAACGAAGGGCTTCCTGTCCACGCACTTCTCATGCGTCATGTAAAACATATATCTAGAACCGATGTATTTGCGAAAAGGCAAACTGCACCGGGAAGCGTCCGATATTCTCGGCAACATGCCACAAGCGTATGGCGATCCTTGCACGGCAGTTGGACGACCCGGATCGGGAGGTCGAGCATGAAACTGGAACGCGACGCGGACGGCGACTTCTTCGTCGATCCGGCTCTGCTGGCCGAAAGGCTTCGCCTCACCACCAGCGAACTGCAGAGAATGATGCGCCTTGGCCTGGTGACAAGTACGGTTGAAGCAGGCACCGGCCCCGACGAGGGGCAGCAACGGCTGACGGTGCGGCGTGGCAACTTCGTCTGGCGCGCGGTGATCAACGCCGAACAGCAGATCGTCAGCGAGGAAGCACTCGACCTGCTCGAACTGGCTTCAAAGCAGGACAGGCAATAGGTCCCCGAGCGCCGTACATCTTACGGGCAGGCGCTCTAAGTATTTGTTTCCATGCATGTCGTCATGCCGAAGCCGGTTCCCACTTTCGGGCGACAGGCATTAGTTCTCATCTTCCTCGTCATCGAGAAGAATGCGTGCGGCGGCTCCGTCGAGGTCGTCATACTGGCCGCTGCGCAGCGACCACAGGAAGCCGCCCAGCGCGGCCGCACCCAGCACAAGCGCCAGGGGGACAAGGAAGACGAGGCTGCTCATTCCGCCGCCGCCATCGCTTGCGGTCCCGACAGGTGTTCCGACTGTACGGCGCTTGCGGTCTTCGTGACCTTGCCTGCTTTCAGGCGCAGTGCATTGGCCACGACAAGCACCGACGAAAGCGACATTGCCAGTGCTGCGACCAGCGGCGTCACATAGCCGGCAATCGCAATCGGCAAGGCAATGGCGTTGTAGACAACGGCCAGCGCGAAATTCTGCCTGACCAGCTTGCCTGCTTCACGGGCGACGGCTAGCGCGGTCGGCACTGCCGCCAAGCTCTCATGCAGAAACACGAAGTCGGCAGCGTTGCGGCCGATATCGGCGGCAGTGGCCGGGGCCATCGACACATGGGCGGCAGCCAGCGCCGGAGCGTCGTTCAACCCATCGCCAACCATCAGCATGCGCTTGCCTTCTGCGGCCAGTTCGCCGAGACGGCTGACCTTGGCACCCGGCAACAGCGCACCTTCGAAATGTTCGACACCAAGCTGGCGGGCGGTCGCTGCAACCGTTGCCGGCTGGTCGCCTGACAGGATGGCCACGCCCAGCCCCTGCCCTTGCAATGCGGTGAGCGCGTCGGCAGTGCCGGGGCGAAGCGTGTCCTCAAACATAAAACCGGCGGCAAATTGCCCATTGCGCCCCAGCACCGTTCCCTGGCCGAGCTTGCCGTCGACCAGCGCCCACTCGGACCGGCCCAGCCGATAGCTGTCGCCCCCGACGCGCGCTTCGATGCCGAGGCCCGGCTGTTCTATAATTTCCGTCAGAGCAATCGGCGTGCCGCTGTCGAGGCCCGATGCAATCGCCCGCGACAACGGGTGGCGCGAGCGCGCGGCGAGCGCTGCCGCAACAGCAAGCATCGCTTCGTCACTTGCCTCAACATCGACCAGCCGCGCCCTGCCAAGCGTCAGCGTCCCGGTCTTGTCGAAAACGGCGGTGTCGATCTGGGCCAACCGTTCGATGCCGGAGCCGTCCTTGACCATGATACCGTTCTCGAACAGGCGCCGCGCGGCAATCACCTGCACGATGGGCACCGCCAGCCCGAGCGCGCAGGGACAAGTGATGATGAGCACTGCAATGGCAATGCCGATCGCCCGATGCCAGTCGCCGGTTGCAGCCATCCAGCCGAGGAAAGTCAGAAACGCCGTTGCGTGGACCACCGGCGAATAAAGCTGCGCGGCGCGGTCGGCCAGCCGGCGGTAACGGGCGCGGCCGCCCTCGGCGGCCTCCATCAGCCGCACCATTTCGGCCAGGAACGAGGCCTGCGCCTTGGCGGTGGCCGCAAGCGTCAGGGGCCCGGTGAGGTTGAGCGTGCCGGCGCGCAACGCAGAACCTGGAACAACATGAAGCGGCGCGCTTTCGCCGGTGGCAATGGCGCAGTCGAGTTCCGACGCCCCTTCGACAACCATGCCGTCGACAGGCACGCGGTCGCCGGCGGCAAGTAGGATGCGCATGCCCGGCTCGACCTCGCTGACGGGCAGATAGTCGTGGCTGCCATCGTCGCGCAGGATCGTCGCGCCGCGCGGGCTGAGCCGCACCAGGCCGCGAACGGCGGCGCGCGCCTTCTCGCGCATCACATGATCCAGCGTCCTCCCGATCAGCAGGAAGAACACCAGCGTGGTGGCGGCATCGAAATAAGCGTGCCTGCCATTGTGGAAGGTATCGTACAGGCTCAAGGAGAAAGCGAGCGTGATGCCGATCGAGATCGGCACGTCCATGTTGGTGCGGCCCACCTTCAATGCGCTCCAGGCCGAGCGGAAGAACACCTGCCCCGAGTAGACGAGCGCGGGCAAAGCCAGAACCGCCGAAATCCAGTGGAACGCCTGCCGGGTCTCGGCATCGGCACCGGACCATACAGATACCGAAAGCAGCATGATGTTCATGGCGCAAAAGCCCGCGACGCCGACCGCACGGATGAGGCGAGACAATTCCGGATCGCCCTTGTCCTGCTCGGCCTCGAACAGGTGCGCGGGATATCCGAACCCGGCCAGCGCCTGGATCATCGGCGGCGGCGCATCGCCCCGCCATTTGACGCCCACACGCTTGGTCGACAGGTTGACACGGGCGCTTTCAACGCCGGCCAACTTGCCAAGCCCGCGTTCGACAGTGCGGATGCACGCCGCGCAATGCACGCCAGGCACCGACAGATCGGTCTGATAGAGGCCGTCGCCCAGATCACGGCTGGCCAGCTTGAGTTCTTCGGCTGAAGGATCGCGCCCGATTTCGGCCGCAGCCTCGACGCCGGGCGCGCAGCAACTCATCTGATCGCCTTGTAGGCATGCCATGTGGCATGGCCAAGCAGCGGGAAAATGACGATCAGCCCGATCAGGCCCGTCACCACGGCAAGCAGGAACAGGAAGAGCACGATCGCCCCCCACATCAGCATGACCGGCAGGTTGCGCCAGACCATGGACATGCTGGTGCCCATGGCGGTGAAGGCGTCGAGCTTCTGGTCAAGCAGCATGGGGATCGCGAACACGCTGATGGCGAAGGAAAAAGCCGCGAACAGGCCTCCGACGGCCGAACCGACCACCAGCATGCCCCAGCCTTCCGGCGTGGTGGCCAGCATTTCGGCGACGTGATCGAGACCGGGAAACGGCCTGACGCCGAAGAACAGCGCATAGATGATGACGGCGGCGCGCATCCACACCAGCATCAAAAGACAAAGAATGGCGCCGGTGTAGAGCACCTGCGCACCCGACTTGGCGGCCACGAAGAGCATGCCCTCCAGCCTGATCGGCTCGCCGTCCTCCAGAGCGCGGCTCTTCTCGTAGAGCCCGATGGCGATCAGCGGTCCGACAACCATGAACCCTGCCAGTGCCGGAAACAGGATGTAATCCAGTTCGAGCGCGAACAGGCACCACACCATCGCCACGGAAATCGCAAATACCACAACGCCATAGGCAAGGCTTGGGCCGGGTTGACGCCACAAGTCGCGCCAGCCCGCCCCTAGCCACCCGAAGGCGGCGCCGGCGGGGAGATTGCGGCGACGCTGCTCGGCCAGCGGGATGATGATCTCAGACTGTTCGGCGGAGGCCATGCCGTATCCTTTCAGCTTCAACAGGCGGAGCGCGCTGCCCGCAAGGGGGCGCCGTCGACACCGACTTCCCTGGCGTGCGGAACGCAGTCGGGCTGCGAGGTCACCGCAACATAGACCAGATGCACATTGGCCGCGACGAGCAACAAAACGCCCGCAGCGATCAACCCCCATAGAGCCAGTTTGCGCCCGGATCGCCCGGCGCGCGGCGGCTGCATTGCTGCGCCGGCCGACATCAGTTCGGCGCTCCGTCGAGCGTGTGAACGTAAAGCGTCAACAGCTTGACTTGCAGCGGGCTGAGGCGCGTGTCCCAATGCGGCATATGTCCTTGCCGTCCGGAGTAGACGCTGGTGTAGACGGAGCTGGTGTCGCCGCCATAGATCCAGAAGTGATCGGTGAGGTCAGGCGCACCGACATCGTGGCTGCCCTTGGCGTCATCGCCATGGCAGGCCACGCAGTTGGCGGCAAACACTTCCTTGCCGGCTTCCATCCTTGCGGCGTCGCCCTCGGCGCCCGACAGCGAGCGGACATAGGTAACGACGTCGGAAATTTGCGCGGCTGCAAGGACACCGTCGCGTCCGAACGCCATCATTTGCGAGACGCGGGTGTCGTCATTGGTGGAGTTGATGCCGACCTTGATCGTCTCCTCGATCGCTTCCGGCTCTCCACCCCACAGCCACGATTTGGCGGTCAAGTTGGGGAAGCCCGGGCCGCCGGTGGCATTGACGCCGTGACAGGCAGCACAATTGTCGACGAACAGGGTGCGGCCGGCTTCCCTGACCGGCTCCATCAGCGCCGGATCGGCCTCGATCTCGGCATAGCTCATTGCCTCGACCTTGCCGGCCCAAGCCGCGGCCCGCTCGGCGTCGGCCCTGGCAACCTGCTCGGTCACCAGGTTGCGCTGGTCGAACCCGGTCAGCCCCTTGGTAAAGGTCGAGCCGAGCGGCCATGTCGGATACAGCACCCAGCAAATCACCGAGAACAGGATTGTCGCGCCGAGGAAATAGAACACCAGGCGCGGGATCGGCGTCTCGAGTTCCTCGATGCCGTTCCACTCATGGCCGGTGGTCATCCGGCCGGTCACCCGATCGCGCTTTTCAAGCTCCATCGTATTTCTCTCCGGCCTATTCCAGCGGCTTGTCGTCGTTGTCGAGAATGCTCATCTTGGCGTGCGTGAAGCGCTTGCGGTTCGAAGGCCACAACGCATAGATCACCACCGCCGCCGAGAAGGCGATGAGGTAGAACAGGCCCCAGCTCTTCGAAAGCGCCACCAGCGTGTCGTGGTCGACGTCCATCATTGCTCCTCCACCTCCACCGCCGCCGCCTGTTGGTTGGCCTTGTCGGTCAGCTTGCCCAATATCTGCAGATAGGCAACCAGCGCATCCATTTCGGTGAGGCGCGACGGATCGCCGTCGAACGCCCTCACATGGGTGGCTTCGCCATAGCGCTCGGCCACTGCCGAAGCCGCGTCGGTGTCCGGTGCGGCCTGGCCGCGGGCATCCTGCACGGCATTGTCGACCATTTCGCTCGTATACGGAACGCCCACTGCCTGCTGGGCCACCAGATGCTCGCCAAGATCGTCGATCCTCAGTTCATTGCGCATCAGCCAGCCATATTTCGGCATCACCGATTCCGGCACCACGTCGCGCGGATTGATGAGATGCGCGACGTGCCAGGCATCGGAATATTTCTCGCCGAGGCGGGCAAGGTCGGGACCGGTGCGCTTTGATCCCCACAGCATCGGATGATCATATTTGGATTCGACCGCCAGCGAATACGGGCCGTAGCGCTCGACCTCGTCGCGCAGGGTGCGGATCATCTGCGAGTGGCAGGCATAGCAGCCTTCGCGGATATAGATGTTGCGCCCGGCCAATTCGAGCGGCGTGTAGGTGCGCATGTCGGGCGCCTCCTCCACCGTCTCGTGAATGGTGAACAGCGGCGCGATCTCGATGAAGCCGCCGATCGAAGCGACGGCCACGATCGCCACGACGAAGCCGATGGCATTGCGCTCGATCTTGCGATGGAAGAACTCTTTCATGGTCGGTTATTCTCCGGCCTGGACAGCGTCGCGGGCAAACAGCGGGATATCGGCATCCTCCCCGGCATCGATGGCATCCATCCTGCTTTGGCGGATCGTCATCCAGACATTGTAGGCCGCCACCAGCGCACCGAGCAGGAACAGCAGGCCGCCGAAGGCGCGCGCTATGTAGTAGGGATGCATGGCAACGAGCGAGTCGATGAAGGAATAGGTGAGCGAGCCGCTTTCGTTGTAGGTGCGCCACATCAGGCCCTGGATGATGCCCGAATTCCACATGGCGAAGACGTAGACGATGGTGCCTGCCAGAGCGAGCCAAAAGTGCACCTCGATCAGCTTCGGCGAGTACATCGTTTCACGCTTCCACATCCACGGCACCAGCGCGTAGAACGAGCCGAACGTGATCATCGCCACCCAGCCGAGCGCGCCGGCATGCACATGGCCGACGGTCCAGTCGGTGTAGTGCGACAGCGCGTTGACCGGGCGAATGGCCATGAACGAGCCTTCGAAGGTCGACAAGCCGTAGAAGACGGCGGCGACCATCATGAAGCGCAGCGTGGCGTCGTCGCGCACCTTGTGCCAGGCGCCGTTCAGCGTGGCGAGCGCGTTGCCCGCCGATGCCCAGGACGGCACCAGAAGCACGATCGAGAAGGTCATGCCCAGCGTCTGCACCCACTGCGGCAGGGCCGTGTAGTGGAGATGATGCGAGCCGGCCCACATGTAGAGGAAGGTGATGCCCCAGAAGCTGATGATGGAAAGCCGGTAGGAAAAGATCGGCCGGCCAGCCCGTTTGGGCAGGTAGTAGTACATCATGCCGAGGAAGCCGGCGGTGAGGAAGAACGCCACGGCGTTGTGGCCGTACCACCACTGCGTCATCGCATCCTGCACGCCCGAGAACAGCGAATAGCTCTTGGCCGCGTTCCATGCGATCGGCACCGCGAGGTTGTTGACGATGTGCAGCACAGCCACGACCAGGATGAAGGCCATGTAGTACCAGTTCGCCACGTAGATATGCGGTTCCTTGCGTCGCGCCAGCGTGCGCAGGTAGATGAGGAAATAGCTGACCCAGACGACCACCAGCCAGATGTCCGCATACCACTCGGGCTCGGCATACTCCTTCGACTGGGTGACGCCGATCAGATAGCCGCTCGCGGCGACGACGCAGAACAGATTGTAGCCAAGCAGCACGAACCACGGCGCGAACTGGCCGGGCATGCGGGCACGGGTGGTGCGCTGGAGGACGTGGAACGAGGTGGCAATCAGCGCATTGCCTCCGAAGCCGAAGATGACGCCGGACGTATGCACCGGGCGAAGGCGGCCGAAACTCGACCAAGCCTGGTCGAAGGTAAGATCTGGCCAGGCAAGCAAGGCCGCGACCCACACGCCGACGAACATTCCGACCACCGCCCAGGCGATGGAAAGGACGATGCCGACCTTGGTCGGGTCGTCATAATAACGCGACAGGCGCGTCTTGTCGGGCTCCGGCGCGTAGTAGCCGGCCATCACCACGAAGGACAACCCAATGGCGAAGATCAGGACGATGTAGCCGTGCACGGCGATCGGATCGCCGCGCCCCATCGCCGCCATCGCCAGGCCGCCAAGGCCGAGCAACAGAAGTGTGGCAAGCGCATATTGCCGTTCGGATATCGTCAGTTGCGAGACCATGTCGTTCCGCCTGTGCGAGAAAAGCAATTACCTGCAAGGGAGTTACACGCCCTCGCTAGTCGATGATGATTCCTTGGTCTTTGATCTGGCGCAAGGAACAAAACGTAGCAGCCGCCACCGTATGCGACCTGCGGACGCTCGGTCGAGACACTTGGTCTCAGAACTTAGCACACCACGCAAGGTTGAGTTTGCCCTGGTTTTGCGCCGTGACGAGGTAAACTGTTGATAGCACTTGCCGTCCCTGTCCAGCGGTCAGTCGGGCGACATTGCGCCGCGCCTCATGTTGCGATGCACAAGGTGCAATGCTGCCATGCAAAATTGAGACTTTTACCAATCGGTCAACAGGACTAATTTCTGATCATCGAATTCCGCCGAGCCATCCTCCTCCCAGGCTAAGGCGGATACGGTCAGCCTTCACCTCCTCCCGATCGCTGACCGACCCATACGACACCCGCCGGACCTCCTCCCCCGGCGGGTGTTGTTTTTCCGGCCCTTCCCCAAAAAGCAATTTCGATCCTGTTGCATGCGGCCATGCCCGAATGCGCACCCGTCAGTGCGGCAAGGAACGAGCTGGCATTCAAAAACGCCCCGAAATTGCGCGAAACGGCGATTGAAATCGATTTCATTTCAATCTAAGCTTTCTCCACAGTTGAGCTTCCGGGAGGATATCTACATGAAAAAGTCGCTTGTTCTGTCAGCCGTCGCCGCCACGGCGATCGCCTTCTCCGCACTCTCCGCTTACGCCAAGGACGTCAAGATCGGCCTGTCGAACGGCTGGGTCGGCTCCGAATGGCGCACGCAAATGATCGACGAGGCCAAGGCCGCCGCCGAGAAGTGGAAGGAAAAGGGCATCAACGTCACCGTCGAGGTGCAAAGCGCCAACGTCGACGTACCCGGCCAGATCGCCCATGTCCGCAACTTCATCAGCGAGGGCGTCGACGCCATCATCATCAATCCGAACAGCCCGACCGCCTTCGATCCGGTGTTCGCACAGGCCAAGGAAGCCGGCATTCTCGTCATCGCCACCGACGCCGAAGTGTCGTCGCCCGACGCGCTTTATGTCGGTATCGACCAGAAGGCGTGGGGCGCCGCCGGCGCCGAGTGGCTGGCCAAGACCTTGAACGGCAAGGGCAACGTCGTCGCCATCAATGGCGTCGCCGGCCATCCGGCCAACGAAATGCGCGTTGCCGGCTACAAGGAAGTGTTCGCCAAGCATCCCGACATCAAGCTGGTCAACGAAGTCAACGCCAATTGGGATCAGGCACAGGGTCAGCAGGCCATGCAGAACCTGCTCGCCACCTATCCCGACATCAACGGCGTGTGGGTTCAGGACGGCATGGCGGCAGGCGCCTGGAAGTCGATCATGGACGCAGGCAAGACCGGTTCCATCGCGGCCACCGGCGAAATCCGCAAGGACTTCATCGACATCTGGACGAAGGACAAGCTGAACTCCGGCGCGTCGGTCAACCCTCCCGGCGTGATGGCTTCCGCGCTCAACGTCGCGGTGCTGATGCTGCAGGGCAAGGAACTGAAGGAGCCGGCGACGGCTGGCCAGTACAAGAACGCCATGTATCTGCCGATCCCCTTCATCGATGGTTCCAACCTGGCGGACGCGGCCAAGGCGCTTGAAGGCAAGCCGGGCTATTACTCCTACACCTCGTCCTTCTCGATCGAAGACGCCGAAAAGCTCTTCAAGTAGGCTCCCTCCCGGGACGGACGCGCGGATCCCCGACTGATCCGCGCGCCCGACTGCCATTCACGGGACGCTCAAATGATCAAGCTGAAACTCAACGGCGTCAGCAAGGCTTACGGCGCAACGAAGGCGCTTAGCCATGCCGATCTCGAGATCGAGGCTGGCGAGGTGCATGTGCTGCTCGGCTCGAACGGGTCCGGCAAGAGCACGCTCTCCAAGATCGTCGCCGGCAGCGTCAGGCCCGATGCCGGCGAAATCCTGCTCGACGGCAAACCGGTCACCATAACCGGGCCGCAATCGGCCAGGTCGCATGGCATCGCCATCTTTTATCAGGAACTTTCGCTTGCCGCGCACCGCACCGTGGCCGAGAACATAAGCCTTGCCAGCCTGCCCTCACGCGCCGGCATCTTCGTCGACGGCGATGCACTCGAAGAACGCGCGCAACGGTATATGGCGCTGTTCGACGGCGTGACCGGCGACGGCTTTTCACTGGATGCCGTCATCGAGGACCTGCGCGCCGACCAGCGCCAACTGGTCGAGATCATCAAAGCGCTCGCCATCGAGGCTTCGGTCATCATCTTCGATGAAGCAACCTCGGCGCTGGACAGGGCGCAGGTGGAACGTTTCTTCGAAATCCTGCGCGCCCTCAAGCAGAAAGGGCGCAGCATCATCTTCATCTCGCATCGCATGGACGAGATCTTCGCCATCGGCGACCGAGCCACCGTCATTCGCGACGGCCAGATCGTCGGCACCAAGCGCATTGCCGACACCAGCCCGTCCGAAATCATCACCATGATGGTCGGCGGCCATGACGAAACCGACGCAAAAGCCGTCGAGCATCATGCCCCCACCGGTGCCGCCGCGCTGGCGCTTTCGGTCAAAAACCTCGGAGGCCGAGGCTTTGGCGACGTCAGCTTCGATGTCCGCAAAGGCGAAATCCTCGGCTTCGGCGGTCTCCACGGACAAGGCCAGTCGGCGGTGCTGAAGGCGCTGTTCGGCGCAGCGCCTCCGACCTCCGGCAGCGTCGAACTCGACGGGAAGCCGCTCAACCCGGCAAACCCGCGCGCAATGATCCGGCAAGGGGTCGCCTATGTTTCCGGCGACCGCGCCAGGGAAGGCGTCGTCACCGGCCGGCCGATCCTCGAAAACGTCATGCCGATCCACTATCTGCGCGACCGCATGATCCTTGCCCACCCACCCGCTTCCGCCCGCAAGGCGTTGCCCGCGCTGCAGGCGCTGCGCACCAAATTCGCCGGCCTGGGCTTTCCCATCAGTTCGCTTTCCGGCGGCAACCAGCAAAAGGTGGTGATCGCGCGCTGGCTGATCGACCGCCCTGCCGTGCTCCTGCTCGACGACCCGACCAAGGGCATCGACCTTTCGGCCAAGGCCGATCTTTTCGCGCTGATCCGCAAGCTGGCCGAGGAGGGCATGGGCATCGTGCTCTATGCGTCTGAAGATGCCGAGTTGCTCGACAATGCCGACCGCATCCTGGTCTTCAACGGCGGAGCCGTCCGCCGCGAGCTGACCGGCACGGCGCGCACACGCTACAACCTCTACCAGGCCGCATACGAGGCCGCATGATGACGATGGCCTCCGCCCCTGCCCGCCCCCAAAGCCGCAGCGCCCTGAAACGGACGTTCGAGCGCTATCCGTTCCTGCCGGCGCTGATCATCCTGGTCGTGCTGATCGTTCTGAACGGCTGGTTCCAGCCGCGCAGCCTGTCGTTCGTCGGCATCACCGGCCTGATCAAGACCTATCTGGCACTGATGCTGCTGGCGGTCGCCCAGACTTACGTGATCTATGCAGGCGACATCGACCTGTCCGCCGGCGCCATCGTCTCCCTGGTCAATGTCGTTGTCGTCGGCTTCATGGCGCAATGGGGCGGCGACGGCCTGACAATCCTCGCCGCGCTGGGCCTCGGCCTTGCAACAGGCCTCGCCTGCGGTCTCGTCAACGGCATCGTGGTCGCGGCCCTGCGCCTGCAAGCCATCGTCGCCACCTTCGCCACCTCGATCTTCTTCACCGGCCTTGCCCTCTATATCCAGCCGGTGGCCGGCACGCCGGCGCCGACCCTGTTCTGGCGCACCTATGGCGGCCGCATCCTCGACATTCCGTTCGTCTTCTACGTAGTCGTCGCCTTTGCCATCCTGCTTGTTGTGCTGGTTCGCACGCGCCTGACGCTCAGGCTGCTTGCGGTCGGTGACGGCCAGCAGGAAGCCTTCCAGAGCGGCTTGCCGGTCACTGCCGTCCGCATCGGCGGCTATGCCTTGTGCGGCGTGTTCGCAGCGCTCGCCGCCTTCTGCATCACCGGCGATACGGCGAGCGGCGACCCGCTGGTTGGCGGCAAGATGACGCTGTTTTCCATCGCCGCGGTGGTGCTGGGCGGCAGCGCACTGGCCGGCGGCTACGGCACCGTGGTCGGATCGGTCATCGGCGCCCTCATCATCGGTTTCATCAACTCGCTGGTGTTCTTCGTCGGCACGCCGTCGGAATGGCAGAACCTCGTGCAAGGCCTGGCCATCCTGTTGGCACTGATGGCCGGCGTGCTGGTCGGGCGGGGGGCACGCGCATGAGCGACGCCGCCACGCCCTCTCACTCCCCCGCCGCTGCCGCGCGCATCGTCGAGTTCGCGAAGCAGCCGCTGGTGGTGGCGCTGATCCTGGTCGCCGCCCTGCTCTATCTGGGCGAAACGCTGTCGCCGGGCTTTGCCTCGGGTCAGCAGATCATGCGCCTGCTGATCGTGGCTGCCCTGCTGGGCATCGTCGCCGCCGGCCAGAACCTGGTCGTCCTCGGCGGCCGCGAAGGCATCGACCTCTCCGTCGGCGGCGTGGTGTCGCTGAGCGCCATCGTCGCCGGGAACCTGATGGCGGGCGAAAATGCCGGCATCCCGCTGGCGATCGTCGCCTGCATCGCCACGGGCGCCCTTTTCGGCCTGTTCAACGGCATCGGCGTGACGCTGCTGCGCATTCCGCCTCTGGTGATGACGCTCGGCATGCTCGGCGTTCTCCAGGGCCTGCTCGTCGTCATTCGCCAGGGCATCCCGTCGGGCCGCGCCGCACCCGGCCTCGCCGACTTCGTCTCGCAGCCATTCCTGTTCGGTGTGCCGGGTATTTTGTGGCTGTGGGTGGTCATCGGGCTTTTGATGGCTTTCCTGCTTGGCCGCACCGTGTTCGGCCACCGCATCTATGCCATCGGCTCCAACGAGCAGGCGGCCTACATGGCAGGCGTTCCGGTCAAGGCGGCGCGCATTGCGCTATTCGTGCTGTCCGGCGTCTTTGCGGCAATCGCCGGCATCTGCCTGCTCGGCTATTCGGGTTCCTCTTTCGCCAATGTCGGCGAGCAGTACATGCTGCCCTCCATCATCGCGGTGGTGTTCGGCGGCACGCCGCTCTCCGGCGGCAAGGGCGGCTACACCGGAACGATGGCGGGGGCGCTGCTGCTGGTCATCCTGCAAAGCATACTGGTCACCATCAATATCGATGAGTCGGGCCGCCAGATGGTGTTTGGCATCACGCTTCTTGTGCTGATGCTGTTCTACGGCCGCGGCCGCTCGATGCGCGCATGACCGCCCGTCCGAAGATCAAGGATATCGCCGAGCGTCTCGGCGTTTCGCCCGCCACCGTATCGCGTGCGCTGGCCGATACCGGACTGGTGGCCGAGCCGACGCTGTCGCGCATCCGCGAAGCTGCAAGCGCCCTCAACTACCGGCCCAATGTCAGCGCCCGCAATTTGCGCACCCGCCGCTCCATGGCCGTGCTTCTGGTGGTGCGCGATATCGGCAACCCGTTCTACCTCGATATCCTGAAAGGCGTGGAGGCTGCGGCGCGCGCCGCCGGCTATTCCGTGCTGATGGGCAATGCCGAGAACGACCCCGCCCATGAGACGGAATATTTCGACATGCTGCGCGACGGTCATGCCGACGGCATGATTCTGATGACCGGCTCCCTGCCTCCGGGCCAGGCATCGCGCGACCGCCTACCGCCGGATCTGCCGGTGGTTGTCGCACTGGAAATGATAGAGGACGCGGGTTTTCCCCATGTGCAGATCGACAATGCCGCTGCCGCCCGACAGGCAGTCGAGCATCTGATCGGCCTCGGCCATCGCCGCATCGCCCACATTTCCGGCCCGGTGCCGGAAGTGATGAGCCTCAAGCGCAGGGAAGGCTACCGCATCGCCATGCGCGGGGCCGGGCTGGCGGTGCCGGAAGGCTACGAGCAGCGCGGCGACTATCTTTTGCAATCTGGGCGCGATGCCTGCCGCCGGCTGTTTTCGCTTGCCGAGCCGCCGACCGCGATTTTCCTCGCCAACGACGAAATGGCCTTCGGCGCCATCCACGAACTGCGCCGGATCGGGTGCGACGTGCCCGGCGACGTTTCCGTTGTCGGCTTCGACGACCTCTATCTCAGCGAAGCCTTCTTTCCGCCGCTGACCACCGTTGCCCAGCCGCGGACAGAAATCGGCAAGCGGGCGATGGGATTGCTGCTCGACATGTTCGCTGGCGGCAGCGCGCCGAAACAGCCCCTGGTGCTGGAGACGACGCTCAAGATACGCGGCACCACAGCTGCGCCGAAACAAGACTGAAAGGACGAGACGAATGGCCGATCTGCCGAAAGCGCAATTGCGGGTAGGGTTCGTGGGCAGCGGCTTCATCGCCCATTTCCATCTCAAGGCGATGCTGAACGTGCGCAATGTCGAAGTCACCGGCGTCTATAGCCGCAGTGCCGACAAGCGCGCCCACTTCGTCGAGCAGGTCGCCGAACTCGGCCTTGGTCAATGCCGCAGCCATGACAGCCTGGAATCTCTCCTGCGCGCCGACGATGTCGATGCGGTCTGGATCCTGTCGCCCAACTATACCCGCCTCGACACGATGCGCGTCATCCACGCCGAAGTGACGGCGGGGCGCAGCAAGGTCTTTGCCGTCGCTTGCGAAAAGCCGCTGGCGCGCACGGTTGCCGAAGCACGCGAAATGCTGCGGCTGGCCGAAGACGCCAGGCTCAATCACGGCTATCTGGAAAACCAGGTGTTCTGCACGCCGGTGCTGCGGGGCAAGGAAATCATCTGGCGGCGCGCGGCTTCGGCCACCGGACGACCCTATCTCGCCCGCGCCGCGGAAGAGCATTCCGGCCCGCACGAACCCTGGTTCTGGCAGGGCGACAAGCAGGGCGGCGGCGTGCTTTCCGACATGATGTGCCATTCGGTCGAAGTGGCCCGCTATTTGCTCACCGCGCCCGGCGCATCGCGCAATTCGCTGAAGATCAAGTCGGTGAACGGCACCGTCGCCAACCTCAAATGGACGCGGCCCAACTACGCCGACCAGTTGCGCGCGCGCTTCGGCGCGGAAGTGGATTACCGCAACCGGCCTTCGGAGGACTTCGCACGCGGCACCATCGCGCTGGAAGACGAGGACGGCAACGAACTGATGATCGAGGCGACGACCTCATGGGCCTATGTCGGGGCCGGTCTGCGCATCCAGCTCGAACTGCTGGGGCCAGAATATGCGATGGAGTTCAACTCGCTGGCCACCGGGCTCAAGGTGTTCATGTCGCGCGCCGTAACCGGATCGGAGGGCGAGGACCTTGTCGAGAAGCAGAACGCCGAGCAGGGCCTGATGCCGGTGCTGGAGGACGAGCCCGGCATCTATGGCTATACCGACGAAAACCGCCACATGGTCGAATGCTTCCGCAAAGGCGAAAAGCCGATAGAGACCTTCGAGGACGGGCTAGGTGTGGTCGAGATGCTGATGGGCCTCTATCGCTCGGCCGAGATTGGCGAGACGGTCCGTTTCCCGGCGCCTGAACTGGAGCACTACGTGCCGGTTGTCGCCCGCAAGGGTTCGTAAGGAAAAGACCGGTCAGGCCGATCCTGCCGGCCTCATCGCCCGCAAATCCTGAACCGGCTTGAAGCGGATCGCCGCCATCAGCGCCGTGCACAGGACATCGATGTCGGTCCGTTCGTTCGGAGACCAGTTGCAAGGGCAGGCGTTCGGGCCGGAGTGGGTTTCCGCAATCTCGCGATAGATCGAGCCGACCGCCTGTGCGGCAAGCCGCATGACCGCCATAGGCGGCAAGCCGCTGCGGCTCATGACATGGCAGAATTCGGTCATGATCGTCGCGCGAATATGGGCCTGGGCCTCTTCGTGGCGACGTTCGATCTCCATCATGTTCGACAAGGTTCGAAGGCTCCTACATCCGGCGATTGCGGGTTTGCAGAGCCTGCATATTAAAGTAGATAAAAACAATCAAGATTTAATTTCGAAGCTGCCCGCTGAAGCTTCAGGCGGGTTATCCTGCCTTGCAGGCCGCAAAGAACTCGAGGGCGGCTTCGCGGGCACCGTCGAGAGGATATTCCTCAGCACCGTCTTCGATGGTCATGACCAGCGGTCCAGCCGAGGTGATCAGATCCTGGAAACGAGGATCGAGCGAGGTTTCACCTTCGAGAATGAACAGGTCGTCCATTTCAAGCCGGGTGCCGGTCGTTGCAACCGGCACTTCGATATCGCCGGCCGAGAACAGAACCTCGACCCCCACCCCGTCTGCCGCGTTGACGGGTTCGTGCTCGACCGTCACCGCAAGCGTGTCGCCGTTCCCGTCGCAGCGAAACGATATCGGCGCGTAGCCGCTATCCGGCGTCCCATATGCCAGAGTGGCTCCCGGTCCCTCCGCCGGCAAAACGAACCAGGACAGATCCTCGGCCGTGGCAGCGGAAGCGGCCATGAGCAATCCGGCGGTGAAAAGAACGGTCGATTTCACGAAGTGCCTCCTCGAGTGAACTGCAACTATTGCCGCGTCAGAGCGGAACTGCGAGCCCCAAGCGGCATCAATTACAGGAACAAGGCCCGTTCCCGCTCGACGGCCTTGGTAATGAAGCTCGCCACCGTCTGCACCCGGCGCAACGGCCTGACCGTCTCGTGATAGACCAGCCAGTAGGCGCGGCGGATGGGCGCGATGATCTCGACCGGCACCAGTTCCGGCATCGAGCGGGCGACGAAAGTGTGCAAAATGCCGATGCCGGCGCCGGAGCGCACCGCTTCCGCCTGGCCGAGCGCCGACGAAATGGCGAAGGCCGAGCGCCAGTCGGCGCTGAATTCGGCCTCGTAGTCGAGCGAGGGGCTAACGATCAGGTCCGGCACATAGCCGATCAGCGTATGGCCCGAAAGTTCGGCTGCGGACTTGGGCAAGCCGTGCGCTTCGGCATAGGATCGCGAGGCGAACAGGCCGAGCGAGTAATCAACCAGCTTGCCGGCCACAAGCCGTCCTTCCGTCGGCCGCTCGACCGTAATCACGATATCGGCCTCGCGCCGCGACAGCGAAAACGAGCGTGGCACCGGCACGAGCTGGATCGTCAGTTCCCGATGCTGCGCGGTAAGTTCGCCAAGATGCCTGGCAAGAAACGCAACGCCGAATCCATCCGGCGCGCCGATGCGCACCGTGCCGGAAATGTCGTCGCCCTCACCCGCCACGGCGGAGCGTGCGGCGATCACGTCGGCTTCCATCCGCTCGGCGATTTCGAGGAAGCGCTGGCCGGCCGGCGTCAGTTCGCTGCCGGTGGTGAGGCGCCTGAACAGCTTCGCCCGCAGCGCTTCCTCCAGCGTCGCGATCCGGCGCGAAACAGTGGCGTGGTTGAGTTCCAGTCGCTTTGCCGCGCCGAGGATTTGCCCGGCACGGGCGACAGCCAGAAAAACGCGGACATCATCCCAATTCATATGCGCATCCATATGCAGAAAATAATGTTCAATGCAAGAATGCTCTACACTTCATGCACAACGGTTGCGTTTCCGCTCACGTTGCCATCAGCGCCGCGAAAGCCGACAATGCAGCATCGAGATTTCAGGGAGCGATATGATGGATCACTACGGTCACTTTATCGGCGGCAAGAACGTCAAGAGCACCTCCGGGCGCGAGCAGGACGTCTTCCAGCCGCTCGACGGCACGGTGCGCGCCAAGGTGGCGCTCGGCTCGAAGGCCGAACTCGACGCCGCCGTCGCCAACGCCAAGGCAGCACAGCCGGCCTGGGCGGCAACCAACCCGCAGCGCCGGGCGCGCATATTCATGAAGTTCCTCGAACTGGTGGCGCGCGACAATGACGCGCTTGCCGAGTTGCTGGCCCGCGAGCATGGCAAGACCATTCCCGACGCCAAGGGCGACATCCTGCGCGGCGTCGAAGTCGTCGAGTTCGCGCTTGGCATTCCGCACCTGATGAAGGGCGAATACACGGAAGGCGCCGGCCCCGGCATCGACCTCTATTCGATCCGCCAGCCGCTCGGCGTGGTCGCCGGCATCACGCCATTCAACTTCCCCGCCATGATCCCGATGTGGAAGTTCGCACCGGCCATCGCCTGCGGCAACGCCTTCATCCTCAAGCCCTCGGAACGCGATCCGGGCGTACCGATGAAGCTTGCCGAACTGATGCTGGAGGCCGGATTGCCGGCAGGCATCCTCAACGTCGTCAATGGCGACAAGGAAGTGGTCGACGCCATCCTCGACCATGAGGATATTTCGGCCATCGGCTTCGTCGGCTCCTCCTCCATCGCGCAGTACATCTATTCGCGCGGCTGCGCCAACGGCAAGCGCGTGCAGTGCTTCGGCGGCGCCAAGAACCACATGATCATCATGCCCGACGCCGACCTCGACCAGACGGTCGATGCGCTGATCGGCGCAGGTTATGGCGCAGCAGGCGAGCGTTGCATGGCGGTTTCGGTTGCCGTTCCCGTCGGCCAGGCAACCGCCGACAGGTTGATGGAAAAGCTGATCCCGCGTGTCGAGAACCTGAAGATCGGCCCTTCGACCGATCCGGCAGCCGATTTCGGCCCGCTGGTCACCAAGGCAGCGCTTGAGCGCGTGAAGAACTATGTCGAGATCGGCGTCAAGGAAGGCGCCAAGCTTGCCGTCGACGGGCGCGGCTTCAAGATGCAGGGCTATGAAGACGGCTTCTACATGGGCGGCTGCCTATTCGACAACGTGACGTCGGACATGCGCATCTACAAGGAAGAAATCTTCGGCCCGGTGCTCTCGGTCGTTCGCGCGCACGATTTCGAAGAAGCGGTGCGGCTGCCATCCGAGCATGAATACGGCAATGGCGTCGCCATCTTCACCCGCGACGGCGATGCTGCGCGTGAATTTGCAGCCCGCGTCCAGGTCGGCATGGTCGGCATCAACGTGCCGATCCCGGTGCCGGTTTCCTACTACACCTTCGGCGGCTGGAAGAAGTCTGGCTTCGGCGACCTCAACCAGTACGGCCCGGATTCGGTGCGCTTCTACACCAAGACCAAGACGGTGACCTCGCGTTGGCCGTCAGGGGTGAAAGAGGGTGCCGAATTCGCCATGCCGACGATGAAGTGACACCTGACGTCTTTTCGCTTGCGGATCCTCGCCTTCGGCTGCGGGCGCGCGGGCCAATGATGAAGTGACACTCAAGATCACTCCGCACTAGATTCGCATCAAAGCGGGATGGCTATGGCCGTCCCGCTTTTCTTTTGGGCAGCCGCAGCACCATACCGCCTTTTCAACGTGTCGCCGCGGACTCCGCCAGAGAGCGCAGCAGGCTCATGAGCCGGTCCGCATTTGCCGAAGCGGCCTCCTCATCTGCGTCCAGTATCGACTGGATCAGCGCGACATGATGCGCGGCCGAATCCGCCAGCCCGGTATCTGCCCGGAAGCGATACCAGAAGCGGCGGCTGTGCGATTGCAAGGGAGCGGCGACGCGTGCGGCAAAGACGTTGTCGGCGGCCAGCGCCAGCGCCTCGTCCATCGCCTTGTCGGCGGCCAGGAATGCCAGAACGTCGCCGGTAATTACGGCCTTCTGCATGGACAGTGCTGCGGCATGGAACCGATCCGCCGCCTCTCGTGTGACAAAGCGGGCGGCAGAGCGGGCAAGAACGATCTCGACGCCGCGGCGCGCATCGATGACGCGCAGCCAGTCACCGGCATGAAGGGCGGCGATGGCGATACCGGCGCGAGGCCTGACCTCAAGCAAGCCCTCCCAGGCCAGCCGCTGGATCGCCTCGCGCACCGGAGTGCGCCCCAGCCCGAGTTTCTCGATGATCGACCCTTCGGTGACGAAACTGCCGGGTGACAATTCCAGGGTGACGATCATCCGCTCAAGGGCATGATAGGCCTTTGAGGCCGCCGGTTCGGAACCGGTGCTTTCTTCCGTCGTAGTCACATATTTCTCCTTGATATGCTTATGATATATCACACTCAGATTTGGATTGACAGCCTCGTTTGCTCAAGATATGCATGTGATATATCAGATGGAGCGAGCAAATGTGGTCTGGAATATTCCCCGCCGTCACAACCAAGTTCACCGAGGATGACCGCCTCGACCACGCCGAGATGGAACGCTGCTTCGGGCTCCAGATGGATGCAGGCTGCGACGGTATCGTCGCTTGCGGCTCGCTTGGCGAAGGTCCGATGCTTTCTGTCGACGAACAGTTCGAAGTGCTGGGCCTCGCCCGCAAGGTCGCCGGCAAGAAGCCGGTCCTGCTGACCATCAACACCGCCGGCACCCGCGAGGCGGCCAGCATAGCCAAGCGTGCCGCCAAGGAAGGGGCCGATGGCCTGATGGTGGTGCCAAGCCCGATCTACCACACCAATCCCAAGGAGACGGTGGATGCGCTGAAGGCTGTCGCCGCTGCAGGCGACCTGCCGGTGATGATCTATTCGAACAGGGTTGCCTACCGTGTCGATGTCAGTGTCGACGACATGGAAGAACTGGCCAAGGACAAGCGCTTCGTCGCCATCAAGGAATCGTCCGACGACATTCGCCGCTCGACGGAAATCATCAACCGCTTCGGCGACCGCTTCGACCTGTTCACCGGCGTCGACAATCTCGCCTTCGAGGCGCTGTCGGTGGGAGCCATCGGCTGGGTTGCCGGACTGGTCGTGGCATTCCCGCGCGAAACGGTTGCGATCTACCAGTTGATGAAGCAGGGCCGCCGGGACGAGGCGCTGGCCATCTATCGCTGGTTCCGCCCGTTGCTCGACCTCGACGTGTCGACCTATCTGGTCCAGAATATCAAACTTGTGGAGGTCCATGCGATCGGTACGAACGACCGCGTGCGCATGCCGCGCCAGCCGCTGTCGGGCGAGCGCCGCAAGGCGGCGGAAAAGATCGTCAAGGATGCTCTGGCCGCGCGCCCTGCGCTGCCGAAATTCTGAGGCATTCGGTTTGAGGTAATTCCTTCATGCCCCTCACATCTTTCGGTGAGTGCGATCGATGAATGGCGGTCTGGGTGACGACATCACCTCGGAAATCGCCATCGTCGGTGGCGGCATCATCGGCATTTGTGCGGCGGCCTGTCTGGCGGAGACCGGCCGCCCGGTCACCCTCTTCGACCGGACCGGCATCTGCGAGGAGACGAGTTCCGGCAACGCCGCCGCCTTCGCCTTTTCCGACGTGTTGCCGTTGGCCCAGAAGGGCATGATGCGCAATTTACCAAAATGGGTGGCCGATCCGCTGGGACCGCTCTCCATCCCGCCAGCATACCTGCCGAAGCTGGCGCCATGGCTATGGCGTTTCTGGCGTGCCGGCGCCCCGGACAAATATGAGACAGCCCTCGCCGCCCAGGCAAGCATGATGAAACTTGCCGAGACCGAGTGGTCCGGCCTGATGCAGCGTTCCGGCACACGCCACATGTTGCATGAGGATGGCTCGCTCGAACTCTACGAGAGTGAGGCCGAATTCCACGCCTCTCTACCCGGCTGGGCCGCGCGCGACCGTTTCGGCATCGGCTACCGGCATGTCGAAGGAACGCATCTGGCCGAGTTGCAACCGGGG
The DNA here is from genome assembly GCF_001427385.1 of Mesorhizobium sp. Root157. Classification (GTDB taxonomy): domain Bacteria; phylum Pseudomonadota; class Alphaproteobacteria; order Rhizobiales; family Rhizobiaceae; genus Mesorhizobium. The sequence goes on from NZ_LMGJ01000033.1 coordinate 121,801, forward strand.
CTGTCGCCGCGCTTCACCAAGGGCACCTTCGTGCCGGGGTGGAAAACGGTGAGCGATCCGAAACAGCTTGGCAAGGCGCTATGGGCTTATGCTGCAGGACTTGGCGCACGCTTTGAGCAGGCTGGAGTCGACAGCATCGAGGCAAGCGCCGATGGCACAAGCCTCAAACTTGCCGACGGCAGCCGCAGGATGGCGACACAAATCATTATTGCCGCCGGCGCATGGTCGCATCTGCTGGCGAAGACGATCGGTGACCGTTTCCCGCTAGAAACCGAACGCGGCTACAACACGACGCTTCCGTCCTCAGCTTTCGATGTGAAGCGCCAGCTTATTTTCTCCGGCCATGGTTTCGTCATCACGCCACTTTCGACAGGCTTGCGCATCGGTGGTGCTGTTGAACTTGGCGGCATCGAGCGGCCGCCCAACTACGCGCGTTCGAAAGCACTGCTTGCCAAGGCCGGGCGGTTCCTGCCCGGTCTCGATGCCAGCGACGGCCGCGAATGGATGGGCTACCGCCCGTCCCTGCCCGACTCGCTGCCAGCCATCGGCAAGGCGCCCGGCGCGCAGGGTATCGTCTACGCTTTCGGGCATGGCCATCTCGGCCTTACCCAGGCCGCCGCAACCGGAGGGCTTGTGCGCGACCTCATCCTGGGGAAGGCTCCGGCCATCGACCTTTCCCCTTTCTCTCCAAACCGCTTCTGACAAGGACAGGACTATGGCGCGTCACTCCTTCTTCTGTATCGACGGCCATACCTGCGGCAATCCGGTTCGCCTCGTCGCCGGCGGCGGTCCGCGCCTTCAGGGCTCCACTATGATGGAGCGGCGTGCGCATTTCCTCGCCGAATACGACTGGATCCGCACCGGGCTGATGTTCGAACCGCGTGGCCACGACATGATGTCGGGCTCCATCCTCTACCCGCCGACACGCGACGACTGCGACATCGCCATCCTGTTCATAGAGACGTCGGGTTGCCTGCCCATGTGCGGCCACGGCACCATCGGCACGGTGACGATGGGCATCGAACACGGCCTGATCAAGCCGAAGACGCCGGGCATGCTGCGCCTCGACACGCCGGCCGGCCTGGTGACGGCCGAATACAGGCAGGTGGGCGAGCATGTCGAGGAAGTACGCATTACCAATGTGCCATCCTTCCTCTATGCCGAGGGGCTGACGGTCGAGTGCCCGGTGCTGGGAGAGATCAAGGTCGACGTGGCCTATGGCGGCAATTTCTACGCCATCGTCGATCCGCAGAAGAATTTCCGCGACATGGCCGACCATACAGCCGGCGATCTCGTTGCCTGGAGCCCGGTGGTGCGCCAGCGCCTCAACGAGAAATACACCTTCGTTCATCCAGAAAATCCCGGCATCGACCGGCTCACGCACATGCTTTGGACAGGCGCGCCGACCCACCCGGAAGCGCATGCCCGCAACGCCGTCTTCTATGGCGACAAAGCCATCGACCGCTCACCGTGCGGCACTGGCACTTCGGCGCGCATGGCCCAGTTGCACGCCAAGGGCAAATTGAAGGAAGGCGACGATTTCATCCATGAATCGATCATCGGCTCCCTGTTCAAGGGCAGGGTCGAAAAGAAGGTTGAGGTAGCCGGCAAGCCGGCGATCATCCCCTCGATCGGCGGCTGGGCCCGCATGACCGGGTTGAACACGATATTCATTGATGACCGCGATCCGTTCGCTCACGGCTTCAGCGTCAAATAATCCATCCGATGCAAGGAAACGGCCATGCAGGCGGCAAAAACGACTAATCTTGATTATCCACACTTGTGCAAAAATCCATCAAGTTGCGATCGACATCCGGAGTTTCCTTCGAAAGAGAGCCGGTAAACGTTCGGAATCATCAATGACATTGCGTTGTGCCAATGATAGGTTCCGCCGCAGTCCAGCAACCAGTTGCACCTCGCGATGGATGCCCGGAAGCACCTTCGAAGTCGCACGCGTGACATGAAATTTGGAGTTGCAATCCGAGCTTGAAACTTTAGGACTAGGGGAAATAAGAGAAGGAATGCGCTGTCAAAGGCGACATTCCAGGGGAGCCGCTTAGACATGCAATATTTCATCCAGCAGCTTATTAATGGGCTGACGCTGGGGTCTATCTATGGCCTGATCGCGATCGGCTATACGATGGTCTACGGCATCATCGGCATGATCAATTTCGCCCATGGCGACATCTTCATGGTCGGTGCTTTTGTGGCGCTGATCGTGTTTTTGATCCTTGGAGCGCTCTTTTATTCAGTGCCTGTGGTCATCGCCCTTTTGATCATGATGGTCGTATCCATGCTGCTGGTGAGCCTTTACAACTGGGTCATCGAGAAGGCCGCCTACCGGCCGCTGCGCGGCTCGTTCCGGCTGGCGCCCCTGATCACCGCTATCGGCATGTCGATCGCCTTGTCGAACTTCGTGCAGGTCACCCAGGGTCCGCGCAACAAGCCGATCCCGCCGATGATCAGCAAAGTCTACGACGTCTACGGCATCAGCATTTCCCTGAAGCAGATCGTCATCGTTCTGGTCACCGCAATTCTGCTGGCGATCTTCTGGTACGTGGTCAACAAGACGGCACTCGGCCGCGCCCAGCGGGCCTGCGAGCAGGACCAGAAGATGGCGGCGCTGCTCGGCGTCAACGTGGACCGCACCATCTCCATCACCTTCATCATCGGCGCGTCGCTTGCTGCCGTCGCCGGTACGCTCTTTCTCATGTACTATGGCGTCGTGGTCTTCTCGGACGGCTTCGTGCCGGGCGTGAAAGCCTTCACCGCGGCCGTGCTGGGCGGCATCGGCTCGATCCCCGGCGCCGTCATCGGCGGGCTTGCCATCGGCTTCATCGAGAGCATCTGGTCCGCCTACTTCTCCATCGACTACAAGGACGTGGCGGCCTTCTCGATCCTCGCCATCGTGCTGATTTTCCTGCCATCCGGCATCCTTGGCCGGCCAGAAGTCGAAAAGGTCTGATCCGATGGCTCTGGCTGAATCAAGCAAAGTCGCCGGCGGCGAAAACAACATCGCGAAGGGTCTTCGGGAAGCGTTCTACGCGAGCCTTATCGCCTTTTTCATGTTCGTTCTTCTGATCGGGCTGAAGACCGACCAGAATATCCACAACGAACTCATTCTCGTGCCGCGCTGGGGCTTGCTCGCCGCCGTGGTGGCGCTGACGGCGATCGGCCGCTTCGTTCATGTGATCTATATCGCACCGTTCCTGGCCGAGCAAAAAGTCGTCGACGCGAAGTCGGGCCTGCTGCCCACCACCATCGCAAAGCGTTTCTTCAGCAAGCGCAACCTTATTATCGGCGCAGTCACGGCGGCGGTTCTTCTCGCCGTCGGCAATGACATTCAGGCCGCTGTCGGACCGTATTGGGGCGTCTATGTCGGCATGGTGCGCGGCTTTGCCATCGTCTATGTCATCGCCTGGGCCATCTTCTACTACCGCCGCTTCATCGGCGCGCATTCCTATTCGATCGGCTTCACCCTCCTGGTCATCTACCCGGTCGCCATGGTCGCGTTGTTCGGCTTCCAGGGCTCGTTGAAGTGGGTCGACAATTTCGGCATCCAGATCCTCATCTACGTGATGCTGGCCTGGGGCCTGAACATCGTCGTCGGCCTGGCCGGGCTCCTCGATCTCGGCTACGTCGCCTTCTACGCAGTCGGCGCCTATTCCTACGCCCTGCTCGGCACGCATTTCGGCTGGTCGTTCTGGATCCTGCTGCCTGCCGCCGGCGCCATGGCGGCGTTGTGGGGCGTCATCCTTGGTTTTCCGGTGCTGCGCCTGCGCGGCGACTATCTCGCCATTGTCACGCTTGCATTCGGCGAGATCATCCGTCTTGTGCTGATCAACTGGCGCGAAGTCACCAATGGCGCCGCCGGCATCTCGGGCGTGCCCAAGATCAGCTTCTTCGGGTTGATCTCCTTCAACGTGTCCGATCCCAACTACGTCGCCAAGGTGTTCGGCATCGCCCAGTCGGGCGCCTACTACAAGATATTCCTCTACTACCTCATTCTGGCGCTGTGCGTGCTGACAGCCTTCGTCACCGTCAGGCTGCGCTCGATGCCGGTGGGCCGTGCCTGGGAAGCGCTGCGCGAGGACGAGATCGCCTGCCGCTCGCTCGGCATCAATACGACAACGACCAAGCTTACCGCCTTTGCGACGGGCGCCATGTTCGGCGGCTTCGCCGGCTCGTTCTTTGCCGCGCGCCAAGGCTTCGTCAGCCCCGAATCCTTCATCTTCCTGGAATCGGCCATCATTCTGGCCATCGTCGTGCTCGGCGGCATGGGATCGCTCGGCGGTATCGCAGTGGCCTCCGTGGTCATGATCGGCGGCACCGAGATCCTGCGCGAGATGCAGTTCCTGAAGATGATCTTCGGACCGGACTTTACCCCCGAACTCTATCGCATGCTGCTGTTCGGCGTTGCCATGGTCATCGTCATGGTGTGGAAGCCGCGCGGATTTGTCGGCAGTCGAGAGCCAACGGCCTTCCTCAAGGAGCGAAAAGCTGTGTCAGGTGAATTCACTAAGGAAGGACACGGCTGATGACCTTGAGTACAGATTCAACCAGCCCCATCCTCCAGGTGGAGCATCTGTCGATGAAGTTCGGCGGGCTGGTCGCCATCGGCGACCTGTCCTTCGACGCCCGGCGCGGCGAGATCACCGCGTTGATCGGCCCGAACGGCGCCGGCAAGACCACGGTGTTCAACTGCATCACCGGCTTCTACAAGCCGACTGAAGGCATGATCCGTTTTACGGGCAAGGCCGGCGGCGAATTCCTGCTCGAACGGATGCCGGACTTCCAGATCACGGCCAAGGCCAAGGTTGCCAGAACCTTCCAGAACATCCGGCTTTTCTCCGGCATGACCGTTCTGGAAAACCTTCTCGTGGCCCAGCACAACAAGCTGATGAAAGCCTCGGGCTATACGATCCTGGGCTTGCTGGGCATTGGCGGCTATCGCCAGGCCTCGGCGGAATCGGTCGAGAAGGCCAAGTACTGGCTGGAGAAAGCCGAACTGGTCGACCGCGCCGATGATCCGGCCGGTGACCTGCCCTATGGTGCCCAGCGACGGCTCGAGATTGCCCGCGCCATGTGCACCGACCCCGAGTTGCTTTGCCTCGACGAACCGGCTGCCGGCCTCAATCCGAAGGAATCGCTGGCGCTCAACAGCCTGCTCAACGACATCAAGACGAACACCGGTACATCCATTCTGCTCATCGAGCACGACATGTCAGTCGTCATGGAAATCTCCGACCACATCGTCGTGCTCGAATATGGGCGCAAGATTTCCGATGGCGATCCGACGTCGGTGAGAACCGATCCGCGCGTCATCGCAGCCTATCTCGGCGTCGACGACGAAGAAGTCGAAGACGTTCTGACCCAGGTTGGCGACGAAAACGTCATCGAAGAACTGGATACGGGCCCAGATGCGGACCACGGTCCCAGCGCCTCTGCGTCAATGCTGGCCGGGCCGGTCAGCGATACCGTCGTCCACGGCAATGGCGAACGCGTTACTGTCGAAAAGGGAGCCTCGAAGGCGGCGCAGGTAAAGCCGGCGGCGAAGACAAAGACTGTTGTAACGCCAAAGGCTGCGGCGGCAAAAGTGGCGCAGGCAAAACCGGTAGCGGTGAAGGCCGCGCCCGTCACCCAGCCCAAGGCCTCAGCGGTCAAGGCACCCGTAGCAAAAGAAGCCGCACCGGCAACCAAGGCGAAGCCGGTACAGGCAACGGTCAAGCCTGCGGCTGCCAAGCCCGCAACCGTCAAGACTGTGGCGGCCAAGGCCGCGCCCAAACCGGCACCCAAGGCTGAGGCGCCGAAGGCAAAAGTCGGCAAGCCGGCAGCAACGGCCGTGAAAAAGCCGGTTGCCAAGGCTGCGGCAAAGCCCGCCGCAAGCCCTGCGGCGAAGGTGATTTCCAACCGCCTGGCCGCTCCGCGCGGCGGCAGGCCCGACGATCTTCTGGCCATCAACGGAATCGGCCCGGTCAATCTGAGGAAGCTTAACGAGCACGGCATCTTCCACTTCGATCAGATCGCAGCGTGGAAAAAAGCCGATATCCAGGCGGCGGAAGCCTATCTTGCTTTTGACGGTCGTATTGCTCGCGAAGATTGGGTCGGCCAAGCAAAAGCTCTGTCCAAGAAGGCCGCATCCGATGCGGCAGCCAAGCGCGGGGGACGCAAATAATGGCCAACGCACCGCTGCTCGACATAAAGGGCGTCCAGACGTTCTACGGCAACATCAAAGCGCTGAACGGCGTCGATGTGTCCGTCAACGAAGGCGAGATCGTCGCCTTGATCGGCGCCAACGGCGCCGGCAAGTCGACGCTGATGATGACCATCTTCGGATCGCCGCGGGCGCGCGCCGGCACGATCACCTTTGCCGGCACCAACATCACCCAAATGCCCACGCACGAGATCGCGCGCATGCGTATCGCGCAGTCGCCGGAAGGGCGCCGGATTTTTCCGCGCATGACGGTGATGGAAAACCTGCAGATGGGCGCGAGCCTCGACAACCTCAAATATTACGACGAGGACGTGGAAAAGGTGTTCACCCTGTTCCCGCGCCTGAAGGAACGTATTGGCCAGCGTGGCGGCACCTTGTCAGGCGGCGAACAGCAGATGCTGTCGATCGGCCGTGCCTTGATGGCAAGGCCCAAGCTGCTCCTGCTCGACGAGCCGTCGCTCGGGCTCGCACCGCTCATCGTCAAGCAGATCTTCGATGCCATCAGAGAACTCAACCGTACGCAGGGACTGACAGTATTCCTCGTCGAGCAGAACGCATTCGGTGCCCTAAAGCTCGCCACACGCGGTTACGTCATGGTCAACGGCAACGTGACCATGAGCGGCACCGGCAAGGACCTGTTGGCAGACCCGGAAGTGCGCGCCGCCTATCTCGAAGGCGGCCGGCACTGAACCTGGAGGAATCATCATGCAAGGCATTCTCTATGAAGAGGCCTCGATCTGGCAGTTTTTCTTCGTCACCTGCCTGCTTGGCGGATGGGCGGCATGGATGACCGGCAGGGCGTGCGCACAGACGTGGCGTCCGCCCATGGCCCTCTTTTTCTACGTCCTCGGCCTCGGTCTCGGCATTCGTTTCATCCATCACGCCCTGTTCGAGGGCACGATGTTCTCGTTGCAGTATTATGTGGTCGATACGGTTGTGCTTATGATCCTTGCTTTCGTCGGCTATCAATACACGCGCACCAACCAGATGGTCACACAGTACAACTGGCTCTACGAGAAAGTCTCTCCGCTTAGCTGGAAATCAAAGAGTTAAGGTTCACTATTAACGTCGCTTCAAAGATGAATCGACGTGACAACTGCCGGAAAATCGGCAAAGTTGGCTTTCTGCGATTAGGGTGGGCATCGCATGAAAGTATCATCCACGCCCACTCCGTAAATGGGAGCGTCTAAATGAAGAAATCACTCTTGTCCGCGGTAGCCCTGACCGCGCTCGTCGCGTTCAGCGGCGCTGCGTGGGCTGACGTACTGATCGGCGTCGGTGGCCCGATCACCGGCCCGAACGCCGCCTTCGGCGCGCAGCTGCAGAAGGGTGCGGAAATGGCTGCGGCCGACATCAACGCGGCCGGCGGCATGAACGGTGAGCAGATCAAGATCAGCGTCGGCGACGACGTGTCCGATCCGAAGCAGGGTATCTCGGTAGCCAACAAGTTCGTTGCCGATGGCGTCAAGTTCGTGGTGGGCCACTTCAACTCGGGCGTATCGATCCCGGCTTCGGAAGTCTACGCGGAGAACGGCATCCTGGAAGTCACCCCGGCTGCCACCAACCCGACCTTCACCGAGCGTGGCCTGTGGAACACCATCCGCGTCTGCGGTCGTGACGACCAGCAGGGCGAGGTTGCCGGCGCCTACATCGCCGCCAATTTCAAGGACGCCAAGGTGGCCGTGATCCACGACAAGACGCCTTACGGCCAGGGCCTGGCCGACGAGACCAAGAAGGCGCTCAATGCCGCTGGTGTCACGGAAGCCATGTATGAAGGCGTCAACATCGGCGACAAGGACTTCTCGGCCCTCATCGCCAAGATGAAGGAAGCCGGCGTGACCCTCATCTATTGGGGCGGCCTGCACACCGAGGCTGGCCTGATCATCCGCCAGTCGGCTGACCAGGGTCTGAAGGCTCCGCTGTTCTCCGGCGACGGCATCGTCTCCAACGAACTCGCTTCGATCGCCGGCGACGCTGTTGCCGGCACCTACAATACCTTCGGTCCGGATCCGCGCCGCAACCCGGCAGCCAAGGACGTCGTGGAGAAGTTCCGCGCCGCCGGCTTCGAGCCCGAGGCTTACACGCTCTACTCCTATGCTTCCACCCAGGTCATCGCGCAGGCGGCTGCCGCTGCCGGCTCGAACGATCCGCAGGAAGTGGCCAAGGCCATCAAGGAAAAGGGTCCGTTCAAGACCGTGCTCGGCGATCTGTCCTTCAACGAGAAGGGTGACCGTACCGACGCCGACTATGTCGTCTACCAGTGGAAGAAGGGTGACGACGGCAAGTACAACTACTTCCAGCTCGACTAAGCCAATCCTGTTGGCAAAGGAAATGCCCGGCGCACGCGCCGGGCATTTTCATTTTGCCCCTTACCGTACGTCATTCTCGTTTGCACCGCAGCATTTTCGCGCTATTCATGCGCGCCTTTTGATCCTCCTTGCTTGCGGAGCACCTCATTGCCCATAACGAAGATCCTCGTCGCCAACCGGTCCGAAATAGCCATCCGTGTGTTTCGGGCGGCTACCGAACTCGGCCTCAGGACCGTCGCGATCTGGGCCGAGGAGGACAAGTACTCCCTGCACCGTTTCAAGGCCGACGAGAGCTACGAGGTCGGACGCGGCCCCCATCTCAGCAAGGAGATGGGTCCGATCGAAAGCTATCTTTCGATTGAAGAGGTGCTGCGCGTCGCCAAGCTCTCCGGGGCCGACGCCATTCATCCCGGCTACGGGCTCCTGTCCGAAAGCCCCGAATTCGCCGAGGCCTGCGCCGAAGCAGGCATCATCTTCATCGGGCCGAAGGCTGAAACGATGCGGCGCCTGGGCAACAAGGTTGCCGCGCGCAATCTTGCCAACGAAGTCGGCGTGCCGGTGGTGCCCGCCACGCAACCGTTGCCCGACGACATGGAAGAGGTCAAGAAATTGGCTCATTCCATCGGCTATCCGGTGATGCTGAAGGCCTCCTGGGGCGGCGGCGGGCGCGGCATGCGCGCCATCCGCTCCGAGGCCGATCTCACCCGCGAGGTGATGGAAGGCAAGCGCGAGGCCAAGGCCGCCTTCGGCAAGGACGAAGTCTATCTCGAAAAGCTGGTCGAGCGCGCGCGCCATGTCGAGGTGCAGGTGCTGGGCGACACGCACGGCAACGCCGTCCACCTGTTCGAGCGCGACTGTTCGATCCAGCGCCGCAACCAAAAGGTGGTGGAGCGCGCGCCCGCGCCCTATCTCGATGCCGCCCAGCGCGAAGAGCTTTGCGGCCATGCCCTGAAGATCGCGCGCGAAACCGCCTATATCGGTGCCGGTACCGTCGAATTCCTGATGGATGCGGACACCGGAAAATTCTATTTCATCGAAGTCAATCCGCGCATTCAGGTCGAACATACCGTCACCGAGCAGGTGACCGGCATCGACATCGTCAAGGCCCAGATCCATATCCTCGACGGCTTCGCCATCGGCTCGCCCGAATCCGGCGTACCGGCGCAGCAGAATATCCGCCTCAACGGCCATGCGCTTCAGTGCCGGATCACGACCGAGGACCCCGAGCACAATTTCATCCCGGACTATGGCCGCATCACCGCCTATCGCGGAGCGACCGGCTTCGGCATAAGGCTGGATGGCGGCACCGCCTATTCGGGCGCGGTCATTACCCGTTTCTACGATCCGCTGCTGGAGAAGGTGACGGCCTGGGCGCCGACGCCGGGCGAGACGATCTCGCGCATGACGCGGGCGCTGCGCGAGTTCCGCATTCGCGGCGTCGCCACCAATCTCACCTTCCTCGAAGCGATCATCAATCACCCGAGCTTTGCCGACAATTCCTACACAACCAAGTTCATCGACAACACGCCGGAACTGTTCGAGCGTGTGAAGCGGCAGGACCGCGCCACCAAACTGCTCAACTATCTGGCCGACGTATCGGTCAATGGCCATCCGGAAACGCGCGGCCGCGCCCGCCCCAATCCGGATGCTGCCGCGCCCGTCATTCCGTGGTTCACCAGTTCCGTTCCCGAAGGCACCAAGAACAAGCTTGATGCGCTTGGTCCGGAGAAATTCGGCCAGTGGATGCGCGCGCAACGCGAGGTGCTGGTCACCGATACCACCATGCGCGACGGCCACCAGTCTCTGCTGGCCACCCGCGTGCGCACGCATGACATCGCGGCGATCGCCGGCACCTATGCCCGCGCCCTGCCGCAGCTTCTGTCGCTGGAATGCTGGGGCGGCGCCACGTTCGACGTGGCCATGCGCTTCCTCACCGAGGACCCATGGGAGCGTCTCGCGCTGATCCGCGAAAAGGCGCCGAACATCCTGTTGCAGATGCTTCTGCGCGGCGCCAACGGCGTCGGCTACACCAACTATCCCGACAATGTCGTCCAGCATTTCGTCAAGCAGGCAGCGTCGGGCGGTATCGATCTGTTCCGCGTCTTCGACTGCCTGAACTGGGTCGAGAACATGCGCGTCGCCATGGATGCGGTCGCGGCCGAGGGCAAGCTTTGCGAAGCCGCGATGTGCTACACGGGCGACATCCTCGACCCTGCCCGCGCCAAGTACGATCTCAAATACTATGTGGCGCTGGCCAAGGAACTGGAAGCGGCAGGCGCCCACATCATCGCGGTCAAGGACATGGCCGGCCTGTTGAAGCCGGCAGCGGCGCGCGTTCTGTTCAAGGCGCTGCGCGAAGCGACCGACCTGCCGATCCATTTCCACACCCACGATACGTCCGGCCTGTCGGCGGCAACCGTGCTGGCGGCGGTGGAGGCGGGTGTCGACGCCATCGACGCGGCGATGGATTCCTTCTCGGGCAACACTTCGCAGCCGTGCCTCGGATCGATCGTCGAGGCCTTGAAGGGAAGCGAGCGTGACCCCGGTCTCGATCCGCAATGGATCAGGAAGATTTCCTTCTACTGGGAGGCGGTGCGCAACCAGTATTCCGCTTTCGAAAATGACCTCAAGGGACCGGCTTCGGAAGTCTATCTACACGAAATGCCGGGCGGCCAGTTCACCAATCTGAAGGAGCAGGCTCGCTCGCTAGGGTTGGAAACGCGCTGGCACGCAGTGGCGCAGACCTACCACGACGTCAATCTGATGCTCGGCGATATCGTCAAGGTGACGCCGTCGTCGAAGGTGGTCGGCGACATGGCCCTGATGATGGTGAGCCAGGACCTTTCCGTCGCCGATGTCGAAAACCCGTCGCGCGACATCGCCTTCCCGGACTCCGTCGTCTCCATGCTGCGCGGCGATCTCGGCCAGTCGCCGGGGGGCTGGCCGGAAGGCTTGCAGAAGAAGGCGTTGAAGGGCGACAAGCCCTACACGGCCAGGCCAGGCTCGCTGCTTCCGGCCGCCGATCTTGCGGCCAACCGCAAAGACGTCGAGGAAAAGATCGGGCGAAAGCTTTCCGAGCAGGAATTCGCGTCCTGGCTGATGTACCCGAAGGTTTTTTCTGATTTCGCCGCTGCGCAGGAAATCTATGGGCCGGTCAGCGTTCTGCCGACTTTGACCTATTTTTACGGCATGCGGCCCGAAGACGAGATTTTCGTCGAGATAGAGAGGGGCAAGACGCTGGTGGTGCGCTGCCTCGGCACCGCCGAGGTCGACGACAAGGGCATGGCGACTGTGTTCTTCGAACTCAACGGCCAGCCGCGCCGGGTGAAAGTGCCGGATCGCGCGCATGGCGCTTCGGCGGCCAAGGCCCGACGCAAGGCTGAGCCGGGCAACGAACTGCATGTCGGCGCGCCGATGCCGGGCGTCGTTTCGACGGTGGCGGTGTCTGCCGGGCAAGCGGTCAAGGCCGGCGATGTCGTTTTGTCCATCGAAGCCATGAAAATGGAGACGGCACTGCATGCCGAGCGCGACGGCGTCATCGCTGAAGTTCTGGTGCGAACCGGTGACCAGATCGACGCCAAGGATTTGCTTGTCGTGTTCGGATAACGCCGACGCGGCATATCCCGGGAGATTTTTCCACAAGCCTCTCGGCGCCTGACAAACAGCTTGACCGGCCGACACCTGTCGGGCATCGAACCCCACGAAAAGTTGCCGCGACCCTTGCGAGTCGCGGCCATTCCAACATTGCGGAGAATGACATGGCCGACGACATCACCGAAACCAGCCAGACCGTTGCCGCCGGCCAGTTGCGCGCTTTCATCGAGCGCATCGAGCGGCTCGAAGAAGAAAAGAAGACCATCGCCGACGACATCAAGGAAGTGTATGCCGAATGCAAGGGAACCGGCTTCGAAGTGAAGGCGGTCCGGCAGTTGATCCGGCTCAGGAAACAGGATCAGGCGGAGCGCCAGGAGGCTGAAGCAATCCTCGACCTCTACAAGGCAGCTCTCGGGATGGTCTGATCTCCCAGGCGATCTATCCTCGGAATGGGGCGGAAGCAAAGATCCGCATCCTATTGAAGGGTCGCGAACGGCAGGATTCCGAAATCAGCTTTTCTACCGGACCCGACCGCGCCACCCTTCACATACCGGATCCTTGCGCTGCGATCAGTTCACCCGTCCCGAATGCGGCAGCGAAGGCTATCGCACAACCAGAACCGGAATGGCTGAGGACTGGACAACCTCTGCCGTTTGGCTGCCGAGCAGAAGCCTGGTGACTCCACGGCGTCCGTGAGAGGCCATCACGATAAGATCACAGCCAAGTTTCTGCGCCGTTTCCACGATCGCTTCAGCCGCGGATTCGTTCTTGGCGTGCACGACGTGCGCCTGGACGCCCATCTTGAAGGCCACCTTTCTGATTGGCGCCAAAACCTCGTCGGCATGCTCTTTCTGGCCGGCCTCCCAGGCATCCGCCGTCGTGGCGCTGCGCAAAGGATATGGCCGCGTTACCGTCAAAGCAGTGACCTTGCTGCCGAGTTCTTTTGCGAGCCTCAGCCCATGGTCAACGCCCCGCTGTGCGAGTTCCGAACCATCGGTCGTCAAGAGAATGTGAATGTACACCATGCCCCTCCTCAGTGATTGGCGTACATATCTGAGCATTGATGGTAGAGAACGTCCATAGCTGCAGGCGACGGCCCAAGCCGGGAACGCTGATTGTCGTTGTGGCGTTCGACCGGTGCGAGGACGGGGAGTTGTTCCCGGCATTCGGACCAGCCGATCAGCAGAACGAAGAACAGCCGATCCGCGCGGCCAGAGCGCTTGCTGACAAGCATGTCGGCGTCATCGCCTGGAGCCGCGAGGCAACCCCGACATTGGCGAGTATGGGCCGACGACCACGCTGTTCGTCTCTGGCGTCGTGCCGGAAATGGAGTGACAGTTGCTTGTGATCAGCGGGAAAAGAGGGTTAGATCGGGCATGATTGGCCTCAACCCTTGCGTATCCGCCGTTGCCGCCCACAGTACTCCGATGAGGCAAGCATCGGCGGGCGCAGTTTGCCTGCTGGTGGCAGCGCTCGCCGGCTGCACGACATCGCCCGCGGACTATGCAGCCACGCTTTCGAAGCAAGACCCTAAATGGCAGTCGCCGCAATGCGAACAAATCCGCTTGGCCGCTACGGAATATGAGTCGGTGGAAAAGCAGACCATGAGCGTGGGATCCGGTCTCTTGCTTGGCCCCTATGGGCTCGGGATCGCTCTGGCTGGCAAAGAGCACCGGGAAAAGCAACGCAAGTTATTTGTCCGCGACATTCATATGCGATGCTCAAGCCTGCCATTGCCACGGAAACTTCAGATCACTCCTTCATCCATGCGACCGGGCAATTAAGGCGGCGCGGGTGTTATGGATGCCAAGCTGGAGATATTGGGCTTGCCTAAGGACGGCGCTTAGCGGGTAAGGCGGCTATGGAAGAGCTTCGGATGCGCTTCGAGATCAATTTTCTTCAGACGGATCTGTGGTGACCAAAGAAGGTGAATACATCGGGACGTGGGATACTGATGAAACCGGCGCACTCTATGAGTTTACGCCCGATGGAGCGACGGAGCCGCTTTTGCGCGACGTGTCTATGGGGTTCTTTTGCAAGGCCATCGCTAATTGGCATGCCCACTCAACGGGAGAGCCGGAGGGCAAGGCGTAGACGCACGATATTGGATATGTGACCCGGTTGGGGGCTTGGGGGAAACCCTCGCGACCTAGTCTCTTGGCTGAATGTTTACTGAACATCGCGTTCAACGCGAGTTCAAAGCGCGAATGGCATTCTTCTCATGCATCCAACGGGAGGAAGAAGCCATGAACCTCAAGAACATCGTCAAAATCGCCATCGCATCCGCCGTGTTGCTGGCACCAAACTCCAGTGCCTACGCTTACTCGATCCACTACAAGGACGGGAAGTACTCGGTCACTTGCGAAAACGGCGACAAATGGACCCGAGGTGACGGCACCCAGCAGATTACCCATGCGGACGCCGCGAACATCTGCGCCAAGCGCGGGAGCAGCATTATAGCCCCGGACGGCACTAAGCCAGGAACCATGAGGAAGGCTCCGTCCGGCGTGATAAAGCTCAACTAGTTGCGCCCAACAAGGCCCCGCTCCGGCGGGGTTTTTCTTTGCCGCGGCGCAAAGCAGCCTCATCCCTGTTCGGCTAATCGTTCTCGACCCCCATCTTGTGATCGAGAGGATCCGATGAACTACGTTGCCTATCTAGCCGCCTTCACCGTGATTGTGGTGGTTGTCCTGTCGTCCTTGGGCTTCGCGTGATCCGCTTGGAGTTCCTGCAGTACATTTGCCCCAGCGCAAAGTAGCCCGGCTTCCAAAGCACTAACCTGGCACGGTGCCTACCCCAAACGGCACAGTGCTGCGCAAGCACCAACTCAGCCCCGGCCTCGCGCCGGGGTTTTTGCTTGTAGACCGGCGGAGTGCCGGACGTGGGGTGACGAATAGGCCCACTGGCGGCGGAAGAGCTCAGGCGTAAGCCGTTGAAAATATTGGTGCCCAGGGCCGGAATCGAACCAGCGACACGCGGATTTTCAATCCGCTGCTCTACCAACTGAGCTACCTGGGCGTTGAACGGAAAGGCTGGATTGACCGCGCTCCCGGCTTTCGCAACATACATCCATACCTACGAAAGCGCGTGGGTTATAGCATGAGAATCTTGCCTGTCTAGCCGCGTCGGAGGGTTTTAGATTGCATATCGACGGTACATATCCAGCGATGCGCCAAGAGGGTGAAGTCCGGCTCCCCCACACTGAGTTGGCGTAGAATTGCTTGTGCTGGCGGGTTGGGCATTCACCGGATGTCGGCAGACATACCGGATCGGAAGTATTTGCAGCTACCCAAGGCGCCGATAGCGTGTCAGGCTCACATAGCGCTTGCGCGGTCCACGCACGCGCCAGAATTCTGACCAACAATTCCTGTTTTGAAACAGAAATCGACCGCGATACATATCGGCGCCACAACAATGGTGCACCGTTTGACAAGCGGCAAGGTCGAGCCTGACGAATTCCAGGCCAGTGGCGAACCGGACGATGACCCCGCCGTCGTCCATGGTCAGTTGGTAGGTTCGGCTTGCCTCGATTGCGGCATCGCCAATCTGCAATTCGCCCCTCTCGACGATTGACGTTCCGGTTATCGTTGTCAAACCGGTGAAATCATGCCGTTGTCGATTGAAGTGGTCGATCACGGTGCGCCGCACTTGCCATTTGCCGGTGAAATCACGCGGCAAAACGCCGGCTGCCGATGCGGACACCACTCCAGCGACCGGTTCGCTGTCAGGAACTGCCGGGTGGCGGTCGGATTGCATAGTGAGCCCTATCAAAGTCCCCGGCCTTTTTGCCACTTTCACGCACAAAAGCAGTGTCCGCAGTCCTGCAGCCTGGTCTTTACCCGATCGAGCAGCTTTTTGCCAATCTTAGGCAGTGTCATCCCGACGTCCTCGAACACATTATCGGCCGTGCCTCTCGAGAACACGGCATTGAGCCAGGCCACGAAGATCGACCATCCCTGAATCTGTGTTGAGCGATTGAGCCGCATAATCTTGCAGATTGTGCCACAACAGAGACACAATCAAAGTGGCTTGAAAAGCCAGCCAATTTGACATCGCCGAGCCAGCCATGAAATTGCAGCGTCCCGTTATCGGCAGCACCGTTCTGTCGGTCATCGTTGCGGTCTACGTGCTTTTTCTGAACAACGCGACCTTCTGGAGCAAGATTTCCGGCCAATTTGCCGGGCATCCGCTGAACGTCGCGATTTTGGGCACTGCGGTATTGCTGCTCTATATCGTCTTTCTGGTCGCCTTCTCGGCCCCTTACGTGATCAAACCGGTGTTCATGGCGGTGGTGATGATCTCCGCCGGCGTGGCCTATTTCACGGATACGTTCGGTACCATTCTGGATCGCGACATGATCCAGAACATTGCCCAGACCACCGGGCCTGAATCGAGCCATCTGATCACGTCCGAATTCCTGCTGCAGCTGCTGCTCTTCGGTGTCGTTCCTAGCCTGCTGATCGCCTGGGTGCGCATCAAGCACAAACCGTTTTGGCAAAAGGTCAGGACGAACACCGTGCTGTGCCTCGGTCTCGTCGCGCTTTCCGTGCTGCTGGTTGCCAGCAATTTCCGCACCTACATCCCGTTCTGGCAGCATGAGCGCAAGGTGACGATGGTTTACCTGAACCCCGCCATGGCGCTGGTTGGATCAGTCGACTACGGGGTGCACCAGTTCCGGGACGCCAACATCGTTGCCCAGCCCTATGGCGAAGATGCCAGGCAAGGCCCCAGACTCACGGCAGCCAGGAAGAAGACGGTGCTGGTCCTGGTTGTCGGCGAGACCGCACGGGCACAGAACTTCAGCCTCAACGGCTATGCCCGCGACACCAATCCCGAACTTGCCGCCCGCAACGTCATCGCCTTCCAGAACGTGACGAGTTGCGGCACCGCCACCGCCGTCTCGATGCCTTGCATGTTTTCCCATCTCGGCCGCGACAATTATTCGAAGCGCGCCGCGCTCGGCTCTGAAAATCTGGTGGACGTGCTCCGGCACGCGGGCCTGACCGTCGAATGGTGGGAAAACAACACCGGCACCAAGAACATTGCCGACCGCGTTCCCACCATGCTGATGACGGCGCATCCCGACCCCAAGCTATGCAGCGGCGGCGAGTGTCTCGATCAGGTTCTTGTCGACAAACTCACTACGCGTCTCGACAATCTCGACGGCAACGCGGTTCTGATCCTGCACACCATGGGCAGCCACGGCCCTGCCTACTACCAGCGCTATCCGGAAAGTTTCGAGCGCTTCAAGCCGGCATGCCGAACGGCCGAACTCGCCAACTGCTCTGCGCAGGAACTGACGAATGTCTATGACAATACGATCCTCTACACGGATCATATCCTGGCTGCGATCATCGATGTGCTGAAGCAGCACGGCGACGCCTATGCCTCGGCCATGTACTACATGTCCGACCACGGCGAGTCGCTCGGCGAAAACGGCCTCTACCTTCACGGCGCGCCCTACCTGATCGCGCCGGAAACGCAAACATCGATTCCGTTCATCGTCTGGTTCTCGGACGATTTCGTCACGCAGGCCGGTCTTGACCTCGGCTGCCTCGGCGCCCGCACGGAAGAGCCGCTATCGCATGACAACATGTTCGATACGGTTCTGGGCCTGATGGACGTGCAGACCAAGGTCTACGATGCTGGGCGCGATGCCTTTGCCGCGTGCCGCAGCCAGGGAACTTGATCCGGCGCCCTATCGGATCTCAGCGGCCACGCCGTTTCATGCCGCTGAGCGCATTCCCGACGATACGGCTTCACATCTGGCACCGATGCTCCAAGCGGGTACACCAAACCCGCCAGCCTCACGGCCGGCGGGTTTTTTTGTAACTGGCCTCAGGCGGCCTTCGGCTTGCGGCCTCGTTTGGCGGGAGCCGCCGTGGGCGCCGACTCGGCCTTGGCTTTGCGGCCAAGCCCCATCTTCTTGGCGAGTGCCGAACGGGCAGCGGCATAATTGGGAGCCACCATCGGATAGTCGGCCGCCAGCTTCCATTTGGCCCGATATTCATCGGGCGTCATGCCGAGCAAACCAAGATGCCGCTTCATCGACTTGAATTTCCGCCCGTCCTCCAGGCTCACGATGTAGTCCGGGAATACGGACTTTTTCGGATTGACGGCCGGCGTCAACGAGACGGCCTCAACCTCGCCGGGTTGCCCCAGCCTCGAAAGCGCGGCACTGACGCTGACTATGAGAGATGCCAGTTCAGTTGTCGGAACCGGATTGTTCGAAACATAGGCAGAAACAATGTCTGCTGTCAGTTCCAGATGGGTTTCGTTGTTTTCCAGCTGATCACTCATTTATTATTGCTCTTTCAATATTGATCGGTATAGAGGCCCTCCAATAGTGAACATTTCCGACAATGTCACCCTATTTCCAACATGTCGCCCGCCGTTATCAGGAAGAACCGCTTTCTGCCCGCAGACTTCGGCAGGTATGCGCGCTGATCGAGGGAACATAACAGCGGCTCGCGAGTTGATGGCGGCGCCCGTTCGCGGGAGCGTCTTAGGCAACAGGCCCGTCGTCTCCTATGAGGCGACGGGCTCTCCGTCGCAATCGTCAGGCCTGGCCGTCAGGCTGAAGCGGTCGACCTGAGCCCCTTGTATCCATGCGCGTTCTCGCCTGCTGGAGCTGAGATCGAGTGGATACGGGCGATGGTGACACAGAGCGATTAACCCGACGCCATCGGCCCAAAGGATAGCAGCGGCGGCAAAATGAGCCTTAGTGGCCCATTTTTACTTAGGCCAAAGCATAGCAATTGAGGTATTCATATTAGAAATTTAGCAAGTACATACCCGAAGCAGTATTCTTACATAAGGTAGTATTACTAAATGTATTAGTGGTTTCTTTACATTTTTTCTGCGAATGTTCCCATGGGTTAGTCGGCTTGGAATACGGATGGGGGCATCGTGCTTAAAGTAGTTTCGTGTCTCGCCTACGAGCATGATTATTCTTTCGTCGTCGTTGCCGCGATTGTCTGCATCGCCGGCGCGGTGATGACGATCCAGCTCTTTGACCGAGCCCAAAGGCTCACCGCCCAGGCCCAAACCACCTGGGTCGTTCTGTCGGGCATTGCCGGCGGCGCGGCGATCTGGACGACGCACTTCGTTGCGATGCTCGGTTTCCAAATGCCGATGGACCATGCTTTCAATCCTGTCTTGACCATCGCGTCGCTTTTGATCCCCATTGGTTTCACGACCATGGCAGGTCTCCAACTCGCCGCTGGCAGGGCCGCCAGCGTGCCGAGCGAAATCGGCGGTGTAATCATCGGGCTCGGCATTGTCGGCATGCACTTTACCGGAATGGCCGGACTGGAGGTAGCGGGCCGCATCGAATGGGATTGGTCCCTCGTTGCCATGTCGATTCTGTTCGCGATCGGTTTCGGCGTGCTGACGGCTCATATCCTGGCGCGGCATAGCTTCCGGCTTTCCCGGCCGCTTGCGGTGGCTACGCTCGTTCTTGCCATTTGCAGCATGCATTTCACCGCCATGGGCGCCGCAACGCTGATCCCGGATCCGTCGGTTGCAGTCCCGCCGCGGATGTTCTCCAGCGAATTCCTCGCCGTACTCGTCCTTGCCACCATGGCGGTCGTGGCCGGGGTGGCGCTCTATGTCATGGATGCGCGCTCGCAGCGCGAACTGATCGACAGCTTCCGGCATGCGGCCATGCATGACGCACTGACCGGTTTGCCTAACCGCGCCTTCCTGTCGGCCAACCTTCCCGAAATGCTCGAACGCAGCCGGGCGGCCGGGCAGAAGGCGGCTGTGGTCGTCGTCGACCTCGACCGGTTCAAGGAAATCAACGATGTTCACGGACATCTTGCCGGGGATCTGTTGCTGCAAAATCTTGCCGGCCGGCTCAGCCAAATTCTCGAGGCGGACGAAGTGATTGCCCGCGTCGGCGGCGATGAATTCGTCGCCGTAAGGCAGCATGTCCAGCACAAGCGAGAGGTCGATGAATTCGTGGATCGGCTTGTCGCCTGCGCCGTGGAGCCGCTTCAAAGAGGGGGCAGCACCTTGTCGGTGGGGGCGAGTGTCGGCGTCAGCCTTTACCCCAACGATGCCGACGATGTCGACGACCTGATCGGTGCCGCCGACCTCGCCATGTACCGTGCCAAGCGTTCCATCGGCGACAAGATCTGCTACTACGAACCGTCGATGGACGAGGGGCGGCGTGAACGCAGCGCGCTGGCCATCGAGCTTCGCCCCGCAGTCACGCGTAACGAACTGGAACTGTACTATCAGCCGCAGTTCGACGTCCGCACCGGCGCAGTCAGCGGGTACGAGGCGCTGCTGCGCTGGCACCACCGCGAGCGCGGCATCGTTTCTCCCGTCGAATTCATTCCGATAGCCGAGGAAACCGGGCTGATCATACCGATCGGCGAATGGGTGCTGAGGACCGCTTGCGCGGAGGCGGCCGGTTGGGGAAAGCCATATCGGGTGGCCGTCAATATTGCGTCGGCCCAACTCACGCAGGCAGACCTGCCGAGGATCGTCCACGAGACACTTCTGACGACCGGGCTGGCGGCCTCCAGGCTGGAACTCGAAATCACCGAGGCCAGCATCATAGAGGATCGCAACCGGGCCCTGTATGTCGTTCGCCAGTTAAAGGCGCTGGGAGTCAGCATCGCCATGGATGACTACGGAACCGGTTACTCGTCACTTTCGACATTGCGCATATTCCCCTTCGACAAGGTCAAGATAGACCGCTCCTTCATCGAGGGCGTGACCACCGACGACGCTTCGGCGGCGATCGTCAAGGCGACGATCCTGCTGGCTTCCGGTCTCCACATATCGGTGCTGGCCGAAGGCGTGGAGCGGCAGGAACATTTCGATTTCCTGCAGGCCGAGGGTTGCACCGAGGTTCAGGGTTTCCTCTTCGGGTACCCGCAACCGCTGTCGGAAATCGCCGAACTGGCCAATCGCGGCGGTCGCAAAAGCAAGACGGCCGCACCACGTGTTGCCTGGCCCATGGACGTACAGATCGCCAGCGCCGCGGGCAGATAGCGGCCGGCATCCCAGTCATCGCCACCCCGGCCGGGGAACACGGGCGCAAGGCGCTGCGCGAGGCTCTTCAGCGATCCTCATCGGCTTCGCGCAGCCGGTATCCGACGCCTGTTTCGGTCGTAATGTATTGGGGCTCGTCCGGACTCCGCTCGATTTTCTGGCGAAGTTGGCGAACATAGACCCGGAGATACTGAACGTCGGTCGTTCCGTCCCAAATCTGATTCAACAAGTAGCGGTGGGTGAGGACCTTTCCCGCATGCTGCACGAGAATGCGCAGGATGTCGTATTCCTTGGGCGACAGCTTTACCTCCTCGCCGGTAACCCTGACGATGCGCCTGACGAGATCGACGCTCAGGTCGCCGGTTTGGAATATCGCCCGCTCGCCCTTTTGCTGGAGCTTGTGGCGCAACGCGACCCGGATGCGCGCCACCAGTTCCTTCATGCCGAAAGGCTTGGTCACATAATCGTCGGCGCCAAGTTCCAGCGCCCTGACGATGCCGGCTTCGTCGGTGCGGCTGGACAAAATGACGACAGGCAGGTCCAGAAGCTCGCCCTGCCATTTCGCCACAAGATCGTGCCCGGCCATATCGGGCAGGCCAAGATCGAGAATGATAAGATCGGGCCGCTCCTGCTCGACCATGGCGATGGCGTGCCGTGCATTCGAGGCCTCGACAACCGCATAGCCCTCCGCCGCAAGGCCGACGCGAAGAAGCTTCCGGATTGGCGGCTCGTCGTCGACGACCAATATTGTCACGGCGGCGTTCGTCATCGCAGATCGTCCAGTTGTGGTCCCCCGGCCGGTATCGGCATGCGGATCGTAAACACCGCCCCCGAACGGTCGGTCCTGTTTTCCGCTGAAATGGTCCCGCCCATTGCGTCGATGAACCCACGACAGATCGACAGCCCAAGGCCGGTTCCTGCAAGCACATGGTCGGCCTTGCGAACGCGGTAGAATGTGTCGAACACATGCTCCAGATCGGTTGACGGGATGCCGGGGCCTTCATCCAGCACCTGAAGGAAGAGGCAAGCGCTGTCGGCCCAGCCCTGGATCCGGATTTTCGAGCCGGACGGAGCGTATTTGGCCGCATTGTCGAGCAGATTGAAAAGAACCTGCTCAAACAGAACCGGATCGATCTTCAACATCGGCAGATCGGCGGGAATGTCGACCGCGGTTTCATGCCGAGCCAGAATTTTCGCGGCCCGCCGCAGAGCCGCCCCGACAATATCGCCGGCATAGTGCAACGACGCATTCGGTTTCATTGCACCCGATTCGATCCTGGTCATGTCGAGAAGGTTAGCGATGAAACGGTTCAGCCGCTCGGATTCGTCGACAATGGTGGAAAGAAGCTCCGCGCGATCCGGCTCAAGCAATGACTTTGAATAGTCCCCCAGCGCGCCGGCAGCACCCAGGATCGCCGCCAGGGGCGTCTTCAAATCGTGTGAAATCGATGTGAGTAGAGCAGAACGAAGCCGGTCGGCCTCCGTCGCAAGCCGCGCCTGATCGACATCCGCGACAAGCTGAACGCGTTCGATCGCCAGTGCCGCCTGATCTGCGAGTGCATCCAAGAGGCGTTGCTCTGCCGGCGTGAACAGCGGCCCCTGTCTGTCATTGTCAAGGCCGACGACCCCGATGGCGGTCCTGCCGGTCTTGAGTGGAAGGTAGAGGCGCTTTGCGCCGGGAAGCGTATCGGCACCGCGACCGGCGGGCCGGTCGTGTTCCCACGCCCAGCGCGCGGCCGCGATATCAGAGTCGATCAGAGTATCATCCGGGGGGAAGCCGGCCCTGACCGCGAGCGTGCCATCTTCGGGAAGAAGTATGACGACACGAACCTTGAGCATCGCGGCGATCTGGTGCGCCGTGGTCCAAAGCACATCGTCAAGCGTGCCTGTGCCGGCAAGTTTCTTTGAGAAAAGATAAAGGCTTTCCGTCGTGCGAACCCGCTGGCGAGCGGCGGCGGCCTGCTGCTGGACCCGCGCCGTCAAGTTACTGGCAATGACGGCGACACCCAGGAAAAACACAAATGCGATCACACTTTCAGGATCGCCCAGATCGAGGGTGTAGACAGGCGGCAAGAAGAAGAAGTTGTAGGCAAGCGCGCCGAGCACCGACGCAAACAGCGCCGGCCAGAGCCCCCCTGTGACCGCCGTCGCCAACACCGCCATGAGAAAGACCAGTGCGATGTTGCGCACGTCGAAAGTGCGAAAGAGAAGCGTGCTGAAAGCCAGCGCGACCCCGACATAAACCGCACCAAGCAGGTACGGCTGGGGTTGGAAGCGCCGAGGCGGAGCGAGAGCCAATCCGCGTGTCGCCGCCGCATCATGCTCATTGCCAGAGATGACATGGACGCTGATGTCACCGGCATAGCGGATCAGTTCATGGGATACCGATCCTTCGAAGAATTCTCGCCAGCGCGATCTGCTGGGTTTGCCAATGATCACATGGCTATAATTGTTTGAGGCCGCGTAGCGCAGTATCTCCTTGGCGATGTCTTCCCCCGGCGACGTGATCGCGTCGCCACCGAGTTGCTGGGCCAGCCGCAGGCTTGCCGCCACCCGATCCTTGCCGACCTCTGACAACCTCGCCGAACGAGGTGTTTCGACGTAGAGGGCCGCCCACGACGCCCGAAGCCGATCTGCCTGCCGCTTGGCGTAGCGGACAAGCGAAGCGCTGCGCGATTGATCGTCGATGCATACCAACACCCGATCGCCCGCGGCCCAGGGACCTGGGATTGCATGGGCTTGCATGTGCCGGAGGAGTTGGTCGTCGACCCGCTGTGCCGTTCGCCGTAGCGCCAGTTCCCTGAGCGCCGTCAAATTGCCAGGCGAGAAATAGTTCTCGATGGCCTGTTTCGCGGTCTTCGGGAGATAGACCTTGCCCTCATGCAGACGCTGAATGAGGTCGTCGGGGGTCAGGTCCACGATCTCGATGTCGTCCGCGCGGTCGATGATGGAGTCGGGTACGGTTTCGCGGACTCGTATGCGTGTAATTTGCGCTACGATATCGTTCAGGCTCTCGACATGCTGGATGTTGAGAGTTGTGTAGACGTCAATCCCCCGGTCGAGAAGTTCCACCACATCGAGGTAGCGTTTGGGGTGCCGGCTTCCTGGCGCATTGGTGTGAGCCAACTCATCGACGAGGATGAGAGCGGGTTTGCGCGCGAGGATCGCGTCAAGGTCCATTTCGTCGAGTGCGCGTCCCTTGTAGTCCACCTTGTAGCGAGGAACGATCTCGAAGCCTTCCAGAAGCGCTTGCGTTTCCTTGCGGCCGTGGGTCTCGACGACACCGATGGCAACGTCGACGCCATCGGCCTTACGAGCCCGGCCGGCGGTGAGCATCTCGTATGTCTTGCCGACGCCCGGAGCAGCGCCAAGGAAGATCTTCAGGCGACCGCGAGTCTCCCGCTTGGCGTTCTCCAGAAGGGCTTCCGGGGACGGCCTGTTTTCGGTCCTGAGATCGTCTTCCGTCATCGGCCCTTCTTTTCGCCATCAGGCTGCCCGGCCCAATATATACATATAAGGGAGCTTCGGCCGCTGTTTTACTGCGAGCCAGCAGCATCAAGCGCCAGGTTCAGGCTAAGGACATTGACAACGGCCTCGCCGATGAAACCAAGCTGGCCGGTCTCGATGTGGCTGTCGATCAAGGCCTTGACGGCGGCCTCGTCCATGCCTCGGGCGGTCGCCACCCGCGGCACTTGGAAATAGGCGGCTTCGGGGGAAATGTGCGGATCGAGGCCACTGCCGGAGGCAGTGACCAAATCCATAGGCACGGCCGCCTGCGGATTTTCTGACCGCAGCGCCGCGGCATCCGCCTTGATCCGCTCGATCAGCTTTGGGTTGGTGGGGCCGAGATTGGAGCCGCTTGAATTGGCCGCGTCGTAACCTTCGCCGGCTGCCGAAGGGCGCCCATGGAAATAGCGGTCGCTCGTGAAAGCCTGTCCGATAAGCTCCGAGCCGATCACTCGGCCGCTCCTCTCGATCAGGCTGCCGTTGGCCTGATGCGGGAAAAAGACCTGGGCAATGCCTGTCGTGCCGAGCGGATAGATCACGCCGGTGATAATGGTGAAAGCGACGATCAGGACGATCGCGGGCTGGAGTTGCTTCAACATTTTTAGACTCCTTTACGCCAGGCCAAGGCTGGTGACGGCCATGTCGATGGCCTTGATGCCGATGAAAGGAACGATCACCCCGCCAAGGCCGTAGACGAGGAGGTTGCGCGATAGCAGCGCGCCTGCGCCGATCGCGCGATACTTCACGCCCCTGAGCGACAGCGGGATCAAGGCCACGATGATCAGCGCATTGAAGATGATTGCCGACAGGATGGCACTTTGAGGCGTTGACAGCCCCATGACGTTGAGCGCCCCGAGTTGCGGGTAGAAGGCCAAGAACATCGCCGGGATGATGGCGAAATATTTGGCGACGTCGTTGGCGATGGAGAAGGTCGTCAGTGCGCCCCGCGTCATCAGGAGTTGCTTGCCGATTTCGACGATCTCGATGAGCTTGGTCGGGTCGGAATCGAGGTCGATCATGTTGCCGGCCTCGCGGGCCGCCACCGTGCCGGTGTTCATGGCCACGCCGACGTCGGCCTGGGCGAGCGCCGGCGCATCGTTGGTGCCGTCACCGCACATCGCCACCAGTTTGCCCTTGGCCTGTTCCTCGCGGATAAGCGACAGCTTGTTCTCGGGTGTGGCCTGCGCGAGGAAATCGTCGACACCCGCCTCGGCGGCAATCGCGGCCGCCGTCATCGGGTTGTCGCCGGTGATCATCACGGTGCGGATGCCCATGCGGCGCAATTCCGAGAAACGCTCCCTGATCCCTCCCTTGACGATATCCTTCAGGTGGACGACGCCGAGCAGCCTGCCATCCTTGACCACGGCAAGCGGCGTGCCGCCGGACTTCGCGATCTCGTCGGCGATCGACTGGATCTCGCGTGCGGTTTCGCCGCTGGCGCGCGTGCTTGCGGCTGCCGTCGTCGCCAGGTCGACATGCTTGAGCACTGCATCGACGGCGCCCTTGCGAATGCTGGAGCCATCGAAATCCACGCCGCTCATGCGGCTTTGAGCCGTGAACGGAACGAATGCAGCGTGCAGGCTCACCATGTCACGGGCGCGGATGCCGTATTTCTCCTTGGCAAGTACCACGATGGAGCGGCCCTCCGGCGTTTCGTCTGCGAGAGACGCCAGTTGTGCAGCGTCCGCCAATTGCTGCTCGGTAACACCGCGCACGGGCCGCAACTCGGTCGCCTGGCGGTTGCCCAGCGTAATCGTGCCGGTCTTGTCGAGCAGCAAGGTATCGACGTCACCGGCGGCTTCGACGGCGCGGCCAGACATAGCAAGCACGTTGAAGCGCACCAGCCGATCCATGCCGGCGATGCCGATAGCCGACAGCAACGCGCCGATGGTGGTCGGAATCAGGGTCACGAACAGCGCGACGAGCACGATGACGGGAATGTAGCCGCCGGCATAGGTCGCGAAGCTCGGAATAGATACCACGGCGAACACGAAGATCAGCGTCATGCCGGCCAGCAGTATGTTCAACGCGATCTCGTTCGGCGTTTTCTGGCGCTCCGCTCCTTCGACGAGCGCGATCATGCGGTCGATGAAGGTCGATCCCGTCGCCGCCGTGATGCGGACCCGTATCCAGTCGGAGAGAACCTGCGTGCCGCCGGTGACGGCCGACCGATCGCCGCCCGATTCGCGGATGACCGGCGCGGATTCGCCCGTAATCGCCGCCTCGTTCACGGACGCGATACCCTCGATGACCTCGCCGTCCGAGGGGATGACGTCGCCTGCTTCGACTAGGACGACATCGCCGACCTTCAGGCTATTGCCCGGCACCGATCTGTAGTCCGCACGATCGTCACCACTGAGCAACTTGGCCTGGGTTTCGGCGCGGGTGCGCCTGAGCGAATCTGCCTGCGCCTTACCCCGGCCTTCGGCAACGGCTTCGGCGAAATTGGCGAACAACACCGTGAACCAGAGCCAGATCACGATCTGCAACGAAAAGCCGAGGTTCTCAGCTCCGCTCGCCAGGTCCTTGATGAGCAAAACGGTGGTCAGAGCCGAGACAACGGCGACAACGAACATCACCGGGTTCTTGGCAAGGCTACGTGGATCGAGCTTGCGGAAGGCGTCGCCGACCGCGGGCACGAGGATGCGAGCGTCGAGAATGCTCGTGGATTGCAACTGGCTCATGGGAGACTCCAGCTTTGATTTTCTGTGTCAGAAGGTCTGGCCTTGAACCATCGCCAGATGTTCGACGATGGGTCCGAGCGCGAGAGCCGGGAAATATTCCAGTCCACCCACGATCACGATGACGCCGAGCAAAAGGCCGACGAACAGGGGGCCGTGCGTCGGAAACGTGCCGGCCGATTCCGGTGCCGCTTTCTTCGTGACAAGGGAGCCGGCCATCGCCATGATCGGAACGATCATCAGGAAGCGTCCGACCAGCATCGCTATACCCAAGGTGATGTTGTACCAGGGCGTGTTCGCCGACAGGCCGGCAAAGGCCGAGCCATTGTTGGCCGTCGCCGAGACGTAAGCGTAGAGCGCTTCGGAAAAGCCGTGAGGACCGGGATTGGCCATCGACGCCACGCCCGTGGGAAGCACGACGGCAAACGCGGTGAAGCCGAGCATGGAGAGCGGCAGGATCAAGAGGGCGAGCATCGCCATCTTGACTTCCTTTGCCTCGATCTTCTTGCCGAGATATTCCGGCGTGCGCCCCACCATCAGTCCGGCGACGAAGATCGAAACGACCACGAACAGCAGCATCCCGTAGAGGCCCGCGCCGACGCCGCCGATGACGATCTCGCCCAGCATCATGTTGACCAGCGGAACCATGCCGCCGAGCGCCATGAAGCTGTCGTGCATCGCATTGACCGCGCCGCAGGATGCCGCCGTCGTGATGACGGCGAAGAGTGCAGAAAGGGCAATGCCGAAGCGGGTTTCCTTGCCCTCCATGTTGCCGCCTTCGATACCGAGCGCATGGACAAGCGGATTGCCGGCTGCTTCCGCCCAATAACAGACCGCGACGCCAACGACGAACAGGATGCCCATTGCAGCAAAGATCGCCCAGCCTTGGCGCTGATTGCCGACCATTCGGCCGAATACATTGGTCAGTGCGGCGCCGATGGCGAAGATCGAGACCATGTGGATGAGATTGGTCAGCGCCGTAGGGTTCTCGAACGGGTGAGCCGCATTGGCATTGAAGAAGCCGCCGCCATTGGTGCCGAGATGCTTGATCATCATCTGCGCGGCGACCGGCCCCTGGGCGATGGTCTGCTGCGCCCCTTCGAGCGTCGTTGCGACGCGATAGGGATTGAGGTTTTGAGGCACGCCCTGCCAGACAAGGACGATTGTGCCGACAACGCAGACAGGTAGCAGGATGTAGAAGACCGTGCGGGTCAGGTCGACCCAGAAGTTGCCGAGGGTGTTGACCGACTTGCGGGAAAACGCCCGGATCAACGCCACGGCTATCCCGATGCCCGATGCGGCTGAGACGAAGTTCTGCACCGTCAATCCGGCCATCTGGGTCAGATACAACATGGTGCTTTCGCCGCCGTAGGATTGCCAGTTGGTGTTGGTGACGAAGCTTACAGCGGTGTTGAACGCCAACTCCGGCGGCACGGCGCCCACACCTGCAGGATTGAGCGGCAAGATTCCCTGCAAGCGCTGGAGGAAATACAAGAGCACCACCCCGGCAAGGCTGAAGAACAGCAGCGCCGCCGTGTAGACGGTCCAATGCTGCTCCTCCGTCTCGCTCGTGCCGGCGATGCGGTAAAGGCCGCGCTCGATTGGAGCAAAGATCGGCGACAGCAAGGTGCGTTCGCCGTTGAAGACGCGCGTCATGTAGCCGCCAAGCGGCCTCACGAGGAGAATGATGATCCCGCAGAAGACGAGGATCTGTATCCATCCGTTAAGGGTCATTGGCTGAGCTTTCCGAGCTGCGGGCTTCTGCGATCAGAAGTGTTCGGGACGAACGAGAGCGTAGGTCAGGTAGAGGAGCAGAAAGACAGCAACGACACCGCCAAGAGCGTATTCAAAAAGCATCGTTCTTCTCCTGTGTTCTAAAGAATGTCGCAGGCCCGGATGTAGACAAATGACAGCGCGAAAAACGCGGCGGCTATACCAAGAACGACGACATCCATGGCTGTGGCTCCACTTCTTTCTCTCGACCGGAACGCCGCGTTTTCCTGCGTGCCAGGACGCAACCGCATCCCATTCGGACGTCATGCCGACAGATCGAAATCTGACGTGAATATGGGGCGGAACCGCATAAAGGTTCGAGAGGAACCGGAGCGGAAAGAAATAGGAATCTCATAGGGATTTCAGGCCAGCGCCGGCCTGCACGGCCGAGAACTGGTCCACATAAAGCGTCAAGTCGGGACCAACCGCTTGGAAAGCGTGTCCGGCACGGTTTGGGTCGTCCGCTTGGGCAGGCTGAGCCTTAGACGATCCCGCCGCTGCTACCAGAGACCGCAGGGCGCTCGTCCGCCACCTTGGCGCGATAGTCTGCGGCACGGTAGGCGGAGACCGGGTCGATTACCCCACCAGCGCGCAGGCGCGCCATGGCAAGGATCGGCTCGACATCGGTGCGGTAGGCGACTTTCAACGTCTGGGTCGCCATCAGGGCGTCATTGCTATCCTGGAAACCTTCGAGGGCTTTGCGATCGACCAGCAGGGCTTGGGCATAGGCACGCTGCACTTCGACCGCCGACAGCATGAGGCTTTCGATAGGATCGGTGACGTTATGGCTCTGGTCGAGCATATGGGCTGGATTGAAGCCCTTGGCGCCATTGATCTCGGCATCGACGAGTTCGTTGAAGACCAGGAACAGGCGGTAGGGATCGATCGAACCGGCGTCGAGATCGTCGTCGCCATATTTCGAATCGTTGAAGTGGAATCCGCCAAGCTTGCCGAACTGGATCAGCCGCGACACGATCATCTCGATGTTGACGTTGGGCGCATGGTGGCCGAGATCGACGAGGCAGAACGCCTTTTCGCCCAGCTCGCGGGCAATGATGTAGTTGGTGCCCCAGTCCTGAACCACGGTGGAATAGAAGGCCGGCTCATACATCTTGTGCTCGGTGAACAGCCTCCAGTCGTCAGGAAGCCCACGATAGATGTCGCGCATCGCTTCGAGGTAACGCTCGAAGGCGCGTGCGAAATTGACCTGTCCGGGGAAGTTCGAGCCATCGCCGATCCATACGGTGAGGGCCTTGGAGCCGATCTCGCGGCCGATTTCGATGCATTCGAGATTGTGGTCGACGGCCTGTCGGCGCGTGCCGGCATCGGCGTGGCTGAGCGAGCCGAACTTGTAGGATCGCTTTTGGTCAACGGCGTCGGAAAAGGTGTTGGAATTCATCGCGTCGAAGCCGAGGCCAAAACGTGAGGCGGCCTGCTTCAGCCGTTTCGGGTCCGCCTTATCCCACGGAATATGCAGCGACACGCTGGGCGTCGCCTGG
The DNA here is from genome assembly GCF_001427385.1 of Mesorhizobium sp. Root157. Classification (GTDB taxonomy): domain Bacteria; phylum Pseudomonadota; class Alphaproteobacteria; order Rhizobiales; family Rhizobiaceae; genus Mesorhizobium. The sequence goes on from NZ_LMGJ01000033.1 coordinate 152,384, forward strand.
GTGAGTTGCTGAATGACTGCGCAGTCTTCGATCTTGTCGAAGATGTCGCGCGGCTCTCCCGGACCAGGAAAGCGGGCAAAGCGCGTACCGCCGGTGCCGACGCCCCAGGATGGGATGGCGACGTGGAAAGCCGCGACCTTGTCGCAAATGGCGTCGATGGCAATGCCGCGCCGGTCCAGCCGCTCGCCAAGGGTTTCGTAGTCACAGCGCAGATCCGCCTCGCGCGCAGCATTGTCTTTTTCAACGACATTGGCCGGGATGATCTGTTCGCCCATCTGCCTTCCTCCCGTCAGTTTGTTCTAGGGTCACGCCCTAGCGCGTAAAGCTCTGCGCGTTGCCGGCATCGACGTTGATGATGTTGCCGGTTGATTTGGCGGACATGTCCGATGCGAGAAAATAGACGGCTTCGGCAATATCTTCGGGATAGACCGAGCGCTTCAGCATGGATCGCGAACGATAATGCTCCTCGAGGTCGTCGGTGGACATCTTGTAGGCTGCTGCTCGCTGCTCTTTCCACTCGCCGGTCCATATCTTGGAGCCGCGCAACACAGCGTCCGGGTTGACGACGTTGACCCTGATCTGTGCTTCCGCGCCTTCGAGCGCCAGGCATCGCGCAAGGTGGATTTCGGCGGCCTTGGCAGTGCAATAGGCTGAGGCATTGGGCGATGCCGCAAGCCCGTTCTTCGACGCGACGAAGACCACGTTGCCACCGAGTTTCTGAACCCGGAACAATTTGAAGGCTTCCCGACTGACCAGGAAATAGCCGGTCGCCAGAATGTCCATGTTCCGGTTCCACAGAGCGAGCGTCGTTTCTTCCACCGGCGCGGACGATGCAAGGCCGGCATTCGACACCAGGATATCGACGCCGCCGAACTCCACCGCCGTTTCGGTGAACCCGACAGCAACCTGCTCTTCCGCCGTGACGTCAAGGCGAACAGGGCGCACGAAGTCCTTGCCGTGCAAGGCGGCAAGTTCCTCATGCGCCTTGGCAAGGGCCGTTTCGTCGATGTCGGCAAGCACAACGCAGGCGCCTTCGCGCAACAGGCGCGCGGCGGTCGCCCTGCCGATGCCGCCCGCACCGCCGGTGACCAGTGCGATCTGGCCGGCCAAGGCCTTCGGCTTGGGCATGCGCTGGAGCTTGGCTTCTTCGAGAAGCCAGTATTCGATGTCGAAGGCCTCCTGCTCGGGCAGGCCAACATAGGTCGAGACGCTCGAAGCACCGCGCATGACGTTGATGGCGTTGACGTAGAATTCACCGGAAATGCGTGCCGTTGCCTTGTCGTTGGCAAAGGTGAACATGCCGACGCCGGGCATCAGGTAGACCACGGCGTTGGGGTCGCGCATGGCGGGAGAGTCAGTGTGTTTGCAACGCTTGTAGTAGGCCTGATAGCCGGCCCGATAGGCGGTTATGTCGTCAGCGAGTCGCACTACTACCGCATCCGTGTCCGGTTTTGCCGGATCGAATTCGATAACCAGAGGCCTGATCTTGGTGCGCAGGAAATGGTCGGGGCACGAAGTCCCAAGCGCCGCCAGTTCGTGCAGGTTCGCTGAATTGACGAACTCCAGTACGGTATCGGAATCGTCGAAATGCCCAACCTTGTGGGATTTCTCGGATATGAGGCCGCGGATCGCCGGCATCAGCCTGGCTGCGATAGTGCGGCGCTGGCCTGCGTCGAGCGATTTGACGACTGCGCCGCCGAAAGCTGGTTTTCCCTCGCTCCTGCGCTCGAACCAGTCGATAGCCTGGTTGATAACCGCAATGGTCGTTTCGTAGCAGGCCTTCGGGGTGTCGCCCCACGTGAACAGCCCGTGACTTTCGAGGATCACGCCCTTGGCGGCAGGGTTTTCAAGGCAGAATTTTTCCAGCCACAGCCCGAGTTCGAAGCCGGGCCTTTTCCACGGCAGCCAGCCGATTTCGCCGCCGAAAATCTCTTCGGTCAGCGCCCTGGAATCCTTGGCTGCAGCAATTGCAATGATGGCGTCCGGGTGCATGTGGTCGACATAAGCGTGCGGCACGTAAGCGTGCAACGGCGTGTCGATGGACGCCGCGCGCGGATTGAGGTTGAAGGTGCAGTGCGGCAGGAAGCCGACCATCTCGTCTTCATGCGCAAGGCCGCGATAAAGACCTTTCAATGCGCGCAGCTTGTCCATGTAGAGCGTGGCGAAGCCATCGAGCTTGATGGAGGCGCTATCGCCACCCGAACCCTTGACCCAAAGAACCTCGACCTGCTCGCCGGTCAGCGGGTCCGCCTGCGCTATCTTCGACGAGGTGTTGCCGCCGCCATAGTTGGTGACGCGCTTGTCGGAGCCGAGGATATTGGAACGGTAAACGAGTTGCTCCGCCTCGTTCATTGCAGCCGCTTTGGTGTCATCCCACAGATTTGCGAGGCGCGAGCCGGTGCGCTTGTCGAGCATGATGCAAATCCTCCCAAAGGCGCGCAGATCGCTGCGCAATATTAGTCGCAAACTTCCACGATCGTTTGCGCACGTCAATCAAAAACAATCAAATACAATCATATTGCGCTGCACAATGGAATTATTTGATTGGAAATGATTGACGTTGCGCGAAATGCGTGCGTAGATGAGAAGCAGGGAGGAACCATGCACGAGAAAGAACGCCACAGGATCATTCTGTCCGCCGTCCAGGAAAAACCTGTCGTGACGGTGCAGGAATTGGTCGATCTGACCGATGCTTCGGAGGCGACGATCCGGCGCGATATTGCCGCGCTGCACGTGCAAAAGCGGCTACGCCGGGTGCGAGGCGGTGCCGAGGCTATTTCTCCTCCGGCGTTCGTCGGTCTGGCCGGGCGCCCGTTCTCCGTCAATGAAACCATCAATGCCGTGCAAAAGCGGGCGATTGCCCGCGAGGCGGTTGAACTTTGCAGGGATGGCGAGCCGATCATCATCAATGGCGGCACCACCACCTTCCAGATGGTGCATTTCCTCACCAATCGGCGCATGCCGATCTTCACCAATTCGTTTCCTATCGCCGAGCATCTGCTCAAGCATTCCAAGAACACGGTGATGCTGTCCGGCGGCACCATCTATCGCGAGCAGAACATTATCCTGTCGCCGTTCGAGAACGACGTGACCCGTAATTTCTATGCACGGCGCATGTTCATGGGCGCGCAAGGGCTGGGACCGCTCGGGCTGATGGAAGGCGACCCGCTGCTGATCCAGGCCGAGCAGAAACTGATCGACCAAGCGGACGAACTGGTCGTGCTCGTCGACTCCTCGAAGTTCCGCCAGCGTTCGAGCCTGATCTTGTGCGGCCTGTCGCGCATCGCCACCGTGATCACCGACGAAGGCATCGAGGACCGGGAGGCCAAGATGCTGGAGACCGCCGGCGTCACGCTGATCGTCGCCAAGGTGGCGGCCAAACCGCAAGAATCTTCGCTGCAGGCCTGAACCAGGCGCCGCAGTGCTGATGAGAATGCAACGCTCAAGGGAGGTATTTCGATGAGCATCTGGAAAAAACTGCTGGTGACGGCAGCGTTCTCGGCCGCCATGGTCGTGAACGCGGCCTATGCAGACAACGTCAAGATCGCGCTGGTGGTGAAGTCGCTGGGCAACGGCTTCTTCGACGCCGCCAACAAGGGTGCCGAGGAAGCGGCCAAGGAACTGGGCGACGTGGAATTGATCTACACTGGCCCCACCAAGGCGACCGCCGAGGCCCAGATCGAGGTGGTCAACGCGCTGATCGCTCAAAAGGTCAACGCCATTGCCATCTCGGCCAATGATGCCGATGCACTGGTGCCTGCGCTGAAGAAGGCGATGGAACGCGGCATCACGGTGATCTCGTGGGATTCCGGTGTGGCGCCGGAAGGCCGGCAACTTCACCTCAATCCGTCCGACACCAACTTGATCGGTGAAACCATCATCAAGCTCGCCGCAGACTACCTGCCTGAGGGTGGCGACGTCGCCATCCTGTCGGCCGCCTCGACGGCGACCAACCAGAACGCCTGGATCGATGCGGCAAAAAAGGTGCTGCCGGAGAAATTCCCGAAGATCAATCTCGTCGCCACCGTGTATGGCGATGACGATTCTGCCAAGAGCACCGACGAGGCCAAAGGCCTGCTGAAGTCCTATCCGAACCTGAAGGCGATCATTGCACCGACCACCGTCGGTGTCGTTGCGGCCGCCCAGGTGGTGACCGACGAGGGGCTGATCGGCAAGGTCAACGTGACCGGCCTGGCGCTACCTTCGGAATTCAAGAAGTTTATCGACAATGGCGCCAGCCAGGCAGTTGCGCTGTGGAATCCGATCGACCTCGGCTACTCGGCGATCTATCTGGCGCACGACCTCGCCGTGAAGAAGGAAGAGGCAAAGCCCGGTGCCACGCTGTCGATCGGCCGCGTCGGCACGGTTACGCTCGACGACACCAACTCGGCTGCGATGGCGCCGCCCTTCCAGTTCGACAAGTCGAACATCGAAGAGTTCTCGAAGATCTACTGATCGGGCAAGTCTGGCGGGCGGCCGGGTCGCACTCGGCCGCCCCTTTCGACCAAGGCGTTCAGGACCAAAGACATTCAGGGCTTGATACGGATATGGACACGACAGCCCGGCGCAACGGAGCAAATGAGCGGCCGCTGGCTTCGACGGCGCGCCTGACGCTCTCCGGCATCAGCAAGAGCTTTCCAGGCGTGCGCGCGCTCCACGATGTCGGTCTGTCGCTCTATCCGGGCGAGGTGACGGCGCTGGTCGGCGAAAACGGTGCCGGCAAATCGACGCTGGTCAAGATTATGACCGGCATCTACCAGCCGGACAGCGGCACCATCGCCGTGGACGGCAAGCCGGTTACGCTGCCGAGCGCGCATGCGGCCTTCGCCCATGGCATCACCGCGATCCACCAGGAAACTGTCCTGTTCGACGATCTGTCGGTGGCGGAGAACATTTTCCTCGGGCACGCTCCGCGCACCCGTCTCGGATTTATCGACTGGGCCATGATGCGGGCCAATGCGCACGAAGTGCTGACCACCATGCAGGCTGGGCATATCGATCCCGATTCCCGCCTCAAGGATCTCGGCATCGCCAACAAGCATCTGGTCGCCGTTGCGCGCGCCATGTCGATCGATGCCCAGATCGTGACCATGGACGAGCCGACAGCCGCACTTTCGATGAAGGAGATCGAGGAGCTTTTCCTGCTGATCGAATTTCTCAAGAGCCAAGGCAAGGCGATCCTGTTCATCAGCCACAAGTTCGATGAGATTTTCCGCATCGCGGACCGCTATACCGTTTTCCGTGACGGCGAGAAGGTTGGCGAGGGCCTGCTCAGCGAGACCAACCAGAACGAACTCGTCAAGGCGATGGTCGGACGCTCCATCGACCATATCTTCCCGCAGCGCACCGTCTCCATCGGCGAGCCGGTGCTGGCCATCGAGGGCTTGTCTCACCCGACTGAATTCGACGATATCGGCTTCAAGCTGCACAAGGGCGAGGTCCTCGGCTTCTACGGGCTTGTCGGCGCAGGACGAAGCGAAGTCATGCAGGCAATCACCGGCATTACCCGCACTAGCCGCGGCACGATTTCTCTTGAAGGCGCAGAGATCGCACCGAGATCGGCAGCCGATGCCATCGAGGCGGGTATCGTCTACGTGCCGGAGGAACGCGGCAAGCAAGGTGTGGTCATCGGCCTGCCGATTTTCCAGAACGTCTCCTTGCCTTCGCTGAAGCGCACAGGCAAGTCCGGCTTGTTGCGACTGGCCGAAGAGTTCACATTGGCCCGCACCTACACGCAGCGGCTCGACCTGCGCGCCTCCTCGCTCAGCCAGGATGTCGGCACGCTCTCCGGCGGCAACCAGCAGAAGGTTGTCATCGCCAAGTGGCTGGCCACGCAACCAAAAGTCATCATTCTCGACGAACCCACCAAGGGCATCGACATCGGCTCCAAGGCTGCCGTGCACGGCTTCATGGGCGAACTGGTCACTGAGGGGCTTTCGGTCATCATGGTGTCTTCCGAACTGCCCGAAATCCTCGGCATGTCGGATCGAGTCGTGGTCATGCGCGAAGGGCGGATCGCAGCTGTTTACGACAACAAGGAGCTTGACGCCGAGACGCTGGTGCGGGCAGCCGCGGGGATCGCCGCATGAAGAACCTCTTCAAATATCGCGAAGCCTGGCTGCTCTTGGCGATTGCCGTTGTGGTCGGGCTCATCTCCACCCGCTTCCCGGCCTTCGCGCGACCGGACAATCTCGCCCAGGTCTTCAACGACACGTCGATCCTGATGATCCTGGCGCTCGGCCAGATGGTGGTGATCCTGACGCGCGGCATCGATCTGTCGATGGCCGCGAACCTGTGCTTTACCGGCATGGTCGTGGCAATGCTCAACGCCGCCTATCCGGGCATTCCGATCCCGTTGCTGATTGTCATTGCGCTGGCGGTCGGGCTGGTTTTGGGCGCCATCAACGGGCTGTTGGTCTGGCGTCTCGACATCCCGTCGATCGTGGTTACGCTTGGCACGCTCACCATCTATCGCGGCGCGACCTTTGTCTTGTCAGGCGGCGCATGGGTCAATGCCGACCAGATGAGCCCGGCCTTCATCGGATTCCAGCGAGCCGTTGTGGCGGGCATTCCAGTGCTATCCTGGGTCGCCATCGGTGTCATCGCGCTGTTCTTCGTGCTGATGACGCGCACGGCGCTTGGGCGCTCGATCTACGCTGCCGGAGTCAATCCGACGGCAGCCGTTTATGCCGGCATAAATGTCGGCCGCACGCAGTTCGTGGCGTTCTGCATTTCCGGCATGATTTCCGGCCTATGCGGCTATTTGTGGATTTCACGCTACGTCATCGCCTCGGTCGAGGTCGCAAACGGCTACGAACTCAACATCATCGCAGCCTGTGTGATCGGTGGCGTGTCGATCGCTGGCGGTATTGGCTCGGTCGGCGGGGCTGTGCTCGGGGCGTTGTTTCTCGGCATAATCTCCAACGCGCTGCCGGTCATCAACATCTCGCCATTCTGGCAGATGGCGATCTCAGGTTCGGCAATCATCCTCGCTGTCGTGCTCAATGCGCGCGGCGAACGCCGCCAGGGCCGCATCATCCTCAAGAAGGCAGAAGCGCGATGAGCGATACGCCAACCCCACGTCGCATACCCGACAGGCTCGACAAGCCGCTCAAATCGGCCGTGTTTTCCTGGGAGGCGCTGCTGGTGGTGGTAGCTGTCGCGATATTCATCGCCAACAGCCTGGCGTCGCCCTACTTTCTCGATCCATGGTCGTTGTCGGACCTGACATTCAACTTCACTGAAAAGGCCATTGTCGCGCTCGCGATGGCATTGCTGATCATCGCCGGTGAGATCGACCTATCTGTCGCGGCAATCATTGCACTGGCGTCCACTTTGATGGGCATGGCCGTGCAAGTGGGCGTCGGCACGCCTGGATTGGTCTTGATCGGCATTGCAGTCGGTCTTGCCTGCGGCGCCTTCAACGGGCTTCTGGTAACGCGCCTTGGCCTGCCGTCCATCGTGGTGACAATCGGCACGATGACGCTTTATCGAGGCATTGCCTTCATCATCCTCGGCGACCAGGCCTATAAGGGATACCCGTCCAGCTTCGCCTTCTTCGGGCAGGGCTATGTCTGGTGGGTGGTTTCATTCGAGGTCACGTTGTTTCTCGTCGCCGCAGCCATCTATTGGGCCTTGCTGCATCGCACGAGTTTCGGGCGGCGCATCTTCGCCATCGGCAACAATCCGGTCGCAGCGCAATTTTCCGGCGTGCGCGTCGGGCGCACCAAGTTCATCCTGTTTTGCCTGACCGGGCTTATGTCGGGCGTCGCGGCGATCCTCATCACATCGCGGCTGGGCTCGACTCGGCCCTCGATTGCGCAGGGCTATGAGCTTGAGATCATCACCATGGTGGTGCTGGGTGGCGTCAATATCCTCGGCGGCGCGGGCAGCATTCCGGGCGTGGTGATAGCCGCCTTCATCATGGGGCTGGTCACCTTCGGCCTCGGCCTGCTCAATGTGCCGGGCATCGTCATGTCGATCTTCGTCGGCCTGCTGCTCATCGTGGTGATCGCGCTGCCAATCGTCTGGCGGCGCCTGCGCCGGGAGAAGTTGGCCTGATGCCAGACAAATATGCCTTCCGCATGCGGCTCAACCCCGGCATGAAAGCCGAATACAAGCGGCGCCACGATGAAATCTGGCACGAGCTTGTGACGTTGCTCAAAGATGCCGGCGTTTCCGACTACTCCATTCATCTCGATGAAGCGACCAACTGCCTGTTCGGCGTCTTGTGGCGCGCCGACAATCACGGCATGACCGACCTGCCCCGCCACCCGGTGATGCAGCGTTGGTGGGCTTACATGGCGGACTTGATGGAAACCAGACCGGACAACGAACCGGTGGTGGTGCCGCTCGAAACCGTTTTTCAAATGGAATGACGATGGCCGATATCCGCCACGTCGCCGTCATCGACATCGGCAAGACCAACGCCAAAGTGGCGATGGTCGACCTTGAGACGCTATCGGAGACAGAGGTCAGAAAGACCGTCAATCGCCCTTTGCCCGATGGGCCTTATCGCCATCACGATGTCGAAGCGATCTGGAATTTCATCCTTGAAAGCCTTGCCGCGCTGGGGCGCGAACAAAGGGTCGATGCCATTTCCGTGACAACGCACGGCGCAACGGCTGTCTTGCTTGGCGCCGACCGGGCGCTGGCGATGCCGGTGCTGGACTATGAGGATAGCGGCCCCGACATGCTGCGCGAACGCTATGACGCCGTGCGGCCAGAATTCGAGGAAACCGGCTCACCAGCTCTACCGTTCGGCCTCAATCTTGGAGCGCAGCTTTTCTGGCAGAGCGAAACTTATCCCGAGGCGTTTGCCCGCGTCGCGAAAATCCTGACCTATCCGCAATACTGGAGTTGGCGGTTGACGGGTATCGCGGCCAGCGAGGTGACCTCGCTGGGCTGCCACACCGATCTATGGAACCCCTATCGTGGAGATTTCTCCACACTCGTCGATCACATGGCGTGGCGTCGGCTGTTCCCTCCGCTGAAGGCCGCGCGTGCGCCACTGGGCAGTATCCTGCCCGAACTCGCCCTGAGCACGGGGATCGGTCCATCGACACCGGTCCAATGCGGCATTCACGATTCCAACGCTTCGCTGCTGCCGCACCTGTTGGCAAGGCAGGCCCCATTTTCGGTCGTCTCGACGGGCACCTGGGTTGTCTCCATGGCGATCGGCGGCCGAAAAACAGCCCTCGAACCGGCCCGCGATACGCTAGTCAATGTCAACGCATTCGGCGATCCGGTTCCTTCCGCCAGATTCATGGGCGGGCGCGAATTCGAGGTGCTGTCCGGCGGCGTGAGTTCGACGTCAAGTGACGAGGATCTGGCATCGGTGCTCGATCGCAAGATCATGCTCCTGCCTTCGGTGCAGCAGGGTTCCGGGCCATTTCCAACGGCGACCGCGCACTGGACCGATAGGCCTTCGCCCGGCGAACGCAATGTTGCGATTGCTTTCTACCTCGCCATGATGACCGCCACTTGCCTCGATCTGATAGGCGGCGACGGCAGCACCGTCATTGAAGGCCCGTTTGCCGCGAACCAGCACTACTGCGACATGTTGCAGGCGGCAACGGAGCGGCCAGTTCTGCCTCAAAGCGGACAAGCTACCGGCACGAGCATTGGCGCGGCACTATTGGCGAGTGCGCCCCGATTACCGCCGGTCGGCCAAGCCGAGCGAGCGAATCCGCCCTATGGATGGAGCCGCTACGCACAGGCGTGGCGTGAGGCGGTCAAAACCCTATAGCTATCCAGGCAAGGCGACGCGCCCTCACGTCTAGGCCGACCATAATTCCTACTCAGCCGCCTGCCTTACCGAAAGGAGCCGCTGCTCGACCTGCTGCAGATGCTGTCGCATCGCCGCAGCGGCCCCGCTGAGATCGCGCACGGCAATCGCTTCGACGATCCTGTCATGATCTGCAAAGCTGTGGTGGTCTTCTGGAGGACGCGCGCCCTCTGAACGCAGGCGTCCCCAAACCACGGTGCGGCGGATTGCGTTCAGTACGTCGAACAGGCCAAGCAGCACGTTGTTGCTGCTGGCTTGAGCGATCTGCCGGTGCAACAGGTTGTCGATGTTCTCATACTGGCGCCAGGTTGCGGCCTCGCGCGTCTGAACGAGCGACTGGCGCATCGCGGCAATATCGGCAAGCGTGGCGTGAAGCGCTGCTTCGCGGGCGATTTCCGGCTCGATGATCAAACGTGCGCGCATCACATCGGTCGGATTGGTTCGCCCGGCAATCTCGGAGATGCCGATGGTCTCCTCGACCGGCCCGCTTCCCACGAAGGTGCCCTTGCCGACATGCCGCCAGATGTGGCCGTCCTTCTCCAGAACATCGAGCGCCTTGCGCAAGTCGCCGCGGGAAACGCCGAGGCTCTCGCAAAGCTCACGCTCCGGCGGCAATCTGCCGTCGCTCGGCAGATCTATCTGCGTAAGAAAAGCCTGAAGCTGCACCAATGCCGCATGGCCGCCATTTCCAATTTTGTCCATTGGTTCGACCAATCGTGAATCCATCGCTGAGCATTGGTAATAATGCGAATGCCCAAAACGGTCAACTGTACGGCAAACAAGGGTTTGGTGGCTGAAGTTTTTGGTTGACACCTGACGGTTATTGACCAATTCTGCCGTAGAGTTAAACCAATCAGAAAATTGGTTATGGGAGGAAGTGACATGATCGAACTTTCCAGACGTACCGTCCTGGCTGCGGCATTCGCCGCCGCGCTTGGGAGCACAATGACCCTTCCGGCAGCAAGTGCCGGCGAAATGAAGATCGCATTCGGCGACCTTCCGGGGATCGAATCCATCCAGACGCTGGCTGCGATCGAACGCGCCAAGGAGCGCGGCGTCGGCGTTGAGCTGATCATCCTCAATGACGAGGACCTGGCCGCCCAGGCAATCGTCGGCGGGCAGGCCGATGTCGGCATCGGCGCACCCTATACGCTGATCCAGAAGGCTGGGGTGCCGATCCGCATGTTTGCGCAAATCTCGACGCAGCGCTTCTTCCCGGTGGTCAACGCGGAGGTCTACAAGACGTGGAAGGATCTCGACGGCCAGGAGATCGCCGTACAGGCGCGCGGGTCCGGCACCGAAGCGGTGATGATGCTGATGGCAAAGAACAACGGCATCTCGTTCGGCAAGGTCAGCTACGTGCCCGGTTCGGAAGTCCGGCGCAACGCGCTGCTCCAGGGCACGATCAAGGCCTCCATTGTGGATGCGGCCAACCGTCGGGCACTGGAGACGGAAGCTCCTGGAAAATTCACCGTGCTTCCAGTCGAAAATGTCAGCGCCACCGACGAGGCGGTCTTTGCTACTGCGGATTATCTGAAGAACAATGCGGCCGACGTCGATATCCTGGTCGAGGAATTGATGAAGACTGGACGCGAAATCACCGAAAATCCGAATGCGGCGGTCGAACTGCGCAACAAATACAAGCTTCTGCCGGATCTTGGAGCGGACGCCGATGCGGAAATCGCTGCCTATTACAAGGAGACGGCAGAAGCCGGCAGTCTTGCACTGAATGGTGGTGGCGCAGAAGCTGCGGCCGACGATTTTGCCTTCTTTAGCGCCGCCGGCCAGATTGAAGGCGACCCGGCTTCGCTCAAGACGGAAGACTTCTGGGATACCAGCTCAATCGACCGCGTGCTGGCCACGCTCGGCAAGAAATAGGCGAAGGCCCGATGTCTTCAGGATCGGGAGTGGGCGGGGCCGCCAGCCTCGCCTCGCCTTCGCGGGGCGTGCAGGCAGGAAGGCTGATCGAGCGACCGATCGTCTTGCGGTTGGTTTCGATCGCGCTGTTTGCAGCGATCTGGCAGGTTGCGGGGCTCATTCCGGTGAGCTTCGCCTTTCCAACCTTCTCCGACACGATGGTCGCCTTCGTCCGCATGATCGCGGATGGCAGCCTGCCCACGGCTTATATCTCGACCCTGCAGCCGCTCATCCTTGGCGTCATCCTGGCGACATTCGCCGGGGTCGGCGTCGGCACGCTGTGCGGCTTGTCGCGTCCGGGGGAATGGCTGCTCATTCCGGTCTTCATCGTATTGCAGGCTGCCCCGGTCGCTGCCTTCATTCCGCTGGTCACCTTCATCTACGGCATCGGGATGACCGCCAAGACGCTCGCCGTGATCATCCTGGCCCTGCCGGTGATCGTCCTCAATACCTACAAGGCCGTCCGCAATGTCAATGAATCGCTATTGGTCATGAACCGGTCCTTCATGGGCACGAGATGGCAGGAAGTGACCAAGATCGTCCTGCCGGACGCCAGCCCGGTGATCTTCGCCGGGTTGCGCCTCGGTGTCGCCGCCGGTTTCGTCGGCGTCGTCCTGGCCGAACTGCTGATTACGCCGACGGGCATCGGCGACCTCATCACCTTCGCGCGTTCCCGTGCCAACTATGCCGGGATGTATGCCACGATCGCTTCGGTCATAGCCCTTTCGACCGTGACGCTGGTGGCTTTGCAGTGGATCGAAATCCGTGTCTTCAGGCCGGAAAAAAGGGGAGGCTGAAGATGCATGCCGCCATTGTTAGAAATGACGCCGTTCCGACCAATGTTGTATCAGACGCCATCGTCGAAGTGCGTGGCATCTCCAAGACCTATAGCGGCGTCGAGGCGCTGCGAGACGTCGATCTGGATTTTCCGCGCGGCAAGCTGACCAGCCTGCTTGGACCGAGCGGATGTGGCAAGACAACGCTGCTCAAGATCATCGCCGGTCTGATCGGAGCCGATCGCGGCACTGTTGCGGTAAATGGAAAAAAAGTAAGCGCGCCGGGTCCTGAACGCGCCTTCGTTTTCCAGGATTTTGCCTTGCTGCCCTGGGCGACCGTTCTGCGCAATGTGGCTTTCGGGCTGGAACTGCGCGGTACGGCGAAAGAGGAACGCGAGGCGATCGCCCGCCGTTATGTCGTCGATGTCGGGCTTGCCGGCTTCGAGGACAAATATCCGCACGAATTGTCGGGCGGCATGCGCCAGCGGGTCGGGTTGGCAAGGGCGCTGTGCGTCGATGCCGACGTGCTTCTGCTCGACGAGCCGTTTTCGGCGGTGGACGAACAGAACCGACGCAAATTCCAGGAAGACCTGATCCGGCTGCGCACCAACCAGAACAAGACCTTTATCTTCGTCACCCACTCGATCGAGGAGGCCGTCTATATTTCCGACCGCATCGTGCTGCTTTCGCCACGGCCGGGGCGAGTGTCGCGGATCATCGAACCGGAAATCGACCGGTCCGGCGATCCCGATCGTATCCATCGCGACAAGCACTATCTCGATACGGTTCAGGAAATCTGGCAAGGGCTGAAGCAATATGTGGAGTAGCCCGCGATGACCCTTTTTGGCTACCGCGTGCCGATGATGGCCTCGCTGCTCGTCTGGTGCATTCTGTGGGAAATCGTTGGCCGGATGGACCTGATGTTCATCCTGCCGCCATTCAGCGACGTGCTGGTTGCTGCCGTCGATCTGGTGCAGCTTCCTTCCTGGCAGAGTGCGACCGTGACAACGCTGCGGGCCTTTTTCATCGGCATGGTGTTGTCGGTTGTCGTAGGCATTCCGCTCGGCATGCTGATGGGCCGGGTCAAGATCGCCGACGATCTGCTCGGCATGTGGGTCAACATCTTCTCCAGCGCGCCGCTTTCTGCCATCGTGCCGGTGCTGATGATCCTGTTCGGCTTCGGCGAAAACACCATCATCGCTGCCGTTTTCCTGTTTGCGATCTGGATCATCGTACTCGATACGCGCGCCGGTGTTCGCCACATCTCCCCCTCGCTCATCGAGATGGCGCGTTCCTACGGCGCCTCGCGGCCGGCGCTCTACAGCAAGATCATCGTCTGGGCGGCGCTGCCCGAAATCCTCGCCGGCATCCGGCTTGGCCTGATAAGGGGCGTCAAAGGTGTGGTCATCGGCCAGTTGCTGGTCGCCATCGTCGGCTACGGGGCGCTGTTCGAGACCTTCTCGCGTAATTTCCGCATGCCCCAGTTCTGGGCGCTGACCATCATTCTGTTTGCCTTCGCACTCGTGGTTTCTGCACTGATCGAGTGGGCCGAGGCGAAAGTCGAATTCTATGCAGGAGTAAGGTAATGAACATCCAGGGTGCGGCCTCCAACTACATCATCGAACCAACGGCAATCGCGACATTGCCCGTGGTCGGCTCCGACCGCCTGTTTCCCGTGCATCGCGTCTATTGCGTCGGGCGCAACTATGCGGCCCATGCCGTGGAAATGGGGCACGATCCCAACAAGGAACCGCCGTTCTTCTTCCAGAAAAACCCCGACAATCTCGACGTCAGCGGAAAGTTTCCCTATCCGCCGGCCTCCAGCGACGTCCATCACGAGATCGAGATGATGGTGGCGCTGAAAAGCGGCGGCAAGGACATCCCGTTGGAAAAGGCGCTCGACTGTGTCTATGGCTATGGCGTGTCCCTCGACATGACGCGGCGCGATTTGCAAGGCCAGGCCAAGGAGATGGGCCGCCCGTGGGAGGTCGGTAAGGCCTTCGAGGCATCCGCACCATGCGGCGCACTGGTGCCGGTGGAGAAGATCGGCCACCCGGAGCATGGCGCGGTCTGGCTCGACGTGAATGGCGAGCGCAAGCAGACCGGCGATCTCAACCAGATGATCTGGAAGGTGCCGGAGATGATCAGCTATCTGTCGGGCCTGTTTACTCTGATGCCGGGCGATGTCATCCTTTCGGGAACGCCGTCGGGCGTCGGGCCAGTCAAGCGCGGCGACGTGCTGCGTGGTCATGTTGACGGCGTCGGAGATATCGAGGTTCGCGTTGTCTGAGGCAGGATCGATCATCCAGCGGCTGGCACGGGGGCAACATGATGCGCCTGCCGTGTCGGCACCTGACCGGGCGACGCTGACACATGGCGGGCTGCGCCAATTGATGTCGGACGTTGCCGATCAGTTGCACGCGCGCGGCGTCGGGCGCGGCGATCGTGTCGCTATCGTGCTGCCGAACGGACCCGAAATGGCGACGGCCTTTCTCAGCGTTGCCGCCGCCGCCACGACCGCGCCGCTCAATCCCGCCTATCGTGCGGACGAACTGGATTTTTACCTGACCGATATCGGCGCCAAGGCCATCCTTGTCGCCGAGGAAGAAACCGGTCCTGCCGTTACCGTTGCCGAGCGGCTGGGGATCGGCATTCTTCGGCTTGTCGCGCTGCGTGACCAACCGGCAGGCAGCTTCCGGATCGAGGGCGATGCGGTTGGGCCAGCTGCCCCGCCCGACCTCGCCAAGGCCGATGATGCAGCCCTTTTGCTGCACACATCGGGAACCACTTCACGGCCGAAGCTGGTGCCTCTGCGCCATGCCAATCTCGCCGCTTCAGCCGCGCATATCGGCGCGACACTGAGGCTAAGCGCGACTGACCGTTGCCTCAACATCATGCCCTTGTTCCACATCCACGGACTGGTCGCGGCGGTGCTGTCTTCGCTTGCCGCCGGCGCCAGCGTTTTTTGCACGCCGGGATTCAATGCACTGAAATTCTTCCATTGGCTGAACGAGGCGCAGCCGAGCTGGTATACGGCTGTGCCGACCATGCATCAGGCGATTCTGGCCCGGGCGGCGCGCAATGCCGAAGCGGTGGCCGCCTCACAATTGCGCTTCATCCGCTCGTCTTCCGCCTCGCTGCCGGCGCAGGTCATGGCCGAACTGGAAACCACCTTCCGCTGTCCGGTGGTCGAGGCCTATGGCATGACCGAAGCGGCCCACCAGATGGCGTCTAACCAATTGCCGCCGGGTATGCGCAAGCCTGGTAGCGTCGGTCCGGCAGCAGGTCCGGAAATTGCAGTCATGGCGGTGGACGGGCGGCTTCTGGGGCCGGGCGAAATCGGCGAAGTGGTCATTCGCGGCCCCAATGTCACCGCCGGCTACGAAAAGAACCCGGGCGCCAACGAGACTGCCTTCGCGCATGGCTGGTTCCATACAGGCGACCAGGGCGTGCTTGATCAGGACCGCTATTTGCGTGTGACCGGGCGGCTCAAGGAGATCATCAATCGCGGTGGCGAGAAGATCTCACCGCTTGAGGTCGATGAGGTCTTGATGGATCATCCCGCCGTCGCCCAGGTGGTGACCTTTGCCATGCCGCATGACAAGCTCGGCGAAGAGGTCGCGGCGGCGATCGTGCTGCGCGACGGTAGCACCGCCAACGAGAGCGAAATCCGTGATTTCGCGTCCGGCCGGCTGGCCGATTTCAAGGTGCCGCGGCGAATCGTGATTCTGGAGGAAATTCCGAAAGGCGCTACTGGTAAGTTGCAACGCATAGGTCTTGCAGCCAAACTCGGCCTTGGCTGATGCGCATTGCGGTCTTCGGTGCGGGAGCGATTGGCGGCTATGTTGCGGCGAAACTCGCCGCCGCAGATAGGGCCGACCTGTCGATCGTGGCGCGCGGCGCACACCTTGCGGCCATGCGTGACACGGGGCTGCGCCTAATAGAAAGTGGGCAAGAACGCGTGCTTCAGGTGAGAGCGGCAGCGGACGCGCGCGAACTTGGGGTTCAGGACTATGTCGTGCTGGCGCTGAAGGCGCATTCGCTTGGCGGTGCGCTCGACCAGATTGCCCCGCTTATCGGCGAGCAGACCGCAGTGGTCACCATGCAGAACGGCGTGCCTTGGTGGTATTTCCACAAGATCGGCGGGCCGTTGGAAGGTGCGCGCGTCGCGGCTGTCGATCCGGGAGGGACAATCTGGGACCGGATCGGTCCCAACCGGGCGATAGGTGCGGTCGTTTATCCGGCCGTCGAAGTCGATTCACCGGGCGTGGTGCGGCATGTCGACGGCAATCGCTTTTCGTTGGGGGAGCCATCCGGTGACAAAAGCGAGCGGGTGACGCACCTTGCCGCGGAAATGATTGCAGCCGGGCTTCAGGCGCCGGTGCGTGAGGACATCCGCAGCGAGATCTGGGTCAAGCTATGGGGCAATCTGTGCTTCAACCCGATCTCGGCGCTGACTGGCAGCACGCTTGCCGAGATCGTCGCCGACGAAGGAACGCGGCTATTGGCGCGCACCATGATGCTGGAGGCGCAATCGATCGGCGAAAGCCTCGGCGTGAAGTTCCCCATCGGCGTCGACCGCCGCATCAAGGGGGCGGGCGATGTCGGTGCTCACAAGACCTCAATGCTGCAGGACCTTGAGCGCGGCCGGCCAATGGAGATCGATGCGCTGGTGACCGCCGTACAGGAACTTGGTCGGCTCACCGGCCAGCTGACACCGGCCATCGATACCGTATTATCGCTGGTTCGCAGGCTCGCCATCCAACGCGGTTGCTATCCCGCCTAGTGCATGTCGCCCGAAAGCGGGCCGGTTTCAGGCAACGACATGCATTAAAAACAAACACTTAAAGCGCGGCCAGTAAATCTGAAAGATCGCGACGTGCTTAGGGAAACGGACCGGAAATTGGAATCCGGCTTTAAGGATATTCGACGCTCTGAAAGAGCAATACCAGCAGAGAGGAGAAGACTACCCTCGGTTGCCGGAAAGTTGGACGCGCAAAAAGCGGTATGGGACACCGCGATCTTGCGTTCCTGTCCGGCTTCAGGAAACCGAACCCGTATGAAGCCATAATCTGTCCGCGGTGCGCCAATGTTTGGGCGACTCGGCGTCCGTCTCCAAATGCCGGAAGAATCAAACCTTCAAGCGGCTTGAGCCATTCGCTCATTGGTCATGCGGTACGAAATGGCTTCCGCCAGATGAATGCGGCCGACCGTTTCGCTGCCATCGAGATCGGCGAGGGTCCGGCCAACCTTCAGCACGCGATGATAGGCGCGCGCCGAGAAGCCGAGCTTTTCGCTGGCATCGCGCAACAGCGCCAAGCCGGCCGCATCAGGCATCGCGATCTCCTCGATCAATGCGGGCGGGCAGTGTGCATTGGTGGAAGCACCGCCAACCCCCAGGCGCTCGAACCGTTCGCGTTGCAAGGCCCGGGCCACGGCCACGCGCTGGCCCACGGCTGCACTGGTTTCGGCCTTTCCTGGACGGATGAGGTCAGCGGCGGAGACTGCCGGGACCTCGATCCGGAGATCGATGCGGTCGAGCAATGGCCCGGAAATGCGCGCCTGATATTCTGTGCGGCAGCGCTCGCCACGTGCGCATCGGTAACCCGGCTCGCCGGCCATGCCGCACCGGCACGGGTTCATCGCTGCGACAAGTTGGATACGCGCCGGATATGTGACGCGGTGATTGGCCCGCGCGATCATGCACTCACCGGTTTCGAGCGGTTGGCGCAACGCATCGAGTGTCTGCGGCGAGAATTCCGGAAATTCGTCGAGGAACAAGACACCGTGATGCGCGAGAGACACTTCACCAGGACGTGCTCTCAACCCGCCACCGACCATGGCCGCCATCGATGCCGAGTGGTGCGGCGAACGAAACGGCCTCCTGTCCGTCAACTTGCCTTCGGCCAGTTCTCCGGCAACCGAGGCGATCATCGACACTTCCAGCAGTTCTTTCGGCACCAGAGGCGGCAATATCGACGGCAGCCGCTGCGCCAGCATCGATTTTCCGGACCCCGGCGGGCCAATCATCAGCAGGTTATGCCCTCCAGCAGCCGCGACCTCGATCGCCCGCTTGGCGCTTTCCTGCCCCTTGATGTCAGCCAGGTCCGGCAGATCGTTGGGGGCGGCGCGAATGCCGGCCTGAGGCCGCGACAGAACCTGCGAACCGCGAAAATGGTTGGCGATCGCGATCAGGCTGCGTGGTGCGAGGATGTCGATGTCGCTACCCGCCCATGCGGCCTCCGGGCCGCAACCATATGGGCAAATCAGTCCCTTGCCGTCCGCATTGGCGCCAATAGCCGCCGGCAGTGCGCCAGCGACCGCGGCTATGGTGCCGTCCAGCGACAACTCGCCCAACACGACATAGGCAGCCAGCATGTCGCCGGGAATGGCGCCCAGCGCCGCCATCAGCCCAAGTGCGATCGGCAGGTCGTAATGGCTGCCTTCCTTCGGCAAATCAGCCGGCGCCAAGTTGATGGTGACCTTCTTGGCGGGCATCGACAGACCGGAAGCATGAAGGGCAGCTTGCACGCGCTCCCGGCTCTCGGCCACGGCCTTGTCCGGCAGGCCGACGATCGACATACCCACCTTGCCGGGCGCCACCATGACCTGGACGTCGACGGGCACGGCCTCGATGCCCTGAAAAGCCACTGTACGAACGCGCGAAACCATTCCGCCCCCGGATGGGGAACGTCCCCTTGCCCGCCTGTTCGCGGGCTCCCTCGACGACCCCGTTGGGACGTAACCACAGCCGGACGATCAAATCAAGAACATTTAGAGAACGATCTAAAGCACAGGCTGCAATCCGGTTGTGCGAAGTTGCAAGAGTAGAACAAATGCGAGCCTTGAACGGCTGCCTATCGGCGCTTTTCCTCGACTGCGTCCCAGAACAAGGCGGTGATATCTGCACCGCCGAAGCGCTGAATCTCGCGTATGCCCGTCGGTGAGGTGACGTTGATCTCGGTCATGTAGTCGCCGATCACGTCGATGCCGACCAGAATGAAGCCACGCTCTTTCAGCGACGGGCCGATTGCCGCGCAAATCTCGCGTTCGCGCTTGGTCAGATCCGCCTTCTCTGCGCGGCCGCCTACATGCATGTTGGAACGTGATTCCGATTCTGCCGGCACGCGGTTGACCGCACCGACCGGTTCGCCGTCGATCAGGATGATGCGCTTGTCGCCAGAGCGCACTTCCTTGAGGTAGCGCTGGACGATGAACGGTTCGCGAAACAGTTGCGAGAACATCTCAAGAAGGGAAGCGAGATTGCGGTCGGCTTCATGCAGATGGAAGATGCCGGCACCACCATTGCCGTAGAGCGGCTTGACGATGATATCGCCGAACTCCTTGCGGAAGGCGGCCACTTCCTGCGGGTCCTTGGTGATCAAGGTTTCCGGCATCAGATCCGCAAACTCGGTGACGAAGATCTTTTCAGGGCTGTTGCGCACCCAGGCCGGGTCGTTGACCACCAGCGTTTTCGGGTGGATACGCTCCAGGATGTGCGTGGTGGTGATGTAGTTCATGTCGAAGGGAGGGTCCTGTCTGAGCAGGATCACGTCCATCTCCGAAAGATCGGTGCGCACCGGCTCGCCAAGAGAGAAATGGTTGCCCTTCTCATCGCGTACGGTCATCTCCTCGATGCGGGCAAATACCTTGCCGTTCATCAGAGAGAGCCGGTCAGGCGTGTAATGATAGAGGGCGTGGCCCCGACGCTGCGCCTCCAGGGCAAGTGCGAAGCTGGTATCGCCGACAATCGACACGGTGGAGATATGGTCCATCTGGACGGCGATCTTGAGCGGCATTGCAAAGGCTCTCCGAAGTCACGACGCGTGTCATATACGAGACTTGCCGCACCCTGCCAATGCAATTGCCTAAGCCAAACGCGGCGGAACCGGATCAACGGAAACGCCCGTAGGCTCTCAAACGCTGCGCTCGCAAAAAGATCCTCCGACGATACGTTTCCTAAAGGGTTTGATGCCACTGTCGCACCATACTTTGCGTGAGAACAGGAAAACCGATGCAAACGCCGTTTAGCACCGGGCAAATAAGCAGGGACGGCAGCGACCTGGCTTTTACCGATGCGTTGACCGGGCTCGGCAACCATCGCCGCTTTTTCGACAAGGTGGACCGGTTGATCAGCGACCGGGCCGACGATCCGGCGCCGTTTGCCATCGGCATACTCGACCTCGACGGCTTCAAACCGATCAACGATCTGTTCGGCCACAGGGCCGGCGACGACATCCTTGCCCAGGTCGCCATGCGCCTGCGCGCCTCGATGGACAGCTATTCGACCGTGTGCCGCATCGGTGCCGACGAGTTCGCCTTTCTCTACCCGATGGTCTTCAGCGAAGAGGCCGCCGCCGAACGCGCGCGCATGTTGATTGAAATTCTGTCCGCCCCTTATGATGTCGGTGAACGCACCGCGCGGCTTTCGGCTTCGACCGGCTGTTCGCTGTTCTATTCCGGGGATGAAACCACGGAGATCCTCATCAACAAGGCGGAGACGGCACTTTACCACGCCAAGCGTTCGGGGCGCGGGCAGGTCGTCGTCTATACGCGCGAGATGGAAGAAGCGGCCAAGCGCGTAACCCGTATCGAGCAGGCCTTGCGGCGTGCGGTTTCAGCAGGCGAAGTGGAGCCGCATTTCCAACCCATCGTCGATCTCAATACGCGCCGCACGATCGGCTTTGAAACGCTGGCGCGCTGGACCGACCGCGATCTCGGGCCGGTTTCCCCGGTCGTCTTCATCCCCATCGCCGAGGAGCGCGGCATCATCGGGCCATTGTCGCAACTGGTGCTGCGCAAGGCTACCGAGGCGGCCAGAAACTGGCCGAAGGACCTGTTTTTGTCGTTCAACCTGTCACCGTCGCAACTGGTGGACCAGAATACCGGCCTGCACATCTTGTCTATCCTGGATCGGACCGGTTTCGACCCGCGCAGGCTGGAAATCGAGATTACCGAAACCGGCCTGATGAACGATCCGGCATCAGCCGAGAAGATCGTCGAGGACCTGCGTCGCGTCGGCATCCGCGTCGCGCTCGACGATTTCGGAACTGGCCAGTCGTCACTGGGGCGGCTGCGCGAATTTCACTTCGACAAGCTGAAGATCGATCGTGCCTTTGTCTCCTCGATCCTACAGGACCGCCCATCCGAACACATCATCCGAGCCATTCTGGCGATGTGCCAGGGGCTCGGCATGGATGTTGTGGCAGAAGGTATCGAGGAAGAAGCCCAGGCGGACCGTCTCGTGGAATTCGGATGCGGCGGCGGGCAAGGTTTCCTGTTCGGGAAGCCGGTCGACGCCGATGCGACGCTGGGCTATCTGCGAGACCAGTTCCGCGGTGCGCTGCGCGCTGCGGGAATCTAGGACCAATCGACATTCAGGTTTCGGGCGTGGCGCGAGCCGGATTTTGGTCCTGACAAGGAGAAAACGCAAGGCGGTGTTGACCACCGGCGAGCATTTTCGACGCATGCAGGGTTGAAACCCGCCGCGTCCCGCAGGGATATGGCCAAAATCGCCCAATTCTGCGTCGCGAAGCCTTGACGGAGGTCGACTCCGCCTTCGGCTTCGCTCCTTGAACTGGACGATTTTTGCTTATACCACGCCTCAAACCCTGAATGTCGATCGGTCCTAGGTCAGTCCTGTTCTCCGACAATCGGATTCCACTTTTCGGTTCGCTGCTCCAGCATTGTCGATCCGGCGTCGAGGCGATGTCGGTTTCCGCGCAAACATGCGTCATTGCGGATGCCAAACTGCGCGGCAAAATCGAAGCGCCTTACAGGATGCCTTGCCATGCCAGTCTCCACCCTCTTGCTGGTCCATGAACCGGAGGCTATTTGCCTGAAGCGCTTGCTGGCCGAGGGGTTTGACAGAGAGCACGCAGCGGAAATCTCGTCCTATCTGGCGCAATCGACCGATCTGGCCGCCGAGTTTGACGCTCTGTCGCAAGCCTGCGAAGCGCATGGACTTGCCTTTCACCAGGTCGAACTGGATCAAGCTCCAGCCGCCTTGGCCGGTCAGGAACGGCAACGGACTTTGGTCTGGACGCTGACAGACGGCATCGCTTATTTCCGCGGCGGCGCCGCGCCGGCTTTGGCGCGGCTCAACGGCTTGTCGGTCATGGGGGCCGACGATTCCCTGTTCGCGCTGTGCCAGGACAAGTTCCGGTCCGGCGCCGTGCTAGGCGCGCTGGGGCTGCCTGTGCCTGCGGCAGGGCTTGCCCGCAACGGCGAATGGCTCGTAGGTCCGCCGGCCTCGAGCCGGGGCTGGTTCGTCAAGCCGAACCGATTGGGCGCGAAGATCGGCATTTGGCCGGATTCGCATTGTCACGACCTCGGCGCTGCGCTCGAGCTTAGCCGGCGCATTTTCAGCGCCTATCGTGATGACGCGCTCGTTCAGCCTTACGTGCCCGGCCGTAACGTCAGGGCAAGTTTCCTTGGTGTGAACCGTCAGGACGGATCGGAGGCACTAGGCATCTCATTTGTCGACTCCGGATCGGATTTCCAGACGATGAGCGACAGTCTTGCCCTTTACGGCGAGACGGGTGAAGCCGCCAAGATGCGAGGCACCTATGCCGAACCCGAACTCGCCGCCGTTTTGGACACGTGGCCGGAAGCCGACCGGAAGATACGGGAACTGGCGGCCAGCATGATCCGCGGCCTCGGCCTGCGGGACGTGTTCTCGCTCGACCTGCGCGTAGTAGACGACAACACCGTGCATCTGATCGAGTTCGAGGTTTGTCCTGGCCTGCCTTGCTTCGATTTCCGCGCCTATTGCAAGTCGCAATGGGGTCTGGGCCTGCCCGAGGCGATGGCCAAGGCAGCGGCGAATCGCTTGACCGATGTCGGATCGAAAGCGATCTGAACCCAGTCGAATGCCATTCGCAAAAACCCCGTTGCCGGGTGGAAAACTGACGGATATGGTTGAGCTAAATGGGGGCGCACATCAGGGCGATGCGGCACCCCGACGCCATCTGCCGGAACCGGCACTTCAGGCCAACAACAACAGGGAACATGAACATGATGATGGAAAAGATCGCTCTTCGCTCTCGTCTGTGGATGGCGGGTGCTGCCATGTCGGCGGTTCTGGTCGCAGCATTGCCGGCCTACGCGGTCACGCCCGCCGATACGCTGGTCGAAGGGTTTGCCATCGACGACATCATCTCGATGGACCCGGCCGAGGCCTTCGAGATTTCGACGGCCGAGGTGACCGGCAATACCTATGACCTTCTGGTCCGGCTCGACCTGGCCGACACCTCCAAGGTGAAAGGCGATCTTGCCGAAAGCTGGACCGTCTCCGACGACGGCCTGACCTACACGTTCAAGCTGAAGCCGGGCCTGAAATTCGCCTCCGGCAATCCGCTGACCGCCGCCGACGTCGCCTGGTCGTTCGAGCGCGTCGTCAAGCTCGACAAGGGACCGGCATTCATCCTGACCCAGTTCGGTCTGACCGCCGACAATATCACGGAAAAAGCCAAGGCTGCCGATGACAGCACTTTCGTCTTCACCGTCGACAAGGCCTATGCGCCGAGCTTCGTTTTGAACTGCCTGTCGGCGACGGTCGGCTCTGTGGTCGACAAGAAGCTGGTATCGGAGCACCTCAAGGCGATGACGCCAAGCGATGATTACAAATTCGACAACGACTTCGGCAATGAATGGCTGAAGACCAATTCGGCCGGTTCCGGTATCTACGCGCTGCGCGAATGGCGCGCCAACGAGGCGGTCGTGCTCGACCGCAACGAAAATTACCACGGCGAAAAGGGCAAGCTGGCCCGTGTCATCTACCGCCACATGAAGGAAAGCTCCGGCCAGCGCCTGGCGCTGGAGGCAGGCGACATCGATGTCGCCCGCAACCTCGAGCCGAACGATCTGGAAGCCATCGCCAAAAACGCCGACATCGTCACCACGAGCGCACCGAAGGGGACGGTCTATTACATCAGCCTCAACCAGAAGAACGAAAAGCTCGCCAAGCCCGAGGTCCGGCAGGCGTTCAAATATCTGGTCGACTACGAGGCCATTGGCTCGACGCTGATCAAGGGCATCGGCGAGATCCACCAGACCTTCCTGCCCAAGGGCGTGCTTGGCGAACTGGACGAGAACCCGTTCAAGCTCGACGTCGCCAAGGCCAAGGAACTGCTGGAAAAGGCGGGGCTGAAGGACGGTTTTTCCGTCACCATGGACGTGCGCAGCAGCCAACCGGTGACCGGCATTGCCGAATCCTTCCAGCAAACGGCTGGTCAGGCCGGTATCAAGATCGAGATCATTCCCGGCGACGGCAAGCAGACGCTGACCAAATACCGCGCCCGCAACCACGACATCTATATCGGTCAGTGGGGACAGGATTATTTCGATCCGAACTCCAATGCCCAGACCTTCGCCTCGAATCCAGACAACGCCGACACCGGCAAGGTGGCGACACTGGCGTGGCGCAATGCCTGGGACATTCCGGAAATGACCAAGGAGACGGAAGCCGCCTTGCTTGAAAAGGACGCGGCAAAGCGCGCCGACATGTACAAGAAGCTGGAGAAGGAAGGGCTCGAAACCAGCCCGTTCGTCATCATCTTCCAGCAGATCGAGAACGCCGCGATCCGCAGCAACCTCAAGGGCTTCAAGCTCGGCCCGAGCTTCGACACCAACTTCGTCGGCACTATCTCGAAGGAATAGTTTTCAGGGACGCGGCGCGTGAGCGCGGTTGATTCCCATACTGCGGCGCCGGGCGGCAGCGCCCGCGCCGCTGGTATTGCGATGGCGATCGGCCGTTTCCTGCTGATCGCCATCACCACCTATCTCGGCCTCCTGGCGGTGACATTCTTCATCGGGCGCGTCATCCCCATCGACCCGGTGCTGGCGGTGCTGGGCGACCGCGCGCGCGCCGACGTCGTCGAGCGCACACGGCGTGAAATGGGGCTGGACCTGCCGCTGATCGAGCAATTCTACATCTACGTGAAGAATGCCCTGAGCGGCAATTTCGGCACCTCCGTGCTGACCACCAACCCGGTGATGGTCGACATAAGACGGGTCTTCCCGGCGACCATAGAACTGGCCACGGTTGGAACGCTTATAGGCACGCTGATCGGCGTGCCGCTCGGTGTGTTGGCCGCCGTCAAGCGCGGTAGCTTCATCGACCAGATCGTTCGCGTCATCGGCCTGGTCGGCTATTCCGTACCGATCTTCTGGCTCGGCCTTCTGGGGTTGGTGCTGTTTTACGCAAAGCTGCAATGGGTGGCCTTTCCCGGCCGCCTCGACATTGTCTATCAGTACACGTTCACGCCGATCACCGGCTTCTACCTTCTGGACGCCGCATGGCAGGGCCAGTGGGACGTATTTCGCGACGCCTTACGTCACATCATCCTGCCTGCGGCGCTGCTCGGCTATTTCTCGTTGGCCTATATCAGCCGCATGACGCGCTCCTTCATGCTGAACGAACTGGCGCAGGAATATATCGTGGCGGCGCGCGCCAAGGGCCTGTCGGAAACGCGCATCATCTGGGCGCATGCGCTGCGTAATGCTGCCGTGCCGCTGATCACCGTCATCGCGCTGTCCTATGCCGGCCTGCTCGAAGGCTCGGTGCTGACGGAAACGGTGTTCGCCTGGCCGGGCATCGGCCTCTACATCACCAATTCGCTGCAGAACGCCGACATGAACGCGGTGCTTGGCGGCACCATCATCATCGGATCTGTGTTCATCGCCATCAACCTGCTGTCCGACCTGCTCTATCAGGTTCTCGACCCGAGGACGAAAAGCGCATGAGTGTGGCGACCCGGATCATGCCCGAGCAGACCCGACGCGAATGGCTGTTGAGCGAACAGCCGGCATCGCGCTTGCAGGCGCGGCTCGGGCGTGCCTATGTCGCGTGGCTGCGCTTTTCAGCCAATCGGCTGGCGCTTGTCGGTCTTGCCATCATCATCGGGCTGATCGTAGTGGCGACACTTGCCGGCGTGCTGGCGCCCTATCCCGCGACCATCGGCGATCTCGCCGGCTCGCGGCTGCTGCCGCCGGGCGCAAAACACTGGTTCGGCACTGACGATCTCGGCCGCGATATCTATTCCCGCATCCTTTATGGCTCGCGCTGGACGCTCTATGTCGTGGTGCTGGTCGCGATCATCGCCGCGCCCATCGGCCTGCTGGTCGGCACGGTCGCCGGCTATGCCGGCGGTTGGCTCGATACAGTGCTGATGCGCATCACCGACATCTTCCTCGCCTTTCCTAAACTGATCCTGGCACTGGCTTTCGTCGCGGCGTTAGGACCCGGCATCGAAAACGCGGTCATCGCCATTGCCATCACCTCATGGCCTCCCTATGCGCGCATCGCGCGCGCCGAAACGCTCACGGTGCGCAATTCGGACTACATCAAGGCGGTGCAACTGATGGGAGCGTCGCCGTTCCGCATCGTGCTGCGCCACATCATGCCGCTGTGCATCTCCTCGCTGATCGTGCGGGTCACGCTCGACATGGCTGGCATCATCCTGACCGCCGCCGGCCTCGGCTTCCTTGGTCTCGGCGCGCAGCCGCCGCTGCCGGAATGGGGCGCGATGATCGCGTCGGGCCGCCGGTTCGTGCTCGACCAATGGTGGGTCGCCGGCGCGCCGGGCTTCGCCATCCTGATCGTCAGCCTCGGTTTCAATCTCCTCGGTGACGGTTTGCGCGACGCGCTCGATCCCCGCAGCGGTGACCAATGAGCGGCAACCTTCTCCAGGTCGAAGACCTGCGCGTCACCTTTCCGACCCGCACCGGCGCTATCGAGGCGGTACGTGGCGTTTCGTTCTCGCTCGGCCGTGAGAGGCTCGGCATCGTCGGCGAATCCGGTTCCGGCAAATCGCAAACCGGCCGCGCCATCATGCAATTGACGCCGCCGCAGGCCAAGGTCAGCGCCAAGAAACTGTCCTTCGACGGCATCGACCTGCTGACTGCCTCGGCTGCCGAGCGCCGAGCGCTGCGTGGAAAACGCATCGCCATGATCCTGCAAGACCCAAAGTATTCGCTCGATCCGGTGATGACCATCGGCCGCCAGATCGTCGAGACGCTGCGCACCCATGAGAAGGTCGGCAGGGCCGAGGCACGCGAACGGACGCTGGCCATGCTGGAGGCGGTGCAGATCCGCGATCCGAAGCGCGTCTTCGATCTGCATCCGCACGAAGTGTCGGGTGGCATGGGCCAGCGCGCCATGATCGCCATGATGCTCATTGCGGGCCCGGAACTGATGATCGCCGACGAGCCAACCTCGGCGCTCGACGTCACAGTGCAACTCGACGTGCTTGCCATCCTCGACAAACTGGTCAGCGAGCGCGGCATGGGCCTGATCTTCATCTCGCACGATCTGCGGCTGGTCTCGTCCTTCTGTGACCGCGTTATCGTCATGTATGCGGGCAAAGTGGTGGAGCAGTTAAAGGCGTCGGAACTCTCCAACGCCCAGCACCCCTACACGCGCGGCCTGCTCAACTGCATGCCCAGGATCGGCGACGACCGCCATCCGCTGCCGGTGCTGGAGCGCAAGCCGGAGTGGGCTGCATGACGCCTGCGCTGACGATTGACCGATTGAATGTGGTGTTCGACCGGTTCCGGGCGTTGAAAGATGTCAGCCTAGAGGTGCAGCGCGGCGAATCCTTCGGGTTGGTTGGAGAGTCCGGGTCCGGAAAATCGACGTTGCTGCGGTCCGTCGCCGGCCTTGTCCCTGTGGCTTCCGGCAGTATTTCCCTCGATGGCCAGATACTTGGCCGGCGCCGAGACAAGGCGTTCTACCGCCAGGTGCAAATGGTGTTCCAGGATCCGTACGGCTCGCTGCATCCGCGCCAGACGGTTGATCGCCTGCTGCAGGAGCCGCTGGCCATTCACAACTTCTCCGATGGCGAGCAGCGCATCCGTCGAGCGTTGGACGAAGTCGGCCTCGGTTCAGGTTTTCGCTTCCGCTACTCGCACCAGCTTTCCGGCGGCCAACGCCAGCGCGTGGCGATAGCGCGTGCGCTCATCCTCGAACCTTCGATCCTGCTGCTCGATGAGCCGACTTCGGCGCTCGACGCCTCGGTGCAGGCGGAAGTGCTCAACCTGTTGGAACAGGTGCGCCGCGACCGCAACCTCACCTTCCTGATGGTCAGCCACGACCTCGCCATCGTCACCCATATGTGCGACCGGCTGATGGTGATGCAGAACGGCGAAGGCCTCGAAAGCCTCGACGCGTCAGCTCTGGCCGCGCGCCGCGTGACCAGGGATTATACGCGCAACCTGCTCACCGCCAGCGAAGGCTTCGTTCGCACCTAACCCCCTCCATGGCGGCCCTTGCCGCCCTGCAGACGAATGGCGGGGCGGCTCGTTTTGGGCCGATGTCTCCGAAGCCGGCGCCTGATGTGATGCCCAGATAGACTCATGTGGCCACGTTAGGGTCCATTTACCTCAAGCTGGTAGAACGGAAAGGCATTCGACTTTGACCACGGGGCCCGACAGTGCCTGAGCGCAATGATCCCTCTCACGATACTGGTCGCACCCAACGGCGGTTGCGCCGCTTTATGGATGTCGAGATTGAGTTGGCGCCGGACGTGCTTGTTCCGCGCGCGGAAACCGAATTGCTTGGCAAGAACGCGATCTCGATCCTTGGCCGCATGGAAGGGGAGCCTGTCATTGTCGATATGTGCTGCGGTTCCGGCAATCTGGCGCTTGCCGTCGCGCATCATTGTCCCAAGGTCCAGATATGGGCTGCCGATCTGACCGACAGCACTGTTGCGCTGGCCCGCAGCAACGTCGCACGCCTTTCATTGGCGGACAGGGTCAGTGTCATGCAAGGCGATCTGTTTGCCGCCCTTCAAGATGAGGGGATCGAGGGGCGTGTCGACATGGTCGTCTGTAACCCGCCCTATATTTCGTCGTCCCGGCTCGAAAACGAAAGCGCCCATCTGCTGGGCGACGAGCCCCGCGAGGCGTTTGACGGCGGCCCCTATGGCATCTCCATTTTGCAACGGCTGGTGAGAGAAGCGATTGACTATCTCAAGCCGGATGGATGGCTGTTGTTCGAGTTCGGAGAGGGGCAGGAGCGGCAGGTCGCCGCTCTTCTGGCGCGAACCAAGGCTTATGGTGAGCCGTCCTTTGCCGACGCGGATGGAAAGCCTCGTGTGGCTATCGTCAGGAGCAATAGGCGGAACGCGGGAGCAAGCGCTTGAGCCGCATTCGTCCGATCGAAGCTGCCGACATTCCAGCCATCGCGGCGCTATTCCAACGCGTGCTGCGCAAAAAATCATCCCCCGCACCGGATACGCTCGCCGACTATATGCGCCGCTTCTATCTGGAAGCGCCGGGTTGCGACGAAGGCATCGCCTCGCTTGTGCATCTCGATGACGCCGGGCGGATTTCCGGCTTCGTCGGCGTCCATGCCATGCCGATGACGTTCAATGGCCGCAAATTGCGTGCGGCGATCTGCGGATCGCTGATGGTGGAGGATCGCGACAACGACCCGATGGCTGGCGCGCGGCTGCTGAAGTCGTTTCTGGACGGACCGCAGGACCTGTCCTTCAGCGAGACGGCCAACGACGTCGCGACACAGTTGTGGACGCGCCTGCGTGGCGTCGTGCTGCCTCAGTACAGTCTCGACTGGGTGCGTGTCATCCGGCCTCTCGGGTTCACTCTTGGTGTTGCAACAGGCCGCGTCGGCATCGCCCAGATGCTTTCTCCGCTGGCCAACGTCATCGACGGACTGTGGCGTCGGCGCGTGAGACCCGGTGCAGGGAGTTGGGCGGCTGTATCAGCAGGCCGCAGCGGGCAAAAGGCGCTTCGGGTCGTCGAAATCGGCAGCGCAGAATTTGCCGGTCTGTTTGAGCCGCTGACCGACCAGTTCGCCCTGCGTCCCGATTGGGAACAAAGCCGGTTGGACTGGATCCTTGCCGACGCGATGCTGAAGCCGGATCTCGGCGATCTGGTTTTTGCTTCGATCACTTCGCCTTCTGGAGCCTTGGTTGGTGCCTTCGCCTACTATGCGAAGCCGGGTAGGATCGGCCGCGTGCTTCAGGTACTGGCGCGCCCCGGCCAGGCCGGCCATGCCATCGATTGCCTTGTCGATCACGCGGCAGCGCGCGGCCTGTGCGGCCTGCGTGGCCGCACGCAGGCCGCACTTATGGAGGCGATGCTTAGGCGGCGCATTGTTTTCGTGCCGGTTGCCTCCACCGTCGTCCATTCACGCGATACCGAACTTCTGCGGGCGATGACGGCTTCGCAAGCCTTCCTGAACGGAGTGGCAGGCGAGCAGTGGAGCAGGCTGATCGGCGGCCGCTTCGACTGAGGACGGGCGGACGTTGAGCCGGTCGATCAGGCGCTGATTTCCTCGACCTTCGAAACCAGTTGCGGGCCAAGGTGCAGATAGCGTGTTGCCTTGCGTTTGGCGGCAATGTCGGCCCACACGCGCTCGACCTGCGCAGCGGTCAACCCCACGGCCTGCCCGACGATCTCCGGCGCAATCCCCTTATTGAGGCCGCAGAGGCACAGGTCCATGCGGTCATAGGACAGAGAGAAGTAGAACTCCTCCTGCGTCTGGGCGAGAGAGTACGTGTCGGTGGTGGGCGGGCGCCGCCTGATTTCCTCAGGAATGCCAAGATGTGCGGCCAGCGCATAGACCTGCGTCTTATAGAGGTGGGCGATCGGCTTGACGTCGGCTGCACCATCTCCGTTTTTGACGAAGAACCCCTGGTCGTATTCCAGCCTGTTGGGCGTGCCGACGACGGCGAAGTTGAGGCGGTCGGCGTGGAAATATTCGATCTGCTTGCGTGTACGCTGCTTCATATTGGTGGCGGCGACAATGCCAAGATAGACCGCAGGCGGCATTCGCAATCTGGTCTGTTGCCCATGAGGGTCCTGAACGACGAGGGATGAGATATTGTAGCCCTCGCCTTCGAGGGCGTTGGCTATGACGATCTTGGATGCCCAACCCACGCCGTAGTCCGGCACGAGTTCGCGGATGAACGCGTCGCGGCGTTCGTAGCAGCCCATGGCGCTGAGGGTCGGGCCGATATCCTCGACGGTCGCCTCGACGCCGAATGCTTCGGCGACAAGCCGGCCCAGCCGCAGGCTTTCCGGGTCGGAATCGTCTTCCGGCATGAAGATGCAAAACACGTTCCTGGCGCCGACCGCGCGCACGGCCAAGGCAAGCGACACACTTGAATCGATGCCGCCCGAGAGGCCGAGCACGAGGCCACGCTTGCGCATCCGACGCAACTGCCCGCGCAATTCAGTCGCAATCCGGTCGATTTCCGCTTCCGCGTCGATCTCCAGCAGCTTCGACAGGTCGTGCAGCGGAGAGATCGTCATTTTAAGGTCTCCACCGACTCGGCTGCCAGGCGGCGGCTGATCTTGCCCGTGTCCGTCTTCGGCAGTTCCGTGCGGAACTCTACGGACTTGGGCACCATGAAATCCTCAAGATGGCGAGCGCAATGACGGATGACGTCCTTTTCGCTCAGCGTTGGATCGCTGGCTACGACAAGGGCTCCGACCGCTTGCCCGAGCACAGGGTCAGGCAGTCCGACGACTACCGCTTCCGCAATGCCGGGATGGTTATGGAGCACGGCCTCCACTTCCTTCGGCGCGACCTTTTCCCCTCGCGTCTTGATGATGTCGTCCTTGCGCCCGACGAAATAGAGGAAGCCGTCCTCGTCGGCCTTGAACAGGTCGCCTGTATAGAGAACTTTTTCCCAAGGGTTGGGGCCGGGGCGCAGCATCTGCTGCGTTGCAGTAACGTTGCGCCAATAGCCTTGCATCACATGCGGCCCGCGAATGACCAGTTCCCCTGCGACACCGGGCGCAACACGGCTGCCGTCTTCATCGACGACGAAGGCTTCGGTGTTGGGAATGGCGACGCCGACCGATCCCGGCCGCCGCTCCAGTTGTTCCGGCGGCAGATAGGTGCAGCGCTTGCACTCGGTCAAGCCATACATGGAGTAGAGTTGGACGCCGGGGAAAAGCGTCCGCAAGCGCTCTATGTGGGCAACCGGCAAGGCAGCCGCGGTATTGGTGATGTAGCGCAGGCTGGGCAGGGACCCCGGCTTGAGGTCCCGCATCTGCAATATCATGGCCGCCATCGTCGGCACCAGCGGCAGGCCGCTCACACCTTCTTGCCGGATGCGATCGAAGATCGCTTGCGGAAATGCGAAGGACTTCTCCAAGACCAGTGTGGCGCCCAGCCTTATCGCCATCAGCAACTGGTAAAGGCCGTAATCGAAGGCGAGCGGCAGCACGTTGAGAATGACGTCGTCACGCGTGTTGTTCAGATAGGTGGTGATGGAGTCCGACGCCGCATCGCAGTTGCGGTGAGACATCATCACGCCCTTCGGCCTGCCGGTCGAACCCGACGTGTAGATCAGCATGGCGAGATCAACGTCGATGCCGCGATGGTCAACCTGGCGAGCCTCATTCAACAGGCAATCCGTGAAGGAAATTGCGCCGGGCGGACACTCTCCAGCAGTCCCTGCCGTGGACGCAAGGAAGATACCGGCACTTTCGCCAACTGCCTCGGTGACCACGGGCATCAGCTTCGCCTGTGTCAGGATGGCTGCGGCTTCGCAGTCCGCACGGATGTAAGCGAGTTTGTCGGCCTTGGTCGAGGCGTTGATCGGGCTGAAGGTAGCGCCTGCCTTCATAGCGGCGAAGATCGAGACCGCCGCTTCCCAGCAATTGTCCATGAAGATCAGCACGCGGTCGTTGCGCTTCACGCCATTGCTGGCAAGCGCAGTGGCAAGACGGCCGGAGAGGTCATCCAGTTCCGCGTAGGACAGCCGTCTGCGGTCGGTGACCAGCGCCGTCTTTTCCGGATGGCTCGAAGCGTTGGCTGTCAGAAATTGCTCGACACGCAACGGAAGTGCCTCGCCAACGCAGGCTTACGCCGCGACCGTTCCGGTTCGGGAGCCGATGAAGGCCGAGATGCGGGCAACCGAGTCCAGATTGGCCGGAACGATGTCGGAATCGCTCATGGTGATGTCGAAACTATCTTCGATGAAGGCCACCAACTCCAGCACGGCTGTCGAGTCGATGATGTCGTTCTCGATCAGTGAGGCGTTTTCCGCCAGGTCGTATGAGGTATCGCCGAACAAAAAATTCTCGATGATGAAGCTGCGAACCTTGTCCTTGGTCGTTTCGGCCATGCGTTTCCCTTCCCTCTTATCTCAGGCTGCCTGCTCTGTTCGGTTACCCTGTTGGATAAAGTTCTTGTGCCAAAGCTGTGTTGATAAAATGCCGACAAATGCCGCATTGTCGCGGAAGCCAGATGCTGGTTGCGTGCGGCACTTCTGTTGGAGTTTCGCCACAGCCTTGGCGTTGAACAGGCCGTCGGCGGCAATGCTTTCCGCGCTCAGGCATTGTTGCACGTAATCGAGGTCGCCCTTGCCGGTAAATGCCTGGCTGTCCGGGGCGCGATAGGGCTGCTTGGTACGCTCCCGGATGCTCCGAGGAAGCAGGTCTGTCGCCGCCTTGCGCAATATGTACTTCTCCACCAGCCCTTTCAGCTTCATTTCGGGCGGCAGCCGCGCCGCGAATTCGACCAACCGATGATCGAGAAAGGGGAAGCGGCCCTCGATGCCGTGCGCCATCGCCATGCGATCACCCTGGCTGGAAAGAATGTAGCCCGGCAGCAGGAAACGGCTCTCCAGATATTGGGCCTGGTTGAGAGGGTGCCATCGGCTGAATGCATCGGGCAGTCGGCTAACCAGATCATCGGCCGCATCGTAACCCTTCAGCGTCTCGCGCAACTCGCCCGAGAAAAAGATCTTGGTCGCGGCCGTCGTCTTGAAGCGTGGCCGGTGCGAAAACAAGGGGTCATTCGGCAGGGCATCGCCTGCCCCGAAAAAGGCGGCGAGATACTCGACCGATTGCTGCCGCAGGCCGGGCAGGTAGGGATAGAGCTTGCGGAACAGGTGCGGCCTGATGCGAGAGGTTGGCTGTCGCGCGCAGAAGCGGCGCACGCGCGCCTCCTTGAACACATCGTAGCCGGCAAACACTTCGTCGGCCCCTTCGCCGGTCAGCACCACCTTCAGGCCGGCGTCGCGGACAAGACCGGACAGTTGGTAGAGAGGTGCAGGGGCGGTGCGGATGATTGGCCTCTCGGTGGAACGGATCACCTGTGGAAAGACGCGCGCGATATCGCCTTCACGGCAGGCGATCGCCCGGTGTTGGGTGCCGAGCGCTGACGCCATCTCATGCTGATAGGCGCTTTCGTCATGCTCGGCGCTGTCGAACGTCACGGAGAACGTCTTGAGGCCCTGGGGTGCCATGCCAGCGGCGAGTGCCGAGACCAGGGACGAATCGAGCCCCCCCGAAAGATATGACCCGACTGGCACATCGGCACGCATGCGCAATCTGACGGCGTCGGTCAGAAGCGCGCGCAGTTCCTCCGCCACCTCGACTTCGTTCACTATCTTCGACGGCGTGTCCCGGTGCGGAAAAGCGAGTTGCCAATAGGGCTTCACCGTCACCCGGCCTTGCTCGACGATCATCACGCTGGCCGGTTCCAATTCGTGGATATCGCTGAAAGCCGTGCGCGGGGCGATGGGCGCCCACAACGTGAAAATCTGGTCGAGCGCCAAAGGATCGATTTTCGCCGAGATACCCGGAATCTTCAGCAGCGCTTTGATTTCCGAGGCGAAATAGAACGTCCCGTCCTTGCTGGTGTGAAAGAGGGGACGCACGCCCATCCTGTCGCGGGCGAGTACCATGCGCCGGCGTCGTTGGTCCCATAAGGCGAAGGCGAAGTCGCCGTTGAGCAGAGACAAACACTCTTCGCCCATCTGGTCGTAGAGATGCAGGATGACTTCGGTATCGCTCGACGTACGGAAGCGACGCCCCCTGCTGCGTAGCTCCTCGCGCAATTCGACGTAATTGAAGATTTCACCGTTGAAGGCGATCGTCAGTTGTCCGGTTTCGTCAGACATCGGCTGCTGGCCGTCGTCGAGGCCGACGATAGAAAGCCGGGCATGTCCAAGTCCGGCGCCGGATGCCACGAACTTGCCCTGTGCGTCCGGACCGCGATGTGCGATCGCGTCGGTCATCTGCTTCAGCAGCGTGTCCGCGTCATGCACCTGGCCGACATAACCAGCAAATCCGCACATAGTTCGATTTCACATTGAAAGATCGAGCCAAGCATAAGGGGCAAGGCACAACCATGCGTTACCCGTTCGGTTTCGCTGCACCTATGGTAAACGAACGGTTGGTCGAGGTGACCAATCTACCGAATGCCGGGGCTGAACAACCAAAGCGTTTCATGGCCAGGTAGAACGCACCAGGAACCCGAAGGACCGGACCGGTTTAGGCCAAATCCTTCGGCATTCGTCTCGCCCGTGTTCCAAAATATCGCCGGTAGAATGCTTCTATCCAACCATGAACCGCACCATGTCAGGCCCTTGCTTCCCTGATCGAGGCTTCCAGCTTGTCGAGTGCTTCCGTCATGACGTTGTCCTGGATGGTGATCGGGGCAAGGAAACGAACGACATTGCCGTAGACGCCGCAGGTCAGCAGGATCAACCCCTTGTCGAGCGCCTTCAGCCGCACCGCATTGGCGAAG
The DNA here is from genome assembly GCF_001427385.1 of Mesorhizobium sp. Root157. Taxonomy (GTDB): domain Bacteria; phylum Pseudomonadota; class Alphaproteobacteria; order Rhizobiales; family Rhizobiaceae; genus Mesorhizobium. Next base: position 188,379 of record NZ_LMGJ01000033.1, read on the forward strand.
TCGGCCGATGGCAGCTTCTTCTTTGCATCGCTGAACTCAATGGCGTTCATGAAGCCGGGGCCGCGGATGTCGGCAATCTCTGGAACATCGCCACGCAAGGATTCCAGCCGCTGCTTCAGCCGGTTGCCCAGCATATTGGCGCGGTCGCAAAGCTTCTCTTCCTCGATCACGTCGAGCACGGCATGGGCGGCGGCAATGCCCAACGGGTTGCCGCCATAGGTGCCGCCAAGCCCGCCCGGGCCTGGCGCGTCCATCACTTCAGCGCGCCCTGTCACCGCCGACAGCGGGAAGCCGCCGGCAAGGCTCTTGGCCATGGTGGTGAGATCGGGAGCCACTTCGTGATGGTCCATCGCAAACATCTTGCCGGTGCGGGCAAAGCCCGTCTGTACCTCGTCGGCGATGAGCAGGATTCCGTGCTGGTCGCAAACCTTGCGCAGCGCACTCATGAGTTCACGCGGCGCTTCGTAGAAGCCGCCCTCGCCCTGAACCGGCTCGATGATGATGGCGGCAACGCGGGCCGGATCGACATCGGCCTTGAACAGACGATCGAGCGCAGCCAGCGAATCCGCCACCGACACACCGTGCAGTTCGACCGGGAACGGCAAGTGGAACACATCGCCCGGCATCGCGCCGAAGCCAGCCTTGTAGGGCACGACCTTGCCGGTCAGGGCCATGCCCATGAAGGTGCGCCCGTGGAAGCCGCCGGCAAAGGCGATGACCGCCTGGCGGCCGGTGGCGTTGCGGGCGATCTTGACAGCGTTCTCCACGGCTTCGGCGCCGGTGGTGACAAAAATCGTCTTCTTGTCGAACTTTCCGGGCAGCAGGCCGTTCAGACGCTCGGCAAGATGAACGTAACTCTCGTAGGGAACCACCTGGTGGCAGGTATGGGTGAAGCGGTCGAGTTGCGCCTTGACGGCTTCCATCACCTTGGGGTGGCGATGACCGGTGTTCAGCACCGCGATCCCCGACGAGAAATCGATGTAGCGATTGCCCTCGACGTCCCAGATCTCCGAGTTCTCGGCGCGGTCGGCATAAATCTGCGTCGTCATGCCGACGCCGCGCGAAATGGATGCATTCTTGCGGGCAGAGATAGTCGAATTGGTCATGGATGCCTCCGGTGGAACGGCTATTGTGAGCAGACGATGTCGATCTATCTTCTGACCCTATCACATACTTTCCACAAGTCGGCACCGCTGGCCGGCCGTTGGGCCTGTCCAACGGTTGCGACGGGCGCTTCTGATCCTTGCTGCGGAAGCGGGAGCCTATTGCGTCGACAGCACGGTGCGCACATCATGTCCGTGAACCGGCAGGAGCGCGCGTGATAAGCCAGGAGCAATTTCTGACGTCGACTTTCTGGGCTCAGGAACTGCCTCACGACGAGCAGGAGCGTGCGCGCCGCGGCATTTCATTGCGCAACCTGGACGCCGGCGCTTCCCTCATTCATCGCGGCGACCGCGTCGACAACTGGATCGGCGTTGTCAGCGGGCTGCTCAAGCTGGGGTCGATCACCATTTCCGGCAAGGCCGTGACCTATGCGGGCCTGCCGCCAAGCTGCTGGTTCGGAGAAGGTTCACTGCTCAAGGACGAGCCGCGACAATATGATGTGATTGCGCTGCGCCGCACCCAGGTCGCCTTGCTGAACCGGTCGACCTTCTTGTGGCTCTACGACAACAGCGTGGCCTTCAACCGCCTGCTGGTGCGCCTGTTCAACGAAAGGCTCGGCCAGTTCATCGCGCTGGTGGAGTACGACCGCACACTCGATTCGACCGGAAAGGTGGCGCGCAACCTGGCCTCCTTGTTCAATCCTGTCATCAGTCCGTTCGTCGGCAAGCACCTCGACATCAGCCAGGAAGAAATCGGGCTGCTTGCAGGCGTTTCGAGGCCAGTCGCCAACCGCACACTGCAGGAACTGGAGAGGGCCGGCCTCTTGCGCAGCGAAGGCGGCGGCGTAACGATCCTCGATCTGGAAAAGCTCAGGCGCTACGGCGAATAGGGCACGCCCCGCCAGGGTCGGCAACGAAAGTTGGATTGTCGAGGGAAGGCGGACTCCGATAGCCTATATCGGACAAGGCTCCGGAGTCTGTCAAGGCAGAGGTTGAAAAACCAGGTCCAGCTTGCAAGTTTTGGCCAACAGCCGGGACGACACTGGCGGCAAGGAACACATGGGAGGCGCGCCTTGGCACAAGGGAGTGAGACGCCACGGCTCGATACGTTCGCCAAGCTTTTGTGCGGGCATGCTCGTGTCAGGCCTGCTCGGCCCGCGATGCGCCACAAGGATTTGGGCATCTGGCGAACCTGGACCTGGAGTGAGATGGCCGAGACCATCCGAGCCTTTGCGGCCGGACTGCGCCAGCTTGGCCTGGAGCGTGGCGCCACAATCGCCGTCATCGGCGAAAACCGGCCGGCGATGTACTGGACGATCCTTGCGGCGCAATGGCTCGGCGCCATCCCGGTTCCGGTCTATGCGGATGCTGTTGCCGACGAGATGGCCTACGTACTCGCCCATGCCGATGTAGGCTTTGCAGTGGTCCAGGACCAGGAACAGGTCGACAAGCTCATCACGATCCAGGATCAGATTCCCAATCTGAAGGTCGTCCTCTACGACGAGCCGCGTGGTTTGCGCGACTACGACCACAGCCGTCTGCATGAGGTCAGCGCCATCATAGAAAAAGGCCGCGCACAGCTTGCCTCGGACCCAGCCGCGGCAGCCGCCATCGACGCGGAGAAAGACCGTGGCGAGGCCGACGACATCTCGATCATCCTCTACACGTCCGGCACGACGGGGCGTTCCAAGGGGGTGCTGTTTTCTGCCGGCCGCTCCATCGACGCGGCGCGCGATACCGTCGAATTCGACAAGCTGACCGATCGTGACGAAGTGCTTGCCTACCTGCCGCTGGCATGGGTGGGTGACCATTATCTCAACTACGCCCACGCCATGGTCGCAGGCTTTTGCGTGGCCTGCCCGGAAAGTCGGGAAACCGCTGAGTCCGATTTGCAGGAAATCGGGCCGACCTTCTATTTCGCCCCGCCGCGCATCTTCGAAGCGCTGCTTACGCGCATCACCATCCGCATGGAGGATGCCGGCGCGCTCAAGCGGCGCATGTTCAACCATTTCATCGGCGTGGCGCGGCGCTGGGGCGAAAAGATACTCAATCGCGAAAAGGTGCCGCTTGCCGCGCGGCTCAACTACGCGCTCGGCAATCTCTTCGTCTATGCGCCGCTGAAGAACGTGCTCGGCTTCTCGCGCATCCGCGTCGCCTATACTGCCGGCGAAGCCATCGGGCCGGACCTGTTTTCGTTCTACCGGTCTCTCGGCCTGAACCTGAAGCAACTCTACGGTCAGACAGAGGCATTCCTGTATGTAACCTCGCAGCCGGACGGCCAGATTCGCGCCGGCACGGTCGGGCCCGCAACACCCAATGTCGACATCCGCATCGCGGACGATGGCGAGGTCCTCTACCGTTCACCGGGCCAGTTCGTCGGCTACTACAAGGATGACGAGCGCACGGTCGAGACCGTCACGCAGGACGGCTACGTGAAGACGGGCGATGCCGGCTTCTTCGACAGCGAAGGCCATCTCAACATCATTGATCGCGCCAAGGATGTCGGAAAGCTGCGCTCGGGCGCCCTGTTCGCGCCGAAATACATCGAGAACAAATTGAAGTTCTATCCCAACATCAAGGAGGCGGTGGCCTACGGGCAGGGGCAGGACTTCGTCGCCTGCATGCTCAACATCGACCTGACGGCGGTGGGCAACTGGGCCGAGCGCAACAACATTGCCTATGCCTCCTATCAGGAACTGGCGCAGCGGCCCGAAGTCTACGCCATGTTTGCCGATCACATCGCCGAAGTGAACCGGTCGCTCGCCACCGAACCGCGCATGGCTGCCGCACAAGTGCGACGCTTCCTGATCCTGCACAAGGAACTCGACGCCGACGACGGCGAGATGACCCGCACGCAAAAGGTGCGGCGCGGCTTCATAGCCGAACGCTACAAGCCATTGGTCGATGCACTCTATAACGGCTCCGATGCCGCCGACATCTCCACCGAAGTCACCTTCGAAGATGGCCGAAAGGGCATTCTCTCGGCTCGGGTGCGCATCGCCGACGCTCAGGTCCAGAACCTCACCACCCTGGAGGCAGCCGCGTGAACGCACCGGGCGAACCCTTGCTCGCCGTCGACGGCGTGTCGCTTGCATTCGGCGGCGTGAAGGCAATCACCGATGTGTCCTTCGATATCCGCAAGGGTGAAATCCGCGCCATCATCGGCCCCAACGGCGCCGGCAAGACCTCGATGCTCAACGTGGTCAACGGCTTCTACCATCCACAGCAAGGCCGCATCACCTACAAGGGCAACACGCGCTCGCGCATGCGCCCCTACCAGGCGGCAAGCCAGGGCATTGCCCGCACGTTCCAGAATGTGGCGCTGTTTCGGGGCATGACCACGCTGGACAACATCATGGTTGGCCGCACGCTGAAGATGCATAGCGGCCTGTTCTGGCAGATGCTGCGCTACGGACCGGCCATGCGCGAAGAGATCGAGCACCGGCGCGTGGTCGAAGACATCATCGACTTCCTACAGATCGAATCGATCCGCAAGACGCCGGTCGGCAAACTGCCGTACGGCCTGCAAAAGCGGGTGGAACTCGGCCGGGCTCTGGCGATGGAGCCGGAACTTCTGCTGCTCGACGAGCCGATGGCCGGCATGAATATCGAGGAAAAGGAGGACATGTGCCGCTACATCCTCGACCTCAACCGGCATTTCGGCACCACCATCGCCCTGATCGAACATGACATGGGCGTGGTGATGGACCTCTCCGACCGGGTGGTCGTCCTCGAATACGGACACAAGATCGCCGACGGCACGCCCGAAAAGATCAAGTCGGACCCCAAGGTCATCGAAGCCTATCTGGGCGTGGGACACTAGGCGATGCTTTACAACATCTTCATCGACCCCTTCGTCCAGATGGTGCAAATGCCCGACCTTCTGGTGCAGACCTTGTGGGAAGGTCTGGTTTCGGGAGTGCTTTACGCGCTGATCGCGCTTGGCTTCGTGCTGATATTCAAGGCTTCAGGCGTCTTCAATTTCGCCCAAGGCATTATGGTGGTGTTTTCCGCCCTGACGCTTGTCGGTTCTTATGAGAAGTTCGCATCGTGGGGTTTTTCCGGTCCGGTTGCAGCGTTTGTCGCGCTCATCCTGGCTGCCGCCGTCATGTTCGTGCTGGCCGTGCTGGTGGAGCGCGTGGTGCTGCGTCCGCTGGTCAACCAGCCGGACATCATCCTGTTCATGGCGACGTTCGGCATCACCTATGTGCTGATCGGCTTCGGCGAAATGGTGTTCGGCGGCGATCCCAAGCAGATGATCGCCAGCGAACTTTTCCTGCCCAGCGGCGCCTTCGACGTGGAGATGCTGGGAGGACGCGTCAGCTTCCAGAAACTCGATATCGCTGCAGCCGTCATCGCCTCGGTCATGATCGCGGGCCTGGCCGTCTTCTTCCAGAAGACCCGCATCGGCAGGGCGCTTCGCGCGGTCGCCGACAGCCACAAGGCCGCCCTTTCGGTCGGCATTTCGCTCAATCAGATATGGGTCATCGTCTGGTTCGCCGCCGGCCTCGTCGCGCTGGTGACGGGCATCATGTGGGGCGCGCGTTCGGACGTTTCCTTCGCGCTCGAGATCGTGGCGCTCAAGGCGCTGCCGGTTCTGGTGCTCGGCGGCTTCACCTCGGTGCCCGGCGCCATCGTCGGCGGCCTCATCATCGGGGTCGGCGAAAAGCTTGGCGAGTTCTACTGGGGGCCGTTGCTGGGCGGCGGCATCGAAAGCTGGCTCGCCTATGTCATCGCTCTCGTGTTTTTGCTGTACCGGCCGCAAGGCCTGTTCGGCGACAAGATAATCGAACGGATCTGACAAGATGTTCTATCGCGAGACGGGTCAGTTCAAGCAGGACTATGCCGCCGATTCAGCGGTGTTCCCTATCCTGCAGGACCGCTACGGGCTGGCGATCATCCTGGCCATCGCCTTTGTCGGCATTCCGCTGTTCGGCAACGAGTTCCTGCTTGCCTCGGTGATGATCCCGTTCCTGATCCTTTCGCTGGCTGCGATCGGCCTGAACATACTGGTCGGCTATACCGGCCTGCTGTCGCTTGGCACGGCAGGCTTCATGGGCGTCGGCGCCTATGCGGCCTACAAGCTTTCGACCATCTTTCCGCAGGTCCACATTCTGGTCTGGATCCTTTGCTCGGGTTTCTTCGCCGCCGGCATCGGCGCCCTGTTCGGCCTGCCGTCGCTACGCATCAAGGGCTTTTATCTTGCCGTCGCGACACTTGCTGCGCAGTTCTTCCTGCAATGGTGCTTTGTGCGCGTGAGTTGGCTCTACAACGACAACCCGTCCGGCGCCATCGAGGTGCCGGCAAGGTCGCTGTTCGGCATCGCCATCACCGGCCCCTCGGCGACGCCCGTCACCCGCTATCTGGTCGTCCTCATCATCGTTGTCGTGATGACGCTGATAGCGTCCAACATCGTCCATGGCCGGATCGGCCGCACATGGATGGCCGTTCGCGACATGGACATCGCGGCGCAGCTGATGGGCATCCGGCTTTTGCCCGCCAAGTTGCTCGCCTTCGCCGTATCGTCCTTCTACTGCGGCGTCGCGGGCGCCTTGATGGTGTTTCTGTGGCTCGGGGCAGCCGAGCCGTCAGCCTTCGATATCCGGCTGTCCTTCGTGCTTCTGTTCATGGTCATCATCGGGGGGCTCGGCTCGCTGATCGGCAGCTTCATGGGTGCCGCCCTGATCCACATCATGCCGATCTTCATCCGTGCGCTGCCCGAATCGCTCGGCCTGCCGATAGGCGCCGCCACCGTGGAGCACCTGACATTCCTGATCGTCGGGGGGCTGATCATATTTTTCCTTATCGTCGAGCCGCACGGGCTGGCCCGACTATGGCAGATCGCGAAACAGAAGCTTCGCGTGTGGCCCTTCCCCTATTAGGGCCGGGCGCTTGACGGGAACGAAAACAGGAGGAGAACGACATGTCTATTAGAAACTGGGTGCTCGCACTTTCTGCGGCATCGATGCTGGCCATGCCGGCGATCGATAGCGCGCAAGCCGACGACTCGATCTACGTGCCGCTGTTTACTTACCGCACCGGGCCTTTTGCCGGGTCGGGCACGCAGATCGCCAACGGAATGCACGACTATCTCACCATGCTCAACGAACGCGACGGCGGTATCGGTGGTGTCAAGCTTGTGGTCGAAGAGTGCGAGACCGGCTACGATACCAAGAAGGGTCTGGAGTGCTACGAGGCGGTGAAGCCCAAGAAGCCCGTCATGGTCAATCCGTGGTCGACCGGCATCACCTTGCCGCTGATTCCGAAGGCTGCCGTCGACAAGATTCCGGTTCTTTCCATGGCCTATGGCCTGTCGGCATCGGCCAAGGGAGATATTTTCCCCTGGATCTTCAATCCACCGGCAACCTACTGGGACGGTTTCACGCAAATCCTGAAATACATCGCCGAGCAGGAAGGCGGCGGCATTGAAAAGCTGCAGGGCAAGAAGATCGGCTACATCTACCTCGACGCCAGCTTCGGGCGCGAACCACTGCCTCTGATCGAACAATTGTCCAAGGAACTCGACTTTGAGGCCAAGCTCTACCCGGTGGCCGCCGCCGACATGCAGAACCAGTCATCGCAATGGCTGAGCGTGCGCCGCGACCGGCCGGACTACATGATCCTCTATGGCTGGGGCGCGCTGAACTCCACCGCCGTCAAGGAAGCCGTGAAAACCAATTACCCGATGGACAAGTTCATCTCGATCTGGTGGCCGAGCGAGGATGATGCCAAGGGCGGCGGCGACGGCGCCAAGGGCTTCAAGACGCTCAACTGGCACGCCGTGGGCGCCGACTTCCCGCTTATCGCCGACATCCAGAAATATGTCGTCGATGCCGGCAAGAGCCAGGTCTCGGACAAGAGCAAGGTGGGCCAGGTTCTCTACAACCGCGGCGTCTACAACTCGATGCTGATTGCCGAGGCCATCCGCACCGCCCAGCAGATCACTGGTAACAAGGTGGTCACCGGCGAGGACGTGCGGCGCGGTCTCGAAAGCCTCAATGTCGACGAGGCGCGGCTGAAGGAAATGGGCCTGGAAGGCTTCACCGGTCCGGTCAAGCTTACTTGCGCCGACCACAACGGCCACTTCTCGACCTTCGTTCAGAGCTGGAACGGCGAGGCATATGAAAAGGTGTCGGACTACATCACGCCGATGAACGACAAGGTCGGCCCGCTGCTCGACGCCGACGCCAAGGCCTATGCGGAAAAGAACGCGCCTTGGCCGACGCGCTCGGAAGCCTGCGACGCCTCTTGAGGCACGCGGCCTTTCTAGTAACCCTACCCTTCCCCGGTTTCGGGGAAGGGACTTTGCTCCGGAGTCCCGCCAATGTCTGACCTTGCTTCCCAAGCGGTAGAACCAGCTCGGCCGGTCCTTTCGATCAACAACATCGAAGTGATCTACGATCACGTGATCCTGGTGTTGAAGGGCGTCTCGCTGACCGTTCCGCAAGGCGGTATCGTCGCCATCCTCGGCGGCAACGGTGCCGGCAAGACGACGACGCTCAAGGCGATCTCCAATCTGCTGCAGTCCGAACGCGGCGAGGTCACCAAGGGGTCGATCGAATTCGACGGCGAACGCGTCGATCGCCTCAGCCCCAACGAATTGGTGCGGCGCGGCTGCATCCAGGTCATGGAAGGGCGGCATTGCTTCGGCCACCTGACCATCGAGGAGAACCTCCTCACCGGTGCCTTCACGCGCCGCGACGGCAACCGTGCGATCCGCGACGATCTGGAGATGATCTATAATTATTTCCCGCGATTGAAGGAAAGACGCTCGTCGATGGCCGGCTACACATCCGGCGGCGAGCAGCAGATGTGCGCGGTCGGCCGGGCTATGATGAGCCGCCCGAAAATGATCCTGCTCGATGAGCCTTCGATGGGCCTTGCCCCTCAGGTTGTCGATGAGATTTTCGAGATCGTGAAGGACCTGAACAGCAAGCAGGGCGTGTCGTTTCTGGTGGCTGAGCAGAACACCAACATGGCGCTCAAATATGCCACCTACGGCTACATTCTGGAAACAGGGCGCATCGTCATGGACGGCGCAGCCGACACGTTGCGCGACAACGAGGACGTCAAGGAATTCTACCTTGGCATCGGGGGAGAAGGGCGCAAGTCCTTCCGGGACGTCAAAAGCTACAAGCGCCGCAAACGCTGGCTGAGTTGAGCGGCGCACTGAGGCGGCTGTTCCAAAGGCAGTAGAGGTTACAAGGACCGATGTCCGGACATTATAGCGCTGAAGAAATCCAGGAACCGGCTGCCCGCGAGGCGGCATTGTTCGCCAGGTTGCGCACGCTTCTCAACGGTGCACAAAGCGGCGCGCCGGCGCTGCGGCAGCAACTGAAAGGGGTTGAGATCGAGTCGCTTGGCGATCGTGCCGCGCTGCAGAAAATCTCCGTGATCCGCAAGAGCGACCTGCTTTCGCTGCAAGCCGGAAATCCGCCCTTTGCCGGATTGACGGCGGTCGGTGCCGGTGCGCTGAAACGGCTGCTCGTTTCACCCGGCCCGATCTTCGATCCGGAAGGCCATGGCAAAGATTGGTGGGGCTCAGCGCGGGCCTTCTTTGCCGCAGGCATGCGCGCGGGCGATATCGTCCACAATGCATTCAGCTACCACCTGACGCCCGGCGGGCACATCATGGAATCCGGCGCCCATGCGCTCGGCTGTGCCGTCATCCCGGCCGGCGTCGGCAACACCGACCAGCAAGTCGAAGCGATCGCCGTACTCAAGCCCTCCGGCTATGTCGGGACGCCGGATTTTCTGAAGATCCTGCTCGACCGGATGGCTGCCGGGAACATTGCCAATCCGTTCAGGCGGGCCGTCGTGTCCGGTGCCGCCTTCCCCTCCTCCTTGCAGAACGAAATTGCCCACCAGGGCATCGACGCGTACCAAGCCTATGCAAGCGCTGAACTCGGCGTGGTCGCCTATGAGACCCCGGCCCGCTCGGGGCTGGTCGTGAATGAAGGGCTGGTCGTCGAGATCGTGCACCCGGGCACCAACGAGGCGCTCGCCGAAGGCGAAGTCGGCGAGGTGGTGGTCACGCGGCTCAACGCGGAATATCCCTTGTTGCGCTTCGGCACCGGCGACCTGTCCCGTGTCCTGCCGGGAACGAGCGCTTGCGGTCGAACCAATTTGCGCCTCGCGGGCTGGCTGGGACGTGCCGACCAGCGCACCAAGGTCAAGGGCATGTTCGTCGACCCTGCCCAGATAGCGGCGATTGCAAGGAAATTTCCTGAACTTGGCCGCCTTCGCCTCGTCGTGACCCGGACAGCCGAGCAAGACGCGATGGTTCTAAGGGCCGAGGCGGCCTCGGCCGGCGGCGAGCTTTCGGCAGCTCTGGAAGCGGCCCTGCTTGCCTCGACCAAGATGAAAGGCGCCATCGAAATCGTGCCGGCGGGCAGCCTACCGAACGACGGCAAGGTGATCTCGGACGAGCGGCCGATTTCCTGAAATTGCGCTGAACAGTTTCAGCAGCAACCCGGGTCGTGCGAAGGCGGTCAAAATTGACATTCGCCGTCATATGGCCGAGACATCTTTCATGCGAAAAGTTTCCTTTGCCATCTTCATCGTCCGCAAGGGCAGCCTTCAAACAGGCTGACTGCCTGGTGCTGCTACCTGCGAGGGCAAGAGCGGCGCCAGGATAGAGGAATCCACCACATCAGACGAGCCTGCCGCCTGCTGTTTCAGCTGCTGCGCTTTTGATTTGCGCGCGCTCGTACGCATGGCGGTCGCCCAATTTTGGATTGATCAAGATGACCTTCAAGTACAGCTTCACATTCCCCATCAACGGCCCGAACAAGTTGCCTCGCTTCAAGCGCTGGGCTGCGGAGCATGCTCCAGAGGTGGAAGTCAGCCTTCCGCCTCAGGTCCCGGTAAAGAGCACCGCTATGACCATCCGCCTCAAATCCGCCGAGGATCGCCACAAGCTTCTGAACAAGTTGGCCGACGCCAGCCTTTAGGAAACCTGTGCACGGGCAATGGTTGCGCAGTTGCAAATCTCGTACGGCCCCCGGCCGTCCTTCCCTCGGGCTTTGGACTGCCCGAGGGTCTGCCAATCGGGGCCAACAGATTCGCCATCTGACCACGCCCGGCACGGCAGCGCCAAGACGACAGAGGCAGTCGGTCGAGCGCGGAGCAATCATCTATAAGAGCGTCAGAATTCGGTAGTGTCTTAGACACTACCCAGAATTCAGTGCCGTTGACTTGGTTCTGGTTTCAACTCACGGACGTGCGAGCGCAATGGCAATGCCTTGGCCAACGCCGATGCACATCGTAGCAAGAGCGAGTTTGCCAGCCCGCTCCTTCATCTCCAGTGCGGCGGTGCCGGTAATACGCGCGCCGGACATGCCGAGCGGATGACCCAGTGCAATGGCACCCCCGTTAGGGTTCACGTGCTCCGCATCCTCGGCGATGCCGAGTTCACGCAACACGGCAATGCCTTGAGAGGCGAATGCTTCGTTGAGTTCGACGATATCGAAGTCGGATGGACCTATCCCGAGATGAGCACAGAGCTTCCGCGTCGCGGATACCGGACCGATCCCCATGATACGAGGGGGAACGCCGGCTGACGCGCCAGCCAGAATGCGGGCAATCGGTGTAAGCCCGTATTTCGCGGCAGCCGTTTCAGACGCGACGATCAGCGCCGCAGCACCATCGTTGACGCCCGACGCATTGCCTGCCGTTACCGTGCCACCCTGGCGGAACGGCGTTGGCAGTTTGGCCAGCGACTCGACCGTTGTACCGGCGCGCGGATGCTCGTCCCGAGTAACGACGATCGGGTCGCCTTTCCTCTGCGGGATCGCAACCGGGACAATCTCTCTGGCGAGGCGCCCACTCTCCTGTGCCGCGACCGCCTTGTTCTGGCTGCGCGCTGCGAAAGCATCCTGATCGGCCCTGATGACTGAAAACTCCTCAGCCACGTTCTCGGCTGTCTCCGGCATGGAATCGACGCCGTACTGCTTCTTCATCAACGCATTGACGAAACGCCAGCCAATGGTCGTGTCATGGATTTCAGCATGGCGCGAGAATGCGGTCTCGGATTTGGGGATGACGAAGGGCGCCCTGCTCATCGATTCCACACCGCCGGCGATCAGCAATTCGGCCTCGCCCGACTTGATCGCGCGCGATGCCGAAATGATGGCATCCATGCCCGAGCCACAAAGGCGGTTTATGGTGGAGCCAGACACCACTTGCGGCAAGCCGGCCAGAAGCAACGACATGCGAGCGACGTTTCGGTTGTCTTCCCCGGCCTGGTTTGCGCAGCCATAGATCACGTCATCGACCGCCGCCCAGTCTACACCCGGGTTGCGCTCGATCAGGGCCTTCATCGGGACGGCCGCAAGATCATCGGCACGAACGGCTGACAGCGATCCACCAAAGCGGCCTATCGGCGTGCGGACGTAGTCGCAGATGAAAGCCTCAGCCATCAATGGATCCTTTGCTGGTAGAAGCGCCCTTGTGCGCGGCGTCGGTGCGCGCCTTGAGATCGCGTAGTGTTTGAAGTTCCATCGCCGTTGGCACGGGTGTGTCTTCCAAGGCGACGGCAAACTTGACCTTCCAGCCGCAAGTCTCCTGAACCATCTCCCGCGTTACGCCGGCATGGAGCGAGACGACGGTAAACTCCTTGGTCACGGCATCGGGCTTCCATATGGCAAGGTCGGTTATCAGCAGGGTAGGCCCTTTGGTCTCGATCCCGAGGCGATGGCGATGATCTCCACCTTCGCCATGTCCAAAGGAAGTGAAGAAGTCAATCTTCTCGACCATGCCGCGCTTCGACTGAGCCATGGTGATAAAGATTTCCTGGGATGAGGTGGCGATCTCCGGTGCCCCGCCACCGCCCGGCAAGCGTGTCCTGGGGTGGACATAGTCGCCGATAACGGTGGTGTTGATATTACCGAACCTGTCGATCTGTGCGGCTCCGAGAAAGCCTATCGAGACACGGCCGCCCTGCAACCAGTAACGGAACATCTCCGGCACCGAGACGGTGGCGGTTGCCGTGTCACATAGTTCGCCATCGCCAATCGACAGTGGCAGCACGCTTGGTGCGGTTCCTATCGTGCCGCTCTCGTAGATGAGCGTGATGTCGGGCGCATGGGTCAGCCGGGCCACGTTGCAGGCGGCGGAAGGGGCGCCGATGCCGACGAAGCAGACGTCATCGTTGCCGAGCGCGCGCGACGCCGCGATGGTCATCATTTCATTGGGGGTGAAACCGGGTTCGCTCATGCCTCGCTCCTCAGATGCTCTACACGGGCCGCGAAGGCGTCAGATGTCCTTGCGATGACGTTTTCCTGCATCCAGTCGCGGAAGCGATCCCGATCGGCCGAAATCCTGTCCCATTCGAGATAGGAGGCGTTGTCGCGGACATAGTAGCCGTGGGCATAGGATGGGTGGGCCCCGCCGGGTGCGACCGAGATCGCCTTGACAGTCCAGTTCGGTAAAACCGTCAGGTTCGGATGCAAATCGTCGAAGTTCTCGACCACTTCTTCCACGGTGACGACGGCGCGTTTGGCTGCGAGCACCGCTTCCTTCTGGATGCCTATAATGCCCTCGATCAGGACATCGCCTTTGCGGTTTGCCTTCTGTGCATGGATGAAGGTCACATCGGGCCTTACCGCCGGCACGGCGGCGAGCCGCTCGCCGGTAAACGGACACTCGATGAACTTGATATTGGGATTGACCTCGGCAAGGCCGGCGCCGCGATAGCCACGAAAGATCGCGCAAGGCAGGCCGGCAGCACCCGCCTCATAGGCATTGGCCATTGCAGCATGGCTATGCTCCTCGATCTCGACCTTGTGCGGGAAGCCGTTTTCGACAGCATCGCGCAAACGTCGCAGAAGACCGACACCCGGATTGCCCGCATAGGAAAAGACAATTTTTTTCGCCATGCCCATGCCGATCATCTGGTCATAGACGATGTCGGGGGTCATCCGCACCAGGGTCAGATCCTTGAAGCCTTGGCGGATCGCCTCATGCGCAGCAGCGGTGGGAATGAGATGGGTGAACCCTTCGAAGGCCGCCACGTCGCCATCTCGCAGGTTTTCTGCAACAGCTTGCGACAGGGGAAGAAACCTGGCCATTTTTGCTTTCTCTCTTGGTAACGGAAACAGGCTCAATGCAGACTGCCGACGCCCAGCAGCTTTTCGACCGTTTCGGGATTGGCGGATAATTCGGCAGGCGTTCCGGACCACGCTATCCGGCCGCGCTCCATGATTATGACGCGATCAGCAAAATCGATCGCGCTCTGGATACGCTGCTCGATAAGGAGAATCGTCATGTCGCCGGCAGCCGCGAGTTTCGAAAAGGCCGCCATCAGTTCTTCGCATATGACTGGCGCAAGCCCCTCCAGAGGCTCGTCCAACAGGAGCACTGTCGGCTTGCCCAGAATGCTGCGCGCGGTCGACAGCATCTGCTGCTCGCCACCTGAAAGCTGAGAACCGAGATTGTTGCGGCGTTCCTTCAGGCGCGGGAACAAATCATAGGCCTCGCCAATGGCCGAACGCGCACGGTCCTTCAATCCGACCTGGAGGTTCTCCTCGACCGACAGCGATGGAAAAATGCAGCGCGCCTGCGGCACATATCCAAGGCCGGCCCGAGCACGCGAGGCGCTTTCGAGGTCACTCAGGTCCTTGCCATCCAAGCGGATGGTACCGCCGTATCGGCGGGTCTGGCCGGCGATCGTGGCAAACAGCGTGGTTTTTCCCATGCCGTTGCGTCCGAGCACGGCAAGACGTGCGCCGGCCGGAACCGCGAAGGTGACACTCTCCAGCACACGCGTCTGCCCATAGCCGGCGCTGAGATCGGCGACTTCAAACGGAGCTGCGGGCATTGGCGTAGTTTCCCAAATAGGCCTCGCGCACGCGCGCGTCCTTGGCAACATCCTGCGGCGTGCCGTCAAAAATTATCGTGCCGGCGGCCAGCACCACCACACGCCTTGCAAACCGGAAGACAAGGTCCATATCGTGATCGATCATCAGGACTGCGAGGTCGTCCGGCAGCCCGGCGAGGGCCTCTTCGATACGGGAGGTATCGCTCTGCGGCACTCCAGCGGCAGGCTCGTCGAGCAGCAAGACATTCGGCTTCAGTGCGAGTGCCAGCGCGATTTCCAGAAGGCGCTGCTGGCCATAGGCAATTTCACTCACCTTGTGATTGGCAATATGGTCGATGCCGAGTGCCTTCAAACCCTCGCTCACCTCAGCCATCACATCCGGCATGGCGCCGAAATTGCCGAAGACGCGGCCTGAGCGCCCTGTTCGCTGCAGGACTGCCAATGCCACATGCTCTGCCGGCGTCATGTCCGAGAAAAGGCGCGTGACCTGAAACGAACGCACCAGCCCTTTCCGCACCCGTGCGGTCGGTCCCAGCCGGGTGATATCTGCGCCGCGAAGGGCAACGCTCCCGGAATCCGGGGGCATATGACCCGTGACAAGATTGATGAAGGTCGTCTTTCCCGCTCCGTTGGGTCCTATCAAGGCCACCCTGTCACCTTGTTCCATCGACAGGGAAATGCCGTTGGCGACAGTCAATCCGCCAAAGGATTTGTTGAGGTTGTTCACCTGGAAAACGGCGTTCATCGCTTGTTCCAAACGCGATGGAGAAGCTGCGTGGCGGTCCCGTAAAGGCCGTTTGGCGCGAACAGCACGACGGCAATCAGCAGCGCCCCGATGATGGTCAGCCAATGGAACGGATTGATTGCCGAGACGAAGTCCTCGAACCACATGAAGGTGAGGGTTCCGACCAGCGCGCCAAAGAGCGAGCCGGTTCCTCCGACAACCAGCATGACCAACGCTTCGGCCGAAGTGGTAAAGCTCAAGCTGTCGAGACCGACAACCTGCGTCGAGATTGCATTGAGCGCGCCCCCAAGACCGGCCACCGCACCTGAAATTGCGTACATGCGCAGCAATGTTCCATTGACGGAAGCACCCATGGCGCTGACCCTGACAGGGTCCTCCCTGATACCGCGGCAGAGCATGCCGAAAGGCGAGCGCACAAGCAGGCGCAACAAGACGAAAACCACCGCCAGAATGGCGATGCCGAAGACGTAAGCCGTCCGCCCCCAGAGGTCGAAGCCGAAAATGCCGAAAACCGGGTCAGGCGAAATGCCCGCCAGACCGTCGCTGCCGCCGGTCCAGTTGGATGCCTTGTTTGCGGTTTCGTGGAACAGATAAACGATGGCGATCGAGAGAACCAACTGCGCAAGCCCGCGACCGCGCAGCATGATCGCACCTGCGAGGAGCCCGGCTGCAGCACCACCCACGGCGCCGACTGCCGCCATGGCGAACGGATCGGTGATATCGAAATGGACCGCTGCGATGCCCGCCGCGTAGGCGCCGGATCCGAACAGGGCGGCATGGCCCAATGTGGCGATGCCGCAATAACCGGTGACGAGATCGAGCGAAAGCACGAGAAGGGCAATTGCGGTGATGCGCGTCAGAAGTGCCAGATTGTTGGGGAACAGGAGATAGCCGATCCCGGCGACCGCGAGGACCGCGGCAAGTCCCATCAGGTCGCGCAGAAGCCAATTGGGGCCTGCGTCCACCTTGCCTTCAGCGGCTATGGCGCGTTGTATCGCCATCAGCTCCTCCTGCCGAGGATGCCGTTCGGGAAGACGCATACGATCGCGATCACCGCAAGATAGAAGAAGAACTCACCATACTCCGGCACAAGATAGCGTCCGGTCGTGTCGATGGCGCCAAGAACCAGACAGGCGACCAGCGCGCCGGGTATCGAGCCGGCTCCGCCCACGGAGACGACCACCAGGAACGTCACCATATAACGCAAGGCGTAATAAGGCTCGATCGGCAACAGTTCAGCACCGACAATGCCCCCGAAAGCCGCCAGGCCAACCGCGACCGCAGAGCTGACCGCATAGACGATCTTGGTCCTTACGCCGAGCGAGGCGGCCATGGCTGCGTTGTCGACCGAAGCACGCAGCTTGACGCCAAAGCTGGTCTTGTCGATGAGCACCCACAAGGCGCCAGCCACCACAATGCCGCAAGCGATGGCGAACAGCTTGTGTGCAGCTATCGAGCGGAAGCCGAGATCGACCGGCCCGCGCAGCGTTTCAGGCAGCGGAATGGTCTTGAGCGTCGGGCCGAAAACGTAATTGGCAATGCCGATCACGCAAAAGGTCAATCCAATCGTCATCAGCACCTGCGTCAATTCCGGAGCGCCATAGATGCGGCGGAAGAGAAAGCGTTCGATCGGAATGGCGATGAGGATAGTGCCGACAACCGCCAGCAGAATGGCCACGCCATAGCCGAGACCGAGTATCTGGGTGGCGTAGGAGGCAATATAGCCGCCGATCATGGCAAAGGCGCCGTGTGCGAGATTGACCACGCGCATCAAGCCCATGGTTACCGACAGGCCTATCGAGATGACGAACAGCACCATGCCATAGGCAAGAGCATCGGTCCCGACACTGAAAACGGTTTGCATAGTTCTATCCAGCGAGGCGCCCGCGAGCCGATGGCCGCGGGCGTCGAGGTTGGAAGGACGACTTACTTGGCTGCGGCCAGGCCGGGATCACCCTGCTTCTCGAAGGTCGCAATCTCCTTGTTGTAATAGGTGCCGTCATCAGCCTTGGCGACTTCGCGCAGATAGATGTTTTGCGTGATGTGACGGGTCTCACCATCAATCGACACAGGCCCACGCGGGCTTTCCCAAGCCATGCCTTTCACGGCATCGACAGCCTTCTGCGCATTCTGTTCGCCGCCCGTCGCCTCAATCATCTTGTAGATGACATGCATGCCGTCATAGGCGCCAACCGAAGGGAACGACAGTTCGGCCGGGTTGCCGATGGCCTTGCGCGCCGCTTCGACGAACGTCTTGTTCTCAGGCGAGTCGTGCGAGATCGCGTAGTGGAACGTCGTCAGCATGCCGAGAGCGGAATCGCCGAGCGCCGGCAGATCGGATTCCTGCGTCAGGTCACCGGGCGCGAGAAGCTGGATGCCCGCTCCCTTGAGGCCATTGTCGTTGTAGGATTTGACGAAGCCAAGCGTCGTCGGGCCGGAAGGCAGGAAGGCAAACACGGCATCGGCGCCCGAATCCTTCACCCGCTGCATGATCGGGCTGAAGTCGTTGGTCGACAGCGGCATGCGGATCGAATCCACGATCTCACCGCCCTCGGCCTTGAACGTCGTGGTGAAGGCAGCTTCAGAATCGACACCAGGCCCGTAGTCGCTGACCACCGTAATGACCTTCTTCACCCCACGTTCCTTGGCCACCTTGGCCATCGGCGCGGATGTCTGCCACAAGGTAAAGGAGGTGCGCACGACATACGGGCTTTTGGTGACGATTGCCGATGTCGCGGCGTTCATGATCACCAGCGGTACGTTGGCCTGTTCCAGCAACGGGGTCACGGCCATGGCATCCGGCGTAAAGTAAAAGCCTGCAAGGTATTGCACGCCTTCCTTGACCACCAATTCCTGCGCCAGCGCCTTTGACTGGGCCGGATCGGCCTGAGGCAAATCGCGGTAGATGATCTCGATGTCGTCATCGCCGACCTTGCTTCCGTTCAAAGCCATGTAGGCATCGATGCCGGCCTTGAAATTCTTGCCCTGGATGGCGAACGGCCCAGAGAACGGCCCCACGACACCGACCTTGACCGTATCGGCAAAGGCCGAACTGCAAAGTGCGACGGCTGCGACCGCGCTCAACAGAATCTTCTTCATGTTTCCTCCACCATGTTTGCCGGCTCTGGTTCGCAGCCGTGCACTCCCCTTCTCGTTGCAAATGTCATCTTCAAAACGGTAATGTAAAATGAAAAGAAATGAGGAACATATAATCTACAGGCTATATCTTTGATTGAAGCCTGCCTTCAATAAGGCAATCCGACATAGTTTTCGGCGAGAGAAGCGGCGGCAGCCTGCGAGTGAACGAGGTAGTCGAGCTCGGCTTCCTGAATTCGTTGCCCGAAGGCGTCAGTGTCGGGAAAACGATGCAGCACCGTGGTCATCCACCAGGAGAACCGTACGGCCTTCCACACGCGAGACAAAGCCTTTAGCGAATAGGCATCAATGCCCGCCGATGATTTTTCGAGATAGTGCCCGCGCAGGCCTTCAAACAGGTAGTGCACGTCACTGGCCGCCAAGTTCAGACCCTTGGCGCCGGTCGGCGGCACGATATGGGCGGCATCGCCCACCAGCGACAGGCGGCCGAACTGCATCGGCTCGGCAACGAACGAACGCAGCGGCGCAATCGATTTCTCGAAGGAAGGGCCGGTCGTCACCCCTTCCGCGGCTTCCTTCGGCAAGCGGCGGCGCAACTCGTCCCAGAAGCGTTCGTCGCTCCAGTCTTCGATCCTGTCGTCAAGCGAGCACTGGACATAATAGCGGCTGCGATGCTCCGAACGCATCGAGCACAGCGCAAAGCCGCGCGGATGGTTTGCATAGATCAGCTCATGATCGGCAGGCGGCACCTCGGCCATGATGCCCAGCCAGCCGAACGGGTAGCTGCGTTCATAGGTCCGCACAGTGTCCTGCGGAACCGCCTGGCGACTGACGCCATGGGAACCGTCACAGCCGGCAATGAAATCGCAATCGATGCGATGGCTGATGCCGTCCTTGTCATAGGTGACATAAGGAGCATCGGTATCGAAATCATGCGGCTGGACGTTCGCGGCCTTATAGATGGTGGTCAAGCCACTCTCGTCGCGCTTGTCCATCAGGTCGTGCGTGATCTCCGTCTGGCCGTAGACGGTCACGTGCTTGCCGGTGAGGCCGGTGAGATCGATGCGGTGCAGGCGATTGTCGAATGCAAGCGAAATGCCTTCATGCGGCAGGCCCTCGGCATGCATGCGCCGGCCAACGCCCGCCTCGTCGAGCATGTCGACCGTGCCTTGCTCCAACACGCCGGCGCGCACGCGGCCCAATATGTAGTCACGGCCGACACGGTCGAGGATGACGTTGTCGATGCCATTGCTGCCCAGAAGCTGGCCAAGCAGCAGGCCCGACGGGCCTGAACCGATGATGACGACCTGCGTGCGCATGGTTTTCCTTGCTGCCCCCTTTGACCGGACCGTCCGTAGGCCTTGTCGATCATCGCAACCCCGGTGGGACCTGACGTCAGGTTCCCACAGAAGACGCCGTTACGTGCCTATGGTGCCGATCTGCCCGAGAAGTGACGCCGCATGCCTGAGAGCGCCGGCGGTGGCGGCAACCATCTGCGGCAGCAGCAGCCATTCCAATGTCCAGGCAGCACCCGAACGCTCCTGTTCGTGCACGAGTGCCTGATGCATGCCGGAAAGCTGTGTGGCGTTGAACCGCGCCAGCGCGACCAGAACCTCCGCAGCAACCGGGTTATGCTTGTGCGGCATGGCGGAAGACCTGCCGCCGCCGGTAAGCTCGATTTCGCCGCCTGTCTGCGCCATCAGGGCAATGTCCTGCCCGATCTTGCCGAGACTGGCGGTAACAAGCGACAAAATCCCGGCGAACTCGGCAATTCGGTCGCGCTGGCTGTGCCATTGCGGCGCGTCCGCGAGCCCGAGCTTTTCCGCCAGCGACGCCCGCACGGCAGGTCCTTTTCCTCCAAGCTTGTCGAGCGTGCCGACAGCGCCGCCGAACTGTACGGCCAGAAGCGAATGTTTTTGCGTTTCCAACCTGACGTGATGGCGCGACAGCGGCTCCCGCCACGCTTGAAGGCGATCCGACACCTTGATCGGGAGGGCCGGCTGCATACGCGTCCTGGCCATCAGCTTTCGGCTGGAGCAGCGGGCCTCAAGCTCGGCAAGCCCTTCGATAATTTGCGATAGCGCGGCTTCAAGATGCGTGACGGTCGGCTTCAGCCGCAGCACAAGACCGGTATCGATCGCGTCCTGGCTGGTAGCCCCGAAATGCACCGCCTTGTCATGCGGCTTGCCGACCGCCTCGCGCAACTGCCTGACCAGTTCCGGCACCACCACGCCGTCTTGGCCGACCCGCTCGCGCAAGGCGGCCATATCCGGCTTGAACGTCTTGCATGCGGCCACGATTGCAGCCGCAGCTTCCGCTTCGACAATTCCATTGGCCGCTTCCGCCACGGCCAGCGCCCGTTCGAAGTCGAGGATCGCCGATATTTCGGCCTCGACCGAGAAGTACCGCGCGATCTTCTCGTCTCCGACAAGGCTGGACAGGAGCAAATGATCGAAAGGAGAAAAGGACATGGCGGCCCGAATGCTGCAAATCAGATATCGAAGAAGACGGTTTCCTTCTCCCCCTGGAGATGGATGTCGAACACATAGGTTCCATCGTCCGCCCGCTCGGCAATCAAGGTCGATACACGAGCCTTGTGTTCGATACGGGTCAGGATCGGGTCTTCGGCATTGGCTTTTTCCTCCTCAGGAAAATACATGCGCGTGTGCAGACCGATATTGATACCGCGCGCCACGATCCAGAACGTTATATGCGGCGCCATCCGCCGGCCGTCCTTGAACGGCACGCGCCCCGGCTTCACAGTGTCAAACACGCATTCGCCGCTTTCCATGTCGGTGGCCTTGCGGCCCCAACCGGTGAAGTTCGGATCGGATGTCCCACGCATTTCAGTGGGCGAATTGTAGAGCCCCTCGGCATCGGCTTGCCAGATTTCGACCAGCGCGTCCCTGAGCGGGGTGCCGGTGCCATCGAAGATACGGGCGTGCACGGTGATCCGTTCACCCCTGGTCCTGTCATTGACCATGCTCGCACCGAGATCTTCGGCGTAGACACCTTCAATGCCGCAAAAATTCGGTGTCAGTCCGATGTGGACATAAGGCCCGGCTGTCTGAGACGGCGATTCCTTAAGGCGATCGAGCGGCTGCGCCATCAATTGCCCTCCAGCCGGTTTTCGAACAAAGACGAGCGTCGCCCGCGCAGCACGATGTCGAACTTGTAGGCACATGCGTCCATGGGGATCGTTGCCTGCATGTCGAGCGTAGCGATCAGTGTTTCGACCGCAGCCTTGTCGGGAATGGTGTTGACGATGGGGCATCGCCAGATCAGCGGATCACCCTCGAAATACATCTGGGTGATGAGGCGCTGGGCGAAGCCGTGGCCGAACACGGAAAAATGGATATGGGCGGGACGCCAATCATTGACACCGTTCGGCCAGGGGTATGGGCCGGGCTTGATGGTGCGGAAGGCATAATTTCCCTCCTCGTCGGTGATTGTGCGCCCGCAACCGCCGAAGTTCGGGTCGAGAGCGGCCAGATAGCCTTCCTTCTTGTGGCGATAGCGCCCCCCGGCGTTGGCCTGCCAGAACTCCAGCAGCGCACCTGACACACCCTTGCCGCGCTCGTCGAGCACACGCCCATAGACGACGATGCGCGGACCGACGGCACTCTCCCCGGCCCTGGCAAAATTGTGGATCAGATCGTTGTCGAGTTCGCCCAGAACATGGTGGCCGAAGACGGGCCCGTTGATTTCCGACAGGCTATTGTCGAGTGACAGCAGCGCCTTTTGCGGCGAACGCAGGACCGAGGTCTTGTAGCCGGGCGTAAGGGCCGGCGCATGCCACGCTCGATCCCGCTGGAAGAAGGCGCCGGTCTCGAGCTTGTGGTTTGGCAACCGTTCAGCCCCCATCGTGGTTTCCGTCCGTAGCATCCATTTCCACAAATACCTGCTTGGCTATCTTTATCGCACGATTGGCCGCCGGCACGCCGGCATAGACGGCGACATGCAGGAAGGCCTCGCAGATGTCCTCGCGGGAAGCGCCCGTATTGGCAGTTGCCCGTACATGCATGGCGACTTCTTCATCATGGCCGAGAGCCGCCAGCAGCGCCAGGGTCACGATGGAGCGCTCCCGCTTCGTCCAGCCCGGCCGCGACCACACGCTGCCCCAAGCGGCTTCGGTAATCAGTTCCTGGAAGGGTCGGTCGAAATCGGTGGAGATGCGTTCGGCGTTGTCGACATGCCGGTCGCCCAGCACCGAGCGCCTGACGGCGAGCCCTTCCCGATACCTGTTCGAGTGCCGAGGTTGCTCACCCATTTCGGCTTTCTCCGGAAGAAATGTCAGACAGGAAAGTTCGGATCAACCCGGTCAGGGCCTCGGGTTGCTCGACGCAAGGAATGTGCCCGGCATTCGCAACGACCTCGAACCGTGAGCCGGGAATCAGATCGGCCATGCTCCGAACGAGGTCCGGCGGCGTCGAGCCGTCCTGATCTCCTGCCAGGCAAAGCGCTGGAACGGAGAGGCTTCTTGCGGTCTGGGTATAGTCGGCGTCGCGAAGCGCCGCGCATGTGCCTGCATAGCCAGCGACGGCCTGGCGCGCCAGCATGTTGCGGTAGCCGGCCAGTTCCGCCTTGCGTTGCGTGTGGAAGGCGGGCGTGAACCAGACCTTCAAGATACCGTCCGTAATCGCCTCCATGCCGCTTTTCTCGACAGTCGCGATGCGGGCGTTCCAGCCTTCGGCCGTGCCGATCTTGTGGGCCGTATCACAAAGGAGGATACCGTCGACCATTTCCGGCCGGCGTTTGTAGAAGCCCAATGCAACCAGTCCGCCCACGGACAGGCCGCACAGTACAACCTGCCGGATGCCAAGCCTGTCGATCAGACCGACGAGATCATCGACATGATCTTCGATCGAATAAGGGGAAACACCGATATCGGACAAACCGTGGCCGCGCTTGTCATAGGCCAATGTCGAGACATTTCCTGCTAGCCGCTCGACGACATCCGTCCAGATACGGAAGTCGGTTCCAAGAGAATTGATGAAAACGACGTGGCGGCTGGCTTTTGACGGTCGATGCGAAAAATGCAGCGTCGTGCCGCCTATGTCGATGAATTGCACTGTTGGTTCTCCTCGTGGGCGACAGTGAATTAGTTGGTTGGTTTGGTAAAATGATATTTTGTGGCCTTCCCTTAACTGTCAGGTTATACGTCAGCCATGATTGAAAACCGCGTACGGTTCCGCCATCTGCAAACATTCCTTGAGGTCGCGCGGCAAAAAAGCGTGGTCAAGGCGGCAGGCATTCTCAACGTCAGCCAGCCGGCAGTGACCAAGACCATCCGTGAACTGGAAGATGCGCTTGGCGTCGCGGTCATTGAACGAGACGGACGTGGCATTCGCATCACACGCTCGGGCGAGATATTCATGCAGCACGCAGGCGCTGCGATCACTGCTCTGCGGCATGGCATCGATTCAGTCACCAATCCCAGCATGGAAGCCGGGCCACCGATCCGCATCGGCGCGCTACCGACCGTATCTGTCCATATCATGCCGCTCGCCATGAACCTGTTCCTGAAGGAAGATACCGGAGCCACGATAAAGATCGTTACCGGCGAGAATGCCGTGCTGCTCGAACAGTTGCGGCTGGGCGATCTCGATCTCGTCGTCGGCAGGCTGGCCGCGCCCGAGAAGATGACCGGCTTCTTCTTCGAGCACCTTTATTCCGAACAGGTGGTTTTTGTAGTGCGGGCCGGCCACCCGCTGCTTCAGGGTGACCAGAACGTGTTCACGAAACTGGGTGATTATCCGGTTCTGGTTCCAACGCGAGAGTCCGTCATACGCCCCGTCGTCGATCGTTTTTTCATCGCCAATGGCGTGGCGAGCATCCCCACCAAGATCGAAACAGTGTCCGATTCCTTCGGGCGGGCCTTCCTGCTCCAGAGCGATGCGATATGGATCATCTCGCACGGCGTGGTCAGTGAGGACATCCGTGCGGGAACGCTCGTCAGGCTCCCGGCCGATACCGGCGACACAAGGGGAGCGGTGGGATTGACCATGCGCACCGACAAGCCGCCATCCGCGGCTTTCTCCATACTCCTGCGGACCATTCGCGAGGCGTCAACGCAAAAGGGCGGATGACCTAGGGTCGGCACTATCATGAATGCGCCACTAGGTCGTGGTCTTTCAGGTTCTCTGGCTGCTCCATGCTATCGGTCAGAAAAGGCAAACTGCGGCTTGGCCGGCGATGGCGACAGCGCCCGCTGCAACAGCATCTCGGCGTGGGCGTTGCGCTCGCGTGCGCTGTCGGCTCCCATCACGACCACCACGAGGCGCTTGCCCCCAGCGTCGTAGGAGGTGACGATATTGAAGCCGGAAGCGCGGATGTAGCCCGTCTTGATGCCATCGACGCCGGGCACGCGCCCGAGCATATCGTTGTGGCCGCGCACCAACTTGCCGCGAAACATGAAATCGGTCGCTGAGAAGTAATAGTAGTACTGCGGAAAGTGCGTGCGCAGCGCCAGGCCAAGCACGGCCATGTCGCGCGCCGTCGTATGCTGGGCCTCGTCCGGAAGTCCCGACGCATTGCGAAAGACGGTGCCGCGCATGCCGACCTGTCTGGCCTTGGCCGTCATGGCAGCGGCGAACGCCTCTTCGCTGCCGCCCAGATATTCGGCGACGGCCACCGCGACGTCATTGGCGGACTTGACCGCCAAGGCGCGGATTGCCGTATCCACATCGATCGTCTCGCCGGGGCGGAAGCGCAACTTGGTCGGTGGCTGCGATGCGGCATGCACGGAAACCGGCATCTGCGTCTCCTTCGTCAGCCGCCCCGACTCCAAGGCTTCGAACATCAGGTAAAGCGTCATCATCTTGGTAAGCGAGGCCGGAAAGCGCGGCGCTGTCGAGTTCATCTCGAAAAGCTGCTTGCCGGTCCGGGCATCCACCACGATCGCCGCATATTTCTGCGGCGAGGCAGGCACGCTCAACACCTGCTCTGGCGTGGATGATGTTGTGCAGCCGCTTACCAACGCCAGCAGGGCGAAGGATGCGACAATCTTCTGAAACAGGGTGAATAGGCGTGCGCTGGACAAGATTGCATCTGCGTTGATTCAAGAAGTGGCGCGAACCTAGCTTAACGAATTTGCCGCGTCTATTTGGTTCGCTTGCCACCGACATGTCGATGGTGAATTGCTGTGGGCAAAGCCCGGCTGCCTTGTCTTTGGATTGGTGGACGGAGTTATCAAGGGAGTTGGAATGGACATCGTCACGCTCGAAGCCAAGGGAATTCACGTTTCGATCGATCTTGCGGTGGGCCATCTGGCCGACCTCGTCATCGAGAGGGAAGGCCGCAAACTGAAGCCGCTACACCGGGCACCATGGGCCGATGGGCCACCGGATCTGCTGCCGGTTCATCTTCCGGAAGGCGTGCGGCGCCTTTCGGGGGATTTCTTGTGTGCGCCGTTCTCACGCAGCGACGTGGAAGACGCGCCGCTACACGGTTGGCCGGCCAACAGCGCCTGGAATCTTGTCGACAGCGCCGCAACCGACGATGGCTGGCGAGCCGTTTTTCGGCTGCGCCGCAAAGTCATGGGCGCAACCGTGGAAAAAACCCTCGTTTTGCGCGACCACCATCCGTTTCTCTATCAGGAGCACATCTTCGCAGGAGGTGCCGGCGCGATTTCCGTCGCCCACCATACGATGACGAGCATGAGCCAGGGCGGCCGCCTGGCATTTTCGCCAAAGCGGCTGGCTGTCACGCCTGAGGAAGCGCCAGAAGCAGATCCTGCGCGCGGCCGGTCCCTGCTTGTCTATCCGGCCCGCTCCGCAAATCTGCAGCACTTTCCGACGATCGACGGCACGGCCTTCGACCTGACCGAGTACGGGGCGAACGGTCGTCATGAAGATTTCGTCACGCTGGTCGAAGCTGACGGAAACAGCCTCGGTTGGGCGGCGGTTGCCCGCAAGGCAGAGGCCGATCTTGTGCTGACGCTGAAGAACTCCGCCGAACTTCCCGTGACGATGCTGTGGATCAGCAATGGCGGGCGTAACTATGCCCCGTGGAACGGACGGGGCGGCGTCATCGGCATCGAGGACGCGCGCGCCGCTATCGGCCATGCCGCATCGCTGAGCGACAACTGGTTGAAGCGCGAAGGCGTAGCCACGGCCTTCGATCTCGGCGGACAGGTCACGTTCCGACAGGTTATCGGTGCCTTGCCGCTAGAGACATTCGGCGTGCCGCAGCGCATCGATGCGGCAAAGGGCTGTCTGCGCATGTCGACCGAGCAAGGCGCGGTGCGGGAAGTTCCATTCGACGAACAATTCCTGCGAGCATAGACAATGCCGGCACCCGTTTGATTTGAAAATAGCCGCAATCTGTGGACACAGTATCGCGGCCCACGAGCAAGAGATCATGTCCGAAATTGCGACCATCGCCGCTGCCATCTTCAAACGCGCCGGAAAGGCCCATCGTTGCCTCGTTGCGATTGCCGGCCCGCCGGGCGCCGGCAAATCCACCCTCGCAACCGCATTGCGCGACCTACTTCCGGAAGGGACGGCGGAGGTCGTGCCGATGGACGGCTTCCACTATGACGATGTGATCCTCAACCAGCGCGGCCAGCGTTCCCGCAAGGGCGCGCCCGAGACCTTCGACTTTGCCGGCTTCGAAGCGCTGTTGAAACGCATCAAAAGTGGCGAGCCGGATATCGCCATTCCGGTGTTCGATCGCAGCATGGAGTTATCGCGAGCCGCGGCATCGGTCATTTCCGCCGACGTCAAGTTCGTGCTGGTTGAAGGCAATTACCTGCTGCTCGACGAAGAGCCCTGGGCGCGCCTGGGCGCTCTGTTCGATTTCTCTATCTTTGTCGATGCCAATCGCGCCGAACTGGAACGACGTTTGCTCTCGCGCTGGTCCGAGCATGGCAAATCCGATGAAGACGCCCGTACCTGGGTCGCTTCCAACGATTTGCCGAATGTCGAGAGGGTATACGCACACCGCCGCGCGCCCGACCTCATTGTCGGCGACCACATTTGAACTCCGTGACCATCGTCCGGAACCTGCGGTCCGTTTGTTCGTTGTCACCGACAAGTAAAATTCGACAACCGCGAGGGATTTCAATGGCGACCAAGGCAAAAAAGACCGCATCCAAGCCAGCCAAGGCGACCCAGGCTAAAGCCGGGGCTGGCCCGGCAATCGCGGCGCGCTCAAAAGATGCCAAGCCGGCCTTTGGCAAGGCGGCACCGAAAAGAGTAACGCCCGCAACGGACAAGGTACCCGCCAAAGCCGCCAAGGCCAAATCTCCGAGCGGGTCATCGTCCGCTCGTGACAATACGTCGGATGATACGTCGATCGCCGCAAAGGTCGCCCGGACCATGAAGACAACGGCGAATGTTGCGGTGGGTGCCGTTGTGGCGACCGCCAAGGGCGCCGCGACGCTCGCCTCCTCCGCCGTCGGCAAGACCGGCACAAAGGGCGGCACACGCGCCAAGGGCAAGTAGCCGAGCCTCCAGTTTCCGGTTCAGGGCCGTGTGGGTATGACGATGCCCCGCTGCACGGCCGGGCGCGCCAGCCCACGCTCGAGCCATGCGGCGACCGCTGGAAAGTCGTCGAAGCCAACCAGTTCGCGCGCATCGTAAAAGCCGATCAGGTTGCGAACCCAACCGAGCATCGAGATGTCGGCGATGGTGTAGTCGTCGCCCATGATCCAGGTGCGTTCTTTCAGCCTGCCGTCGAGGACACCGACGAGGCGGCGGGATTCGACGCGATAGCGTTCGAGCGGCCGCTTGTCGGCAATCTCGCGCCCGGCAAATTTATGGAAGAAACCAAGCTGGCCGAAGATCGGTCCAATCGCTGCCATCTGGAAGAAAACCCACTGGATCGTCTCGTAGCGAAGAGCCGGGTCCGCTGGAAGGAACTTGCCGGTTTTCTCGGCGAGGTAGAGCAGGATGGCCCCGGATTCGAACAGGGCCAGCGGCTTGCCCCCCTGGCCATCGGGGTCGATGACCGACGGGATCTTGCCATTGGGGTTGAGCGACAGGAATTCCGGCGTCCAGGTCTCGTCCTTGCCGATATCGACGTAATGCGCCTCATAGGGCAAGCCGAGTTCTTCCAGGACAATCGAAACCTTGACCCCGTTCGGGGTCGGCGCCGAATAAAGCTGAAGGCGGTCTGGATGTTCAGCCGGCCAGCGCTTGGCGACGGGAAAATCGGAAAGGTCGGTCATAGGGGCTCCTTGGGCGGAAAGGCAAACAGTCCAGCGGCAACTGCACGGCAGGCCGGGTCAGACTGCCTTGAATGCAAGCACCGCATTGGTTCCACCGAAGGCGAAAGCATTGCTGAGAGCCACACGAACCTTACGTTCCCGCGATACGTTCGGCGTTACGTCGAGATCGCAATCCGGATCGGGTTCGCGGAAATTCGCCGTCGGCGGCACCACACCTTCGCGAATTGCGTTGACACAGGCGATCAGTTCCAGGCCACCCGATGCGCCCAGGCAATGGGCATGCATCGACTTGGTCGAGGATACCGACAGGCTGTAAGCGTGATCGCCGAACACCCGCTTGATCGCCGCCGTCTCGATCTGGTCGTTGGCCTTGGTGCCGGTGCCGTGGGCGTTGAGGTAATCGATGTCTTCGGCATTGATACCGGCATCGGCCAGACAGGCCCGCATCGCGCTTTCCGGACCTTCTATCGTGGGCGCCACGATGTCGGAGGCATCGCCGGAGAGACCTACGCCGGCGATCTCGCCGAGAATGGTCGCGCCTCGCGCCCTTGCATGCTCATAGCTTTCCAGCACCACCATCCCGGCACCCTCGCCCAGGACCAGGCCCTGCCGGTCGGCTGAAAACGGACGACAGGTATCAGGGGACAAGACGCGCAAGGCTTCCCAACTTTTGAGTATGCCCCAGACCATTGGCGCATCGGTGCCGCCTGAAACCATGACGTCGGCGCGGCCAAGCCTGATCTGGTCCACCGCCGATGCGATGGCATGGTTCGCCGACGCACACGCGGACGTCACCCCATAGACCGGCCCGCGCAAGCCGAGATTCATGCTGACCTGGCCGGCCGCAGCTCCCGGCATCACCTTGGGTACGGTGAATATTCCCGCCCGGCTCTTGCCTTCCAGCAAGATCGACCGGTAGTTTTCCTCGACCGTTTCCCAGCCGCAAATGCCGACGCCGACAATGGTGCCGATGCGATTGGTGTCGATGTCGCTGGCGGACAGGCCGGACTGCAGCATCGCCTCGCGCGCGGCAATCACGGCAAGCAGGCTGAAACGATCCATCGTGACAAGCTGTTTGCGGTCTATGCCGTGGTCGGGCAACTGCCTGATCTCGCAGCCGGTTCGCACCTTGATGTCGTGCAGCGCCAGATTGCCGATCGGGCCTATTGCCGAACGGCCAGCGCGCATTTCTTCCCATATGGCGGCGGCGTTGGTGCCGAGACCGCATATTCCGCCGATGCCGGTGATGACGACGCGCGTTCGCATAAGGCTGAAAATCAGGCTTTCTTGTCGATCAGAGTACGAACGGCCTCGACCATATCGCCAACGTTCTTGAGATTGCTCCAGGCATCGACAGTGTTCATCTCGATCTCGATGTCGTATTTTTCCTCAAGGTCGAAGATAATCTCGGTGAGCTCGAGCGAGTGTATGCCGAGCGCCGTCAATTCGGTGCTGACCGTGATCTCGTCGTCACCCGGCTCCGCGTGTTCCTTGATCTTGTCGATGATTTCCGACGCGAGCTGATCAGCCATTCGGTTCCTTTCCAATTTCCCGACCTGACGCTGCAGCGCCTTCGTGTCCTCGACAGACCAATCCCGTTGTTCTGCTCACCACTTGCAAGATAAAGGTGAGGACCTTCCCTCTATAGAAACCGAAACGTGCAGAGGCAACAGCGATATCAACAAAGCCCTTGATGTGCTTAAAGTTCCGACCTTGCCGAGATGACCCAAGGGAAGGTCTGGCGCAGGTCAATGCGCCACCTGCCTGAACTTCGCGGTGGCCTTGTCATCAACCGCCGTCCCGTCATTTGAAATGGCCACCCCAAACTTCTCTGCGGCCTCTTTTTTCGTGTAGTAGCCAAGCGCAACGTCATTGAGCACGGCTTGCGGTGCCCGCAGCAAGGGGTCGCCATAGCCCCCACCTCCCGGTGTGCCGACGCGCACGCGGTCACCGGCCTTCAATGGAATGTCCTGCTCTTTGGACAGATGCGGCGGCACATGTGGCTGGCCGCCCTTGAACACGGTCACGGTATTGACCGCACCGTCGCTGCCGCCAAGCACGCCCTGCGGCCCGACGCGGCCATGATCCATGACGAACGAGGCGCGCGCCTGCCCGCGCAGAAGCTCAACCTCATAAGCTAAACCGAACCCGCCGCGCTGCTTGCCGGCACCGCCCGAACCCTCCCGCAACGCATAGTGGCGATAGAGCACCGGGAATGCCTGCTCCATGATCTCCACGGGCGGTGATTTGGAGATGCCGATGGTGGAACACCCGTTGGTGAGGCCGTCGTGCCCGGTATTGCCGCCATAGCCACCACCCGAAATCTGGTACATGACGTAGTCGCGCCCGCGCACCGGGTCGTTGCCGCCAAGCGCAAAATTGCCGCTGGAACCGGCTGGCGCCGCCGTTACCTTATCCGGCAGGGCCTGCACCATGGCGGCAAAGACGGCTTCGGCGATGCGTTGCGAAACTTCTGCTGCGCAGCCCGAAACAGGCCTCGGATATTTCGCGTCGAGGAAGGTTCCTTCCGGCCGTTTGACGATCAGCGGCTCGAAAGCGCCAGCGCTGATCGGCACGTCCGGGAATATGTGACGCATGGCGAGATAGACCGACGACAATGTCGTTGCCAGCACGCTGTTCATCGGCCCGGCACAAGGCTTCGATGAACCCATGAAATCGAAGGTGAGCGTATCGCCCTGTTTTTCAACGGCCAGCGCTATGGTGAGAGGCTCATCGACCACGCCATCGGAATCGACGAATGCCTGCGAGCGGTAGGTGCCGTCGGCAATGGTGCCGATGTTGGCGCGCATCTGGGCCGCCGCCCGCGCCCGCAACTCGGCAATGGCTTCGACGACAGTTTCGTCACCGTAACGATCCAGGATTTCAAACAGCCGGTCCTGACCGACCATCAACGCGGCTGCCTGCGCCTTGATATCGCCGATACGCTGGTCGGCGACACGGATGTTCGAACAGATGATGGCGTAGATTTCGGGGTCGAGCTTGCCCTTCTTGAACAGCTTGACCGGCGGCAGGCGCAGGCCCTCCTGCTCGACGGCCGTGGCCGAAGCCGAGAAGCCGCCAGGCACTGCGCCGCCAATGTCGGGCCAATGGCCGGTATTCGACAGCCAGCAGAAGATGCTGCCGCCTCGATAAACCGGCATGGCGAAGCGCACGTCCATGAGGTGCGTCCCGCCGAGATAAGGGTCGTTGACGATATAGATGTCGCCGGGCGCGGGCGGCAGGCAGCGCCCGTCGGCGATCATCTCGATCACGGTCCGGGTCGAATACTGCATGACCCCGACAAATACGGGCAATCCCTGACTGCCCTGCGCGATCAGCGATCCGTCGAGCGCCGAATAGATGCCGTCAGAACGATCGTTGGCTTCAGCGATGACCGGCGAGAAAGCCGCGCGCGAGAAGGTCAGGTCCATCTCGTCGCAGGTTTGTTGAAGTGCCGCCTGGATGACCGAAAGCGTGATCGCGTCGAGCTTTGCCATGGCTCAGCCTCCGCCTATGTCGATGACGAGGTTTCCGTCCGCGTCGGAGCGCGCGATGTTGCCGGGTTCCAGCACCGTTGTCGCGTCCATCTGTTCCAGAACGGCCGGACCTTCAACGGTAGCGCCCAACGGCAGTTTCTCGCGGGCGTAGACCGGCGCGTCGTGCCATACTCCATCGAACCAGACCGGCCTGGTCTCAAGCCGCGCGTCATCGAGGCTGTCTGCGCGCGCGGCAGGATCGATCAGCCGCGACAGATCGATGTCGGGGCGCACGCCGGTCACGGATGTGTTGAGGTTGACCAGATTGGCGCGGATTTCCGGCAGTTCGACCTTGAAGCGGGCGAAATAGGCTTTCTCGAACAGTTGCTGCAGCGTGGCGCGCGACACGGAGGCCGAGGGCAGCGGCACGTTGATGATATGGGTCTGCCCGACGAACTGCATGTCGGCCGAGTGCGCGACCCGCAGCGATTGCGGCCTTATCGCCTCCTTGGCGATCATTCTTGCGCCTTCTTCGCAACGGCGCTCCAGGATTTGGCGTATCAAAGCCTCGTCGACCAGCGAGACCGGCTGGTTTACGGTGTTGACGAAGTCGTGGCGCAAGTCCGCCACCACGCAGCCAAGGGCGTTGGTGATGCCCGGCCGCGCCGGCACCAGAACCTTGGGCAGGCCGAGTTCCCGGGCAAGAGCCGCCGCGTGTAGCGGTCCGGCGCCGCCGAAGGCGAACAGCGCGAAATCGCGCGGATCATGGCCGCGCGACACCGAAACCATGCGAATGGCCCCGGCCATTTTCAGATTGCCCAGCCGAAGCACCGCACCCGCCGCCTCGACGGCGTCGAGCCCGCAGGCACGGCCTATTTTTTCGGCGAAGATCTGCCGCACTGCTTCCACCGGCACCGGATGATCGACGGCGAGCAATTTTTGCGGCGCCAGCCGTCCCAGCACCAGATTGGCGTCGGTCAGCGTCGGCTCGGTTCCGCCTCGCCCGTAGCAGATCGGGCCCGGATTGGCCCCGGCGCTTTCCGGGCCGACCTGGATCAGGCCGGCGGCATCGACGCGGGCAATCGAACCACCGCCGGCTCCCACCGTATGCACGGCGACCATCGGGACGTGGATCGGCATGGCGTATTCGATCTCCGTTTCGTTGGAGACTGCCGGTTCGGCATTGCGGATCAGGGCGACATCGGTGGACGTACCGCCCATGTCATAGGTCACGAGGTTGCCGTAGCCGGCTCGCTTTCCGGTGTATGCGGCAGCGATGACGCCGGAAGCCGGCCCCGACATCACGGTCTTGGCCGCTTCGCGGGTGACGAAGCGGGCAGAGATCATGCCGCCATTGCCGTTCATCATCAGGAAGTCGCGATCGTAGCCCTGCGCCGCCAATTCACTGCGCAGCTTCCCGACATAGCGTTCGAGGATCGGCTGCACGGAGGCGTTGACGGCGGCAGTAACGCCGCGCTCGAACTCACGCGCTTCCGAAAGCAGGGAATGCCCCGTGGTGACGTAGCCGTTCTGCCAACTTTCCGCGGCGATCTCTGCAGCGCGCAACTCATGGGCGGGGTTGGCATAGGCGTGCAGGAAATGGATGACGAGGGATTCGCAGCCGGCGGCAAGCAAGGCTGCCACGGCGCGCCGCACATCGTCTTCGTTCAAAGGCACCCGAACCGCGCCGGTTGCCTCCACGCGTTCGTCGACTTCCAGCCGCAGATTGCGCGGGACGACCGGCGTAAAAGTTCCCGTCATGCCATAGGGCTGCGGACGCGTGCGCCGGCCAAGCTCGATGATGTCGCGGAAACCCAGCGTGGTGATCATGCCGGTTCTGGCCAGCCGGCGCTCCAGCACGGCGTTGGTGGTCGTGGTGGTTCCGTGAACGATCAGATCGACATCGCGAACCGGGAAACCTGTGGCCCCGAGGGCCGCCACCACACCGAATGCCTGGTTGTTATTGGTCGTCGGCGTCTTGGCGATATGGACCTTGCCGCCGCTGTTGCCGTCTATCAAAAGAAGGTCGGTAAAAGTGCCGCCCACATCGATGCCAGCGATGACGCCGCCCGATTGTGCCGGAACTTTCTCTTGCATTGGCAAAATCCGAAATGTCCGAACTGCTTCTATGTACCAGATTGGAAAGGCGTTTTACGAGCCCATCTTGACGCAAAACTCATTCGTATACTAATAGTTTCAGGGCACAAGGTCTTACCAGGCAGAACTGCACGACGGCGCGACGGACCCAAAAGTCTCACACGCGCGCATGGTTTTGTGCGCCGCATTTGGCAGAAGGTTGTCTTGATGAACACTGTTCCTTCATTGAATATTGCAGGCGCGCAGCCTCTGCAATTTCCTATCCCTGCCAACGTCTATGCGCAAACCGTGGTCTCGGTCAGGCACTATACCGACCGGCTGTTTTCCTTCCGCATCACCCGCCCGCAGTCGCTGCGCTTCCGTTCGGGTGAGTTCGTCATGATCGGGCTTCCCAACGCCGAGAAGCCCGTTTTCCGCGCCTATTCCGTCGCCAGCCCGTCATGGGACGACGAACTGGAATTTTTCTCGATCAAGGTCCCTGAAGGCCCTTTGACCTCGGAACTGCAGAAGATCGAAATCGGCGACACCATCCTCATGCGCCAGAAGCCCACCGGTACGCTGGTGGTCGATGCGCTGACACCGGCAAAGCGCCTGTTCATGATTTCGACCGGCACCGGCATTGCTCCGTTCGCCAGCCTGCTGCGCGATCCCGACACCTATGAGAAGTTCGACCAGATCGTTCTGGCCCACACCTGCCGGGACAATGCCGAACTTGTCTACGGGCAGGAACTGGTGGCTGCGCTGGAGAACGATCCGCTGATCGGCGAACTGACCGGCGGCCGGGTCACGCTATACAACTCCACCACGCGCGAGCAGTCGGCGCGCATGGGCCGTATCACGGCGCTCATCGCGTCCGGCAAGTTCTATTCCGACCTGAACATCGAACCGCTCAATCCGCAGACCGACCGCGTCATGATCTGCGGTTCCATGCACATGCTGCGCGACGTCAAGGAACTGACTGAGTCCCATGGCTTCAAGGAAGGTTCGTTGGCCAATCCGGCCGAATTCGTCGTCGAGCGCGCCTTTGTCGGCTGACAGGGGATTGCTCCTGCACTTGGCGGGATGCGCCGCCGGATCCGTATCGGCTGACGCCGCTTCCCTTGATGTGAAAATAAGTTTCCTGTAAATAAAACCCTGCAAGAACCCGAGGGTTGCGAGGCTGGAACTCGGCTGAACCTCTGGCCCATGGAGGCTGCCTCGGTTACGGGAGAAACTCGGGCAAGGCTGCTCGGCCAGTACTAGAATGCATTGAGGGAGGAACCATGAAACTGTTGCGTTACGGCGAGGCTGGCTTTGAAAAGCCGGGGCTTCTGGATGCGGACGGCACGATCCGCGATCTCTCCGGCCATGTCGCGGACATCGGTGCAAAAGTGCTCGAACCGACCTCGCTGGCAGCATTGGCCAAGCTCGATCCGAAAGCGCTTCCGGCAGTGGCAGGCACGCCGCGCATCGGCCCCTGCGTTGGCGGCGTCGGCAAGTTCATCTGCATCGGCCTCAACTACTCGGACCACGCGGCTGAAACCGGCTCGGCCGTTCCGCCCGAACCGATCGTGTTCATGAAGGCCAATTCAGCCATTGTCGGCCCGAACGACGACGTGCTGATCCCGCGCGGCTCGGAAAAGACCGACTGGGAAGTGGAACTGGCCGTCGTCATCGGCAAGACCGCCAAATATGTCTCGCAAGCGGACGCGCTGGACTATGTCGCCGGCTATTGCATCGCCCATGACGTGTCCGAACGCGCCTTCCAGGTCGAACGCAAGGGTCAGTGGACCAAGGGCAAGTCGTGCGACACGTTCGGTCCGATCGGCCCGTGGCTGGTGACGAAGGACGAAGTCGCCGACCCGCAGGATCTCGGTATCTGGCTGAAGGTCAATGGCGAGACCATGCAGGACGGCTCGACCAAGACAATGGTCTATGGCGTCGCCTATCTCGTTTCCTATCTCAGCCAGTTCATGTCGCTGCATCCCGGCGATATCATCGCCACCGGCACGCCCGCCGGCGTCGGCATGGGCAAGAAACCGCCCCGCTTCCTCAAGCCGGGCGATGTGGTCGAACTTGGTGTGGCCGGGCTTGGCACCCAGCGCCAGAAGTTCCGCCCCGACTCATAGAGCGTCGTCGCGGGACGAAACTGGCTGCGCTTTTTCTGGAACCAGCGCGGCTGCGGCGAGTTCACTCGATATGCACGAGCGGGGATGTTCAACGCCGACAGATGCGACGCTTCAAGGATACATTTGTCGGCCGTGACTACAGGTTCAGTCTCGGCGTCGAAGAGGGAGCCGGCGGCTACTATCTTTCCACACCGGTGTCGGGAATTGACCGCGCCGTCGAATGGGAAGCCTATTTCGCCATCAGCGAGGAACAATATGCCGAATTCCTTGCCGACCCTGCTGCGACCGGGGAATTCACCGAAGCGTGTCGAACCGGAGGCAACAACCACCTGTTGCTTTATCCGAGATAGATGAGGCCTCCCATGCCGTATTCCCTCCCCGCCAATACACCAGAGCAATCCCAAGTTAAGTGGGAACCGGTTTTCCGTCCGGAATTGCGTACAAACAAGGAGTTGGAGCGGTTCACCGATTCCATCAAAATCGGAACCGCTCTAGCGGCCCGGCTCGTGGCCGCCTGTTTTGTTGCCATAGTCATCGCCATGCCGGCCGCCGCACAGGTCAAGGACTTCCTCAGCGTGCCCGGCCCTCTCGAATTCGACGGCAAGTCCTATGGCCTCGCGTGGAGCGGTCAGCCGACTGCGAACTACGTGAAGCAGGAATATGTCCCAGCTGGCCAGAAGGTCGAAACCTACGCCCAGATGCTGCTGGTCGAAGTGGTAACGGGCGAAATCAAGGTCATGGATGCGGTGCGCAGCCAGGTCGATGCGCTGAACAAGCGCAAGGCCAGCGATCCGCTGGTCAATATAAGCCTCGTTGAGAACAAGGCGACCGGCGAAGCCCTGCTCGACTTCATCGCCAGCACCAAGGGGGCGGACGGTGAATATATCGTGGAGTGGAACGCCTATCGCTACGCGCCGTACCGCGGCGGGGCGAAGACGGCCGGTGTCCTGCTTTATGCCGTCAGCCACCGGGCTTATGGCAACCAGAATGCGAAGACGTTCCTTGGTGGTTTGAAGCAGTTCCGGCAGAGGCAGATAAATGCCCTTGCCAAAGCGGACTTGCCTGCCGCCAAGCGCTAGAAAGTCATTCCCTAGGTCAACGCACGACCGTCTTCACCGAAGCGATAAATCCTGGCCGGGTCGGGCGTGGCAAACAGCGTGGAGCCAGGCTCGGCATCGTAGACGCCGAAAACCCGCACGGTGAGCAGGCCCGCCTTCTCGCAATCGAGATAGATGTTGGTGTCGGCGCCAAGATGCTCGGTGTGGATGACCGTTCCTTTCCAGGCTCCCTTCCGCGGGTCGACGGTCAGGTGCTCCGGCCGCACGCCAATGGTCTTGGCGCTTTCGCCCAGCCGCGCACCTTCGATCAAATTCATCTTCGGCGAACCGATGAAGCTGGCAACGAACTCGTTCGCCGGTGAATTGTAGAGTTCCATCGGCGCGCCGACCTGCTCGATACGGCCGGCGTTCAGCACGACGATCTTGTCGGCCAAGGTCATCGCCTCGACCTGATCGTGAGTGACGTAAATCATGGTGGCCTTGAGCCGGCGATGTAATTGCGCGATCTCGAGGCGGGTATTGACGCGAAGCCCCGCATCGAGATTCGACAAGGGTTCGTCGAACAGGAACAGCTTCGGTTCGCGCACGACGGCCCGGCCGATGGCGACCCGCTGGCGCTGGCCGCCGGAAAGCTCCGCCGGACGACGGTTGAGATAAGGTTCGAGCGACAGCATTGCCGAAGCGATCCCGATACGCTTGTCGATTTCCGCCGCAGGCGTACCGGCCTGCTTGAGACCCAAGCCCATATTGTTCTTGACCGTCAGGTGCGGATAGAGCGCATAGGTCTGGAACACCATGGCGATGCCGCGCTTTGCCGGTGGCGTCGAACTCACATCCTCGCCATTGATGACGATACGGCCGGATGTCGAGTCTTCCAGGCCGGCGATGACGCGCAGCAAAGTCGACTTGCCGCAGCCCGAAGGTCCGACGAAGACGACGAACTCGCCGTCGGATACGTCGAGGTCTATGCCTTTCAGCACGTCGACCGGGCCGAAGGACTTCTTCACGCTTTCGATATTGAGAGAACCCACGGCAGCGTCCCTTATAGCTTGACGGCTTTGCCGGTCCGCACGCTTTCATCGGCGGCGAGACAGACAGCGAGCGACTTTACGGCATCGTCCATGTGGCGTGTCAGGTCGACGTCTTCGCGGATTGCCTTGAGCACGAAGGCCTGTTCCAGGTCGCACAATTCCTGATGACCCGGTTCTCCTTGCATCGACAGCATCTGATCGGGTTGCCTGAACTTGCCGTCCGCGTCTGTCGCCGCGCTGTGCAGGCGAATGGTGGAGGTCTTGGTGTGGGTGTCGATGTCGTCCGACTTCGCGCCCTCGGCCATGACGATCGATACGCAGCCATTGGGCGAGATGACGTCCTTTACGAAAAAGGCCGTCTCCGAAATCATCGGTCCCCAGCCGGCCTCATACCAGCCGACCGAACCGTCGTCGAACAGCACCTGGAGATGTCCGTAATTGTACATGGAGGGATCGATTTCGTCGCTCAGGCGAACACCCATGCCGCGCACCTCGACCGGTTTCGCATCGGTGATCTGCAGCATCACGTCGAGATAGTGGACGCCGCAATCGACGATCGGCGAGGTGGTGCGCATGAGTTGCTTGTGCGTCTCCCAGGTCGCGCCGGAAGACTGCTGGTTGAGGTTCATGCGAAATACATAAGGCCCGCCAAGCAGCCTGGCTTCGGCAATCAGCCGCACCCATGACGGATGGTGGCGCAATATGTAGCCGATCACCAGTTTCCTGCCATTGGCCTTGGCGGCGTCGACCACGCGGCGCGCATCCGCCACCGTCGTTGCCAGCGGCTTTTCCACGAAGACATGGCAGCCGGCTTCGAAAGCCTTCACCGCATAGTCGGCATGGCTGTCCGAATAGGTGGCGATGGCGGCCAGATCCGGTTTCTCGTCGCGCAAGGCATCCTCGAACGAACGGCGAATCTCGTGGCCTGCCAGCCCGCCCGGCAACGCTACATCGGAGCGATTGACGAGTGCGGCGATCTCGAAGCCGGGATTGTTGTGATAAGCCAGCGCGTGGCTGCGGCCCATATTGCCTAGCCCGGCAACTACGACCCTGATCGATTGTTCTGCGCTCACTTCACCGCTCCAGACGTGATGCCGCGGATCAGTTGCCGCGAGAAGACAAGATAGAGGATCAGCACCGGCAGGATTGCCAGCGACAATGCCGCCAGCACCGCGTTCCAGTTGGTGACGTATTGCCCGATGAACATCTGGGCGCCGAGCGTGACGGTCTTGGTCCCTTCCGAAGGAGCCAGGATCAGCGGAAACCACAAGTCGTTCCAGATCGGGATCATGGTGAAGACCGCCACCGTCGCCATTGCCGGCCTGACCAGCGGCAGGACCAGGCGAAAGAAGATCGTGTATTCCGACAATCCATCGATGCGCCCGGCATTCTTCAGGTCATCGGACACGCCGCTCATGAATTCGGTCAGGATGAAGACGGCGAGCGGCAGGCCCTGGGCGGTGTAGACAAGGATCAGCGCTGTCAGCGTGTTGACCAGACCGCTTGCCACCATCAATTGCAGGATGGCGACGGTGGCCAGACGGATCGGGATCATGATCCCGAGCGCCAGATAGAGCCCCATCAGTTTGTTGCCGCGAAAGCGGTACTCCGACAGCGCGAAAGCCGCCATCGCACCGAACAACAGGACAAAAAACAGCGAGGCGACCGTGACGATGAAGCTGTTTTGGAAATATTGCAGGAAATCGCCTTGGGCGAGCACGGTTCGGTAGCCGACGAGGTCGAACGTCTCAGTCGTCGGCGGCGCCATTGGCGTGCGGAAGATGGCATTGCGCGACTTGAACGAGTTGATGACGATGATGAACACCGGAAACAGCGCGATGACCGTGTAGGCCAGGAGAACCGCATGTGCGGCGGCCGATCTGGGAAGCGAGACGGTGGCTTTGCTCATCGTGCGCTCCCCTAGAACTGATATCGACGCAGGCGCGTCTGGATCAAAAACAGATAGATGCACACACCGACCAGGATGATGAGGAACATCATGGTGGCGATGGCCGCGCCCATATTGGGATCACCGACCTGCAACTGGAAACCGAAGAAGGCACGGTAGAGGAACGTGCCGAGGATATCGGTCGAGTAGTTCGGGCCGGCCAACGCGCCCTGGGCCGAGTAGATCAGGTCGAAGGCGTTGAAATTGCCGACGAAGGTCAGGATAGAGATGATGCCAATGGCCGGCAGGATCAGCGGCAGCTTGATCTTCCAGAACTGGGCCATGCCGGTAACGCCGTCGCATTCGGCGGCCTCGATGACCTCGTCCGGGATCGACAGCAGCGCGGCGTAGATCAGCATCATCGGGATGCCGATGAACTGCCACACCGAGATCAGGCCGAGTGTGGTGAGGGCGTAGTCCTCCTTGCCGAGCCAAGGTGTGAAAAGACTCTTCAAGCCTATCAGGTCGAGCAGGTTGGGCGCCACGCCCCAGAGCGGCGACAGGATCAGCTTCCAGGCGAAACCTACGATGACGAAGGACAGGATTGTGGGAATGAAGATGGCGGTTCTGTAGAAGGCGGAAAAGTGCAGCTTGGGGCTGGACAGAAGTGCTGCAAGCACGACCCCGATGGGGTTCTGAACCAGCATGTGAATGATGAAGAACCAGACATTGTTCCTCAGCGCATTCCAGAAATTCACCGACCAGTTGGGATCGCCGAACAAGGTGCGGAAATTGTCCAGACCGACAAAGACCTGACTCTGCGCAATGTTACGAAACAGGGCAAGCTGCAGCGTGCCGAACAGCGGCAGGATCATGATCGCCGTATAAACCAGCACCGCCGGCGCCAGAAAAATGGCGATGTGCCAGCGGAAAGGTCGCTTTGATGCTGCGGGTGCAGTCATGTGTTCGGTCTCCGCCCGGTCGCGGTCCAGTTCAGCGTGTACATAGAACGCCTTCATCGCGTCGAGGCGAACGACGTTGCCGCGCACGCCAACTGGCCCACTGCCGTGGAGCGTAAGGATCATGGCACGCGCATGCAATCGAGATCAGGTCCGGCCGGAGCAACACGCCCGGCCGGACCGCGAAGATCGACTTACTTCGCCGGCTTGTACCAGCTGTCGAGACCGTCCTGCAGCTTCTTGGCAGCGACTTCCGGCGTATCGGTTCCGTTGATGACGTTTGCCGATTCAACCCAGGTCTCGTTTTCCAGGTTCGGCGTACCGCGCGACAGGATCTGGTAGGTCGAACGGATCGTCGACTTGCACTTGTCGCGCCAGGACACGAATTCCTGGGCCAGCGGATCCGCCATTTTCACCGGTGTCGAATTCAAGCTGAAGAAGCCCGGCAATGCGTTCGCATAGATTTCCGCGAACTCGGGCGAAGCGACCCATGTCAGGAAGGTCTTGGCCGCGTCCGGGCTTTTCGAGGCGGCGTTGAGGCCGATACCGATGTCGGTGTGGTCGGAAATATAGCAGGTATCGCCTGCCTTCTTCACCGGCGGCGGAAACGCACCCATCTTGAACTGGGCCTGGGTGTTGAAGACCGAGATTTCCCACGAGCCGGCCGGGAAAATCGCCGCGCGGCCGAGCGTGAACAGGTTCTGGCTGTCAGGATAGGTCTGGGCTTCGAAGCCATCGCCGAGGTAAGGCTTCCACTTGGCCAGCGTCGCGAACGGTTCGACCCACTGCGGGTCGGTCAGCTTCTGTTCGCCCTTGAGCAGAGCCAGGCGGCCTTCCTCGCCATGCCAGTAGTTCGGGCCGATATTCTGGTAGCCCATGGTGGCTGCTTCCCACAGGTCCTTGGTGCCCATCGCCATCGGCACGAAGGTGCCGTCCGCCTTGATCTTGTCGAGGGCGGCGAAGAACTCATCCTCGGTCGCCGGCGGCGTGATGCCGAGCTGATCGAAGGCATCCTTGTTGTAGATAAAGCCATGGATGACGGATGCCATCGGCACGCAGAACGTTGCCTTGCCATCGTCGGTCGTCCAGGCGGATTTAGCGACGTCGGAGAAGTTCTCCATGCCGGACAGGCTGGTGAGATCGGCGAGCTTGCCCTTGGTGTAGAGGTCGAGCGAGGCGTCGAACGGCCGGCAGGTGATGATGTCGCCGGCCGAGCCCGCATCGAGCTTGGCGTTCAAGGCTGCGTTGTATTCGGTCGGTGCCGATGGTGAGAACACCACCTTGATGCCTGGGTTTTTGGCCTCGAACGCCGGGATCAACTTGTCCTGCCAGATAGCAAGGTCGTCGTTGCGCCAGCTTTCGATGGTCAGCGTAGCGTCCTGGGCGAAAGCGGCTCCGGCGGAGCAAAGAACGCTCGATCCCAGAAGAATTGCCGTCAAGAGTTTCGTGTTCATGCTCAGTCTCCCTGTTGACCTTTGTCAGGTTCGGTTTTTGACGAGATCGGAGGTCGCCTGCCCCCTGCTCCCCTCAATTGCGGAAAGGGCAGGCCTAAGCTTCTGGCCTGTCCCGTCCAGTAGTTTGCGAGCCGCCTCGGCGCTGCCGGCGCCTGCCGCAAGCAGGACGGCCGTCTTGACCTCTCCGCCGCCACGTTCCAGCAACGCCTGGGCTTCGTCCCCGTCGCGGCCGGTGATTGCGGAAACGATGCGGCTGGCGCGGTCGCGCAGCTTCTTGTTGTCGGCGGTAAGGCTGACCATGTAGCCGTCATG
This sequence comes from Mesorhizobium sp. Root157, assembly GCF_001427385.1. GTDB lineage: Bacteria > Pseudomonadota > Alphaproteobacteria > Rhizobiales > Rhizobiaceae > Mesorhizobium. The sequence goes on from NZ_LMGJ01000033.1 coordinate 231,696, forward strand.
GACATGGCCGAGATGAATGGCGGCCAAAGTCGACATCATGTTGAGAGCGATCTTCTGGGCAGTACCGGCGCCCATACGGGTCGAGCCGGCAATCACTTCCGGCGGCGTCTCGATGAGAACGGCCACATCGGCCTTCTCGAACAAGGGAGCGCCCTTGTTGTTGGCGATGGCGATGGTGGCGGCACCGCTGGACTTCGCCTCCTCGAGCGCCCGCACCGCATAAGGCGTAGAGCCGCTGGCCGAGATGGCGATGACGCAATCGGCGGAACCGACACCGCAGTCCCCGATTGCCTTGGCGGCATCGGTCGCATCGTCTTCAGGCCCACCGGCAAGATTGTGAAGCGCTTCGTCGCCACCCGCGATCAGTATCGCGATGCGGTCGCGGGCAATGCCAAAGGTGCCAGGCAGTTCCAGGCCGTCTGCCAGCGCCATCAGGCCCGAGCTGCCGGCAGCCGCATAGACCAGCCTTCCCCCGCTGCCGAGCCTGTCGGCGATCAGCCGCGCTGCGACCGCGATCTGCGGTATGGCCTGGCGCACCGCACTTGCCGCCTCGACCTGAGCATCGGCCAGCGCGGAAAGCACGGCGTGCGGCGGCTGAATATCCAGCCCCCCGGCACTTCGGTGCAGCGCTTCCGTGCGCATTTCCGCCATCCCATTTCCTCCGATAGCAAAACAATACCAAAAAAATACCACTTGTCTACACGCATTAACGATTTCTCTCGCCTCAAACGAGCATTATCGTAAAAACATGTTATTTTTCAATAAAATACGCCTTAATCTTTTCGAAACAGAAATTAAGGCTTGGCTATTGGTATTTTATTGGTATCATCAAAACAGTGGAGGCATCGCGTTGGATTTCGTGCTCGGCATAGACGGCGGCGGCACCAGTTGCAGGGCGGCCCTTGCGACAGCGGATGGCGTTATCGTCGGGCGCGCCAAGAGCGGCGCGGCGAACATCCGCACAGATTTGACCGGCGCGCGGGCGCATATCGTCGAAGCTGCCAGACTGGCATTCCTCGACGCAGGCAAGGACCCGAACCTCATCCCCGACACGCCGGCCGTACTGGGCTTGGCCGGCGCCAATGTCGGAACCTATCGCCAGCAATTGCAGGCAATCCTGCCATTTAGCCAAAGCCGCGTCGAGACGGATGCGGAAATTGCGCTGGAAGGGGCGATCGGCGATGGCGACGGCGCGATCGCCGTGCTCGGCACCGGCACGGCCTACATGGCGCGCAAGGGCGGGGTATCGCGGGCCATCGGCGGTTGGGGATTCCAGGTCGGCGACCAGGGCAGCGGCGCGCGCATCGGCCGCGATCTCCTGGAGCAGACCTTGCTGGCCCATGACGGCATCCGCAAGGCTTCCCCGCTGACGCACGAGATGCTTGCCGTCTTTCGCGGCGATCCGCAGGATGTTGTCGAGTTCACAACCAATGCCAAGCCCGGCGACTTCGGCGGCTTTGCGCCCAAGGTGTTCGAGCACGCCGCCAAGGGAGATGCGGTGGCCAGTTGGATCATTGACCGGGCAGTAGCCGACGTCGAGGCATCGCTTGCAGTCCTCGACCTCAAGGCGGGCGATGCCTTGTGCCTGCTTGGCGGACTGGCCGGGCTTTATGCGCCGCGCCTGTCGGCCAACTACCAGGCGTTGCTGCGTCCGCCGCTCGGCGATGCGCTGAATGGTGCCGTGCGCATGGCCGCGCGCCTGTTCGCGCCCTCGGAGGCCGCGAATGGCTGACGTCTCCGATCAGATCTTCGCCGGGCTGAAGCAAGCGGGGCAAAGCGGGCTACCGCTCTACCTTCAGCTTCGCAAGAATATCGAGGACGCCGTCAAAACCGGACTGATCGGCCCCGGCGACGCCTTGCCGTCGGAGCGCGACATTGCCACCAAGGCCGATATTTCGCGCGTCACCGTGCGCAAGGCGGTGCACGATCTGGTCAAGGGCGGCATCCTCGTCCAGCGCCATGGATCGGGCACCTTTGTCGCGCCGCGCGTCGAGCGCGTGGAGCAATCCCTGTCGCGGCTCACCTCCTTCACCGAAGACATGGCCCGGCGTGGCATGACGGTTCGCTCGGCCTGGCTGGATCGAGGCATCTTCGCGCCCTCACCGGAAGAAATGATGGTGCTTGGCCTGTCGTCCAAGGAACTGGTCGCGCGCATCGCGCGCCTGCGCATTGCCGACGATACGCCGCTGGCGATCGAACGGGCGTCGCTTTCGACATCCATCCTGGCCGATCCGGCGGCAATCGATTCTTCGCTCTACAGTGCGCTTGAGAAAACGGGCAACCGGCCGGTTCGCGCCGTTCAGCGGATATCTGCCGCAAATTTGAACGAGACCGATGCCAAGTTGCTCGATGTACAGGCCGGTGTCGCGGGCCTCCATATAGAGCGCATCTCCTATCTGGCGAGCGGCAGGGTGGTCGAATTCACCCGCTCGATCTATCGCGGCGACGCCTATGATTTTGTCGCGGAGTTGCGGCTGAGCGGCCCTGACAACGAACTGGGAGGCCGACCATGACGGCACAGAAAACCCATATGCGCCGGGAGATCGAGGAGATACCACAGGCGGTCGCCCGCTTGCTCGATGGTTCGGCCCCTTCGCTGACTGAGGCGGGGCGCGGAATACGGGAACGCGATCCGAATTTCGTCGTTACCGTTGCGAGAGGCTCGTCCGACCACGCGGCGACTTTCCTGAAATACGCCATCGAACTGACCGCCGGACTGGCCGTGGCGTCGGTCGGGCCATCGGTGGCGTCCATCTACGGCGCCAAGTTGAGGCTAAACGGTTCCGCCTGCCTCGCCGTCTCGCAGTCTGGCAAAAGCCCCGACATCGTCGCCATGGCCGAGAGTGCCGGGCAGCGTGGTGCGCTGACCATCGCCTTGACGAATACGGCGGACTCGCCGCTCGCGCGAGCCTGCAACCACTCCATAGATATTCTGGCCGGGCCGGAGCGCAGCGTGGCCGCGACCAAGACATTCGTGAATTCCGCAGTCGCAGGCCTCGCCCTGATGGCCCATTGCACGAACGACGAGACTTTGCTCGCCGCGCTGCGGGAATTGCCCGGCAAGCTCGAACTGGCGATCGGCTGCGACTGGATGGCGCTTGCCGGCGCGCTGGAGGGTCAGAAATCCTTGTTCATATTGGGTCGCGGCCCATCCTTCGCCATCGCCAGCGAAGCAGCGCTGAAATTCAAGGAAACCTGCGCCATGCACGCGGAAGCCTACAGCACTGCCGAGGTGATGCACGGGCCGCTTGCCCTGGTAGGCCCGAAATTTCCTGTGCTGGCCCTTGCCTCGCGCGATGCCGCAGAACGGTCGGTCGCCGATACCGCCGACGCGCTGGCGGCAAAGGAAGCGGCGGCATTCGCCACCACCGGGTTGGCGAAACGCGCCCGGCATCTGCCGTTTGTCGCGACAGGCCATACGCTGACAGAGCCGTTGGCGCTGATCGTGTCGTTCTATTCCTTTGTCGAGGCCTTCGCCCGCCATCGCGGCCTCAATCCCGATGCGCCGCCCAATTTGCACAAGGTCACCGAAACCGTATGAACGGCCGCTTCGCCCTTTTCGCCGCGCGGATTTTCGACGGCGACGCCTGGCATGAAGACGCGGCGCTGGTCATTGCAAATGGCAGCATCGAAGCCATCTTGCCGCAAGGCTCGCTACCTGCCGACCTGAACCTGGTCGACGGCAAGGACGCCATCCTCGCGCCCGGCTTCACCGACCTTCAGGTCAATGGCGGCGGCGGCGTCATGCTCAACGACCACCCCGATGTCGCCTCGATCGAAACGATCTGCGCGGCCCATGCGCCGTTCGGAACCACGGCGCTGTTGCCGACCCTCATCACCGACACGCCGGAAATCACGGCGGCCGCAGTGTCGGCAGGCAAGGAGGCCGCAAAGCTTGGGGTTCCGGGGTTTCTTGGCCTGCATCTTGAAGGCCCGCATCTGTCGCTGGCCCGCAAGGGCGCACACGATCCCAAACTGATCCGACCGATGACTGGCGCGGACCAGTCGGCGTTGATTGAGGCAAAGGCCGGCCTGCCGGTGCTTTTGACGACCGTGGCACCGGAATCCGCGACCACGGACCAGGTCAGGGCGTTGGCGCAGGCCGGCATCGTCGTCAGTCTCGGCCATTCCGATGCCGGCTATGCCACCGCCGGCTCCTATGCCGAAGCTGGCGCTTCCGTCGTCACCCACCTGTTCAACGCGATGAGCCAGATCGGCAACCGCGAGCCAGGCCTAGCAGGGGCTGCCATCGACACGGGAACGCTCGCGGCCGGCCTGATCGCCGACGGCATCCATGTCGAGGCTGCAACCATCGGCATCGCGCTGCGCGCCAAGCTGGGACCGGCGCGGATCTTCCTCGTCACCGACGCCATGGCGACCATCGGCACCGACATGACGTCGTTTGCGCTTAACGGTCGCACCATCTACCGCAAGGAAGGCCGCCTGACACTTGCCGACGGCACCCTGGCAGGCGCCGATCTCGACATGATCTCGGCAGTCCGCTTCATGCACGAGGTGATCGGGGTGGAATTGGGAGAGGCGCTGCGCATGGCCTCGGCCTATCCGGCCCAGGCAGTCGGGCAATCGCACCGCATCGGTCGGCTGGCCAAGGGGCAGGCGGCAAATGTTGTCGCTTTGTCCGAAGACCTGGCCGTCAACGGCGTCTGGATCGGCGGCGACAAGGTGTTTAGCGCGAGTTGAGCCGTCGCGCGGCCGTGGTGTTCAGCGGATTGCGCCGTCTGCCGTGGAGCGGATCGCTTCGATATTCTTGCGATACGCCTCGACACCATCGCCTTTGAATACGGCAGCCCCTGCCACAAGAACGTCGGCCCCGGCAGCGGTCACCAGCGGCGCCGTCTCCGGGGAAATGCCGCCGTCGATCTCGATATGGATCGGCCGGTTGCCGATCATCGCCTTCACGCGCTTCACCTTATCGACCATTGCCGGAATGAAAGCCTGCCCTCCAAAGCCCGGATTGACCGTCATGATCAGGATCAGGTCGAGCCGGTCCAGCACATATTCGATGGCGCTCTCAGGCGTCGCCGGATTGAGCGAAACACCTGCCTTCTTGCCCAGGTTGCGGATGGTCTGCAGCGAGCGGTCGAGATGCGGCCCTGCCTCGGCGTGGACGGTGATGCCGTCACAGCCGGCATCGGCGAAGGCGGCCAGGTAGGGATCGACAGGCGCGATCATCAGATGACAGTCGAAATAGGCCTTGGTGCGGTTGCGGATCGCCTTGATGACCGGCGGACCGAAAGTGATGTTGGGCACGAAATGGCCGTCCATCACGTCGAGATGCACCCAGTCCGCACCGGCGGCAACGACGGCCTCGACCTCGTCGCCGAGCCTCGAGAAATCCGAAGCCAATACCGATGGCGCTATCAGGGTTTTTCCGCTCATGGCTGGCCTTCCCGGTTCGTGTAATTGTGGGCCTGCCTAAAGCCACGGGCCGCACTTGTCGAGTGGGCCGACGAGCGTTCCCCATCTTAGGGATTCTGGCCGCTGCCCACACAAAGCCAAAATCCTGCGCCACGGACATGGTGAAATCATCCATCGGAGTTGAATGTGAGATCGGCTATCGCGGCATCCGTTCTTTGCCTGACCGTTACCGGCTGCGCCAATTCGCTTGTCGTGGAGCAGGATCGCAATGTCGCCTCTTCGCTGCCCTACGACAGCGTTTCCTGTTCATCGCTTTTAACCGAGCGCGATCAATTGGCGCGAAGATACAATCTGCCGACGAATGCCAAGCCGATCTTCTCCAACCAGCCAATGGGGTTGGGACCTGTCATTCCAGATGTCCGTTCCGACCGCCGTCGGGGGATCGAAAAGGCAAGCGGCGAGATCGATGCGATGAACCGCTCGCTGGTTCGCCGCAGATGCGCCGGTTAAGCTAAAATCGGGCTACAGCATTGGGCCGAAAAGTGGACCCGGTTTTTGGATTGTTCCGACACTCCATCAAAGTGTTAGTGCGCCCTTTGTGCGTTCGAAAGGACGCACGACCTAGTAGCCGGCGGTGCGGTCGACGAGATTCTGCAGCGGTTCGCCACGCTCGAAGGCGGACATCTGCCGCAGCATGATCGGCACCAGATGGTTGGGGTCCGAAGTCGCAGCCGCATGCGGCGTGACGAAGATCTTCGGGTGGCTCCAGATCGGGCTGGTCCTGGGCAGCGGCTCGACCTCGAACACGTCGAGGCTTGCCTCCTTCAACGTACCGTCGTCCAGCGCCCGCAATATGTCGGCATCCTTCTGCAACCGGCCTCGACCAGCATTGATCAGCACCGCACCGCCGAGCCCATTGCGTTTGCGCAGTTCCTTGAGCAGGCCGTAGTTGACGATGCCTTTCGTCGCCGGCGTCAACGGCAGCAGGACGACCAGAATATCCGTTGCGTTGAGGAACGGGACCAGGCCGCTGTCACCGTTGAAGGTCGACACATCCGCCACCTGCTGTTCCTTGCGCGACCAGCCATTGACCCGGAAGCCCAGCGACAGCAACGCGCTAGCGGCCGCCCTGCCCAGGCTGCCAAGCCCCATGATGCCGACGGAAATGTCGTTGGCCGTGCGCTGCGGCGGCTCGTGCCAGATCTTCTTCTTCTGCTGGCCTTGATAGAGCATCGCCTGGCGATGATGTTCGAGCACCCGCCAGACGACGAACTCGACCATATGCTGGGTCAGGTTGTCGGCCACCACCTTGACGATCGGCACATCCGGAACGGTGGGGTCGGCCATGATGTGGTCGACGCCGGCGCCGATAGAAAAGATCGCACGCAGGTTCGGCAGATTGGTGAGGAGATTGGGCTTCTGCTTCCACACCACCGCATAGGCGATCGAGGGATCGGAAGGCCCATTCGGCTCAAGCACCACCTCGCGCTCCGTGGACAAAAGCTCATGCCAGCGCTGCGGATGAAAGCCGGTAACGGCGAGCAGGACACGGCCCTTGTCGAGTTTAGGCATTTCTAGCTTCTCCGCCCTAGTCGCTCACAACGCCGACCGGCGCCGTCTCGATCCTGAAGGCAGCCGACATCAGCGCCCGAGTATAGTCAGTCTGCGGGTTTCCGAAAATCTGCTCGGACGGTCCAGCCTCGACGATCTTGCCGTTGCGCATGACGATGACGTGGTTGGCGAGCGCGCGAACCACTTTCAGGTCATGGCTGATGAACAGGTAAGCCAGATTGTGCCTGGCCTGCAGGTCGCGCAACAGGTCGACGACTTGCGCCTGCACGCTCATGTCGAGCGCCGAAGTCGGCTCGTCTAGCATGACGAAACGCGGCTTCAGCACCATGGCGCGCGCGATGGCGATACGCTGTCGCTGGCCGCCGGAGAATTCATGCGGATATCGAAAGCGCGTCGCGGGATCGAGACCCACCTCGTCGAGCACGTCGACGACGCGCCGGTCACGGGCTTCCGGCGAAAGCTTCGGCTCGTGAATCTTCAAGCCTTCTTCGATGATCTCGGACACCGACATGCGCGGGCTAAGCGAACCATACGGGTCCTGGAACACGATCTGCAGTTCGCTGCGCAAAGGCCGCATGTCGTTGAACGACAGTTCGTTGATGTCCTTGCCGTCGAAGCGGATCTTGCCCGTCGAGGAGATCATGCGCGCCAGGGCAAGGCCGAGCGTCGTCTTGCCGGAGCCGGATTCGCCGACAACGCCGACGGTCTGGCCTTCGCGCACGGTGATATCGATGCCATCGACCGCCTTTACATGATCGACCGTCTTGCGGAAGAAGCCTTGCTTGATGGGAAACCAGACCTTGACGTCGTCGCCCGCCATGACCGGACGGGCTTTCTCATTCGCAGCCGGCGGCTTTCCCTTCGGCTCGGCGGCAAGCAGGTGGCGCGTATAGGCATGCTGCGGATTGGCGAATATTTCTCCGGTCGGACCTGTCTCGACGATCTTGCCCTTGGTCATCACGCAGACGCGGTCGGCGATCTTCCTGACGATGCCCAGATCATGGGTGATGAACAGCATCGACATGCCGTTCTTTTCCTTGAGATTGGCCAGCAATTCGAGGATCTGCGCCTGCACGGTGACATCCAGCGCCGTCGTCGGCTCGTCGGCAATCAGCAGTTCCGGCTCGTTGGCAAGCGCCATGGCAATCATCACACGCTGGCGCTGACCGCCGGAAAGCTGGTGCGGGTAAGCCGAGAGACGCTTTTCCGGCTCGCGGATGCCGACTTCGTTCAGCAGGTCGAGCGTGCGCTGCCTGGCCTGGCGATCCCCCATGCCCCGATGCAGCTTGAGCACTTCCACGATCTGCTGCTCGATGGTGTGGAGCGGATTGAGCGAGGTCATCGGCTCCTGAAAGATCATGGTGACCTTGTTGCCGCGCACCGAACGCAGACTTTTCTCGCCAAGGCAAAGCAGGTCCTTGCCGTCGAACAGGATCTGCCCGGACGGATGGCTGGCAGTCGGATACGGCAGCAACTTCAGCACCGACAGCGCCGACACCGACTTGCCCGAACCAGACTCCCCGACAAGCGCCACCGTCTCGCCCTTGGCGATATCAAACGACACACCGTCGACGGCCAGGGAGGTATTGCCCCCTTGCGAAAAGGCGACCGACAGGTCGCGGACTGCAAGCAGAGGCGCGCTCATCTGAACGTCTTCCGCGGATCAAAGGCGTCGCGGGTCGCCTCGCCGACGAAAATCAACAGCGACAGCATGATCGACAAAGTGGCAAAGCCGGTCATGCCCAGCCAAGGCGCATTGAGATTGCGCTGGCCCTGCTTGAGCAGTTCGCCGAGCGAGGCAGAGCCGGGCGGCAGGCCGAAGCCGAGGAAATCGAGCGAAGTCAGCGTCGAGATCGAGCCGTTGAGGATGAACGGAAGGAAAGTCAGCGTCGCCACCATGGCGTTGGGCAGAAGGTGGCGAAACATGATGGTGCGATTGGGTACGCCAAGCGCACGCGCCGCGTTGACATATTCGAAGTTGCGGGCGCGCAGGAATTCCGCCCGCACCACCCCGACAAAGGCGACCCATGAGAACAAGAGCATAAGGCCAAGCAGGATGAAGAAACCGGGCGGCAGGATCGCCGCTACGATCAGCAACAGGTAAAGCACCGGGATCGCCGACCAGATTTCGATGAAGCGCTGGAAGATCAGATCGGTCCAGCCGCCGAAATAGCCCTGCACGGCCCCGGCAGACACGCCGATGATTGCCGAGCCGAGTGTCAGTATGAGGCCGAACAGGACCGAGACACGAAAGCCGTATATGGCGCGGGCGAGAACATCGCGGGCCTGGTCGTCGGTGCCGAGCCAATTCCAGTTACCGGCGACACAGTTGGGGTCGGCTTCGCCTTGCGGATACTGGTTGCAGCGCGTCTTGGCGTCATATTGCCAGGATGGCCTGGCGGGCGCTGCCTCGGGAACCGAGTTGTTGACGGTGCGATAGGAATAGCGGATCGGTGGCCAGACCATCCAGCCATTGGCGTTGATCTCGTCCTGAATGACCGGATCGCGATAGTCGGTGACGGCATAGAAGCCGCCAAACTTCTCTTCCGGATAGGCGACCAGCACCGGGAACAGGATTTCGCCCTTGTAGGAGGCGATGACCGGCTTGTCGTTGGCAATGAACTCCGCAAACAGCGACAGCACGAACAGAGCGAGGAAAATCCACAACGACCAGTAACCGCGCCGGTTCGCCTTGAAATTCGCCCAACGCCGCTTGTTGAGCGGTGAAAGCCAAGGGCGCTTTACCCGGCCTGTCGGAACTTCAGCGCCGTTGCTCAACTCGAGGTTTGTCATCAGACGTCCCGCCGCTCGAAGTCGATGCGCGGATCGATCCAGGTATAGGTGAGGTCGGAAACCAGGCTGATGGCCAACCCGATGAGCGAGAAGATGTAGAGGTTGGCGAACACGACCGGATAGTCGCGCTCCACCACCGAGCGGAAGCCGAGCAGGCCCAGCCCATCGAGCGAAAAGATGTTCTCGATCAGCAGCGAGCCGGTGAAGAAGGCCGAAATGAAGGCGCCCGGAAAACCGGCAATGACGATCAGCATGGCGTTTCGGAACACGTGTCCGTAAAGAACCTGCCGCTCAGAGAGGCCTTTGGCGCGCGCCGTCACCACGTATTGCTTGCGGATTTCGTCGAGGAAGGAATTCTTCGTCAACAGTGTCGTGGTGGCGAAGGCCGACAGCACCATGGCCGTCAGTGGAAGCGCCAGGTGCCAGAAATAGTCGAGGATACGGGCCGGCCACGACAACTGCCCCCAATTGTCGGAGGTCAGGCCGCGCAGCGGAAACCAGTCGTAGAACGAGCCTCCCGCGAACAGCACCATCAACAGGATGGCGAACAGGAAGCCCGGAATGGCGTAGGCGACGATAACGATGCCGCTGGTCCACACATCGAATGCCGACCCGTCCTTGACCGCCTTGCGGATGCCGAGCGGGATCGAAATCAGGTAGGAAATCAGCGTTATCCATAGGCCGAGCGAGATCGACACCGGCATTTTCTCCAGGATCAGGTCGATCACCGAAATGTCGCGGAAGTAGCTGTCGCCGAAGTCGAAGCGAGCATAATCCCATATCATCTTGCCAAAGCGCTCTAGCGGCGGCTTGTCGAAACCGAACTGCTTTTCCAGCTTGGCGATGAATTCCGGATCGAGGCCCTGGGCGCCGCGATATTTGGAACTGACGTCGCCGCCGACATCGAGATTGCCGCCGACAATGTCGCCTCCGCCACCCCCGCCAATCCGGTCGCTAGCGTCGCCGCCCTGACCGGTCAGTTTGGCGATGACCTGCTCGACAGGGCCACCGGGGGCGAACTGGATGACTGCGAAAGAGATGGCCATGATGCCGAGCAGGGTCGGAATCATCAAAAGAACGCGACGCAGGATATAGGCACCCATCAGGCCGCTCTCACGGTCGCTCTAGGTGGCCGGCGCTTCGTTGCAATTTCACCCCTTACCAATCTTCGCCGCCTTGTCCTTGTCGAACCACCAAAGAGCCTCCATCGCAAACCCGTAATCCGGCTTCGGCTCCTTGAACCCGAACATATCCCAGAACGCGACGCGGTGATTCGCCGAATACCAACTTGGAATCCAGTCCATGCGCGCGCGCAAGACCCGATCGAGCGAACGCAGCACTGTTGTCAATTGCGCACGGTCCTCGACCCGGTCGATCGCTTCAACGAGCGCGTCGACCGCCGGGTCGACCGTACCGGGCAGGTTGCGCGATCCCTGGATATTGGCTGAGCGCGAATGGAAGATTCCGTCCATGCCCTCGCGCGTCGGCGTTGGCGAGAACAGCACCGCCATTGCGATCATGTCGAAATCGAAACTGGCCTGCCTGGCCTGATGTTGCGCCGATTCGACCAGGCGAATCGAGGCATCGAAACCGATGGTCTTCAAATTCTCCACCCACGGCGTGTAGACGCGCACCAAACCTTCATCGTCGGCAAGGAATTCCAGCTTGAAGGTATCGCCGCTGGCGTTCTGGAAGAACTCGCCGCTCCGTTTCCAGCCGGCGTCCGTCATCAGTTCTTGCGCTTGGCGCAGGAGCTTGCGGTCGCGTCCGCTGCCATCGGAAGCAGGCAAGGAATAGACCTCGCCGAAGACCTCGGGCGGAAGCTTGTCGCGCAGCGGTTCCAGCAGCGCCAGTTCCTCCGCGGAAGGAACGCCCGTTGCCCTGAAGTCCGACTTCTCGAAATTTGACTGGGAGCGTTCGTAAAGGCCGTAAAACAGCGATTTGTTGGTCCACTCGAAGTCGAAGCACAACCCGATGGCGCGGCGCACCCTGACGTCGCGAAACCGCTCGCGCCGCTGGTTCATGGCTGTCCCATACAGGAGCGGGCGCTTTTCCGAAGGAAACTCGCGTTTAACAACCTTGCCGGCGGCGAGCGCCGGAAAGCCGTAACTGGTCGCCCATACGCGCGAAGTCGCCTCCTCGCGGAAAGCGACGTCGCCCTTCTTGAAGGCCTCGAAGGCGGCCTGGCGGTCGCCGTAAAACTCGATGCGTAGCGTGTCGAAGTGGAACAGCCCCCTGTTCACGGGTAGATCTCGACCCCAATAGCCGACGACGCGCTCGAATTCGATGGTCTGGCCGGGCTGCACGTGCCCCACCTTGTAGGGGCCTGAGCCGAGCGGCGCCTTCATGCGCGAACTGTCGAACGGCGCGGTCGCGAAATAGGCCTTCGACAGGATCGGGAACGTCGCCACGTCCAGAATGGTGCGTTGCGACTGCTTGCCGGAAAAAGTGATCCGCAACGTTCCGGCATCGACGGCGGCAGCCGCCGTCATTTCCTTCAACGGCAAGGACAAGTCCGGATGCCCCTGTTCCTTGAACAGGTTGTAGGTGAAAGCGGCATCCTCCGCGGTCAGCGGCGACCCGTCATGCCAGCGCGCCTCCGGTCGCAAGGCAAAATCGAAACTGTTGCGGTCTGCCGCGATTGTAACCGTTTCAGCTAGCAGTCCATAGATCGAATCCGGTTCGTCCAGCGCACTGACCATGAGCGAATCGAAGCACATTTCCATGCGCGGCGGCGAATCGCCCTTGGACACGAAGCTGTTGAGCGTGTTGAAGGTCTGGGGGTTCTGGTTGAACAGCCATTGCGACGGGCCGAAGTTGAACGTTCCGCCCTTCGGAGCGTCGACATTCACATAGTCGAAATGCGAAAAGTCTGCGGGGTATTTCAATTCGCCGAAAGCGGACAGGCCATGCAGCTTCCGACCCGTCGGGCTGTTTGCAAAAGCCTTTCCGGGCAGGAGAGCAGCTGCCGCCGCTGCGGCACCCAGTGCGAGAAAATCGCGGCGCGAAATGGCCGTCATCAATCGACGCTCTTGTACTTGGCGGCCAGCGCTTTTTCCTTTTCGGGATCGATCCACCAGGAATCGATGTCGGGACCGATGTAGGTCGGCTGCTTTTCCGGCACCCCGAACTTGTTCCAGTAGGCCAGCCATACGTCAGGCCGGGTGAATTGCGGAACCACGTAGAAACTCCACAACAGCACCCGGTCGAGAGCGTGTGTCGCAGCGATCAGGTCGTCCCTGTCGGCTGCGAAGATCACACGCTCGACCAGCGCGTCCACCACCGGGTCCTTGATGCCTGAATAGTTGCGCGAACCGGCCGCGTCCGCGGCCTTGGCCGACCAGAAATCGCGCTGTTCGTTGCCGGGCGAATCCGATTGCGCCAGCACGACGGTGGTCATGTCGAAATCGAAATCGTTGACGCGATTGACATATTGCGACTGGTCCACAAACCTCAACGACGCGTCGATGCCGATTTTCTGCAGCATGGTGACATAGGGCATAAGCGTTGCTTCAGCCCCTTGCCGGTAGTCGAGGATCTCGAAGCGGACCGGTGCCCCGGACTGGGCGTTCACCATCTTTCCGCCCTTGATGACCCAACCGGCAGAGGCGAGGAGGTCGACCGACTGCTTCAGGATCTTGCGTTCGGCCTGCGGCGTGTCGAAGGCCGGAAGCTTCCATTCCTGCGTGAACAGTTCGGGCGGAAGCTTGTCCTTGTACTGGTTGAGAATCTCCAGTTCCTTGCCTTGCGGCAGGCCGCTCGAAGCCAGATCGCTGCCCATGAAATAGCTGGTGATGCGGGTGTTGAGACCGAAGGATTGCGTGCGGTTGATGGTGTCGAAGTCATAGAGATAGGAAAGCGCCTCGCGCACGCGTCGATCCTGGAAAAACGGACGGCGCGTATTGATCGCAAAACCCTGCATATTGGCGCGCGACATCGCCTTGAATTCTTCCTTGATGACATCGCCTGCCTTCAGCGCCGGGAAATCATACTTGGTCTTCCAGTCCCGACCGCTGTTTTCCTGATTTATGTCCTGCAGGCCGCCTTTGGTGAAGGCCAGCCACTCGGCGTTCTCATCGAGGAAATAGGTGTAGCGGCGGGTGTCCCAATTCTCGCGTCCGATCTTGACCGGCAGTTTGGCGCCCCAATAGTCCGGCACGCGCTCCCAGATGATTTCCGCTCCCGGCTTGAAGCTCTTGATCTTGTAGGCGGCGGAGCCGAGCGGAATTTCCAGCGTCGGCTTGGTGACGTCGCGCTTCTTGCCGCTGGCATCGGTCCCTTCCCACCAGTGCTTCGGCAGCACGACGAGGTCGCCCAGGATCTTCGGCAGTTCGCGGTTGCCTTTCTGGTCGAAGGTGAACTCGACCTCGCGGTCGGAAACGGCCTTCGCTTCCGTGACGTTCTCGAAATAGCGGTTGTACATCGGGCTGTTGGCCTTCAGCACGTTGAAAGACCAGACAATGTCATCGACGGTGATCGGCTGGCCGTCATGCCACTTGGCGCGCGTATCGAGCCGATAGGTCGCCGACGAATAGTCGTCCGGATATTTGTAGGCATCCGCGACCAGCGGATGCGAGACGCTGCCCTCGTCGACCGATTGTTCCATCAGCGTATCGTAGAGCAGCCCACCGCCGATCGGGGCGAAGCCGGCGGCGGGTGAACCCTGGACGATGTAGGGGTTGAAACTGTCGTAGGTACCCACAACCGTCGAATTGAGCGCGCCGCCCTTCGGCACATCCGGGTTCACATAGTCGTAGTGCTGGAAATTCTCGCCATATTTGGATTCGCCGATCAGGGATGAGGTGGTGTGCCATTCGTCGGCGCGACCGGTTTCAGTTCCGAAAATCAGCAGCGACGCCGCAAGGGAGGCCATCGCCCAAATGCCCGCTCGGTGAAACCTCATCGCATTCCCTTTGAAAAATATCCGAACCGCAATCTAGACCATCCGCCGGCGATGGGAACCGGCAAGGCAGCCGATGCCCCTGCGCCGTGCAGCTTTTCCAACAAAAAAGCCGGGCGAAACCCGGCTTTTTCATGAATATGGCGATTACGATTTCGTTATTGCGCCGGTGCGTGTGCTGCACCCTCTGCCGGAGCGGCGGCATCGGCGGGAGCGGCACCTTCCGCAGGCGCTGCACCCTCGGCGGGTGCTGCAGCGTCCGCAGGCGCGGCTCCGGCTTCCGGAAGCGGAACCGGGCTATCGGCCTGGGTGCGCAAATAGGCAATGAGGTTGGCCCGCTCGTCGTCCTTCTTGATGCCGGCAAAGCCCATGGCCGTGCCCTTGACGAAGTTCTTCGGCGAAAGCAGGAAATGGTTCAGGTTGTCGAAAGTCCACTTTTCGGCGCCGCCCTTGGAGAATTCCTTCATGCCGCCCGAATAGGAAAAGCCTTCATGCTCGGCGACTGGCCGGTCGACCACGGCCCAAAGATCGGGACCGACCTTGTTGGGGCCGCCCTTTTCGATCGAATGGCAAGCCTGGCACTTCTTGAAGACCGCCGCGCCCGCATCCGCGTTGGCGCTGGCCAGGAGTTTGGCGATCGGCTTGACCGCATCCGCGGCGCCTGCAGCCTCGCCGCCGGTAGCAGCCTCTGCAGCTTCGATGATGAAACCCGGCTTTTCCGGAGCATGCGAGGAAAACAGGGCATCGGAGGCCAGCCCGACCGAGAAAACGACGAAAACGGTGCCGAGCAGTCCGCCCAGGACCTTGTTGACCTCAAATGAATCCATGCGCCCCAGGCTCCCTTTTCCGGCGGACTACGCGGTCCCCCGTCCGTCGGTATTCTCGCTTGCCCTGTCAGGGCGGTCAAATCGGGCGGAAACTAGGTCTTTTGCTCGGCTCTTGCAACACCTATAAGGGCGCTTCCAGTGAGACCTTTTGACACTTTTTCACCTGAGTTTTTTGAAGCACACACCATCCGATGTCCACGCTCATCCTCATTCCTGCCCGCATGGCCTCGACCCGTCTGCCGGGCAAGCCGCTGGCCGACATCGCAGGCGAACCGATGATCGTGCATGTCGCTCGCCGCGCCGCCGACAGCGCCATGGGGCGCGTCGTCGTGGCCACGGATACGGTGCGTGTTGCCGAGGCCGTGCGGGCGCACGGCTTTGAAGCGGTGATGACCCGAGCGGACCACGAGTCCGGATCGGACCGTATTTTCGAGGCGCTTGAAGCTCTCGACCCGGACGGCAAGGTGACAACAGTCGTCAACGTCCAGGGCGATCTGCCGACGCTCGACCCGCAGCTTATCGGGGCCGCCTTGCTTCCGCTGGAAGATCCTCAAGTCGATATCGCCACGCTGGGCGTCGAAATCGTCCGCGAAGAGGAAAAAAACAATCCCAGCGTCGTCAAGATCGTCGGTTCACCACGCTCCGGCACTCGGCTCAAGGCGCTCTATTTCACCCGCGCCACAGCACCCTGGGGCGAAGGGCCGCTTTATCATCACATCGGGCTTTACGCCTACCGCCGCCAGGCCCTGCAGCGTTTCGTGGCACTTGGGCCGTCGCCGCTGGAGCGGCGTGAGCGGCTCGAACAATTGCGCGCGCTCGAAGCGGGAATGCGCATCGATGCCGAGGTCGTGCAATCCGTGCCGCTCGGCGTCGACACGCCCGAAGACCTCGAGCGCGCCAGACAAATGCTTTCCAGATAGTCAGGTCGGATAATGTCAGAAAAAACCAACAGAATAGCTTTCCAGGGCGAGCCGGGCGCCAATTCCGACACCGCCTGCCGCAATGTCTATCCGACGATGGAGCCGTTGCCGCGCCCCACCTTCGAAGATGCATTCAATGCGGTCGAGACCGGCAAGGCCGATCTCGCCATGATCCCGATCGAGAACACCATCGCCGGGCGCGTCGCCGACATCCACTACCTGCTGCCGGAATCGAAACTCCATATCGTCGGCGAATATTTCCTGCCGATCCATTTCCAGCTCATGGTGCTTCCGGGCGTGGCGCGCAGCGAAATCAAGACGGTCCACAGCCATATCCACGCGCTTGGCCAATGCCGCAAATACATCCGCAAGAACAACTGGAAGCCTATGGTGGCGGGCGATACGGCCGGCGCAGCCAAGCTCGTTGCCGAGAAGCAGGACAGATCGATGGCTGCGCTGGCGCCAATTCTGGCAGCGGAACTCTATGGCCTCGACATACTGGAAGAAAATGTCGAGGACACCGAACGCAACGTCACCCGCTTCGTCGTTCTTTCGAAAGGCAAGAACTGGGCCGACCGCGCCGTCAACAACTCCAGGATGATGACGACCTTCGTCTTCCGGGTCCGCAACGTGCCGGCAGCGCTCTACAAGGCGATGGGCGGCTTTGCCACCAACGGCGTCAACATGACCAAGCTCGAGAGCTACCAGCTTGGCGGGGAATTCACCGCGACCCAGTTCTACGCCGATATCGAGGGCCATCCCGACGACGCGCATGTCGCGCGCGCGCTTGAGGAACTACGTTTCTTCTCGCGCGAGGTTCGCATCCTCGGGGTCTACGAGGCCAACGAATACCGGGAAAAGGTAAGCGGCGCCTATTAGAGCGCGTCGCGATCTTTCAGATTCGCTGGCGCGCTCTAAGTTTTTGTTTTTATGCATGTCGCCCGAAACCGGTTCCCACTTTCGGGCGACATGCATTAGAGAATACCGCCTTCCGCCCACGTGCTGATGAGGTGGCGGGCAATGGCGCCCTTCGGCGGGACGGTCAGCCCTCCAGGATGCTCGTAGGCCAGCATCGAACGCACTTCGTCGCGAAAGAACCAGCGGCAATCCTCAAGCTCGCTGACGTCCGGCTGGATATCGTCGTTGAGCGGTTCGCCGAAGCACCCGATCATCAGCGAATAGGGAAACGGCCAGGGCTGGCTGGCGTGATAGACGACACGGCCAAGCCTGATGCCGGCTTCTTCGCGGGTTTCGCGCCGCACCGCGTCTTCGATGGTCTCGCCTGGCTCGATGAAGCCGGCGAGCGCGGAATACATGCCGGGCGCGAAGTGCTTGCCGCGGCCAAGCAGGCATTTCTCCCTCGTCGCCGTCAGCATGATCGCAACCGGGTCGGTGCGCGGAAAGTGATCGATGCCGCAAGCTTGGCAGTGCCTCCGGTAACCACCCGACCGCATTTCCGTCTGGCTGCCGCATGTGCCGCAAAATCGGTGGCTGGCATTCCAGGCGAGCAAGGCGGCTGCCTGCGCCATTGCGCCAAGCGCTGCTTCGTCGATCAGACCCTGAATGTAGACCGAGCGGTAGTCGACCGCCTTGATCGTTTCAGGAAGCTGTTCCGCCTCGCCCCCTGCCGGGACGGCCAGTGCCGGCCCCCAGTCGGCAGAGCCAAGCAGGATCGCCTGCTCTGTCAGGGCCGCAAGACCGCCCAGTTCGCCAACGGCAAACCAGGGGTCGAAAGCTTCGTCCTTCAGCTTGAGCAGGATCCTGCCGTCACGCAGGACGAGCAGCCGCGCCGATGGATCTGCCATCGCATTCGCCACACTGTCTTCGTCGCGATGTTCCGACTGGCGGTCGATGCGATTGCCGGAAAAGCCGACGAACTGGCTGGGCTCGCGCTCAGGCGCGTCGAACAGACGAAAAACCATTCTGGAAAGTATCCGAAGCGACCGTTGGAACCCGGCAGGTTTATAGCGCTGCCTTGATCGTTTCGGCAAACCGGCGAAGTTCGGAACCCTTGTAGGGTTCGCGAATGCCGTGTCCCCATACCGGACCCGGCCAGGCGGCGTCTCCTTCCGAGCGGGCCACGACGTGGACATGCAGTTGCCGCACGATGTTGCCGAGCGCGCCGGTATTGATCTTGGTGCAGCCGGTCACCTGCTTCAGCGCCTGCGCCGTCATGTTGACCTCAAAGGTCAGCATGGCCTGGTCGAGTGGCGCCATGTCATGAATTTCATCGATGCCCGGCCGCTGGGGGATAAGAACCAGCCACGGCCAGCGCCGATCATTCATCACGCGCAACTCGCACAGGCCGAGCCACATCAATTGCTCGCTGTCGGCCTCAAGCCGGGCGTCGAGCGTGAAACCGGCCTTCAGGCCAGGTAGCATGGGCGTTCCCCTCGAGCCTGCAGAGCCTACGAAGCCCTGGCGCTTGTGTGCGGGAAAGCGGAAAACCGCCGGCTCCCAAGTTAAAGCTTCGTCCGACATGGCACGTTCGGCTGTTCGAACGCTATTGCGAGCCCGACGCCGCTGCAAGCGTTTCATTGAGCCGGAGCCGCATCGCCGTTCGATTTCGACACGTACTTGCATTTCGGCATCGAATTGCCGATATGGAAAGCGGGAGGTTGGTGGTGGACGATCCACTCGCCAACCGGGTCAGGTCCGGAAGGAAGCAGCCCTAACGAGCCCGGAACGGGTCATTGTTCCAGCCTCCCACCTTCTTCACGACGCTGTATCGTCTATCTTGGTGGCCGCCCATCTTGGCGGCATTGACGATGCGCAGTCGTGCGGGCGAAACTGGTTTGAGCAACCGGCGCTTCCGGTCGCGGTCCGTAGATCCTCGCTGGGAGCCGTCCTGATCGATGAATGAAGCTGGAACGAGCGGATCAGGCAGCACCGGGGCAAAGCCGGCCACCGGGGCCTACCGCGTGCTCGCCCGAAAATATCGGCCGGCGAACTTTTCCGAACTGATCGGCCAGGAGCCGATGGTGCGCACGCTGACCAATGCCTTTGCATCGGGCCGCATCGCGCAGGCGTGGATGCTGACCGGTGTGCGCGGCGTCGGCAAGACCACCACTGCCCGCATCCTGGCCCGTGCCCTCAACTACAAGACCGACGCAATAGACCAACCCAGCATCGACCTTTCCGTGCCCGGCGAGCATTGCCAGGCCATCATGGAAGGCCGCCATGTCGATGTCATCGAGATGGACGCAGCCTCCCACACCGGCATCGACGATATCCGCGACATCATCGACCGGGTGCGCTACGCGCCGGTTTCGGCGCGCTACAAGGTCTACATCATCGACGAAGTGCACATGCTTTCCACGCAAGCCTTCAACGGCCTGCTGAAGACCTTGGAAGAGCCGCCGCCGCACGTCAAATTCATCTTCGCGACCACCGAAATCAGGAAGGTGCCGATCACGGTGCTGTCGCGCTGCCAGCGCTTCGACCTGAGGCGCATCGATGCCGGTGCGCTGGTTGCGCATCTGAGCGCAATTTCAGCCAAGGAAGACATCGCCATCGACGACGAGGCGCTGGCGATGATCGCGCGTGCCGCCGAAGGTTCGGCGCGCGATTCCCTTTCCATCCTCGACCAGGCCATCGCCCATGGCGGCGGCGGCGTCAGCGCGGATGCGGTGCGCACGATGCTCGGCCTTGCCGACCGCGCCCGCATCGTCGACCTGTTCGAACATCTGATGAAGGGCGATGTCGCCGCGGCCCTGGCGGAATTCCGCTCGCAATATGACACCGGCGCCGATCCGGCTGCCGTTTTGACCGACCTTGCCGAGTTCAATCATCTGGTGACGCGCCTGCGCTTCGTGCCGTCCGCACTCGAGGACGCATCGCTTTCGGAAGACGAGCGCAGCCGGGGTGCTGCTTTCGCCGAGCAGCTTTCGGTCAAGGTGCTGTCGCGTACCTGGCAGATGCTGCTGAAAGGCATTCCGGAAGTCCAAAGCTCGAACCGCCCGGTCAGCGCCGCGGAAATGGTGATGATACGCATTGCCCATGCGGCCGACCTGCCGACGCTCGACGAAGCGTTGAAATCCCTGGAAAGCGGGGCGCAGGCGCCGGGCGCTGCGCCGCGGTCCTCTGCCGGGCAGCCATCCCCTGGATCGGCTGGGCGTAACGATAGCGGCCCGGCCAGCGCTGTTTCCACCACGACTTTCGTGGCCGGTACTGGCGGCGCACAAACCATGCGTCTGGTCGAGACGGTGCCCGCGCCGATGGCCCTTACGTCGGCGCAACCGGCGCCCGAGCCTCAGCAGGCAGTCTCGGTCAAATCCATGGCCGACATCCTGGCGCTTGCGGAAACGCACCGCGACATGACCTTCAAGGTCCTGCTGAAGCGATGCGTCCGGCCGGTTCGCTTCGATGCCGATCGGCTCGATGTGAGCCTGACCGCCGACGCCCCCAAGATGCTGCTCAACGATCTGACCGCCAAGCTGCGCAGTTGGACCGGCCGCAACTGGCTGGTTTCGCTGTCGAAGGAAGAAGGCGGTCCGACCCTGGCCGAGATGGAATCGACCAAGCGCGAGAATGCCTTTCTCGACGCCCGGAGCGACCCCGCTGTCGCTGCCATCCTGGAACGCTTTCCCGGCGCAAAGATCATCGATGTGCGTATTCCGGATGCCGCTGAAGCCGGCGAGACGGACGAGGACATGACCGCCGAACCGCTGGTCGAAGACGACGACTGACGGCCAATCCCGCAGATCAACCGCAAAGGACCCATGATGAAAGATCTTCTCGGCCTGATGGGCAAAGCCAAGGAAATGCAGGCCAAGTTCCAGGCCATGCAAGATGAGATCGCCGAACTGGAGGCGACCGGAAAGGCCGGAGGAGACCTGGTGAGCGTCACCTTGAGCGGCAAGTTCGAGATGAAGTCGCTCAAGATCGATCCGTCGCTTTTCAAGGAAGACGACGTCGAAATCCTCGAAGACCTGATCCTTGCGGCACACAACGACGCCAAGGCCAAGGTGGAGCAGGTGATGCAGGAAAAGACCAAGGCGCTGACCGCCGGCCTGCCGATCCCGCCCGGCATGAAACTGCCGTTCTAAAGCAATCCCCGGAAAAGCGGGAACCGGTTGTCCACCCGGTTTCGGGATCACGACATACTTGATAAAGATTTTGGGCGCGCCGCATGAATCCGTCTGAATACGGCGCGCTTTAGCACAACCCAAGCGAGTCGATTGCCGGCGTCGATGCCGGAAAATTGGCGCTCTGCCTTTATTTTGCCGGAAACAGTCTCATTCTTGCCGCAACCTGGGGACGTGGCGGCAACAAAGAAGAGAGACGTTTGTTGATCGCCAAGCGATGGAAGACGCTGTGCGTCTTGAACGCCGTGGGTTGCCTTCTCCTGTTAGCCGGTTGCAGCCAGTCGACAAACAGCATGTCGGCGGCCAATCTCGCCGATGGCGTCGGGCCGACCCGCACGAGTTCCTATCGATACACCATGAAGGACCGGGAGTGCCTGCAGCGCGCCATGTTCTTCGAATCCAACCGGTCAAGCCGCGAAGGCATGGTCGGCGTCGGAACAGTGGTGATGAACCGCCTGAAATCAGGCCGCCATGGCAATACCATCTGCTCCGTCGTGGGAGAGCCACGCCAGTTTGCGGCAGGCGTGATGACACGGCCCATGAACTCGAAGGCGATGCCGGATGTCGCTTCGGCCGCTGAAGCTGTCCTCAAAGGCGAGCGCCACCCGAAGATGAAGAACGCGATGTTCTTCCACACTGCCGGATTGAAATTCAAGTACAACAACATGCACTATGTGGCGGTTGCTGGCGGCAATGCCTTCTACGAAAAGCGGAGCCGCAACTGGAAGCCGCTGCCCCCCGATTCCACGTTTCAGGTTGCGGCGGCCAGTCCGTCGGCGCAAACCCCTGCGACGCCAAGCAAGGTTGCGACCTTGCAGCCTGCCAAAGCGAAAGTGGTCGTCCCGGCATCTTCCGATAGGGATCCGGTCATGACCGCATCTGTTCCCGAAGTCCAACCGGTGATGGCGTTCGAACAGACGCCCGACGACACCAGTTCGATCGGCGCGCTGATCATCATGCAGGGCCAGACGCTTTCGTCAGACTGAAGCCTGCCGTTACAGCGCCGGGCCGCTGGCGGCAGATTGTTTTCAATGGTGCGGAAAAATCCTACAACCGCGCCATGTCCAAGCGAATCGCCGGCCCCGAAATCGAACGCCTGATCCAGCTTCTAGCCAAAGTGCCGGGGCTCGGACCACGTTCGGCCAGGCGTGCTGCCCTTCACTTGATCAAGAAGAAGGAACAACTGCTTGCACCCCTGGCGGTTGCCATGGGCGAGGCGGTCGACAAGGTTCGCATCTGCACCACGTGCGGTAATGTCGATACTTCCGATCCGTGCATGATCTGCACCGATGCGCGGCGCGATCCGGCAACCCTGATCGTGGTCGAGGATGTGTCGGATTTGTGGGCGCTGGAACGGGCTGCGGCGATGAACGTGCGCTATCATGTATTGGGCGGCACCCTGTCACCGCTCGACGGCATCGGTCCGGACCAGTTGAATATACGTTCGCTGGTTGACCGCGTCGCAACCGGCGAGGTGAAGGAAGTTATCCTCGCCGTCAACGCGACCGTCGAGGGGCAAACCACGGCGCACTATCTCACCGATCAACTAGGGGGCATGGACGTCAAGATAACGCGCCTTGCCCATGGCGTGCCGGTCGGCGGCGAACTCGATTATCTTGACGAAGGCACGCTTGCCGCAGCGCTGAAATCAAGAACGGCGTTTTAATGCCACTTAAGCTCACCACCCCCCGCCGCGTCCTCCTCGCAGCCGTCGTCGCCGTCCTGACCCTCGTCGGCCTCGCCTTCCCCGCCACTGCCGCCCAGATCGACGACCAGTTCCGCGCATGGCTCAGCAACGATTTGTGGCCGGAAGCCAAGGCAAACGGCATCTCGCAAAAGACCTTCGACGCGGCTTTTGCGGGCATAAAGCCGAACCTGAAATTGCCGGACCTCGTCATGCCCGGCGAAAAGCCGAAAACGCCGAAGAAGCAGCATCAGGCCGAGTTCGGCTCGCCCGGCAGCTACTTCGCCGAGAAGACA
This sequence comes from Mesorhizobium sp. Root157, assembly GCF_001427385.1. Lineage (GTDB taxonomy): Bacteria > Pseudomonadota > Alphaproteobacteria > Rhizobiales > Rhizobiaceae > Mesorhizobium. Next base: position 255,154 of record NZ_LMGJ01000033.1, read on the forward strand.
CTACGGGCCGTGACGGCAGGCGGACGCGCACGTGCCGGCTCGAATGCCAGGACGCTTGCGGCGATCGAGAAGCGCTATGGTGTACCGGCAGGGATCGTTCTGGCGATCTGGGGACGCGAATCCGGCTTCGGCGCGGCGAAGCTACCCTATGACGCCTTCGAGGTGCTGGGCACCAAGGCGTTCATGGCGACGCGCAAGGACATGTTCCGCAAGGAAGTTCTGGCCGCTCTGGAAGTCGTCCAGCGCGGGCTGGTCGCCCGCAAAGCGATGAAGTCGTCATGGGCAGGCGCGCTCGGCCAGCCGCAGTTCATGCCGACTTCGTTCCTCGAACACGCGGTCGATTTCGACGGCGACGGCCGCCCCGACATCTGGAATTCCACGCCCGACACACTGGCGTCGATCGCGAACTATCTGGTCAACCATGGCTGGAACAAGGGGCGCGACTGGGGATTCGAGGTCACCGTTCCGGCGGGCGTGTCATGCGCGCTGGAAGGACCGGACCGCGGCAAGCCGATTGCCGAATGGGCGGCGATGGGTATTGCCCGCGTCAACGGCAAGCCTTTTCCGCCCAATGAGACCAGGGCCGAAGGCTTCCTGTTGATGCCGGCCGGTCGCAACGGCCCCGCCTTCATCGTCACTGCCAATTTTTACGTGCTCAAGGAATACAATATGAGCGACCTCTATGCCCTGTTCATCGGGCACGGGGCCGATCGCATCGCCTATGGCGACAAGACCTTTTCCGGGAATTGGGGGGCAGTCGGCGGGCTTTACCGTTCCGATATCGCCACCCTCCAGCGTGCATTGGAAGGGCATGGCTACGATGTCGGCAGCGCCGACGGGCTGCCCGGCTTCAAGACCCGCCGCTCCATCGGCGAGTGGCAGGTCAAAAGCGGCCGCAACGCCACATGCTTTCCCGACGCGGAATTGGTCAGACGCTTGAAATAGCCCCTCGGTTGACGATCAGGCGGCCTGAGCCAGCGACCGCTGTACATCCGCCAGAATCTCGAACGAGCGCACGCGCGCGCTGTGATCGAAAACCTGCGCGGTAATCATCAATTCATCGGCAGCGGTCCGTCGCGCGAAGGCGTCCAGGCCTTGCCTCACCGTATCCGCGGAACCGACGATGGCGCATGAGAGCGCCTGGCCAAGAATCGCGCGTGCTGACGGTTCCAGAGCATCGGCATAGCCTTCCACGGGAGGCGGGAGCTTGCCCGGCCGGCCGCTGCGCAGATTGACGAAGGCCTGCTGCAGCGATGTGAACAGGGTGGCCGCTTCCGCATCTGTCGGGGCGGCAACCACGTTGAGCCCCAGCATGACATGCGGCTTGTCCAGGTGTTCGGACGGCTGGAAGCGCGACCGGTAGATTTCAAGCGCATGATCGAGTTCGGCAGGAGCGAAATGCGAGGCGAACGCATAGGGCAGGCCAAGCATTGCCGCCAGTTGCGCTCCGTAGAGGCTGGATCCGAGAATCCAGACCGGCACCTGCTCGCCCTCTCCCGGTACGGCATGCACGCGCTGGCCGTCCGCCGCCGGCTGGAAATAGCCCATCAGTTCGACCACATCGCGCGGAAAATTGTCGGCACCGCCTTCAAGATTGCGGCGCAATGCATGTGCGGTCAGCATGTCGGTTCCCGGAGCGCGGCCGATGCCGAGATCGATGCGGCCAGGGTGGAGAGCCGCCAGCGTGCCGAACTGTTCGGCGATGACCAATGGCGCATGGTTGGGCAGCATGATGCCGCCGGCACCGACGCGGATGGTTCTGGTGCCGGCTGCGACATGAGCGATGACGACCGAAGTTGCCGCGCTGGCGATGCCGGGCATGTTGTGGTGCTCGGCCAGCCAATAGCGCTTGTAGCCGAGGCGTTCGGCATGGCGGGCGAGATCGAGTGTATTGGCCAGCGACTGAGCGGCATTGCCGCCTTCAACAATGGGCGACAAGTCGAGGACAGACAGTTCTGGCATGGGTCGGTTCCGCATTGCATTCCGGTCGCGCTGATATAGGAACGGGCTGTCTCTGCTGCAAATCGCCGGGGCACGACCATCGAAAACCGTCCATCGAGGACTTGCGTGGTTTGGCGTCGACGCCGAGGCTCTTGGTGTCATCGCAATGCAACATTGCCGAATTTCATGGCTGGCATGCTGTTTTGGCGCTTGAAGTCTTGCCTTTGACGCGTATGTAAGCCTCGCGAATTGACTTCAGGGAAATACAGTTGGCTATCTACAGAGAAAAAGACATTTTCGAGCGGCGCAATGCCGCGAATGAGGCAAAGAAGGCACTTCTCGAGCGTTTCAAGACACGGCCTGCGGCTGACGATCCGGCCGTATTGGCGCGTCAGGCCGAGCGCCAGGCGATTCTTGCCGCCCGCGCCGAGCGCGAAGCCGAGAAGGCAAAGCTGAAGCAGGAGAAGCTCGCACGCGAGGCCGCCGAACGGGCTGCGCGCGAAGCGGAGGCCGAACGAGCAAGGCTTGTAGCGGAAGCGAAAGCGGCTGAAGAAGCCAAGCTTCGTGAATCCGAGGAAAACGAGCGTATCGCTCGCCTCCTCGCCGATGAGGCTGAGCGGAAGGCCAAGCGGGATGCCCGCTATGCAGCCCGCAAGTCCCGCACCGGCAGAACGCCTCCCGGTTTCACCGCGCGCTAACGCAATTCCAGGAAAAGCGGGAAACCGGTTTCCGTCCGCAATTGCGTAGAAGCAAAGAAGTAGAGCGGTTCACCCATTCCGTCAGAATCGGAACCGCTCTACGCAATCCCGCGCCGGCCAACATCGGAAGATCGCCACCTGGGTGGCCGTCGTGGCCTTTGCGCTCGTCACAACGGCCGGCAGTCCCTTAAGACCGCCGGTAACTGTTTTGCGACCTTCTATTTTTCCTTGATTCTGGTCGCCTGAACCGGCGGCGCCTTGGCAGCCGGCGTCACGGCAGGCTTTTTTGCGTCCTTCTTCGGCTTCCGGGCCTCTCTGCCCGGCTTCATCTGACCCTTGGCCATGATTCGCTTTCTCCAATTCTCGGCAGGTGGAGTGAACCAAGACTGCGGATTTGATGCAAGCTCAACTGTGGCCATCTCTGGCGAAAAGAGTCACTCGCCGTCTTCAACGACCCGAAGCCGCAACTGGCCGGTCTTGGAGTCCGCGGCACGCGCGGGTTTCCCGTTCGTCGATACAGGACTCGACGGCCCCTCGCCCTCCGGTTCGCCCGAAGGCGATGCGCCAAATTCAAGCGCTTCGATCTTCTGTCCGCGCTTCGTCACCTTGGAGGTCGAGACGAGGATGTCGTCTATATCCTTCGATGCCTGGCCAAAATGGCTCTGCAATTTGCGCACGCGCTCATCGACGCGGGCAACGTCCTCCATCAGCCGGATCACCTCGCCCTGAATGAGATGCGCCTGCTCGCGCATGCGCGCGTCCTTGAGGATTGCCTGGATGACCTGGATCGACAGCATCAGCAGCGACGGTGACACGATGACGATGCGGGCGCGGTGCGCGCGCTGGACCAGAGCCTCGAAATTCTCGTGGATCTCGGCAAAAACGGACTCCGAAGGGACGAACATGAATGCCGTATCCTGGGTTTCGCCCTGGAGCAGATATTTGCCGGCGATATCGCGGACATGTACCTCGATATCGCGCCGGAAAGCCTGCGCGGCGACCTTCTGCAAGTCGGCGCTCTCGGCGGCACGTATGGCATTCCACGCCTCCAGAGGGAATTTGGCATCGATGGCGAGCGAAGGCGCGCCATTCGGCATCTTGATCAGGCAGTCGGGCCGGCTGCCGTTGGAGAGCGTGGCCTGGAACTCGTAAGACCCCATGGGCAGCCCGTCGGCAACGATCGCCTCCATGCGCGATTGCCCGAAGGCGCCGCGCGTCTGCTTGTTGGACAGGATCGCCTGAAGCTGCACCACCTGTCCGGCCAAGGACTGGATATTGCCTTGTGCAGTGTCGATCACGGCAAGCCGCTCCTGCAATTTGGCGAGGCTCTCATGCGTCGACTTGGTCTGCTCGGTCATCGTCTGGCCAAGACGGCCGGTCATCGCATCGAGGCGCTGGCCGATCGACTGGGTGAGTTCCGCCTGCCTGGCGCCGAACACTTCAGCTATCGCGCCCATGCGGCCCTGCATTTCGGCCTGGCTCTGAAGGATATCGGCCATGCGGGCCTCGGCATCCCTGGCCTGGTCGGCCGCTTCAACCGCTGCCACGGCGCGCGCCTGGCCGGTTCGCCAAAGCGCGACGAGCAGTACAATGAAAAAGCCGGAAAGCAGGATGCAGCCGAAGACAAGCGCCTGCCCGGCGGTAATCGATGTCGCGCCGAGCCGCGCGATCGGCTCCGAAAGAATACCTGTCATCTCGTTCATCGAGACAGCATATCCGATTCGCCTGCGCCTGATAGATCAAAACGTGAACGGCCGAATGGAACCACTGTTGACGCCTCGATGCCGAGGTCTTAGGTGAAGCGCCATGACGATAAAGCCGCTCATCATTCTTCCCGATCCCGTCCTGCGCCAGAGTTCAAAGCCGGTCGAAAGGGTCGACGCACCGTTGCGTAAGCTGGCCGACGACATGTTGGCGACGATGTACGATGCGCCGGGCATCGGGCTTGCGGCTATTCAGGTCGGTGAGCCTGTTCGCATGCTGGTCATCGACCTTGCCAAGGAGGACGAGGCGCCTGCGCCGCATGTCTTCATCAATCCGGAAATCCTCGAAAGCGCCGATGCACGTTCCGTCTACGAGGAAGGCTGCCTGTCGATCCCGGACTATTATGCGGAAGTCGAGCGGCCAGCCGGCGTGCGCGTGAAGTATCTCGATCGTGACGGCAAGGAGCAGGAGATCATGGCTGACGGCCTGATGGCCACCTGTCTGCAACACGAGATCGACCACCTGAACGGCGTTCTCTTCATCGACCATATTTCCAAGCTGAAGCGGGATATCGTGATGAGGAAATTCAAGAAACTGGCCAAGGACAAGCCGGCAAGCCGGATGGTCGGATAGGGCGGCATGGCCCTTCGCGTCATCTTCATGGGCACGCCGGATTTTTCCGTACCGACGCTGCGCGCCATCGCCGAAGCCGGTCATGAGGTCGTCGCCGTCTACACCCAGCCGCCACGCGCGGCAGGCCGGCGCGGACTGGAACTGACGCCCTCGCCGGTCCAGCGTGAAGCCGAGCGGCTTGGCGTCCCGGTCCTTGTGCCCACCTCCCTGAAAAGCGACGAGGCCCAGACCGAGTTCAAGGCATTGAATGCGGATGTTGCCGTGGTCGTCGCCTACGGCCTGTTATTGCCCAAACCGATTCTCGATGCGCCGCGCCTCGGTTGCCTGAACGGCCATGCCTCGCTGCTGCCGCGCTGGCGAGGCGCCGCCCCCATCCAGCGCGCCATCATGGCCGGCGATGCCCAGACCGGCGTCATGGTGATGCGCATGGAGGAAGGCCTGGACACCGGCCCGGTTGCGGTAGGAGAAACAGTTGAGATCGGACCGGATATGACGGCGGGAGACCTGCACGACAGGCTGATGGCGGCCTGTGCGGGCTTGATGGTCGAGGCGCTGGCAAAGCTTGAGAAAGGTGCCCTCGTCTTCACGCCGCAGTCGGATCGAGGCGCGATCTACGCGAAAAAAGTGGAAAAAGCCGAGACTCGTGTGGATTGGCGCTTGCACGCAAGTGCGGTGCATAACCATATTCGCGGCCTGTCGCCGTTTCCGGGCGCCTGGTGCGAAGTGGAAGCGGGCGGCCGGCTGGAGCGGCTGAAATTGCTTCGCTCGACACCTTCTGAAGGTGCGGGCGAGCCGGGAGGAATTCTCGACGACCGCCTGAGCGTCGCCTGCGGTTCAGGCGCGGTCAGGCTGGTCGAAGTGCAACGGGCGGGCTCCAGGCCCGTCTCTGCATCGGAGTTCCTTCGTGGCGCAAGACTGGAAAAAGGAATGAAATTGTCATGAGCATGATGTCGATCCGCGCGGCAACACCGCGCGACCGCGAGGCGATCCGCCTCGTCGAAGAACATGCTTTCGGCCAGCACGCGGAAGCCGGCCTTGTCGATGCGCTGGTGGGCGACGGCGATGCCGTCGTCGAACTGGTGGCGGAAGAAGACGGCCAGGTGATCGGCCACATCCTGTTTTCCCGCCTGCTGGTCAAGCAAGCCGGCGCTTCCTTTGCCGCGGTTGCGCTGGCGCCGCTGGCCGTCGAGCCGTCCTTCCATGGCACCGGCATCGGCGGCGCCCTGGTCCGCGAGGCCCATATCCGCTTGAAGACCGCCGGCGAAAAGCTTTCGGTGGTGCTGGGCGACCCGGCCTATTACGGCCGGTTCGGATACAGCCACGCCCGCGCAGCCAAGTTCGAAAGCGACTACCAGGGCGATGCCCTGCAGGCATTGGCATGGGACGAGGCGCCGGAAAGCGGCAGGCTCGTCTATGCCCCTGCCTTCAGCACGGCGCTCGCGGCCTGATCCAGCACCCGGGATGCCGCGCTATCGCCTCGACGTGGAGTATGACGGCGGCCCCTATGCCGGCTGGCAGCGTCAGGCCGACCAGCATTCGGTCCAACAGGCGATCGAGGCAGCGGTCGAGAAGTTCAGCTCCGAAACGATCTCGCTTCGCGGCGCGGGCCGTACCGATGCCGGCGTCCACGCTACCGCCCAGGTAGCGCATCTCGACCTCACGAAGGAATGGCCGGCGGACACCGTGCGCGATGCGCTAAACGCGCATCTGCAACAGGCTGGCGAACGCGTCGCCATCCTCAAGGCCGCAAGGGTTGCGGCGGAGTTCGATGCCCGCTTCTCGGCACTCGGTCGCCACTATCTCTACCGCATCTCCAATCGTCGCGCGCCGCCGGCACTCGACAAGGGCAAGGTCTGGTGGGTGCCGAAACGCCTCGATGCGGACGCCATGGATGCCGCCGCCAAGACCCTGCTGGGAAGGCACGACTTCACCACCTTCCGTTCCGCACAATGTCAGGCCAACAGCCCGTTGCGCACTCTCGATCGGCTGGATGTTGCCCGTGACGGCTACGATATCGAGATCCGAGCCTCGGCCCGGTCGTTCCTGCACAATCAGGTCCGTTCGATGGTGGGCTCGTTGAAGCGGGTCGGCGAGGGCGCATGGACAAGCGCCGACCTCAAGGCTGCGCTCGACGCACGAGATCGTGCGGCCTGTGGGCAAGTGGCCCCGCCGGACGGACTGTACCTGGTGGGCGTGGACTACCAGGCAGACTAATTTTAGTCAGGAATACTGATACCGAGCATGGCCTGTAGGCTGAACAGGACAATCAGCGAGGCGACCAGCATGCCGGCGAACACGGCCGATCCGATGGCGGCACCCTTGCCGATCACCGCATTGGTCATGCGCCACGTCAGGGCCAGCGACAGCAGGAAGAAGAACAGCGTCAGCATCGCCGCAAACTGGTTTGTCGATGGCAGAAAAAGCCTGACAAGGGCAGACGGCAACAGCATCCAGGCAATGAGCGCGGACGCCCAGTTGCTGGCCACCACATAAGCGACAAAGCGCGTTGCTATCCCCGCGTGGCGCGCAACGACGGCGAGGGCGACAAGCGGCAGCGTCCAGGTTCCGACATCGACGATCGCAACCCGGATCAATATGCCCAGCCGCCCCGTCAGCGCTTCAGGATCGCCGATCTCGTTGGCGACACCCACCCAGCCGACGATGAGCGCCGGAGCCGCCACGATCAAGGCGAAGAAGGAATTCCAGAAGCCGTCGGCTGAAAGATCGAGCAGGCGAACACCATCGGGCTTGCCCATCATCAATTGCCAGGCGCCGTTCAGAGATGCTTGAACCTCATCCGCCGAGAGCATGGCCAGACCCGAACCAGTCGTCGATGAAGCGCTGATAGATTTGCGTCAGCGTTTCGAGATCGGCCACCGCAACCCGCTCGTCCACCATATGCATGGTCTTGCCGACAAGGCCGAATTCCACCACAGGACAATGATCCTTGATGAAGCGTGCGTCTGAGGTTCCACCCGACGTCGACAGGGCGGGGCTCTTGCCGACCACAGCCTTGACGGAGCCGCTGAGCGTCTCGATCAGGCGGTCGTCGCGCGTCAGAAACACGTGGCTCGGCCGGTCGCGCCAGGCCAGATCGAAGTCGATGGCTTCCTTGCGCCCGGCCCGATATTTCCGCTTGCGGCTGGCCGCGTCCAGCCGGTTGTGGATTTCGGCCTGAACCTTCTCGGCCGTCCAGGTGTCGTTGAAACGGATGTTGAAGGCGGCGGTTGCCTTGGCCGGTATCACATTGGTGGCCGCATTGCCGACATCGATGGACGTGACTTCGAGATTGGTCGGCTGGAAATCCTTGGTTCCCTTGTCGAAAGCGGGGTGGAGCAGCGCGTCGACCATCGTCATCAGCCCACGCACCGGATTGTCTGCCAGATGCGGATAGGCAGCATGCCCCTGGCGCCCGTTCACGGTGACGATGCCGGAGATCGATCCGCGCCGGCCGATCTTGATCATGTCGCCCAGCGTGTCTGGATTGGTCGGCTCGCCGACGATCGAGGCATCCCACTTCTCGCCCTTGGCCGCCGCCCATTCGAGCAGTTTCACCGTACCGTTGATGGCAGGGCCTTCCTCGTCGCCGGTGATCAACAGCGACACCGATCCCTTGGGTCCTCCCTTTTCCTCGACATGGCGCGCAAGGGCCGCGATGAAACAGGCGATGCCGCCCTTCATGTCGACGGCCCCTCGCCCATACATTTCGCCATGCGCGATTTCGGCGGCGAAGGGGGGATGGGTCCATGCCGTCTCGTCACCGACCGGAACCACATCCGTGTGGCCGGCAAACATCAGATGCGAGCCGTTTCCGGAGCGGCGCGCGTAAAGGTTTTCGATATCGGGGGTGCCGTCTTCAGAGAAAACCGGCCGCTCTGTCGTGAAACCCAGGGGCTTCAGCATTTTTTCGAGCGCGCTCAGCGCCCCGCCTTCGGCAGGCGTGACGGAAGCACACCGGATCAGGGTGGCGAGATTCTCAGCGGGATCGGTCGGCAGCATCATGGCCAAAGCGATAGTCGAAAGCGCCGGGGCTGTCACGGCCTGTCAGTAAGGCCAGCGACGGACCCTGTGACCGCGCCGCCAAAAAGACGATGCGCGTCGACCGGCGGCTCAGGCCGGCGCGTTGGTACGCTGGCCGAAGCGATTCGGGCCGGGCTGGCCGGGAAACAGGCACAGCACCAGAAAAGCCGCGATCGATATCACCGGGATGAAAAGAACGACCGCCGCAAGTCCCGTCTTGCCCAGATCGTGCAGCCGCTTCACGGCGAGCGCCACGTTCGACCATAGGGAAGCGAGGAAGACGATCATGAAGACCATCGACCATAGCGCGCTTTCGGGCGTCCCTTCCATCACCAGCGTAAAGCGATAGAGCGGAAATGCCTGCGCGATCGCAACCAGCAGCCCGCCAAGGAAGTAGGCGGCGCGGCTGACGCGACCCGAAACGCCGAAGAAAAGCCAGAGAAGCTGGGGTCTGTCGGGCAAGTCTGTCACCTGATGGAGGAAGTCTTAGTCTCTCAGCAACTCGTTGATCGAGGTCTTCGAGCGGGTCTTGGCATCGACGCGCTTGACGATAACGGCGCAGTAGAGGTTCGGCCCCGGCTCACCGTTCGGCAAAGGCTTGCCCGGCAGCGAACCCGCGACGACGACGGAATTGGCCGGCACCTCGCCATAGAAGACTTCGCCCGTCGCCCGGTCGATGATCTTGGTCGACTGGCCGATGAACACGCCCATGCCGAGCACCGAGCCTTCACGCACGATGCAGCCTTCGACCACTTCCGAACGCGCGCCGATGAAGCAGTTGTCCTCGATGATGGTGGGGCCAGCCTGCATCGGCTCGAGCACGCCGCCGATGCCGACGCCGCCTGACAGATGCACGTTCTTGCCGATCTGGGCGCACGAGCCGACCGATGCCCACGTATCGACCATCGTGCCGGAATCGACGTAAGCGCCGACATTGACGAAAGACGGCATCAGCACCGCGCCCGGCGCCACATAGGCGGAGCGCCTGACCACGCATGACGGCACAGCCCGAAAGCCGGCCTTCTCGAAATCCACCGCGCCCCAGCCATCGAACTTCGAAGGAACCTTGTCCCACCACGCCGCTTCGCCGGGGCCGCCCTTGATGATTTCCATCGCATTGAGGCGGAAGGACAACAAAACGGCCTTCTTCAGCCACTGGTTCACATGCCAGCTATTGTCCTGGCGCTTTTCCGCGACGCGGACTTCGCCACGGTCGAGCAGGCTAAGCGAGGTTTCTATCGCCTCGCGGACTTCACCGCGCGCGGCTGTCGAAATGCCGTCGCGTTCCTCAAAGGCCTTGTCGATGGTCTTTTCGAGGTTCGCCAGATCGGGCTTCGACATCGGGTGCTCCGTTACACGTGCTGTTAAGGGGCGGCTCTTAACCTGTTTATAAGCCGCGCGGACCCTATTTGAAGGTATGGAGAGGGTCAATCGCGGCTGGGTCACGTGGCGGCGCTGCCAGGCAGCATTTTTGGGGTACTTCATATGAATCCGATGGAAAAAGCCGGATGGACGCCACTGCCGCACTCGAGCGAGGACCTGGAGCGGGCAAAAAGCGCGCCCGACACGCCTCAGACGCGGGCTGCGACTTATCGTCTGGCCTGGAACGATGAAGAGTTCATGACGCGCCGCGAGTTGCGGCCAGTGCGCCTGCAGCTCGAATTGCTGAAGCCAGATATGATCCTTGCCGAGCGCGGCATCCGCTCCACGGTGATTCTCTTCGGCGGAGCGCGCATTCCCGAACCGGGCGGCGAGGCCTGGGCGGCGAAGAACGAGACGCAAAAGCGCAACCTTGAAGAAAACAGCAAATACTACGAAGAGGCCCGTAAATTTGCCCGCCTGTGCTCACAGCAGTCGGCGTCCTCCTACTTTCGCGAGTTCGTCGTGGTGACCGGCGGCGGCCCCGGCGTCATGGAAGCGGGCAATCGCGGCGCCGACGATGTCGGCGCCCCCTCGATCGGGCTCAACATCGTATTGCCGCACGAACAGGCGCCGAATGTCTATGTCACGCCGGAGCTATGCTTCAACTTCCACTATTTCGCCATCAGGAAGATGCACTTCGTCATGCGCGCCAAGGCGGTTGCCGTCTTTCCCGGCGGCTTCGGCACGATGGACGAGTTCTTCGAGACGCTGACCCTCATCCAGACAGGGCGGATGGAGCGCGTTCCCGTCATCCTGTTTGGAAAATCGTTCTGGCACCGCGCGATCGACCTGGACTTCCTGGCCGAGCAGGGAACCATCAGCCCGGGCGACCAGGACATTATCGACTTCGTCGACACCGCCGACGAAGCCTGGGAGATCATCAAGCGGTTTTATCGGCTCTAGCCACCACCTTCGTCTCCTCCGCAGCTTCAAGCGGCTGCGGTCGGCGAACGAGTGTGACCAGCACGAAGGAAATGATCATCAAGAGGTACCACGAGCCGAGCTTGCCGATGCTCACCGGCGTCCAGGCTGCGTGCTGCCCCGGATAGACCCAGGCCCGCGACCACGTGCCGATGTTCTCCGCGAACCAGATGAACAGCGCCACCAGTACGAAGCCGAGCAGAAGCGGCATGCGCAGACGAAAGCGGAAAACGCGATAATGGACGAAAGTGCGCCAGTAGAGCGCGATCGAGGCAGCGAAAAGCCCGTAGCGCAGGTCGAGTGTGAAATGGTGGGCGAAGAAATTGACGTAGATCGCCATGCACAGCACGACCGTCGCCCATAGCGGCGGATAGTTCGAATAGCGCATGTCGAAGATGCGGCTGATACGGGCGAGATAGGAACCCACGGCGGCATACATGAAGCCCGAGAACAGCGGCACCTCGCCGACGCGGAAGAAATTCGCCTCTGGATAGATCCAGGAGCCTGCCGAGGTCTTGAACAGTTCCATGACGGTTCCAACAACGTGGAACACGAGGATGACCTTCGCTTCGGCCCCGGTTTCCAGCCTAAACGCCAGCATGGCAAGTTGGATCGCCAGCGCTGCCAGAAACAGGAAGTCGTAGCGGGCGAGGAAGGCCTGCTCCGGCCACAAAAACCTCGTCGCCAGGATCAGGAACAGCATGGCTCCGCCAAACAGGCAGGCCCAGCCCTGCTTCAGGCCGAAGACCAGGAATTCGACGGCATCTCCGGAGAGGCCGCCGGCAGGCAATCTATCGAGGACGCGGTGGGCGGCGGCATCTATCGCCGCCTCTACCGAGGTGAATCGCGTCAATCCTGCCCTTCCACGATTGCGCTCAGGAAGCCCGACAGGTCGTCGGTGACGAAATCGACGTCGTCTTCATTGTCAGGGTCGCGTTCCCAGATCTCCGAGAATGTCGGCTCGAAATTGCGCGGCACGATCAGCACCGTCGTCATGCCGAGCGCCTTCGGCACGGCGAGATTGCGGGCCAAGTCCTCGAACATCACCGTATTGGGCCCTGTCACCGCGTGCAGGGCGGCAAACTTTTCATAAGTCTGGCGGGCCGGCTTCGGCGTCAGCCCGGCTGCGACGATGTCGAAGATGTCGTCGAAATCCTCGAGAATGCCCAACTGGCGTGCAGCGCGCTCGGCATGGCCGCGGTCGCCATTGGTGAAGATGAACTTGCGCCCCGGCAGTTGACGGATTGCGGCACCGAGGACCGGATCGGGCACCAGCCATGAATAGTCGATGTCGTGAACTTTCATCAGGAAGTCGTCGGGATCGATATTGTAGCGCGTCATCAGGCCGCTGAGCGTCGTGCCGTACTGCAGATAGAGTTCCTTCTGCAGTTTGCGCGCGTCCTCACGCGGCAGCGTCAGAAGCTCCTGCACATACGCCGTCATCTTCGCATCGATCTGGGAAAACAGATTCGAATGATGCGGATAAAGCGTATTGTCGAGGTCGAACACCCAGTCGGTGACGTGGGTAAAACGGGTGGGATCTGGAAGCTCGGTCATAAGGCCCTTATGGCATGAAATGGCGTTTGGGGGGTGGAGATTTATCCACAACTTCTACGCGTCGAAACGCGACGAAATCGGCAAGCAATTCGAATTTTAAACATGTAGGAAACTCGACCTTCAGGGCTTGCTGCCAAACAGACGCACGATCAGGGGGCCGGGATGAAGTCAGTAATTGTTAGAGCCTTTCTGGTCGCCGTCGCTTCATCCATTGCCTCCATTCTCGTCGCTTTTGCGGCGGTTTCCGCAGCCGGGAAAAACCTGGACGGGCTTGCCTTGATACTCTGCATCGTCTGCCCGCTTTTCATTGCGTGGCCGGCAACCGCCTATACGTTCTGGCAAAACGACAAGTTGAAGAGCGCGCATCGCGAACTTTCGCGCACGCACGCACAACTGGCGGCTGCACATCGCCGTCTGGCGGACAAGGCCCGTCACGACGACATGACGGGGATGCTGAACCGTGAAAGTTTCTTTGCAACGCTCGATCGGTCGCGGCGCAAATCCGACCGCGGCGCGTTGCTCATCATCGACGCCGATCATTTCAAGTCGATAAACGATCGCTTCGGCCATTTGGTGGGAGACGAAGCCCTGTTGCTGATCGTCGAAGCGCTGCGCGGCGGTGTCAGAAGCGGCGACGTGCTGGGCCGCATAGGCGGTGAGGAGTTCGGCGCCTTCCTGGTCGGCGCCGACGAAAACGAAGCGATGCGGATCGCCGAACGCATGCGCCAGGAAGTCGAACAGATCCGCTTCCATCCCGATGGCGATCGCACCATTCCCCTGACCGTAAGCATCGGCGGCACGATTTGCGGCGAGGGAACCACGGTATCGGACCTGATGCGCAGCGCCGACAGGCGGCTTTACAACGCCAAGAACCGTGGCCGTAACCTTGTCGTCTTCGAGCGGGACATGCCGGAAGCGGCATGACAACGTCCGCGGCGTCTGCTGGTCAGCGAAAGTGAGCCTTCGGGGCAACGCCGCCTTTACCTGAAAGGTGTATCAACGCCTGAAAGATGGAACCGCAGATCCAACGCTCTGTACAGTTGAAAACATCCCCATGCTTGAAAAGAACCCCTCACGCCGCGCCATCGTGAATCTGCTTCTGGCGCTGCCGTTTGTCCCCACCCTGCTTGGCCGACCCAAACCACCGGCCAAGGAGGCTGAGGCAATTGTCGAAGTGAACGGCTGGATCCTGAAGAAAAGCGACCTCGCATGATCTTCGACAGCTACGAGGCCTTTGAGGCTGCGGCGCTTGCGCCCAAGGTCGTGGTGATCGGCTCGGGACCGGCAGGCATCACCATCGCCCGCAAACTCGCCGCCGCCGGGATAACCGTGGCGATCCTCGAGGCCGGCGGGCGGGAATACAGCGATGAATCGCAGGATTTTTACCGCGGCAGAACCGTTGGCGACCCCTATTTCGATCTCGATATCACCCGCCTGCGCTATATGGGCGGCAGTTCCAACCATTGGGCCGGATGGTGCCGGGTTCTCGACGCGCATGATTTCCAGCCCAAGGCCTGGGCGCCGGATACCGGCTGGCCGATCGAGCGCAAGGACATCGAACCGTTTCTGTCCGAAGTTCACGATATTCTCGAACTCCCGGAATTCCGCGCCGATGTGCCGATCTCGGACGACATGCGCTGGGTTCAACTGATCAAAAGCCCGGCCGTTCGTTTCGGCGAAAAATACGCGGACGAGTTGGCCAACAGCCAGAACATCGCATTGGTGCTGAACACCTCTGTCACCGAACTTGCCGGCGACGGCAGCAAGATAACCGGCACCAGGATATGGTCGAACGGACGGCAAGCCGGCTTGCTGCAAGCGGACTACTTCGTCGTGTGCGCTGGCGGGCTGGAAAATTCCCGGCTGTTGCTGTGGTCGAACCAGACTTCCAATGGGGGCGTCGTGCCGCATACCGAGGCGCTCGGCAAATACTGGATGGAGCATCCGACTTTCGAGGGCGGTAACGCAATCCTTGCCGACTATGACGAGTTCGAGGTGGACGCGGCCAACGAAGCATTCTTCTCGCCGTCGCCTGCCGCAATGGAGCGGCTCGAAATCATGAATTTCGGCATCCGGCTGATCGAGACGCCCTATCCCGGCGCCAAGCGCCTCATCGCCGATCTTGCCTGTTCAGCGCCGGACCTGGCGGAATGGGCCGCCGTCAAGCTCGGCCAGCACCTGCGATGCGCCGCCCAGCTTTATGTCGCCTGGGAACAGGCGCCGCGCGCCGACAATCGCATCGAGCTTTCTGCGACCGACATGGATCAGGCAGGCGTGCCGCGCATCGAACTGCACTGGAAGAAAAGCGATCTGGAACGGCGAACCATCCTTGAAGGCTTGCGCCTGTTCGGCCGGACAATGGCTGAGAAGAACCTCGGGCGGGTCCGCATAGACGACTGGCTGACGTCCGGCGCGGACTATCCCACCAATCAGGAACTGGCCGGGCACCATCATATGGGCGGCACGCGCATGGGCACCGACGTTGCCAGGAGCGTGGTCGACGCCGATTGCAAGGTGCATGCAATGGCCAACCTCTATGTCGGCGGTTCGTCAGTGTTCTGTACCTCGGGGGAGTGCAACCCGACGACCACTATCACGGCGCTGGCCTGCCGGCTCGGCGATCATCTCGCCAGGAAAATCGCCGCCTAGCGGTCGCTGCTTTGCGGTCTATAGGCTGGCCGGATCGAGCGTCGGACGGTCCTTCCAGTGCTGGACGATGGATTTCAGATCGGCCTTTTGAAAAGCGTCCCGTAGAACGTCGAATGACGGCAGTACGAAATAGGCACGCTGGAACTTGTCGATCTCGTAGGTGGTTCGCATCACCGTCTCGAGATCGAACGGAACGCGATGCACCTTGGCGTCCGCTACGGCGAAGCTGAGTTCAGTATAGGACGACATCAGCCCTGCTCCGAAGGCTTTCAGCTGCTGCCCCGGCTCCTGGATCAGCCCGTATTCGGCAGTATACCAATAGAGCCGGGTAATCATGTCGTCGCCGTCCAGCGCAATGGCTTCCTCTGCCCGCGCGCCGTAGCTTTGCATGAAGTCGGCGAACACGGGCTGGGTGAGGATCGGCACATGTCCAAAGAAGTCATGGAACATGTCCGGCTCGACGATGTAGTCGAGTTCCTGCTCGGTCCGCAGCCAGTTGGTGACCGGGAAACGCCTGTTGGCCAGGTGCTCGAAGAACGGCGGCGCAGGGATCAGTCCGGGCACGGCAACGATTTCCCAGCCGGTGAGTTTGCGCAAGCGTTCGCTTATGTCGTCGAAATCGGGAATGCGGTCGAGCAGGCCAAGCGCCTTCACGCCATCGAGGTAGGAGTGATGTGCCAGGCGCTCGGTCAACCCGGTCTGCCGGTCGCACAGCGTGCGCCAGACCTTTTGTTCCGCCGGACTGTAGTTGTAGTCCTGCCGGACAGTGAAATCCGCGCGACACACGGAGTAGTCGCCCCGCAGCCCCTGTGCTGCGCATTCGCGTGCATATTCGGCGACGTTCATCGTCATGATCGCTTCTCCCACGGCAATCAACCTCATTTGCCGACCATGTTACCTCGTCCAGCCGAGACGAATCGGCTTTCCGGGTCGTAGCAGCGACGGTTTTGAGGTAACATTCGCCCGACAACTACTTCAGGAGAGAGAAATTGCCTCAATTCGACGATTTCGAAATCCGCATGCTCGATATCCTGCAACGGGACGGCCGCAAGCCGGTTTCGGAACTGGCGCAGGAAATCGGTCTTTCGACCACCCCTTGCGCGCGGCGCTTCGAAGCCCTCCAGGACACCGGCGTGATCAAGGGCTTTGCGGCACGGATCAGCCGCAGGGCGGTCGGATTGTCGGTGGAGGTCTTCATCCAGGTTCGGCTCACCAGCCACAGCGACGGCTCGCCCGAAACCTTCATCGCCGCCGTCGAGCGCATGGATGAGGTTTCGTCATGCTGGACGATGACGGGAGACCACGACTTCCTGCTGCATGTCATGGTGCCGTCTGTCGACGACCTCAACGCCTTTGTCATGCACAGGCTGATGCGGCTAAAGGGAGTACGCGACGTTCACACCCAACTGATGCTGCAGAACATCAAAGGCCCCGGCCACGTGCCGCTGGCGCACCTCAGGCGATAGGCCCGAGCGTCCAGATCAGGGAACGATCAGCGTGCCGGCGCCGTGCTCAGTGAACAGTTCCAGAAGCACCGAATGAGGCGTCTTGCCGTTCAGGATGACGACGCCTTCGACGCCACGCTCGATCGCCTCGATGCAGGTCTCGACCTTGGGGATCATGCCGCCCGAAATGGTGCCGTCCTTGATCAAGGCCCTGGCTTCGGCCACCGTCAGTTCGTCGATCAGCTTCTTGTTCTTGTCGAGCACGCCCGGAACGTCGGTCAAAAACAGCAGCCGCTTGGCTTCGAGCGCGCCGGCGATGGCGCCGGCGAAAGTGTCGGCATTGATGTTGTAGGTGTGGCCGTCGCGGCCCGGCGCAACCGGCGCCAGAACCGGGATCATCTCGGAACGGGCCAGAAGATCGAGCAGGGTGCGGTCGACCTCGACCGGTTCGCCGACGAAGCCCAGATCGAGCACGCGCTCGATATTGGAATCGGGATCGATCATGGTCTTGCGCGCCTTTTCGGCGAAGACCATGTTGCCGTCCTTGCCGCACAGGCCGATCGCCCACTCGCCCTCGGCATTGATGAGCGCCACGATCTCCTTGTTGATCGAGCCGGCCAGCACCATTTCGACGATCTCGACGGTCTTGCGATCGGTTACCCGAAGCCCGCCCTCGAACTTCGATTCGATGCCCATCTTGGTCAGCATCGCGCCGATCTGCGGCCCGCCGCCATGCACCACGATCGGGTTGACGCCGGACTGCTTGAGCAGCGCTATATCACGGGCAAACGCCTTGCCGAGTTCGATGTCGCCCATGGCGTGGCCGCCATACTTCACCACCACGGTCTTGTTCTCGTAACGCTGCATGTAAGGCAGCGCCCTGGAAAGAAGAGCGGCCTGCATTTCGGCGGTGGCGGTGATTTCCGTCATCGATGCGTTTCCCGGCTTGCTGAAAGGGACGGCGGCGTCTTAGCTGGAAACAGGGGCAGGGGCAAATAGCTTGTCGCCTTTTGGCAGCCGATGGCCGTTGCCATCGATGCGGCGTTGCAAATGGCCGGCGATCGCCTAGTTTCAACAGCGATGGTGCCGCAGGATATCTCCAAGCTCATCGTCCGGACCTCGATGAAGGATCGGGCGGCTTTTGATCTGCTCTACCGGCAGACGAGCGCGAAACTTTTTGGCGTGTGCCTGCGTGTCTTGAACGATCGGGGCGAGGCTGAAGACGCGCTGCAGGAAATCTACGTCAAGATCTGGACCAAGGCCGACCGTTTCGCGGTGTCGGACCTCAGTCCGATCTCCTGGCTGGTGGCGATCGCGCGCAACCATTCGATCGACCGCATCAGGGCGCGGCGCCGGCCCACAACCGATATCGACGCCGTGCTCGACGTGGCCGATCCTGCTCCCGGCCCCGAGGCGGCTGCGGTGGCCGGCGATCAGGCCGGCCAGATCCATCGCTGCCTGGAGGAATTGGAAAGCGACCGGGCGGCTGCGGTCCGTGGTGCTTATCTGAAGGGTGAAAGCTATGCCGAACTGGCCCAACGCCACCGCGTGCCACTGAATACGATGCGAACCTGGCTGCGGCGCAGCCTTATGAAACTGCGGGAATGCCTGGAAAGATGACGCTGTCGCAAGAAAACGGCCCGGAACGGGAAAGCGACGACCTGCTCGCCGCCGAATACGTTCTTGGCGTGCTTTTGGCCGAGCAACGGCAGGAAGCGAGCCGACGCATCGACGCCGAGCCGGCCTTCGCACGGTTGGTCGACGCCTGGGAAGTGCGGCTGTCGCCACTGGCCGAGGCGTATCCGGAAGCCGAGCCGCCTCGATCGCTCAAGGCTGCCATCGACGGCCGGCTTTTCGCCTCCCCCGGCGCGGCGCCGCGCGCGAGCGTTTGGACAAGTCTTGGCTTCTGGCGCGGCCTCGCCGTTGCAGCCCTTGCCGGCCTGGTCCTCACTGTCGCCCTGCCCTACATGCAGCCGCCGGCCGAGCAGATGCGGCTGGTCGCCTCGCTCGCCGCCGACAGCAGCGATGTGAAGTACCTCGCCGTCTATGACGCCGCCCACCACAATGTCGGCCTGTCGCACCTCTCCGGCGAGCGCGACCAGGGCAAGGATTTCGAACTGTGGATGATCGAGGGCGACAAGCCGCCCGTTTCCCTCGGCGTCATTCCTGTCGGTGCGGTCACCCAGTTGCCGGTCGCGCCGCCCATCCAGAAACAGCTCGAGCAAGGTGCCGTTCTAGCCGTCAGCGTCGAACCTGCCGGCGGTTCGCCGACCGGACAGCCAACCGGCCCCGTCGTCGCAACAGGCGATCTGAAGAACATCTGAGGCGTTCGACCTGTTGTCCTATTGCCGGAATTTTTCCCACCCGATGAAACTCCCGCGAAGCCCTCTCGTATCTCCTTGCGGCCCCACCGACGGGGTTCTCGAAACCCAAGGAGATTCATATGCGCAAGTTCGCCACCGCACTGTTCGCCGGCGCTGTCGCCCTGTCCGCACTCGGTACTGTCGCCTATGCCGAAAATCCGATGGTCGGCGGCGCCGCCATGTTCGCCGACAAGAACATCGTCGAGAATGCCGTGAACTCGAAAGACCACACCACCCTTGTTGCGGCGGTCAAGGCTGCCGGCCTGGTCGAGACCCTCCAGGGCCCAGGCCCGTTCACGGTGTTCGCGCCGACCAACGCGGCATTCGAAGCCCTGCCCGCCGGCACTGTCGATACGCTGTTGAAGCCTGAAAACAAGGAGCAACTCGTCAAGGTCCTGACCTGCCATGTCGTCGGCGCAAAGGCGATGACAGCAGACGTGATGAAGATGGTCAAGGACGATGGCGGCGCACACAAGGTCAAGACCGCCGGCGGCTGCGAGCTGACGCTGAAGGACGAAGGCGGCAAGGTCACCGTGACCGACGAGAACGGCAATGTCGCCAACGTCACCGTCGCCGACGTGGAACAGTCGAACGGCGTCATCCATGTCGTCGACAAGGTGCTTCTGCCGAAGATGTAGCGCCGGCAAGCTTGCCGACGAACATCGGGAACCGAAAGGCTGCGCGGCTGATCACGAAGCCGCGCAGCGTCGAATCGGACAGGCCGTCACCGCTTTTTGACTTCCCGTTGGCGATCATATCTGGCAAAGCAACGCTGGAGGAACCGCATCATGAACCGTCGTCAATTGCTCCTGAACGGAGCCGCATCCGCTGCCTTCCTGGCCGCTGCCTCGGTCCTTTGGCGTGCAGGCCGCATCGGCGAGGCGCAGGCCAAAACTTTCGCCGTGACCAAAACCGACGCGGAATGGAAGTCGATCCTGACCGCGGAACAATATTCAGTGCTGCGCCATGAGGCGACCGAGTTTGCCGGCAGCAGTCCGCTGCTTGGCGAGCATCGCAAGGGCACCTTTGCCTGCGCGGGATGTGAACTGCCGCTCTACGCGTCCGAGACGAAGTTCGAATCCGGCACCGGCTGGCCGAGCTTCTGGGAATCCCTTCCCCAAAGCATCGGCACCCGCGAGGATTCGACCCTTGGCATGGTGCGGGTCGAATGCCATTGCAGCCGCTGCGGCGGGCATCTTGGCCACATCTTCGACGACGGCCCGCCCCCGACCGGCAAACGCCACTGCATCAACGGTGTCGCGCTGAGCTTCAAGCCGGCGACGGCCTAAAAGCAATTCCAGGAAAAGTGGGAACCGGTTTTCCGTCCGGGATTGCGTAAAAACAAATAGTTAGAGCACATCGTAGGAACCGCTCTGTTCGAACGCTACAGCCCCTTGGCCGCCAGAATGATGGCCGCATGCAATTCGTCCAGCCCTTCGCCCTTTTCGGACGACGTGGCCAGCACGAACGGAAAGGCGGCGGGCCGCTTGCGAATCTTCTGCAACGTGTCCTCGATCAGCCGCGGCACGCCGGCCGCCTTGATCTTGTCGGTCTTGGTCAGCACGATCTGGTAGGAGACCGCCGCCTTGTCGAGCAGCGACAGCACGTCTTCGTCGTTCTTCTTGACCCCATGGCGGGAGTCGATCAGCACGTAGACACGCTTCAGCGTCACGCGGCCCTTGAGATAGTCGAAGACGAGCCTGGTCCAGGCGTCGACCTGGTCCTTGGGCGCCTGCGCATAGCCGTAGCCCGGCATATCGACCAGCGCCATCGGCGGCAGGTCACCGCCTTCGCCCGAAAACCCGTCCGGCACGAAATAGTTGAGTTCCTGCGTGCGACCCGGCGTATTGGAGGTGCGCGCCAGACCCTTGTGGTTGACGAGCGCATTGATCAGCGACGACTTGCCGACATTGGAACGGCCGGCGAAGGCGATTTCAGGCGGACCTTCAGGCGGCAGGAATTTCATCGACGGCACGCCGCGAATGAACACCCAGGGCCGCGTGAACAAATTGACGTCGAGTTTCTCTTGCGTGGTCAAGCAGCGGTCTCCAGTCGGTCAAGATCGCTGCCGCGAATGGCATCGAGATTGCGCGTGATCTTGTCGATCGGCCAATCCCACCAGGCAAGCCGGATCAGCTTTTCGACGGTTCGTTCATCGAAGCGCGTCTTTACGACCTTTGCCGCGTTGCCTGCAACAATGGCATAAGGCGGCACATCGTGCGTGACCACCGACTTGGCCGCGACGATGGCGCCATGGCCGATGGTGACGCCGGGCATGACGATCGCCTCCATGCCGATCCACACGTCGTTGCCGATGACGGTATCGCCGCGATTCTCCTTCTCCCAGCTTGCGATATCGAAGCCCTCTTCCCAGCCGTGTCCAAAGATGTTGAACGGATAGGTCGAAAACCCGGACATCGCATGATTGGCGCCGTTCATGATGAAACGGGCGCCTTCGGCAATCGCGCAAAACCTGCCGATCACCAGCCTGTCACCGATGAACGGATAGTGGTGCAATACGCACCTCTCGACGAATTTATCGGGCCCCTCCGGATCGTCGTAGTAAGTGAAGTCGCCGATCTCGATGTTGGGCGCATCCACCAGCGCCTTGAGGAAGCCGACGCGCGGATGCATGAAGATCGGATGCTTGACGCCAGGATTGGGTCCGGTCATGGCTGCGTCCATCTCGAGAGGCCTCGGGCAATGGAAACCGCCGAGCCCGATTGCCGGTTCCAGACCGGCGCCCCATCCGCAATTTGACCGGATGGCCGGCATCGATCTTCAAAGGCGCTTATAGGAAACGTACGGACGGGCGTCCAGCCATCCACCTCCAACCTATGCCCCGCCAAACGTGAAAGAGGCGCCTGATGGCGCCTCTTTTGTACTGCATCGAATGCCGCCGGCCTCAGCTGAGGCCGTCGATATCGCCATTGTCGTTGAGATGGATGGCCTCTGACGACGGCTTGGAGGGCAGACCGGGCATGGTCATGATCTCGCCGCAGATGGCCACGACGAAGCCGGCACCGGCCGAGAGGCGCACTTCGCGCACCGGCACYGTGTGGCCGGTCGGCGCGCCGCGCAGGTTCGGATCGGTCGAGAACGAATACTGCGTCTTGGCCATGCACACCGGCAGGTGGCCGTAGCCYTGCTTTTCCCACTGGTGCAACTGGTCGCGCACCGACTTGTCGGCAATCGCCTCCGAACCGCGGTAGATGCGCTTGACGATGGTGTCGATCTTGTCGAACNTGCTTTTCCCACTGGTGCAACTGGTCGCGCACCGACTTGTCGGCAATCGCCTCCGAACCGCGGTAGATGCGCTTGACGATGGTGTCGATCTTGTCGAACAGGCCAAGCTCGTCCGGATAAAGCGGCGCGAACTGCGAGGCGCCGCCCTCGGCGATCTCGACCACCTTCTTCGCCAGTTCCTCGATGCCGGCCGAGCCATTCGCCCAGTGCTTGCACAGGATCGCTTCGGCACCCTGTTCCTTGACATAGGCCTTCAGCGCCTCGATCTCGGCCTCGGTGTCGGAATGGAAGTGGTTGATCGCCACCACCACCGGAACCCCGAACTGGTGCACGTTCTCGATGTGGCGGCCAAGGTTGGGGCTGCCCTTCTTCACCGCCTCGACATTCTCAGGGCCAAGATCTTCCTTCTTGACGCCGCCATTCATCTTCATGGCGCGGATCGTCGCCACGATCACCGCCGCCGCAGGCTTCAGGCCCGCCTTGCGGCACTTGATGTCGAAGAACTTCTCGGCACCCAGGTCGGCGCCGAAGCCGGCTTCGGTCACCACATACTCGCCCAGCTTCAGGGCRGTGGTGGTGGCCATCACCGAGTTGCAGCCGTGCGCAATGTTGGCGAACGGGCCGCCATGCACGAAGGCCGGGTTGTTCTCMAGCGTCTGCACCAGGTTCGGCTGGATGGCGTCCTTCAACAGAACCGCCATGGCGCGGTGCGCCTTCAGATCGCGGGCRAACACCGGGGTCTTGTCGCGCCGRGAGGCCACGATGATGTCGCCAAGCCGCTTTTCCAGGTCCTTCAGGTCGCGGGCCAGGCACAGGATCGCCATCACTTCGGAGGCAACGGTGATGTCGAAGCCGGCCTCGCGCGGATAGCCGTTGGCAACGCCGCCCAGCGAGCACACGATCTCGCGCAGCGCCCGGTCGTTCATGTCCATGACGCGGCGCCACGTCACCCGGCGCGTGTCGATGCCAAGTTCGTTGCCCCAGTAGATGTGGTTGTCGAGCAGCGCCGACARAAGGTTATGCGCACTCGTGATGGCGTGGAAGTCGCCGGTGAAGTGCAGGTTCATGTCGTCCATCGGCACRACCTGGGCATAGCCGCCGCCGGCAGCGCCACCCTTCATGCCGAAGTTCGGACCAAGCGAAGCCTCGCGGATGCAGATCACCGCCTTCTTGCCGATGCGGTTCA
>NZ_LMGJ01000034.1 GCF_001427385.1 Mesorhizobium sp. Root157
TGCCCCCGCCACTCACCGCGTTGGGGGAAGGTTCACATGGCTCAATTCTCAATGGAAATTATGCGCCTAACCGGCTCAGTTCCGCGTGGAAACCAACATCGTCGCCTCTCGCACGGAGGCGTGGGTCGAAACGGGGTAATGACCAACGCTATGAAGGGTCCCAGCCGTCGCCTCTCGCACGGAGGCGTGGGTCGAAACTTGGCCAGCCGCCGCCATGTCGAGCGCCGTGCCGTCGCCTCTCGCACGGAGGCGTGGGTCGAAACTCAGTTCCTCCAGGTCGTCGCGATCCTCGATCTGTCGCCTCTCGCACGGAGGCGTGGGTCGAAACTACGTACGCCATCGCGATCTGCCCGAAGATGTTCGTCGCCTCTCGCACGGAGGCGTGGATCGAAACAATCCAGCGATCGATGCCGCGTCGGCCAAGCAGGTCGCCTCTCGCACGGAGGCGTGGATCGAAACGATCAATGACGAATCAGGAGCGCTTAGCGCGACCGGTCGCCTCTCGCACGGAGGCGTGGGTCGAAACGAAAGAAGCTTTCGAAGCGCTCACCGCCATTGAGTCGCCTCTCGCACGGGGGCGTGGGTCGAAACCGCTTCAAGGACGCCAACGGGGTGCCTGTGCCTGTCGCCTCTCGCACGGAGGCGTGGGTCGAAACATCTCCGAACTCATCCGTGCTGCGAATGAGGCGCGCTCAGGCGTGGGTCGAAACAACAGAAACAGAATCGACGGATAGTTCCACTCCCTTGTTTTTGCAGGGTTTTGGATGGCGGCTGGTGCCGTTCCTTCCAGTTGCCGTAAAAGCGCCTTCAATCGACGTAGCGGTTAGGCTAGACCGCGCGGCGGTTTGTCATGGTTATGAAGCCTTGATCCTTGGCTGTGTCGGGATCACAGTAGCCGAGCAGACGAAGCAGGTTTGATCGATGATGGGAAATGCAATCGCAGCGATCGCAGGTGCCGAAGGCGCCGTCATTGAGGAACTGCTGGAGCGAGCGGCGACTGATTGGCGCGCCAGCGGGCTGAAGGTCTGCGGCGCCCTGGCCGAATCGGATCGCATTGCGGATCGCACGTGCAGCGCCGGCTTCTTGCGTAATATCGAGACCGGCGCGCGCTTTGCCATGTATCTCAAGGATCCGCCCGCCCATACGTCGTGCCACCTTGACGAGAACGGCATCGTGGATGCATGCGCAAGTCTGTCCAACCAGATCGCGGCAAGCGACGTCGTCGTGCTGAGCAAGTTCGGTAAGGTCGAGGCGGTCGGCAGCGGCTTGTTCGAGGCGTTCGTGAGCGCCATCGCGCAGGGCAAGCCGATCCTGACCTCGGTCGCGCCGAAACACCTCTATGCCTGGCAAAGGTTTGCACCGGATGCCGTGTTCATTCGCCCAGAGCGGGCCTTGCTGGAGCAATGGCTGAGCGGTGTCTTGCACTGTTCTCCGCAAAGTTCATCGATACAGGCCGTGGCGCACTCCTGACGCTGACATCGCCGGCAGCCTATTTCTCCGAGACACCCGCTTCGGCAAAGCTTGCCATGCGCGCATGGCATTCCAGCGCCGAACGCACGATGTTGACGGCAAGACAAGCGCCTGAGCCTTCGCCAAGCCGCATGCCGAGGTCGAGCAATGGCTGCAGGCTGAGGGCTTCGAGCAGATTGCGGTGGCCGGCTTCGGCTGAAACGTGGGCGGCCAGTGTGTGGGCAAGGCCGGTCGGGTGTAGGCTGGCCAAAGGGGCCGCAGCAGCCGTGCAGACGAAGCCGTCCAGCAGGACAGGAATGCCGTGATGGCGGGCAGCGAGCGTGGCGCCGAGGATGGCAGCAAGCTCGCGCCCGCCCAGATTTGCAGCAATCTTGAGCGGATCGGACAGTGTTTCGGCGTGGCGGGCGAGGCCAGCATCGATGGCCTTGATCTTGCGCGCCAGGCCTGAATCGTCGACGCCGGTGCCGCGCCCGGTCCATTTCTCGGCCCCGCCGCCAAACAGGGCCGCGGAAATGGCAGCAGCGGGCGTGGTGTTACCGATGCCCATTTCGCCGAAGCAGACGAGGTCGAGATCCTTCGTGACGGCGTCGTAGCCGGCCGAGACGGCAGTGAGGAATGCGGCCTCGTCCATTGCCGCCTCTTGCGTGAAGTCACTGGCCGGATGGTCGAGGTCGAGCGGGATGACCGCAAGGTCGGCGCCTGCGACGCGGGCAAGCTGGTTGATGGCCGCGCCGCCGCCGGCGAAATTCGCCACCATCTGCACGGTCACTTCCGAGGGGAAGGCGGAGACGCCTTGCGCGGTGACGCCATGGTTGCCGGCGAAGACGAAGACCTTGACCCGGTCAAGCTTCGGCATGTCGCGGCTTTGCCAACGGGCCAGCCATGCGGCGATGGATTCCAGCCGGCCGAGGCTGCCTTGCGGCTTGGTCAGCGTGTCCTGCCTGCGGGCAACCGCGGCCGCTGCGGCGTCGCTGCCGGCTGGCAGGTTGATGCAAGCCGAACGCAGGTCATCGAGCGATTTGAAGGGCATGGCAGAAAAATCTCCGAAAAAGAATCAGGAAAGAACGACGGAAGCGACGAGAAGCACGGCGATCTCGGCGAACTGTTGCAGCGCGCCGATCGTATCGCCTGTGTGGCCACCGATTTGGCGCAGGCAAAGCGCGCGCAGGCCAACGAAAATCACGGCAAGCAGGATGGCCGCGCTGACGGCACTGGCTGGACCCAGCAGCAAAAGGGCAGCGATGCCGATGGCTGCGCCGACGATGGCCGTTTCGCTTGAAACTGTGCCGGCGCCGGCCGACAGGCCGTCGCTGCGGGCGGGCGGCAGTGCGTGCATGAAGGCGCCCAGCAGGCCGCGTGAAGCCATGTGCGACGCAACAAGCGCGGCAAACACGCCTGCGGGGCTGGCAAGTTCGTTCAAGGCGGTCCAGCGGATCAGTATCGACAGCGCGAGTGCGGATGCGCCATAGGCGCCGATGCGGCTGTCACGCATGATTTCCAGCTTTCTTTCGCGCGACTTGCCGCCGCCGAAGCCATCGGCGACGTCCGAAAGACCGTCTTCATGCAGGCATCCGGTGGCGAGCATCGTTGCGGCGAGGGTGAGCGCCGCCGCCGTGGCGGACGAAAGACCGAGCGTGGTCGCGATGGCATAAATGAGTGTGGCCAGGAGTGCGACGGCCAAGCCCGCGACCGGTGCGGCCCAGATCGCCGCGGCAAGCGTACGGCCCCGGAAATCGAAGGCGGGCAAAGGCAAGCGGGTGAAGAAGACGAGGCAAAGCGCAGCGTCGTCGAACATCTGGCGGAGAGAGGGCATGCGGTCAGTCACCTCTCGCAATGGCGTGGAAGAAGGTGCCGCTGACCGATCCGCGCCTGTAACCGGACGGTCCGAGCGGCGCGCCCTGACCATCGGCAAGGTCGGTCAATGGCTGATCGTTGCCCTCATTGATGGTCTGCGCGTAATGGAATTCGTGACCGCGCACGACCGTGCCTTGGGGGCCAAGCGAGCAGTCGGACAGAAGGCGGGCCTGACGATAGCCGAGATGCATTTTGCGCTTGGCAAAGCTGGTGGTGTGGCCAAGCAGGCCAAGCATGCGGTGGATGGTGCCGCCGGCGTCCTGCAACGCCTTTCCCAGCACCATGAAGCCGCCGCACTCGCCATGCACTGGCTTTGCGCGCGCGAACTCAACCATGCCGCGACGGAAATTCGCGGCTGCGGCAAGCTTGCCGGCATGCAATTCGGGATAGCCGCCGGGTAGCCAGCAGACATTGCAGCTCGGATCGGGCGCTTCATCGGCCAGCGGCGAGAAGGGCACGAGTTCGGCACCGGCTTTGCGCCAATGGTTCGCGACGTGCGGGTAGATGAAGGTGAAGGCGTTGTCCTGCGCCAAAGCGATGCGTTGTCCGGGCGGCGGCAGGGCGCAGGTAAAATCGCCGGCTGACGGCAGGAGCGGTGCGGCCAGCTGCATGACGGCGTCGAGGTCGAGCGAGCGTTCGACCATGTCGGCCATGCGGTCGATGAAGGCGATCAGGTCATCGTGCTCACCGGCCTGTACAAGTCCCAGATGCCGCTCGGGCATGGTCAGCGTCGGGTCGCGCATGATGGCACCGACCACCGGCAGGCCAAGCGCTTCGACGGCCTCGGTGCAAAGCTTGCGGTGGCGTTCGCTGCCCAGGCGGTTGAGGACGACGCCGGCGATGCGCACATCGGGCCGGTAGGCGGCAAAACCCTTGGCGACGGCGGCAACAGTGGTCGATTGACCGGAGACGTCGAGGACGAGGAGTGTGGGAATGCCGTACAAGGCGGCGAGGTCGGACGCCGCGCCGGAGCGGCCGGGCGTGCCGGGGATGCCGTCGAACAAGCCCATGGCGCTTTCGAGCACGATGAAATCGGCATTTTCAGCGGCTTCGCCGGCAAGCGCGTTGAGAAGGGCCGGAGCCATCGCCCAACTGTCGAGATTGACGCCGGAAAGGCCGGTGGCGGCTTCGTGGAAGCCGGGGTCGATATAATCAGGGCCTGACTTGGCTCCTCGCACGCGGATGCCGCGCCGGGCCAGCGCCCGCAGGATGCCGATGGTGACGCTGGTCTTGCCCGAGCCGGAGCGCGGTGCGCCGATGATGATGGCGCGAGCGCTCATGACGCACCGGCCAGCTTGGCGCGCAGCGCAACGATGCCGCCCACCACGATCAGCGCGGGGGAGACGACGTTTTCGCGGTTCGCCGCTTCGACAAGCGTGCCTAGCGTGGCGACGACGGTGCGCTCTTGCGGCAAGGTGGCGTTTTCGATCAGCGCTGCTGGTGTGTCGGGTGACAGGCCGCCGGCAAACAGGTCCGCGACCGTCGCGGCCATATGCGTCAGTCCCATATAGATGACGATGGGCTGGCCGGTGCGGGCAAGGGCTGTCCAGTCGGGACGATCGTCGGAAACGGCGGCGAAGCCGGTGGCCAGAATGATGGCGCCGTTGATGCCCCGCATGGTGGCGGGGATACCAGCCGAGGTCAGACCGCCGAAGGCGGAGGTGACGCCGGGCAGCACGCGGTAGGGGATGGCGCTTTCAACCAGCGCCTGCACTTCCTCGCCGCCGCGCCCGAACACATAAGGATGGCCGCCTTTGAGTCGCACCACCTTGCGGCCTTGCCGCGCAAGGCCGACAAGCAGCGTGTTGATGTCTTTTTGCGGGATGGACAGACGGCCGCCGCGCTTGCCGACAAAGAATTTTTCCGCCTGCTCGGCCACGGCGATGATTTCGGGCGACACCAGCGCGTCATGCACCAATGCGTCGGCCTGACCGAGCGCGCTCACGACATCGAGGGTCAACAGGCCGGGATCGCCCGGCCCGGCTCCTGCCAGCCAGACATGACCGGGCTCAAGGACGCGCAGCTTGACGTCCAGGCGGTTCAGCGCCTGCTCGATCGCCGTGTTGGCGCTGCCGTTTTTATTATCGCTCATAGTCCGTCCCGCCCGCGAAAGCGCCGTTGGTAGTAAGCGTCATAGAGGGAGCTTTCGGTGAAGTCGGTCGCGGCCAGCGAGTGGCCGACGAAGATGATCGCCGTGCGCTCAATGGGGTCGGCCTTTAACTGAGCTTCGATGGTGGCCAATGTGCCGGTGACGATACGCTCATCCGGCCAGGAGGCGCGAAAGACGATAGCGACCGGGCAGTCCGCACCGTAGAGCGGGGTGAGTTCAACAACCACACGGTCGAGGGAGTGGATTGCAAGGTGGATGGCAAGCGTCGCGCCGGTGCGGCCGAATCCGGCTAGCGTCTCGCCGGGCGGCATCTTGGATGCTCGGCCCGACACGCGGGTGAGAACAAGGCTTTGGGCGATCTCTGGAATGGTGAGTTCGCGACCAAGGGAGGCGGCGGCGGCGGCAAAAGAAGGCACGCCGGGGGTAAGCGTATAGGAGATGCCATGCCGTTGTAGCCGGCGGATCTGCTCGGCGACGGCGCTCCACACCGAAAGGTCGCCGGAATGTAGCCGGGCGACATCGTGGCCCGCCTGGTGGGCAGCGAGATAGGCGGCCTCGATCTCGTCCAGCGACATGGGGGCGGTGTCGATCAGCTTCGTGCCGGGCGTGCAGTGGTCGAGGAGTTCGGGCGCGAGGATGGAGCCGGCATAGAGGCAGACGGGGCAGGAGCCAAGCAGCCTTGCGCCACGCACGGTGATGAGGTCGGCAGCGCCGGGGCCTGCGCCAATGAAATGGACGGTCATTTGGTGTCTCCGGCAACGGCGATGGCGCAGGTGACAGGGCCAAGCACGGTGCGTGGTCCCAAGAGGCGGGCGCGGTGGCCGGCGGCGGCAAGAGCTGCCGTTTCGGACACTGATGGCGTGCCCGCAGCGGCCAGCGAGCGCCCCGACCGTGTAAGGCCGCGTAGCGAAACGATCTGCAAGGCGGGTCCATCGACAAGGAAAACGGGCAGGCGCAATTCATGTCCGGCAGAGAAGATCGCATCTTCATGCGCCTTCAGCTTGGCGGTGGCCAGGCCGGACAACGAGGCCGACGACAATCCATGCGATTGCAAGGCAGCTTCGACGGCGGCCAGGATCTGCTCAGTGCTGACGCCCTTTCGGCAGCCTATACCGGCAACAATCATGGCTTCACCCAGTTCCAGTGGGTGATCGGCATGGCTGCGCGCCAACCTTGCATCGAGCCGATGGGGGCAGCGCGCGAAACGGCAATGCGGGTGAGATCGCCACCGAGCGCGGCATGGCGGGCAATGAGCAGCGCCTCCATTTCGAGCGTCACGGCATTGGCGACAAGCCGTCCGCAGGGAAGCAGGGCGCTCACGGCAGCGTCAAGCACACCTGGATCGCTGCCGCCGCCGCCGATGAAGATGGCGTCTGGCGTTTCGAGCCCGGTCAGAACTTGCGGCGCAGTGCCCTGGACCACGGAGAGGCCGGGTACGCCGAAGGCGGCGGCGTTGCGTCGGATACGAGCGCCACGTTCGGCGTCTGCCTCGATGGCAATCGCGCGCAGCGACGGGTGCGACAACATCCATTCAATGCCGATGGAGCCGGAGCCGGCGCCGATGTCCCACAGCAATTCGCCGCGCCGGGGGGCTAGGGCGGAAAGGGTAAGCGCGCGGACCTCGCGCTTGGTGATCTGGCCGTCATGCTCGAACAGGTCGTCGGCCAGCCCAACCGACAAAGGCAGGACGCGCGCCTGTGAACTTGATTCAACCTCGATTGCCAAAATATTGAGCGGATTGATGTTTTCGATGTCGAAGGTGTTTGCGCGGGCGGTGCGCGCGGCCTCGTTCGGACCGCCGAGCGCCTCCAGCACGGTCAATCGGCTCGGCCCGAAGCCGATATCCGTGAGCAGCCCGGCAATGGCGGCAGGAGATTCCGCATCGGAGGTGAGGGCAAGGATGCGCGTACCATGGTGCAGCAAGGGCCGCACAAGATCCAGCGGGCGGCCATGCAGCGAAACAGTCTCGACATCCTGCAGGGCCCAGCCGAGCCGGGACGCAGCCAGCGAGAAGGAAGATGGCGCCGGGATGATGCGCATTTCTGCGATGGGCAGCTTTTTGGCCAGCGTCACGCCGACGCCGTAAAGGAAGGGATCGCCAGAGGCGAGCACGCAGACAGTGCGGCCAGCGAGGGCGACGACTTCGGCCATGCCAGCGTCGAAGGGCGTGGGCCAGGGACGGGCTTTTCCCCTGACAAGGGAGTGGGCGAGTTCGAGGTGGCGCTTGCCGCCGAAGACGAACTCGGCAGCTCCTATGGTGCGCTTGGCCTCGTCGCCCAGACCCGCTACACCATCTTCGCCGATACCGACGACGGTGAGCCATGCGTTGCGGGCGGCAAGCGGCGTTTGCTCAGCAGGCATGATGACCTACCGTATCCTGATCCTTGGCGGCACGACCGAAGCGCGGCAACTTGCCGGCAGGCTCATGGTGCGCAGCGACGCCGAGGTCACGCTGTCGCTTGCCGGGCGTACGGAAAATCCCGTTTCCCAGCCGGTGCCGACGCGTGTTGGTGGTTTCGGCGGGGCTGAGGGACTGGCGCGTTACCTCAGCGAGCAGAGAATCGATTTGCTGATTGATGTGACGCATCCCTATGCTGCGCGCATTTCCGCCAATGCAGCCACTGCGGCGAAAAGCACCGGCACGCAGTTCCTTGCGCTGCGACGCCCCGGCTGGGATCCGGGCGAAGGCGACAGATGGACCATTGTCGATACGGTGGCGGATGCGGTTGCCGCACTGGGCAAGGCACGGCGCCGTGTTTTCCTCGCGCTTGGCCGGCAGGAGGTTGCGGCATTCGAGGCCGCGCCGCAGCATGACTATCTCATCCGTAGTGTCGATCCGGTCGAGCCGCCGCTCGGTGTGCCGGAGGCGGCTTATATTTTGGCGCGTGGGCCATTCGCCGAAGCCGATGAAAAGGCCCTGCTGGCCGCGCATGGCATTGACGCGGTGGTGTCGAAGAACAGCGGTGGCGCTGCGACCTACGGCAAGATCGCGGCAGCACGGGCGCTGGACATCGAAGTGATCATGATCCGCCGGCCCATGCTGCCGCAAGCGCCGAGTGCCGCAACTGTGGACGAGCTTCTGCGGATGATCGCGCATCATCTTGGGCCGGTGGCGGAACGCGGGGTGTAGACAAGGGCGGGCTGCTCGCCGCGCTTGATGATGCGCGTTTCGGGAGAGCCAACGATGATGCAGGTCGCCATGTCGGCCATTTCTGGGGAAGCATCGGCGAGCAGGCAAACGTTTATGCGCTCGTCTGGTCGACCGGCGGCTCGACCGAAGATGACGGGGGTCGTGCCGGGAAGTACTGCGGTGAGGCATTCGAAAGCGAGGCCGAGTTGCCAGGGGCGGGCCTTGCTGATCGGGTTATAGAGCGCGATGACGAAGCCGGCGCCCGCTGCCGCCAGCAGGCGAAGTTCGATCAGGTCCCACGGCTTCAAATTGTCGGACAGCGATATGGCGCAGAAATCATGGCCGAGCGGCGCGCCGATGCGGGCAGCGACGGCCAGCATCGCAGTGACGCCGGGTACGATGGCAATGTCGATATCGCGCCATTCGGCGGGGCCGGCCTCGATGGCTTCGCAGACGGCGGCGGCCATGGCGAAGACACCCGGATCGCCACCTGAAACGATAGCGACGCTATGGCCTGCCACCGCCTTTTCCAACGCTTCCGTGGCCCGCGCCAATTCCTCGCGGTTGTCGGAGGCGACGCGCACCTGATCGTTCCTGAGTTCGAGACGGTCGAGGTAGGGCTTGTAGCCGAAAAAGAACGCGGCATCGGCAACGGCCTGACTTGCCTCCGGCGTCACCTGATGTTCATTGCCCGGCCCGAGGCCGATGACGGTGAGACGGCCTGTCAAAGGATCACTCCAGAAGCGAGTTCGCCAGGCCGGCCCGCCCAGCCGGCGACGAGAATGATGCTGAAGTAGGGCGCCTTGTCGTCGGCCTTGTCGGCAAGCCGCATCGATGCGCCGTTGGCCATAGTGCCGCGCTCGACATAGATTGCCTTTTCCAGCTTGCCGGCAGCCGTCAGCGCGCGGCGGATCTTTGGCAGATTGCGGCCGACCTTCATGATGACGGCGGCGTCGGTATCGTTGAGGCGGCGGGTGAGTTCGGCCTCTTTCATGGTGCCGGGAAGCACGGTCAACACATCGTCGCCCTGTACGATGGGCTGGCCGGTCGTGGACCAGCAGCCGGACATGGCGGTGACGCCTGGTATGACTTCGGTGGGAAAGCGATGCGCGAGCCTGACGTGCAGGTGCATGTAGGACCCGTAGAACAGCGGATCGCCCTCCGAAAGCACGGCCACGGTGCGGCCGGCGGAAAGGTGTTGCGCCACGGCGCCGGCCGATTGTTCGTAGAAGGCGAGGATCTGGGCTTTGTAGTCGGGGTGATCCTTGTCGATCTCGACGGTGACCGGATAGTAGAGGGGCAACTCGATGACGCCGGGCTTCATGTGGCCTTCGACGATGGTGCGGGCATTGCCGGTTGCGTTGCGTTTGGCGAAGTGCACCACCACGTCCGCCTCGGCCAAGGCGCGAACCGCCTTCAGTGTCATCAGTTCGGGATCGCCGGGGCCGGTGCCGACGCCGATCAATCTGCCGAGCGTGGTCTGGGTCACAGGCCTGGCCTCGCCAATGCGTTGAGGGCAGCGGCGGTCATGGCGCTGCCGCCAAGCCTGCCGCGCACGATAGCGTAGGGTACGCCGTAGGAATTTTCCGCAAGCGCGTCCTTGGATTCGGCTGCACCGACGAAGCCGACCGGCATGCCGATGATTGCCGCTGGTTTCGGCGCGCCGTCGCGTAGCTTTTCCAGCAGATAGAACAGTGCCGTCGGCGCGTTACCGATGGCGACGATGCTGCCCGTCATGCGATCGTCCCACAGGTCGAGGGCGGCGGCGGAGCGGGTATTGCCGATTTCGGCGGCGCGGGTGGCGGTGCGCGGGTCGCGCAACGTGCAGATTACCTCGTTGCCGGCTGGCAGGCGGGCACGGGTGACGCCGTGGACCACCATCTGGGCGTCACAGAAGATCGGTGCGCCGGCTCGCAGGGCGGCGCGGGCGGCGGCTACGAAATCGGTGGAGAAGACAAAGCTCCCGGCGGCTTCGACCTGACCGCAAGCGTGGATCATGCGGATCGCGACATCGGCTTCAGCTTCGGTGAAGCGCGAAAGGTCCGCCTCAGCGCGAATGATGGCGAACGAGCGCTCGTAGATCGCCGTGCCGTCGTGGATGTAGTCATAAGCGGGCATGCTCATTCCTGCCGGTAAGCTGTTTCAATGGCGATCGAGCCGAGCCGGGCGAGAGAGGCGGCGGCGGTCTCGGTTGGGCGTCGCGAGGTTTGAACGAGATCAGCGATATGGGCAAGGCCGCGCCGGGCATCGTTGCAAGACGCGCTGTCGGGCGTCAGCGCTGATGCCTTTTCGTTGACGACAAGCCCGGCACCCCAGTCGCAGCCAACCACGGCAAGCGCGGCGGGGGCAGGGTGGGCGCATCCCTTGGAGCAGCCGGAAACATGCAACGTGAAGGTGCCGTCGAGCAAATCGGCCTGCGTGGCGGCGATATGTTCGGCGATGGCGCGCGTTTCGACCTTCCCCGATGCGCAGGCTGGAGCGCCGGGGCAGGCCGCAATGTAGAGGCGCGGATCGCTGGCATCAGTGACAAATCCGAGAGTGACGGCCGCTTCCCGAAGGCGGTGAAAAGCGTCATGGCCCAAGCCGGGGAACAACAGCGCGCGCGCTGGGGCCGGTCTTATGTCCGTCACGCCTTCCGCAAGTGCGGCACGGGCAAGATCAATCAGTGCGCCGGCCGGCGTCGAACCGAATGGCAAGGCGATGGCGAGAGCAAGTGTGCCGTTGGAGAGGGGGATGGCACTTAGTGGACTCTGGTGAATTACACGCGTGATGCGGTTTGGCTGGTGCTCCCGACCATCTAGATGTGCAATGGTTTCGGAAATCCGGGTGGCGTCCAAATCTCGGGCGCGGGCTTCCTTTCCGAGTTCTCCAATGGCTTGCAAAATGGCGATCACCGCATCGCAGGCGGCGTCTCCGGACACAAATCCGTGCTGCATGGCGGTTGCAGCGTCTCCACCGGTTGCAAGTTGCCAGACCGTTTCGTCGCTATGGCGCTGAGCCACCAGCCGCACGTCGGCGATGAAGGCATCAAGCGCGAGACGACCGCCGCCATCGACCACGACCGACACTTTTGGACCAAGCCGTTCAGCTAGGCCAACAGCCGTTATGTCGGCACGGATGCGATCGCCAAGCGGGCTCGGATCGACGACCTCGGAGGGGTCGATGCCTGCCAAAGGCCCGGTCTCGACGGGAACGCCGGAACGTACGGCGATGCCGAGTTCATCGACTTCGCGGGCGAGCCGGTTGGCCGATGACGGTGTCAGGCCACGGATTTGCAGGCTGCCGCGCGCAGTCACTTCGACGATGCCGCTGCCGTGGCGCTGGGCGGATTCGCAGAGTCCGATCAAGGCCTTGGGGGAAAGTCCTCCAGCGACCGGATTGAGCCGCGCCAGCAGGCCGTCGCCGGTCTGCATCGGTGCGGAAAGGGTCGGGCAGGCGCCGCGTCGGGACATGGCGTTCATGCTGCCATTCCTCGCTGTGCTTCGGCGATAAGGGACGCGAGATCGTCGTCGATCGAATTGCGCAGTGGATGCCACAGCCCACGCCGGCGTGCGGACAGGAAGCGTTCGGCGATCACCTTCGCCGCGGCAGGATTCTCGCGCAGCAGGAAGGCGCGCACGGCGGGGTCGCCGACATAGGCGTCATGCACGGCCTCGATCAGATTACCTGGAATGGCATGGGTGGTTTCGGCGAAACCGACAAGGCGATCGACGGTTTCAGCGAATTCGGAGGCACCGCGCGGACCGTGCCGCATCTGGCCGGCGATGAATCGAGGGTTGACGGCCCGCGCCCTCACCACGCGGCCAACCGCCTGAGCGATGGAGCGCGGCTTCGGCTTTTGCGGGTCGGTCGTGTCCAGAACGACGACATCGGCGTTGCGCCCAAGCGCTGCCAAGGCTGCGGTGAAGCCGCCGATGAAGGCGACATCGGCGGAACCTTCAAGGATGTCGCGGCCCGGATCGTCGCCGGTATGGACGAGCAGATCGGCATCCGCCAAACGGTGGGCGAAGGCACCGGGTGCGGATACGCCTTCCCCCTCGGCTCCGCCATAGGCATGCGAGGCCGATTCCAGATAGGCGCGGCCGAGTTCTTCGCGCGCCTGCCAGTCGCCGCTGGCAAGCATTTCTTCGAGCCCGGCGCCATAAGTGCCGGGCGACGAGCCGTAGATGCGAGGGCTGACCTTGCCATCGGCGCGCGTGCGCGCAGCGAGCGGATTTTCGGCATCGTCCTCGTCCCGGCTTGCGACTGCAGTGGCGGCGGCGTCGATCAGGGCGATCTGGGTCGGGAACATGTCTCGGAAAAGGCCCGATATGCGCCACGTGACATCGATGCGTGGGCGGCCAATAACGGCAGGAGGCAGCACTTCGATGCCGGTGACGCGGCCCGTCGCGGCGTCCCATTGCGGGCGGCAGCCCATGAGGGCGAGGCCCTGGGCGATCTCCTCGCCGCCGGTGCGCAGCGAGGCCGAGCCCCAAAGGTCGATGACCAGCGAGCGTGGCCAGTCGCCATGGGTCTGGAGGTAAGTCGTTACCACTTCCTCGCTTGCCGCCTTGCCGAGGTCGAAGGCGGTCGGGGTCGGCATGGTGCGCG
Organism: Mesorhizobium sp. Root157; assembly: GCF_001427385.1. Classification (GTDB taxonomy): domain Bacteria; phylum Pseudomonadota; class Alphaproteobacteria; order Rhizobiales; family Rhizobiaceae; genus Mesorhizobium. Next base: position 13,155 of record NZ_LMGJ01000034.1, read on the forward strand.
GGTCGGCGGTGAACAGGTTGCGACCGGTGGGCAGCACGTCGGCGCGGCTGCGCGCAGGTGCGCCGGAAGGGCCGGCGGGAATATGGCGACCGTCGAGTGCGGCAAGGAGGGCGGCTTTCTCGCAGGTGGCGCTTTGCCGGCGGAGCGGGTCCGCTTCGCCTTCCGCGGCGCGGCCGTAGATGTGGAGGCCGTCCTTGATGGCGAAGTCCTTGAGGTCGCAAAGCCAGGCATCGATGCGGCGCAGCGCTTCATCGGGCGCGTCGGAGCTGGCGACGCCGGCCTCGACGGAAAGACCGGTTTGGCTTGCCGTCTCGACGATAAGCTTGGCGAGGCGGTCGCGGCGGCGGCGGTCCAGCCCGTCGGCCTGGGCGTATTCGTCTACAAGCCGTTCAAGCCGCTGCTGGTTTTCGTCGAGACTGGCTTCGGCAAGAGGCGGCGGCAGGTGGCCGAGCGTCACGGCTGCGATGCGCCGCTTGGCCTGGGCAGCCTCGCCGGGATTGGAGACGATGAAGGGATAGACGACCGGCAGGGAGCCTGTAACGATCTCGGGAAAGCAGGCTTCGCTGAGTGCAACCGTCTTACCCGGCAGCCATTCCAGCGTTCCATGTGCGCCGACATGGACGATGGCATGAACGTCGACCGATTTTTGCAACCAAAGACCGAATGCGATGAGGGCATGGCGCGGCGGCAGCGTTGGATCGTGATAATCCGAGCGGCGGTCAGCCGATCTCCCGCGATCGGGTGCGAGGGCAACGGTGACGTTGCCGAAGGTCGCCGCTCGGAAGGCGAAATTCGGAGCCGTTTCCTTCGCGACATTGTCCGGCTGTCCCCAGGCGGCCTGGACCGCTTCACGTGCAGAGGCGGGGAGCGTGCCGAACAATTCATTGTAAGTGCCTCTATCCAGGGAGGCTTCATTGCGCTCGGCCAATTCCAGCAAGGCGCGTGGCGATTGTGGAATCCCATCAACCGTATAGCCCGCTTCCTTGAGATCATGCAGCATGGCGATAACGCTGGAGGGCACGTCTAGGCCAACCGCGTATCCGGTGCGTCCCGGCGCGCTTGGATAGTCGGGAATAAGGATCGCGATGCGGCGCTCGGCTGGCGGCGTGTTTTGCAGACCGACGAAATTGGAGATGCGCCGCGCGACCTGCGCGACGCGATCCGCCTCAGGGCGATTGGCATAGGCGCGAAAGCCCAGTGCCGGATCGGATTCGCTTTCGGCCTTGAACGAGATTGCGCCAGCAAGGATGCGGCCGTCGAGTTCGGGCAGCACGACGTGCATGGCGAGGTCCGCCGGGGCAAGGCCGCGCTGGTTAGTCTGCCATGCGTCGCGCCTGGTCGTTGCAACGATAACCTGGAAGACGGGCACGCCGGCGCGGTCGAACAGCGTTTCGGCCCCCGGTTCCGCGCCCGATGCGAATGCCGTGGCTGTGACGATGGCGGTTGGCGCGTGCGCTGCAAAGGCTGCTTCCACGAAGGCGAGCGAGGCACGATCCTTAAGACTGGAGACGAAGATCGGTAAGGCTGCGATCCCGCTTTGTCTTAGTTCAGCCGTCAGCGCGTCGATAGGCGCGATGTCGGCCGCCAACAGCATCGAGCGGTAGAACAGGATGGGGACGACGGGTGCAGGGTGGTCGGCACTTGGCGATCTACCCCCACCCGGGCCTCTGGTCCGACCTCCCCGCAAGGGGGAGGTGGGGACGACGCCGAGCCCCGGTTCGTAGTAGCCGGCCTTGGGAACTTCCACCGGATCGGCAGGCTGCGCCGCCTGGCCGGAAAGCCAGGCGAGGCGATGCACCAGTGCCTGCATGTTGGCGGGGCCGCCCTCGCGGAAATAATCGAGCAGGCGATTGAGTTCTTCGCGCGGCAACGTCGAGGCTTCAATCAGGCGCAAATCCTCATCGCGGCATTCGCCGGGAAGAAGGGCGAGCTTGATGCCCCTGGCGCGCGCGCGGGATGCAAGCTGGTCGCAGCCATAGCGCCACCAGTCGTAGCCGCCGAGGATACGCACCAAAATGACCTTGGCGTGCTGGGCTGCGCTGTCGATCCACAGATCGACGGACATCGGGTGACGAAGATCGCGCAGCGCCGCAAGGCGCATGGATGGCAGACTGCCTGCCTCAGCCGTCCAGGCGGATGCCAGACCAGCCAGGTCACTGTCGGTGAATGACAAGGCAACCACATCCGCCGGCGTCTGCCGCAGATCGACCGGCTCGGCGATTGCGTCGAGCGAGGCGGAAGTGGTGGTCAGGATATGCATTGCTACATCCCGACTGCTGAGCGGTACATCTTTATCCCACCAGTATCCTTTCGATGGCCGGGCGGTCGAGTCCCTTCAGGCCGATGACGACGAGCTGCGAGCGACGCTGGTCTCCCGGTGTCCAGGCACGGTCGTAATAGTGGTTGACGCGCGGTCCGACAGCCTGGACGAGCAGGCGCATCGGTTTGCCGCTGACTTCGACGAAACCCTTGACGCGCAGGACGTTTTCTTTTTCCGCTGCCGTCGCGACGCGCCTGGCCAGGTCTTCCGGGTCGGAGACAGAGGGGACGTCGACGATGAAGGTATCGAAGTCGTCATGCTCATGATCGCCCATGCCGTCGTGATGCGACTTGCGGTTCTCGATATCGTCTTCGGCTGCAAGGCCGAGGCCGAGCAAAACCGATGGATCGACCTTGCCATGAACCGAGGGAACGATCTTTACGGCGTGGGTGATGTGTTCGTTGATGATGGCGTTGGCGCGGGCCGAGCCGTCCGCATCCATCAGGTCGCCCTTCGACAGGATGATGAGATCGGCACAGGCGACCTGATCTTCGAAGACCTCTTCGACTGGATCGTCATGGTCGAGGGAACCGTCATTGGCGCGCTGGGCGGCGAGAGCTTCCATGTCGGACGCGACCCTGCCAGCGGCAAGAGCCGGGCCGTCGACCACGGCGATGACGCCATCCACGGTGACGCGGCTCTTGACCGTCGGCCACTGGAAGGCCTGCACAAGCGGTTTCGGCAAGGCAAGGCCGGAGGTTTCGATGAGGATGTGATCGACCTTTGGCGTGCGCGACAGAATCTGGTCGAGCGCGGGCACGAAATCGTCGGCCACGGTGCAGCAGATGCAGCCATTGGCCAGTTCGACGATGTTTTCTTCCGGGCAGGTATCGATGCCGCAGCCCTTGAGGATTTCTCCGTCAACGCCGATGTCGCCGAATTCGTTGACGATGAGGGCGAGGCGCTTGCCCCTGGCGTTCTCGAGCAGGTGGCGGATCAGCGTCGTCTTGCCTGCCCCGAGGAAACCGGTGACGACAGTGCAGGGCACGCGCGTTGCTGTGGCGGTCATGATCGATCCTTCAACAAATCGAGAGGGGGAATGCGGGCGACAAGGCCGCGCTTGAGGCAATCGGGCCGGCCCCGCCAGGGCATGAGCCCATCCGGGCTGGCGGCGAACAGTTCCGCACCTGCAATGAGGTCGGCACCGTTCGTCGGTGCGAGGTCGCCGAAGACGTAGCTCCAACTGCCGTCGCGCAGGACAGAAGCGCTCAGGCGGCGCTTGCAGTTACCAAGGCATTCGACGGTTCGAACATCGACGGCACTGCCGGCGGCTGCCTGCCGCGCGCTTTCCGCCAACAATTCGCCGGCGCGGGGTTGCGTATCCGAGCCGGTTTCGTCGCGGCAGGTGGTGCACACGACAACCGTGACGGCAGCCCCGCCGGAGCGGCAGCCATTTTTTCCGTCAGGAGAATCACCGTCGAAATCCAATACGCGCTCCTTGCCCGGGACACCCGCCAGGCGGTCGGATTCTTACATGCAGACGGCAGGTCTCCTGGCTCGCGGGTCGTTGCCTTGCTGCCGCCTTCCCGGGCATTGCCCAGTGGTGTTCGGCTCGGCTCATCGCTTACAGTTGCGGGGACAGCCGCGGATTTGAGATCGCAAGATCCCGCACCGCATTCCCTCTTAGCTCCCCTCTTTTGGAGAGGAGACCGTCTTTGCGGGATTTAGGCTTGAGAGGGCGGGCGTGTCAACGCGTGGTTACGACGGTTTGATGGCGGCGAGCGACGGGCCAAGATCGCCCGCGGGCGTAACCTCGATCCGCTCCAGGCCGAGCCAGCCCTGCATGAGTTGCAGTTCCGCGAACAGTTCGGGGGCTGTGCCGGGTGGCGCGTGCGGTTCGGCATAGGCTGCGTGGACGCGCAGGACGCCGGCGGGGCGGTCGGCTTTCAGATCGACGCGGGCGACGATCCTGTCGCCAAGCAGGAAGGGCAGCACATAGTAGCCGTACTGGCGCTTGGCAGCCGGCGTGTAGATTTCGATGCGGTAGCGGAAACCGAACAGGTTTTCGGCGCGGGTGCGTTCGAACACCAATGGATCGAACGGTGCAAGCAAGGCGCGTGCTCCGATCCGGCGCGGCAGGCGGGCATCCTTGTGCAGATAGGCAGGCCTTGCCCAGCCATCGATGCGGACCGGGATCAGTTCGCCCTCTTCCACCAATTCCTCGATGCGCCCTTTGATATCGGCGGGCGAAAGCCGGAAGTAGTCGCGCAGGCAACCGACTGTGGCGATGCCATGCGCGCGCGCCGAGATGCGCAACAGTTCGCGGTGCGCATCGGCAGGAGAGGGGGTCGGCAGTTTCAGGATTGCCGGCGGCAATACACGTTCAGGCAGGTCGTACAGACGTTCGAAACCGCGCCGATAGGCGGTCGTGATGCGGCCTGCCCAAAACAGCCACTCGAAGGCGTGCTTGGCATCGCTCCAGCCCCACCAGCCGCCGGAACCTTTCTGCCCGTCGAGGTCGGATGCGGCGATCGGGCCGCGGGATACGACCTGACGATAGATCCCTTCTATATAGTCGGCCCGTTCCCGCCCGAATTTCGCCAGGCCACCATACATCTCCTCGCCGCGTTCGGCGCGCTGCATGCGCCAGCGCATCAATGGATAGGTTTCGACGGGCAACAGCGAAGCCTCGTGGGCCCAATATTCGAACAGCAGCCGTTTGCGCGACTGAGCGGCGCCATCGAGCAGGGAAAGCGGATACGGGCCTAACCTTGAGTAAAGGGGCATATAGTGGGCGCGCACCACGGCGCTGACGGAATCGATCTGCAACAGGCCGGTGCGGGACAGTGTTCGTGTCAGGTGCCTGCGGTCGATTGTGCCAGCAGGACGGGGTAGGGCAAAGCCTTGCGCCGCAAGTGCGATGCGGCGGGCCTGTGAGGGCGAAAAGGTTTCTTTCATGGGCTTTGATCGGCGATGCTGGCAATTGATGAGAAGCATTGATTCCGCTCATCCTAGCAGCGAAACCGCTGCGATGATGTCAGGAGTAAAAGTGGAGTAAAAAGTGAAGGAAACCAAACGAGAGCCGGATTGACCCGTTTTGCCGCATCCGCGGCTCGACGCCATTCTGCGGCCAAGGTTTGACTTGCTTCGGGCAGTCGCCTGCGCTAACCCTCGCCGCGTTGCAGCATGGGACCGGTGGGCGGTTCAGCGATTAACTGTCGCGCTTCCGTATCAGGGCCTGCTGTTATAGCTTCAGGCGGATAGCCGCTAACGGAAAGTCGCAGCATGAACGCATTGCTGAGTTCGTATCTGCCGATCGTGATTTTCATCGGCGTGGCGCTGGTCGTGGGACTGGCCCTGATCGTCGCACCTTTTCTGGTGGCATATCGCAATCCCGATCCGGAAAAACTGTCCGCCTATGAATGCGGTTTCAATTCGTTCGACGATGCACGCATGAAGTTCGACGTGCGGTTTTACCTGGTGTCGATCCTGTTCATCATCTTCGACCTCGAGGTGGCCTTCCTGTTTCCATGGGCGGTTTCCTTCGGTGAAATCGGCATGCTCGGCTTCTGGTCGATGATGGTATTCCTTGGCGTGCTGACCATCGGCTTTGCCTATGAGTGGAAGAAGGGGGCGCTCGAATGGGATTGAGCGACGGTTCCGGCACGCTGGTAGCTCCGCGGCCCAAAGGCATTCTCGATCCAAGCACGGGAAAACCTGTCGGGTCCGACGATCCGTTCTTTGTCGGCATCAATGACGAACTTGCCGACAAGGGCTTCCTCGTTACCTCGACCGAGGCGCTGATTACATGGGCGCGCACGGGCTCGCTGATGTACATGACCTTCGGGTTGGCCTGCTGCGCCGTGGAAATGATCCACTCTGCCATGCCGCGCTACGACAGCGAGCGCTTCGGCATCGCGCCGCGCGCGTCTCCACGCCAGTCCGACGTGATGATCGTGGCGGGCACGCTGACCAACAAGATGGCGCCCGCGCTGCGCAAGGTCTACGACCAGATGCCGGAGCCGCGCTACGTCATCTCGATGGGCTCCTGCGCCAATGGCGGCGGCTATTACCATTATTCCTATTCGGTGGTGCGCGGTTGCGACCGCATCGTGCCTGTGGACATCTATGTGCCCGGCTGCCCGCCCAGTGCGGAAGCGTTGATGTACGGCCTTCTTCTGCTGCAGAAGAAGATTCGCCGTACCGGCACGATCGAGCGGTGAGCGATGATGAGCGAAGCACTCAACACCCTTGCCGAGCATATCAAGGACGAGCTCGACGCCGACATCCTTGAAAGCGTCATCGCCTATGGCGAACTGACCCTTACGGTGAAGGCGGCGGATATCGTCGATGTCGTGCGTTTCCTGCGCGACGATGCGAAGTGCCGTTTCATATCGATCATCGATGTCTGCGGAGCCGACTATCCTGCCCGAGCCAAGCGCTTCGATGTCGTCTACCATCTTTTGTCGCCGAAGCAGAACCTGCGTATTCGCGTCAAGGTAGAGGCGGGCGAGGACACGCTGGTGCCGTCGATCACTGGCGTCTATCCGGGCGCCGACTGGTTCGAGCGCGAGACCTACGATCTTTATGGCGTGCTGTTTTCCGGCCATCCGGATCTGCGGCGGCTGCTGACCGACTATGGCTTCGAGGGCCATCCGCTACGCAAGGATTTCCCGCTGACCGGCTTTGTCGAGGTCCGCTACGACGACGAGGCCAAGCGCGTCATCTACGAGCCCGTCGAACTGAAGCAGGAATTCCGCAATTTCGATTTTCTCTCGCCTTGGGAAGGCACGGACTACGTGCTGCCGGGTGATGAGAAAGCGAAGACGAACTGAGGCACGGGCATGGCTGAAACCTCGGTACGTAATTTCAATATCAACTTCGGCCCGCAGCATCCGGCCGCACACGGCGTCTTGCGCCTTGTGCTGGAACTGGACGGCGAGGTGGTGGACCGCGTCGATCCGCATATCGGGCTTCTGCATCGCGGTACAGAGAAGTTGATCGAGCACAAGACCTATCTGCAGGCGGTGCCCTATCTCGACCGGCTCGACTATTGCGCGCCGATGAACCAGGAGCATGCCTTCGCGCTTGCTGCCGAACGGTTGCTGGGCATCGAAGTGCCGAAGCGCGGCCAGTTGATCCGCGTGCTCTATTCCGAAATGGGCCGCATCATGTCGCACATTCTCAATGTGACGACGCAGGCGATGGACGTCGGCGCGCTGACGCCACCGCTGTGGGGCTTTGTCGAACGCGAAAAGCTGATGGTGTTCTACGAACGCGCCAGCGGTTCGCGCATGCATGCGGCCTATTTCCGTCCGGGCGGTGTGCATCAGGACCTGCCGCGGCAGTTGATCGAAGATATCGGCAAGTGGATCGATCCGTTCCTCAAGTCGGTCGACGACCTCGACGTGCTGTTGACGCCGAATCGCATCTTCAAGCAGCGCAATGCCGACGTCGGCGTGGTGTCGCTGGAGGATGCCTGGGCGTGGGGCTTTTCGGGGGTGATGGTGCGCGGCTCGGGCGCTGCCTGGGATTTGCGCAAATCGCAGCCCTATGAGTGCTATTCGGAACTCGAATTCGACATTCCGATCGGCAAGAACGGCGACTGCTACGACCGTTACCTGGTCCGCATGGAAGAGATGCGCCAGTCGGCCAGGATCATGCGCCAGTGCGTCGACCTGCTGCTTGGCAAGGAGAGCACCGGTCCGGTTTCCAACCTTGACGGCAAGGTGGTGCCGCCCAAGCGAGGCGAGATGAAGCGCTCCATGGAAGCGCTGATCCACCACTTCAAGCTCTATACCGAGGGTTACAAGGTGCCGGCGGGTGAGGTCTATGCAGCGGTGGAAGCGCCCAAGGGCGAGTTCGGCGTCTATCTGGTTTCGGACGGCACCAACAAGCCCTATCGCTGCAAGCTGCGCGCGCCGGGGTTTGCGCATCTGCAGGCCATGGATTTCCTGTGCCGCGGCCACATGCTCGCCGACGTGACCGCCATTCTCGGCTCGCTCGACATCGTGTTCGGCGAGGTCGACAGATGATGGCAGCTACGGCGGACGATATCGTGATCGATGCCCGAAGCGGGCGTATCGACAATGCGAATGCCGTCGAGCGGACGGCTATTGCCGCGCTGCGTGCTGCTCTTACCGTCCTGCGCCCGTTCGACAGTTTCGGCATTTCCTACATCGCCCGCGCCGTACGGTCGGTCTTGCCCAGCAGGCGTTCCATGGTGTTCGTGCTCGACCCCGACTGCCGCATGCGCGTTGCGTATTGCGACACTTACTGGTCGGTCCTGCTGCGCCGGAACTATCCTTACGAGCGGGCGCTGCATGCGCTCGTCGATCTGTCGCGCGACGTGGAGTTCGGCTTTATCGACGGTGGGGCCAACCACGGCTACTGGTCGATCCTGGCATCGGGGCTGCGCGCCGGGGCCAGGAAGACGGTTGCGATAGAGCTTGCACCCGACACCTACAGCCGGCTTGAGGACAATTGGCAACTCAACGGCGAGCGCTTCGTCGTCCTCAACCGGGCCATCGGCAGGGTGACCGGCGACGCGGTCAAGATTTACGGCCGCAAGCACGAGGCCCGCTCGACGGTTGCGCCTGAGGGTGATGCGACCGTGCTATTCGAGAACGAGACGGTCTCGCTGGACGACCTTGCTGCCATGCCGGTCTTCGAGGGGCTGGACAAGTTCATGGTCAAGCTCGACGTCGAAGGCGTGGAGGTGCCTGCGCTGGAGGGTGGAGAGCGGCTTTTAGCGGGCGACACGGTGTTCATCTATGAAGAACACGGATCGGACCCGAAGCATGAGACGACGCGTCATGTTCTCGACCAGATGAAATTGCGGGTGTTCTGGCTGGGCGGAGACAGGGCCAGGGAATTGAAATCCGCCGACGAATTGAACCGGATCAAAAAGTCCCGCCGCACAGGCTACGACATGATCGCAAGCAGAAGCCCGTTTTGGTTGCAGCGCCTCGAAGCGGCAACGCTGTTGCACTGACGCGGAGCCAGGATCAGAAGATGACAGTTCGCAGACTAGCCGCCGCAGAAGTCCAGCCAGCGAGTTTTGCCTTCAACAGGGCGAACGCGGCGTCGGCCAAGCAATGGATCAAGAAGTATCCGAAGGGCCGCCAGCAATCGGCGATCATTCCGCTTTTGATGCTGGCGCAGGAACAGGACGGCTGGGTGACCAAGGCGGCCATCGAGGCGGTCTGCGACATGCTCGACATGCCTTATATCCGTGGCCTCGAGGTCGCGACTTTCTACACCCAGTTTCAGTTGAAGCCGGTCGGCACGCGCGCCCATATCCAGGTTTGCGGCACCACGCCCTGCATGATCATGGGCGCAGGCGAACTGATGGACGTGTGCCGGTCGAAGATTCATCCCGAGCCGCTTCAACCCAACCGGGACGGCACCTTGTCGTGGGAAGAGGTGGAGTGCCAGGGCGCCTGCGTGAATGCGCCGATGGTGATGATCTTCAAGGACAGCTACGAGGATTTGACGCCCGAAAGGCTCGCCGAGATCATCGACGCGTTCGAGGCCGGCAAGGGGGCCGACGTCAAGACGGGCCCGCAGACCGACCGTGTCTATTCCGCGCCGATCGGCGGGTTCACGTCGCTTCGCGACGAGAAGGCCGTACTGAAGACGACCCGCGACCGCGAGATCAAGGCTGCCGCTAGAGCCGGAAATGAGGCTGCCGTTGCGCCCTCCAATGCCGCCAAGCCGAAGACCGATGCGCCCGAAACCAGCCCGGCGTTGAAGACGCCATCGAAGGCGAAAGTCGTGCCGGCTGCCGAGAAAGCCGCGAGCGTTTCCGCCCCGGCGCACTCCGCCGCCAATGCCAACAAGGCGACCAGCAAGATCGAGGGTGCCGTCAAGCAGCGCAGCGGACCGAAGGTTAAGGCCGAGCCTGTTGCCGCATTCAAGGCGCCTGAGGCCAAGGCAGCCGCCAAGCCTTCGCTCGAGGACAAGAACCGTCCGGCAGGGATCACCAAGCCGGCAGCGGTTGACGATCTCAAGCTGATTTCCGGCGTCGGGCCGAAGAACGAGAGGATCCTGCACGAACTGGGTATCTTCACGTTTGCACAGGTCGCTTCGTGGAAGAAGGCGGAGCGCGACTGGGTCGACGGCTATCTCAATTTCCATGGGCGCGTCGAGCGCGAGGATTGGGTAAAGCAGGCCAAGGCGCTCGCCAAGGGTGGCGTCGCCGAATACATCCGCGTTTTCGGCAAGAAGCCGGTCTGAGGGACGAACGATGCTTCAGGACAAGGACCGCATATTCACCAACATATACGGCCGGTTCGACCGCTCGCTGCAGGGCGCGATGGCGCGCGGCGCGTGGGACGGCACCAAGTCGATCATCGACAAGGGCCGCGACTGGATCATCAACGAGATGAAGGCGTCCGGTCTGCGCGGACGCGGTGGCGCCGGCTTCCCGACCGGATTGAAGTGGTCGTTCATGCCCAAGCAGAGCGACGGGCGCCCGAGTTATCTCGTCATCAACGCGGACGAATCCGAACCGGGAACCTGCAAGGATCGCGATATTCTGCGCCATGATCCGCACACGCTGGTCGAGGGCGCTTTGCTTGCCGGTTTCGCCATGGGCGCGATCGCCGCTTACATCTATGTGCGCGGCGAGTTCATCCGTGAGCGCGAGGCGCTGCAACGGGCCATCGATGAGGCCTATGACGCCAAGCTGATCGGCAAGAACAACAAGAACGGCTACGACTTCGACATCTATGTGCACCACGGCGCCGGCGCCTATATCTGCGGCGAGGAGACGGCGCTGCTGGAAAGCCTCGAAGGCAAGAAGGGTCAGCCAAGGCTGAAGCCGCCGTTCCCGGCCAATGTCGGCCTCTATGGTTGTCCGACGACGGTCAACAATGTCGAATCGATTGCGGTTGCGCCGACGATCCTGCGGCGCGGGGCAGCATGGTTCTCCTCCTTCGGACGGCCGAACAATGTCGGCACCAAGCTGTTCATGCTGGTCGGCCATGTCAACACACCCTGCACGGTCGAGGAGACCATGGGCATCAGCTTCCGCGAACTGGTCGAGACGCATGGCGGCGGCATTCGCGGCGGCTGGGACAATCTGCTGGCTGTGATCCCCGGCGGCGCATCGTGCCCGGTGGTGAAGGCCGAAGACATCATCGACTGCCCGATGGATTTCGACGGCCTGCGCGAAAAGAAGTCGTCTTTTGGCACGGCTGCCGTGATCGTCATGGACAAGTCGACGGACATCGTGAAGGCGATCGCGCGGCTATCGTACTTCTTCAAGCATGAGAGTTGCGGCCAGTGCACGCCATGCCGCGAGGGCACCGGCTGGATGTGGCGCGTGATGGAACGCTTGGTGCGCGGCCAAGCGCAGAAAAGCGAGATCGACATGCTGCTCGACGTGACCAAGCAGATCGAGGGCCACACCATCTGCGCGCTGGGCGATGCGGCGGCGTGGCCGGTGCAGGGCCTGATCCGCAATTTCCGTCCGGAGATCGAGCGGCGCATCGATGAGTTCACCCGAAATGCGCATCAGGTTCAGCCGGTGCTTGCGGCAGCCGAATAAGATTCGAAAGTGCGGGTAAAAGTCCGAAAACAAGGAAACGCAACGAGGGTAGACGGAACGGAACGACACAGGAGAGCTGAAATGTCGATGTTTCCCGGACCTGACTATTTGCAGAGCGATTTGAACGACGTTGAGAAGATGAACGAAAACCTGACCAATGCGATGCCGAAGGAGATGGCCAGCGCCATCAACCTGTTCGTGCACCCTGCGGCTGGTGCTGCAGCCATGTCGGCGCTTGGCGTCGGCTTGGCCAGCCAGGCGTTCGGCATGTGGCTTGGCGCGCTGACCGGTGCCGCCGAGGCTTCACAACGGTTGATGCAACCTTTGACGGATGATGGGGGCGTAGGCGACAGGTTTTCTGCCCCGGCGAGCAAGGCGCCGGCGACCAAGGCGCGCGCAACTGCCAAGACGCTGATGGCGGAGGCGCAATCTTTTGCCAACGAAATCAACGAAACCGAGACAAAGGCAGCGGCTACCGTCGCGCGAGACGCGAAAACTGTAGCTGCCGTTGAAGCACCGATTGGAAGCGAACTCATGCCGGAAGATTTCCGGCAGCCGACAGGCATGGGAAAGCCGGCGATGCCTGACGACTTGAAGGCGATTTCGGGCATCGGGCCGAAGCTCGAGACGGTGTTGAATGGCCTCGGCATCTGGACTTTTGGGCAGATCGCCGCGTGGAATGCGCAAGAGATTGCCTGGGTGGACGACACGCTCGGCTTCAAGGGCCGCATCGACCGCGACGGCTGGACAAAGCAGGCTGCGGCGCTTTCTGGCGGGCAAGCGAAACATTGAAGTGAAGCCGGGCGCGATTGCCGCGCCCGCAACAGGAATTGCGGCAGAGGCCGACAGGGTTCGAGGCGACATGGCAAAGCTGAAGGTCGACGGGAAAGAAATAACAGTACCCGACCACTATACGCTGCTGCAGGCGGCGGAAGAGGCGGGTGCGGAAGTGCCGCGCTTCTGCTTCCATGAACGGTTGTCGATTGCCGGCAACTGCCGCATGTGCCTGGTTGAAGTGAAGGGCGGGCCGCCGAAGCCGCAGGCGTCGTGCGCCATGGGCGTGCGCGATCTCAGGCCTGGCCCGAACGGCGAACTGCCGGAACTCTTCACCAACACGCCGATGGTGAAGAAGGCCCGTGAAGGGGTGATGGAGTTCCTGCTCATCAACCACCCGCTCGATTGCCCGATTTGCGACCAGGGCGGTGAGTGCGACCTGCAGGATCAGGCCATGGCCTTCGGCATGGATTCCTCGCGGTTTCATGAGAACAAGCGCGCGGTCGAGGACAAGTATATCGGGCCGTTGGTCAAGACGATCATGACGCGCTGCATCCATTGCACGCGCTGCGTGCGCTTCACCACCGAGGTGGCCGGCATCTCCGAGCTTGGCCTGATCGGCCGTGGCGAGGATGCCGAGATCACCACCTATCTCGAACAGGCGATGACCTCGGAACTGCAGGGCAACGTCATCGACCTTTGCCCGGTCGGCGCCCTGACTGCGCGGCCTTACGCCTTCCAGGCGCGGCCATGGGAACTGACCAAAACCGAATCCATCGACATAATGGACGCTGTCGGCTCGGCCATCCGCGTCGATTCCCGCGGCCGGGAAGTCATGCGCATCCTGCCGCGCATCAACGAGCAGGTGAACGAGGAATGGATTTCGGACAAGACCCGCTTCATCTGGGACGGATTGCGCACGCAGCGCCTTGACCGGCCTTATGTACGCCGTGACGGCAAGCTCGTGGCGGCGAGTTGGGCCGACGCCTTTGGTGCGATCAAGGATGCCCTTTCGAAGGCGGCACCGGACAGGATCGGCGCGATTGCCGGCGATCTTGCTGCGGTCGAGGAAATGTATGCGCTGAAACAACTGATGGCCTCACTCGGCTCCAGCAACATCGATTGCCGCCAGGACGGTGCCGCGCTCGACCCGGCGCACGGCCGCGGTAGTTATATCTTCAATCCGACCATCGAAGCCATCGAGGATGCGGATGCCATCCTGATCGTTGGCTCCAATCCGCGCTTCGAAGCGTCGGTGCTCAATGCGCGCATCCGCAAGCGGTTCCGCGCCAGCCCGCTGCCGATCGGCGTTATCGGCGATTTCGGTGACCTGCGTTACGATTATGAAGCGCTAGGGGCAGGGCCTGAAAGCCTCAAGGATGTGGCTGATGGCAACGGCAAGTTCTTCCAGGCGCTGAAGAAGGCGCAAAAGCCGCTGATCATTGTCGGCCAGGGCGCGCTGGCACGCACGGACGGTGCGGCGGTGCTCGGACAGACAGCCAGACTTGCCAAGGCGGTCAATGCCGTTCGGCCGGATTGGAACGGCTTTGCTGTGCTGCATAACGCCGCCGCAAGGGTGGGCGGCCTCGACATCGGTTTCGTGCCGGGCGAAGGCGGCAAGGACGTTGCCGGCATGCTGGCCGGAACGGATATACTATTCCTGCTCGGCGCCGACGAACTCGACATGAGCAAGGTTGCCAGCAGCTTTGTCGTCTATGTCGGCACCCACGGCGACGCGGGCGCGCATCGTGCCGACGTGATCCTGCCGGCTGCAACCTACACCGAGAAGTCGGGCACCTACGTCAACACGGAAGGGCGCGTGCAGCAGACCAACCGCGCCGGCTTCGCGCCGGGTGAAGCGCGCGAGGACTGGGCGATCGTGCGGGCTCTGTCGGATGTGCTTGGCAAGAAGCTGCCGTTCGATTCACTGGCTCAATTGCGTGCCAGGCTCTATGCGGATCATGCGCACCTTGCGCGCATCGACCGGATCGAGGAAGGCGATGTGGATGACGTCGCCAAGCTGGCGAAGGTCGGCGGGCGGCTCAACAAGGCAGGTTTTGTGTCGCCGGTGCGCGATTTTTACCTGACCAATCCGATTGCACGCGCCTCGGCGGTGATGGCCGAATGCTCGGCGCTCGCCAAGGGCGGCTTCAAGCAGGCGGCGGAATAGGACATGGACACTTTCTTCTCCTTCTACGTGCTGCCGGCACTGATAATCCTCTTGAAGTCGGTCGTGCTGATCGTCGTTCTGCTGATCTTCGTGGCCTATGTCCTTTACGCTGACCGCAAGATCTGGGCGGCTGTGCAGTTGCGCCGCGGCCCCAACGTGGTCGGGCCATGGGGCCTGTTCCAGGCCTTCGCGGACCTGTTCAAGTTCGTGTTCAAGGAACCGATCATTCCATCGGGCGCCAACAAGGGCGTATTCCTGCTGGCGCCGCTGGTTTCCGCCGTTCTGGCAATCACGGCCTGGGCGGTAATCCCCGTCAATGAAGGCTGGGCGGTTGCCAACATCAATGTCGGCATCCTCTATGTGCTGGCCATCTCTTCGCTCGAAGTCTATGGCGTGATCATGGGCGGCTGGGCTTCGAACTCGAAGTACCCGTTCCTTGGCGCGCTGCGTTCGGCTGCGCAGATGGTGTCATATGAAGTCTCGATCGGCTTCGTCATCGTCACCGTGCTTTTGTGCGTGGGATCGCTGAACCTGACCGACATCGTGCTTTCGCAGCAGGACGGCCTGGGGACGCGGCTTGGCTTGACGAACTCGTTACTCGACTGGCACTGGCTTGGCCTGTTCCCGATGTTCATCATTTTCACCATTTCGGCGATGGCCGAAACCAACCGTCCTCCCTTCGATCTGGTCGAGGCGGAATCGGAATTGGTGGCCGGCCACATGGTCGAATATTCGTCGACGGCGTTCCTGCTGTTCTTCCTCGGCGAATATGTCGCCGTGGTGCTGATGTGCGCGCTAACCACCATCCTGTTCCTTGGCGGCTGGCTACCGCCGCTGGACATTGCACCTTTCACTTGGGTTCCGGGCGTCATCTGGTTCGTGCTCAAGGTGTGCTTCGTGTTCTTCATCTTCTCGATGGCCAAGGCGGTCCTGCCGCGCTATCGCTACGACCAGTTGATGCGACTGGGCTGGAAGGTGTTCCTGCCGATCTCGCTGTTCATGGTCGTGGCAACGGCCGCTTTCCTCAAGCTTACGGGATTTGCCTGATGTCCGCGCTCGGCCAAGCGGCGAAGTCGCTGCTCCTGAAAGATATCGTCGCCGGTTACATCCTGGGGCTTCGGCAATTCTTCGCGCCCAAGGAGACGATCAACTATCCGCACGAGAAGGGACCGATCAGCCCGCGCTTCCGCGGCGAGCATGCGCTGCGCCGTTATCCGAATGGCGAGGAACGCTGCATCGCGTGCAAGCTGTGCGAAGCGATTTGCCCCGCACAGGCGATCACCATCGAAGCCGGCCCGCGCCGCAATGACGGCACACGCCGCACGGTGCGCTACGACATCGACATGGTGAAGTGCATCTATTGCGGTTTCTGCCAGGAGGCTTGCCCGGTGGACGCCATCGTCGAGGGACCGAACTTCGAGTTCGCGACCGAGACACGCGAGGAACTTTACTACGATAAGGACAAGCTTCTGGCGAACGGCGACCGCTGGGAGCGCGAGATCGCGCGCAACATGGAAATGGATGCGCCGTATCGATGAGGGGTGCTTCGCTCATCGCCGCGTCGGCGAGGGCAAGCGCAATGACGGATGGACGGGGCAGGATGCCTCGTCTAAGGAACACGCGGCTTCGGGACCGGAGGCGGACCGAGGCAAAGAAAGCCGGCGGAGGCCTATCCTCCGTCCGGACAAGGAAACCCGGGGGAACCCATGCTTAACGGACTAGAGGCGGTCTTTTTCTACCTCTTCGCCTTTGTCGCGGTCGGGGCGGCCTTCATGGTCATCTCGTCACGCAATCCCGTTCATTCGGTTCTGTTCCTCATCCTGACGTTCTTCAACGCGGCAGGCCTGTTCCTGCTCGCCGGTGCCGAGTTCCTGGCGATGATCCTGCTCATCGTCTATGTCGGAGCGGTGATGGTGCTGTTTTTGTTTGTCATCATGATGCTCGACGTTGATTTCGCCGAATTCAAGAGCGGTGCCTTGCAGTACGCCCCGATCGGGGCGCTTGTCGGACTGATCCTGGCCGCCGAACTGGTTGTCGTCACCGGTGGCTACGTGCTGTCGCCGCAACTGGGCTCGGGTGCGGCGCAGCCGGTGCCCGATCTTGCCACGCGCAGCAATACGGCCGCCTTGGGCGATATTCTCTACACGGACTACATCCACTTCTTCCAGATGGCCGGGATCGTGCTTCTGGTTGCCATGGTCGGTGCGATCGTGTTGACGCTGCGCCACAAGCAAGGTGTCAAGCGCCAGAATATCGCGCGCCAGAACGCGCGTACGCTTGAAGAGGCCATCGAGGTCCGCAAGGTCGAGACGGGGAAGGGCATCTGATATGAGCGTCGGCATCGGACACTACCTGACACTCTCGGCGATCCTGTTCACAATCGGCGTGTTCGGCATCTTCCTGAACCGCAAGAACGTCATCGTCATCATGATGTCCATCGAGTTGCTGTTGCTTGCGGCCAATATCAACCTGGTCGCCTTCTCCTCGCTGCTCAACGATCTCGTCGGACAGGTCTTCGTGCTGTTTGTGCTGACGGTCGCGGCCGCAGAGGCGGCCATCGGCCTTGCCATTCTTGTGGTTTTCTTCCGCAACCGCGGCTCCATCGCGGTGGAAGACGTGAATATGATGAAGGGTTGATGGGACCAGTCATGTATCAAGCCATCGTCTTCCTTCCCCTCATCGGCTTCCTGATCGTCGGCTTGTTCGGCACGTCGCTCGGCGCCAAGGCCTCGGAATACATCACCTCCGGCCTGCTGGTGATTTCGGCTGTACTGTCGTGGGTCGCGTTCTTTTCGATCGGGTTTTCCGAAACGGAAGTGTTCACGGTGCCGGTGCTGCGCTGGATACAGTCCGGCGGCATCGATGCGGCATGGGCGCTCAGGATCGACACGTTGACGGTGGTCATGCTGGTCGTCGTCAACACCGTGTCGGCGCTGGTGCACATCTACTCGATCGGCTACATGCACCACGATCCGAACCGGCCGCGCTTCTTTGCCTATCTGTCGCTGTTCACCTTTGCCATGCTGATGCTGGTGACCTCCGACAACCTGATCCAGATGTTCTTCGGCTGGGAAGGCGTGGGCCTCGCCTCCTATCTGCTGATCGGTTTCTGGTACAAGAAGCCGTCCGCGAATGCGGCGGCCATCAAGGCCTTCGTCGTCAACCGTATCGGCGACTTCGGCTTTGCGCTCGGCATTTTCGGCGTATTCGTCCTGTTCGGCTCGGTCAATCTCGGCACCATTTTCGCCAATGCGGCTTCCTTCATTCCGGCCGAACATGGTGCGGAAGCTGCCTCAGGCGGCGAGGCCGTGCTTAATTTCCTCGGCTATGCGCTCGACAAGCAGGCGGCCCTTACCGTGGTGTGCCTTCTGCTGTTCATGGGCGCCATGGGCAAGTCGGCACAGGTGCCGCTGCACACCTGGCTGCCGGACGCCATGGAAGGCCCGACGCCTGTTTCGGCGCTGATCCATGCCGCGACCATGGTGACGGCGGGTGTGTTCATGCTCGCGCGCCTGTCGCCGCTGTTCGAACTGTCGCACACCGCACTTCTCGTCGTGACCTTTATCGGCGCGTTCACCGCCTTCTTTGCGGCAACGGTCGGCCTGGTGCAGAACGACATCAAGCGCGTCATCGCCTATTCGACCTGTTCGCAGCTCGGCTACATGTTTGTGGCGTTGGGCGTCGGCGCCTATGGGGTCGCCATTTTCCACCTGTTCACGCACGCCTTCTTCAAGGCGCTTCTGTTCCTCGGCTCCGGCTCGGTGATCCATGCCGTTTCGGACGAACAGGACATGCGCAAGATGGGCGGCCTGCGCAAACTGATCCCGTCCACCTACTGGACGATGATCATCGGCACGCTGGCGCTGACCGGCGTCGGCATTCCGGCAACCGTTATCGGTACGGCCGGCTTTTTCTCCAAGGATGCGATCATCGAAAGCGCGTTTGTCGGCCACAATGCGGTTGCGGGCTTTGCCTTCGTAGCTTTGGTGGTGGCAGCCTGCTTCACCAGCTTCTATTCCTGGCGGCTGATTTTCATGACCTTCCATGGCGAGCCGCGCGCCAGCCACGAGGTCATGCACCACGTGCACGAATCGCCGCCGGTGATGCTGGTGCCATTGTTCATCCTGGCCGCCGGCTCGCTGTTTGCCGGTGTGTTGTTCGCCAACTATTTCATCGGCGAAGGTTATGCCGAGTTCTGGAAGGCATCGCTGTTCACGCTGCCCGACAACCACATCCTGCATGATATGCACGGCGTGCCGCTTTGGGTGAAGCTGTCGCCTTTCGTGGCGATGCTGATCGGCCTGCTCGTCGCCTGGCAGTTCTACATCCGCTCGCCCGAGACGCCGAAGCAACTTGCCGCCCACCATCGCGGCCTATACGCGTTCCTGCTCAACAAGTGGTATTTCGACGAACTCTTCGACTTCCTGTTCGTGCGCGCCGCCAAGCGCCTTGGCCACTTCCTGTGGAAGACGGGCGACGGCAGGATCATCGACGGGCTTGGCCCTGACGGCGTGTCGGCCCGCGTGGTCGACGTCACCAACCGTGTCGTCAAGCTGCAGTCCGGCTACCTCTACCATTATGCCTTCGCCATGCTGATCGGCGTTGCCGCACTCGTCACCTGGATGATGCTCTGATGACCGACTGGCCAATTCTATCGACGGTCACGTTCCTGCCGCTGGTCGGCGTGCTGCTCATATTGTTGATCGGCGACGACAACGAAAACGGCCGGCGCAACATCCGCTCGATCACGCTTTTGACGACCGTGGTCACCTTCGTGGTGTCGCTGTTCGTGTGGATCGGCTTCGACAACTCGCAGGCCGGGTTCCAGATGATCGAAAAGCACGGGTGGCTGGACTCGGGCATTTCCTATCATATGGGCGTCGACGGCATTTCGATGCTGTTCGTCATCCTGACGACGTTCTTGATGCCGCTGTGCATTCTTGCCTCGTGGGTATCGATCCAGAAGAGCGTGAAGGCCTATATGGTCTCCTTCCTGCTTCTGGAAACGCTGATGATCGGCGTGTTCTGCGCGCTGGACATCGTCTTGTTCTACGTGTTCTTCGAGGCTGGCCTGATCCCGATGTTCATCATCATCGGCGTGTGGGGCGGCAAGCGGCGCGTCTATGCCTCGTTCAAGTTCTTCCTCTATACGCTGCTCGGCTCGGTGCTGATGCTGCTGGCCATCATGGCGATGTTCTGGCAATCCGGTACCACCGATATCCCGACGCTGCTGACGCATGCGTTCCCGGCTTCGATGCAGACCTGGCTATGGCTGGCTTTCTTCGCTTCTTTCGCGGTGAAGATGCCGATGTGGCCGGTTCATACCTGGCTGCCGGACGCGCACGTCGAGGCTCCGACAGCGGGTTCGGTCATTCTGGCCGGCATTCTGTTGAAGATGGGCGGTTACGGTTTCCTGCGCTTTTCGCTGCCGATGTTCCCGATCGCGTCGGAAATGTTTGCACCGATGGTGTTCGCTCTATCGGTTGTAGCCATCATCTACACCTCGCTGGTCGCGCTGATGCAGGAGGACATGAAGAAGCTGATTGCCTACTCGTCCGTGGCGCATATGGGTTACGTGACGATGGGCATCTTCGCCATGAACGCGGAAGGCATCCAGGGCGCCATCTTTCAGATGCTGTCGCATGGCCTTGTCTCCAGCGCGCTCTTCCTGTGCGTCGGCGTCATCTATGATCGGCTGCACACGCGCGAGATCGACGCCTATGGCGGTCTGGTCAACAACATGCCGAAATACGCGGTGGCATTCCTGATCTTCACCATGGCCAATGTCGGCCTGCCAGGAACCAGCGGTTTCGTCGGCGAGTTCCTGACGCTTCTCGGCGCCTTCAAGGCCAACACATGGGTGGCGTTCTTCGCCACGACGGGCGTGATCCTGTCGGCGGCCTATGCACTGTGGCTCTATCGCCGCGTCGTATTCGGCACACTGACCAAGGACAGCGTGAAGAGCATGCTCGACCTGTCCGGGCGCGAAAAGGCTATCCTTTATCCGCTGGTGGTGCTGACGATCTTCTTCGGCGTCTATCCGGCGCCGGTATTCGATGCAACGGCGCAGTCGGTCAAGGCGCTGGTGACCAACGTCACCGCATCCATCAACGCCGCGCAGACCGCGGCTGCAAACTGACTGGAGACTTAGCGAACCATGACGCCGGAACTCTCCGCCAGTCTCGGACTTCTAACGCCGGAACTCATCATGGCCGTTGGGGCCATGGTGCTTCTGATGATCGGTGTCTATTCCAACAGCCGCTCGAGCACGCTTGTCACCACGCTTGCCGTGCTCGTGATGGTGGCCGCGGGCGCATGGCTGCTTTTCTCGGTTGGCGAGGGCAAGGCGTTCGGCAACTCGTTCGTCGTCGACCCGTTCGCGCGCTTCATGAAAGTACTGACGCTTGTCGGGTCGGCGGTGACGCTGGTGATGTCGGTCGGCTTCGCCAAGGCAGAGAAGTTCGACAGTTTCGAATATCCGGTCCTGGTCATGCTGTCGTCGATCGGCATGCTGTTGATGGCCTCGGCCAACGACATGATCGCGCTCTATCTCAGCTTCGAACTGCAATCGCTTGCGCTCTATATCGTTGCGGCAATCAACCGCGACAGCCTGCGCTCGAGCGAGGCGGGCCTGAAGTACTTTATCCTCGGTGCGCTCGGTACCGGCATGATGCTCTMCGGTATCTCGCTGGTGTACGGCTACACCGGGTCCATCGACTTCAACGTTATCGCTTCGGCGCTGAGCGGCGCGGAACGTCAGGTTGGGGTGCTGTTCGGCCTTGTCTTTATCCTCGCCGGTTTGGTGTTCAAGATTTCGGCAGCCCCTTTCCACATGTGGACTCCCGACGTCTATGAAGGCGCGCCAACCCCCGTGACTGCGTTCTTCGCGGTAGCCCCCAAGGTCGCGACGATGGCGCTCATCCTTCGCCTCGTCATGGAGGCGTTCGAGCCGTCGGCGGCGGATTGGCAACAGATCATCGTGTTTGTGTCCATCGCCTCGATGGCGATTGGCTCGTTCGCGGCCATCGGTCAGCGCAACTTCAAGCGCCTCATGGCCTATTCCTCGATCGGCCATATGGGCTTCGCGCTGGTCGGTCTTGCCGCCAACAGCGAGTCCGGTGTGCGGGGCGTGATCATCTACATGCTGATCTATGTGGCGATGACGCTTGGTACCTTTGCCTTCATCATCGCCATGCGGCGCAAGGAAGGGCAGGTCGAGACGATCGGCGATCTCGCCGGACTGTCCAACACCAACCCGGTGATGGCGACCATCCTCACCATTCTTCTGTTCTCGCTGGCCGGCATTCCGCCGCTGGCCGGATTCTGGGCGAAATGGTACGTGTTCCTCGCAGCCATCAATGCCGAACTATACGCATTGGCGGTCATCGGCGTGCTGACTTCGGTCGTGGCCGCGTTCTACTATCTCAGGATCATCAAGATCATGTGGTTTGACGAACCGGTCGGCGGCTTCGAGCCGATGCCGGGTGAGTTGCGGGTGATCCTTGGCGCCTCCGGGGCCTTCGTGCTGTTCTACGTGCTGATCGGCGGACCGATCGGCACCTATGCGCAGGCTGCCGCCAAGACGTTCTTCTGATGGTGTTCGCGCTCGCGCCGACAGCGGCATCCGAAGGATATCGCCTCGACGCGTACGACACGATCGGCTCGACCAATGCGCAGGCCCTGGAAAGCGCCCGCGCCGGCGATCCAGGCAAACTGTGGGTGGTTTCGAACGACCAGCAAAGTGGCCGAGGCCGCCGTGGGCGGGCCTGGCTGTCGCCGCCAGGCAATCTCGCCGCGACCTTGCTGGTGGTTGCCGACTTTGAACTGAGACTGGCTGCCACACTCGGCTTCGTTGCCGGGCTGGCGCTGGCTGACGCGCTCGATGCAGTCGTGCCAAAGGGGCGTATTTCGATTGGCGTCGACGGCGGCAGCGGCGAGGGGCGCAACCGCTTCGAATTGAAGTGGCCCAATGATGTGCTGGCCTCCGGGGCCAAGCTGGCGGGCATTCTGCTAGAGTCGTCGCTGCTCGAAAACGGACGTTTCGCCGTGGCGGTGGGCATCGGTGCCAATGTCGTGGCGTATCCTCAGGATTTGCCATATCCGGCTATCTCCCTGAAGGCGCTGGGTGCCAATTGCGATGCCGAAACGGTGTTCCTGGCCCTGTCCGACGCCTGGAACGAGAATGCGCGCTTGTGGAGCGACGGACATGGTCTTGCAGCAATACGCCGGCGATGGCTGGAGCGCGCAGCGGGCATCGGCAGCGAGGTTGCTGTCAGAATTGACGGGAATGTGGTGCGCGGCACGTTCGAAACCATTGACGAAGACTGCCGTTTCGTGATCCGCGACCAGAACGGATCAGCCCTGACGATCGCGGCGGGCGATGTTCATTTCGGTGCCGTTGCTTCGGCCGCAGCCGTTTGAGACAACGCTCGGGCTGGAATTGACGACAAGACAAGGTGGCCCTGACGTTTGATCGGGCTCTCACTGAGAAAGGTATAATCATGGCACGAGCGGAAAATGCCGAACTGGTTTTCGTGCCGCTTGGCGGCGTCGGCGAGATCGGCATGAATTTCGCCCTCTACGGCTATGGTCCGGCCAATGCGCGCGAGTGGATCATCGTCGACGTCGGCGTAACGTTTCCAGATCCGTCGCATCCCGGTGTCGACCTGATCCTGCCCGATACCCGCTTCATCGAGGAAAATATCGCCAATCTGCGCGGCATCGTCATCACTCATGCGCACGAGGATCACTACGGCGCCTTGCACGACATCTGGCCGCGCCTGAAGGCGCCGGTGTGGATGACGCCGTTCTCGGCCGGACTGCTGGAAGCCAAAAGGCAAGGTGAGCATGGCGCTCCGAAAATCCCGGTAACGGTGTACCGGGCCGGGGAAAAATTCACCGTCGGCCCGTTCGAGATCGAAGCCATTCCCGTGGCCCATTCCATTCCTGAGCCGATGTCCCTGGCCATCACCACACCGGCAGGAACGGTGATCCACACAGGCGACTGGAAGATCGATCCTGCGCCCACACTTGGCCCCAAGACCGATGAGACCCGTTTCCGCGCCTATGGCGACAAAGGCGTGCTGGCGCTGGTCTGCGATTCCACCAATGCGTTGAGGGAAGGCGATTCCCCATCGGAGCAGGAGGTCGGCGCCAGCCTGAAGGTCTTGATCGAGCAAGCAAAGGGCCGTGTCGCCATCACGACCTTTTCTTCGAATGTCGGCCGCATCATTTCCATTGCGCGCGCAGCGCGTGACGCAGGGCGCAAATGCCTTGTGCTTGGCCGTTCCTTGAAACGGGTCATCGATGTCTCCGACGAACTGGGATATATGGACGGTCTGCCGGAATTCGTGGCCGAGGAGGACTACGGCTTCATCGACCGCAAGAACCTGGTGATCATCTGCACCGGCAGCCAGGGCGAGCCGCTGGCCGCCCTTGCCAAGCTGTCGCGCGACGAGATGAAGACCGTTTCACTCACGGCGGGAGACACGGTGATCTTCTCCTCGCGCACCATTCCCGGCAACGAGAAGGCGATCCTCGAGATCAAGAACCGCCTCATCGATCTCGGCATGAAGATCATCGAGGACGGCGACGCGCTCGTCCACGTTTCGGGCCATCCACGGCGTAGTGAATTGAAGCGGATGTACGAGTGGGTGCGGCCGCAGATCGGCGTACCGGTGCATGGTGAGGCAGCGCATCTGGTGGCGCAAGGCTCGCTGATGGCGATGTCCGGCATTGCCCAGGTCGCGCAAATTCGCGATGGCGACATGCTACGGCTCTATCCCGGCGCCGCGACCATCGTCGATCAGGTGCCGTTCGGGCGCGTCTACAAGGATGGCAAGCTGGTTGGCAGCGACGAGGCGATGGGCATTCGCGACCGGCGCAAGCTGTCGTTCGCGGGCCATGTCGCCGTCAATGTCGTGCTGGACGACAAGTACGAACTGGCCGGCGATCCAGATATCGTCGCCATTGGCGTTGCCGAAACGGACGCGAGCGGGGAGACGCTGGAGGACCTTATGCTCGATGCGGCAATCGGCGCGGTGGACTCAATCCCCCGGCAGCGCCGAAAAGACCTCGACCTCGTCCAGGAATCCGTGCGCCGTGCCGTCAGGGCGTCCGCCAACGAAGCCTGGGGGAAGAAGCCTCTGGTGACGGTGTTCGTAACAAGGTGAGTGAATAGGGAGTAGCGAATAGGTATTTAGCGCGCCTTTCCTCTCCGTCCCTTGTTCGCTCAGGATTTGAAAAATGCTCGGACGCCTGAACCATGTCGCCATTGTCGTGCCCGATCTGGCTGCAGCCGTCGCCACTTACCGAGAGACGCTGGGTGCGTGCGTAACGGAGCCGCAGGCCCTGCCGGAACATGGCGTAACGGTGGTGTTCATCGATGTCGGCAATACCAAGATCGAGCTTCTGGAGCCGCTGGGGCAGGGGTCGCCCATCGCTGCCTTCCTGGACAAGAATCCGTCCGGCGGCATGCATCATGTCTGCTACGAGGTGGACGATATCCTGGGAGCGCGCGATCGCCTCAAGGCAGGCGGTGCGCGGGTGCTGGGAGATGGCAATCCTAAAGCCGGGGCCCATGGCAAGCCGGTCTTGTTCCTGCACCCCAAGGACTTCTTCGGCACGCTGATCGAACTGGAGCAGGCATGAGCTGGGTCTCTTTTACCGCGATTTTCTTCGTGGCGTGGTGGCTGGTCCTTTTTGCGATCCTGCCCTTTGGGGTGAAGACGCAGGATGAGGACGATAATGTCACGTTGGGTACCGTTCCCAGCGCGCCGCGGGGACCGCATATGCTGCGCGCCGTGCTGTGGACCACATTGGTCACGGTCGTCATCATGGGGGCATTCTACGGTGTGACCCGAGGCTTGGAACTCGGCTTCGACGATATTCCCAGGGTCATCCCCGAGTTCAGGTAACCGTGTCACTCAGGTGACTGCCTTGAGCGCGGCACAGCGGCTTTCGTCTTTTGATTGCACAAAAAAAATGCAAGGCACTAGGCCTTGCAATAAACGCGTCCGATCCGTGTTCCGTTGTCCGGCGGCAGCGAGTCATCGCGCCTAGATCGCATCCTCCCAAGACTTTGACCGCGTAGGAGGGCAGATTTTGCTCCGCCCTCTCGATTATCGAGGCACACTAGACCAACGTCTGCAAGAAAGTCACTACAAATTTTGCGCCGAAACCGACTTTAATGTGCTGCATTGCACAATAAAATTGCGGTCGGTGCCTGACAAGTAGTCAGCCTGAGACTGCGGCATCATTGCCGATCCATCAAGTCACAAGCGCGGGTTTCCATTCGGCCATGAAATGGCTATGAAGCCGAAGCAAACAAGCCTGCGGCGCACCGATTCCGGTGGCGCCATTTTCTCTCACGGAACAGCTCATGCGTTTGTCGCGCTATTTTTTGCCCATTCTCAAGGAAAATCCACGTGAGGCCGAGATCATCTCTCACAGGCTCATGCTGCGCGCGGGCATGATCCGCCAACAGGGGCAGGGCTCCTTTACGATGCTGCCGCTCGGCAAAAGGGTGCTCGACAAGGTCTGCCGCATCATCCGCGAGGAGCAGGACCGGGCTGGCGCGCTGGAAATCCTGATGCCGACCATTCAGTCGGCCGAGTTGTGGCGCGAAAGCGGCCGTTACGACGCCTATGGCAAGGAGATGCTGCGGATCAAGGACCGACAGGAGCGCGAACTGCTCTACGGCCCGACCAACGAGGAGATGGTGACGGAAATCTTCCGCTCCTACGTCAAGTCCTACAAGGACCTGCCGCTAAATCTCTACCACATCCAGTGGAAATTCCGCGACGAGGTGCGGCCGCGCTTCGGCGTGATGCGTGGCCGCGAATTCCTGATGAAGGATGCTTATTCGTTCGATTTGAACTACGAAGGCGCCAAAGCCGCCTATTACCGTATGTTCGTGTCCTATCTGCGCACCTTCACGCGCATGGGACTGAAGGCGATCCCGATGCGCGCCGATACCGGCCCGATCGGCGGCGACCTTTCGCATGAATTCATCATCTTGGCCGAGACCGGTGAGAGCCAGGTGTTCTGTCACAAGGATTTCCTCGACCTGACGGTGCCCGGGGAGAATGTCGATTTCGGCAATGACAGTGAGATTGCCGACATCGTGACGCACTGGACGACGCCTTATGCCGCGACCGACGAAATGCATGACGAGGCGGCGTGGGGCCAGATAGCCGAAGGGGACCGGCTTTCCGCGCGCGGCATCGAGGTCGGACATATCTTCCATTTCGGCGAGAAATATTCCAAGCCGATGAACGCCAAGGTGCAGGGGCCCGACGGCAAGGAGCACTTTGTCTCCATGGGCTCTTACGGCATCGGGCCGACGCGCCTGATCGCGGCGATCATCGAGGCAAGCCATGACGACAACGGCATCATCTGGCCGGAATCGGTAGCGCCTTTCGACATCGGCCTCATCAACATGAAGGCAGGCGACGCGCAATGCGACCGGGTGTGCGACGACCTGTATGCGGCGCTGACGGCTGCCGGCAAGGACGTGCTCTACGACGATACGGATCAGCGCCCGGGCGGCAAGTTCGCTACGGCCGACCTGATCGGCTTGCCTTGGCAGCTTATCGTCGGACCGCGTGGTGTCGCGGCAGGTGAGATCGAGTTGAAGAACCGCAGGACCGGCGAGCGCGAAACGCTGCCGGTTGCGGCTGTCGCCAAGCGGCTTGGTGCCGCCGCATGAACCAGGCCGCGGCAAAGCCGGCCGGCGCTGGGCCGTTTTCCGGTTTCGAGCGCATGGTTGCGTGGCGCTACCTGCGCTCGCGCCGCAAGGAAACGGTGATCTCGGTCATTGCCTCGATCTCGTTCCTCGGCATCATGCTGGGCGTTGCCACACTGATCGTGGTGATGGCGGTGATGAACGGCTTTCGTGCCGAGCTTTTGACCCGCATCCTCGGCGTCAACGGTCATCTCATCGTAACGCCGGTGGACATGCCGCTGGAAGACTACTCAGAGATCGCCAGCCGCATTAACGGTGTGGCGGGGGTGAAGTACGCGCTGCCGCTGATCGATGGCCAGGTGCTGGCGCAAGGCAATGTCGGCTCGGGCGCCGGCGCCTTGGTGCGCGGCATAAGGGGCGAGGATCTCGGCAAGGTGTCGATCGTCGCCAACAACATCAAGCAAGGTTCGATCGTCGGCTTCGACACCGGTGAGGGGGTCGCTATCGGCAGCCGCATGGCCGAAAACCTGGGCCTGGTGCTGGGGGACACGATCACGCTGGTTTCGCCGGACGGTGACGTCACGCCGCTTGGAACGATGCCTCGCCTGAAAGGCTATCCGATCGCCGCAATCTTCGAAGTGGGCATGTCGGAGTATGACAGTTCCATCGTCTATATGCCGTTTTCGGAAGCGCAGCTCTATTTCAATATGGAGGGCAGGGCGCAACTCATCGAAGTCTATGTCGACAATCCCGACGATGTCGATGCGCTAAGACCCAAGGTCGAGGAGGCGGCACAGAGGCAGGTTTACCTGACCGACTGGCGCCAGCGCAATCAGACCTTCTTTTCGGCGCTGCAGGTCGAGCGCAACGTGATGTTCATGATCTTGACGCTGATCGTCCTGGTGGCGGCGCTCAACATCATCTCCGGCCTGGTCATGCTGGTGAAGGACAAGGGCCACGACATCGCGATCCTGCGCACGATGGGGGCGACGCGGGGCGCGATCCTGCGCATCTTCCTGATGACGGGAGCGGCGATCGGCGTGGTCGGCACGTTGGCTGGCGTCGCCTTGGGTATCGTCATCTGCCTCAATGTCGAGCGCATCCGCGAGTTCTTCTCGTGGATTTCAGGCACGGTGCTGTTCAACCCCGAGCTTTATTTCCTGAGTCAATTGCCGGCCAAGATGGACGCCGGCGAAACGATTTCGGTTGTCCTGATGGCGCTTGTGCTGTCGTTCCTGGCAACGCTGTTTCCGGCATGGCGGGCGGCGAGGCTCGATCCGGTCGAAGCGCTGAGGTACGAATGATGGCTGAGGCCATTATCGAACTGAAGGCGGTCGAGCGCCATTACGTGCAGGCGGAGCGCAAGCTCACGATCCTGAGCGGTGCGGATTTTTCGCTGAAGCGCGGCGAGATGGTGGCGCTGGTGGCGCCGTCCGGTACAGGCAAGTCGACGCTGCTGCACACGGCGGGTCTGCTTGAGCGTCCGGATGCGGGCGATGTGATCCTTGCCGGCCGGGCTTGCGGCAGGCTCTCAGACGACGAACGCACCGCGATCCGCCGCAACGATGTCGGTTTCGTCTATCAGTTCCATCACCTCTTGCCGGAGTTTTCGGCGCTCGAAAACATCATGATGCCGCAGCTGATCAAGGGGCTGGGGCGCAAGGAAGCGGCGGACCGCGCCGCCCAGTTGCTGGACTACATGCAGATCGGCCAGCGCGCGCAGCACAGGCCATCCGAATTGTCTGGCGGCGAGCAGCAGCGCGTCGCCATCGCTCGCGCCGTTGCCAATGCTCCCCTGGTGCTGCTGGCCGACGAGCCGACCGGGAATCTCGACCCGGCGACAGCATCTTATGTTTTCGAGGCGCTGGAGGCCTTGGTGCGGCAGTCGGGGCTTGCTGCCTTGATCGCGACCCACAATCATGGGCTGGCGGAGCGAATGGATCGCCGCGTGACGCTTGCGGACGGCAAGGTGGTGCCGCTCTGATCCTGGGCCGGTGTATGCCTGGGCGAAGCCGGGCCTGCGGTTTTTTCGTACCCGACGTGATCATCACGTTGTTTGATCGATAACTGGCGCTGATCGCGACGTTAACGCCGTATGCGACCCCGCAACGTTTCCTTAACTGTAGTCCGCTTCGCGCCGCTTAACTTCGGCAGCGCGTGCGCTCGGTCGTTGACATTCGAACAAAATTAGAACAAAATACGAACATATGCAAAACAGGAGATGGTAATGACTGATCTTGTTCAGGATGTTGTGTCGCTCGTATGCATGAGTACGTTTCTTGTTTCCATGGCGATCTGGATCGGCGCGCTGTGAGAGGTAATTTTTTGTAAGCGTATCGAACTGATCTGCGTGCAGCGGAGGTCAGGCGGCCTTGTCTACCGCTGATTGTTTCGCGGGGCCGAAGACATCCTCAAAGGCAGTTTTCAAGGCAAGGTCGAGGTCTGCCATGGTTGCGGGCAGGCCAAGATCGACAAGGCTGGTGACGCCATGATCCTGTACGCCGCATGGCACGATGCCGCCGAAATGCGAGAGATCGGGCTCGACGTTGATGGCGATACCGTGGAAGCTGACCCATTTGCGCAAGCGGATGCCGATTGCGGCGATTTTGTCTTCCGCTGGTGAGCCATCGGGGGAAGGCGGTCGACCGGGCCTCACGACCCAAACGCCGACGCGATCCTCGCGCCGCTCGCCGCGCACGTTGAAAGCGGCAAGCGTGCGAATGATCCATTCCTCCAGTGCGGCGACAAAGGCGCGTACGTCCTCGCGTCGGCGCTTGAGGTCGAGCATGACATAGGCCACGCGCTGACCCGGCCCGTGGTAGGTGTATTCGCCACCACGGCCGGCCGCGAAGACGGGAAATCGATCCGGCTCGATCAGGTCCTCGGCGTGGGCGCTGGTGCCTGCCGTATAAAGTGGCGGGTGCTCGACAAGCCAGACAAGTTCGGGAGCAGTGCCGGCCCGAACAGCTTCCGCGCGCGCTTCCATGAAGGCAAGTGCGTCCGGGTAGAGGGTGAGGCCGCCTTCGATGCGCCACTCGACCGGTGCCGAACCGAGAGAGGGCAGGAACGACGTGGCGATCTGGTTGCGTTCTGTCATGGCAGTTCCGAATTTCAGCCCCTCATATGGAGGCAAATCGGGCGGACGTCCAGTTGCTCAGGTTTTGGAGTGGCAATCAAGGATGCCAGCGGTACTGGCTATGCCGGATGAATTTTCAGCTTGGAGCATGCCGACAGAAAGCGGGAATTGGTTTCGGGACTACAATTCGTAAGACCAGAAGCGCGTAGAAGGGAGCGGCTTGAGCGCGATTCGCTTTGGACGATGAAGCGGCCTAGGAACGCCTCAAGTATTGAACAACGATGCATGAAAAATCGGAGAACTTTTAACGATTTCAGCGGAGCGCTTTATATGGTGCGGTCGAGATGCACCGCACCTTTTGCGGCCTATTGAAAATACACAACAATTCAACCTGACCGCAAAATATGTGGCACATGTAGTGTCACAAAACATGGCACAAAAGGTGCGGCGCATTTCGAACTACTGCCACTACATTGCGTGAGCCAGTCTTGAAATGCAAAATCCCGCCCGGTTAACCCCCTAAGCAGGCTCGTCGCGCCAGATCACCCGCTTGACATAATAGACCTTTTCAAGTTTGCGGATCGTCATTCCCTGCCGCTCGGCCGCGCCCGGAAAAACTGCCTCTGTTATCAGCGTATGCTTTTGCCCGCATTTCTGGCACCGCATGGCATCGGTCACATCGTCGACCTCGATGTCTCCCAGCACATGGCGAAGATCGTCTGGCAGATAGTTGCGGGCGACTTTGCAATAGCGACACTGGATGCGCAGCAACTGCCCGAGCCGATGAGAGTCGGACAGCAGGAAAGCTCCCTTTCGTTTTGGCCGATAAGGTTCTGGCATAAGAACAAAATATGAACATAATCGGCTGCGTCAATCAAAACATGAGGTGACGAGATGCGTGCCCGCGAAAAACTAAGCCCCGAAAACGAGGCGCGCCTGCAAGCCCAGGCAGAACAATTAGTCAAGGAATATGGCGGCGACGCCATGGAAGCGCTGAAAGCCGTGATGCTCCATGTCGGCGACCTAGAAACCACGATCCGAGCGGTGGACAAGGCACACCCCGGCATCTTCGAGATTTCCGAGGAGTAGACGATGCAGCCCACGGAACGCCTTGCGAGAGCCATATCGATCGCCAGACACGGCTGCGATGCCTATTGGCCAAACTACCTGCTTGCCGCCGTCGCGGCGAAGCGAGAGATGCATGCCATCATCGCCGGCGCCGAAAGCCCGGAAGTGCTGTCGCTTTCGGGCTATATTGACAGGCACTAGGTGCAAAGCCACCCTGCGACAATGTGCAATCTCTACAACATCAAGTCCAACCAGTCGCTCATCATGGACCTTGCCGGCGCCGTCCGCGGCGATGTCGGCAATCTGGAGCCGGAACTGGACATCTTTCCGGACCGCCTCGCACCGGTGGTCAGAAACACACCGACCGGGCGCGAACTGGCGCGCCTGACATGGGGCATGCCGACGCCTGAAGAATACATCAATGGCAAGCCGGACAGCGGCGTCACCAACATTCGCAAGACATGGCTGCCGCATTGGCGACAGTGGCAGGGCGTCGAAAATCGATGCCTCGTCCCATGGACAACGTTTTGCGAATGGGAAGACACCAGGCCCAAGAAGACAAAGCGCTGGTTTGCGATCAACGACGCCCGACCACTGGCCTTTTTTGCCGGTTTCTGGACTGCATGGGAGGGTGAACGGGGATCATCGAAGACCCCTCGGCCGGGCACGCACGAACTGTTCGGCTTCCTGACCTGCCAGCCTAACGACGTGGTCGAGCCGATACACAACAAGGCGATGCCCGTCATCCTCACCGAAAGGGATGAGATCGAGACATGGATGCGCGCGCCATGGTCCGAGGCCAAAGCGCTCCAACGCCCGCTCCCCAATGACGGGCTGATCTTGCTGCCGGTCGAGACGGCGCAGGCAACCCTGGACCTTTAGGAGCAACTGCGATGATCGACCCGCCCCGCAACCAACAAAGCTAAACGAAAAACAGTCATTTTTCCTCTTGCATAATGGGTATAATATGCCTATTATGACCATATCAGCAAACGAGCTGATGCCCGCGCCTCGGGGCCAACCAGTTAGGCGGGAGACTAGAAAATGACCACCATCACCAACAGCGACACCTTCCAGAGCCGCGAAGCACAGATCATCACCACGTCGGACAACGATCTCAACTGGTGCATCGCCGTATGGGCCGCGCCGGACAAAGGTTATTCGGAAGTTGACGGCAATGGCCACGGCTGGCAAGTCGTCCGCCTCCAGAATGACGGCTCTTACACGTACAATAATACGATGATGGGCGGCTACCGCGATAGCTTGGAAGATGTTCGCTCGCGCGCCATCGCAAGCGGTTACAGCCTCATATAATCGCATAACACTCCAGGCTACCGGCATGATCAACAATCCCATTCTCGCAGCGGTCGCCACAGAGGCGGCCGCAACCGATTGGCCGGTGTGCGGCGTCACGGTGATTGCGCCGCTCGTTTCGGGCCCCACGATGATGTCGATCAGTTGGTCGCACTTTAGCGACTATGCCGTGAGCGAGGACGGCGGACTCCTCATGATCGACACCACCGATCTGCCGGAAGGCATCGGAGTGTCGGTCAACGGCCGCGTGCCGGACACCGTCCGCAAACTCCCGCAATTGACCGACATCGGATCGATGGCAATCGCCGCGGCGTGGGCGCACGGTGCCTGGGATATCCAGCGTGTGTGTCTCGCCAAGGGTTTTGCAGGCAAGCTGCCGCCGATCGCGTCCGAGGTTGCCGATCTCGTCCGCGACCAGGGCTACGTCACCTGGTATTGGCGCCCGATGCTGCGCGGCCCCGAACTGCGCGCCAAGGCGCACGCAAAAAAGGATGCCAGCCTCAACCGCTGGACCTTGGGCCGCGACGAAGAGCTGCCGCCCGTGCGCGTCCCGACGCTTGTTGCAGGTCACAGCGTAACCATAAGGCTTGGCAAATCGACCGAGAGGCCATCCCTTCAGCGGGGGCCGAAACGGGCAACGGTGATGCAGCGCGGTTATCTCGGCCGCCTGCTGCGCGATGCGGGCGAGGACAATACCGTCCCGGACGATCTCACCATGTCGCAGGCCAGCGACCGGATCGACCAGCTGCGCGGCAATGTGCGGCCGCGCAAGGATCCGTCACGCCGCGCCACGCAAAACCAGATCACCTATATCGTCGGGCTGAGCCTGACGGCAAAACTGGACAACCCGAAGATATCGTCAAACCTGACCTATGATGAGGCGGCGGCATGGATAGACCGCCTGCTTGGCCGGGGAGATCAAGCATGACCTATCTTTGGCACGTAACGCTGGACACCGGGCATCGCCGCCAGTCCTATCGCCCCGAGGCAAGCCAGATCGCTATCGATGCGGTCGATTTGGAGTTGCGCCGAGCGCTGCGCGACGGCGTGGCGGAAATACGACTCGGCGCGGAAGCCGGCACCATCCCGGTCTATCGGCTCAAGGCCAGCAATAGCGGCCCGGTCCTTCTGGCGACGATCCTGCGGGATATCGGCAAGCAGGACGTGCCTCTCGTCACCATGGCGGTCGCGCCGAAATCGAGAGGCGCAGCTGAAATATGGCGGGCGCTGCATGACGGCCGCGACGATATCCCTTACGATCCGGACAGCATACCGCCGGCGCCGTGGTGCGCGGCCCGCTTCGAGGCCGGCATCGAGCAAGATTTGCGCGCGGCGACATGGTTGGGCGACTATGAGCGCCTGCTTGCATGGGCGTGGATCGAAGGAAAAGGCAAGAATGGCTGATCCACACGACTGGCTGGCCGATCCCCGCTCCCTGGCTGAGTGTCTTAAGGACTTCAACCGTCGCTTAAACGGCGGCGCGGCCAAAGGCTCGCGCGAAGCGGGCCAGGCGGCGCTTGGCATAGGCAGTGCCGGCACCTACGCGGCCCTGCACAAGGAAAGCTACATCACGCCATGGGAGAGGCCGCTGCGTCTTGCCATGATCGAGGCCGAGAGGCGCGCCAATGCCAGATCCTCGCTACGAACCTGACATCGGCCCGGCCGGCCGGATTGCGCTGGCGGCAATTGTCGTCGCAGGCATCCTCGCAAGCTGTGGCTGGCTGTTGATCTAAACAAAAATGCCCGCCCGGCCGGAACCGAGCGGGCGATCATTTTCCCGGCGTCGGGAATATGGTCAGGGTGGCGGGCGGCCGGTCAGCCAGGTGTAGACGCTCATCATCCAGCCCGCGGCCATCACGACGCCGATACCCAGCCTGATCAGCCATTTGCCGAGCGTGCCGGCACCCTGCGCCTTGGTGCGTAACGTAGTGACCTCGACCGTCACCTTTTCCATGTCTTCGACCTTCTTGGCGATCGACCCCACATTCGCCTCGAGGTGGCCGGTGCGCATAACCAGGTCATCCATGCGGCGATGCAGGCCGGAACGGCTTTCGTCCGCGCGCTCCAGGCGATCGTCGATCGCTTCGAGTTTACCCAGCACCAATCCGAGCGTGCGCTCAACACTTGCATTCGTCGCCATGCCAGTCAGGATCCTGCACTGCTATTTGCAATAGGATTCGTATCCGGCGTTGTGCCGGCGAATCTGGATGATGGTTTCCGCCGTATCGGCCTTGGAATAGGTGATCGGCGGGAAGATCGAGCAGACGGCCCGATCAGTCGCGCTGGTAACGGTCGCTGTCTGGCATCCGGCCATCAACAGAGTTGCGAGCAATGGCAGCGTCAGCCAGTTCCTTGAGCGACTTCTCATAGCTATCGGCCTCCTTGGCCTTCTGTTTGGTCCGTTCCAGCTTTGCGCCCGAGAGACGGCCTTTGAGGTATGTCGCCAGAAAGGCGATGAGGATTGCCCCGAAGCCGAGCAGATAGCCGCCGGCATCGGAGACGAGGGCCGAGAGAAGCGCGCTCACTTCGACCACCCAAAGCGGCGAGCGAGGTAATACCAACCCTCGGCGACCGCGCCCATGGCCGTGCCGAGCAGCATCTGCACATCATGATCCGTGGCGAGGGTTGCGCCGTCATCTGGCGAGAGCAGGCCGCGAGCGACGAGATAGGCCGCGCCATAGCGCAGGCCGATACGAATGATGACAGATGCCATGTCAGTTGCCTTTCTTGAAGAAGCGAACGATTGCCACGATGGCGTCGATGAGCAGCGCAAGGAGGGTGTTCTTGCGCGCCACAGGGGTGGGCGCTGGAGCGGGTTTGGTCTGGACGGGGTGTGGTGCCGGGACAGGCTTCGCTTGCGGCAAAGGGCGCGGCTTCAGGCTGGAATAGCCCGCTGCAGTCAGCGCCTTCTCGAATGTGAGCGCATAGCCGCCGATCATGTTTGCCCGATCGGTTCCGTTGATGATCCGGCGCGCGCCGGCATAGTCTGTTCGGAGCGCCGACAGGTAGTCATCCAGCTTCTTGCCGGTAAACCATCCCTCCGACATGCCGCTGAAAAGGATCTCGGTCGCAATGCCGAGTTCCAGTGCCCGTTCGGGGAACTTGACTAAATTGACGGAAAGCTTCTCCCCAGCCTTCTGGTAGTTCGCCAGCCAGGTCAGTTGCACGAAGCCCCGGCCATAGTAGACCTTGCCGTATGGACCTGCCGGGACGCCGTACTTGCGGCCCTTGCCCCTGCCGTATTCCTCTATCGGCTGCATGGTGTGGGCCGTCTCGTGATAGGCGGTGGCCAGGATGTAGGCGAGGCACGGTAGCCGTGTTCCTCGCCTTTGAGCTTCATCGAGTATGGCTTCGGTGCCGGTCACCTGCTTTTGAGACAGGGACGTGCCGAACACCCCGGAGTCGCGCGAACGCAACCCCGCGAAGAATTTCGCGCGGTCCATGATTTGTTCCTCTTTTCGTGTCGGTAGGTGTCAGCAGCCTTCATGGGCGGCAGGGTGCAGCCCAAGCGAAAAACAGGGAGTGGAACTATCGTGCAGGTTGCCCTAAGGCAGTATTTGAAGACGCAATCAATCGGCTGGGAAAAATGCACGGTTCATCTTTTGCAAAAGCTCGAATTTTTCTTGAGCAATACAAATCCGAAATGCCGGCAGATCGTCCCATTAAGGTCTTGGAAGTCGGCTCCAAATCCTACCATGATCAAGATACCTATCGCGGGCTGTTCCCTTCACCAGCCTACTCCTACTCAGGCTTGGACATCGAGGCGGGCAACAATGTCGATATCGTTCCGGCAAATCCGTTCATTTGGAACGAAATCAAAAACAACAGCTTCGATATTTGCGTTTCAGGGCAGACCTTCGAACACAACCCCTATTTCTGGATCACGTTCGCCGAGATCGCTCGCGTTCTCACTCCGGGCGGCATGGCCTTGATTGTAGCGCCAGGTGGCGGGCCGGTTCACCGCTACCCTGTTGATTGCTGGCGCTTCTATCCCGATTCATGGGCCGCACTTTGTGCCGTGACCGGAATGGAACTGGTCGAGAGCTATTTTGAAACGGACGATATGGCGGCGACCGTCACAGGCGGCGGGTGGCGCGATAGCGCCGTCATCACCCGCAAGCCACAGCTAAAGGGCTCTCAACTAACCACATTCCACAAGCGGCTCGATGAACTGGTTGGGTTGTTTAAAAAGGAGAACATGCCCCTTCAGCGAGCGCCTTTGGAGCCGGGGAAATGGATAACCGCCTATCGGGAGGAAATGCAGAAAACTTTCCCTATGACATTGTCCAAGGCTATCCATCGCAAGATCAGGAAGCCGAAAGCCATCCACAACTAGGAGGGCCACTCGATATCAGGTAGTTCCGCTATGAATGCTTCGATGGTTGGCGCAGGCCGTTGGCCGCTCTGAACCTTGTCGAGTTCGGTATAGGCGTAGACCCACACAGCATCCCGCCAAGCCACGAACGCTTGCGCCTCGGCCGCCCATTGCGGCACGGTGCTGTTGACGTAGCCGGCAAGTGCATTGCCGTCATTGTAGAGTTTTGCCACCGCGACAGTATCAACATGGGCTTGGATGGCCCGCTGGAAATCACCGACTGTGGGTGACGGAATATCGTCCAGCACATGCACATACTTCGGTAGGCCGTCGACCATCTCGACGGTGGTGGAGAGAACCTGCTTGCCCTCTGGCACCACATCAGCCGGCTGAATCGTTGCAAGGCTGTACTCGCCATCCGACCAACCATCGTGGGCGGGCGAGGCACGGTCGCCGTTCGGAAGGTTGAACCAGCCGCCCGGTACGGTTTGAGAGACGATGGTGTCGTTGTGGATGAGTGCGAGCATGGTTGATCCTCTTACGTGATGACGGCTCGTCCGGGCGCGCCAGCTGCCCCGGCTGTTTGAACGGTCCCACCTGCTGCCCCGGAGCCGCCGTCACCGACGATCAATGAAAACGGCGAACCGACCGCCAAATCGCCAACAGCAAAAGCTCTGACGCATCTCCCACCACCGCCACCACCGCCCGTAGCAGCCTCGTCGGCAATAGCTGCTCCAGTCGCGCCACCGCCAGGCGGGTTTCCTACAGTGCCGACTGTGTACCCCACTGCTTTTACGTTCGTTGCGCCACCATTCGGCGACGCGCCTCCATTTCCGCCCTGCCCCGTGACGCCGGCTGTTCCTGCTGATCCCGTTGAGTTCGTATCCCCGCCGCTCGACGTACCACCCGCACCGCCCGCACTGTTGCCGTCAATTATGCTTAATGACCGTGCGCCCCCGCCCGCAGACATCCCTGCGAAGGTTGATGCTGCTCCATTGGATGCGCTGTTTGTGCCAGAGCCGCCGCTTTTTGCCGACCCGGACCCACCACCACCACCATTCAGATCGACTGTCGCTGAAAATCCCGCTTCAGGTGTAATCGTCCATGTCCCTGCCGCGTTGAGAGTTAGCGGACCGTCTGCGTCTAAATCCCACGTCGTCTTGCCAGATACGGCTGGAGAGATTGAGAAAGAGCGGGTGAGGGTCGCGCCTACCGGCAAAAAGGTCGGAAATGGGAACATTATTGAAGCGCCTGAATTGCTGCGTGGGTGAAGCCGTTGATCTTCGTGACGAAGACGAAGAAGTCGTGGCCGTTCGTCGTGGTGAAGGCATCTCCGCTGGTCTTCGAGAAACCCGACAGTGTGATCGCCCCGGCCGACGCGTTGTTGGTGATCTGGATGATGATCGTGTAATCGCCCGCTGCTGTTGGGGCGGCCAGTGTGAAAGCCCCACCGTTGACGAGCCTCTTGAGGTTCCCACCAACCGCCGTAGGCGTATACGTTCCACTCGATTTGGTTCCGTTGTTCTCAGATGTTGCCGTGTAGCCTGCCGTCAGGAGGTCGGTCGCGTCGGGGCGAATGTAGCGGGCATCCTGTTCCGCTTGGCTAAGTTGAAGCGGATACCAGGTGCCCCACGCTCCGCCATTGCAGTCCCGACGATAGGCCTTTGTGTCGGCAGCGCTATCGCCCACGAAGGAGTGGACCGTCTGCGTGCAGTACGTTGGGAGGTGCGCTTCCACATATCCGATGTACCAGACCGTTGCCGTGGGCGCGTTTGCAGCGTCAATCCCCATGAACCAGCCGTTTTCGGTAGCATCATCCCAATCGGTGACCGACTTGGCGACGGCGCCAAGTCGAGTCGGCAATGCCGTTGCGCCCGCCTCGATCCCGGCCAGTTTGTCCGCCTCGGCGGTCGTATAGCCCTGATACCCGGTGGCGTAGGTGACCGTGAACGTGCCGCTCGTTGAGATCGGCGATCCCGATACCGAAAGGCCAGTAGGCACGGCAAGCGCAACGGAGGTGACTGTTCCTGTGTTGGCCGTAGCCCCGTCTGCTATGCCTGAAAGTTTCGTCTTCTCAGTGGCCGTGAAGGCTTTGTTGATCGCACCGTCACCAATATCATCAAACGTCAGCACAATATCCGGCCCCGGATCGCCGTTGACGCTATCGACCGATCCAGATCCGGGCGGCCCCTGAATGCCCTGAATGCCTTGGTCGCCCGTATCGCCCTTCGGGATCGTCAGGTTAAGCGTCTGTGCCGGTGCGGTTCCAGTGATGGTGGCGGCCGCTGCGCCTTCCGCGACGGTGCCAATGGACAGGCTGTTCGCCGGACCAGTCGCCCCGGTATCGCCCGTATCGCCCTTGACGCCTTGCGGCCCCTGATCGCCTTGTGGCCCCTGCGGACCAACAGCTGCGGGTACGAACTGCCAATAGGTGTCGTCGCTGTCAGACGAGGGAGGCTGGTGACCTACATTGGCATCGGCGAACGAAACGAATGTGCGCCCGTCAAACGACACCATGTCGTTCTTGTCGTAAGTCGTACCGATTGCCCACGCGCCGGCCGGGGTAAATCCGTCACCCGCCGCACCCTGTGCTCCCGCTGGCCCCTGCGCGCCAGTGTCGCCAGCAACCTGATACGGCCCATCCCAACCCGACGCCGACTTGCGATAGATCGCCAGATCGTTGCCAGCCTCAGCGTACAGCCAGATAAAGCCGGTGGCAGGCGTAGGCGACAAAGCATCCCGCTCAGTCAGCGTGCCGCTGCCGTCAGGGTGGATGCCGACCAGCGATAAACGTTGGATAATGGTTGCCAGCCTGTCATTGGTCCATGCGGCGCGCACTGCCTCGCTGGTGTCGCGCGCGATGGCATAAGCCTTGCCGCTGCCGCCCGTGCCGGGCCATCCATAGGCCAGCGTCAAACTGGTGTCGCTCTCGACCGATGCGATGGGCACGGCAAGCCCATCGACGGAAAGGATGCCACCCGTTACCAGCGCCACGGCCCAGCCGGTCAAGGCGCCCGTAACCGTAGTGGAGCCGTTCGTCACGGTGACCGTGCCGGTGTTGTAGATCAGCGATGTCATTTGGGTTCCTTATCGTCGCGCATGTGGGCCGCTACCGCTTCCACCAAAGCATTCCAACAGTCACATCGCATGAGCCCTTGCCCGCC
This sequence comes from Mesorhizobium sp. Root157, assembly GCF_001427385.1. GTDB lineage: Bacteria > Pseudomonadota > Alphaproteobacteria > Rhizobiales > Rhizobiaceae > Mesorhizobium. The sequence continues at coordinate 53,534 of NZ_LMGJ01000034.1, forward strand.
GCAGCGGACGTAAACTGTTGGAATTTGTACTGATTGCTGCCCTGGACCGTCTCGAACGACAGTCGGAAAAGGTTGCTGAGTGTGACGGTGGACGACCCACCGTTGGTAATGGTGGCGGTGGCGGTTTCGTAGACCACGGAGTTGCCATCCGACACGTTGATCAACCTGGCCTTTGTATTGCCCGATGCGCCAGCTACGCCACTTACGGTAACGGTGCCGGATATCTCCATGAAAACGGGAATGTCGCTGGGGTTGTCGATCGTCAGCGTCTCGACATCGTGCCAGACGCCGTTGCCGTTTAAGTTAGTCGCGACAGCATGCAACTCGGCGCTGTCGGTGACAGCCCCAAAATCGAGGTTGCTCGTCCCAACTACCAGGTTGCCAATGTTTGCCGTGCCGGCCACGAAGTTGTTGACGACTGCATCGCCTATCTCGGCCCATCCGATCACGGCATTGGCGATATCTGCCCAATCGACCTTGACGCCGTTGAGCCAAAGGACGCTGCCGGTATAGACAAAGGGCGTACCGGAGTTGGTGCCGTCAGTGATAACAAACTGACCCGCATTGATCATCACGCGGCTGAACGGCAGCGCTGGATTGCCGCCGGTGAAACCAGCTTCCCACAGGGTGCCCGCTGATATCCAATCATCACCGACCGTTGCGCGGACCTGAAGCACAACGCGGGCGACGACGTCACCAGCGCCCGCCTCTGCCGTCATCCGCCACAGGACACCGGCCTCAACGTCGCCAATGATGGCTTGCACCGCGTCCAGGATTGCAGCCTGCGCGGCAAGACCATCTTCGGTCTGCTCGATCGACGCCGACATTTCCGTCATTGCAACCGCGGTCGCATTCTGAAACCGCCGCGCTACGCTATGCAGATCAATGCTGGCGCCGGTCGCATCTGCAGAGCCTGCGGCGATGACATCCATGCGGGCGGACAACTCGTCCATTTCCGATTGGATGCGCTGCAGCGTCTCGTAGGCATCGCCCTTCACGTTGGCCAGATAGACATCGACGTCGCTGGGAACCAGATCGGTTGTGACGGTCGCGCCCGCAGACCATGCCGTAACGCGCAGCGGGTCCGTCACCAGCTTGGTCTTGACCGTGTATTCCGTCCCGGCAATGACGCCTTCGGCCAGCAGCGTTACCGTCGTGCCGACCGGAACCGTCTTGTAGATGATCGAAGTCGGCTGCGCGGTCGGGTAGTACTGGACCTCAACCGCCGTAACGGTGGCGTCCTGCGGCGCTGACCATGAGGCCCGGATTGCTGGCGCAAGCCTGCCGTCCGCGCCGCTGATGCTCACCGCGACAAGGGTAAAGTCCTGCACCTCATTCAGATAGGTCGGAGTGCCCGGAGGCGTCGGAACGATGATTGCCGGTGGCGACACGGCGCCGTAGATCGCGCCGTCACGCTCCTGCAACGACACTTGGATATTACGCGGCCCGTCGCTGTCCAACGACATCAACTGCGTTTCGGTGACGATGTAGGTCTTGTTGCCGTACCGGGTCGAATTCCACTGCACCCAATCGCCCGGCTCCAGAACCTGGAAGCGTGGACGCAACGTGACAGTTGCGGTCGCCTCATAGCGGTTTTCGTAGAGGTAGATCGATGCCAGTTGCGCCGCCTGACGCTGCGAGCGGACTTGCGGGAAATCAATGGCAAGATCGCGCGTGCGACGGTCGAGCGTGACATGGGCGGCCGATATCTGCGGCTCGTAGCCCACCATTGACCAGAGATTGTCGGGATCGGGGAAGTTGCCCGACACCGAATTGACCAATTCGCTTTGAGACCGCTTGGCGCGATACCGTACCGGAGCCGTGGTGATCAGGTCATCGTCGGTAAAGGTGATGACCGTGGGCTGATCGGAGCCGACAATCGGCCACGATCCTTCAACACCATCGACCGACATGGCCCCGCACGAAAGCGCGATGCTCTCGATGTTGTCGCCATGCGTCGACATGCAGTCGAGCAGAATCGAGCAGCGATAGCGCTTCTCGTCGTCAACCGTCTCGTCGCAGATGTTCGCCGCAGCGGTCCACTTGTCGAGCGGCAAGTCACCGGCCGGCATATCCATGCCGCAAAACAGATCGCCGTTGACGGAAAAGCCTCGCCGGTAATTGTACTCGATGACGATGGGGTTTTCGGAAAATTCATGCGTTGCCGGGTCATTCCAGCGATGCGAGCCGGAGCCGCCGACACTGGAATCCTTGCGCCAGTCGTAAAGTTTGGCGGCGCGCACCTCGAAGAAGAAGTCGGGGAACTGGCTGTTCTTGCTCTGGTCGAACGTCATCGACACCAAGATGGCGGTCAGCCCGACGCCGATATGGGCAGAGGTCCACCTTGCCGAAGGATTGGCGTTGTCGACCAGATACGCATTGGCCGTCGTCTGGCTGCCGTCCAGAAACTTGATCCAGATGAGATTGGCGAACTCACCCGATGTGACCGGGTAGCCTTTGTCTGTGTCAGCCGTTGAGCCGAGCGTTGCCCACTCGCCATTGATCGAAACGCGCGACAGGCCGTCAGAAGGGTAATCCGACAGCGTGTAGATCTGCTGGAGGAACTTGTTCGAAGCCCCATAGGTGTTGACGTAGCAGTCGTGGCCGGCAATCCCGACGAGGCCGCACGCAACCTGACGCGGCACGTCCGCACCATATTGGCGTTCGAACTGGACGCCGCCCGGAGGGGCTTTCTGCTTCTTGGCAAGCGCCTTCTGGATCAAAGCTGACGCGACATTGAGGCCAATGCCGATTATCAGCTTTCCGAAGAAGCCAAGCCCGGTGATGAACGAGCCAATGGAGCCGACAGCGCCAACGACGGCGCCGATCAGCGGTGCAAGAAATGGCATTGCTAAATCCTAGTTTCGCGCCGGGGTTAGTTTCGCGCTTGAGCGCTACTCGACCCGGAAGGCCGCTTTGACCGCGGAGACGGGCAGGAACAGCACGCGCTTGTCGTCTCGAATGGCGAATCCAATTGCGGTAAACACGCCGCCGCAAATCTCACCATTGCGCTCGATCACGCCAATGTCGCCGCGCTGCGCCAGTGTAGGCGGTATGGCAGCAAAACGAGCCGCAAACGCGTCTTCAACCGTCTCAAAGCCGCGTTTACGTAACTGCTTGGCCGCACCAACCGGAGTACTGTAGCGCCGCGCCGCCAATCCGAACATCGTCTTGCCGGTCACCGCCTCAACGGCATCGTCTGCGATCAGATAGCAATCGGATACGCCATATTGAGACGGCAAGCCTTGATGCTTCTGGATTGCGGCTTTCAACCTGCGCTCCCAATCGACAACGCGGGTCATGTCTGCGCCCCGGTCATTTCGCCTTCACCTTGCCCCAGAACACTTCCTCGCGTCCGCGTTTCGATGCGTGTTCAAACCACTTGTCGCCGGTAGAGCGGCGTTGCTGGTCGGTGTCGGAGCGCTTGCGACCGTTCATGCGTGTGTAATCCAGCGCCCGAGTCTCGCATTGGGCTACGAGCTTGTAGCCGCCTTCTGGATCGTCCTCATGGTCGATCACATCGACATAGCCGCGCCGCATCGGCTGCACGGTGATGAGCGCCCCGGTGTCGGGGTGGAAATGCGCATCAAGGATGGTGACGGGCCTGTCGCGGTAGTCTTCGGCCTCGATGGTCTGGAGGACGGCGGGTGTCAGGCCATCATCGGGCGAGGCCGCCAGCGTGATCGTGAATTGCTGTGCCGAAAGCCCGCTCGCGCCGGACAGGTCCGACACCTGAATGATGCCGCCCGGCTGATAGGTCACTCCGGCATAATCAAACGGCGATAGAGCCTTGACGAAGCCGTAGGTGCCGGTCCCGAAGTCGAACCTGATCAGGCCGCGCACATTCGTACGGCCCTCGTCCAGCAGGTCGAGGACATCGCTGTCGAAAGTAATCAAGCGGGCGTCTCCACCAATGAAAACGACACAACCGGGAGCGGGCCGTCCGTGACATTCCAGCTTTTCGGGATCGGGCGCATGACGAGCATGGGCTTTTCAAACCGCACCGCCGACCCGGCATCGGTGTAGCTGCGCGGCGGCGGCTCAATTGTGATTGTGCGGCTGGTGCCAGTGCCGGAAACCTCGGTGATACGGCCTAGCGAGCGCTTGCCTGTTTTCTCCAGTCCGATCAGGTCGCCGGGAGCAAGCACCAGGCCGGCGTCGACGCTACTGACCGCCAGCACGTTGCCGTTGGTTATGCTGTCCAGGACACCCGTATCCTGCGCAGGGGCGGCGTCTGCCGTTGCCGCATGGGCAAGTGGCCGGCACGTCACGTTCTGCGTCACCAGCGCCGCTTTCAGGCCGCCGCGCAGCGACTTCCACCACGCGTCGATGATCGGAAACTCGCTTTCGCGCAGCGGCACGGTCGTAAAGTCGATGCGCCACACCGGATCGGCAAATTGCGTGTAGTTCACCATGCCGTTGGATGGTGACGCCGCCACGTTGTCTTCAAGCATGAAGCGAGCGTGGCGGAACCGAATGCCAGAAGGCAATTCGCGTGGGAAGGTGATGGCCATTGCGCCCCGCTATACGTTGATATTGTGGCGGCGCGCGTCGGCCACAGCTTCAACAACACGGCCTTTGAACGTGGCCTTGTCCTGTTGAAGGCTGCGTTCCAGTCGAGCTACAGCACCCGCATCCGCACCGCGCGCGTCAATAGTCGGAGCGTAGGTGACACTGATGCCACCTCCGTTCTGGTTTGCCGGCGAGCGCACGCTAGGGACACGGGGGACAATCGTGCCGTTCGCGTCCGGGATAAACAGTTCCGGGCGCTTCTCACCGACGATATAGGGCTGACCCGCCCTGACTGGGCCGCCAGAGGCGCGACCGGGTAGGCCAAGCATCGCGGCAAATCCACCGGCATCCGCAAAGCCGAACCCTCCGGGGAACATACCGAAGGAACCACCGAAAAGACCCGCCAATGGCCCAGTCCCGAGCAATGCAGCCTGAGCCGCAGCAAGGGCAAGTTGGACTGCAAGGCGTTTTATCGCGTCTTCGGCTTTGGTGGAGCCATCTACCATCGAGACAAGAGCGTCAGCGCCCATCTCGAATAGATTGGTGATTGCCGCAGCCTGTGCCTCTCGGGCCTTGGTATTTGCTTCGATGGCCGCACGCTCAGTCTCAATCTGCGAAACCATGCTGGCGATCTGCTGCCCAGCCTTGCTGTTGAGATCGACGCCGGCGCGCTTCAACTCATTGTATACGCGTTGCTCAACCGTCGTCCGGCCAAGCTGGGCCTGTTCGAATTGCAGGCTGGCGATTACGTCATCAATAGCCTTCTTCTGCTTCTCGGCGTCGGAAATGCTACCCTTTCGCGCTGCACGCGCCGCGCGCTCTGCCTCTATCTGGAATTGCGACTTCGCGGCGTTTGCCCGAACGTCCTGCAGCCCTGCTTCGTCGATAAATTTGCCACCAGAACTGAATACAGGCCCCACGGTGCCGAGTGGAGACAGATTGGCCTTAAGGTCCTTCAATGCGGCGTCGGCTTTTGCCAACGTCGCAGCGTGATCGGCTTTCAGTATCTGATCTGCCAAGTCGGCGAACTGGTCTGCCAGATCCTTCACAATCGGGAATGTCGTCTGATTGTAGAGGGTTGATAGAGAGTCAGTTACCCGCTGCAAATCCTCTGTCTTTGCCGTCCCGTCAGCCACCTTGTCGGACAGAGCGACGAACGCGTGCTGCACATCAACGGCAGCATTCGTAAACTCTGGCATGTTGGTGATCTGCTGGACCAGATCATCGGCAGCCGCCTTCGTGTCAGCAATTGCCGCTCTGGCATCCTGCCAAGCCTTGGCAACGACATCGGCGGTCGCATCTTGGACCTGCTTCTTTTGCGCTATTCGCTCCTGCTCATCCGCATAAGCTTTGATCGACGGGAGCGCATCACCCCATTTCTGCGCTACCTGCTGAATAAGGTCGGCCTGAGCCTTTAGCGTTTCTTCGCTGTCCTCCGATCCCTCCATAAATGTCGAGAAATACTGGATCGCTGCCGCAGTCAGGCCGACAACGCCGATTGTGACAAGCGACATGGGGCTGATGACGCTGCGAAACGCTGCCAGCAAACCCGCGCCCGCACCTTGGCCGCTCGCCTTCATCTGCTCGAACACGGCAGAAAGCTGCGTGCCTTGCTGCAACGCGATTTGTAGCGGCGACATACCCATTGCGGCGGTGACCCCAATGTCCTGGAACTGCGCAGCGATGTTGGCCGTGTTGAAGCTGCCGCCGCCCATATTCGGACGATCAGCAAGCGCCGCGTTGCGCTGCTTCAGCGCCGCGATGCTGGAGAGCGTGGCCTGCCGCTCGCGTTGGATGGCATTGGTCATCTCGTCAGCGGAAATGGCCCCGAGACGATGCGCCGTCTGGATTTCCGTCACGCTGGCCTTGTAGCGAGACACGACACCGAAGATCGGGTTAAACTTGGACCGCATCCGCTGAAGTTCAGCGCCTTGATCGGCCAGCGCACCTGTCCATTCCTTCGTCGCCTGCACACCAACGCCTGTAATCTCGTTGATGCGCTTCTGGACAGTCGTGTTGATCGATTTGTCGATGCCCTTGCCGATGCCGGAAAACGACTTCTCAATCGACCCGGCAGATGCGCCGACAGACTTCTCCAGTCGCTTAATCGCGTTCATGATTTGACGCGTATCGGCAGAGATCGATAGAACTAGCTGTTCTTCGTCAGAAGCCATCAGGGCACCGTGGGGCTAGAATGAAGGTATTGATTGCAGCGACGTGCATCGCCGTGCTGGCGGCGGTCGGGTACTATTTTTTCGGAGAGTATCGCGAGGCTGAGCACGCGAGGGCCGCACAAGCCCTTGCCGATCAGCGGGCGAGGGCCGAAATGGAAGCGGAATTGAAATCCGCAGAAGACGCTCTCATTGCCGACTGCAAAACGCGCTTTCCATCCCAGTCAACCGAAAATCTGAAGGCGCTGTATCAACAGTGCCTAGATCGACATGGCGTGAACTGACGGCGATTTTACCCATACTTCGCCAGCAGTCCCGCCATCTCATCGTCGGTCGGCGCTTCCGGCTTCTTTTCGCCGCCGTGCATCATGTTGAACGCCGCAATAGCCGTCACATATTCAGTGAGCGTCGAGCGCCAGAAGGCCTTAGGCTTCCATTGAAGGGCGCCGAAAGCACCCTTCATCCAGTCATCCCAAGGAAACGGCTTTTCTAGTTCGCCGCCCCGTTTTCGGCGGCTTCCACGTTTCCCTCGTCGGCCTGGAAGTGATGCGCCAAGGCCTTATTGAAGGCGGTCGCGCAGGCCGCAAAGTCTTTGAGCTTCAGCGCTCCCACGGCTTTGGCAGCGTCCCCGTTGATCGTCAGAAGAGGGAGCGCGGCCATCACCGCCGCCGGCTCGACGGCAGAGAGCCGGGTAAACAGATCAGACAGGGACTTGCATTCCAGCGCCGTTGACACCGCCGCTAGCCTGCCCATCTCAGCCGCAATGACCAGATCGACGCCGCCAACGCGCAGGGCGACTTCGCCCCGCGCTCCGTTTACAGGAAGGTTGCTCATTACGCGGCCACCACGTCAGCCGTACCGCCCGAAGTTGCCGAAGCGCTGCCGGTCGAGTTCGTGGCTGTAACAGCAACCGTGATGGTCGAGCCGATATCGCCGGTGACGGGCGTGTAGGCGTCGGTCGTGGCCCCGGAAATGTTGGTCCCGTCCTTCTTCCACTGGAACGTGAAGACAGGATTGCCACTCCAGACACCGGGGAAGGCTTTGAGTTCGACACCTTCCTGAGCGATGCCGGCGATGGACGGCAAGAGCGAATTGACCGGCGTAACCGCTTCGGCGGTGAAGGTCAGCGCGCCCGCAGCCGTGAATGTGGCCGAGAACTCCATGTTCCCTTCCATTTCGCCGCTGAACTCAAAATCCGACACCATCCATGAGCCGGCATAAGCGCCTTCGCCAGGAACAATGACCTTGGCGTTGAATTTGGTGCCGCCGCGAACGTGGCCCATGAGGATCGCCTGCGTAGCACCGCTTACGAACGCTCCTGAGCCGTTGAATGTGCGGGTCACAATGCCTGGCTCACCGGTTTTCTGGACCGCTCCGCCCGGGTTGTTGCAGTCAGGGATCGTCGTATCGACTTCGTTGGCCGACAGATTGAAACTGCGGGTCTTGATACCGCACAGATTGTCGAAGACCTCGGGCGAAGCAGCGTCCCCGATTTTGATCAGCAGAAGGCGTCCCAATTCCTGGGGCATGGCAGTTTCCTTTCGTGAGGGAGATTAGTTGGACTGAACGACCGCGCGAAACTCGACGACAGCATGGCCGGTCAAACCATCCTGGTCGTAAAACACCCGCTCGCCGCGATGATCGAGTGTCACAAGTTGGTTGCTAGGCAGTGGCAGAGGGTAGCCATGCAGGGCGCGCCCGACCTCGTAGGCGATGCTGCGGGCGTCCTGTAGCGGGTCCATCCCATCGCGCGTCCAGACATGGACGTTGAGCGTGATTTCCTCGCCTGTGATGCATGTTGCATCGTCCCGAATGCCGAAAGTGTCGAAGCCGGCAATGTTCGGAAACGTCTGATTTTCCGGTGCGCGATACCAGATGCGATCCGCGACCAGTGCCGTGACGTTCGCAGCCTTCAGCAGCCTGTCGCGGGCGCACAGGACCAATTCTCTCGACGGTGCGGCCATCTATTTGCCCATAACCTTGCGAGTGGCCTTGTTGACCGCGTTTGCCATCTTACGGCGGATGCGGGGGCGAGCGGCGCGGAACGTCGGGAAAATATGCGGTTGTGCCCTCGCGCCGGGATGATCGACCTCGCTTGCAAAGACGTTGCCGTGCAGATGCAGCATCTTCCCCGGCTTGGCTTTGATCTTGTGCGGGCTGGTCCCAAATTCGACGAAACGCCAGTACCAGGCTGCGAACACGCCGGTCGCGTTCTTGTCTTTGGTCGCGCTGCCACCGACGACGGCATTGCTCGCCGGCCTGTCTGCCAGACGTGCGCCCTCAATGCTCGCCTTGTATTCCCCGGTTTCGACGGGAGCGCGGGCGGCAATATCGCCGGCCAGTTCCTTCGCCGCCTCAAGCTGCGCCTCGGCAAGCTGTTTTTCCGCTTCCGGCACAAGCTGGTTCAGCTTGCGCATCACCGCCCCACGACCGAGCATCTTCGCCTTGATGGCCATCAGACGCGCTTTCCGTTGCAGTAGAAGCGCACGCCATGGTTGCTGACGAATTCGGCCTGCCGGGTGATAAACGTATCAAGTCTGTCGTCATCCTCATCGAAAAACGGCGCAACAGACCAGAGAAACGCTTTGACCGCCAGCGTGTAGGGTGCAACCCACCATGCAATCCGAACGGTCAGATGCACCGTAACGAAACCGCCGCGTTCTTTTACCATCAGGCTGCCACTCCGCGCTCGCACAGCAATGAAACCCACTGGCGATCTGTTTCGGCCGTTACGTCGCGCACGTTGAACACCGTACCGTCGCGGGCGTCGATCAGTCGCCATCCCGCCGTGATCTGCCGCGTCTGCGACGATGCACGCACTGTGATGATCTGAGTATGCTGGCCCTGTAGGCGGCCAGCCATGACATCTTCGCCGCCACGCAGGTGACGATAGGCGGCGCGAACCGAGACTTGCGTGACCCATCCGCCAGCACCGGGAACCGGATTGCCGAGTTCGTCGGTGCCGGGCACCTCCTTCTGGCAATCGACACGGTAATAGAGATCGCCGGCACCGAGTTGCTTGGCCATCAGACACCCACCCTTCGGAATGGCGCGATCAGCGCGTCAACCGCGAACGGCAGGCTTTCAACCGTCGCGCCGACAACCATGGTTTCGCGATTGGCGTACCAATTGCCGACAAGGAGCAAGATCGCCACTTTGAGCGCGGCCGGGACTGTCGATTTGGCAGGGATAGCAGGATCGTCGCCATTGGCGGGAACTTCGGGCACGGTCGCATAGCCAGCCTTATACGCCACCGACACAGCCCCACGTTCGTATAAATCTCCCGGGAACGCGTAGTCGTCGCGGAAGCGGACAAAGTAGCGGCCGCCGGCATCAATTTGCAGAGAGTACCAAATGCCTTCCACCGTGCTGACCTGGCCGGCCGTATTTCGCCACGTAACCGTCGTGACGCTGATCACCGAGCCGAGCGGCAGGCAGAGGCCCCGCGCGAATGCATCGAAATCCTGCCGCCATTCTTGCTCGACCAAGCAGCGCCCGAGAATGCCCGTCCAGCCGTCAAGGTGATCCGTGGCAGCCGCGATAAAACCCTCGATCAGCGTATCGTCATCCTCATGATCGACGCGCAGATGCGCCTTGGCCTCGACAAGCGAGACGGGCGTTGTGGCCGGCGCTACGGTGCGGACGGGTGCGAGCATGGAAACCTCGAAAAGGAGGATGGAGCGGCGCGGACGCCGCCCCTGTCAGGGTCAGGCGACGGGCGCGTCGTAGGGATGGCCGCGCGCGATGACGATGCCAGCGGCAATCGATGTGCCGCTGTTTTTCGTCACTACAGTGCGGAGATAGCGCTTCGAGCCCTTGTAGCCGACCTTGTAGACGCTGTTCTGCTCCAGCGTGGCCGGAAACGAACCCAGAAGGTCAGCCGCCGTCACGTCGACAAAATCGCCGCCGGTCGTGGTGTCGGAATGCTGGAGCTTGGCGGTGTAGTCGCCGGCACCGGCAACCGCACCGGTATTGATGATGACCAGGGCCGAATTGAAGCCCTGAAGATCGATCGGCGTTGCGCCGGTATCGGTTGCGGCCAGGACCTGCGGCAAAAGCGCAGCCACAAGACCGAAAGAGGAATAGGTGTCCTTCATTGGACTGTCCTTTCGATGAATGGGGATGGCGAGATGACGGCCGACCGAAGCCGCCCGTCAGACGGATCAGGTGCTGATCTTCAGGAGCTTCATGGCTTCGAAGTTCACCATGCCGCCACCGACACGCTTGGTCGTGTAGAACAACACGTTCGGCTTGGAGGTGAACGGGTCGCGCAGGACGCGGATGCCGATGCGATCCACGATCAGGTAAGACCGGCTGAAATCACCGAAGGCGACCGGGAACGCGTTCGCACCAACGGCAGGCATGTTGTCGTCGTTGTGAACCGGCTTGCCGAGGATGGTAGCCACTTCGGCAGCGCCCGAAGGCGGCGCCCAAATGTATGCGCCTTCCGCATCCTTGAACTTGCGAACCGTGTTCATGGACGCATCCGACATCAGCCATGACGCACCGTTCCGGTAGCCAGACTTCAGCGCATAGTAGAGGTCGAGCAGCGCATCGGCAGGGCTGACGGTGGCCGTGGCGGCAAGGAAGCCGTCCGCCTTGCCGGAAGCAACGAAGCCGATCTTGCCCCATGCATAGGAGGCGTTTGCCACCTTGTCATAGGCAAGAATGCCGCGCGGCTTGTTGATGCCGTCGCCATTGGCGAAGGCAGCCCCTTCCTGCTCGGCGAACTCGATCGACACCTCGTCGGCCAGCCATGCCGCCAGATCGATGCGCGCATCGTCGAGCGAGGTTTGCGTGGCGCCCGGCATGGCGTAGATTTCGCCGGTATTGATGGCGATCTCGCGCAGCGTTGGCGTTGCAGTGCCGGAACGTGCATCTTCCTCGCCGACCCAACCCGACGTCGCGCCGCCCATGTTGACCAGCTTCTTGTAGGTGTTGGTCGAGATGGACATCGTGCGAGCCAGCGAGCGGATCGTGGAAACCGTGCCAAGAACGCGGTCAATGCCCGCCTCCATTTCTTCCGGCACCAGATAGCCGCCGTCAGGGTCCGACTGCGTCGTCAGTTTGGCCTTGACCTCGAGGTCACGCAGACCAGCATCGACGCCGCGACGGAAGAAACGGTTGAACGCCTGCGCGTGTTCCGCCTTGTCGGGGTCTTCCACGTTGCCAGCACCGCCAACCTTGACTGCAGCGAGCGCGACGTTGGTTTCGTCGATCGCCTTCTGGAGTTCGGTGATCGTGGCGTTGATGCGGTCGACCTTTTCGGTCTGCACCACATCTTCTTGCCCCTTCTTCAGGTCGGCAAGAGCCTTGTCGTTCTCTACCTTGAAGGCTTCGAACGTCTGCTTCAGTTCGTTGAGGATCGCCGTCGGGGTGCCAGCATCGGCGCGCACGGCGACAAGCCCGCGAGCGCGGGCATTCAGCATGACATGCTGCATTGTCGTTCTCCTTGTCAGGATTTCAGGATGGAAATGAACTGCCTTGCGGCAGCCTCGAAGCCTGCATCGCGCGCGGCTGGTTTGCGGCTTGCATCACGCTGGGCCGCTGAAACGCCCATCTCCATCAGGAGTTCGGAGCGCTTGTCTCGGGAGAAGCCGGCCTTTGCCAGCGCGGCTTCCGTCTGTCGGCGGGCCATAAGCCCGCGATCCATATTCTTCGCATCGGCGGTGTTCGCCTCGATGCCGTCGTCAACGACATCGGCGAAACCGTTCTTCACGGCCTCGGACGGCCCCATGAAGGTTTCGGCATCCATGAGTGTTTCGATCTCGGTACGCTTCATGCCGGTTCGCGCTTCGTAGATATCGACAATGGCGCTGTCGAAGCCGTCGAACAGATCGGCGCTGGCGCGCATGTCATGCCGATTGCCGATCACTACGCCCCATGCATTGTGGATCATCATGAATGAGCCGAGGCCCATGCGGATTTCATCGCCGGCCATGGCAATGATTGAAGCCGCTGAGGCCGCCCAGCCCAGCACCTCGACGGTCACCTTGGCCGGATGGCTGCGCAATAGGTTGTAGATCGCGATGCCTTCGAACATGTCGCCGCCGGGCGAATTGATCTTGACCGTCACGTCCTTGTTGCCGATCGACCGCAACGCCGCCGAAATGCGCTTGGCGGTGACGCCACCGCCAGTCCACCAGTCCTCACCGATCACATCGAACATGGTGATGGTGCCGTCGTCGCTTTCGCCGGCGGCGAGCGGCGTTTCGGCCCACTTCGCCAGCACGTCAGACGGCGCATCCCACTGGAAATTCTGCGGACGCTGAAACGTCTTTGCCTCAGGCAGCTTGCGCAGGCTCATCGCCATCACCTTTCTCTGGTTCGGATTTGCCGGCCGTGTTCGGTGGCGGATAGAAAATGTCGCCCGCGTCGCGCGGGTTGAGGTCTTCCAAGGCCCGGACTTCGTTCGGGCTCATGACACCCCATTGGAGCGCTTTCACGTGCGCTTCCCAGCGAACCTTGATGTCACCCTTCACCAGAGAGGAGCGGTTGAACCGTGCGTAAATATCGTTGTCATTGTCGGCAACAAGATCACGGTTGATCGTTTCTTCCCACGTGGTGAGATCGTCTTCGGCACTGAAGGTCACGAAGCCCTGCGTTTGGGAATCGATGCCAGTCCCCCAGCTAGTTGACTTCTCCGTGTCGCCGATCATGTGCGGCGGGACACCAAAGAACATCGCAATGTCCGAGCGAGAGAACTTGCGGCCCTCGATCCACTGCGCATCCTCGGCCGTCATCGCCAGCTTTTCGACTTTCATATCCTCTTCGAGGATCAGCGCTTTCCCTTCGCTCTCGCCACCTGCCCTGTAAGCGTCGAGGCTGGCCCTGAGGAATTCCAATCCTTCTTTCCCAAGCTTGCCCGGGTGCGAAAGCACGCTCGATACGCGCGCACCGTTTTTGAACACCGTCGCGCCATGGTTTTCCATCGCCAATGAAAGGCCGATGGTTTCGCGGGCATATGTGATAACGGAAACGCCGTGCACGCCATCGAGCGTCAGGCCAACGAGATGGAAAACTTCATCCTGTTTGAGCTCGACGCGCCCTCCCTTCTTTCGCGTGTAGATGTAGGTCAGCGTCAGATCGTCATTCTGCCTGCACTCGACGCGATCCGGGTGAAGCGGGATCAAAGCTTTGACCAGGCCACGAGATCGCACGATCATCGCGTAGGCATTGCCGCGCAAAAGCAGATGGGCGGTTAGCATGCGTTTGAACTGCGATGGCGTTTGCCAGCTATTCGGCCGGCGGCGGAAGATCGACCACAAAGGATGATCCGATGCATCCTCACGTGTGCGGGCATCGACCCGCTTTTTGATATGGAGCGGCATGTTGGCAACGACGCCTGACCTGATCCGGACACAGGCATAGACCGCCGCCACGCGCATCGCAGAATAGGGCGTCACAGTCGCGCCTGATGCTGTCAAGCTGCCGGCCCGCAAGGCTTCCTCAAGCTGCTGCGGCGTGTTGACGACTACGCCGCCGCCAACATCCTGAAAGGACGCGCGTGGGTGCGAGGTGGGCAGCGTTCCGCCACCGAATATGCGTGTCCAAAGGCTCATTCGATATCCTTCAGGCGACGAGCAGGCCGCGTTCGCGATAGATGGAATTGCCGCTTGCTTCCGGATTCCAGCTCATCAGGATTGCCGCACACAGCATGGCAATGACCGGATCGATCTTGGCACGGCCGGCGGCTTGTTTCGTGGCCATGTTGCCATTGCCCTTGACCTCGATCTTCACGTTGCCGACCGACCAGGACATCATCGCGGATCCGTCATGGCTGATCGTGTTGTCGCTCAGCTTGTGCTCCAGCCCCCACAACGCAGGCGATAGCGCCGGACCCTGACGAAGGCGATGCAGCATCAGTCCGTCGATCTGCTGCAGGGCAAGTGCATCGACGAAGGCGGCAATGTTGTTGGGGTCGAAGCCGACCGCATTCTTTTCCGGCAACAGGCCAGCATCCCGCACCTGGGCGGCAATCTTCGCGATCCGTTCGACGTATTCGGACACTTCGCAGAGGGTCAGGGCTTCCTCTTTCTGGAAGTCCAGCAGCCGCGGCGCGATCTCCTTGCGGATTTCCAGCACCTTCGGGTGCGCGAATGCATGACACCAGACGAGCCAGCGCCGGGTGATCTTCTCCCGGCCGATGACGCAAACGCCGAACAGATCATCGAGGCCGCCGCCATCGGCGCCCACCACCGCGACCTCCGAACGCTCGATCAGAGATTCCAGCGTCAACGACTTGTCGGCGCGCAGGTCCCAGAAGTCGGCGCCCCGCCATGCGTCGTCGCCGATGCCGATACCAATCTCGATGTTGAGATGCTGGCTGGCCCAAATCTGTTCGGCCTGCGCTGTGGCCCGGCCATTGTTTTCGTAATCGGCGACCAGTCGCGCCTCGTCGATCGAGCGGCCGATATTCGGAAGCAGCATCGGCCACCTGCTCTGGTCGCGCCAGAAGTCCTGGTCTTTCTGCAGGTCCTGCGGGAATTCGTAGAGAACCGGCAGCATGATCGGCGAGGCGCCACCCTGTCCGTCTCTGATCTTGCGGGCCTTGATCAGCTCCGTCCGCCAGATGCCGGCCGGCGCTTCATCCGACTGCGTCGTGATCATCAGCACCTGGCCGCCCTGTTTGGTGATTCCGCCGCCGCGAATCTGTTGCATGACAGCCGCCGCCTTGGCCTTCTTCCCAAGCTCGTGGACCTCGTCGATGATGGTCAGGACCGGAATTTCGCCGGTAACGATCGAGGTGTCGAAACTCTTGACGTCCAACTGGGTGCCGGTCTTGCGGCGCGTGATGGATTTCAGGTGGTCCTGCACGAGAAAGATCGACTTCAGCCGTTCGTCGAGCCGGATCATGCCTTGCGCCTGGTCGAAACACCGTTCCGAGATGTTCTGGCTGGGCGCGACGATCAGCATCTGCCGGTTTGGAGCGTCCTCCATGAACAGCGCCGTCAGGCCCAGCGCGGCAACGTAGGTCGTCTTCGAGTTTTTCTTCGGCACCATGCAAAGCAGCTCCCACACCAGGCGCTGCTTTGTGACTGGATCCTCACTGGCGAGGAATGCGCAAAGAATCTCACGGAACCAGTCGCCGCAAGCTTCCTCGAGTGCCGGCGTACCGGGAACGTCTGGCAGGCGCAGCCGGTTGAAGAATGCGACGGCTTTGGCCGCCTTCTCCGCGTTCACCGGCACGTCGGCCATTGGCATCTGGCCGGCCTGGATGCGCTCCCACCAGTTGGGGCACGCGAAGCGCGGCAAGGCTTCAGTGCGTTGCATTCTGCGCCGCTTCCTTCTCCAGCTCTGCCGTCAGGTCCTCGTCGGCAGCAGCGGCGCGCAACTCGTCGATCGCCTTCTTGCCAGGCCGTTCGGAGGCCCTTTCATCGCCGCGCGACGTCGATCCCATGGTGCGCTCGATCTCCATGCGGTCGTTTTTCTCGATCATGGCGCCGAGTTCCCTCAGCGCTGTCACGTTGCCGGCGTTCGCCTGCTCCATGGCTATCTCGAAGCGCCGCGCTTCCAACCTGTCGCGCATTGAATCCCGCACCTTGAGCTCGGCTCTAAAATACCGCTTCAAGGTCGCCGACGAGATGCCGACGCCGTTGGCGATACGCTGGTTCGCCCAGCCGAGCGCCAGCAACAGTTTGATTTTGTTGCGATCCTTGTCGGTTGGCTCATATGACGGCCGTCCCCGTTTCCCCAAGCCATCCCGAACCGGATGACCGAACAGGTCAAAATTCGGTTCCACTGAAAAAAAATCTCCACATGAGGGGGACGCAGGTCTAGGCCCGAAGGGGTTGCAGACTTTCGACCCCCCCCGTCAGGGCGGATGGGTCAGTGCCAGACGCCGCGCGTCTGCATGCTGTCGCGCTCTTCGCGCTGCTTCAACCTGTCGTGGCAGGCCTTGCAGATGCACTGCAAGTTGGCCTCATCCCAGAACAGCTGTTCGTTGCCACGGTGCGGCTGCTTGTGGTCAGCGACCAGCAGCGATGTGTTCGGTTCGATCCGTCCGCATCCTGCCATCTGACAGGTGAACAGGTCACGCACCAACACGGACCATCTGAGCTTCTGCCATCGGCTGGTCTTGTACCAGGCACGCCAAGGCTGTGTTGCGTCGCGCTGCTGCGACCGCTGCTGTTCGTTCATTGTGGGTATGCTTCCGCACTGCGATCCGGGCGGCTGGCTCTTGCCTTGTCACGGATCAGAGGTGGAGGGCGCTCTCAGCGGTGCAGCCTGTCTCCGGGCAGTTCGATGGTGTGAATCGCTATGCCAGCTTTTCGAGATCGTCAATACCGCATCGCGTGGCAATCTCGCGCCCGAACAGCATCGTGGAGATCAGCGCCTCCCGTTTCTCAGCGTCGATCTCAACGACCGTAGCACGCAAGTCAGCCATCAATCCGACCGGATGCAGCACCGTGTCACCTATCGCCAGACCAGTCGCGCGCTCAACCTTGTCGTCAGGCGAAATCGTAAGCAATGCGAAGACCTTAGCCATCTCCTTATCGGTGACCGGCACCGGCGTTTCGCCCGTCCCGAGCAGGCAGTCTATACCCTCGAATGACATCACGCCGACCCATGCGCTTTCAGCCTTCAGCAGCCGCACGAACACATGATTTCCGAGCAACGGAATTTCCACAGAATAGCGGCGGTTCGAGCGCGGATACCTCTTCCACCGTCGCTCGATCGGGCAGACCGCATCGATTCCGGCATCGCGCAGATCGACCGCGACCGAATCAGCACGCCAGCGAGTGCGCGCCACATACCAGGCCATGACGCCGTCGCATGAGGCCGCTTCCCTTCGCAGCCATTGCACCAATTCGGCCTTACGGCGCGCCCTCAGGAGGGCCGCTGCCTCGCGCTCGCTGATATCCGGCCTCACCACCATCATTCCGCCGCCTCGTGGACCTGACTACCAGGTGACTGCACCGCCGCCTCGAACGCATCCAACGCTTCCGGTCCGCCGGCCGGGAAGTACACAACGCGCTGATCTCCGGGATCCGGTATCCATGGCCATGCGCGGCGCTCGAACTCGACGCGCCATCCCTCGAACACAGCCGATCCGACCGGCACCGCCTCCATCAGCGGCTTGAGGGTCTGAAACCGCTCGCCGAAGCGATATCCCCGACCGAGACGCGCCAACCGGTAAAGCTGATCGACGTGATCGGTATGTGCGCCTCCGAGCAGCCGTTCGACCACGAACGCGCCCCACACCGGCCCGAATGGCGGGGCATAGTCATCCGGAGCCTGTGGCCTGGCCACCGGCGGCGGCAGCTTCTCCCAGCGCTTTTCGGCCAGATAGACCGCAAAGGTGCAGATCACTGTGCGACCGCCCACCTTGGCGCTGGCCAGATAGTCGGCCATGCGTTCGGCGGCCGTCTCGCGTTCATCCGGCGTCAGCGCCATTGCCGACGCGACCGCCTTTGGCACGCTGTCGGAAACGTAGCTCGGCCAGGCGGGATGTGTCCGCTTCACCCACCGCTCGACTGCTTTCTGATCCTCGTCGCGCGTCCGCGCTTTTTCTCCCCGTTCTGAATCGGTCGTTCTGAAAGGGTCGTTCTTAGGTGCCGGTTCTGGACCGGCAGGGGGTGCCGGTTCTGGACCGGCAGGGGGTGCCGATATACCGGCAGGGGTGCCGACCTGTCGGCAGGGGTCCAGCGCGTCGGAATCGGCATCGAGAACCGAACCCGGATCGGCATGTTTCGGGTCGAGGATGACGCGGTAGACATGCGGGCTGTCACGGCCGCTCTGCTCCTCCTGGACATAACGCTCCAGATAGCCGGCCTTCACCAGCCGCTCGACCGCCTCGAACACGGTGGAGCGCGCGCAGCCCATTTCCTCGGACATCTTCACCTGGCTCTTGCGGCACCAGCCGAGATCGTCGGTATGACGCCCCAGCACGCAAAGCACCTGTAGATCACGCGGCTTGAGCGCAGGATCCGTGGCGGCGCGCGCCGGAATGATGGAGAGACGCGGCCCGCTCATGACGCGCCCTTCGTGTCGAGCCGGCAATTCATCATCAGCGCATAGTCGGCAAATCCAAGCGCATGACCAAGCGCCTGCATTCGCTGGTTTGTCACCAGCGTTCCGAACTCCACTTTCGCAAGGCCACGTTCAGCCGCAATGGCACATATCCGGCGTACAAGCGCGCCACCAATGCCCTTTCGACGGTCGACGGGCGAGACATACAGAATGTCGAGGAACAGCATGTCGTGTCCCTCCGGCTGATAGAATATCGCACCACCGACAATGCCGTTTTCAACGGGTGCGTCGACGCAAGCGAAGATCGCTTCTTCGTTTTCGTCTATTGGGCAACGATCGGCAGGAATGGTGCCTTCATCCTGTCCCCATAAGACAAAGAGATTCGCGACGTTCAGAACCACTGGGTCACTCAAGTCGGCTTCTACGAGTTTGAAGCTCATCGTCCCGCCCTCAACCATGCGTCGAATTCGCCGCGCAGCTGCCGCCACGCTTCGCTTGCCCTGCCGCCGTCATTGAGTTCCCGGCGCGACGTCACGCCCATCAGGCCGCGCACCTTCTGCGCCACGCGCTCGTCGGTCAGCGGGCGCTCCAGCCCGTGCCGTTCCTCGAGGAAGACCTTGAACGAAGGGTCCTGGCACTTCATGCCGCACTCGGCGGCGAAGTTTTTCGGGTCGCGCGCCTGCGCCTCGCCGCGCTGTACATCTTGCCGAACCGGCGGCTTGAGCCTGGCAATGGCCCTGTCGACCAAGCCGAGCAGGAAGACCAGCGTTTCCGGCAGATCGACCACGAGCATGATCTCGTCGTCGGATGCGCCGGGATTGAATCGCAGCACCGGCGACAATTCGCCCATCGGCCCGCGCGCCTCGACGAAGCAGCCGTCGCCGTCATGGACGCGCGACCATTGCCCCGGCGCGATGGCGGCAAGCCGGGCGCGGATCATGGCAAGGCGGGCGGTGTCGTTCATTCCGCCGCCTCCCTGAAGCGCGCCAGGTAGCCGCAATTGGCGGCGACCAGCGCTGCCGCCATCGGCGGCGACACGGAGTTGCCGCAGCAGGATATCTGCACCGATTTCGGCAGCGGCTTGCCCTCGAAATCGAGGTCGATGATGTAGCCGGGCGGAAAGCCTTGCGCCGAGAACAGCTCGCGCGGCGTCAGCATGCGCATGCCGATATCGACGACAATGAAGGTCACGCCGTCTATCTCGACCTCGACGAACTCGCGCTCGTCCCAGAAGCCGTGCGCGCGCATGAAGTCGGCCACCTGGTGGGCGCGGGTGATCTGCGCCTCGGTCAGCAGTTC
This sequence comes from Mesorhizobium sp. Root157, assembly GCF_001427385.1. GTDB lineage: Bacteria > Pseudomonadota > Alphaproteobacteria > Rhizobiales > Rhizobiaceae > Mesorhizobium. The sequence goes on from NZ_LMGJ01000034.1 coordinate 73,489, forward strand.
GGGCTGCAACTCGCCCTCGACATAGCCGAAACGGTCTTTCACCGTCACGGTATGGGCAGGCTCGTCGAGGCGCGCACCGTCGCCGGTCCCGTAGTATTTTTGCATGAACGGGGCGACGAGGCTCAATCCCGCGCCGCCTGCGGTGATGGTGTGGGTCGGCTCGTCTGCCCCATTGAATGGCTTGCCGGCATTGCGCATCGTCATCAGGTGCGGCGCGATCAGCATCGACTTGTTGACGTCGGCGGTCGCCGTGTGCGTCGGCTCGTCGAGCCCGTGGCCGGTCGAAGTGCCGAACTGGCGAGAGACGAAGGCGGCGATCACGCCCTGCTGCGGCGTGCCGGTGATGGTCGACAGAGGCTCGTCGGCCGGACGGCCGGGATTGACGCCGCCATCGCGCCGGCCGTCGTTGTTGTGCTGGGCGAGGAATGCCGCGGCGACACACACATCGGCCTTAGAGGTGATGGTCGCGGTCGGCTCATTGCCTCCGCGCGGTCGGCTCTGGCCAGCCCTGCCGCCGCAACCGACGAGCGTCGACACCGCGATGGCGTGCTTGATGCCGCCAGCAACGACCGTGCCGAGCGGAGCTTCCACATCCAGAACGCGCGGCGCCTGTCCTTCACGCTCGCCATAACCCATCTGGATCAGCGTCGGCGCGATGACCGCGTTCTGGTCTTTCTTGCTGGCGGTGATGGTGTGGACGGGATCCTCGACCGAACGGTTCGCGCCACCTTGCTGGGCATAGGACAGCACTGGCGCGACTATGCCGAGAGGCGCAGCCCCGCCAGGCCGCTTCTTGAAGCTGTTGGCGGTCACCGTCGCCAACGGCTCGCGCGCATCGTGGCCCGTTGCCCCGGTGTTGAAGCGGATGACGGACGGCGCGACCACGGCATGGTTGATGCCGCCCGCCGTCACTACGGAAAGCGGATCGTCGACCGAGCGGAAGCCCTTGCCCCAACGCTTGACGCCGGACGGCGAAACCTCGCCATGCGCCACGTCGACAAGGAACGGCCGCTTGGCGTCCAGCACGTAGCGCTTCACGCCGCGCGCCACCCGGCTCATGGTGGCGCTGGCCAGCGGGCGAACGGCGCGCAGGCCGTGCTTGGTCATGATCTCGTCCGACGTGTCGAAGATCGACGGGCACACCTGCGACCAGTCGATGATTTCAGCCGCGGTGCGATAGGGGCTGATGCCTTGAAGGTCCTTGAGGGTCAGTCCATGACCCTTGGCCCAAGCGGTGACGATACCATCCTCGCTGACGCTCGACGGAGCATGCGTAGGCTTCGGCCACACGATCTTCTGGCCGTCGCTGCGGGCAATCAGGAACAGGCGCTTGCGGATCGTCGGCGCGCCGAAGTCGCAGGCCCGCAACTCGCGCCACTCGACCTTGAAGCCGAGCCGGCGCAGCTGCTTGCACCATTTTTCGAACGTATGCCCGCGCGTCTCCGGATCGGGCATCAGGCCGCGATCGGTTTCGACCAGCGGCCCCCATGTCCGGAATTCCTCGACGTTTTCGAGGATGACGACGTCGACGCGCCCGCCGCTCTTCTGGATGCGCTCGATCCAGCCGGGAATGATCCAGGCGAGGTCGCGGATATTGCGCTCGACCGGCTTGCCGCCCTTGGCCTTGGAGAAATGCTTGCAGTCGGGCGAAAACCACGCCAGCCCGACATGCCGGCCGGCGAGATAGTCGAGCGGGTCGACATGATAGACGTTTTCCGAGACGTGCAGCGTGTCGGGATGGTTGGCCGCATGCAGGGCAAGGGCCGCCGGATTGTGGTTGATGGCAATGTCGGGCGAACGGCCCAACGCCATTTCGATGCCGGTCGAGGCCCCGCCGCCACCGGCGAAGCTGTCGATGATCATCGGCGGCAGGTCGGGTTGCGCCAGTTTCGGTTCGAAGTTGAGCAGGCTCACTTCACCCTCCCGCGATAGACACCGGCACGGCGCACCGCGTGCAGGATCGTGGTGTGGTCGCGCCCGCCGAAAAGCTTGGCGAGTTGCGGCAGGGAAAGGTCGGGCCGCTGCTGGTAGGCGGCCGCCATCGCCTCGCGCCGCGCCGCAACGATGCCCCGCGCCATGCGGTGCCCGAGAATGTCGCTGACATGCACGCCGGTGCGTTCCGCCGTGTCGCGGATGATGGCGGCAACCGAAGGCAGCGGCGGCAAGTCGGCAATGCCGCGTTCGGCACTGGCAACAAGCAGATTGGCTTCGGTGCGGGCGTCGAAAACCAGCTTGCCCACTTCGGTCCTGGCATCCTCGACCAGCCGGCCGGCGTCGGCGCGCGCGGCTTCGATCAGGCCGGAAGCCTCTGCGCGCGCAGCAGTAACCAGCCTGGCGCGTTCTTCACGCGCTGCGCGGATCAGCGCGCGGGCATATTTCTCGGCATTGCTGCGCTCGATCTGCTGGTCTGTCGGCGCGTTCGCCAGATGGTGCGCGCGCTGCTTTGCCCGCAGTTGGGGAGAACGCATGTCGATGCGCGGCAGGTCGCGGTCGAGTTGGCGCAGGGCGGGGTCAGCCATGACTGCCTCCCTGCGCGAAGGAAGCCAATGCCGCCCGATACTCTTCGAAATCATCGCGGATCGGCTCAGGCAGAAGTCCATCCGGGCCGCGCACGGCTTTCATGATGACGATACGGCGATGCACGAATTCCGCGCCAGCAGCGAACTGTGCGCGTTGGCAGGCATCACCTAGCGTGCCGGCATATTTGAACAGGATGGCGTCGGGCATTGCCAACAGCACGCGCGCCCGCGCTTGATCACCGTCCGCGTCATGCAGTTGTCGGATGATGGGGATCATGGAATCGGTCATGCCAGCGCAGCCAGCACTTCTTCCGGGCTGATGCAGATTTGATCTGCAAGCAGCGCCATCAATTCCGGCTCTTCATTGTCCTGCGTCAGAATGAGGGTGCGCTTGCCAGCACCAGCCATCCAGCCAAGCTCCAGATGAGCAGACCGACCAGACGGAAGAACAAGCAGTCCAGTGTCAGCCCAACGCATAGCGCTGAAGTCGGCGTTGAAACCTTGCGCGGCCCTCGGATGGGAAAGCAAGGCGGAACGATATTCCTCCGCTGTGCAGGGAACCTGAAGCCCTATGTCATCCCATTTGAAGCCCGTCGAATGGGGCGGGTTTCGAAAGTCATAAACATGATGTCCGGCCTGCCGGAGGAGATCGACTATCCAAGGTTGATGAGGGTTTCGCCAAGACGAGGCGAGATAGATACGAGCCATTAAATGCCCTCCGTTTCACGTTGAACAGGCAGTGTAACCATATGATTTGCAATGGTTTTCATGGTCACGCGCTTGCGTTTCCCGCGCTCCATGAACTGGTAGGGATCGAAACCGGCCATCTCGCAAAGCAGCAGATAGTTGCCGGCTGAAAGCGGCTTGGCGTTCACCGCGCGCGACAGCATGGCACGGTCGGTAGCGGGCCACTTTTCCTCGGCATGGCGCAGGGAATAACCCAACACATCGAGACGCCGACGCAAGGCGGTGGCGAAGTCGGCGAAGCACACCTCAGCCATGCTGCCCTCCATCGTCGGTGAGAACGATGCCGTGGTCGGATGGGAACCGCCCCAACACAGCCCAAAGTGCGGCGCGAGGCGCAGCCCGGTTCAGCCCCCCCATCCAGGCAAGGTCGATTTGCGTGTTGGTGAGCTTGGCCAGCTTGCGCCAGCCAGCCTTTTCGCGCGTCACCGTCGCTTGCATAAGGCGCGAACGTGGCGGGCGGCTGCAATGCGCGTGCACTGCGCGGGCGCGCAGGAAGAACGACAGCATGGCAGGCGAGAAGTCGGGCCGCGCCGTCATCCGTCCCTCCCTGCCAACAGGTCAACGAACCAGAATTTCTCGACCTTGCGCAGATCGACCGCCGCGACATTATCGATGACGAAGCGGCGAACATCCTTCCGGTGGATCCACCAGAAATCGTCCAGCGATGTCGCCTCACGCCGCTTGGCTTTGAGCCACCCTTTGGCGATCCAGCTGCCGACCGTCTTGCGGTCGACGCCCATCACGGAGGCTAATTGATTGGCGTTCAGATGGTCGGGATCAGCGCGATCGGCGCCAAGCCGTTTCAGTTTGACGACAATGGCCGTTTCGGTGCGCGCATAGCCCGCACGCTTCAAAGCTTTCTGGATCGTTCTCGGATTCTTGTGTGCCTGGTCGGTGACGACCCCGATTTCTGCTTCGCTCCATACCGGTTCTTTGAATCGCGGCGCGACAAGGCCGAGCTTTAGCGCCCGTTTCGAAACCCACCAGCGAGGTCGACCAACAACTTGGGCGCAATGCTGCACGGCGCGCTTGTCGGGTTTGGTCTGGTAAGTGCGAATGATGATGGCGTCGATCTGGTCGGTGGTTTGCCAGTGCTGCCGTTCATGCACTTTGCCATCGTTCCCCGGCATCCGCAGGCCGAGAATGCCGACGCGGTTGTAGATCGACGAGGCTGTGCGTCCGGGCAGGACAGCGAGGCATGCCGAGACACCGCCGGAAGGGTAATGCTGCCGCAACAGCTTTTCTTCACGACCCGTCCAGAACCGGCGCGTTCCACAACGGATAGCCCCGGCGACGGGATTGACGTCCAGCAATTCGCGGATGCCGGAAGGTTCGCGCATGGCAAGCGGTGCGTTCATGCCGGCACCGCTTCGGGCGCTTCCAGCCCCCACGCATCCCAACCCTTTCGGGCGCGGCGGGCGTTGAGTTCGATCTTCGGCGTGTTCGGCCAGTTGGCGTCGATCCACGCCATGAAATCTTCCGGCTTGGCCGAATGGCCGGTGGCGTCAGCAGCATGCGCGGCACCGTCGAAATCGCTCTTGAGCTGATCGCCCTGCGCCGGGGCGATCGGTTTGCCGCGCGTCGCGACGAGCAGCAGCTCATGCTTGCCCCGGTTCCAGTAGCCGCCAGCCATCTTTTGCTTGACCCAGCAGAAGTTGGTGACGTAGCGCGCATGCGCCTTGTTCGGCGAAAGGAACCCGGTTGCGGCATCCCGCTCGATCCATGCGAAGCCCCATGCGTCGAGCACGCAGATCGCTTCGACCAGCATCGGAGCCGTTGCCCACAGGAAGAGAACGCAATCCTTGTCAGCGATGGCGCCGACGTCGCGGCGCATGATGGTGAGAACGTCCGAGGTCGGATAGTGATTGTCAGCTGACCGGTCCATGCCGGTTTCCGTCGAATAGGGTTCGAACCGCCATTCGGGGTCGGCAACGATGATGCCGTATTTCTTTTCGGGCAGTGCGACTTGGCGCGTGCCAAGCTCTATCTCACGAGCCTGTCGGCGTTCCTTCTTCTCGGCTTGCACCTCGGCGCGAATGGAGTTCACCGCCGGCTGGATCGCCCGCTTCAGAGCAGCGCGCGTTGGCTCGTCGCCATTGGCGAGTATATCGTCCAGCGCATCGCGCACGGCAGTCGGGTTGGAAGCGATGGCATCGCGCATCTGGCGCGCTTCGTGGACCTGCTTTCGGGTAAGCCCTGCTTCCTCGGCGGTAAAACCGTTCTCGTCCGGAACGGTTTTCGGACGCCCGCCTTTCGCGGCGCTCGCCGGCCGCGCCGCGTCAAATTCCATTGCCAGGCGACTTTTCGCGAGACTTTCAATCTCCAGCGAATCCGCCTGGACACGATAGGTGGCGTTGATCAGCTCATCATGAGCCCGCTTCGCTTTCTGAAGGCGGGCGGCGCGTTTGGCGGCGTCGTAGATCGTCGTCGCCATGTCATGCGCGGACAACACTTCCGCAGCGCTTGCCGCGCCGGCAAGCACCGCCGCCGCCTCTTTCACAAGAGACGGCAGGGTATCGTCGGCTATGGCGAGCGCGCCGGACATCAGGCTTCCGGGGCGCCTTCGAAGGCCGGCAGCTTGGTTTCGTCCGCTGCCGTTTTCAGGTCATAGCCAACCTGTTCGCGAAGATAGTACTCCCAGCGATAGAGCTGGTAGAACCACTTGATGTCGCCTCCCGCAATGCGATAGCGCAGCCGCGCCGGAATGCGCACGGCATCGCCGTCGATGAAGGCAGGCACCGACACCATGAAGATGCCGGGAATAATGACGGTCTCGCCCTTGGCGTTCTGGTGTTCCTCGGAAAACTCGACCACGCGCTCGCCGGTCTGCAGGCGGATGCCCTGCTTGGCACGGGCGGCAACGAACACTTCAAGATGGCGCGAGAGTGCGACGACCTCCGAAGGAGTAGCCATCTTCTCATTGAAAAGCCGTTCGTATTCGGAGCGTTCCCCATCCGTCGGCGCTGCCAGTTCGGCGGCATGTTCTTCGAGAAAGGCAGCGAAAATTTCCTGTTCCATGGGCTTGGCGTTCATGCCCACCCACGCCTTGAATTCTTCCGTCAGCGGGAAAGCGTAGACGATGCGATGGTCACGCGAGCGTGCCGCCCCTTCCGCTGAATCGTAGTTCAGCACGGCGGTCAGCTTCGGCTCGGGCCACGAGGTCTTGCCGAACAGGGCGCTGCGCTCATCCTTGTGCCGGTTGATGAGGCTGATGAAGCTTTGCAGCGTGTCGACCTCGGCCGTACCTTTGCGCCGCGCCGGGTCCGTCCGGAATTCTTCGATCAGGGGCCGAAGCGAACGGAAGGCCTGCGCCTTGCGGTCGAAAGCGACAGGAACAGACGAAGGCAGGCCCTCGCCAAGCCCGCCGGTGGTGATGTTGACCGTGGCGGGCGCAACGCCTTCGGTTGCCAGAGCGGTGATGAGTTCGATGCCGTGCGCATCGAGCGGAACTTTCTGTTGATCGGCCATGGCCGTTTCCTTTCAGGGCTGGGGTGGAGGGTCAGGCCGTCTCGGCCTCGTCGCCGACATCCTCGCGGGGCGCGGAACGCGGCGCCTGGAACATGTCGATCTGGTTCGGATGCTCGACTGAAAGCAGCCCGTCGATTGCCCAGAAGGGCGTCTTCATGAATTTCACGGTGTCGGGCAGCTTGGACTTAGCGTCCGCCTTGATGTCGACGCGGCCAAGCTCGAAATCGAGCGTGATCTTGACGGTGATTTCCGCCTTGCACTTGTCGGCCGGGCAGGCCTCCAGCGCGTCGATGGCTTCGTTGAGGAGCGTGTCGCAATGGCGCGAGAAGTCGCCACGCGACAGAAGGCCGAGCATTTCACGGAAGGAGCGCAGGACGCGGCTCATGACGGGTTCCTTTCAGGTTGAGGGAGGCGGCAGCGGCGCTTGCCGTAGAATTCGACAAGGCCTTGACTGGCGAGTGCGTTCCAGGTCGAGCGCATGAACGGCGCGGTTTCGCCACGAGCGAGCAGCGCCTGATGGTCACGGCCGGCGAAGACACCGTCACCGCCGTGATCGGCAAGCCATTTGAGAGCTTCGGTTTCGGAGTGGATCACTTCGCCCCTCCGCGCTCGATCCGATACCGCCCGGCCTGCGCGCTCACCGGCTTGCGCAGCACGGTGACCAGTCCGGCGGTCACCAGTTCGGCCAGATGCTCGCTGGCGCGGCCTTGGCTGACTTTCGCGGCCGCACAGAACTCGCGGGCGGCGCCGGTGATGGTGCGATCGGCAGAAGCTTGCGTGGCCATGGCCTGCCACAGGCGCGCCGCCTGCACGCTGACATTGTGGTGGCGCGCGAATTTCTGGGGAACGAAGCCCGTCTCGTCGGCGGGATCGTCGAAGATCGTATCGAAATGCTGCTGGACGAAGGTCGTCGGCGAAACGCCGGCCTTGCGTGCCGCCGCCTCTATGCGCGTGCTCATGTCGCGGTCGCAGCGCACCGAAAAGCGGAAGCAGCGCTCGTCGAAACCGAGTGCGGAAGAAGCAAGCCCGAATCTCACGCCGCGCCCCCGATGATCGAAAGTCCACCGTGGCCGCGCACGCTGGCCACCACCTTGCGGTAGTCGGCAAGCGAGCGCTCGACAGACGCCAACGCCTTGTCGATCTGGTTTGCCTCGGCCGGCGTCAGCTTGCCATCGGCAAAGGCCAACGCGCCGGCCGTCATCAATTCGCCCATCTGCACCACGGCTTCGGCGTGGCTGGCCATGACAGACACATTGTCGGAGGCCGAAACTTCGGTTTCGGCAAAGCGCCGCCCACGTGCGCCGGCTATTGCTTCGCTCATGTCGAAGCGGCAGCACTCTTCCTCCAGCGCGAACACCGCCTCCAGCGGCATCAGTTCGGGGCTTTCGGCATTGGCCCAGCGCCCGACCGTGGATTTGCCGAAAGAACAGATCGCCGCGGCGCGCTCGATGCCGCCGACAGCGGCGATCAGATCGCGTTGTTTGGCCTTGAGCAGGAAATGTCGGGCGTTGGCATTGGGCACCATGTCAGCCTCCTCGAAAGGCAAAAAGCTTCCCACGCCGGGAAATCCCAGCGTCGTTTCCCGTGGCGGGAATGGTCAGAAAGATTCAGTGTGCGGGGGTCAGATGGTCATGGAGGCCCGCAAGCAAATGTTCTCATGGTCCGCCGCTCCTGGTATCGGCCTTCGGCAGCAAGCGTGCGGAGCCGGCATCAACGCCGCCGGCCCCGCCGTCCACTCGCTCGCCAGAGTATTCGCGGGAACCGCCATGCCGCTCGATCTGATCGAGGCAGGCGCGGGCAAGCGGCCCGGCGCCGATCTTCGCGGCATGGGTTGCCAATGCCATGGTCAGCGCCGTCGCATCGTCGATCTGCTCGTAAGCGGAGATCGCGCGCAAAAGGATCATGGCATGGTCGGAAAGCGTGACCGCGCCGGCGGAAGGGCTTGGGGGGCAAACCGGCGCGGTCGTATCCGGCTGTGCAGGGCCGGATTCGGTGAAGTGATGGAATGCCGCCGAGGCACCCACGACCTCGGCGGCGCCCACGCGGTCAGGGTCTTGGGGGCCCTGCGCGGAAGCAAATGGCGGTGGCGGCAGGATGGGCAAGCCTTGCGCGCTCATCTGGCGCACGGCGGCGAGGCCGCGATCGGCAAGCACACGGTCGAAGGTTGCCGCTCTCATTCAACGGCCTCCTTCGGATACAGATCGGGGCGAATGTCGTGACGAGGTATTCCCGTAAGTCTCTCGAAATCGAGGACCCGTTCCGCAGGAACCTTTTTTTTCCAGGAATAGAACGCTTGATGTTTGATGCCCAAACCATCGGCGAGCTTTCCCAGCCCGCCTACAATTTCCGCACCCTTTTGAACGAGGTCGATCATGGGTGACATGGGTAAGTTATACCTACCTACATTGTCAAGCCAAAAGGTAGGTGCAAAAAAAGTAAGCAACAATTACAATTGTAGCATGACATCTGACGACATCGAAACGCTTGGAGCGCGTATCAAATACGCTCGCAAGGCTGCCAAGCGCACACAGAGCGAAGTTGCGGCTCACTTCGGGATATCTCGCGTGTCGGTAACCCAATGGGAAAGCGATAAGACGAAACCGGAAGTCTCCAAGATCGGCGACCTTGCTGGATTCTTGGATACGTCCGTAGATTTTCTCATTGAGCGTAAGGGCGCACCTCCAATCGCGGTGGAGGTCAAATCACTTCCTGGAGATCCTCGATCTCGCGCAATCCCCGGCAACGAGCTCATTGGAGCCCGGGACATGCCGGTTTATGCCGCAGCGATGGGCGGAGATGGACATATGCTGATCTCCTTCGAGGCGATCGATTATGTAAAGCGGCCGGCAGCCCTACAGAGCGTCAAAGGCGGCTACGGCATCCTTGTCTCCGGGGATTCGATGATCCCCGCCTACTGGCCAGGTGACACCGCATTGGTGAATCCCAATCTTCCGGCGCACCGAGACACTGATGTTGTCCTTTATCACACGCCACCCAAGGAACGCGGCGAAGCACAGGCAATCATCAAGCGGCTCATTGGTATAAATGATCGTGAGTGGAGGCTCGAACAATACAAGCCTTCCAATGAATTTTCAGAAAGCAGAATTGACTGGCCTGTCTGCCACCGGGTAGTCGGAAAGTACAACGCACGCTAGGACGCGATTGCCAATTCACCTTCAAGCGCTGGAACCTCACCGTAGCTGGCAATCACCACTGCATCCTCAAATTCGCCAATTGATGGATCGCCAGTCCTGCTGAAGGCAATCACCCCGGATTTCATTCCTGCGAGACGATCAGCCAAGCGCAACGCATGAGCTCGATCCTGCGCTTGCACGGGAATATCTGGAACCAAAAACCCCAACCTCGTGCGGTCGAAGGATTGCACGACAAAATACGTAAGCATGAAAACCCCCAGGCACTGCAGCTTCACCCAGACCATGACTCGATAATAAGAACAAAACAAGCACAAATGATTCGGGCATCTTCACGCCACGCCTTGCCGCGACAATCGTATCGTAGGAATTGCCTACTATTTATAGTTGACATTGTAGGTAAGTATCACCTACCTTTTCGACCATCGCAATTCCGCGATGGAGAAATGTCATGCTGCAGTTCGAAACCCGGCCCGAGACCGCCGCCGCCGCTCACGCCGCCATTGCCGATGAGCGCGCAACGAAGCTTTCCGCCCGCCGCCCGCTCACCGAACGCCTGGCCGACGCCATGCTGGAAATCACCGGCGCCAACAGGATCGTCGACGCCCAGGCGCTCGCGCTTTGCGGCTTCACCCGCGCCGAGCTGACGGAAGACAACGTCGCCGCCGCGCGTGACCGCGCCAACCGGCTGGCCGAGCGCAGGATCGGCTGACATGGCCCGCGACCTTTTCAGCTTCCTTGCCATGGGCACATTCCTGTGCGCCGTGGCGCTTTGGCTGCCGGTGCTGGCATGAGCGACCTGCGCACGTCCTGCCCCTACCACCCGTACTGCGGTTGCCCGGCGGATATGGTCAGCATCGACTGCCCCGCCATCAATCCGAGGGCAGGGGCGCCGCTCGACCATGCGCCGGCCGGCATCACGGAGCCGCCATTGTTCCGGCGGATCGAGGTCGCAGGCCTGTGCGCCATCGCCCTGATCGGCATCGCCGCGCTCTGGTTCGGAGCGCGATGATGGCTCACCTCTGCCCCATCTGCCTCAAACCATTCAAGGCTGACGACTTTTGCGCCAGCGACATCGATCTTGGCATCTGCCATGCCGCCTGTCTGGAAGGATCCCCGACCGTAGACCTCGAAACCGGCGAGCCGGTAGACGGTCCGATCCCAACATATCGCTATGGGGATGACGACAATGGCTGAGCGCCCCCGCACCCTCGCATCACTGATCGAACCCGGCTTTGCCGACGGCTACGAGCAATTCAGGGAACTGATCGACAACACCCGCCACCTATCGGAACTGACCCCGAACCAGAAGGTATGGGCGCGCCTGTTCGAACTGGTTTCCGTGGCCATGATCGAAGGGCTGAACACGGCTGAAACCGAGCAGGAATTGCCGCCGGTCGAAACAGTTTTCGAATTGTGGTCCGCGATCGGGTCGGCCTTGGCCACGGTCAATGCACAGGCATTCACCGCCGCCGGCAAACGCAAGGTCCGCCACGAGATGCTTGTGGCGCTGAAGCACGGTTACGACCGCGCCATGCAGGGCCTCACCGAAGGCATTCCGGAGGCTGCAAACAATGGCTGACCATTCCCACATCGAATGGACCGACGCCACGTGGAACCCGGTCACCGGCTGTTCCGTCGTCTCGCCCGGCTGCACCAACTGCTACGCCATGAAGCTCGCCGGCACCCGGCTGCAGCATCATCCGAGCCGCGAAGGCCTCACGCGCGACAGCAAGGCCGGGCCGGTGTGGACCGGCGAAGTCCGCTTCAACGAGCAATGGCTCGACCAGCCACTGCGCTGGAAATCACCGCGCATGATCTTCGTCTGCGCCCATGGTGACCTGTTTCACGAGAGCGTGCCGGACGAATGGATTGATCGTGTCTTTGCCGTCATGGCGCTGGCGCCCCAGCACACCTTCCAGGTGCTGACCAAGCGCGCGGCCAGGATGCGCGCTTATCTTGCCTCCGACGACACAAAGCGGCGCATCTATGAACTCGCTTGCGATTGGGCTGTCACCGGCGTTGCGAATGTCGTTTTAATCGCGCCGGGCATTGCGGATCCTGGCTTGATGCCGTCGTGGCCTCGCGTCCATCTTGATCAATGGCCGCTCCCCAATGTCTGGCTCGGCGTTTCAGCCGAGGATCAGCAGCGCGCAAACGAGCGCATTCCAGCGCTGCTCGCCACGCCGTCTGCCGTGCGTTTCGTTTCGGCAGAACCGTTGCTAGGCGCGATCGACTTTGAACAAGCCTGGTATGGTGAAAATGCACTGGACAGCGAGTGCTGGGGCGACTGCGCGTGGTGTGACAAAGGCTATCCAGCCTTGCACAATTGCCAGCGCGGCAAGGGTGATTGGGAGAAAGGTCGATCTGGCCTTGACTGGATCATCGTCGGCGGCGAGAGCGGTCGGGATGCCCGGCCCATGCATCCCGACTGGGCACGCTCGATACGCGACCAGTGCGCCGCCGCCGGTGTCCCGTTCTTTTTCAAGCAATGGGGATCATGGGCACCGATATGCGCGATGTCGGAAGAACAAGTCGACGGGTGCTTTAAGCCGGTCCGCGTGGCGCGCGCGGGCGAGGATCAGCATACCCTCAATGACATTTATGGGCGCTTCGAAATCAAGACCTCTCATGTCTTGCATGTGGATGGTAGCCGGCACGACGCTCTCGCGCCTAACGCCTTTCTGAGGCATGCCAAGCCCATGACGATGTATCCGATCGGCAAGTCTGCCGCCGGACGGAAGCTTGATGACCGCGAACACAACGGCATGCCCCAGCGACGCGAGGTGCCGTTCCAATGATCGAGCGCGCCGACAACCGCAACCAGATCTGCTGCGACACGTGCCCCGCCAGCTACCCGAACACTTACGCCGACGAGGATTTCGCGGTGATGGTGTCGGACGCCAAGACGGCCGGCTGGCTGATCCGCCAGGCGAAGCCGGACGCTGACCGGAAGGACACGTCCGATCTTTTCGGCGCCAGGCCGCGCCTTGCCGGCACCTCCAAACCCCAGCGCTACACCCACACTTGCCCGGCCTGCGCAAGGCCGGCCACCGATTCCCTCTTTTGAAAGGTTCAATCATGGCTCGCGCCAAGAATGCTGCCGCCGAAACCGTCGCCGCAACCACCATTGCCTACAAGGGCTTTCGCGAAGACTTGACCTGCTGTCCGGATGGCGAGCCTTTCCAGTTCGAGGTCGGCAAGACCTATCGCCACGAAGGGAAGGTGAAGGCCTGCAAGAGCGGCTTCCACGTCATCACCGGCCATCCTCTGGCGCTTTTCCAATACTACGCGCCGGCCGGCACGCGCATCTGCCAGGTCGAAATATCCGGCCAGACGGACACTGACGACAATGGCGAAAAGACCGCCGCCGAGATCCTGTCTGTCGGAAAGGAGATCGGCCTCACGCAGCTCATCCTCGATGCGGTCAAGTGGGTCAATGATCGCGCAAAGCCCGTCGATGGCGACTACACGTCTGAAGCGCAAACGGCGGTGAAATCCAGCAAGCAAGGAGGCGCTGCCACCGCATCGGGCRACCGGGGCGCTGCCACCGCATCAGGCTACTGGGGCGCTGCCACCGCATCGGGCACCGGGGGCGCTGCCACCGCAACCGGGTATGCCGGTAAGGCGCGCGGCAAGGATGGCTGTGCCTTGTTCCTGGTGGAAAGAGGCGAGGGCGGCGACATCGTGCATGTGTGGGCTGGAATCGCAGGACGCGATGGCATCAAGCCGGACACGTTTTACACGCTGCGGGACGGCAAGCCGGTCGAAACGAAATGAGACGATCCCAACAATCCTGGGCAACGCGGAAACTTCCGCCCGTCACGGTCGACGAGATCGAGCGTCACCTCGATCTCGTCGCCATGCTCATGGACAAGGCCGGCCGCAAGGCGCACCTGTTCCTGCCGATCTGGCAGTGGCTCGAAGAAGAGTTGCAAAAGCAGAAAGACGCCGACGCCATGATGGCCGCGGCGCGCGCCAGGCTCATACGATCTCAGGATCGAACGGCAACACAATCTGCATAAGCTGCTTGCGGCGCCATTCCAGCGATCCGCCAGAGCCGTAGCGCGGCCGGTCTATGGTGTGGCCCATCAGGATCCTGCGCAGCTCATCCTCCAAACCGCCTTCCTTCATCCGGTCCTCGAACGAATGCCGGATCGAATAGACCTTGTGCTCCCGGCTGGGAAACAGATGGTTTGTCCGCAGGAACTTGTTGAGCGCTGACGACAGTTCGTTCTCCCGGTTGCGATATTTCGGAAAGCCCTTGTTGTGGCGCTGCGCCGCCGCCAGGGCAACGCCGATCAGGGGCACCATGCGCCGCGACGATTCCGTCTTGATCTCGCGCGGATCGTCGGGATCCTCGCGCGGCTCGATCGCAAGGTAAGGGACCTTGTGCGACAGGCGGAGGGCCGATTCCTCGAGATTGGCGATTTCGCTGGGCCGCGCCCCGGTTTCGATCATGATCAACAGGATGCCGCGCGCCTCTTCGTTGAGACCGGCGAGGGCACCGCGCTTCATGATCCTGTCGCGGATCCATTCGGTCGGAATTGGCGGGCGAGGGCGCTTCTGCTTCATCGAGAAACCGAAGCCGTCGAAGGGGTTCTTGCGCTGGGCATCGCCCTGGTATTTGAAATAGGCGCTGTAGAGGACGCGCAGATTGCCAAGATCGCGATTGCCCGACGAGGGGCCGGCCGTCGCCTTGCCATTCTTGGGCGCGATGCGGTGCAGCCAATGCTGGTAGATCTTCTGCGCGTCGTCGACGGTGATGTCGACCATGGGCTTGTCGCTGATCAGCAGGATGAAATTGTTGACCGCTCGCCGCTTGACCTTCTTCCACTGATCCTTCTGGACCTTGCTTTTGTTGACGAGTTCGTCGGCGACGATCTCGTCGCAGTAGACGTCGAAAGCCTTGCTGATTGTGGTTTGTGGCACGTCGACGGCGCCGAGAAGAGGCATGCCGACGTCTTGCGGCCGCACGGCGGCCTCGACGGCCATCAGCCGGCGGCGCAGATCGTCGAGATTGTGGATCATGCGCAGGTCGTCGGCGGTGTGGAAAGTGAAGCCGAAAGCTTCGACGCGCTTGCGTGCGGCTTCATAGCGGCGGCGGGCAGGGTCGGTATCGCCATCGACGATCAGCGAGGCCCACAGCGAATCGTCGGCCTGTTCGAGCAGGTCGCGCTTGCGCCGCGCCAGCGTCAGATCGGAGGTCTTGAGGGACAGGCGCACGACGGGTGCGCGCTTGTCGAGATGGGCGACGATCGATGGCACGCGGCGCTTGTAGTGGTAGTTTCCGGCGCGCTTCGCCAGATGCCGATCCGGTCCTTTTTCGTCCTGGCTTGTGGTCACGCGCCGCACCCGTTACAACGCCCATTGTGGCGTAAGCTGTGGCACAAAAAGTGGCACAAAAACCACCGGAAGCGCAAGATGAACTTTTGCATGCGCCAGAAAACACAATGATAACAGTTAGATATGAGGATTTAAGGAAGGAAGTTTTGGTGCGGTCGAGAAGACTCGAACTTCCACGGGTTGCCCCACAGCGACCTCAACGCTGCGCGTCTACCAATTCCGCCACGACCGCACGTGGTAGGTCCGGACAGGTCCGGCACGCGGCGTGTAGCAAATCACTCCCATCGAAACAAGGGCATGCGTCGTAATATTCGCGGAATATCAGAAGCGCTTTGCGTGGTTGCCGGCGCTGAGTCCGGCCCCTGACAACGGCGCTACGAGCGCAAACGCAACTCAGGCCCTCACATGCCTTTCATTCCTGCCGTTTTTTATCGTGGCCGTGCTGAGACTTATGCGGCAATCTCAGGCGACGTCAGAAGCTGCTTTCAGATACAAGCTACTCGATAACCAACTGTCATTTCGTTTGATATTTCGACCCGACTTGCTCTAGACCTACGGGGAATTCTTCCCCGAAAGCAACCACGAGGCATGTTTGGAAGGCCAGGACGAACCAGCGACCGGCGCTCCGGCCGCCAAGGCGGCCCGTGACGACATCTATGGCGAAGATGGCGTTATCCTAAGCTCGTTCCTGGCGCATATCGGCGCGGCCATTGCCGACAGAGACACCCTGACGTTGAAGCAGGATGTCGGCGCCCTTCACCAGTCGGAACTGGGCGATTTGCTGGAGGCCTTGCAACCGGACCAGCGACGGACGCTCGTCGAATTGCTTGGCGCTGATTTCGACTTTTCCTCGCTGACCGAAGTGGACGAGGCAATCCGCCTCGAGATCGTCGATAATCTGCCGAACGAGCAGATCGCGCAGGCCGTGCAGGAACTCGATTCCGACGATGCCGTCTACATTCTGGAAGACCTCGACCAGGAAGACCAGGATGAGATCCTGTCGCAGCTTCCTTTTACCGAGCGCGTCAGGCTCAGGAGGTCGCTCGACTATCCGGAAGAGTCGGCCGGTCGGCGCATGCAGACCGAATTTGTTGCTGTGCCTCCGTTCTGGACCATTGGCCAGACGATCGACTACCTGCGAGAAGACAACGACCTGCCTGAGCGTTTCAGCCAGATTTTCGTCATCGACCCTACCTTCAAGCTGCTTGGCGCGATCGACCTCGACCAGATCCTGCGCACAAAGCGGACCATAAAGGTCGAGGAGATCATGCATGAAACGCGCCATGCCATCCCGGCCACGATTGACCAGGAAGAGGCCGCGCGTGAGTTCGAGCAGTACGACCTTCTGTCCGCGGCCGTGGTCGATGAAAACGAGCGTCTGGTCGGTATCCTGACTATCGACGACGTGGTCGATGTCATCCAGCAGGAGGCCGAGGAGGACTTGCTGCGCATGGGCGGTGTCGGCGACGAGGAACTGTCCGATACCATCCTGACGACATCGCGCTCGCGGGTGCCGTGGCTGCTGGTCAATCTCTTCACCGCTTTCCTGGCTGCGTCGGTGATCGGGTTGTTTGATCAAACGATCGAGCGGATCGTGGCTCTTGCGGTGCTGATGCCCATCGTTGCCGGTATGGGGGGCAACGCTGCTTCGCAGACGATGACGGTGACTGTGCGGGCCCTGGCAACCAAGGATTTGGATATCTACAATGCTTGGCGCATCATTCGCCGCGAGATGGGCGTTGGCTTCATCAATGGCGTAATTTTCGCGATCCTGATCGGTATTGTCTCGGCAACCTGGTTCGGCGATTCCAATCTGGGCGGAATCATTGCCGCGGCGATGATCATCAACATGTTCGTCGCCGCAGTCGGCGGAATCCTGATCCCGCTGTTGCTCGACCGTTTGGGCGCGGATCCCGCGGTCGCATCCGCAGTTTTCGTCACCGCCGTCACAGATGTCGTTGGTTTTTTCGCCTTTCTCGGACTGGCGACATGGTGGTTCGGGGTCAATTGACGGTTGCGCAAATCAACTCCGAGGTTGAGCACATCAATTGACTTTTACGTAAGCGACGTGCGAAGTTTCGCCCTCGCAGCGACAGCAGCGATTCCTTTGCACCACGCGAGGGGTGGTCGGAAAGGGGCAGCGCATGGTTGATACTCAACGCGAACATGCCTCGACACGCGGGGTGACGATGCGGGAATATTATTCGATTACCGAACTGACCCGCGAGTTCGGCATCTCGACGCGGACGCTGCGCTTCTACGAGGATGAGGGACTGGTTCAGCCGGTTCGGCGCGGTCGCACTCGTCTGTTTCGGCCGTCCGACAGACACCTGATCCGGCAGATCCTGCGCGGCAAGCGGCTCGGCTTCGCTATCAGCGAAATCCGCGAAATCATTCAGATATACAGGGAACCTCCCGGAGAGGTCGGGCAACTCAATCTGATGATCAAGCGCATCGAAGAAAAACGCGAGGAACTACGCCAGAAGCGCCGCGACCTCGAAGATACGTTGGCCGAACTCGACCAAGCCGAGGAATCCTGCGTCGAGCGGCTGGTGGAACTGGGTGTCAACACCTGAGTACAGGCCCGATTGCCGGCACATGCTCTAAATCCAGCGCCGCACTCTCTTTGCATAATCCTTGTATTTCTTGCCGAATTTCGTTGAAAGCATCTTCTCCTCGAATTCGATGGCCAGTTTCTGCGTGGCGAACGCGGCGATAAATGCCAGCAGGATGAACCATGCGATGCCTGACACGAGACCAACGCCGATCATCAGAAGCGTATTGGCAAGATAGAGCGGATTGCGCGTAACAGCGAAGGGGCCGTTGGTGACCAGATGACTGGGTTCGCCGGTGGGGTTCAGTGTCGTCTTGGCGCGCGCCATGGTGCGGACCGCCGTGACCCATAGCGCCACCACCGCCAGAATGGCCAACCCGCCGACGGCGAATAGAATGTCGCTGAGCGGTCCCGCAATCCACGGCAGCGGGAAGAGCAGCCCCAACGCGACCGCGCCTACGATTGCAGCAATGTAAATCAGCGGCGGCCAGGGAATCCCGCTCGATCTTGCTGCTGCCGTCATTGCACTGTCCCCCCAGAGATGCCCCTGTCGGTACTTGCTGTGCATTGAGCCGCGAGATCGCCGACATGGCGCTTGAAATCGGCAGTCTGGTCGGCTTTGGACAACTTGTCGAGGCCGCCGTCGCCATGCAGCGCATCGAGCATGCAAACGCAGTAGCGGGAGCAGAAATCGACATCACGCAACTCCAGGCATGAAGCCTCGCAGGAATTCGTGAATCCGGTCTCGAGGCTTGCGACCTGTGCCGGCCAAACTTGCGCGGCCAACCACACGCAGGCGATCAGCACTGGCTGGTGGACAAGGTAGAAAGCGAGGCTATGGCGGCCGGCCAACTCGAGAGGGCGCGCTGCGGGCAAAAGCGAACGATCGGCCAGCCACGCCAGCAAGCCCGCGGAGGTCGCAAGCTTCGTGGCGGCCATGCCGGCCAGCACGGCGCCGAACCAGGGGAAAAGAGGTACGTAGTCGTTCGACCGGGGAGGGATGGTAGAGAGACCAACCCACCATAGGGAAGGATGATCGAAGAACGGTGAACGCAGATAGTGGTGAGCGGCGATGACGAGTGCGGCGACAGCCAGCGTTGCCCATCCCGGCAGGCGCAGGAATGCAAGGCCGAGCAGGCTGGCCAGCGCGATCTGATGCAGGATGCCGAAGAAGATGAATGCGCTGGGTGTGGCGAAGTAGGTCGCAACGGTAATTGCCAGTGCCGCGGCCACGACCATGGCCATGCGTTTCCAGAAGCCTTTCCAACGGATTCCATGCGCGTGGGCCAGAACGAGACTGACGCCGACCAGAAACAGGAACGATGACGCGATGCCGCGGGCATAAAGCTTCCATCCGCCGAATTCCGTCAACCCCGCCGGGGCATAGCCGAAGAATTCCAGATCCCAGGTGAAGTGGTAGCTCGCCATGGCCAACAGCGCGGCTCCACGCGCGGCATCGATGGCCACGATGCGTTTTCTCGGCACTTTGACGGTCTCTGCGATTGCGTCGGTGGTCATGCGCATCCTGTTTCAATTCGTCACTACGAACTGGCCGGCCCCGGCGATCTCTAACACGGCTGTTCAAGCCACTGCAGCAGAAATGGAGCAGGCATTCGGTTGGTCCAGTGGCAGAAAGCCTTTGGTCGGCTTCGTTTTTCGGCTTCGGGGCGTCGGTTTCCTGCTACTGGCACGGCACTGGCGATTGCAGATTTGAACGGCGAATCCTTCCAAGGGATTCGGCCTCGGAGGAACTGATGGGTACCCACGTGCGGCATCCGATGTGGCTTCCGGCGGTGCGTCCCGCCGGGGCGCGCACGTTCGCGTCGCTCTATGCGACGGAGTCGTTTGCCCGCGCCACCGTGTCGAGCGTCATCCCGATCCAGGCGTACGAGATTCTGCAAAACGAGCAGACCGTGTCGATCCTCTATACGGTGGTTTCGCTGCTGGGACTGACGGTCACGCTGTTCATGCCGGTGCTGATAAGGCGCTTTGCGCGGCGTTGGGTCTATACGGCAGGTGCATGCCTGCTCGCCTTCGGTTCGTTGTTCTTCGTCACGCATACACTGGCGGGCCAGATGCTGGGCATGCTGTGCAGGGTGATGGGGGCGAGCGCGCTTTCGATTACGCTCAACCTCTACATCATGGACCACATCCGCAAGACCGACTTCATGCGGTCGGAATCCCTGCGCATGGCGTGGTCGATGATTGCCTGGACCGGCGGTCCGACGATGGGCATTTTATTCTACACGCATTTCGGCATCTACGCAGCGCATGGCGCGGTCGCGGTCTTTGCCTTGATCCTGCTTGCATTATTCTGGTTCTACCGGCTGAGCGACAATCCGCTGATTGCGGCTGGCAAGAGCCGCGCCGTCAATCCGCTCGCCAATATTGGCCGCTTCATTTCACAGCCGCGCCTTCGGCTGGCCTGGCTGATCGCTTTCGGGAGATCGTGCTTCTGGACGACGTTTTTCGTCTACGGGCCGCTGTTCATGGTCATCGCCGGTGAAGGTGAGATTGCCGGTGGCCTGCTGATATCCGCAGGCAATGCGTTGCTGTTCATGGCGATTTTCTGGGGCAAGGCGGGCAAGCGCTTCGGTGCGCGCCCGACGATGACCCTGGCTTTCTTTGCCATGGCGATTGCGCTGTTCGCTGCCGGTGCGGTCGGTACTTCGGCGCCGCTGCTGACGGGTGGCCTGTTGTTGTGCGGCGCGTTTTTCACCATCGCGCTCGACGCGCTCGGCTCGACCGTTTTCATGCGCTCGGTTCATTCCTACGAGCGGCCGCAGATGGCGGCGGTATATCGCACCTATCTGGATTTTTCCGAGTTGACGCCTCCGCTGATCTATTCCGTGGTGCTGATGTTTTTCGGCCTCGGATCGGTGTTCGTCACGCTGGGTTGCCTGATGGTGGCCTGTGGCGCCATCACGTGGCGGTACCTGCCGAAATCGATGTAGTAATGACGGGTGTGAGCCGTAGCGCAATTCGGTTTGGTGTCTCGGCGTTTGTCGGCTAGTGAAAACGCGCTGATCTGGAGAAACAATCATCGGTATGAACCGCCTGACATTCATCATCGGTGGCGCCCGTTCCGGCAAGAGCAGACATGGTGAAGAACTGGTCGCAATCTTGCCTCGGCCCTGGATCTATATCGCGACGGCGCAAGCCTACGACGATGAAATGTGCGAACGCATCGCCACCCACCGCTCCCGCCGAGGCGATGGTTGGCTAACTGTCGATGCGCCACTTGACCTGGCGGGGGCAATCGAGGCGCTGCCGGGCGACAGGCCAGTTTTGGTGGACTGCCTGACGCTGTGGCTGACCAATCATATGCTGGCTGACCATGACCTCGAGGTCGAATGCGCGCGCCTCGCCGACATTTTGGCCAAACCGCGCGGGCCGTGGTTTGTCGTCTCCAATGAAGTGGGTCAAGGCATCGTGCCCGACAATGCCTTGGCAAGGCGCTTCCGCGACGAGGCAGGGCGCTTGAATCAAAGGATCGCCGCTGTCGCCGATACGGTGCTTCTCATGGTGGCGGGCTTGCCGCTCAAGGTGAAATGACATGACCAATACGCACGACCAGATTGTTGACGACAAGGAGGCCGAGCGGCACCGGGCCAAGATGGCCAAGCGCAAGGCCGTGCAGGACGCTGAGGTGGCAAAGAAGACGGTCGAGAAGGGCCTATTGATCGTCAACACCGGCCCGGGCAAGGGCAAGTCGACGGCCGCCTTCGGCCTGGCGCTACGCATACTAGGTTACGGCAAGCGGGTTGGTGTTGTCCAATTCATCAAGGGTGCCTGGCACACCGGCGAAAAAGACGCCTTCGCGGTGTTCGGAGACCGTGTTTCGTGGCACACGATGGGCGAGGGTTTTACCTGGGAAACGCAGGATCTGAAACGCGACATTGCCGCCGCTGAAGCGGCGTGGGCCAAAGCGCTCGAACTGATGGCCGATCCATCGATCAGCCTGCTGGTGCTGGACGAGATGAACATCGCGTTGCGCTACGAATACCTCGACCTTGAAAAGGTGATCGCGGCTTTGAAAGGCCGGCGCGAAGGGCTGCATGTGGTCATCACCGGCCGCAATGCCAAGCCGGCTCTGATCGAGGCAGCAGATCTGGTCACCGAAATGGGGTCTACCAAGCATCATTTCGCGGCGGGCGTGAAAGCCCAGCAAGGCATTGAGTTCTGACCGGTTTCGCGATTGGCGGCGCTACATCAGGATCAGCACCGACAGGATAGCGAATAGAGCAATCAGCAGCGCGTCAGCCATACGATAGAGGCTGAGTGCGCGCCTTATGTCTGCACTGGTTGCATCGCGCTTGCCGCCTTCGCCCATGAGAGCGTCTTCGACTACGACCCCGCCATAGGCACGCGGGCCGGCCAGTGCCAGGCCGAGCGCCCCGGCCATGGCAGCCTCCGGCCAGCCGGCATTGGGCGAGCGGTGCTTGCCGGCATCGCGCCGTACTGCGCGCCAGGCGCGTTGCGGATCAGCGTCTTTGACGAGATATGCAGACAATACGATGAGAAGTGCGGTCAGCCGTGAGGCTGGCAGGTTGACGAGATCGTCGAAGCGCGCCGCCGCCCAACCGAAGGCTTCGTGGCGCCGAGTGCGGTGACCGATCATCGAATCTGCGGTGTTGACCGCCTTGTAGGCGACACCACCGACCAGCCCGCCGGCACCGAGCCAGAAGGCCGGCGCGACGATGCCGTCGGAAAAATTCTCGGCAAGGCTCTCGATGGCCGCGCGGCTGACGCCGGCCTCGTCGAGCTTGTCGGGATCGCGACCGACAATCATCGAAACAGCCTTGCGACCGGCTTCCAGCCCGCCTGACTCAAGCGCGTCGGCGACCGCCTGTACGTGCGTGGCAAGGCTGCGCTGCGAAAGAAGGGAACTGGCGATCACGGCTGTGAGCAGTAGGCCAATCATGCTGTGGCCGAGGATGGCGATGATTGCGGCAGCCGCAGAAGCTGGCACCAGAATGAGGATGGCCAATGACACTACCCCCCACAGGCGACGCGCGATGTCGGTTTGGGAGGCGCGGTTGAGCGCCGCATCCAGAAAGGATATCAGCTTGCCGATCCAGGTGATCGGATGGCCGACGGCGCGGTAGAGCCGGTCCGGATATCCGAACGGTAGTTCGACGACCAGCGAAATGAAGGCAATCAGGACCGACATGGACATTCCGGACGAGATAGTTGCGGCGGTCGATCATGGCGGAAGCATCGGTCGGGCCAGGGCGCTGTTTCCGCAGGCGCCGGAGCCGTTCGTCGATCTCTCGACCGGGATCAACCCGCACTCCTATCCGCTTTTCGAGGTGCCCGCCACCGCCTTGTCGCGCTTGCCGGAGCAGGGGCGCGTCGATGAACTGACGGCAATTGCCGCTGACGTTTATGGAGTGCCTTCGGCAAGGCATGTGGTGGCGGCACCCGGAACGCAGATTCTGCTGCCGCGTGTGGCGACCCTGGTTGCGCCGGGCAAGGCACGCGTGCTCGGACCGACCTATGCCGAGCATGTGCGCGCGGCTGACATTGCCGGCCACAAGGTCGAGGAAGTTTCAGAATTCGAGGCGCTGTATGGCGCCGATCTCGCCATTGTGGTCAATCCGAACAATCCGGATGGCGGGGTTGTCGAGCGCGATCAATTGTTGACGCTTGCCGCGTCGTTGCGCGCCAAGGGCGGTTTGCTGGTGGTCGACGAAGCCTTCATGGATGTCGGTCCGCGCGAGCAGAGCCTAGCTGGAGATGTGGAGCAAGGCGGTGTCGTCGTACTGCGTTCTTTCGGCAAGTTCTTCGGGCTGGCAGGGGTACGGCTGGGCTTTGTGCTGACTGATGACGTGACGGCGAGCCGGCTGGCGGCGCAACTCGGGCCGTGGGCGGTTTCAGGGCCGGCGCTGGAATATGGTATCCGGGCGCTCGGCGACACCAACTGGCAGGATGCGATGCGGGCAAGGTTGGCCGGGGAGACCTCGCGCCTCGACGGACTGTTGAGCCGCCATGGTGTGCCTGTTGCGGGCGGTACGAAGCTGTTTCGGTATATTGCCTTCGATCAGGCCGGATCGCTGTTTTCCGTACTGGGCGAGCGGGGTATCCTGCTTCGTCATTTTATGGGGCGCCCGAACGTGTTGCGTATCGGTCTGCCGGGCGGCGCGGAGGAATGGCAACGCCTTGAAGCCGCTTTGGCGCAATGGTCTATAGTGAAAGCCGCAGGAGCACATCGGTGATCCACGTTTGTCCGCTCTCACAACTCGAGGAAACCGTCGTTCGCGTCGGACCGCAGCGTTTGGTGTCGCTGCTTGCCGTCGGCACTACCATGACGCGCCCGGCCTCTATCGTCAGCGAAAATCACCTCTACCTTGCCATGAACGACATTGCGGAAGCCCAGACCGGCATGACCTTGCCCGGCGAAAGTCATGTACGCAGCCTGCTCGAGTTCGCCTATGGCTGGGATCGCGCACGCCCGCTGGTTGTGCATTGCTATGCCGGCATCAGCCGTTCGACCGCGGCCGCCTTTATCATCGCTGCCGCACTCAGGCCCGAACGGGATGAGCGGGAATTGGCTGCGACTTTGCGCTGGCTGTCGCCTTCGGCTACACCGAACCCTAGGCTGGTCGCCGTTGCCGATGCGCTGCTTGGGCGTCAGGGGCGCATGATCGCGGCGATCAAGGGCATCGGGCGCGGTGCCGATGCCTTCGAAGGCATACCGTTCGAATTGCCGCTGGACGCATAGTCACCGCGCGAGGCGGTGTTGTTCCGATCAGGAAAGCCAGTCGGCGAGCTTGGCCTTGCGCATGTCCTTCAGCAGGGTGACGAACCCTGCTGCCTGGTGCTCGGCGGTCAGTCGGCCCTTATCGGCAGTTGCGGCTGCAGCGTTGCCGACCACGCCGCGCGGATTGAGATCGGTAGCGATCCAGGCAAAAGCATGCGGGCTTTGCGGCTTCAACAGTTCGAATTCACGCTCGGCCTTTACCGAACTGGAGGCGAAGTCTTCAGCCTTGTCCATGTCGACCAGATCAGGCCGGAAATGCAGCATCAGCGATGTCTCGACATCGCCGCCATGGATGCCTTGGCGCACTTCGATGTCGCTGAACAGGTCCTGCGGCCGTCCGAACCGCTCCCAGCTTGTCTTGACCGCCAGCATGCCGAAGCGCACCCGGAGGTTGCGGGCGACGATGCCGATGATTTCCTCATTGCCGCCGTGCGAATTGACGACGACGAGTTTCTTTACGCCGGCGCGGGCTATGGAAGCACAAAGTTCCGTCCATGCATCGATCAGCGTTGCGGGCGGAAGGGTCAGCGTTCCGGGCGCGTAGACGTGTTCATCTGATTTCCCAACCGCTTGGACCGGAAGGATGCGTACATCGAGATCATCGGGCAGGCGCGAAACCACCGCTTCGAGCATGCCTTCCATGATCGCCGTGTCGGTGGAAACCGGCAGATGCGGGCCATGCTGTTCTATCGCGGCTACCGGCAGCACGGCGATGGTCGCGTCCGGATCGATGCGGGCGAAATCCGCCGCCTTGTAGTCGCCCCACCAGGATCGCCTTCTTGTCCCGCCCATATCGAAATCCGGCACTGTTGTTCGTTCTAGGGCGAGCTTTACCCGTTTCCAGCCGGCAGGGCGAGGGGAAAGGCTACAGGCGCACCCGTTCGGATTTCGGATCGTACATCGGTTTCAGCGAAGCATCGGCGGCGAAGCGCTCGCCGGCGATTTCGATCTCGTAGGATGAGGCGAGTGTATCCGCTTCGCTTTCACCGGCGCTGGGTACATAGCCCAGGCCGATCGCGCCGCCGAGATGGTGGCCGTAATTGCCGCTGGTGATGGTGCCCACAATCTTGCCGTCGCGGACGATCGCCTCGTTGTGGAACAGCAGCGGCTCGGCGTCCATCAGGCGGAACTGGACCAACCGGCGTGACAGGTCGGCACCCTTCTTGCGCAAAACCGCGTCACGGCCAATGAAGTCACCTTTGGCGGTCTTCACGGCAAAGCCTAGGCCGGCTTCGAGAACATGGTCTTCGTCGGTGATGTCGTGGCCGAAATGGCGGAATGCTTTTTCGATCCGACAGGAATCCAGCGTGTGGAGGCCGCAAAGTTTCAGTCCCAAACCCGCGCCGGCCGTCTCGATTTCTTCAAAGACGTGCGCGGCCTGGTCGGTTGGCACGTAAAGCTCCCAGCCAAGTTCTCCGACATAGGTGATGCGATGGGCGCGGGCAATGCCAAGGCCGATTTCTATATCCTGAAACGTTCCGAACGGATTGTTTTCGTTTGAGAAATCGTTCGGGCTTACCTTTTGAATCAAGTCGCGTGATCGCGGACCCATCAGGCACAAGACGCTCTCGGCAGCAGTGACGTCGGTGATGACCGCGAATTCGTCGCGCAGATGCTTTCTCAGCCAGGCAAGATCCCGCTGGAGGGTAGCGCCGGGCACGACGAGGAAAAAGGCGGTTTCGGAAAGCCGGGTTACCGTCAGGTCGCTTTCGATGCCGCCGCGTTGGTTGAGCATCTGGGTGTAGACGATCCGGCCAGCTTCGACATCGATATCGTTGGCGCACAGCCTTTGCAGGAACTGCAGAGCATCGCGGCCTTCGACCCTGATCTTGCCGAACGAGGTCATGTCGAACAGGCCGATATTGTTGCGGACGGCCAGATGCTCCTCGCGCTGGTTGTCGAGCCAATTCTGCCGCTTCCACGAATAGCGGTATTCACGCTCCTGACCTTCGCGGGCGAACCAGTTGGCGCGTTCCCAGCCGGCGACCTCTCCGAACACTGCGCCGCGTGCTTTCAAATGTTCGTGCAGTGGTGAGCGGCGCACGCCGCGTGCGGTAGCCACCTGGCGATAGGGGAAGTGGTCGGCATAGAGCAGGCCAAGCGTTTCGGTGACGCGCTCCTTCAGATAGCGGCGGTTTTTCTGAAATGGCTGAACACGGCGGATATCGACTTCCCATAGATCGAAGGGCGCTTCGCCGTCGTTGATCCATTGCGCCAGTGCCATGCCGGCACCGCCGGACGAGACGATGCCGATGGAGTTGTAGCCTGCCGCAGTCCAATAACCGCCAAGTTCCGGCGCTTCGCCAAGGTAGTAGCGGTCGTCCGGCGTGAAGCTCTCAGGTCCGCAAAAAAAGGTATGGATGCCGGCGGTTTCCAGTATCGGCATGCGGTTGACGCCCATTTCGAGGATGGGCGAGAAATGCTCCATGTCTTCCGGCAACTGGTCGAAGCAGAAATCTTCGCTGATGCCGTTCATGCCCCAAGGCTTGGCGATCGGTTCAAAGGCGCCGAGCATCATCTTGCCGGCATCTTCCTTGTAATAGGCGCACTCGTCGGGCACCCGCAACACCGGCAGGCGCGACAGGCCTGGGATCGGTTCGGTGACGAGGTAAAAGTGCTCGCAGGCGTGGAGAGGAATGTTGACGCCGTTCTGCTGGCCGAGTTCCCGCGCCCACATGCCGGCGCAGTTGATGACGATGTCGGTTTCGATCGTTCCGTGCTCGTCGCCCTGAGCCCACGATACGCCATTGACGCGGCCGTTCCTGGTGTGGACCTTGGTGACCTTCACGCCTTCGACCACCCTTGCGCCGCGTTGGCGCGCGCCTTTGGCCAATGCCATGGCGATGTTGGCGGGGTCGCACTGGCCGTCGAGCGGCAGATGCACGGCTCCAACGACATCGGAGATGTTGAGGTGCGGGTACATTTCCTTGACTTCGGCGGGTGAAATCTCGCGCACGTCGACATCGAAGGCGCGGGCGAGCGACGCCTGCCGGTAGATCTCGTGCTTGCGTTCCTCGGTCAGCGCTACGGTGATCGAGCCGACCTGACGCATGCCGGTGCCGACACCGGTTTCCTCCTCGAGCTTGATGTAGAGATCGGCTGAATATTTCGCCAGCCGCGTCATGTTCTGCGAACCGCGCAACTGGCCAATCAGGCCAGCCGCGTGCCAGGTGGTGCCACAGGTCAGTTGCTTGCGCTCCAGAAGCACGATGTCGGTCCAACCGAGCTTGGCCAGATGGTAGGCCACCGAACAACCGGAGACGCCGCCGCCGATGATGACGGCCCGCGCCTTGGACGGCAAAGGCTTCGCGGATGGGGAATTCATGCCGCCTCGCGGCGATACATGGAGATGAAATGGCGCAACCTTCGCGCCGCCTCCAGAAGAACGGACTCTGGCTGGCACATGCTGATGCGCAGGTGGCCGGCGGCAGCTTCGCCGAAGCTCGATCCGGGCATGACGCCGACTTTCTCTGCCTCAAGGAAAGCCCAGGCGAATTTTTCGTCGTCCGGTTCGATGGCGCTGATGTCGAGCATGACATACATGCCGCCCTCGGAGCCGCGCACGACAACGTCGTTCATGCCACGAATGGCGTCGAGGAACATGGTGCGGCGCGCGGCATAGCGCTCGGCAATCTCGGCAATGCCATAGTCGTTCTCCAATGCCTCTACGGCAGCCCGAGAGATGAAGTCCGGCATGCCGTAGGTGGAAACGAGGTTGAGACTGATCAGCAGGCTGATGAAAGGCCGGGGGCCTGTCAGCCAGCCGATGCGCCAGCCGGTCATGCCGTGGCTCTTCGACATGGAATTGATGACCAACGTGCGTTCCGCCATGCCGGGCAGCGCGCGCGGGGAAACGTGTTCGCCGCCGCCCAGAGTCCAGTAGACTTCGTCGGACAAAAGCCAGAGGTCGTGGCGGCGGCAGACGTCGGCGATGGCTTCCAGCGATTTCCGGGTGTAGACCGCGCCGGTCGGATTGTTTGGCGAGTTGATGAGGATGGCGCGCGTTTTTGGCGTGACGGCATTTTCGATCGCCGCCGCATCCGGCTGGAAGCCGTGCTCGGCGCGCGTTTCGACCACCGTGAAATCGGCGCCGGCGGCGCGGAAGGTGCCGGGGTAGGTGGCATAATAGGGCGCCACCACGATGGCGTGCTCCCCATGGTCGATGGTGCCTTGCACGGCCGCATAAAGTGCCGCTTGTCCGCCAGGCGTTGCGATCACCTCGTCCGGCGCGGTTTCAACGCCGGTGCAGCGGGTGGATAGCTTGGCCATTGCGGCGCGCAGAGCCGGTATGCCGGGAAGCTGGGTATAATGATGGTGGCCGGCCCGCACTGCGTTGACGCAGGCTTCCACCGTCTCGCTCGGCGTATGGAAATCATGATCGCCGACCGACAGCATGATGATGTCTTCGCCGGCCTGCTTGCGCGACCACGCGGTAAAATGGACTTCCCAGCCGTCCTTGCCGGAAGGAACGATGCCGGAAATACGATTAGATGGTGTTGGCATTTTTCAGGCTTTCAATCTTTCGTTGTCCGGATCCCAAAGCGGCTCGTCCTTCTGGACGACAGCCTTGAAACGTTCGCCGAAGATTTCGATTTCCACGGCGCTTCCCGGTTCGGTGAGGTCTGCGCGTAGCATGCCCAGCGCAATCGATTCGTCTATCCGGTGACCCCAGCCTCCTGACAGCGTTTCGCCGACAATCTTGCCGTCGTGCCAGAGTGTCGACATGTAAGGCGCATCGCACTCGCCCGGATTTTCGACGAGCAGCGTGACAAAGCGCTTGGCGACGCCCTGCTGCTTCTCATTTGCAAGAGCGGCCTTGCCGCGGAAGTCCGGTTTTTGCCAGCGCACAAAGCGCTCCAGCCCGCCCTGCATGACGGTGTAGTCGGTGGAAAGGTCCTGTTTCCAGGCACGGTAGCCTTTCTCCAGCCGCAGCGAATCCAGCGCGAACATGCCGAAGGGCTTGAGACCGTGTTTCTGGCCAGCGATCCACACGGCGTCGAAAACCGCCGATGTGTCGGCGACTTTGGTGTGGATTTCCCAGCCCAGTTCGCCGGCAAAGGAGACGCGGATCAGGCGCGCCCAGCGGCCGGAAATTGTCGTTTCCAGATGTGTCAGCCATTGCTGGGACAGATTGGCGCCGCAGACCTCGCCAAGGATCGCGCGGGATTTTGGGCCGGAAAGAATCTGTGTCGAGTAATCTTGCGTTGTGTCGGTCAGCGTGAAGGGCGCATCGGGGGGCATGTGCGTTTTCAGCCACTCGAAATCGTGCAGTTGGGCGACAGCGGCTGTGATCAGCGTCATGGCATCTTCGGACTGGCGCACCACGGACATTTCGGTGACGATGCGGCCCTTGTCGTCGGCGAAATAGGCAAGGCCGATACGGCCTGGTTTTGGCACTGCGCCGGTAATCTGGCGGCTTAGCCATTCGGCGGCACCCGGTCCTTCCAGTTCGAAGCGTGAAAAGCCGGGCAGGTCGAGAATGCCGGCGGCATCGCGCACGGCAAGGCATTCCTCGCGAATGCGCTTTTGCCACGGGCCGTCGCGGCGGAAGGTCTGGGTTGCCTGCTCGGAAATGTCGTCACCGGGCTGCGCATACCAATTGGCGCGTTCCCAGCCATTCGCCGTGCCAAACTGGGCGCCAAGCGCCTTGATGCGGCCGTGGATCGGCGACAATTTTTGTTCGCGTGCCGCCGGCCAAGCGTGGCGCGGGAAATGGATGGCGTATTCGTGGCCGTAGATTTCCTTGCCCTTGGCGACGGCGTAGCCGGGCTCGGCGGCAAAGGCGGTGAAGCGGTGCGGATCGCAGGACCACATGTCCCATTCCGTCTGGCCTTCGGTCACCCATTCGGCCAGCACTTTGCCTGCACCGCCGGCTTGGGCGATACCGAAGGTGAAGACGCAGGCCTCGAAGGCGTTCGGCACGCCGGGCATCGGCCCGATCAGCGGATTGCCATCCGGTGCGTAGGGGATGGGGCCATTGATAACCTTCGACAGGCCGGCAGTTCCAAGGATCGGCACGCGGGAGACAGCATCGGCCAGGTAATGCTCCAGCCGGTCCAGGTCGTCCGGGAAAAGCTGGAACGAGAAATCTTCAGGCATCGGATCGTCGGCGTTTGCCCAATGGGCGCGGCAGTTGCGCTCATAGGGGCCGAGATTCATGCCGCTCTTCTCTTGCCGCAAATACCAGGAGGTATCGACGTCGCGCAGCAGCGGCAACTTGCGGCCCTGTTCCTTCGACCATGCGGCAAGCTCGGGGATTTCCTCGAACAGGATATACTGATGGCTCATCACCATCATCGGCACCTTGCGACCGAACATCTTGCCGACTTCCGCAGCCCGATAGCCGGCGGCATTGACGACGATTTCGCAGCGGATTTCGCCTTGCGGAGTTTCCACCACCCATTCGTCCTTGTCGCGACGCACCCCGGAGACGGGACAGAAGCGGATGATCCTGGCGCCCATGTCGCGCGCGCCCTTGGCCAAAGCCTGGGTGAGTTGAGCCGGATCGATGTCGCCGTCGCTCGGATCGTAAAGGGCACCCCGCAGGTCGTGCGTGTCGATGAACGGATAACGAGATTTGATCTCGTCAGGACCGACGACCTCGATATCCATGCCCTGGTAGCGGCCCATGCCCTTGGCGCGCTGGAATTCGCGCATGCGTTCAATGCTGTGGGCAAGCCGGAGCGAGCCGGTTACGTGGTAGTTCATCGGATAGTCGACTGCCTTGCCGAGGTCCCGGTAGAGTTCGGTCGAATAGCGCTGCATGTTCATCAGCGACCATGAGGTGGAAAAGGTCGGGACGTTTCCGGCCGCATGCCAGGTCGAGCCGGAGGTAAGTTCGTTCTTTTCCAGAAGCACGCAGTCGGTCCAGCCGGCTTTGGCGAGATGATAGAGCGACGATGTGCCAACGGCGCCGCCGCCGATAATCACCACCCGCGCCGTCTTCGGAAAATCAGCCATACAATCCTCCCAGGCCCGTTTCAGTACACTGGCGGTGAAACTGTCCAGATCACCACCGCCGGTTCGGTGCCTGGATTGCGCCAGCGAAATGGCTTCTTCTCGAAGCGGAAGCTGTCGCCCGCCTCCAGGCGGTGCCAGTCGCCCGCGATTTCGATCTCGAAAATGCCGGAAACGACATAGCCGGCTTCTTCCGTTGGCCGCAGCGCCGGCTCCGTCAGTTCAGCTCCGGGAGCGAAAACCGAGCGGAGCATTTCGAAACTGCCGCCGAGGTCAGGCGATAAAAGCTCCTCGATCAGGCCGCTTTCGCTCGTGCCGAGCGCGCGCCGACGACTGGCGCGGACGATCACGCCGCGCTCGCTTTCCTCTGGAACGTCGTGACTGAAAAAAAGGCTGACCGGAACCTCGAACAGGTTGGCGAAGGCGCGCAGATCACCGAGCGAGGGAATGGACAGGCCGCGTTCGACCTGGCTCAGCCAGCCGATCGAACGGCGAAGTTTCAGCCCTACCTCAGCAAGGGTCAGGCCGCGGGCCTTGCGCAGCGCACGAATGTCGCTGGCAAGCAGGCGTTCGCCTTCCGGATGTTCCGCTTCGTTCGGGATCGCTGTCGTTGGCACAGTCGTTACCTTGATAGAACCCATGAAGTTCATGAAAAAATCACCTGTGTTTTCATGAGACGAAAATCCCATGAAGGAATCAAGAGGAATTG
Source organism: Mesorhizobium sp. Root157 (assembly GCF_001427385.1). GTDB lineage: Bacteria > Pseudomonadota > Alphaproteobacteria > Rhizobiales > Rhizobiaceae > Mesorhizobium. The sequence continues at coordinate 105,704 of NZ_LMGJ01000034.1, forward strand.
CATGGGCCAGATTGCTGTCTGCCGGTGCGGATTTGGCGGGGGAGGCGGTCTATCTTACTTCGTAGCCGACTTCCTCGCAGCCACGGCGAAGTGTGTGCCAGAAACTGCGGGCGAAGGAACGAAATACGTAGACATCGTACTGATCCGCTGCCGAGCGCTGGATCTGGGCGAAGATGTCGTGATGCATCGTGGAACGCCCCGCGCCGACCGGAAAGGCAACGAGCGAAAAGTCGATGGCGAAGAACTTGGCCAACACCCATTCCGCTTTGGGGCCGCTGATGCGGATTGCGGTACGGCCATGCGAAAGATCGGTCACCGTTCCGCCTTCCGGCGCTACAGCCTTGGCAAGGGCCTCGGCCACGCCTTCGGCCTCATCGACCACCATGAATTTGGCGGGCGCGAAGCCGAAGGCAGCTTTCGTGCTGCTGGCAACACCGCCGCCTGCGCCATCCGGCAAGGCGAGGCCGGTGGCTTTCTTGATAGCGGCAATGATCGCCTTTTCCTGACCTGGCCACGCGGCCAGTTGAACAATTGAGCCGGGTGCCGTCTCCGACAGAATGATGCCGACGCCGTTCTCGAATTGGCCGTACGAACCCTGACGCAGCACTGGTTCCAACGGTGACAGGCGCTCAGCCATGCATGCGGCTCCCTTCAGCGTCATAGAAATGATGGCTGACAATCTCGACCGGACCGAAGCGCTTGCGCAGCGGATCGGACACGAAGGCGCGACTGCCATGGCGCGCCTTGCCACCTTTGACCAAGGCAAGCGCGATATACTTGCCGAGCGCCGGCGAATAGCAGGCCGCGGTGACGTGGCCGATGGAACCGTGCGGATTTTGCTCGTCCAGTTCCTCCACGACATGAGCCCCGCCGCTCAAGGCGCGGCTATCGAGGGAAACCAGGCCGACGAGCTGAAGGCGATCGGGCGTCGCAAGCCCGTTGCGATCCATCATGGCTGAACCGATGAACGGCTTCTTTTTCGACAGCATCCAGTCGAGATGCAGGTCGCGCGCCGTCGTCCGCCCATCGAGCTCCGCGCCTGTCACATGGCCCTTCTCGATGCGCATGGTGCCGAGCGCTTCCAGCCCGTAGGGAACCAGCCCGAACGGTTTGCCCGCATCCATGAGCGCTTGCCAGACGCGAGTGCCGTAATCCGCGCCGCAATAGACTTCGAACGCCATTTCGCCGGAGAAGGACAAGCGGCAGATCATCACCGGAACGCCGGCGATCCTGCCGTGGACGATGCCCATGAAAGGCAGGGCAGTGTTATCGACCGGCGTTTCCTTGACGCAGTTTGCCAGAATGGCACGTGCTTGGGGTCCGCCGATCGCAGCGCCCGCCCACTGGTCGGTGACCGAGGTGAGGGTGACCTTGAGTTCCGGCCAGATCAGGTCGAGGAAATATTCCAGATGCTGCATCACCTTACCGGCATTGGCCGTGGTGGTTGTCATCAGGAAATCATTCTGTCCCAGACGCCAGGTGGTACCGTCGTCAAGCGCGATACCATCCTCGCGCAGCATCAGCCCATAGCGCGCCTTGCCGATGGCCAGTGTGGAGAACATGTTGGTGTATACGCGGTCGAGCAATTCGGCGGCATCCGGTCCCTGCACGGCGATCTTGCCCAGCGTCGAGACATCGACGATGCCGGCGGTTTCACGGGTGGTCTTGGCTTCGCGCACATAGGATTGTTCGATCGTTTCGCCGGGATCGCCGTAGACCATCGGACGGTGCCAGAGACCTGCCGCATACATGGTCGCGCCATGTTCGAGATGCCAGTCATGCATCGGCGTCAGCCGTTCAGCCCGGATGTCGCCATAGCGCTCGGCTGCAAGCGAGCCGACGGAGACAGGTGCAAAGGGCGGGCGGAAACGCGTGGTGCCGACTTCGGGTATAGGCTTGCCGAGCGCCTCTGCCATGATGGCAAGGCCGGGTATGTTCGAGGTCTTGCCCTGGTCGGTCGCCATGCCAAGCGTGGTGTAGCGCTTCAGGTGCTCGACCGAGACAAAGCCTTCGCGATGGGCCAGACGCACGTCTTCGGCCGTGACGTCGTGCTGGAAGTCGACAAAGCTTTTGCCGTTGGCTCTGATCTCGAAAACAGATGCGGGTGCTGGATCGCCGGCAACGGCGTCCGCCACAGGCAGGTCGTCGTTCGCCGCCGCCTTGCTTCCCGTCGCTGCAAGTCCCGCTGCGTGGCCCTCGGCGATGGCCTCTGCCGTGGAAAAGCTGCCGTTGAAGGCACCGGCACCGATCCAGTTCCCTGCAGCTTGGGGTGCCAGGAAGGCTTGCAACTCGGCATCCCATTGGGCCTTCCCGCCCGCCTGGCTGGCCAGATGGATGGCCGGCGACCAGCCACCCGACATCAACAGGCAGTCGGCCTCGACGGTGCGCGATTCGCCGCTCAGGGCGCCGTTTGTACTGTCAAACCGCTGCACCTTGACGCCGGCAAGCGCCCTGCTGCCTTCAGTTCCCACGACGGCGTGGCCCGCATGGACCTCCGCCCCCGCATCGCTGGCCAGATTGCGCATGGCGTCGGAAACATTTGCCCGCACATCGAAGATCGCGGCGACGCTGGCGCCTGCCTTCTGCAGAGCCGTGGCGGCGTGATAGGCGGTATCGTTGTTGGTGAACAGCGCCACCTTGCCGCCGGCCAGCACGCCGAATTCGTTGGCATAGCGTCTTGCTGCACCAGCCAGCATGACGCCGGGGCGGTCGTTGCCGGGAAACACCATTGGGCGTTCCAGCGCGCCGGTTGCCAGCACCACTTTCTTTGCCCGGATGACCCAATGACGATGGCGCGGCTCTCCTTTGCCTAGCCGTTCCTTGTGGTCGGTTACGCGTTCGAGCGCGGCAAGGGTGTTGCCGTCATAGAACCCCCACACCGTCGTTCTGGGCAGGACGCGGATGTTGTTGTGTGCCTTCAACCCCTCGGCGAGACCCGCCGCCCACTCCGCGGCCGGCATGCCGTCAATGATTTCCCCCGACCAGTTGGCGGAGCCGCCAAGCCGTGCATCGAGTTCTGCGAGGATCACGCGCGCGCCGTTGTCGGCGGCTGAAGCGGCTGCCATCAGTCCGGCTGGCCCGGAGCCGACGATCAGCACATCGCAAAAAGCATTCATGCGCTCGTAGCGCGAGGGATCGGCGGCACGTCCGGCACGGCCAAGTCCGGCGGCGCGGCGGATGAAGCGTTCGCACAGCATCCAGAAGCGCGTGCCCTTCAATGGGCCGATGGCGGGACCCATGAAGGTCTTGTAGTAGAAGCCAGCCGAGATCAGCTTGCCGGCAAGCTGGTTGATCGCGCTGATATCCCAGGCAAGCGAAGGGAAACGGTTCTGGCTTTCGGCGACGAGGCCGTCGTAAATCTCGACCGTGGTTGCCGGAATGTTCGGCTCGCGCACGTCGCCTCGCAATACGGTCACCAACGCATTTGGTTCATCAATGCCTGCAGTCAGCACGCCACGCGGCCGGTGGTACTTGAAGGAGCGGCCGAACAGGGTGACGCCGCTGGCGAGCAGGGCAGAGGCCAATGTGTCGCCGGCATGGCCGGTGCAAGGTGCGCCATCGAAGGTGAAATGGATGGTGCGCAGCCGGTCGATGCGGCCACCTGAAGTTGCACGACGCGGGCTCATGTCTTGGTTCCCCGCTTGGCCGGCGATCGGTGCGCGACATGTCCACGTGCGAATGCCACGCTGGAGATCTCGTGAGTCAGCGTGTTGCGCACGACCCTGAGATGCGACCGGCATCCGCCAGAGTGCTGCCACACCTCATTATGGTCACCGGCGGGATTCAGCCGTTCGTAGACATATTCATTCCATGCATCAAGGTTCTGCGACGCGGGCGCGGGACGTTGACGGTTGCCATCACCCTGGTAGGTGAATTCGGACACGTCGCGCGGCCCGCAATAGGGACAGGTGATCAGCATGGCCTTGTGTCTTTTTGTTCGGCCATGATCTTATCCGAAAACCGGGTTCCACTTTTCGGGATCATGGCCTAGTGCAGCCGGGGCGTAGCGCCCTGGCCCTTCTCGTCAATGAGGGCGCCGCGGTGGAAGCGGTCGAGCGTGAAGGCGGCGTTGAGTTCGTGCGGTTCGTCCTTGGCGATGGTGTGGGCAAAGCACCAGCCGGATGCGGGGGTCGCCTTGAAGCCGCCGTAACACCAGCCGCAGTTGAGATACATGCCGGGTAAAGGTCCGGTGGTGATGATCGGAGAGCCGTCCATGGTCATGTCGCAGACACCACCCCAGGACCGCAGAACGCGCGCCGGGGCGAGGCTCGGGAACAGCGCCAGCATTTCGGCCATCACTTCTTCCACGACTGGCAGATTGCCGCGCTGGGCATAGCTGTTGTAGCCGTCGAGGTCGCCGCCATAGATCAGGCCTCCCTTGTCGGACTGCGACATATAGAAGTGCCCCATGCCGAACGTCACGACCGTATTGATGAACGGCTTCAGCGATTCGGTGACGAAGGCCTGCAGCACGTGGCTTTCGATAGGCAACCGCTCGATGCCGGCCATCTGCATGACGCGCCCTGTGCTGCCGGCGACAGTCACTGCCACTTTCTTGGCACGGATGTCGCCACGTGTTGTGGTGACGCCCACGATGCGTTTGCCCTCGTGCAGGAAGCCCGTTACCTCGCAGTTTTCGACGATATCGACGCCGCGGCGGTCGGCGGCGCGGGCATAGCCCCAGGCAACGGCATCGTGGCGGGCGGTGCCGGCGCGCGGCTGCATCAGCCCGCCATACACCGGAAAGCGCGCGTCGCGCGACACGTCCATAGCCGGTATGAGACGCGAGATTTCGGCCGGTGTCATCAGTTCGGCATCAACGCCCTGATGGCGCATGGCGTTGCCGCGACGGGCATAGTCGTCGAGTTGGGCCGGCGTGTGGGCCAGGTTGAGGCAGCCACGCTGCGAAAACATCACGTTGTAGTTGAGGTCGTGGGACAGGCCTTCCCACAGCTTCATGGAATGCTCGTAGAAGCGGGTGTTGGCCGGCAGGAGGTAGTTCGAACGCACGGCGGTGGTGTTGCGGCCGACATTGCCCGAACCGAGCCAACCCTTTTCCAGCACGGCGACATTGGTGATGCCATGTTCCTTGGCAAGATAATAGGCGGTCGAAAGACCGTGGCCGCCGCCGCCGATGACGATGACATCATAGGAGGCCTTCGGCTCGGGCTTGCGCCAGGCCGGCTTCCAGTCCTTGTTGCCGTTGAGCGCATTCCTGATCAGCGCAAAGGCCGAATATTCCGCCATGGTAGATATTCCGCCGTTTCTATTCGTTCGGGCCGCGGGCAGACTATAGAGCAGGGTAGCCTTGAAAGGCCAATATTACGCCGCTGCTTTTCAACAAATCGACTCCGCTGCGATGGGGCAAGGCGGCTTGCTCCTTCAGGCCGCCGCCTCTATCAATGGCGGCGCGTGAGCCTGCTTTTCGCCCGCTGAACAAGTCATTTAACCGGATATGGCCTTGCGGATATTTCGTTTCATCCTGCTGCTGACACTGGTCTTTGCGTGGCAATCGGGCGGTCCTGCGGCAGCGCAGGACCAACCGCCTGCGCCGACCCCGCTCATCGTCGAGCAGCAGGGCGCACTCAATGCTCTTACCAGCGAAGTCGACAGCCTTGAAAAGAGGCTCGATCAGGTTGGCGAAGACGATGACAAATTGCTCGAGGCCCGTCTGGAACTCGAGAAAGTGTCGCACCAGGCGCTGAACGGCGCGCTCGTGTTCCGGCCAAGGCTTGCTGAAATAAATTCGAGGCTGGAGCAGCTTGGCACGGCCCCTGCGGAAGGCGAGGCGACGGAAGCAGATATCGTAAGGAACGAGCGAAAGGCCCTTGCAGCCGAGAAGACCCAGATCAACGTCGTTCTGGCCAAGGCGCAGGATCTTTCGGTTCGCAGCGCAAAACTGATCGACCAGATAGCTTCCATGCGAAGCAAACTGTTTCGCAGTCTGTTGACGAAACGCTATCAGCTTACCGATGCGCTGAGCGGGACGGTGGTGTCGGACTTCGGTCAGGAAATCCGCAAGTTCTTTACCGCAATTTCCTCATGGACCAGTTTCGCATTCAAATTCAAACTCCAGGCCGTTGTCCTGGCAACGTTGATGGCGCTTGCGGCCGCAGCGGTGCTCATGATTGGCGGCAGGCGTCTGTTCGGACGCTTACTGCAGGCTGACCCCGCCGCCGAAGATCCATCGTATCTCAGCCGGCTGTCGGTTGCTTTCTGGTCGACGCTTTTGCCGACAGCGGCGCTCGGCGTGTTTTTCCTTTCAACCTATTTCTTCTTCGACACCTACAATGTGTTGCGCGGCGATATCGGCATTTTCCTTTCTACCATGATGCTGATTGTGACGATCATGTTCCTCGTCAACCGGCTTGCGAATGCCGCTCTTGCGCCAAACCTGCCGAACTGGCGCCTCATTCCAGTCGAATCGAGCGCGGCACGGTGGCTGGTGCGGCTGGCCACCGCCATGGCGATCGTGGTGGGCCTCAATACGTTCCTCTCCGTGATCAACGAACAGATGAGGTCGCCTCTTTCGCTGACCGTCGCGCGCAGCTTCGTTGCGACCATCGTGGTTGGCGCGATCGTCATCATGATGGGGCTGGTGAAGCCTTTCAAAACGCTTGAAGGGGATTGGCGCCCCTGGCCGGCGTGGCTGCGCTACAGCGCCTTTCTGACGGGCGGCTTCACCATCCTGGCGGCGCTTTTGGGCTACATCGGCCTTGCCATATTCGTTTCACTGCAGGTGGTGGTCACAGGCACCATCCTGGTGACCGCCTATATCGGTTTCTTGTCGGCGAAAGCGATCGGGGCAGAGGGAGGATTTGAAAGTTCGTCCGCCGGCCGCTGGCTGGCCGACAATGGCAAACTCGAAGGTGGCACTCTCGACCAACTCGGCGTTGCCGTCAGTATCGGCCTCAACTTGCTGATCGTCGTGGTGTTCCTGCCGCTGATCCTGCTTATGTGGGGGTTCCAGCCGGGCGATGTCCAAGCTTGGGGTTACAAGCTGGCCACGGGCCTGACCATAGGATCGGTGACCATATCCTTCACCGGCATCCTGTCCGGCCTTGTCGTTTTCGTCATCGGCTATTTCCTGACCCGCTGGTTCCAGGGCTGGCTCGATGGCTCGGTCATGGCGCGTGGCAAGGTGGATGCCGGGGTGCGCAACTCCATACGACTCGCTGTCGGCTACGCCGGTGTGGCGGTTGCGGCACTGGTCGGGATATCGGCGGCGGGCATCGATCTGTCGAATCTGGCCCTTGTTGCCGGCGCGCTTTCCCTCGGCATCGGTTTTGGCCTTCAAAATGTCGTCTCGAACTTCGTCTCCGGCCTCATCCTGCTTGCAGAACGGCCGTTCAAGGTCGGCGACTGGATCGTGGCCGGCGAAGTCAGCGGCACGGTCAGAAAGATCAGCGTGCGCGCCACCGAGATCGAAACGTTCCAGCGTCAGTCGGTCACTCTGCCCAACTCCAATTTGATAAACAATGCGGTAGGCAACTGGACGCACCGCAACAAGCTCGGCCGTGTCGAGGTCAAGGTCGGGGTAGCCTATGGCAGCGATGTGAAGCGGGTGCATGAAATCCTGCAGGAGATAGCGCGCAGCCATCCCCTGGTGCTGAAGAACCCGGAACCGTTCGTGCAGTTCACCAATTTCGGCACCGCCGCGCTGGAATTCGAGGTTCGCATCTATCTGGCGGACATCCTGAACGGCGGCGGTGTCCAGAACGACATTCGCTTTGCCATCCTCGATGCCTTCAGCCGCGAAGGTATCGAGATACCGTCGACGCCGCGCGCCGTGGTGGAGATGCCGAAGCTCGAGCCGTGGCCGGGCGACGACGACAAGACGGAGGCCGAGTTCGCCGAGCGTGAACGCCTCAGGACCGAGGCGGAACAGAAGGCGGTGAAAAGCCGTCGCAAGCCGCGAAAACCTGACCCGAGCTAGACCCTGGACGGCTCCGAAACCAATTGCGGCATGAATGGGGCATTCAGTTGCGGTTCAGCTTCATTCTCCTATAAGCTCGTCTGCAACGGCGAAAAACGCCTTGCAAGTGGCAACAGAGGCGGTGGCAACACCGGAAATGCAATGTGGAAGTCACTGATCGCCGGCACGGTGCTTTTGGCCGCGGGCGGCGCGGCTTTTGCCGCGAGCGCCGTCAACAAGGACGCGGAAACGCGTACCCTTATCGTTACGGAAGGCGGTAGCAAGACCGAACTGGCGCTGGCGGCGGGCGAGACTGTGGAATTCTGCCCGAGCGGCTGCTTCGTCACCTTGCCCAACGGTGACCTGGAGGCCCTGACGGGTTCGGAAACCGTCGAGATTTCCGGCGGTGTGGCCAAGGTCAAATAGCATCGCGCGCTTGTGTCGCGAGCAGGCGAAGGCCGGGCAATATGCCCGGCCTTTTATCGTTTGAAGCAAGGCGAACTTAACGATACCGGCCGAAATTCGGGCCGCCCTCCCGTCAGTCTCGGGACTTTTTAACGTTCGCTTGGGCGCACGCCGCTATACCGGCAGCGGGCAGGCAACAAACTGGGGCGCCAAACATGGACGTGCGGTCGGAAAGGAACGCGATGCCGCTTGCGGTCGATCTCGACGGCACGCTGATCGCGACCGACCTCTTGTGGGAGGGTCTGTTTGCACTGCTCAGGAAGAACCCGCTCTACCTGCTTCTCATTCCGATCTGGCTTGTCGGTGGCCCCGCACGCCTGAAGCAGAAAATTGCGGAAAGGGTCGAGATCGACGCTGCGTCGCTGCCCTATCGGGAGCATTTGCTGGCCCGGTTGCAGGCCGATCACGCCGATGGCCGCAAGATCGTGCTTGCGACAGGCACGCCGCGCAGGTTCGCCGAGGCTGTCGCGGCCCACCTCGGCATTTTCGATCATGTCCTTGCAACCGACGGGACGCACAACCTGACCTCGTCGCGCAAGCGTGAGGCGCTTGTCGCCGCTTATGGCGACGGCGGTTTCGACTATGCGGGCAACAGCCGTCACGACCTCGATGTCTTCGACGCTGCCCGCACCGTAATCGTTGTCGCGCCTGATCGTCGTGCCGCTCGCTGGCAGGCCCGGCATGACTGCGAGGTCATGGCCGGAGCGAAACCGACCTCAAAGACCATCTTCAGGATGTTGCGCTGCCATCAGTGGCTGAAGAACAGCCTGATCGCCGTACCGATGGTGCTGTCGCATGAGTATCTCAACATGCAGATGGTCGTGCAATGCGCGCTGGCGATCGTTTCGTTCAGTGCAGTGGCTTCCGCGATTTATATTCTCAACGATTTCTTCGACCTACCGCTGGACCGCCAGCATCCAACCAAGCGCCTCCGGCCGTTCGCGAGCGGCGCATTGTCGATCCCCTCCGGTATCTGGTCGATTGGCGTTCTGCTTGCTGTAGGGCTTGGCGCGGCGCTCATGCTGCCGGCCGAATTCATGCTCGTGCTCACCGGCTATCTCGTGATCACGACCGCCTATTCGCTGGCCCTGAAGCGCATGCTCTTGATCGATGTGCTGACGCTTGCGGGTCTCTACACAATCCGCGTGGTGGCGGGTGCGGCCGCGACCGGCACCGACGTTTCGTTCTGGCTGTTGGCATTCTCGATCTTCTTCTTCCTGTCGCTGGCCTTGGTGAAGCGCTTCGTCGAACTGCGTTCCACCAGCCTTACCGCCGGAGAGCGCATCGCCGGACGCGGCTATCGCTATGAGGATCAGGAGATCGTGGCACAGGCCGGCATGGCTTCGGCGTTCTCGTCTGCGCTGGTTCTGGCGCTTTACCTGGACAGCACGGCGGTGCGCGAACTCTATGCGCATCCCTGGATGATGTGGCCGCTGCCGCCGATCGTGCTCTATATGACCATGCGCGTCTGGATCCTGGCCCGCAGGGACGAGATGCACGACGACCCCGTCGTCTTCGTCATTCGCGATTGGCGCAGCCAGATCGTGATCGTTGCCGGCGCGCTGCTTCTGGCTGCCGGAAGCTTGTGGCCATGAAAGCTGGCCCCTATTCCAGTTTCGGCCAGGCCACACCGCCGGCGCCGCATTTCATGGCGGCGGGCGAAGCCATCGAACTGCTCAAATCCGGCCAGGCGTCGGCCGGCTCTTTGCTTGGCTACGGCAATGGTCGTTCCTACGGCGATTCCTGCCAGAACCTGACCGGGGCCGTTGTCGACATGCGTTCTCTCAAGAGCCTGCGTGCTTTCGATCCCAAAACTGGCCTGCTGGAAGCCGAGGCCGGCATGCTGCTGTCGGATATCATCGGCTTTGCCGCACCTTTCGGCTATTTCCCCGCTGTCGTGCCGGGTACGCAGTTCGTGACCCTGGGCGGCGCGATCGCCAACGACGTTCATGGCAAGAACCACCATCGGCGCGGCACCTTTGGGTGCCATGTCGAAGCCTTGACTCTGCTGCGCTCGGATGGCCGGACCTATCGCTGCTCCCAAATGGAGAACACGCGCCTTTTCTGGGCAACCATCGGCGGCATGGGACTGACGGGACTGATCCTTTCCGCGTCGATCCGCTTGATGCGGGTGCCATCGCTCGACATCATGGAACAGGTCATCCCGTTCAGGAACATCGACGAGTTCTTCGCCCTTGCCGAGGCTGCTGACCGGGACAATGAATATGCGGTCGCCTGGATAGACCAGTTGGCGAGCGGCAGCAGGGCGGGTCGCGGGCTGCTGTTTACCGGAAATCACGCCGACGACGGATCGAGGGCGGTCAACCACTCGCCCGCTCGCCTGTCGGTGCCCTTCCAACCGCCTTTCGCGATGCTAAACCGTCCATTCTTGCGTGCCTTCAACGGCGCTTATCGCTGGCGCAAGGGAAGGTCGGCGCAGCCGCATCAAAGCGGCTATCAAGGCTTCTTCTTTCCACTTGACGGCGTTCGCGACTGGAACCGGCTCTACGGGCCGAAAGGCCTGTTCCAGCATCAAAGCGTGGTGCCTGACGCGATGGCGCGCGAGGCTGTGCCCGCATTGCTGGAGGCGACCAGACGGGCGGGGCAGGGGTCGTTCCTCACCGTGTTGAAGCGGTTCGGTTCCGTGCGCTCGCCAGCGTTGCTGTCGTTTCCGCGCCCAGGCTATACGCTGACGCTCGATTTCCCCAATCGCGGTGAGCCGACGATCAAGCTGCTGGCTGAACTCGACCACATCACGGTCCAGGCGGGCGGCGCGGTCAACCCCTACAAGGACGCGCGCATGAGCGCGGAGACTTTCGCGGCCTCCTTTCCTGATTGGCGGCGGCTCGAAGCGGCACGGGACCAGGCGTTCCAATCGTCGTTCTGGGTGCGAACGGCTGGTCGCATGGGTGGGACGGGCCAGGGCCTCGCCGAAGCCGCCGAATAGGGAAGAATTGAAGCGGTTTTGGTAAACAGAAATACAATTTTTGATTACCTAAAAATATCCGCTCCATTTCACGGAATGTTCTTTTGTTCGTAGTACTGCCGTAAGTGACGTGGGAATGACATGAAATACTTGGCTTTCATTTTGTTTACAGTGATGACCAATGCCGCAGCTCAACTCATGCTGAAGCAAGGCATGATGTCGCTTGGCCCCATCTCGTTTGAAGGCGTCAATCCACTGGTGAGACTGCTGCAGATCGTGTTCAGCCCGTGGGTGTTTCTCGGCCTTTGCACGTTCGTCATTTCGATGGCGTCGCATCTTTACGTGCTGTCCAAGGTCGAGCTGTCCTTCGCCTATCCGTTCCTCAGCCTCGCCTATGTGGCGGTGGCTGTGTTTGCCTATTTCGTCTTCCGCGAAGACCTCAATGGCTGGCGCATCGCCGGCATCGCCTTCATCTGCGTCGGCACCGTCCTGATTGCGCAGAGCGGTCGGGAGGGGGCAGGTCACGACGAGGCGGCGGCTTCCCATTCCACTGACAAGATCACTACCAGCGAGATCGTATGATGAGACACGTTATTTTCGGCGGCGACGGATTTGTCGGGTGCCACCTTGCTCCTAAGCTGCTGGCAGATGGCGCAGAGGTGGTCGTGGCGGACATCGTCAAGAGCGATCTTTCGCACTATCGCTCCGTTCGGTTCGTGAAGTGCGATGTCACGGATTCAACCTCGGTGGAGGCGGTTGGGCTGAAGCCTGACGACATGGTCTACAACCTGTCGGCCAAGATGCTGTCTCCGATCCAGACCAGGGCGAAGCGGCACGACTTCTTCTTTCCGGTCAACTATTACGGCACGATTCACATCATTGAGGCGATGGATGCGGCCGGCGCCTCCAAGCTGGTGCATTTCACGACCGACATGATCTACGGCCACACCGTCGTCACGCCGATGAAGGAGGACCATCCGGTCGCGCCGCTCGGTGAGTACGGTCTTTCCAAGCAGATGACCGAGGAACTGGCGGCGGAATGGCGCAAGCGCGGCATGCAGGTTTCGCTGTTTCGCCCTCGCCTCATCATCGGCCCCGGCCGCCTCGGCATCCTCGAAAAGCTGTTCAAGCTGATCGATATGAACCTTCCGGTGCCGATGATCGGTTCGGGTAAAAACCCCTACCAGTTCATCTCGGTGTTCGACTGCGCGGAGGCTGCGCGCGCTGCCTGGAAGGCGGGCGTACCGAATGAGGCCTACAATCTGGGCTCCCTCAATCCGCCTCCGGTCAGGAAGCTGCTGGGCGATCTGGTCAAGCATGCCGGCTCGAAGTCGCTGCTCATCCCGACACCGGGCTGGGCGGTCAAGCGCGCCCTCGATCTGTTCGATCTCATGAACCTGCCGATCATGGATCCTGAGCAGTACCTGATTGCCGATGAGGAATGCGTGCTCGACGTGTCAAAGGCCGAGCGGCAACTCGGCTGGGTGCCAAAGTATCGCGACGAGGACATGCTGATCGCGGCCTACAGCGAATACCGCGCCAAGAAGGATGGGCATTCGCTGGCGGCGCGGCACGCCCCGGCCGAGTAGTTTCATTTCGTGCGAAGCAGGCGGAATTGCCGGCGGCGCAAGCAGACAGGAGTATCGGATGACAGTCATGACCAAACCTGAACAGTCCACCGCCCGCGCAGTCGTGACTGCACAAGGCCTGTCGCCTGCCGCCACGCCCAAGCCCGACCTGATCAGCGTCGAACAGGCCAAGGCACTTGACGTCGCCCGCATCACCGATCTGTTCAAGGCTCATATCAATCCGGGCCAGTTGCATTTCATGAAGCTGCTCGGCTTCCACAAGATCAAGATCGAGCGTGCGGAAGGCATGTTCTACATCGACCAGAACGGCCGCAAGATCCTCGATTTCTTCGGTGGTTTCGGGTCGCTGGCATTCGGCCACAACCATCCGCGTATTCTGGATGCGCGACTGAAATTCCAGGAAGAGAAGCGGCAAGAGATCGCGATTGCGTTCATGTCGCAATATGCGGCAGCCCTTGCCCACAATATCGCCGCCTGTTCGCCGGGCGACCTCGATATGGTCTTCCTGGGCTCGTCGGGTTCGGAGGCGATGGAAGCTGCGGTAAAGCTCGCCGAGCGCGCGGCGGGGCCGAAGCGGCCGAAGATCGTGTATGCCGAAAATTCCTTCCACGGCAAGACCAAGGGCGTTCTGGCCATCACAGACGGCCAACTCTACCGTGGCGAATTCAAGTTGATGGACAACACGGCGCGTGTTCCTTTCGGCGATATCGAGGCGGTCGAGCGGCTGTTCCGCGCCGATCCCGAAATCGGCGCGATCGTGCTGGAGACCATTCAGGGCGGCGGCGGCATCATCCAGGCATCTGCCGACTACTGGCAGAAGCTGCGCGCGCTTTGCGACCAATACGGCGTGTTGTGGGTGGCGGACGAAGTGCAGTGCGGCTACGGCCGTTCCGGGCGCTTCTACGCGTTCGAGCATTACGGTGTCGTGCCTGACATCACCGCGCTGGCCAAGTCGCTGGGCGGCGGCAAGGCGGCGGTAGGCGCGATGGTCGCGAAGCGTGATGTTTACATGAGGGCCTATGGTACGCCGAAGACGGCGATGATTCACGCGCAGGCGACTTTCGGCGGGATGGGTGAAGCCTGCGTCACGGCGATCGAAGCGCTCGATGTGCTTTACGACGAAGGCCTTATCGACAATGCCGCCGATACCGGCGCGTACCTGCTGGAGCGCTTGCAGGCGCTGCAGGCCAAGTACCCCAGGATCATCAAGGATGTTCGCGGCAGGGGCTTCATGGTCGGTCTGGAATTCCATGATTTCTCGCAGACCTTGCCGATGGTGCTGCGGCCGCTCGTAAGTGTGCTGGACGACAAGCTCAAGGGCTCGCTGTCGGGCTTTGTAGGTGCCTTGCTGCTGCGCGACTACGATGTGCTGGTTGCCTTCACCGAATACAACCGCAACGTCATCCGGCTGGAACCGCCGCTGATTTGCCAGCGCGAACATGTCGACCGCTTCATCGATGCACTGGACGGCCTTTTGTCGCGCGGCATCGTCGCGATCGTGAAGGATTTCATCAAAAGCCAGGTGAAGTGATGCTGGCGCATCGAGGCTTGGGGGCGCGGCGATGACCAGCCTGCAAGGCACTGCCATCGGCTGGGCGATGCGCACCGGTGCAGCCGATGCGCTGGCAAGGGCCGCGGCCAGGCGCAGCCTGCTCGACAAGTGTGCGGCCGCAGCTTTCATTGCGGTATTCGTCTTCGTGTCGATCTACAGTTGGGCCCGCCCCGATTACAATTGGGACATGGTCGCCTATGTGGCGACCGCGCTTGAAAACCGCACGGAAACGCCTGAGGAGCTTCACGCCGAAACCTGGGCGGCAATCGCCGAGGGTGCGCGTGAAGAGCAACTCTACAACCTTCAGTACGGCAATCCATACAACCGGCACCAATGGGAAAATCCGGCCGATTTCGAATCGCAGCTTTCCATGTACCGGGTGAAGCTCGGTTATATCTGGCTGATGAGGGTGCTGGAGCCCGTGACCGGCATTGCCTCGGGCGCGATCTTGTTGTCGATCATTCCGGCGCTCGGATTTGCGGCCATATGCCTGTGGTGGCTGGGCCGCGAACAGGCCTTGCAAGGGGCGATCATCCTGGCGCCGCTGCTGATCCTGGCGGATGTCTTTCACATGATGACGGCTGCGACGCCGGACATGCTTCTGGCTGTCGTTTCCATGGCGGCTTTGTACCTTCTGGCCAGGCAACGCGACGTTGCTGCGTGCCTACTTCTGTTCCTGTCCATAGTTATACGGCCTGACAACATCATCCTGATCTTTGCCCTGTTGCTAACCGCGATCCTGTTCGGCTGGCGACTGTTGCCGATAGCGGTCACTTTCGTGGCGTCGTTTGCCGCATGTGTGCTGATCTCCCGTTATGGCGGGCACCCTGGCTGGTGGGCGCATTTCTATTTCTCCTGTGTGGAAATCCAGAACTCGATGACGGGCTTCCATCCAGACTTCTCGCTGATCGATTTCGCCAAGGGCTATGCACGTGGTGCTGCGGTAGCACTGCTCGACAATGACTGGCCGCCGTTGCTGGTGGCGATGCTCGCCGGCTGGGTGCTGCTTTGGCGCGCTGGCAGGGCAGGGACCCAGCGCGAGATATCGCTCATGTTTGCGCTGACGATTGGCCTGCTTGGGAAATTCGCCAGTTTTCCGCTACCTGACGACCGCTTCTATTTTGTTTTCACGGCGGGCATGGCGATGCTGCTTGTCGTGATGTGGAAACCGCGTCTCGACTGTGCGCCGAAGGAAAATTCATGATGGATGGCGGCGAAGTCTCGGCGTTTCTCGAATTCGTGCGGATCGTACTGGCTTTCGGCCTGCCGGTCGGCATTCTCGATCGAGGGGCGGCGCTTAGAGGAACCAAGTTCCTGGCCCAGGCTACCTTGAAGGCGCGTCTGGGGCGAGGGCGTCCGTTTCAGATGGTCAATGTCGGCGCTTGTGACGGTGCGTTGTTCGACGATGTAACGCCCTGGCTCCATCGCATCGCCAATTCGCGCGCGCTCTTGGTTGAGCCGATTCCGTACAACCAAAAGCGCTTGCGCGCCAATTATCCTGATATGGAGCGATTCATCATCGAACCGGTTGCCGTTACCCGGTCGAAGGGAACGATCAGGGTCAAGACTTTCGACGCGGCGGCTTTGGAGGCCGGCACGCTGCCGATCGAATTCATCGGCTGTTCGTCCATCATGGACACCAACCTGATGTCCGGCAAGAGTGCCTGGGGCGAGGCGGATGACAATTTCGCGAAATTCGCGCCCTACCTGAAGGACATCGAGGTCGCTTCCGAGCCCTTGCAGGCGCTGCTTGATCGCCATGGCGTCGACTATATCGACGCTTTCCTGGTCGACTGCGAGGGAGCCGACTGGGCCGTCTTCGATCAGCTCGACCTCAATCGCTACCGGCCAGGCCTCATCAAGGTCGAAGTGGGTGCTTTGCCCGCCGCCGAAATAGGCGAGGTCTTGGTCAAGCTGAAAACAGCCGGTTACAGCGTCGGCATCTACGCGGAAGACGTCTGGGCCTTCGCCTGAATGCCCGGAAATTGCTGCAGTTCAGCCGTTGTAGCGCTACCGGTCGCGCTGTATCCGCGCCGTGTCGCAAACAGGCTGTAATCGCGCCACGCTGCTCTATAGTCTGCCCGAAATTTACATTTCGGAGTCGCAGGCAATGGCAGGGTTTCCTGAAAAGGCGAAGGTCGTCATCATCGGGCTGGGCGGCATCGTCGGCGCTTCCGTCGCTCACCACCTGATCGAGCGCGGATGGGATGATATCGTCGGTATCGACAAGTCGGGCATCCCAACGGATATCGGCTCAACGGCACACGCCTCCGACTTCTGCTACATGACCAGCCACGACTTCCTGTCGTGCTGGACGTCGCTCTATTCTCTCGATTTCTACGAGAAGATGGGTCACTACGCGCGCATCGGCGGTCTTGAAGTCGCGCGCGTCGGCGACGATGCCCGCATGGACGAAATCAAGCGCAAGGTGACTTCGGGCAAGGCGTTCGGAACCCGCGCGCGGCTGGTCGAGCCTGCCGAGATCAAGGCGAAATTTCCGCTTATTGAAGAGAGCATGGTGCAGGGCGGCATGTGGGATCCCGATGCCGGCCTTGTCATCCCGCGTTCGCAGACGGTGGCGGGCGAACTGGTGGATCAGGGCGTTGAGGCCGGCAAATTGCAGGCCTTCGCCAACACGTCAGCCAAGTCATTGGTCATCGAGGACGGCCGCATCAAGGGCGTGGTGACGGATCGCGGCACGATCATGGCCGATTATGTGGTGGTATGCGCCGGCCTGTGGGGCCGGTTGATCGCGGAAATGGCTGGCGAGGATCTGCCGGTGATGCCGGTCGACCACCCGTTGACCTTTTTCGGCCCGTACAACGAATTTGCCGGCACCGGCAAGGAGATCGGCTGGCCGCTCCTACGCGACCAGGGCAACTCGGCCTATATGCGCGATACCGGCGACCCCAAGACCGCAGAAGGCGGGCAGATCGAATGGGGCTACTACGAGGAAACCAATCCGCGCCTGTGCCACCCGCGCGACCTTCTGGAGAAGGAACAGGCTCGTCTTTCACCCTCCCAGCGCGATCTCGACATGGATCAGATCATTGCGCCGCTCGAACGCGCGATGGAACTGACGCCGATCCTGGGTGAACTGGGCTACAACGAAAGCCATTCCTTCAATGGATTGCTGCAGGTAACGGCCGACGGCGGCCCCTCGATCGGCGAAAGCCAGAAGGTGCGGGGCCTGTGGTATGCCGTGGCGATCTGGGTAAAAGACGGGCCGGGCTTCGGCAAGCTGGTCGCAGACTGGATGACCGATGGCCGCACCGAAATCGATCACGCAAAAATCGATTATGCCCGCTTCTCGCCGCACCAGTTGAAAGAGAGCTTCATCGAAGGCCGTTGCGGCGAGGCCGCGCAGAAAATCTACAATCCGGCGGTCCATCCGCGCGAGCCCTATGCCACCGGCCGCAACGTGCGCCACTCGCCCTTCTATGAACGCGAAAAGGAACTCGGCGGCTATTTCATGGAACTCGGCGGCTGGGAGCGCGCCCACGGCTATGCCGCCAACGAACATCTTCTGGAGAAATATGGAAACCGCGTGCCAGTGCGCGAGAACGAATGGGACAACCGCCATTTCTGGCGCGTTTCCAATGCCGAGCATTTGGCGATGAGCGAGGATTGCGGCATCGTCAACCTGTCGCACTTTGCCATGTACGATGTCGAAGGCCCGGATCATGTCGCGCTGATGGAATGGCTGTGCGCGGCCAAGATCGGCGGCGACGGCAATATCGGCAAGGGCATCTACACCCACTTCCTCGACGACGAGGGCATGGTGCGCGCGGACCTGACCGTCATTCGCATGGCCGATCGCTGCCGCGTCATCGACGGTGCGGATGCCGGCCCGCGTGACTTCAACTACATCAAGCGCACGGCGCAGGATCGTGGCCTGGACGCCACCGTCACCGACGTGACCGAAAAATATGTCACCATCGGCATCTGGGGGCCGAACGCGCGCGCCACATTGCAAAAGGTGGTGGAGAACCCGGATGGACTGTCTTTGGAAAACTTCCCCTTTGCCGCGATCAAGCCGATCCGTATCGCCGGCAAGGATTTGATGGCCTTCCGCATTTCCTATGTCGGCGAGCAAGGCTGGGAACTGCATATGCGCTATGAAGACGGTCTCGCCATATGGGACGCGTTGCGCTCGACGGGCATTATGGCCTTCGGTGTCGAGACCTATGCCAACACCCGCCGCATGGAGAAAAGCCTGCGCCTGCAGAATGCCGATCTGCTGACTGAATACAATTTGTTCGAGGCTGACCTTGCCCGCCCGAAGGTCAAGGAGGCGGATTTCCGTGGCAAGGCGAAGCACGAGCAATACAAGGCGCGCGAGCAACAGCCGGCCATGCTTTGCACGCTGCTCATGATCGACAATACCGATTCCAAGGGCGTTGCCCGCTATCCGGTCGGTATCATGCCAGTGATGGACCCGCAGACTGGTGAAGCGCTTGTTGACGAACTTGGCCGCCGGTCCTTCACCACTTCGGTCGCCTATGGCCCGACCATCGGCAAGAACATCGCTCTCGCTTATCTGCCGTGGGCCTACTGCCAGGACGGCCGTAAGCTGAGCGTCGAGTATTTCGGCGAGACCTATCCCGTGGAGGTGGCGGGAGTTGGCTACAAACCGCTCTACGATCCGCAGAACCTGAAGCCGCGGAGTTAAGACTGAGAACAGGCAGCCCAGGTGTTCGCAAAAATGTGAAGGGATCGGCCCAGCCACAGGCGGGCAGGTTCTTTTGCCTGAAACAATTCTCACGTACCTTAAGGCATGGCTGCTTTCCGGCGTACTGCACGGCATGCCCTGATGGTTGGCGCAACTTTGGCGCTGACCGGTTTATGCAGCGCGCCGGGGGTCTCGGCCGAACCGGTTGACATCGAACTCGTTCTCGCGGTGGACGTGTCCTTGTCGATGTCGCCGGTGGAGCTTGAAATCCAGCGCCACGGCTATGCCGCCGCACTCATCCACGACAGCGTGCTGCAAGCCATTGCCGATGGTGTGCATGGCAAGATCGCCGTCACCTATGTCGAATGGGCAGGTGTGACCTCGCAGCAGGTCGTCGTGCCGTGGACGGCCATTGCCACCAGGGCCGATGCCGAAAGGGTGATAGCGCAGCTTTCCGCGCATCCGCCCAACAGTGCGCGGCGTACATCCATCTCGGCCGGTCTGGAATTCGGCGCCGACCTGTTCGCCGAAAGCAGCTTTGAGGGCGTCAAACGGGTCATCGACGTCTCGGGCGACGGCCCGAACAATCAGGGAGCGCCAGTGACCGTGGTGCGTAACCGGTTGGTCGCGCAAGGCATCACCATCAACGGCTTGCCGCTGATGACCAATGGTGGTCCCGCCTTGGGCTATGAGGTGGACAATCTGGACCAATATTATACCGATTGTGTCATCGGAGGACCGGGCGCCTTCATGATCCCGGTCAACGACTGGAGCCAGTTTCCCGAAGCCGTTCGACGCAAACTCGTGCTCGAACTGGCTGGACCTCTGTCACCCCGCTGGACTGCGGAAGAGGCTGCGTTTCCGCCAATCGTGATGGCACAGGCCTCTGTAGAGAGCGATTGCCTTGCGGGTGAGAAAGCTTGGCGTAACCGCTACTGGATGTATGACGAGAGTCGGTGACAGCGAGAGCGTGTCCATAAAATGCTCTAGCGTCAGGCAGCCAGCAATTGCTTGCGGTCGATGCGCTCCTGCTGCGGCGAGCGGGCGTAGAGTTCGCGGTAGCACTTGGAGAAGTGGGACGCGGAGACGAATCCGCAGGCCACCGCGACCTCCACGACCGGAAGCGATGACTGGATCAGCAGATGGCGGGCGCGGTCGAGCCGGATTTCGAGATAATAGCGGGCAGGCGAGCGGCCCATCTCCGAGCGGAACAGCCGCTCGATCTGGCGGCGCGAAAGATCGACATGGTCGGCGATCTCGATCAGCGACAGCGGTTCGGCCAGGTTCGCTTCCATCAGTTCGATGATGGTGAGGACCTTGGAATTCTGTACACCAAGGCGGGCGCGCAAGGGTAGCCGCTGGCGGTCGGTCGGGCTGCGCACACGATCGGTCAGCACCTGCTCGCAGACGCGGTTGACGAGATTGTCGTCGAAATCATCGCCGATCAGCTTCAGCATCATATCGAGCGCGGCGGTGCCGCCGGCGCAGGTGTAGATGTTCTGGTCGATCTCGAACAGATCGGCGAAGACATTGGCCTTGGGGAACGCCTCCGAAAAGCCCGGCAGATTTTCCCAATGGATGGCGCAGCGCTTGTTGGACAACAGGCCGGCGGAGGCCAGGATATGCGCTCCCGTGCACAGGCCGCCAACGGCGACGCCGCGATTATATTCCTCGCGCAGCCAGGCGAAAGCGGACTTGTTCTGGTATCTCTCGACCTCTAAGCCGCTACAGACGATGGCCATGGATGGCCTGTCGGCGCCGGACATCTTCCGACGTTCTTCTTCGAGCGAAGTGTTCACCGCGCATTCGACGCCGTTGGAGGCCCGCACCGGCTTGCCGTCGATGCTGGTGAGACGCCACGTGTAGGCCTCGTAGCCGAGCATCCGGTTGGCCGATCGCAAAGGATCCAGCGCTGTCGCGAAAGCGATCATGGTGAAGTCGGGCACGAGAAAAAAGACGAACGATCTTTTGATCGGTTGTTTGACAGCGTTCAAGGAACCCTCCCGATGCCATGACGCAGACAGAACGTCGCTATCAGCACAGCGTCATCAGGAAAAGGCTTTTCTGTCAATCAGGTAGAGTGTCGGTAACAGGATATTTTTTCCGGCAGGGTCGCGTTTTGGCCAATAGTGGTCCGCACCTGTATATCCTGTCTGATAGGGAGCCATCCTCATGGTGCGCGCACAACAAAGCCGCGCCGGAGGGCCAGCGCGGCTTCAAACGTAACAGCCACGCGCACGGCGCGGTGACGAAAAATCGATATCAGGCGATGAAACCGAGGCGAGCGGCAGCCACTGCTGCGGTCTGGCCGGGCATGGTTTTAGCCAAGCGCTGACGCTCGAGCGCAGTCGTCAGGTTGGTTTCACGGCGTGAGAACAGGCGAGCAAGAAACTTCATTGTAATCTCCAATCAGTTGCCAAGACGGGTCGCCTTCGCGTTCTGGAGTGGGGCAGCTCGTTTGTTGCACCGCATATAAGCACGACAGCACACAAAACAAATCGCAAAAACGAAGCGCTTGATCGGAAATGCGACATCGCTGCCGGAAGTGTTGATGTCCTTGTGCAAATATCAATAAATTTCAAATGGTTATCTACGTTTAGCATTGCTATGCGATTTGTTCATATGCGTCATGCGACACGATCAGGCCTACTCCAGAACGGGCTGGGAAATGGACCTGCCGTGGTTCATCACACGGCAGGTTACGGTCTCGATGTGCATGTTTACTTTGCCCCTGCCCAGATGCCGACACCGGTCCTGACGGAGGCGCCTCTTGAGGATGGCTCACTACCGTTGGCTTCGGGCCAACCTATATCTTTTTGAAGTTCGAACGGCAGGGAACGGATCGCCCGCTCGGTCTGATAGCGGGCACGGGCTGCATTGTATTCGGTCGCGATGCGGCCGATGGAGGACAGGATGGACATTTCATTCTCCTTCCAAATTGGCCGGGATTGCCCGGGGAGGTAGGGATTTGCGCGATCTGCAGGGTGCGCATGCCGTATCGAAGGCTTGTTGCGGTCGCATTCGGTGTGGGTTGCGTTCAGTGTCTTGCCTTCGATGGAGTTGACTATCTTCCGGAATTGATGTTCAATCAATCGAAATGGAATGATGCTTTGTATCAGAAAAATTGAAGGCTGATCCGAATGAACGCTCCACTCAACCACCCCTTGCCGCTACTCGATCTCGACGTGCTGCGCACTTTCGTTGCCATTGCCGAAACCGGCAGTTTCACGACCGCTGCCGCTGCCGTCTTCCGCACGCCATCCGCGGTCTCCATGCAGATCAAGAAACTGGAGGATATACTCGGCCGTTCGGTCTTCGCGCGCGATGCGCGTTCGGTCTCTCTGACCACCGATGGCGAGATGCTGATCGGCTATGCGCGCCGGATGCTGGCCATCAACCGCGAGGCGGTTTCCAAGTTCATCATCCCTGATATTGTCGGCATCGTGAGGCTTGGCTCGCCGGACGATTATGGCGAGCGTGTGTTGCCGCATGTGCTGAAGCGCTTTGCCCAGTCGCATCCTTCGATCGCCGTCGACGTCACCATCGACCAGAGTGTCAATCTGCGCCGACGCATGGACGACCGTGCGCTGGACATTACGCTGCTCACCAACTCCTACAAGACGAGCGCCAATGGCGCGGAAGTGCTTTTGACCGAGCCAATCGTGTGGGCAGGCGCCAAGGGCGGCTGTGCGCACCTGCGTGAGCCATTGCCGGTGTCGATCTGGGAGGAGGGCTGCGCCTGGCGCGCCGGCGCGCTGGAGGCGCTGGGCCGCGAAGGGCGCGACTACCGCGTCGCCTATATGAGTTCGCACACGGCGGGCCAGCGCGCGGCCATCATGGCCGATCTGGCGGTCGCGCCGCTGCCGAAGTCGTTCCTTGGCAACGATATGGTCGAACTCGGCCCCAAGGACGGAATGCCCAATATCGGCAACTACAACCTGGCCATGGTCGTTTCTCCGGATGCCAGTGCGCCAGTGAAAGCGGTTGCCGACCATATCCGCGCAACGTTCGAACTGTTTCGCGAGACGGGCAAGTTCTGAGCCGCGGGGGGCCTGCTGGTTCCCGTACCTGTCACTTGAATTAAGAAGCCGTGCCAACCCTTTGTTTTCAAGTCAGGTTGGGACTGGACTTGTTGTCGGCTGTTCCGGTTTCCATAGTGGGGTGAGGTTCGTCCAGGAAAGCCACGATGCGGTCGCGGGCACGGCGTGCTTCCGGCATTCTGATCAGCGGCCAGACGTGGAACATGCCTTCCTCGTAAAACAGGTCGATCTCGACGCCGAGGGCACGCGCCCTCTCCACGAAAATCAGATTGTCGGGGCTTAGCAGATCGCGCGAACCGGTAAGCAGCAGCGTTCTGGGCAGCACTGAGAGATCGCCATAAAGTGGGCTGATGTGCCAGTCGCCGCGATCCATCCCGGCACCGTAAAGGCGGATCGCCTCGAGGCCGCCTGGAATACCCAGCCAAGGATCCGTTCGTTCGGCTTCGAACACCTGCGGATTGGTGAGTGACATGTCGAGGCCCGGCGAAATCAGCACGTGGCGGCCTGGTGGCGGCAAACCTTCCTCGGCCATCATCATGGTTAGCACCACAGCCATGTTGCCGCCGGCGGAATCGCCCATGAAGACGATGTCGCGCGCATCCGTTTCATGGAGCATGTCCCGGTAGACGTCGCCGACCATGCCGAACATGTCATGGAAATCGTGCTCAGGTGCGATCGGATAGATCGGCACCGTGATGCCGAAGCCAAGTCGATCCGCCATCTCAGCAATAAAATCCCAATGATAGGCCGTGATTTCAAAGACATAGGCACCGCCGTGCATATAGAGAATCCGCCTGGAAATCTCTGCGCGCGGTGCGATCTCATAAACAGGGAAACCGGCGACTTCATGGGTCGTAGTGTCGAAACGCGAGGTTATTGAGGTCGGCGGCTGGTGGCTCTGCTTCTTCCTGGCGTGCGCGATCCATTGGTGCATGGCCTCCGGACTCGAGAAGGCCTTCTTGCGGCTGAGTTTCAGAACAAGCGCAATGATGCGGCTTTTCAGACTGGGCATGACAGGCCACGCAAAATGGCAGGTTGCAACTTCCCCTCGAGCGAGAAATCGTGTCCGATCGAAAAAAGTCAATGCTGACGCCGCGCGAGGCTACGGCGTTCCAGCCGCAGCGCTCCTGTATGCTTCTATTCGCGTCCGCGGCGTGCCGCCCGTTCCTCTCGCGAACGCCGACGGGGTGCGGCACCTGAGTCCGTAGCGCCGCCGTCATCGGAAAGGTTCTTCTTCGGGGGCAGTTTGACGGCCAGCGACAGATGCGGGAAAGCATCCACCTTGTTTGGCAAGGCCATCGCGTCGATGAAGATCTGCTGGAAATGCGGTTCGAGCGCGGTTTCGATCTTCTCGATACGGTGAACCTCGTCCTCGATCTCGCGGCGGTGATTGCGGTTCAAGAGCGCCATCAGGGCGCCTGTGCCGGAGGCGTTGCCGACGGCCTTGACCTCGGCCAGGTCGCAATCGGGGATCAGGCCCAGCACCATGGCGTATTTCGGGTCGATGAAGGAGCCGAAAGCGCCAGCGAAACGGATGGTGTCGACATGATCGACCTCCTGCTTTTCCATTAGCAGCTTGACGCCGGCATAGAGGGCAGCCTTGGCAAGCTGGATGGCGCGAACGTCCCGTTGGGTAATGACCAGCCGTGGTTCGCCGTCGCGCAACAGGTAGGAAAAAGTCCGCCCGTCCTGGAAAATGCGCGGCGATCTCGCATTCAGCGCTCCGTCGATCACGCCGTCTTCCGAGATGATGCCGGACAGGTACATTTCCGCGATCACCTCGATGATCGCCGATCCGCAGATGCCGGTTACGCCGACGACGCCGGCAGCTTGCTCGAAGTCCGGTTCATCCGACCATTTGTCGACGCCGATGATACGAAACTTCGGTTCCAGCGTCTCGGGGTCGATACGTACGCGTTCGATTGCGCCGGGAGCAGCGCGCTGACCGCCTGAAATTTCCGCACCTTCAAAGGCGGGTCCGGTTGGAGACGATGCGGCGACGACGCGTTTTCGATTGCCGAGAATGATCTCGGCATTGGTGCCGACATCGACGAGCAGCATCATGCTGTCCTGCCGGTACGGGCCTTCCGACAGCGTGGCGCCTGCCGCATCGGCACCGACATGGCCGGCGATGCAGGGTAGGGTGTAGAGGCGTGCGCCACGGTTTATGTCGATATCGAGGTCATGCGCCCAATATTGCAGGGCGCTTGACACGGCGAGCGCGAAAGGTGCCTGGCCAAGCTCTGTGGGATCGATGCCTAGGAACAGATGGTGCATAATCGGGTTGGCGACAAACACCGCGTCAAGGATGTCGTAGCGGCTGACGCCGCCTTCTTCACAGACCTTGCCGATAAGCGAGTTAACGGCTTCGCGGACGGCCACGGTCATTGCCTCGCGCCCGTCCGGATTCATCATCACGTAGGACACGCGGCTCATCAGATCTTCGCCAAAGCGGATCTGTGGGTTCGACGTGCCGGACGATGCGACGATGCGGCCGGAAAGCAGCGACACCAGATGCATGGCAATGGTGGTCGAACCGATGTCGCAGGCGATGCCGTACGCCTCGTTCTTCAAGCCCGGCCACATGGAGATGATGAACGGACGCGATATGTCCATGTCGCGGTGAATGGCGACGGTGACGCCCCAGTTCTCCTTGCGCAACATGCCCTGCACCTGCGGAATGAGATGCGGCGCGATCAGCGGGTCCTTCCAGCCCCAATCTTTTTCCAGCACGCGCTTGAGCCGATCCAGATCGCCAAGAGGCTTGTGCATGTCGGGTTCCTCGACCTCGACATAACAGAGCTGGATTGCGGGATCGCGCTCGATATGGCGGTCCACGGCGGCCTTGCGCACCACCTGTGCGTTGATGACCGTATCCTGCGGCACGTCCACAACCAGATCGCCCTGGACGGTTGCGGAGCATGAAAGGCGGCGGCCCTCGGGCAAGCCGCGGATACGCTCGTAGCGCTCTTCCTTCGGGCCCTTGGGCGAAATGTGGTCGTTGGAGGAGACGATCTTGTGCTTGGCGAAATTGCCTTCCTGCACCTCGATCTGACAACGGCCGCAGGTGGCGCGTCCGCCGCATACGCTCTCGACATAGACGCCAAGTTGTCGGGCGGCGTCCAGCACCGGAGTACCAACCGGGAAGCGTCCACGCTTGCCGGAAGGCATGAACAGGATCAGTGGATCGGTGATGTTGGCGGGAGAGTTCATCTGAAAATCCCCTTCAGCCCACAAGCCGTTCTCCCTTCCAGGGAAAAGACCGGCGGTTGCGAGGTCGACGCATGTCCTGCGGCGTTGGAAACCAGCGAAAGTGGCAACGCTATCGAGGCTTGTTCCTTGAAAGGAAGATGCCCGACGGGCCAGAGAAGCGTATGCAGGAATGCAATCATTTCAGATGTCGGTTTAACCTCGCGCCATACGAGCTTCACGGCCGCCCCGACGGCGTCCGCCATTGTTGGAGCCGACCTCGCCGGGTGCCGAAACGGCGACCGGGGTGGGGGCAGCCTGTTCACCCGGCTTGTAGTCCTTGTAGGTCTTTATCCAGGCCATGCAATCCTTGTCGGTGCCGGCAAGCACATTGGCTGCGCGCACCGCCTCCATCTCCTGCGGGCGGACCGGATTCATGATCGCGGAAGTCATTCCCGCGCCGATCACCATCGGGATGAAGCCGGCATTGATGCCGTGGCGATGCGGCAGGCCGAAAGAGATGTTGGAGAGGCCGCAGGTGGTGTTGACCTTGAGTTCCTCGCGCAGCCGGCGCAGCAACGCGAACACCTGGCGGCCTGCATCGCCCAGCGCGCCGATCGGCATGACCAGGGGGTCGACGACGACGTCGTGGGCAGGAATGCCATAGTCGGCGCAGCGCTGCACGATTTTTTTGGCGACAGCGAAACGGACATCCGGGTCCATCGAAATGCCGGTCTCGTCATTGGAGATGGCAACGACAGGCACGTTGTATTTCTTGACCAGCGGCAGTATGGCCTCGAGCTTTTCTTCCTCGCCGGTGACGGAATTCACCAGCGGGCGACCCTTGGCGACCTTGAGTGCCGCCTCGATCGCAGCCGACACCGAGGAGTCGATCGACAACGGCAGGTCGACCAGATTTTGCACGATCTGCAGCGTCTGGACCAGCAGTGCCGGCTCGGTTTCATTCGGGTTGACTGCGGTCACACCGGCATTCACGTCGAGCATGGTGGCGCCGCAGGCAGCCTGCTCAAGCGCATCTCTCTTCACCGTTTCGAAATTGCCTTCCATCATCTCGGCGGCCAACTTCTTGCGGCCGGTCGGATTGATGCGCTCGCCGATCACGCAGAAAGGCTGATCGAAACCGATGACGATTTCTCGGGTCGCAGAGGCGACGATCGTGCGGGTCATGCAATCTCTCCGTTGTGATATAAAGAATTCTTTATATCGTTATCTGATATCGATCAAGCGTTCGGTCGCATTTTCAGTGCGCGCTCTTGACCATGTCCACCTGGGTTTCGGTTAGGTCTTCGTTGAGTATTTGGTCCAGGCGGTCGGCAACCATACGGTCGTCGTCGCGTGCCTCGCGTTTCCAGGGTTGGCGCCCCTTGAGCACGCCGGATTCATCGACGATTTCGGCGACATATTCCTCCTGGCGGTAGGCCATCACATGGATGCCGGAGACGCCGGGAATTTCCTTCACCTCGTTGATGATGTCGATGCAGAGTTGCTTGCCTTCTTTCTTCTGGTCCTGAGCGCCCTCCAGCCGCTTGAGGACGGCGTCGGGAATGCGGATGCCGGGCACGTTGGAGCGGATCCATTTCGCCGTCTTGGCAGAGGCGAGGGGGCCGACGCCGCACAGGATGAAGACCTTTTCGGTATAGCCGAGGTCGCGCACGCGCTGCATGTAGGTGCGAAACATCTGCACGTCGAAACAGTACTGGCTCTGAACGAACTGCGCGCCTGCCGCGATCTTCTTGCCCAGCCTGAACGGGCGAAAATCGTAAGGCGGGGCGAAAGGGTTGATGGCAGCGCCCAGGAACACTTGTGGCGGCGTCGTCAGCTTGCGGCCGGACAGGAACTTGCCATTGTCGCGCATGATGCGCACTGTTTCGAGCAGCGACATGCAGTCGAGATCGAACACCGGCTTGGCTCCAGGCTGGTCGCCGGCCTGCACGCCGTCGCCAGTCAGGCACAGCATGTTGGCGACACCCATTGCCGCACCGCCCAGAACGTCGCCCTGAATGGCGATGCGGTTCTTGTCGCGGCAGGCGATCTGCATGATCGGTGCATAGCCCATGCGGGTCAGAAGCGCGCAGATGCCGACCGAGGACATGTGGCAGTTGGCGCCGGAGGCGTCGACGGCATTGATGGCGTCGACCCAGCCGTCGAAAATCCGGGCACGGTTGTAGACGTCTTCCGGATCTGCGCTGTCGGGCGGATTGAGTTCGGTGGTTACCGCAAACTCGCCTCGCCGCAGCACGCGTTCCAGCCGCCCGAGCGATGTGTGGCCGGGCAAACGCTCCAGCGGCAGGTGAGGGCCGGCCGGGTTCTCATCGCGCTGATTGACGATCATGCCGATGCCCCGGTGTTTGCAGCCTTTGCGGCCTCACGCGCCGCGGCAGCCTGTGCGGTTACGCGAAGCCAGGCGGAGGTTTCTCGCAGCGACTGATCCACGGGCTTTTGTACATCGAGAATCTTGTCACCATGCACCATCTGCCGGGAGCCCTCCCAGGCCTTGACCCACACGCAGGGCATATCAGGCTCGACCTCGCAATGGCCGTTGGCGCGCACACCGCCACATGGGCCGTTGCGCAATTGCTTGGGGCAGTTCATCGGGCATGACATGCCGGTGGAGGACAGAACGCACTGGCCGCACATGCGGCAGTCAAACATGAAGCCCTTGACGCGCTTTTCGATGAACTTGACCGGTGCCTCGACGCGGCCGTAGCCGATGCTTTTCCACAACGGGTGCAGCGTCAGGAAGGCGTCGGCAAATTTCGCGTAGAACCATTCCAACAGCCGCGAATGCCGCACCGACCACAGCCTGACCGCAAAAGAACGCTGCACGCGCCGCTGCGGCGAGACATCGGACGGCTTGTAGTCCGTCTTCGGCGCGGCCATCTTGACCGCGGTCGCCTGCGTCACTCCGGGTGGAGCGTTAGGCGGCATGACCTGCGAACCGTTCGCAGGTCCGGAAGCAGTCGTTGGGGTCGGCTGGGTCTCAGGCATTTTCCTTGCCGCCAGAATTGACGAGGGCAACAAGCCTCGCCTTGTCGTATTCAGTTTCCAGTCTTGCCATGGCCTGATCGGCCTCTGCGTCGAGGTCGTCACCAACCGGGATCGGGTTCGCCTTGCGCCAGTCTTCGAGGTAGTCGCTGCTGCCCTTGGCGCCGCTGCGCATGGCGCACATGTCGATAGCCTCGATGAAACGCAGCGGCAGTTCGCGCTTGGCGCTTTGCCGTCCCTTTTTCACGATGACCTGGGCGGGGATGTCGCGCCAAAAGACAACGATGAGATCGGCCATGAATTCCAACTCCTTGCTTGTATGAGCATTGCCGTAAGCAGTACCGCCCCGCTTCTCATGGGACGACGCGTGTGCATTCAAAAACGACGCCTGAATGCGATGCAAATTGACACGGCTTCGTACAATGAAAAGCTACCGCGTGCGTTTCGTCAGCTTGGTCCACAGATAGTACGGACCAGGACGCCTTTTCCCGTTCAGCGCCGAAGTTCGATGATGTTGAGAACAGACTCATGAACGGGCTTCGGGAACTCGATCCGCCAGCCGTTAGGACCGGTGCGGAACGCATAGCCGACCTGATCCATCTCGGCGTCGGCGCCGTAAGGCTTCACCGGATCGTCATTGTAATGCAGCGCGCCGAGATATATCGCGCGCTTGTCGCCGTCGTCGTAGAGGCGGCCGGTGGTGCGCTGCGATCCGGTCGTCTTTTTCAGCATCCAGCCGGAGCCGTCGTCGGACACCTCACACTTGAACCAGTCATAGATGACGAGCGCGCCGAGGCCACCGGCCTTTATCGTGCGGCATTGCCACTTGCCGGTAAGATCTTGATCGGAAAAGGAAACGATCTTTCGGTCGAGAACCTTGCCGAGTTGCTTGACTTCCGCCGGGTCGCCGCCTTTGGCCTCCTGCAATGCGGCCTTGCGTGTCTCGCCGTAGTTTTCGAGCCGGGCCTTGTCTGCTGCCGTCATCAGTCTCTGGACCTCGCCATCGGCGAATGCGACCGATGCGGCAAGCGTTGCGGCCGCGGCAAGTACGATCGCTGCAACCTTCATGAAATTCTCCCAGTGGCGGCAAGAGACAGGCGCGACCCCCAAGCCGGCATTACACGACGGGAGCGGCGGCCCGCGCAAGCCCTGCTGTCAGGTCGCCATAGCCGGTCGGGCGGCGCTCATAGACGAGGCCGAGCAGTTCGGCGGCGCTTTCGGCGACCTTGTCCAGTTCCGGATCGTCGGTCTGGGCGAGATAGATCAGCTTCTCGTAGTTGCCGAAATAGTCCGCAATCAACTCCGGGTGCTTGTCGAGGCCGAGCGGCTTCATGAAGAAGGCGTCGAACTGGCGGCACAGGAAATCGGTCATGTAAAACGACATCATGTCGTCGCCGGCAATCTTCGCATAGGTTTCCATGCCTTGGTAGAAGGCAAAGCAATGCGGGCCGGCCATGCGTTCCACGCCGTGCTTCTCGCAGACGCGGTCGAGATGGCCGCCGGTGCCGCAGTCGGCATAACCGACGAAAATGTGCCGATAGCCTTGCGCCTTGGCGTCTACTATCGCCTTGTCCATCGCAGGCGCGATGCGATCCGGATAAAAGTGGAATTCAGCCGGCAGGCAGGTCAGTTCGAGGTGATCGAGGTGAAGTTGCTCTTTCACCGCCAGGATTTCGCGCGCCAGCATGCCACAGGCGATAACGAGCAGCCTTTCTTGCTTGCCAGACCCCTGATTTTGCTCCGTCGCCATGGAACCAGTCGAACCGGCTTTCGTTGCTAGAGGGTAAAACCGTCGAGAGAGGGAAGTCCCGTCCATGAAACTGTCAAAACTAGCACCCATTGCCATTATCGCCTGTGCTCTGGCCCTTGCAGCTTGTGCAAATACCGTCCGTGGCGCCGGCAAGGACATCAACAACACCGCCGATGCGATCGAGGATTCCGTAAACTAGAACGCTGATCCAAGACCGGCAAGGCCGCGCTGCAAGGCGCTGCCTTCGTCGGTCAGGCGGTCGCGCGCAAATTGTGCTTGCGCTTCATGAAGTCCTTGGCGGTCTCGACGGCGACAGCGGCGTCGCGGCAATAGGCGTCGGCACCGACGGCCTTGCCGAACTCTTCATTGAGGGGCGCGCCGCCGACCATGACGACATAGTCGTCGCGAATACCCTTTTCCTTCATCGTGTCGATGACGACCTTCATGTAAGGCATGGTGGTGGTCAACAACGCCGACATGCCGAGGATGTCGGGCTGATGTTCCTCGATGGCCGCAAGATACTTGTCGACCGAATTGTTGATGCCGAGGTCGATAATGTCGAAGCCGGCGCCCTCCATCATCATGCCAACGAGGTTCTTGCCGATATCGTGGATGTCGCCCTTGACCGTGCCGATAACCATCTTGCCCTGCTTCGGCGCGCCGGTGGCGGCGAGCAGCGGGCGCAGGATATGCATGCCGGCCTTCATCGCGTTGGCCGAGAGCAACACCTCGGGCACGAACAGGATGCCGTCGCGGAAATCCTCGCCGACGATGCGCATGCCTTCCACCAGCGCTTCGGTCAGTACCTTGTAGGGTATCCAACCGCGCTCCAGCAGAATGTTGGTGCCTTCCTCGATTTCTTCCTTCAGACCGTCATAGAGATCGTCGTGCATCTGCTGCACGAGTTCGTCGTCGGAAAGTTCGGAAAGGATGATCTCGTCATCGGCCATGTCTTCAACTCCATGCTGCCGCGCGACGATGTCGCAGGGCAATGATCAGTCTGCCAATACGTATCGCTAGCATGACTAGTTCCATAGCTGATTTGCGACTTCCTGCAATGGGAAAGCGACCGGAAATGTCTTTGAAATCTTGTCGATTTTGCGACAGGTGTTGGCGCTGGCGGGCCGTTTCGAATAGGGTGCATGGCTACGATCCGGCAAGCAGCCGTGAAAAGTGCGGCCGAACCGGATTTCAGGGAAGAATATCATGAGCGAAAACGCGGCAGTCGAGCAGGAATCGACGGGTGGCAGGCGCGGTCGTGGGGCAAGCGGTGGTGCTGCAGCGCGACGCGCGGCGCGCAGCGGCGGCGGACCGGGCACGCAGCTCACCTACATCAAGCGCAACATCAACGTATACGACGTGCTGGACGAGGAAGGCCTGGCGCTGATCGAGAAGAACACGGACATCGTGCTCGAAGAGACTGGCATCATCTTTCGCGACGACGAAGAAGCCTTGCGGCTTTGGAAGGATGCCGGCGCCGACGTCAAGGGCGAGCGGGTGCACTTTCCCAAGGGCTTGTGCCGGTCGCTTTTGAAGACGGCTCCTTCGATCTATACGCAGCACGCCCGCAACCCCGAGCGCTCGGTTCAGGTCGGCGGCAATGCTACGGTCTTTGCGCCGGTCTATGGCCCTCCCTTCGTGCGCGACCTCGACGGCAATCGCCGTTACGCCACGATCGAGGATTTCCGCAATTTCGTGAAGCTCGCCTATATGGCCCCGTCCATCCACCATTCGGGCGGTACGGTGTGCGAGCCGGTAGACGTTCCGGTGAACAAGCGCCACCTCGACATGATCTATTCGCACATCCGTTATTCGGACAAGCCGTTCATGGGCTCGGTCACCGCGCCGGAACGCGCGGAAGATACGATCGCGATGGCCAAGATCCTGTTCGGCGACGATTTCGTCGAGAACAATACGGTGCTGACTTCGCTCATCAACGCCAACTCGCCGATGGTGTTCGATGAGACCATGCTGGGCGCGCTGAAGGTCTACGCGCGCCACAACCAGGCCTGCATCGTCACCCCATTCATCCTCGCCGGCGCGATGAGCCCGGTGACGGTTGCCGGGACGCTGACACAGGTGCTGGCAGAAGTGCTGGCCGGCGCTTCCTTCACGCAGTTGATCAAGCCGGGCGCTCCGGTGCTGTTCGGCACCTTTGCATCGTCCATCTCCATGCAGTCGGGCGCGCCGACCTTCGGAACGCCGGAGCCGTCGCTGGTGTCTTATGGTGCAGCCCAGCTGGCTCGCCGGCTTGGCCTGCCGTTCCGCACCGGCGGCTCGCTATGCGCCTCCAAGGTGGAAGACGCGCAGGCGGCTTATGAGAGCGCCAACACGCTTAACTCGACCATCCTTGCCGGCACCAATTTCGTGCTGCATGCGGCGGGCTGGCTCGAAGGCGGTCTCGCCTCCAGCTACGACAAGTTCATGATGGACATCGACCAGCTCGGCATGACCCAGAAATTCGCCGAGGGCATCGATCTGTCCGAAAACGGCCAGGCGATGGACGCCATCCGCCAGGTCGGCCCCGGCAGCCATTTCCTTGGCTGCGATCACACCCAGGCCAACTTCCAGACCGCCTTCTACCGTTCGTCCATTGCCGACAACAATTCGTTCGAGCAGTGGCTGGCGGAGGGCGAGAAGACCGCGCCGCAGCGCGCCAATGCGCTCGCCCGCCACTGGCTGGAAAGCTATGAGGCGCCATTCCTCGATCCGGGCATCGACGATGGACTGAAGGACTTCATTGCGAAGAAGAAGGAGTCCATGCCCGACGCCTTCACTTGAAAAGAGCCCGAGACAGGCCGGGCTAAAGTGGCCAACATCATTCACAAGGAAGTCTGGCGGAGCGCTTTCTCCGACCCGGACAAGGGTGGTGTTGGCTAAAACGCATTGCGCTCAAACGGGATTCCAGACCGGGTTTCTGCGTGATGTTCGCTGCAGAGCGGTACTGCGATATTATCCTGGCAGTGGGGCGGCGCAGCCATCCGCATCGCAGACTGCGCTGCGGTCGGCAGCATCCGATGATTGAACGGGCGCTTTTTCGGCCATCAGCATTCCGAGCCGGAAGCCGAGCGCGATATCGTCTTCCTGGCCAAATCCGTGATGGCGGATATATCCGCCCCGGTCGATCAACACGAGCGAGGGCGTGCCGCGAAAGCCGTAGGCGGCCATGGTTCTTGGGATAGGGCCGTTTTCACTCGGCTGGTCGACGCCGACCGGGAAAGTGATCTGATATTCGTGCAGGAAGGCCTCGAGCGAAACCGGAGTCATTGCCTGGTGATGTTCGAACACAGTATGGAGTCCGATCACGGCCAGGTCGGCTTCGCGAAACATCGCTGCGATGCGCTTGACCTGCGGTATGGCGTGGGCCACGCAACCGGGACACAGCATCTGGAACGAATGAAGCAGCACGGGACGGCCGCGCAGGCTTTCCAGCGTGATCGGATCGGCGCTGTTGAACCAGCGCTCGACCATCAATTCGGGTGCTTTGACTTCCTGCCGGGTCATGGCGATGCGCCTAGCGCCAGTAGCTGTTTGCCGCGGCCACTGTCGCGAAATTGACCGCCACCACATGTGAAGCGGCGATCAGGGCATCTGCGTCGCGTTCGTAGTCGGGGCGTAGTTCGCCGCGGATATCGTCCGACGGCTGGGTGAATTTTACCGCCATGCGTGAAAGCTTCAGCGCTAGCGCGAAGCCGGCTTCGGGGGTCTCGGTCAAAAGGCTGGGGAGCCAGGAAGGGGTCGTGGTCATTATCGTGTCTGCTTAGCTTTCGAGGGCGTATGACTGAAATAGTATCGATACGCTATCATTGCAGTCACGCAACGGATCCGTCAACAGGATATTGCAAGCCGGCCGCTAGATCTTCGTGGGCCGATGCTTGCCCTCAGATGATGAGGCAAGTTCGTCATTGCCGACATGCCGTTGGCACAGCAGTTCGCGCTTGCAGCGGATTGACCGGCGTGATTTCCTTGGCGGGTTCCGCAGGTTTGGGCCATGCAGCCGACAGTCGTCCTCATCAGCGTTTTCGCAATCTTCATTCCGGCGCTCATGCTGCCGGGGCCGGACTTCGTCGGTGTGGTGCGCTCGTCCATGACGCGCGGTACCAAGGCTGGCATGCTGACCACCGTCGGCGTTTCGCTCGGGCTTGGCCTCTATGCGACGCTCGGCCTGCTTGGCCTGTCGGCGGTGCTGATCAAGTTCGAGTGGCTTGCCTGGCTGATCCGCGTCGCCGGTGGCGCGTATCTGGTCTATCTTGGCATTCGGCTCCTGTTTGCGAAACCGGAAGGCGTTGAAATCGACAGCCGGGCGAAAGGTGGAAATCCGCTGCTGTTCGGCCTTGGGGTGACGCTGACCAATCCCAAGGCGATCGTTCTATTCGCCAGTGTTTTTGCGACATCGGTGACAACTGCCACGCCGACGTGGTTGATGGTGACGATGATTGCGCTGGTCGTGACGAGTTCGCTCATCTGGTATTCGCTGGTCAGCCTGTTCATGTCGTCGGCAC
Source organism: Mesorhizobium sp. Root157 (assembly GCF_001427385.1). Classification (GTDB taxonomy): domain Bacteria; phylum Pseudomonadota; class Alphaproteobacteria; order Rhizobiales; family Rhizobiaceae; genus Mesorhizobium. The sequence continues at coordinate 141,310 of NZ_LMGJ01000034.1, forward strand.
CGGTCATTCGCGCATTCGGTAAGGCGCGCCACTGGATCGAGCGCGCCGCCGGCGCCTGCTTCATCGTTATTGGCGGGCGCATCCTCGCCGACAGCCGCAATCCGCTGGCGCCGTGATCGAAGACGCTCTTGCCGCCCATGGCCTGATCGCGCGCGGCGGCTTCAATTTCGAGGTTGCCGAGGCCGCGCCGACTGCTCTTTCAGGCGATCCGGCCAAGGCCGTGCTGCTGGTGGGGCAGGCGGGAGCCGCCCCTTGGCCACATTTCATGCGCTGGCGGCAGTCCAAGCCGCGCGATCTGGCAAATCCGCTCGATACCTGGTCGCGGGAGGTGATCGGCGGGATCGCCGAGCGTTTCGGGGGGAGGGCGGTATCGCCAAACGACAGGCCATTCCTGCCGTTCCAGCAATGGGCGATGCGGGCGGAAGGGCTGAAGCCGTCGTCGATTGGCGTTCTCCTGCATCCCGACTACGGCCTGTGGCACGCTTATCGCGGCGCGCTGCTGTTCGATCATGAAATAGAGATTCAAGCTCCTGACAAAGTGATTCATCTTTGCGACACATGTGTTGGAAAACCTTGTCTGAAATCCTGTCCAGTCGATGCCTATTCAGAGGCTGGTTTCGCCTATCAGGATTGCCTGGCGCATGTTCGCGGCCCGACAGGTGAGCCATGCCGCAGCCTTGGATGCTTCGACCGCAATGCCTGCCCCTATGGAACGGCCTATCGTTATCCTGCCGAAGTACAGGCGTTCCACATGGCCGCCTTTGCCCGCTAGCGGGCAGGTGCTTTTCGGCTTGCCCGCGCGAAATCTTGACTGCTCCCGGTTCGGCGGCCATTCCGCCGATGCCGGATAGGGATTTTGATCTCGCGCAAGGAACAACGGTGACGCCATGCAGAAACTGACAATTGGACCGAGGACGGAACGGCGAGCGCAGGACTGTTTCGAAGCTGATATGGGTGCGGGCGTCTCCTACGATCTCGACCGCTTTGTCCGGGCGCAGGATGGAGTCATCGCCGAGGTAAAGTCAGAACTCAGGCAAGGCCGCAAGACCAGCCACTGGATGTGGTTCGTCTTTCCGCAGATTGCCGGCCTTGGCCGAAGCCCGATGTCGCAGCGATTTGCCATTGCATCGCTCGATGAGGCACGGGCCTATCTCGGCCATCCGGTGCTGGGCCGCAGATTGAAGGAGTGCGTGGCGATCCTGCTCGACCTCGAGGATAGCCCGGCTCATGGGATATTCGGCAGCCCGGACGATATGAAACTTCGCTCCTCGCTGACGCTGTTCTCACGCGCTGCGCCGGATGAGCCACTGTTCGACCAGGCGTTGGCGCGGTTCTTCGACGGCGAGCCTGACAAGGCAACGCTCGAACGCCTCTAACCGGAGCGTGGCAAGGCCCTCAAATGATCCGCACGATGCAATTCAAACAGGCGGCGAGGCCCGGAATATGTGCGCGCGACTGTCGTCGTCTGGTTTTCGAGCGCCGGATTAACCATTCGAAGAATCTTTCTGTTTGCCCCCAAGGAATTGCCTGAGACTTTCGTCTAAGAGGCGAAGATGGCGATGATTTTGGACGATGGCGGCGGCTCCGATGCGGAGTTGGTCGACCGGGCAAAAGGCGGGGACAGGAAGGCTTTCGGCGCGCTCGTCGAAAGGCACTACGATTTTATCCATCGCATTGCTTGGCGGTGGTGCGGAAACCGTGACGATGCGGATGATATTGCGCAAGAGGTGTGCATAAGGCTCGGACGTTCCATCCGCGACTATCGCGGTATGGGCGCTTTTACTACCTGGCTCTATGCCATGACACTGAATGCGGCCCGCGATCTCTCCCGCAAAGCCACCCGCGAGACAGCAAAGGTGAACGCCTATGGCACCCACGCCCTGATTGGCAGTCAATCGGTTGACGAAGCAGATGGGTACGCCGACGCTCTGTGGCAGGCCGTGCGCAGGCTGCCCGGCAAGCAGCGCGATGCGGTGCTTCTGGTCTATGGCGAGGAATTGAGCCACGCCGCTGCCAGTGAAGTGATGGCAATCTCGGAAGCGACGGTGTCCTGGCACATCCATGAAGCGAAGAAACGGCTGAAGGTGCTGATGCGCTCGGCCGGGGAAGTGTGACCATGGTCAATGACAACGAACTCAAGAGATTGCGCGACATGGCCGCGCCCAGGCCGCGACCCGCGGCCAAGGTGGGGGCGCTGCATGCGGCGATGGTGGCTTTCGACGCGCAGGAAAAAAATGCGCCGGCGCCCCAAGGATCGGCTTCGAAGCAACGTCTCACTGAACGAGCACGCAAGCTCTGGAGAGACATCATGCAAAAGAAGCTGTTTGCCGCGCCGGCCATTGCCGGCCTCGTCGCCTTGCCGATCGCCGGATATGCGGCGTTCTACCTGTTGCAGGATTCGCCGTTCAGGTTCCGAGGCTCGGAGCAGGTCAGCGATGCTGTTGCAAACAAGCCCGCACCGAAATCCGTCGCTGCTTCGGAATCCAAGAAGCAGGCCGGCGATGCAGAAAGCGATGCGGCTGCCGCACCAGCATTGAATACCGAAGCACCTGCGGAAATGGGCACTGTGCGGCAGGATACGATGGCGTCGGCTGGCGCACCTGCACCGGCGGCGGAGACTGCGGCCGGTTCCCGAACCGCGACGCTAAGAATGATGACGGAACCTGCGCCTTCCGATCTTTATCTGCCGCAACCGGAAAGCCGCGACCGCCTGGAGACGTTCAAGACCAATCCGGTCCGGTCCGTAGCCGAAGATCCAGTTTCGACATTTTCCATAGATGTCGACACGGCATCCTACTCCTTTGTGCGCCGCTCGCTGAAGGAAGGTTTGCTGCCGCAAGCCGACACAGTGCGTGTCGAGGAAATGGTCAACTATTTCCCCTACGACTGGAAAGGTCCGGCGACGGCCGAAACGCCGTTCAATTCGACGGTGACGGTGATGCCCGCGCCCTGGAATGGGCAGCACAAGCTCATGCACGTTGCCATCAAGGGCTACGATGTGCAACCAGCCGCGCAGCCGAAGGCCAATCTGGTGTTCCTGATCGACGTTTCAGGCTCGATGAACGCACCAGACAAGCTTCCCTTGTTGCAGTCGGCTTTCCGCCTGCTGGTCAGCAAGTTGCGCGCGGATGATACGGTTTCCATCGTTACCTATGCCGGCAATGCCGGAACGGTGCTTGAGCCGACCAAAGCGTCCGACAAGACAAAGATCCTTGCCGCCATCGACGGCCTGCAGCCGGGCGGTTCGACGGCGGGCGAGGCGGGTATCCGCGAAGCTTACCGGTTGGCGCAGCAGTCTTTCGTCAAGGACGGCGTCAATCGCGTCATGCTTGCCACCGATGGCGATTTCAATGTCGGCCAATCTAACGATGACGATCTCAAGCGCCTGGTCGAAGACCAGCGCAAGACGGGCGTTTTCCTGTCAGTGTTCGGTTTTGGGCGCGGCAATCTCAACGACCAGATGATGCAGACCATCGCCCAGAACGGCAACGGCACCGCCGCCTATATCGATACGCTCGCGGAAGCCGAAAAGGTGCTGGTGGAAGATGCGTCCTCGACATTGTTTCCCATCGCCAAGGACGTGAAGATCCAGGTCGAGTTCAATCCGCAGAAAGTCGCGGAATACCGGCTGATCGGCTATGAGACGCGGGCGCTTAACCGCGAGGATTTCAACAATGATCGCGTCGATGCCGGCGATATCGGATCAGGCCATTCGGTCACGGCGATCTACGAAATCACGCCGAAGGGCGCGCCGCAGCAGACGGATCCATTGCGCTATGGCGAGGCGGCGACCGCCAATGGCGGCGTGGCCAATGCCGGGGAATATGCCTTCGTGAAGATCCGCTACAAGCTGCCTGATGCGGATGCGTCAAAGCTCATTACCACTGCGGTGACGGCATCGAATGAAGTGGCCTCGTTCGATGCGGCCGGCACCGACCAGCGGTTCTCGGTATCCGTGGCCGCGTTCGGCCAGAAACTTCGTAATGAGGATGCGATGGCTGATTTTGGCTATGACCGCATCCTAGGCATGGCCTCAGCGGCGCGCGGGGACGATCCGTTCGGCTATCGGTCGGAATTCCTGTCACTGGTGCGGCTGGCGTCGGCTCTTGCCGGCAGGCAGTGAAGGCCTCCGTTTTCGAGTCGGGCCGGCGGGCAAGTTGTCCGTCGGCTTTTTCTTACGGTTGTTAAAATGCGCATCATTTTGGGCACCGCATCGCAATTCTCGCGATGCTAGAAATTGGCGCAATGCAGCTTTGAGAGGCTCAGGATGCGCATCGACGGAAACTCCGGATGGACGCCAGTCACGGCCAGCCGCGGCTCACCAGTCTCGGAATCGAGATCCGTCGAAACCAGCCGCATCATGAGCGACGTCGACACGGCACGAAGGGTGGCGCTGTCGGCGTTGCACAATGAGCGTTTCAGCGCCGCCTTGGAAAAGCTGTCCGATCCGCGCTCGTCCGATGCGATGATGCTCATGCGCCGGGACGAGGGTGCCAGCGCAGACCATGCATCAGTGCTGTCGAGCTACGCCGACAACAGCGAATAAGCCGCAATGGCTCTCAGGCGCGAGAGCGGCGGCGTTCGCGGCGGCCTTCTGACGTTTCAGCAGTGTTTGCGGTGGCCTGCTTGTTGCGAAGCGGGCCGATGCGCTCGATGATGGCTTCCACTGTCGGACGAGCCGCCTTGCTGTGCGTGTCCAGCGCTTCGCGCATCGCGGCCAGATGCTGGAATGACGTGCCGCAGCAACCCCCCACGATCTTCGCGCCCGCGTCGATCGCCAGCCGCACATAGTCGGCCATAAGCTCGGGCGTACCCGAATAATGGATTTCCGAGCCGCGAAATTCGGGAATGCCGCAATTGCCCTTGACGATCACTGTCGCCTCCGGCTTCGCCTCGGTCATGTCGAGCAGCGAGGCAAGGATGTCCGAAGCGCCGACGCCGCAATTGGCTCCGACGCCGACCGGCGCTTGCGCAAGCCCCTCGGCAACGGCGTGGATGTCCTTGGGCAGAAGACCCATCATGGTACGGCCGGCGGTATCGAAGGAGCCGGTATAGGTATAGGGCAGACCGACGCGGATCGCCGCTTCCGCCGCCGCCCGGATCTCGTCAGGCGCCGACATCGTCTCGATCCACGCAACCTCGGCACCGCCTGCCTTCAGGCCCTCGATCTGTTCGGCAAAGGCGTCGACCGCTTCCTCGTAGGTCATAGCGCCGAGCGGGACGAGCAGTTCGCCGGTCGGCCCGACCGAACCGGCGACGATAACATTGCGGCCGGCCTTGTCCGCAACCGCGCGGGCGATTTCAGCCGCACGCTTGTTGAGTTCGTGAACCCGGTCCTGGGCCTTGTGCAGCTTCAGGCGATGACGTGTGCCTCCGAAAGAGTTGGTGAGGATGATATCGGCGCCGGCGTCGACGAAATTCTGGTGCAGGCTGGTGATGGTGTCGGGCGCGGTGTCGTTGAGCAGTTCCGGCGCCTCGCCGGCCTGGAGTCCCATGGCGAACAGGTTGGTGCCGGTGGCGCCATCGGCCAGGAGCACGCCCTTTTCGGCGATGAGGGCGTCGATCGGATTGGTCATGGGAAACTTCGCCTTCAAGAGGTCTTATCGAGATAATGATATAAAGAATTCGTTATGTGGGGTCAATGTTTTGTTGCGCGGTCAACTGTCAAACTGCATGTCTGCAAGGCGCTGTGCAAAGGCGGCGGCCTCATGTGCGTTGATTTCGGCGGCTCGGATCAGATTGTCGAAATGGCTGGTCAACGTACGGATCGGCTGGATCGCGTTGAGGACTAGATACATGTCGCCGACATAAATCGCGGCCCGGTAGGGACCAAAGATCGTGTAGGGAATGGAATAGCGCATGCGGCCGTCATAGAGGAACAGCCGGAAGGTCGGGTAGAGATCGTCCAGCAGGGCCGACATATGCAGCAATTGCTCGCGCCGGTCGGCTTCGGGAAAGCCATCCCATACGCCAAGGCCGCGGGCAAAAATCTCCAGCGTGTGGCGCGGCATGCAGACTTCCATGTCGGTTTCGGGCCGCCGGTTGTAGTCGATGCGGTATTGCGTCTCGCCGGCCTGGGCCCGCCTGCTCTTGTTAGCGATGCCAGCTTCGTATTCGACAAGAGCCTCGGTGCGCAAAAGGTCGGGAATACCTGCCGGCACGTAGCGGATCTTCGACCCCGCGGCTTCGGCATGCCATTTGGCGAGCAGCGTGCGGTCGAAGCCACCAGCGGCTTCCTCGATCTCCAGGCTTTCGCGGATTTCGCCGGTCACGCCCTCGTCCTGGCTGAGCCCCAGAAGCCAGTCGAGCGAAACCTTGAACTCAGCCGCGATGTTGAGCAGCGTCTCGGCGCGCGGCAGGCGTGTCGAGGCACCAGAAAGCAACTGGGACAGGGCAGAGCGATCAATGCCGACCGCTGCCGCGAAAGCGGACTGGTTCAGGTCCGATCTTGTCAGGAGCACCTTGAGGCGGTCCCGAAACAGATTTGAGAGATCACGCTTGTCCATGACAACGTACTCGGTTGAAGAGGAAAAATTTCCGATGGTGCCTCCAGTGCTCGACGTTAGGCGTAAATGAATCCTTAAAATTGTTTACTATATACAACGTATGAGACTTTTTATGCGCAATAGCAACGCCTTGTGCGCATTATCGCGTTGCGACCCCAAAGGACTGCTGACACAATGTTGTCAGGAATCAATCAGGGTTCCGGCGCCGGGGCGGGGCCAATCCTATGGTGAACAGATCGCGCAAAGCGGAGCGCTTACCAACGGTCGAGTGGCCGACCGTATTTCTCGCCTTGTCCTGCTACGGAACGTGGGCGCTTGCAGGTCTATTGATCTGGAGCTCTTTTCCCGTGGCAGGGCTAGCAGTTCTCGCCTTTACCGTGGCGCTGCACTCCTCACTGGTCCACGAGATACTGCACGGCCACCCCACTCGCAACGCGCTTATCAATGAAGCCTTCGTATTCCTGCCCATCGGCCTTATCTGGCCATTCCGCCGCTTCAAGACGCTGCATTTGCGCCATCATGCCGACGAACGGCTGACCGATCCGTTCGACGATCCGGAGAGCTATTATCAAGCGCTTTGGCGGCATGAGGAAATGCCGGTGGCGATGAAGACATTGCTGAGGGTCAACAACACCATGATCGGCCGGTTCGTGCTTGGCCCGTGGCTGGCCGCGATTGGCTTCGTCATCGACGACGCAAAACAGATGCTGGCCGGCGACAAGGCAATCCGCAAGGCTTGGCTGCTCCATGCCGCCGGCCTTGCTGTCGTGTTGCCGATCGTCCAGTTCGGATTTGGTATTCCGCTTTGGCTCTATGTTTTGGTGCCGATGTGGATCGGCCAGTCGCTGATTTCCATCCGTACTTTTGCCGAGCACCAGTGGTCGGAGCATCCCGAAGGCCGCACGGTGATCGTCGAGCGCTCGCCGCTGGCATTCCTGTTTCTCAACAACAACCTGCACTTCGTTCATCACAAGCAGCCGACCGTTGCCTGGTATCGCCTGCCGACGCTTTTCCGGGCGCGACGCGAGGAGTGGCTGTCGGCGAACAAGGGCTATGTCTATCCCAACTATTGGGCGCTGCTGAAAGCCTATGCCTTCAAGGCCAAGGAACCTGTCGTGCACCCGGCCCTGCGCCGCGCGCCGGAGCAGGGAAGGGCGTTCGTGCCGCGTGTGCGCACCCGCAATCTCAACGGGTTCGGCACCGCCCCTGTGCCCGCCGAGCCGCCCAAGGAATAGCTGCCAGTACCGGCACGCTTTCCTTAAAGTTGCGTGATAAGCTTCCGCATTCATCAAAATGGACCGTATCGCGGTATGAGTGGTTTCATCGCGGCGCTGCCGATGTACGATTGGCCGGAACTCCGGGCGCGGACCGACGCCTTTTGGAGCCGGTTGCGCGCTACCTTGCGGGAACGGGGTATCGATGCGCCCCGACATCTGGTGCGCCGCAATGCCGACCTGCCTGCAGCACCCGGCGGTATCCGGGATATGACAGGCGAGGCCATTGCCGCCGACCCGGCCACTCTGCCACCCGACGATTTGGACGTTCAGGTGCTTTGGCGGCATCCGGCGCTTCTTCTGGCGCAGACTTGCTGGGGACCGATGGAATTCGGCCTGTCCGGCCACGTACAGGTGATCGGACAAGCGAATTACGATGGCATTGAGGGCGGCGATGGGGAACTGTATTCGAGCGCCATTGTGATACGAAGCCATGGTGGCGCTCACGTTTCAGCCCCGTCTGACGGTCATGCGCGCATTCCGCTCGATCTCCTGCGTGGCAAGCGCTTTATCTACAACGATGCGGAGTCCATGTCGGGAATCAATGCGCTCAAGCGCGATCTTGAGGCCATGGGCGAAAGCCTCGCTCTGTTTTCGGAGTGTGCGGAGAGCGGCGGGCATCGCGTCTCGATTCGTGCCGTCGCTGAAGGAAGGGCCGATGTCGCAGCAATCGATTGCCGCAGTTGGGCGCTGGCGCGGCGCTTCGAGCCTGCGGCGGCCGAGCTTGCGGTGGTCGGCTGGACCGGGCAGCGCAAGGGCCTGCCCTTCATCTCCTCGCGCACGACGTCGCCCAACGTGGTCGAAACGCTACGGGAAGTTCTGGCAACAGCAACACGATCCTGCTCGTCAGAACCCGGCTAGTTCTCCAAAAGCGCCTGTTCCAGCGGATAGGTCGAAAGTTGTTCGTTGCCGGTCTCGGTGATCAGCACCTGCTCCTCGATCTTGACGCCCTCGTGCCCGCCAAGCCTGCCGATGTAGCTTTCCACGCAAAGCACCATGCCCGGCTCGAGCAGGCCGTCCGGCGTGTCGTCGGTCCAGTCTGCGGCATGCGGCAGCGTCGGATATTCATCGGCAAGGCCGACGCCATGGTAGAGCACGCCGTAGCGGGCCGGAAAACAATCGGCCGGCGGCACCGTCGAGCGTTCGACAAGGTCACGGAAGGATATGCCCGGCCGCATCAGATCAATATTGAAGGCGATCTGCTCGGCAGCGATGCGGTACAGGTCGCGCTGCTCATCAGTGGGTTGCTTGTCACCGCACAGCCACGTGCGCGACAGGTCGGCGCAGAACCCGTAGGGTCCGATGAGGTCGGTATCGAAGGCAACGAGGTCGCCGGCCTCGACGAAGCGCGACGAGCATTCCTGAAACCACGGATTGGTGCGCGGGCCGGACGACAACAGCCGCGTTTCGATCCATTCGCCGCCGCGCGCGATGTTGCCGCGGTGCAGTTCGGCCCAAAGCTCGTTTTCCGAAATGCCCGGCTTCAACGCATGCTGCATTTCTTTCATTGCCGCTTCGCAGGCAACAATGGCGCGGCGCATGGCCAGCAGTTCATCCGGCGATTTGATCAGCCGGGCATTTTCCATCACGGCTTCGCCGTTGTGGATACCGACCCCCATCCGCTCCAGTTCGGCAACGCCTTCCGGATTGATGTGGTCGATGGCGATGCGACGAGTGCCCCCGCCATGCTCGCGCACGAGTTCGCAAATGCCTGACGCCCAGCGACGTACCTTCTTGTCGGTGAGTTCGCCGCTATAGAGATACATCCACGACACCGCCGGCCGCACCTCGTCGACCACGCCAGAATGATCGGACAGGTGTTCGCAGGAGAAATAATCGAACAGGATCACCGGTCCATCGGTGGCAACGAAGCAATGGCGGGTCGGATTATGCGCCACCCACAATTGCATATTGGTGGAGTCGGTGGCGTACCGGATGTTGATCGGATCGTAGAGCACTATGCCGGCTAGGTCGCGCTTGCGCAATTCGGCCCGTATGCGTTCGAGGCGGTAACGGCGCATGGCTGGCAGGTCCGGCGCGGCGATGCCAGCGCCAGCCCATTCGGATTCGGCCTGCGCGCCGTAGCCGAGTACATGCTGGTTGAGCGCCGCCGCCTTCTCCCGCGCCTGGCTCCGCAACGCCTTGATGTCGTTCTCCGATCCCGGTTCGAACGGCATGATCTTGCGGTGACGGCCGAAGTTCGAGTTCACGCGGATTTGTCCGATTTTTTCTTGGGCGAGGGAGCCTTGAGACGAATGCGCATCGCCTTGTCTTTGGGTTGATCGACATCGAAGGCTCCAGTTTTGCGAACCAGGTCGCTGAGCTTTCGAAAGCCGAAGGTTCGCGGATCGAAGTCCGGTGCCAGATTCGCAAGCTGGTTGCCGACGGTGCCTAATGCAACCCAACCGTCCTCGGACTCGACCTGGGCAATCGCACGTTTGATAACCGGGACGGCCGCGCTCGGCGGGTGCAGCGACGGTGCAGGGCGCGCCGCGTCGTCGGTGTTGGCTGCAGCGGTAGGCAAAAGGTTTTCTGTGTAGATGAATCTGCGACAGGCTTGGCGGAAGCTCTCCGGGGTCTTCTGTTCGCCGAATCCGTAGACGTCGACACCTTCCTCGCGAATGCGAGAAGCGAGCCGTGTAAAGTCGCTGTCTGACGAGACAAGACAAAAGCCGTCGAAGCGTCCACTGTGCAGGAGATCCATCGCATCGATGACCAGCGTGATGTCGGACGCGTTCTTGCCTATCGTGTAGGCGAACTGCTGCTGTGGCACGATGGCATAGGTAGACAAGACCTCTGTCCAGCCTTTCGAGCGGGTACTGGTGAAATCGCCGTAGATGCGGCGCACACTGGCCTCGCCGATCGTGGCGATCTCCTCGAACAGCCCACTAGCGATCTTGGCCGACGTGTTGTCTGCATCGATCAACACGGCGAGCCGGGGAGGACGCGTCGACAATTTGGCAGTGGAATTCGTCATGCCCGCATCTTCTCACCGCTCGGGTCGAACAGGGGCTCGACATTGATGCGGGCCGAGCGGCGTTCGCCGAGGATTTCGATCTCGAACAGCCCATTGCTCTCGTTTTCGGCCAATGCTGCCGGGACATAGCCTTGCGCCATCGACTTTCCGACATAGTGGGCATAGCCGCCTGATGTTACCCAGCCGACGACGCGCCACTCGCCATCGGTGATGCCGCGCACGCTTGAGGCGCCCTTGGCTGCCGTGGAGCCGCGTATTTCCTTGCCGGAATGATCGAAGCGCGGCGCGCCATAGCCATGCGGCGATTCCACGGTGCCGAAATCTTTAGAGACCTTGGCCCAGATCGGTTCGTCGCCCATCACGTCTGCATCGGTAGCATCGACGACGAACGAAACGCGGCGTAGCTTGGGCCCGGCCTGGTGTTCCTTCGCTGCCGCTTCGCGGCCGATGAAATCGTTCTTCTCCAGCTTGATGAAGCGGTCCATGGAGCCTTCAAACGGCCCATAGATCGGCCTGAGTTCGCGGAACCATGTCGGGAAATTCTTTTCCAGCCGCATCGAAAGCAAAGCGCGCATGCCGAAATCGACAATGCCGAACTCTGCGCCGGCCTGCTTGATCGCGGCGTAAACCAGCCGCTGATAGGCGGGGGCCATCCAGATTTCGTAGCCGAGATCGCCGGTATAGGTGATGCGGTTGACGATTGCCGGCGCGCGCCCGACCGCCATTTCGCGGAAATCCATGAAGCGGAATGCCTTCGACGAAACATCCGCATCGACTAGCTTCTGCAGCAGCGCTTGCGATTTTGGACCGGCGATGGAGAGGCCTACCAATGTCTGGTCGAAGCGGTGGATGCGCACGCTTCCGTCCTTGGGCAGATGCTTTCCGAACCAGCGCATGTGATATCTGGCGGCCGCCGACGAACCCCATATCATGAAGCGGTCCTCCGCCGCCTTGGCGATGGTGAAGTCGCCGATCAGCTTGCCAAATTCGTTGAGCATCGGAGTGAGCACGATGCGGCCGGCCTTGGGCATTCGGTTGGTCATCAACCGATTGAGGAAATCTTCCGCACCGGGTCCGGTCACTTCATATTTGGCGAAGTTGGCGATTTCGGTGACGCCGACACGCTCGCGGGTCGCCCGCACCTCATTGCCGATATGCTCGAAATCATTGGAGCGGCGGAAAGAGACTATGTCCTTCGGCTCGGTTCCTTTGGGCGCAAACCACAATGGCGTTTCCAGACCCCAGCTATCGCCCATCACCGCGTTGTTGGCGACCATGGTGTCGTAGAGCGGGGTGGTCTGTGCCGGCCTCGCGGCCGGCAGTTCCTCATTGGGGAAGCGGATCGAGAAGCGGCGCGAATAGTTCTCGCGTACCTTGGCGTTGGTGTAGCGCAGCGTTGCCCATTCGCCGAAGCGTGCGACATCCATGCCCCACACGTCGAAGCCCGGATCGCCATTGACCATCCAGTTCGAGAGCGCCAGGCCCACGCCGCCGCCCTGGCTGAAGCCCGCCATGACTGCGCAGGCACACCAGAAATTGGTCAGGCCCGGCACCGGCCCGACCAGCGGATTGCCGTCCGGTGCGAAGGTGAAGGGCCCGTTGATGATCTGCTTGATGCCGGCCTTCTCGATACCGGGGAAGTGCTTGAAGCCCACTTCCAGCGAGGGCGCGATGCGGTCGATGTCGGGCTGGAGCAGTTCGTGCCCGAATTCCCACGGCGTGTTGACAGGCGACCACGGCTTGCACGCCTTCTCATAGGTGCCGAGCAGTACGCCGTTGCGCTCCTGGCGGGTATAGATCTCACCCTTGAAGTCGAGGACCCCGACCATCTCGCGGCCGGTTTCCTTGTTGAAGGCTTCGACTTCAGGCATCGGTTCGGTGAGCAGGTACATGTGCTCCATGGCCAAAAGCGGCAGTTCGATGCCGACCATGCGGCCGACCTCGCGCGCCCACAGGCCGCCGCAGTTCACGACATGCTCGGCCTTCACCGTGCCCTGTTCGGTCACCACGTTCCAGATGCCGTCCGGCTCCTGCGTCAGTTCCAGGACGCGGTTGCGCAACACGATGTCAGCACCCAGTTTCTTCGCCGCCTTGGCATAGGCGTGAGTGGTGCCGGAAGGGTCGAGATGCCCTTCCACCGGATCCCACATCGCGCCGACGAAGTGCTTTTCGTCCATCAACGGGAACATGGCCTTGGCTTCGGACGGCGTGATCAATTCCGTGTCCATGCCGAGATAACGGCCTTTGGCGTGGGCCAGACGCAGGAAATCCATGCGCTCCGGTGAATCCGCCAACATCACGCCGCCGGTCAGGTGCAGCGAACAGGATTGTCCGGAAAGTTCCTCAATCTCCTTGTAGAGTTGCACCGTGTAGGCTTGCAGCTTGGCGACGTTGGGATCGCCGTTCAAAGTATGGAAGCCGCCGGCGGCATGCCAGGACGAACCGGAGGTCAGTTCCGACCGCTCGATCAGCATGATGTCCGTCCAGCCGGCCTTGGCCAGGTGGTAGAGAACCGAACAACCGACGACGCCGCCGCCGATGACAACCGCTTTTGCGTGAGATTTCATGTAGATGGATCCGAATGTTTTGAAATTGAGTCAAGGATAGAAGGGTTGGTTCGGAAGGGCGCCGATCAGGAATTTCTAAAAATCCGTCGGCGCGCCGCCTTCGGCCCTGCGCTTTGCGACGAAGGCATCCAGTTCCTCGCGAATGGCAGGGTCCATGTAGGGCTCTTCATAGCTGGCCAGGCGCTGCTTCCACAGGCGGTTCGCCCGGTCTATGGCCGTCGGACGGCCCGCTTCGGCCCATGTTTCGTAGTTGCGCCAATCCGAGATGATCGGTTGGTAGAAGGCGGTCTTGTAGCGCTCCTGCGTATGTGGGGTGCCGAAGAAATGGCCTCCGGGGCCGACGGAGCGAATGGCGTCGATGGCAAGTGCGTCCTCGGACAGGTCGAGCGGTGTGAGGAATTCCGCCACCATCTGCAAGAGATCGATATCGAGGATGGTCTTTTCGTAGGAGCAGGTAAGCCCGCCTTCGAGCCATCCGGCCGCGTGCTTGATGAAGTTGCCGCCGCTCTGGATGCACCCCCAGAGCGAAAATACGCTTTCATAGGCCGCTTGCGCGTCGACCGTATTGGCCGCGCAGACGTTGGAGGTGCGGTAGGGGATGTTGTAGCGGCGCGCCAATTGTCCGCCGACAAGTTGCGCCTTCATGTATTCCGGCGTGCCGAAGGCGGGAGCGCCCGATTTCATGTCTACATTCGACGTGAAGCCGCCATAGCCGACAGGAGCGCCCTTTCTCAACATCTGGCTGAAGGCTATTGCCGCAAGCGCTTCGGCATTCTGCTGGACCAGCGCTCCGGCAACGGTCACTGGAGCCATCGCGCCGGCCAGAGTGAAAGGCGTAACGACCACGAGTTGCCCGAGCGACGACATCTGGATGATGCCTTCCATCATCGGGATATCGAGCTTGAGCGGCGAATTCGTATTGATGATGGTGAGCACTGACGGTTCTTCGATGAACTGCTCCATCGACACGCCGCGCGCGATGCGTGCGATCTCCATGCCGTCCACATTGCGTTCCTTGCCCAGCGAGTAGCAATGAAACACCTTGTCCGTGAGCGTGGCGAAGTCGCGCAGGCATTCGAGATGGCGGACGGAGGGATGGATATCCACCGGTTCCACCGGATAGCCGCCGGTCACATGCAGGATGTTGTGCATCTGGCCCAGTTTCACCAGATTGCGGAAATCCTGCTGGTTGCCGGGCCGCCGCCCGCGATCGACGTCGGAGCAGTTCGGGGCCGAGGCCATTTGCGCGAAGATGATGTTGTCGCCGCCGAAGCGCACATTGTGCTCGGGGTTGCGGGCGTGCAGCGTAACCTCCGAAGGAACTGACGCGATGAACTCCAGGATCATGTCAGGGTCGAAGCGCACGCGTTGCGAGCCTTCGCTCACTTCGGCGCCGTTTCGTTTCATGATGTTCCGCGCTTCGTCGTGCAGCACTTCGACGCCGATCTCCTTCAGCACCCGCAATGAGGCGAGGTGGATCGATTCCAACTCATCGTCGGAGATCAATTTTGTCGGCTGGAAGGGGATTTTGAGCTGGCGAAACGGGAGTTGCTCGAAGGTGGCGGCACCGCTGGCCCGTTTGCCTGCACGGCCGCCGCGTCTTGCTGTTACCGGTTCGGCGGGATGTAGCGCGGCAGTCATGGCAGTCCTCATTGCATATGCGATTGAGGCCATAATGGACCGGTCTCCCGGCTGTCATTGCGGAGGCGGCGACCACTAGGGCGAACAAAGCGACATGACTTTTCGCCAAATTCGCACCTTTCGGACCGCGCTTGAATGAAGCGGCACGTCTCGGCTACAGTGGGCGGCATGAGTGTGTTCAACGTCCAACCGCGCAAGCTTCTGATCGCCGCGACGCCTTCGCCGCGCACGCGTCATGCCGAGCTTTTGCGCCTGTGCGCCCGCATCGGCTACTCCCCGCCTTTCGCCCTCTGACGATCCGCCCCGGCCTAAAGCTTGCCGGAACGATTTGAAGAGGAAAGGCCACCAAAAATGACCTATCAGAATTATTCGCTGAAGCAGCTTCAGCAAATCGATGCCGCGCATCATTTGCATCCGTTCACCGACCATAAGGAACTGAGGGCCGCGGGCTCACGCATCATCACGCGGGCCGAAGGTCCGTATATCTACGATTCGGAAGGCGCCGAAATCCTTGACGGCATGGCGGGCCTTTGGTGCGTCAACGTCGGCTATGGCCGCGACGAACTGGCGGAGGCCGCCTACAAGCAGATGAAGGAACTGCCCTACTACAACTCCTTCTTCAAATGCTCGACGCCGACGCCGGTCCTTTTGGCCAAGAGGTTGGCCGAAATCGCACCGAAGACCGTCAATCAGGTGTTTTTCGGCTCATCCGGTTCGGAAGCCAACGACACCGCGCTCAGGCTGGTGCGCTACTACTGGATGCTGGAAGGCAAACCCGAGAAGAACCGCATCATCTCGCGCAAGAACGCCTATCACGGCTCGACGGTTGCCGGTACGTCGCTGGGCGGCATGGATGCCATGCACAAGCAACTGGGCGGCGAGGTGCCGAACATCGTCCATGTGATGATGCCTTATGCCTATGAATTGGCGCGGCCGGGTGAGAGCGACCATGATTTCGGCCTGCGCGCGGCGAAAGCCGTCGAAGATGCCATCCTCGAGGCCGGGCAGGATAATGTCGCGGCCTTCATCGGCGAACCGATCATGGGGGCAGGGGGCGTGAAGATTCCGCCGATGAGCTATTGGCCGGAAGTCCAGCGCATCTGCCGCAAATACGACGTTCTGCTGATGCTGGACGAGGTCATCACCGGTTACGGGCGCACCGGTGAATGGTTCGCCGCTCAGTCATTCGGCATCGAGCCGGACACAATCACCACCGCCAAGGCGTTGACATCCGGCTACCAGCCGCTGTCGGCCTTGCTGGTGGGCGACCGCATCGCCGCCACGCTGGTCGAAAAGGGCGGTGAGTTCGCCCACGGCTATACTTATGCCGGGCATCCGGTTGCCTGCGCGGTGGCTCTGGCCAATCTCGATATCATCGAGAGGGAGAGACTGGTTGAGCGCGTTAAGACCGACACCGGCCCTTATTTCGCTCAAGCCCTGCAGGAGCGCATCGCAGGCCATCCGCTGGTAGGTGAAGTCCGTTCGTTCGGCCTCATGGGTGCGATCGAGATCGTCAAGGACAAGGCGACCAAGGAGCGTTTCGCACCGGCGGGCAGCGCTGCCGTGGTCTTGCGCGATCATGCTATTGCCAACGGCATGATGCTGCGCGCTACCGGCGACACCATGATCCTTTCGCCGCCGCTGATCTGGACGCGGGCAACCATCGACATGGCCTGCGAACGCATAGCCAAGGCACTCGATCTGGCGGCAAAGGATTTGCACAAGGCCTAAATTTGCAGATTGCCTAAAAGATGTGACCGGCCGGAACGATCGGCCGGTCACGGCGTTGTCTGCGGCTTGGTCGCGAAAGGAAAATCCATGCTTAAGGCAACAGTTGGTGCCGCCCGCCTTGCCGGTGGCGCCCAAGGCTTCATGCTAGCTCCGATGGTCGTAGCGTTGCGGCTGCCGATCATGGCGGCGGAATCGCAAAGTGAAATGGGCTGGGGCAGTGAAACACTGCGGGCAATCTCGGAAAAGACGGCTGCAACCATGGAGGGCGCGTTGGCCGCCCAGCTTTCGTTGATTGGCTCGACGTTAAATTTCTGGCCTCAAGTACTTGCAGGGCGTTCGCCAACGGCACTCACCCAACTCGCGCTGGAACGCGCAATGGGGGCGGCACTTCGTCCGGCGGGCCGTCGGGTCAAGGCCAATTTCCGACGTCTTTCGTGTCGTTCGATCTGATTTCTGGTCGATCTTACGCAAAAACCGCGCTCCTTTTGGGAACGCGGTTTTGCCAGATACGCACGGCGTTTCGCTACTGATGCACATGCGAAACGTACAAGTTCGACTTTTACGGGCTCCGGTACGCGAGACCTGATCCGGAGCGCCGGGCGGATGCCCGCCTTGCGACCGGTTCTACAGGCACATCGTTACCACCCGGTTATCGAGAGCTTAAGCAAACCTAAATTTGCGGTGATTTTAGCGACTTAGCTAGACTGCTGGCCTCGCTCTCGTTGCGTCCATGTCCGCGCAGCACTTGCGCATGGACGCCTGAGGCGTCAGAGACCCCCCAGCACATTGCCCGGCGACATCTTTCCTGCACCGCTGATGACCTGGGCCAGGAAGTTCATGTCCTTGCCTCCTGTCGGCGTCGTGCGGGAGATGAAGTCGAAGACCTTGCCGTCCTTGAGGCCATAGTTGGCAATATTGGTGACGCGGCCGTCCGTGCCGAAATAGACGGCGAGAACGCGTTGATCGACCAGCTTCGGCTTGGCGAAGGCGACGGCCCGCTCGCGGGTCTGGGAGATGTAGTAGAACACCTCGTTGTCGAAGGTTGCTGTCGTCGAAGGCGTGCCAAGTGCCAGCAGCACTTGCTCACGGCTGGAGCCGACGGGTACGAGATCGAGCGACTGCTGGTCGACGACGTAACCCTGGTGCAGAGTATCTCGTGGGTTTAAATCGCCAACCATCTTCGAGGTGTTGCATGCAGACAGCGCGACAGCTACCGCCAGCAGCGAAATCAACTGGGCGGGGCGCGACGAAAACGTCGACTTGATTTTCTGCACGCGCAACGACAACTCCATCCAATCAGTCTTGCACGCCGCTTGCGCGGAGTGGCAAAAGCGGTAAACCAGCTTTGCCGCCGATGCAACACGGCGCCCCAACAATCAAGGTCTCGGGAGACCGTCTCCGATGTTCCAGCGCCTCTTCGGCCGCGAGCGCCAAGCAAACCGCGCAATCACCGAGGCGCTGTACGGTCAAATCGTGGCAGCCGCGCGGCAGCCATCATTCTATTCGCACTGGAATGTGCCGGACACGCCGCTTGGACGATTCGAGATGCTTGCGCTGCACATGTTCCTGTTTCAGCATCGCGTATATGGGGAAGGGGGCGTTTCGGCCACTGTCGCGCAGGTGCTGATCGACGAGTTCTTTCTCGACGTCGACCATTCGCTGCGGGAATTGGGGATCAGCGATGTCGGCGTTCCCAAGCGCATGAAGAAGCTCGCCAAGATGTACTATGGCCGCACCGCTGCCTACGCCGATGCACTGGAACGCGGCGACGAGGCTGCGCTGGTTGCCTCACTTGTGCGCAATGTCAGGCCGGACGTTCAGGCGTGGCCTGAGGCCCTGCATCTTGCCTCCTATATGATGAGTGCCGTTAAATGCCTTGCATCGCAACCGTCCGATGACATATGCGCCGGCAAGCTGACCTTTCCAGTTGCCGCCTGAAAGACTGTTCCGATGAAGCAGGAAGACGCGAGAAGCCCGGTTTCCCTCGAAGCGCATGTCGCACGCCTGCCGCAAAACGGGCTGCCTTTGGTATTCGAGGCGGACGAGGCCCAGCGCGAGGCTCTGGCGAGGGCGCATGGACTGTTGTCGGTCGAATCCTATCGGGTGGATTTGCTGGTGACAGCATGGAAGCGCCACGGTGTGAAGATCACTGGAACGGTTGAGGCGGATATCACACAGGCCTGCGTGGTATCGCTGGAACCGATCCAGGCTCATATCGAGGAGGCCGTCGAAGGACTGTTCCTTCCGGATGATTCAAAACTTGGACGGCTCGGATTTGATGTCGGGGGGGAGATCATGGTCGATGCGGATGGTCCGGACAGCCCCGAACTGTTCTCAGGCGATACGATTGACGCCGGCGAACTTGCAGAACAATTCTTTGGCCTTGCCATCGATCCTTATCCGCGCAAGCCCGAGGTTTTGCTTGAGGTTTCGAGTGAAGACGGAGCGGAAGAAACCGAATTCCAGAAAAAGTTGCGCGGACTCCTTGGAAAGACCTGAAACACCCCTGTGTGACAAAAGCCGGTTGTGCGCTCGGCCAAAAACGCTATTTTCGCCGGCACTCGGTGCAGCCCAGATGAATCGTGAGATAATTACCGCGTGATCACAATTTCTATCGATGCCATGGGCGGCGACCACGGTGCGAGCGTGGTTATCCCCGCTCTCATGACTGTCGCAACCCGGCGCACTGACATCCGCTTCATCATCTATGGGCACGAGGATATCGTGCGGCCGGAACTGGACAAATTTCCGAAGCTGGCCGCCATCAGCGAATTCGTGCACTGCGAAGTGGCGGTCAAGATGGACGACAAGCCGAGCCAGGCGCTGCGCCACGGCCGCTGGAAGTCGTCGATGTGGAAGGCCATCGAAGCGGTCAAGAGCGGGGCGGCGGATGCCTGCATATCTGCCGGCAACACCGGTGCGTTGATGGCGATGGCGAAATTCTGCCTGCGCACCATGGCGACCATCGATCGGCCCGCCATCGCCGCGATCTGGCCGAATGTGCGCGGCGAGAGCGTGGTGCTGGACGTCGGCGCCACCATCGGCGCCGACGCGCATCAGCTGATCGATTTCGCCATCCTGGGCACGGGCATGGCCCGCTCGATCTTCGGCATCACCCGGCCGACCGTTGGCCTGCTCAATGTTGGCGTCGAAGAGATCAAGGGGCAGGAGGAGGTCAAGGAGGCCGGGCGCATGCTGCGCGAGGCCGACATGGCATTCATGGAATATCGCGGCTTTGTCGAAGGTGACGACATCGGCAAGGGAATCGTCGATGTCGTAGTGACCGAAGGCTTCTCCGGCAACATCGCATTGAAGACAGCCGAGGGGACCGTGCGCCAGATCGCCGGCTACCTCAAGGCCGCCATGAGCCGCACGCTGATGGCCCGCATCGG
This sequence comes from Mesorhizobium sp. Root157, assembly GCF_001427385.1. Lineage (GTDB taxonomy): Bacteria > Pseudomonadota > Alphaproteobacteria > Rhizobiales > Rhizobiaceae > Mesorhizobium. Next base: position 161,398 of record NZ_LMGJ01000034.1, read on the forward strand.
CTATTTCTTTGCCAAGGGCGCGTTCGACCTGTTGCGCGAGAAGATGGACGTCAGCCGCTCCAACGGCGGTGTCTTCCTTGGCCTCAATGGCATTGTGGTGAAAAGTCACGGCGGCGCCGACTCGACGGGGTTTGCAGCGGCGGTCGAGCTTGGTTATGACATGATCCGCAACCGGCTCTTGGACCGGATCGAGGCCGATCTCGACCTGTTCCATGCGCGCAACCCGCACAAGCCTGAAACAAAAAGATCGGTCGTCGAAACCGGCGAAGAAGGATAGGTATACCTTGATCAGATCAGTCGTGCGCGGCATTGGGTCCTCGTTGCCCCGCCGCATCATGAAGAATGCCGATTTCGAAGGTATGGTCGAGACGTCCGACGAATGGATCGCCCAACGTACCGGCATCCGGCAGCGCCATATCGCGGCCGATGACGAAACCACGGCCTCGCTTGGCGAGGCGGCGGCGCGCGCTGCTCTTGACGCAGCCGGCTTGACGCCTGCCGATATCGACCTGATTGTGCTGGCGACGTCCACTCCCAACAATACCTTCCCGGCGACATCCGTCGAAATCCAGAACCGGCTTGGCATGCGGCATGGCTTCGCCTTCGACATGCAGGCGGTGTGCTCCGGCTTTGTCTATGCCGTGACCACGGCGGACCTCTATATTCGCGGCGGCATGGCCAAGCGGGTGCTGGTCATTGGCTCGGAAACGTTTTCTCGCATTCTCGACTGGAGCGACCGTTCGACCTGCGTGCTTTTTGGCGACGGGGCGGGCGCTCTTGTGCTGGAGGCTGCCGATGGCGCGGGTTCGATCGCGGACCGCGGCGTGCTGGCGGCAAGCCTTCGCTCCGACGGCGAGCACAAGGACAAGCTCTTTGTCGATGGCGGGCCGTCGACGACCGGCACGATCGGCCATCTCAGGATGGAAGGCCGCGAAGTGTTCAAGCACGCGGTCGGCATGATCACCGACGTGATCGAGGCGGTGTTCTCGCAAGCCGGCGTTACCGCTGAGGACATCGACTGGTTCGTGCCGCATCAGGCGAATAAACGGATTATTGACGCTTCGGCCAAGAAGCTCGGGATTGCCGACGAAAAGGTGGTGGTGACGGTCAATGTCCACGGTAATACCTCGGCGGCGTCCGTGCCGCTGGCCTTGTCCGCCGCTGTCGCAGACGGTCGTATCAAGCGTGGCGACCTTGTGCTATTGGAGGCGATGGGTGGTGGATTCACCTGGGGTGCGGTTCTCGTGCGCTGGTAGGCGCAGAGTGGTGGATCGGTCCTTGACCTTTACGGATCAATTACTTAGGCTCCGCCGTCGCTTGTATTGAATGATGTTTTGAGCTGATGGGACGGTCGGATGGGGGGAAAGACTCTTACGCGTGCTGACCTTGCCGAGGCTGTTTACCGCAAGGTTGGCCTGTCGAGAACCGAGTCAGCCGAACTCGTGGAAGCAGTCCTTGACGAGATCTGCGAAGCCATTGTGCGTGGCGAGACGGTAAAGCTGTCTTCTTTTGCCACTTTCCACGTGCGTTCCAAGAATGAACGCATTGGCCGCAATCCGAAAACCGGTGAAGAAGTGCCGATCCTGCCGCGGCGGGTGATGACGTTCAAGGCGTCCAATGTACTCAAGAGCCGGATTTTGCGCTCCCACCAGAACAGCAAGAGCAAGGGCAGCAAGTAGACAAGCTGCCGTTCGGATGAAGCAGCGGTTGAAAAGGCCGTCCGGCATTCAAGCCGGGCTTGAATGTTGTTCCATAAAGGATTGAAATGAGGCTCTGTTCGCGGAGCGTCGTGCCTTCCTGTCGATTCGCAGTTGCGTGACTTCCACGGGATCGGGCGCCGTTTCCGCTGAACGCGTAAAGCGAGGACTGGCCATGGACAAGAGCCCGGATGCCTTCCGCACTATTAGCGAGGTGGCGGAGGATTTGGATCTGCCGCAGCATGTGCTGCGCTTTTGGGAAACGCGTTTCAATCAGATCAAGCCGATGAAACGGGGCGGGGGCCGTCGCTATTACCGGCCACAGGATGTCGACCTGATCAAGGGCATCCGCCACATGCTTTACGACCAGGGCTATACGATCAAGGGCGTGCAGAAATTGCTGCGCGAAAACGGCAATCAATTTCTTGTAGCCATCGGCAGTGGCGACATGGCGGCAGTGGAAGCCATCGCCCAACGCAAACAGGCGGATGCCGTTGCGTTGACGCCGGCCGCCCAACCGCGTGGCCACGACGACGAGATGCTGGTGGGGCAGCCCAAGGTGAAGCCGAGCCGCCGCTTCTTCGGGCTTGGCAAATCGGAAGACGAAGGACCAGTGCAGGCCGACGGCGGCAAGCTATCACGTGACAATCGCGCCTTGCTGCAGGAGGCATTGTTCGACCTCCTGGAATGCAAGCGCCTGCTGGATCAGGTGCGGTAGCGCATTTTCGCATACACCAAGCGTCGATAAATACGGCTAAGCAAACAGAGAGAGTGGGTGCTTGGTTCCGCATCCCATCTGGCAGGTTGTTGGAGAACAGGGTGCCGTTTCGGCGCCGCCCGGACGTTGGGCATAAAGCGCGTCTGGGAACGAATGATTGCCCAATTCGTTGAACGTCCTTCTGGTTTTTAACGAAGGAATAAACGGAATGGCATTCTCGTCGATCAGCGATATCGATCTTGAAAAGCAGGTTGCGGGCCTGTCAAAAGAACTGGCGGCACTGAAAAAGGAAATGTCGAAGCGGGGCGGCGCTTTCTATGCCGGTGGCCGCGATGCCGTGTCGGATTATTATACTGACATCGCCGAGCGTATTGGTGCGCGGCTTCCCGACCTTCGCAAGCGGGCAAAGGCAATAGAAAGCAGTGCGCGCGATCACCCCGCGGCAACGGCCGCTGTCGGCCTCGCCGTACTTGGGTTGCTGGTGACGTTGCTTTTCAGCAGGCGCTGATGCTTTCGGTCAGAGCGCCCGCAATCATCGCCGAGGTCAAGGGAGAAATGGTCGGAGTGGCGGGATTCGAACCCACGACCCCTTGACCCCCAGTCAAGTGCGCTACCGGGCTGCGCTACACTCCGAACCGCGTGAAGCCCTATATTCTCAAGGGTCGAGAAGCAAGGCCAAAAACCAACCTCGGAACAGAAGTCGACCATTTACGGTATTTGCCGTGTTTTGCGGTGAAATTCCCGTGGGCGCTCACATCTCGTTCATGCGCGCGATTTCGGAGCCGCATCGAAGGTTGCCTAATCGCGGCGGGGGTATTGCGGATGGCCATCGCCTTCAGGCTATCGCCGTGCACACGAAGGATTGGGCGGCCATGATCGCCAAGCCTTGGCGAAGTCTGATTCACGTAAAAATTCCCGAACGAAGTACGTGTTTTAAAGTACGTACCAGAAGGATAGGTCGTTAAAAGGTTGAGCTGATCACGGTGTATCTAAGAGTTGGGCTACAATGTAAAAAGCGTTGCGTCACGCGGCATTTTTCCCATTATCATATTGTTACAAGCGCGGGCGCCGTTGATACAAGGAAGTTTGAGGCTACCTTTCATCAGCCTTTATTTTTTCCGATTTCGATGACAGAAGCTACTGTTCCCCGCGATTCTTCAGCAAAGCGAAGATGATTTCATACCTCACTAGTTCCTGGAACCACCGCTTTCTGATCTGGCGGCTTGCCCGGCGCGAGGTGGAAGCACGCTTTCGCGGTTCGTTGCTCGGCGTGTTCTGGGCCCTCGTCCTGCCGCTGATGATGCTCGGGGTTTTTTCTCTGGTTTTCGGTTCGGTCTTTGGAACGCGCTGGGTGCGGCCCGGTGGGGCGATGACCATTGGCGAGTACGGTTATCCGATGGTTCTCTTTTCCGGGCTGATCATCTTCGGGATCATATCGGAGCCGGTCACCCGAGCTCCCGGCCTGGTTCTGGAAAACATTTCCTACGTCAAGAAAGTCGTGTTTCCCCTCGAGATTTTGCCTCTTGTTGCGTTGATCAGCGCCATCATCACCGCCGCCATCGCCTTCGTCGCGTTTCTTGCGGTCTTCATCTTTCTCTACGGCCTGCCGCCCATCACCATTCTGGCGCTGCCGCTGATCTTGCTGCCGCTGGTGATGACAACGATCGGCATCGTCTATTTCTTTGCTTCGTTGGGTGTCTTCCTGCGCGATCTTGCCCAGGTGGTGGCGCCGCTGATCACGGCGATCATGTTTTTGTCCCCGCTGCTGTATCCTCTGGAGAGTTTGCCCGAGCCGTACCGTCCTTGGCTCTATCTCAACCCGTTGACCACGTGCCTCATTCAGGCGCGCGACGTGATCTTCTGGGGCAAGTTGCCGCCTCTGGGTGAATGGGCAGCCTATTTCTTGATTTCCTTTCTCGTCATGACAGCCGGGGGCTATTGGTTCACGCGTACCAAGAAGGCGTTTGCGGATGTCGTCTGAGATTGCGATCAGCGCTTCGGGTCTCGGCAAGGCCTATCTGATCTATGACAAGCCGCAGGACCGGCTGAAGCAGATGGTCCTGCGCAATCGTCACTACTACCGGGAATACTGGGCGGTTCAGGATGTCGACCTGACAATCGCCAGGGGCGAGACCGTCGGTATCGTCGGTCGCAACGGGTCAGGAAAGTCGACATTGCTGCAAATGATTGCAGGGACCTTGCAACCCAATTTGGGCAGCCTGTCCGTGAGCGGACGTGTCGCCCCTCTGCTCGAACTGGGTGCCGGGTTCAATCCGGAATTTACCGGCCGCGAAAACGTGCAACTCTCCGCCGCCGTTCTAGGCTTGGATTCCCGACAGATCGAGGAGCGCTACGAGAGCATCGTGGAGTTTTCCGGGATAAGCGAATTTGTGGAACAGCCGGTCAAAACCTACTCGTCCGGCATGTATGCCCGGCTTGCCTTTGCTGTCGCCGCCCACGTCGACGCGGATATCCTCATCGTGGACGAGACGCTTTCGGTCGGCGATGCAGCGTTTACGCAAAAATGCATGCGCTACATCAGGAAATTCAAGGAGAACGGGACCTTGCTTTTCGTCTCACATGATGCGGGCGCGGTGACATCGTTGTGCGATCGGGCGATCTGGATGGACAAAGGCCGTGTGCGCGGGGAGGGGACGGCAAAGGATGTAAGCCTTGCCTACCAGGCCTCCCAGCACGAGGAAACTGACGGCGAGGCATTTTCAATCTCCGGGCGGCGCCGGGCCGACCGCAAGCCTGCCGAAAGAGACGTCCGTCATCAGGCTATCAAGGCCTCCGACAAGCGCAACGTCATGGAGGTTTTCAGCTTCGATCCCAACGCCCCATCCTTTGGGGCTGGTGGCGCCAAGATCCAATCCGCGCGGTTCCTGAACAGTTCCGGCGAGGAATTGGCGGTGATCGAGGGTGGCGAGGACGTGACGCTCGAAATATCCTGTTTGGCCAGGAAAGGGTTTGTGTCACCGATCATCGGCTTCCTGATCCGCGATCGTCTGGGCCAGAACCTGTTCGGCGACAATACCTACCTGACCTATTCGCGCACGCCGCTTTCCATTGGCAAAGGCGAAAAATTCATCGCCTCGTTCTCATTTCGCATGCCTTATCTTCCGGCGGGCGACTACGCCGTGGCGACAGCGTTGGCTCAAGGCTCCCAGATGGACCACGTCCAGCATCACTGGGTCGATGAAGCGCTGATCTTCCACTGCACGGGCAGTCATGTAACGCATGGTCTGATTGGCTTGCCGATGCACGACATTACAATCACGTCCAGCAAAGAAGTTACCGGGGCGTTCCGAACGTGAGTGCTGCTTGATGGTGAATGTGAGAACCGGTCGACACGGAGATCATTGCTGAATGTTATGCACGGTTTGCGGCGGCACCGAATTCACGGCGCAACCGGTCTTGTGGCCGGAACTGATCGATCAATGGCAACTGTCACCGGCCGAAGTGGCCTATGTAGACTGCCAGCAAGGCGAATGTTGCTCGAGCTGCGGTGCAAACCTCCGGTCAATTGCACTGGCCAATGCACTGCGCGCAGTCGTCGGGACACCGCAGGTGTTGCGGGATTTCGTCGGCTCTGCCGAAGCGGGGCCCATACATATTCTGGAGTTGAACGAAGCCGGTACGCTCAATCCGGTTCTTTCCAGAATGCCATGCCATGTTTTCGGCGCCTACCCACAGGTCGATATGCACGCATTGCCGTGGCCGGATGAGACGTTCGACATAGTTGTTCACTCCGACACGCTGGAACATGTCCCCGATCCTGTCCACGCGCTCGTTGAATGCCGTCGCGTTCTCAAACCGACAGGGACGCTTTGCCTGACAGTTCCGATCATCGTCGGGCGAATGACCCGGGGGAGGGCTGGCCTGTCGAAAAGCTATCATGGCAATCCCCAGCAAAACGGCGATGACTATGTGGTCCATACCGAATTCGGTGCCGATGCCTGGTGCTTGATTTTCGAGGCAGGCTATTCCGATGTGACGATTTTTCCGGTAGCCTATCCGGCAGCGTTGGCGATTGCGGCGCGCAGGTAGTGGCAACGGGATACGTCCGGTGACCCAAGGCCGCGAATGCCGTCTCAGGCACAAAACGACGGGAAGTACAAAGGCGATGACGGCTCGAAATGGGGCTGAGAGTCGTCTGGTGTCGCGCTTCTACTAGAAAGCGCTACTCTCTTGGAATTGACAATGCCCATGAATACAATTCAGAAACCAGCCCAGAAACCTGCGCTGACCTATACCGGCGAGCGATATCATCCCGAACTTCTGGATGAGATCCGTCAGGAGCATATTCATCGTTATCTCTGGGCGCTGGGCCTTGTCGGCGGGCTTGACGTGCTCGACCTTGCATGCGGAGAGGGCTTTGGTTCGGCCATGCTTGCCGGAGTTGCGCGTCGGGTGGTCGGTATCGATGTTTCGGACGCTGCCATCAGACATGCGGGAGCCAGGTATCAGGCGCAGAACCTTTCCTTCATCTGTGCGGACGCAGTCGATCTGCCGCTGGCGGACCGGTCCGTGGACGTGGTCGTATCCTTCGAGACCGTCGAACATCTCGCTGACCAAGCCGGGATGATGAGCGAAATCCGGCGCGTCCTGAGACCCGAAGGATTTCTGATCATGTCCTCTCCCAATACCGCAGTCTATTCGCAGCGACAGGGTCACAACAACGAATTTCATGTCCATGAATTGACTGGCAAGGATTTCGAGAACCTGCTGGAAACGCAATTCCCGGTTCGTCGCCTCTACGGCCAGCGTTTGTCCGTGGCGTCCTCAATCCTTTCCTGTCACGACGATACCGGCGGGGTGGCCAGCGTTTTCCGTGATGGAGACAGCGTTGAGCAGAGTTCGCGTGCTATCCCGGACACGATGTACTATCTCGCCGTGGCTGCCGCGCATGAGAACTGCCTTCCCACCCTGGAAGGTTCTTTTCTGGTAAGCGCGAGTTACGACGTCTACTGGAAAATCCGCGATGAGGCGATGTCACTGCGGGCGGAAATAGGCCGGCAAAGCGAGGAAGCAAAGCGCCTAAGTGCCGAGAAGGATCGGCTTGCCACGGAAACAGAACTTCTCACTGCCGAGAAGGACCGGTTGGCCGAGGAAGCGAACCATCTCAGGGCCGCACGAGACGCACTTGCCGCAGACATCCCGGCTCTGGAAGACATGTTGAGGCTTGCCGGCGAGTATCTGGCAAATGGCGCCGGCGAAGAGCGCGAACCATCGCCGCTCTTTGATTCGGATTATTACCTTGCCAGCAATCCGGACGTCGCCGAAAGCGGCATGGACCCACTGGTGCACTATCTGCTTTTCGGCCGCAAGGAAGGCCGCTTGCCGACGCGGCCTGCGTGTGTGGAAACAAATCAAGGCCAAACCCGGAAAATGCACGAGAATTCCGGAAAATAGCACCTTTTTGTCCACCGGTGCCTCGCAGGCCCCATCCTGTTGCCCATACGGTCTAGCAGGAGTGCCGCCTTGGAACGTTCGTCCAATCTCGATCTTCCCTTCATTATGCCCTCGCAGGCGCAAAAGCATGTCACGCACAACGGGGCCCTGAGCATCCTCGACGCTCTCGTGCATTGCGCAGTGGAGAGCCGGGCGCTTGGCGAGCCGCCGGTCGCCGCTGAAGAAGGCCAGCGCTATCTTGCCGCCGCGGCTGCTTCCGGAGCGTGGGCGGGCAAGGCCGGTCAGATCGCCGCCTGGCAGGATGGTGGATGGTGCTTTTATCCGCCGCAGGCCGGAATGCTGATATTCGTCAAGGAGGAAAGCCTGCTCCTGCTTCATGACGGAGCCGCCTTCGGCCCCCCGCTCGCTCGCACCGAATGGCTGGGCGTCAACACGGATGCCGATGAACAGAACAGGCTGGCGGTTGCAGGCCCTTCGACGCTCCTGACCCATGATGGCACTGATCACAGGGTTGCCGTCAACAAGGCCGCTATGGTTGATACGGCAAGTCTCATCTTCCAGGAGAATTATTCCGGCCGAGCCGAGATCGGACTTGCCGGCAACGACCGCCTGTCGGTCAAGGTGAGTCCCGATGGCGAGAGCTGGACAGAGGCGCTGACCATCAACCCGACGACCGGCAATATTGGCCTCCAGGGTGAGCCGGACGGCGTGACGCGGCTAAGAGTCTCGGGGGGCATCGCCCGCTTCGGCACGCATCTGGTTTCGGCCGAAGAGACGACCGGCGGACCGGCCATGGAAATCGGTTTTTTCGGCAGCGGCGACCGGCCGGCCTATTTTGATTTCCATGCCGACGACGAATGGACGGACTATGCTTCGCGTTTCATCCGTTGGGGCGGCAAAAACGGTGCGTTCACCGTCTACAATCGGGGCCTTGGAGGCATCGATTTTTATAATACGGAAGCAGGCCAGATCCGGTTTTCCACATCGAGCCAATTGCGCATGACAGTCGATGTGCAAGGCAATGTCGGGATAGGCACTGCCGCACCCACGACCGCGCTGCATGTCGCGGGCCCTGTTCGCACAGGCAGTTTTGCCAAGGCCAACCTGCCGGCGGCCGGTACGGTCGGTGCGGGTGCGCTCGCTTGGGCGACTGATGTGGCTGGCGGCGGCGCGCTGGTGTTCTGCAACGGAACGGCTTGGCGGAAAGTGACTGACGGCGGCGCGGTGTGAGGAATAGAGACTCCGCAAACGTGGTTGCCCGGTCTATTTCTCAGCGACAATTATATCCTGACCAGAGATCCCCTGCGTGCCGCCCCAGAAACCAAGCCGGATAGGCTCGATGATCTTCAGGCCAGCTATGAGATACGCCGATCGCACATACTGCTCATAATACCCCACAACATTCTCAGGGTGTTCCAAGCTTGCGACACGGTAGACGCGGTCCTTCCCGCCTTTGTCGATCATGAAGGCGGCACGCTCCATATTTCCGACGCGTTCGTCCGTTAGGAGGAACCACGTTATGAGGCAGCGGCCGCCGGGCTTCAGAACCCGGCTGATTTCTTGAAAATAATTTTCAACTGCCTCGGGAAGCATGTGCGTAAAAACCGATGCCAGAAAAACGAGATCGAATGTATAACTTTGATAAGGGAATTGCAGTGACTCTGCGGAAATTTCCCCATCTCTATTGTAAACGTTATTGCAGATATCGATGTGACGAAAATGAAAGTTCGGATACCTATGGCTGATGTTATTTCTGCACCAGCTGACTTGCTCTTCGATTACATCAAATCCGTGATATTCGCCGCTGGAAAGACATGCGGTAAGGCTACGGGCCATGCGCCCGACTCCGCAACCGACGTCAAGCACTTTCGAATCGTGATCAAGGCCGCCAAGTTCACGGAAGTATCCAAGGAATTCATATGACTGCGCGACAAACTGAAGTGGGTCGCCATGACCATCGCTCGTTCCCCGGAGATGGCTTGGCGGCAGCGGTAGGACAAATGTCATTCTGAGCGCTCTTCAGTTCGAAAGCCCGTTCCCTGATCATCGCCACATCCATATCATGGTAGTCGAGTGTTGCCGGATATCGCGGTACTCGAATGCTAGCGGTTACCGTCGCCGCTGCAAAGTGTGGCCGGGAGAACAAGTGGGGATTTGTCCGAATTTGGCGAGGTAGTTGGAAATTGACCTTAAAAGTTGCCCCCATTGAACTTCTCTGCCGTCTCGATATTCCAGATGAACGCACATTTCACGTCGGCAAGGGCATAGCGCTCAGTCTGAGCGGTTGGGCCTTTTGCCCGGGCAAGATCATAAAGCGTCTCTATGTGCTGGATGGCAACCGGCGGCATAAAGTCCATAACCACTCGTGGCCGCGCCCCGACGTACTGGATTACATGTACCCGGCCAACGATCCTGACGGGGCAAGTCTGTTTTCCGGATACAATCTCATATTGCCGATCGAGGAGATCTTCGCGAACGAAAATCGCGAGATCATCCTCTGCGCCGAATTAAAATCAGGGGAAAGGGTTGAGAAAAGTCTTGCAGTGCTGGAGCTTCGGCCTGGTTACAATCGGCGGCCCCAGAAGGTCGAATGGCCAGCAACTGGTCCCAAAGTGGCCATTTGCATGGCGACTTATAATCCGGCGCGCGATCTTCTGCAGCAGCAAATCACGTCCATCTCGGCACAGGACCATGAGAATTGGGTCTGTATCATCACCGATGATAGCACCAATCCAATTTCCCGCCATGACATTCTCGATCTCGTCGAGCATGATAGCCGCTTCATCTATTTGAAGAACGAGGAGCGGAAGGGGTTCTATGGCAACTTCGAGGAGTGCCTTTCGCGAGTTCCCGACGACGCCGATTTCGTTGCCCTGGCTGATCAGGATGATTGCTGGGACACGGACAAGCTCTCCACCCTTATTTCCAGCCTCAAGGAAGGACACAAACTCGTTTTCAGCGACTGCCGGATCGTCTCCGACGGCGAGATCGTTTCACCAACTTATTGGAGCACTCGCGAAAACCATTACCGCGACTTCGAATCGACCTTTATTGCCAATGTCGTTACGGGGGCTGCAAGCCTGTTCCGCGCTGACATTTTGAAGTTTGTGCTTCCCTTCCCGCAAAGGCTTCTTGACGTGTATCACGATCAATGGATCGGGCTGGTCGCCGATCTGGAGGGTGGAATTTCGTACGTCGATCGGCCTTTGTACAGTTACAATCAGCACGACAACAACGTGATTGGCCAAACGAGCGCGCAGCGCTTTAGCGGCATTGGTGCGTCTATCAAGGAATTGCTGAAAAGTTCTAGAAGTAAGGCACACCTCCTTAAATCCGGGCGAATACTCATTCATCGTGCTTCGGCTGCCTTTCCTGGCGTGCTGGAGAAGGCGACCTTCGGGGAAACGCTCAAATTGCGCGTCGATAAGATTCCCTCGAACAAGAAGAAGATTCTTGACCGTTACCTGAGCAGCACGAAAGGCTCACCGCCCGCCTTGCTGATGAAGCTGTCCGCCGTAATGAAAGGCAGAAAGTCGACGCTCAATATGGAGGGTAATCTTCTGAATGTAGTGTTGAGTATCCAGGCACGTAATACGCTCTATAGGGTTCTGCAGAGACGCTTTATCAATCGAAAGGCGATTGCGGCCTCTGCCGCCTCCGGCTTGGCAACGCTGGTTGCAGCTACGCCCGGTTTTGAAGATATTCCGGGCACGGGGATATTTCACAATATCAAGCCACTCAGGCTGCGGGTCTCGAAAAGAGAGCCAAAGAGGGTCAATGTTCTTCTGGCCACGATCGATTTCAAATATATCTTCGGCGGCTATATCGGCATGTTCAATCTGGCGCTTCGTCTGCGCCGCGAGGGGTTTCTCGTCCGGATCGTTACGCTGGAGTATACCGAACTGGACATCGCCCTCGCGCGCCAGCGTATAAAGGGTTATCCCGGCGTCGAGAACTTGTTCGATGAGGTCGAAGTCAAGCATCGCTATGACCGTGACGAGGAATTGCTGGTCAGCCCGGACGACCGCTTCATTGCCACGAATTGCTGGGGAGCGCATGTCGCGCATCGCGCCAGCCGCGAACTGGGGCAGGACCGCTTCATGTTCATGGTCCAGGAATATGAACCCTATTTCCTGCCGATGAACACCATTGCGGCGCTGTTCCAGCAATCCTACACCTTCCCGCAGTTCCAGCTTTTCTCAACGCCGCTGCTGCGCGATTTCTTCAAGCTGAACAAGATTGGCGCCTTTTCGCGCTCCGGCGCGGCGAATAACCATGCCGTGTTCAAGAATGCCATCCAGAGGTTCACACCGTCGCGCGACGATATTGCGGGTGAGCGCGAGCGGCGCATTCTGTTCTACGCGCGCCCCGAACCGCATGCGGCGCGCAACCTCTTCGAGCTTGGCATGATGGCGCTTGCCGAACTGGCCCGTTCGCCGGATTTCGACGCCCGTAAGTGGAAATTCTACGGCATGGGCTCAATCGGAGGGGCCAGCAAGGTCCGGCTGTCGCCCGACGTGGTCATGGAGATGATGCCGAAGACCGACCTCCAGACCTATACGGACCGTATGCCGCGCCATGATGTCGGCCTTTCGCTAATGCTCACGCCGCATCCTAGCCTTGTACCGTTGGAAATGGCTTCTGCTGGCATGTGGACGGTAACTAACACCTTCCAGAATAAGACGGCCGAAAGCCTCGAGGCTATTTCGACCAACCTCATCGCTGTGGAGCCGACGCTGGAGGGCGTGGTCCAGGGCCTCAAGGATGCCATATCGCGCGTCGATCATTACGACCAGCGCCTGAAGGGCTCGAAGATCGACTGGCCGACCAGCTGGGACGATGCCTTCGAACCGGTAGCCATCAAGAAAATCGTCGACTTCCTGTCGTAGTCAAAGACAGGTAGCCACCCGCTTGGGCACGGATGCGTGAGGTTTGGTTCGCCCGGCGGTTTTGAGCGCCGTTGCGTTTCAGCCAGTCGCCAGTTCGGCAAAGCAGCGGGCCACGCCGTTTTTCCAGTCGGGCAGGGCGTGGCCGAAAGTCGTGCGGAACTTCGTTGTATCGAGGCGGGAATTGGCGGGGCGTCGTGCCGGCGTCGGGTAGTCCGCGGTCGCGATCGGCTCGATGCGTGCGCTTGGGCCGCCATGGAGCGCCGACTGGATGAAAATCTCCTCGGCGAAGCCCGCCCAGTTCGTTTCGCCTTGCGCGACCATATGAAATATTCCGCGCCAGTCCTCGCTTTCTGGCGCGGACAGCACCTTTCGCGCGGCAGTGACAATGCCTCCGGCAATGTCTGGTGCGTAGGTCGGCGTGCCTTGCTGGTCGGCGACGACGCGCAGCACGTCTCTATCAGCGGCGAGACGCAGCATGGTTTTCAGGAAGTTGTGGCCATAGGGGCTGTAGACCCAGGCTGTGCGCAAGATGACATGCGCAGCATTGGCACTGGCCACCGCCTGCTCGCCCTCCAGTTTGGAGCGTCCGTAGATACCGGTCGGCCCGGTCGCGTCGGTTTCGAGATAGGGTGACGCCCTGTCGCCGGCAAACACGTAGTCGGTCGAAATGTGGATGACGGGCAACCCCATGGTGGCGGCGGCCTCTGCCACATTGCGTGCCCCGTCGCGATTGACCGCAAAGGCCGCCTGCGCCTCGCTTTCGGCCTTGTCCACGGCGGTGTAGGCAGCCGGATTGACGACGATATCGGGTCGTAGGGTCTTGATCGCATGGACGATCGAATTCGCCTCGGTAACATCGAGGTCCGGCCGGCCGAGCGCCACGATGCTCATGCCTTCATTTGAAAGAGCCGCAAGCGAACGAGCGACCTGCCCATCCTTGCCTGTCACCAATATCCGCATCGTGCTGTTCCGATCCGCTATTGGGCCGCGGCTTTGCCAAGGCGCTCGCCAGCATAGCTGCCGTCGCGGATCGGTCGCCACCACCATTCGTTGGCGAGATACCAGTCGATGGTTTTGGAGAGGCCGCTGTCAAAACTCTCCTCGGCCCGCCAGCCGAGTTCGCGCTCGATCTTGGAACAGTCGATGGCGTAACGGCGGTCGTGGCCAGGACGGTCGGTGACGAAATTGATCAGGTCGCGATAACGCCCTTTGATGCGAGGGCGCTTTTCATCAAGAAGGTCGCAAATCGTCTCAACCACTGACAGGTTCGTGCGCTCTGCCCGTCCTCCAATATTGTAGTTCTCGCCGACCCGGCCCTTGGTCGCGACAAGGGCGAGTGCCCGCGCGTGGTCTTCGACATAGAGCCAGTCGCGCACATTGGCGCCGGCCCCGTAAACGGGAAGAGGCTCGCCGTGCAGCGCGTTGAGGATGACCAGTGGGATCAGCTTTTCCGGAAAATGGAAGGGCCCGTAGTTGTTCGAGCAGTTGGAGAGCACGATCGGCAGGCCATAGGTTTCGTGCCAGGCGCGCACCAGATGGTCGGAAGACGCTTTCGAAGCCGAATAGGGCGAGGATGGCGCGTAGGGTGTTTCCTCGGTGAAGATGCCGCTGTCGAAGGGAAGGTCGCCGAACACCTCGTCGGTCGAGATATGATGGAAGCGGAATTTTTCCCGGCGATCCGGGGGCAGGTCGCGCCAGTAGGCGAGGGAGGCATTGAGCAGGCGGAAGGTTCCAACGATGTTCGTCTCGATGAAGGCCGCCGGCCCGTCGATGGAACGGTCGACATGGCTCTCCGCCGCAAGATGCATGACGGCGTCGATATTTTCGTGTCCCATCAGTTCGACAAGGCTCTTGTCATCGCAGATGTCGATCTGCCGGAATCGATAATTCGGGCGGTTCTCTATGGAGCGTAGCGAAGCCAGGTTGCCCGCATAGGTCAGTTTGTCGACATTGATGACGGTGTTGGCATCGTCGGCGACGAGATGGCGGCAGACTGCCGAGCCGATGAAGCCGGCACCGCCGGTTACCAGGACCTTCATTTCAGCGCTCCTTCCGGCGAATACTGGAAAACGTCGGCCATGGCCAATACTGGCGCAGCGCGGTCTTTTTCAGACAATTGCACACCAGCAATGTCCACTGGCCATTGGATGCCGATTTGTGGGTCGTCGAAACGGATCGAGCGGTCCTGTTCGGGCGCGTAATAGTCGGTGACCTTGTAGATCACCTCGGTATCAGGTTCGAGCGTGACGAAGCCGTGTGCAAACCCCGCCGGTACAAGGATCTGGTTCCATTTCTGCGTGGAAAGCTCGATGCCCACCCATTTGGCGAATGTGGGGGAGCCGTGCCGGATGTCTACCGCCACATCGAATACGCGCCCACGCGTCACCCGCACAAGCTTGTCTTGCGCCCGGGGTGGCAACTGATAGTGCAGGCCCCGCAAAACACCGGCAGCGGCTGAGAAGGAGTGGTTGTCCTGCACGAAACCAAGGGTGACACCCGCCTCGGCGAAGGCGCGGGCATTGTAGGTTTCGGAGAAAAAGCCACGGTCGTCGCCGAATTTGCGCGGCGCTATTTCCAGAACACCGTCGAGCCCGAGCGGCCTGATCTCAAGCATTGGCGGTCTCCCCAGCCCGGCGGCGCAGATAGGCGCCATATTCGGTCTTGCCAAGCTTGTCCGCGCGGGCAAGCAGTTGCCCGACCGAAAGCCAACCACGATCGAAGGCGATTTCCTCAGGGCACATGACCTTGATCCCCTGGCGGTGTTCGATGGTGCGCACGAAGGACGACGCTTCATGCAAGCTCTCATGCGTTCCCGTGTCGAGCCAGGCATAGCCACGCCCAAGCTTGCAGACATGAAGGTCGCCGCGTTCGAGATAGGCCCGGTTCACGTCGGTGATTTCGAGTTCCCCGCGCGCAGAGGGGCGGATCGAGGCGGCAATATCGAGCACGTCGTTGTCGTAGAAATAAAGCCCGGTCACGGCCCAGTTCGACTTTGGCTTCACCGGCTTTTCCTCCAGCGATTTCGCCAATCCGTCGGTGCCGTCGAATTCGACCACGCCATAGCGCTGCGGATCGTCCACGTGGTAGGCGAACACGGTAGCTCCGGCCTTGCGGGCCACCGCCTCGCGAAGTGTCGCGGAGAAGCCGGCGCCATAGAATATGTTGTCGCCCAGAATGAGTGCTGCGGGACTGTCACCGACGAAGTCGCGTCCGATCACGAACGCTTCGGCCAACCCGTTCGGATGCGCTTGCTCGGCGTAGGAAAGGGTGACGCCGAAATCTGTTCCGTCACCCAGCAATTCGCGGAATTGTGGCAGATCGCGCGGTGTCGAAATCACCAGTATATCCCTGATTCCTGCCAACATGAGCGTGGCGAGCGGATAGTAGATCATTGGCTTGTCGAATACCGGCAGAAGTTGCTTGGATGTAGCAATCGTAACAGGATAAAGACGCGTTCCGCTGCCGCCTGCCAGAATTATGCCTTTCATGAACGTCACCTTTAGTACGGGTTACTATGTGCCAGAACGGTCGAATCCGTCGATATTGATGCGCATAGCTTTACGCGCAAGATCGTCAAACGAGGCATTCTGTTATATAGTCCAATTGTGGCTGCTGCGGCATCTCATAAGAGTAGATCGGCTTGATCTATCGTATCGGTCCATCAGCCTGGCGGTCATGAATCCGTTACCATTTGCCCAGCAAGGCCGCGATTAAAAGCGATAAATCCCCGAAGTAGGTCTGTCGATACAAACCCAGTCTATAAAGGCCAACTGCCCGTGCAAGCATGTTCCTTTTGTGTCGCAATGCGGTAAAGGCGGAAATCGTGGACAGGTTTTGTGCGGGTATGGCTACCTCCAGCCGTTGAAGCGCTGCGAGATTTCCGTCGATCCAGGATGAAAAGCGACCCTTTAGCAAGAGGTGGGTTCGAAACAAGCGCGCCTTCATGGATGAATTTTCGCCAATGACGTTGCTGCCATGCTGGCGATATTTCACAAACGGCGTGGGATCGTAAATCGTTGTGCCGCCACATGCGCAAACAGCCAGATATGTCCACCAATCGTGGCTGGCTACGCGGATATCCTCACCGGCCATTTGCAATATGTTGCGTGCCGCCCTGTTGATGACAGTGGTGTTTCCGCCGCCGATACTTTGCACCAAGGCGTTCTCCAGCGATGGCTTGCGAGCGAAAAGCGGTGATGCTCCGACCGACCGCCCGCCAGTATCAGCAATGGTAACCCGGCCAAAATATGCCGCCGGCTGGGCAGAAAATCCGGACAGCGCTTTGACAGCCGCTTCCAGCTTGTGCTCGAGCCAGATGTCGTCCTGATCGCAGAATGCAAAATAGTCAGCTTCAATATTGGGGTTGCAAGCCAGCGAAAGAAAATTGGCGACAAAGCCTTTGCCAGGTCCCTTCATTACATGGACCTGGTCATGGTGGCCTGTGTTCGCAAACCGCTCGATCTGTGTCAGAGTGGCATCACTGGAGCCGTCGTCTGAAATCCATAACGACCAGTTCCTATGGCTTTGGGCGCTAATGGACGCCAACTGCTCGGCGATGAATTTCTCACCGTTCCAAGAGGCCAAAAGAATAGCAACATGTTGTTCTTGAAGTGGCAACAGGATTTCCGCGTTTATTTCTTCAATACGATCTTATCGCAATTGGTTCGAAACGACAGTTATCGACAATGATTCTTGTTCTCAAATACAGGTCGGACCTTCCAATCATGAACGTTTAATCGCACTGCGGATTTGCGAGCGGCAGTGCTTTGCTGTAAAATTTGGATTTGACAAATCAACCGGCGAAAGACGTGGCCCTTTTGATCGGCGCAAGCGGCCTCATTGAGGCGACTATGGCCGAAATGGTTGCGCATTTGTGGTCAAATTTGATTACAGACGACGTGAAGGGCAGACTGGCTTGGGACTTCCCAGGATCGGACACCGTCCAACAGGTGCCTCACCTCTCGGTGAAGGCGCGCGCCATGCTTTCGCGGATCGGCTTGGTCAGGTAGTCGAGGAAGGTGCGTTCCGCCGTCTCGATCATCACTTCTGCCGGCATGCCTGGCGTCGCCGTGAAGCCGGGAATCCTTGCCAGTTCGCTTGGCGGAAGCCGGACGCGGGCGAGATATACCTCGCTGTTCGGCATCGTCGCATCGGTCAGGGCATCGGCTGATACATAGTAGACGTCACCGTTGAGCACGGGGGTCGTTCGGCGGTTCAGCGCCACCAGGCGGACGGTCGCCTTCTGCCCGGGCTTCACGGCGTCGATGTCCTTGCGCTGGATTTGCGTTTCGATGATCAAAGGCACGTCCGAGGGGAGGATTTCGAGGATTTTCTTGCCGCTTTCGATGACGCCGCCGGCGGTGTGATAGTACATGCGCACCACAGTACCGGTGACGGGGGCGTTGATGGTCGAGCGGCGCAGCAGATTCTGCGCCTGTCTGGCCTCTTCGCGAACCGCATCGAGATCGCCTTGCGCGACCTGCAGTTCATCCAGGGATTTCTGGTTCAACTCGGCCACCGTCTGAGCGATCTGCTGGTCGAATTTCTGCACCTGGGCCTGGGTTTCGGAAACTTCGGAATCCAGGCGTCCGATCTGGCCATCGGCATCGGCCATGGCGCGCTGTATGGCATTTACCTCTGTCTTGCGGATCAATCCTTCCGCCAGCAACTGCATCTTGCCGGCATATTCGTCTTTCAGAAAGGTTCGTTGCTCAATCATCGATTGCTTTTGCCGTTCAAAGCCTTCGATGCGGAATTTCAGCGATTCCATGTTCTGCCTGAGCAGGCCGATCTCGCTATCCACCCTGCTTTTGGCCAATTGGAAATTCGCCATCTGACCGTCGACAATCGAGCGGATATCGCTGTCACTGCGGTTCTTTTCAATGATCGGGGGGAATGCGACATCGGTACCGCCAGCCACCTGGGCCTGCAGGCGCGCAACGTTCGCTTCAAGGCGCGCCTGGCGCAGGAACAGTTGTCGTTGCTTCACCTGCGCCACGATGCCGTCGAGGCGGATCAACGGCTGGCCGGCGGTTACATGGTCACCTTCGCTGACCAGAAGTTCTTGTATGATGCCGCCCTCCAGGTGCTGGACGACCTTGTTCTCGCCGGTCGCCACGAAGCTGCCGGCGCTTATCACCGCTGCCGCCAGCGGGGCGGTGGCGGCCCATGTGCCGAAGCCGCCAAAAGCCACCGCTACCAACAGCAATCCGAATATGACGTGCTTGCGGATCGAACGCGGCACATCGCCATACCATTCGATGTCATGGACGTGGGCGACGCTGATGCTCATTGGGCAGCCTGTTGAACGACATTTGTGGTGTTTTGAATGGCTTGTGCCTTTTGGTCAGGCAGATTGTTGCGGGCGTTGGCCGCGTTGTACGGCGCCAGCGCCTTCAGAACGTCTTGGCGAACGCCGAACATCGAAACGGCTCCATTGGAGAGAAGCAGGATCTTGTCGACACCGTTGAGCAGCGACGGACGCTGGGTGATGGTGATGACGGTGATCTTTTCCTTCTTGGCATGGTCCAGGGCGCGAAGCAGTGCCGCATCACCGGCGCCGTCAAGGTTGGAGTTCGGCTCGTCCAGCACGACCAGATGGGGACTGCCGAAGAACGCGCGCGCTAGCGCAATGCGCTGCTTTTGCCCACCTGACAGGGGCGAGCCGTCGGAGGCGACGATCGTTTCGTAGCCTTGGGCAAAGCTCGAAATCAGTTCGTGAACGTCGGCCAGCATGGCGGCCTTGTAGATGTCGTCGTCGTCGGCATCATCGCGCATGCGGCCGATATTGGCCTTGATGGTGCCGGGAAACAGTTGCACATCCTGCGGCAGGTAGCCGATGTTTTCGCCAAACTGGCGCTGGTCCCAGTTCCTCAGGTCCATGAGATCGAGGCGCACACTGCCCGATGTCGGAAGGATCGAGCCGACCAGCATCTTGCCGAGCGTGGTCTTGCCCGCCCCGGAATCGCCGATGATCGCCAGCGATTCGCCCGGCGCGAGCGAAAACGTAATGCCGTTGAGAACGACGCGCTTGGTGCCCTGCGGAACGAAGAGCAGGCGTTCCACGTCCAGACGCCCCTGCGGCTTTGGTAGCTTCAGGCGCTCGAAGTTCAATGGCGAGGACTTGAGCAGCGTAGAAATGCGCTGATATGCGGAGCGCGTGTTGAGGAACTGGTGCCAGCCCTCAATGGCGCCTTCCACCGGAGCCAGCGCGCGGCCGGCAATGATCGAGGCGGCGATGACCATGCCGCCGGTCAATTGCCCTTCGATCGACAGATAGGCTCCCCAACCGAGCATCGCCACCTGGGTGAGCAAGCGCAAGGCCTTGGAGATCGAGGCCGAGATGACGTTGCGGTCCTGCGCGATGACTTGCGCCTTGAGGGAGCCCGCGGTGTCTTGCCCCCAGATCTTCACGGCCTCCGGAATCATCGCCAGCGCGTTGATGATCTGCGAGTTGCGCGACATCGAATCGAGATGGAGATTGGCCTTGCTCTGGAAATTGCCGGCTTCGTGGAAGGGTTGCGCGGTCATCTTCTGGTTGACGTAGGCGATGACCAGCAGCATCAGCGCCGATACCACGACGATGTAGCCGAGATGCGGGTGAACGAGGAAAACGGCCAGCATGAACAGCGGGGCCAGCGGCGCATCCAGGAAAGACAGCAGCGTGCCGGACACCAGGAACGAGCGCAATTGCTGGAGGTCGCCCAGCGTCTGGTATTCGCGCCCGTTGCTATGCAAGGAAGCGCGTGCCGCAGCACCGAGGATCGGCGAACCGAGTTGAGCCGCCACCTCGACCGCCGTGCGCATCAGGATGAAGCGGCGTACCGCATCCAGAACGGCGTTCAGGATCACGGCTCCGGCGATGATGATGGTCAGCATGACCAGGGTGTCGACGGAACGGCTGGTCAGCACACGATCCGAAATCTGGAACAGATAGACGGGTATGGCCAGGACGAGGATGTTGGTGGCGAGCGTGAAACCCATCACCACCATGAGGTTCCGCCGCACCGCCAGAACGCCGGCCTTGAGGTTGTCAGCCAGATTGACCGGGCCAAGGCGGCGGTGGAAGACGTCTCCCTGCGCGCCTGCGTCGTTGCTTGCCTTCGGCAGCTTGGTCGCCAGCCGTGTTTCGGTGTTGTTGTTCGACAGCAGCGGCCCGGTATCGCCGTCTATCGACTTCAGCTGACCCGCCGACACTGGTTGTTCGATGCTGGGTCTCTGGGGGCGTTCGAGTTCGGGCTCAGTTGCTGGTTCGCCGGAGAGAATTGTGGTGCGCGTTGCCCCGGTTTCGTTTTCGAGCTTCTGTGCAGGGCCAGGGTCGCTCACACCGGTCCGATCGTCCAATGGGGCGGTTTTATCCAAGTCCGGCGTTTTGGCCGGAGAGGAAATGGGCGTCGTCTCGGCCCGCAACTGCGCGGCCATCCTGTCGACTTCAGCCATCAGTTCATTGAATGGCGTGTCGAAGCCATTGAAACGAACCACACCTGGAGACAGGGCGGTGTCGTCGTCAGCCCGACCAGGATGGGCCGGGGCCGCACGGTTCACCGTCGCATCGCCAATATTACCAAAATACTGGTTCATGATTCCCCGGCGGGATGGTTGGTCATGTCACGACTGATTGCATGATGTCCGTGTGGGCCGGATGCATGCCGACATCGTCCTTGATGCCCATTTGGTGTTCCTGGCTCTGGTCAGGGGTGAGCATGTCATCGCTCAAGAAGGCCACGGCCTCGTTCACCAGTTGGTCGGGGCTTTTCACATCCGTACCGTTGTCGGTCCTGATGATGTCGGTTTGTACCAGGAGTTCATCGGAATATTGGCCGCCGCCATAGTAGATCGCCCCGCCTGGGCCAACATCGATTATCTGGGCCTGGTTCACCAGTACGTTGGATCCGGTGGTAATCGACCAGTTGGCATCCGAGGTCGGATTGACGCCTTGCATAGCCGCTGCGACCTGATCGGCGTCGCCGAGGATGTTGGTTTGCTGGATGTACTGCAGATCATAGATACTGCCCGAAATGTAGAGCACGTGGAGCCCGGCAAGTCCGGCAAATGCGCTGTCGTTGAGCACGTCCGCTGACAGGACCTTGTTGCCGGCAGCAAATTCGTTGAGGGCGTTGTGGAACCCGTCGGGCATGCCATCGGTGTTGGCGGTGCCAATGTTGGTAATCCTGGCCTCGTTCCACAAAAGGTTGTCGCTGGTGGATACCGCGCCCGGGCCGGAGGTCTGGAAGCCGCTCACGCCGCCAACGATGTCGTCGTCGAGCATGATGTTCTTCTGGAGGATGATGTTGGCGTTGTAGTAGTTGCCGCCGATCAGGATCAGGTCGAAATATTTGCCGAGATCGAAGATCGAGAGGCTGTTGAAGGTCTGATTGGCGCCGGTTCCCACCATCGAGGTTACGCCGGCTGACGACGATGCGACGACCGTGTCGTTGTCGATGACGAAATTGAGCTGCTGGAGCCAGTTCAGCGAAATGAAATCGCCGGTTATTTCGGTGACCGCCCAGGCCTTCGGGAAAACGGGCGTGCCGGCGCCAGAGGGCTCATCTGTACCGGTGTTCAGTTCGACGTGTTCCATCGAAGCTATGTTGAAGGCTGTGGTGCCGTCAGGCGGGCAATTCCAGCCCGACATGCTGGCGCCGACTGAATCGGCATCGCTCCAGGCATTTATCTGGACGATGAGGTTCAGCGAAATATGATCCCCGGCGATGGCAAAGACATGGCCTTCCAGGGTGTCGCTAACCAGCGTAGCCGAATTTACCAGCACATTGAGACCCGTGCTGATCTCCACCGACGCGGTGACGGCGATGCTGCCTTGGCCGTGCACGACCTGGCCGGTCGCGGTGGACCCGGTTTGCCAACTGCCGTTGCTCGCTTCGGGGGCCGCTTCCGGCGGGGTATCCTCGACCAGAGGCGATGCGGCGGGAAGATAATCATCCAGCTTCGGGGCTTCGTCGGTGGCCGTACCGTTGACGTAAACCGTATCTTCGGCAGGCGTCACGGCGGTCACCTGGGTTGCGGTGGACGTGCCGTCACCATTGTCGACGATCGTTTGGGAAGATCCAGCTTCGCCGGCTTGTTGTCCGCTTTCCAGACCGGCCAGGAAGTCGTGGATGGAATCCGCCGATGTCGTGATGAACGTGCCGATGTCCTGCGACGATCCAGGCAGGCTGCCAGCCAGTATCGGCATGGCTTGCGACGCTTGATCCACCAGTTCCTGGAGCGAGGTTTGGGGCGTGCCGATCTGCTCGAACACTGCATCGCTGCCGCCGACATTGACGAAGTCGTTGTCGGATAGGTGGTTGGTCTGCGAAACGATGCTGGCTACCGAACCAGGCGGCTGGGGATCGATGATCTTCAGCGAGGAACTGGCGTGATGGAGGAAGACGGGCGGGACGTAGCCTGGATAAATGACCGGCTGCATCTGTGCCGATATGGGGATTTCCGGGGCTGCGTAAAGCGGCTCATGGTGAGCGACATATGGCTCGATGGAGTTCGGGGCCGGAACATAGTGGATTCCCGGCTCGGGGTTATCCAGCGCATAGGGCGCATCGAACTTTATCTGAACAGGCTCGTCCGAAGGGGGAGCCTCATCATGTGCGCGCCGTGCGACGAATTCCAGATAGTCGTCGCGCATCCGCGCTTGTTCGGCCGCAATCTGAAACAGCCCGATGAAATGGGCGATTGAATCAGTGACTTTGTCCAATAGCACGGTCTCGTTCCTCGATGTTGCTTGGCTTCCCGGTGAACGAAGATTGGCTGTGATGGAAATGGCTACGCGGGAAATCCCGCGTAGCCGTTTTCAATTTTCCGCTTGCGCGGATATGGCATCAGGCGTCGCCGCTGTGGTCGACGTCGTAGTTGCCGCCCACGACCGTTTGGCTGAGCAGGTTTTCCATCAGGTTGGCACCCATGACGATGCTCTGGTTGAACGCGGTGACGTCGATCGCTGCGTCAGCGTGGGCTTCCGATATGCCGTTGACGTAGGTGTCGCCGGTATTGTTGGAACCCCATGTGCCGCCGGCACCGCCATTGCCGCCATCGCCGAAATTGAGCGTGCCGCCGGCGCCGCCATAACCGCCGTCGCCGCCAGTTGCATCGCCGCCATTGCCGTCGCCGGCAACCGGAACAACGATCGTATCGCCGCCCCAGGCCATGCCGCCGTTACCGCCGTCACCGCCGAGCCCGGCACCTATGCCGAGGCCCGCGCCGTGGCCGGCGCCAAGGCCGATAGCGCCCGCGTCGCCACCGTCGCCGCTGGTGCCGCCATCGGCGCTGTTGTTGGCATTGCCGCCTTCGCCGTTACCGAGGCCGAGTGCGAGCGCGTCGCCGACGTTACCGGACGTGGCGCCCGTGTCGCCGCCAATGGCCTTGCCGAGGCCCAAACCCAGAGCGTCACCGGAATCGCCGCCGCTGGAATTGCCAGCATCGCCGCCCGTCCCGGAGCCAGAACCGGTTCCGTCACCTGCTGTGTTGCTGCCGGCGCCGCCCGTAGCCGCGCCGCTGTTGTCGCCACCAACGCCGACGCCTACGCCGATAAGGCCTAGGCCGAGGCCGGCCGCGTCACCACCATCGGTGCCCGCATCTCCGCCTACACCACCCAAGGCTCCCGATCCACCAAGGCCGATGCCTGCAGCATCGCCGCCGTCGCTGCTGCCGCCGGCACCGCCAGGACCGCTCCCGCCTGCGCCCGCACCGGCTGCCGTGGCCGCGCCGCCGTCACCGGATGTGGCCGGACCGGATATGCCGCCCAATGCGCCTGCAAGGCCAAGACCGAGGCCGGCGCCGCCATTGCCTTGGGCGTTGCCGCCATTGGCTGATCCGCTTTCGCCGCCGTCAGCGCCTGCGAGGCCGAGGCCCACGCCGAGGCCCAATCCGGTTCCCGTGCCGGTTCCCTCGCCGCCTTCAGCACCATTGCCGCCAGTGGTGTCTCCACCATGAGCTGCACCGATGGCGCTGCCGCCAATACCGAAGCCGGCGAAGTTGGCACTGAGGCCACCCTCTCCACCGTCGGCCGAGCCATGGCCACCGCCGCCGCCGCCACCACCGCCAGCGGTGATGCCGTCTCCGGATTTGGCTATGCCGCCAGTGGCGTCGCCGCTCTGGGTGAAGTTGCCGGTGTTGTAGACCGAAGCCTGACCGAGATCGTCATTGTCATCCAGGTTGTTGGTCTGGGCGACGACAAGCGCGGCATCATTGCCTTCGCCGGTAAGCGCACCGTTCAGGAAATCATTGAAGGACGCACCGTCGCCGGGATTGTAGAAAATCTGCCCGTCGTGATTGACCAGCATCTGGTCGACCTTGGCGCCGCCGCTCATGTCGATATCGGCATAATCGTCGTCTGACGGCTGAGCAATGGGCACGTTCACACCAACATTCACGTTGACGTTGGTGTTATTCGTGTTGGTGTTCGTATTGGTGTTTTCGCTGAGCGACTTGTTCAGATTGGCGTTCAGGTTGCCATTCAGGTTGCCGTTGAGGCTGGCATTGCCGTTCAGGTTGCCATTGCCGTTCAGGTTGCCATTTCCATTGCCATTACCGTTCCAGTTTTCGCTTTCGGAATGTTGGAATTGGCCCTGACCCTGACCCTGACCTTGGCCCTGTGCCTGAAGCTCGGCCTGGGCCTGAGCTTGCAATTCGGTCTGGTCCTGATCTTGATGCTGGTCCTGACTGGGATCGAAGAAATTCATGTAGGTCGAGTTGCTCGGCTTGGCCATAGAAGTTACCCCTGGTTATGCCATGCCAACGCGACCCTATTCATCTCTTACGGGGACTTGGCTGCACGGCAGTTTGTGGTTGCTAGGGATAGACCTTGCTTCGGTTGTTTACCTTCGAGGGGACGGTAGAACGCGCCGGAGCCAGAAATCCCCACTTCTCATGAAGGGCTGCGACATCGCGGGCACAGTTCCACCTTCCAATTCGGCAAGTGACTGAATTGCTTGCGGGAATGCGTCGTATTGTCGAATGCCCTGATCCCGCTCTTCCGGGATATTGGCAGTCTGTGACCGTATGTTCGGGACGCCTAGTCTGAAAAACGATCTAGATCGTTTGACGGTGGGGCACTTTGTCCCGAACGGGATTTTTCCCAATCAGGGCGAATACGGTTTGCGATACAAGGGCATCTGAAACTTACGTTACGTTAGACCGCCAACCGCCATACACCTGTCAACTGATCCTGGTTAGCGGCGGCATACCTCTATTTTACGATGGCCCCCGCTGGCTTCAACGCCACTATAGTGCCGTGGGGTCGAGGCGAATGGGCACGCGGTAGGTTCAATTTTACCGATCTCTTGCGTCCCGAGCACCCACATAAGAGGATATCGTCCTATGACTGGCCAAAAAAGACAGGTGGCGATGCCGCAAAGACGCGCACCGGGTGGCCTCGATCAGATTTTGCTTCTTGTCGGGCGGCTCAATTATGCGTGGACAAATACCGAGAGCCTCCTGATCTATCTCATTGCCGGCCTGGCCAAGGTCAACAAGGAGACGGCGATCGTCATTTTCCTGACGCTCAACACGACGCGAGCCCGCATGGATGTGGTCGAGCGGCTGGCCAAGCTGCCGCAAACTCCCGAAGACTGCCGGGCCGATGTGCTGCAACTCCTCGAGCGCCTTGGCCAGCAGTCGAAACTAAGAAACAAATACAGCCACTGCATCTATTCGTTCGACGAGAAGGGCGACATTTCGCACACCCAGCAGATGCGCATTTTCGATGGCAAGACCTCGATCAAATACGGCAAGGTCGAGGCGGTGGATGAACCTGAAGTGGTGCGGATCACCGAGTGCATAAAAGACATCACCGACATCAACAACGGAATCTGGGATGTCGTGAAGCGGAACAGGTTTCCGACTTAGGGTCAGGACCTGTTTCTATGAATGTCGTTGTCCCGAAACCGGTTCCATTTTCGGGCGACGTGCATTAGCTCAGCCTTGCAGGCGCGCCTGCCGCTGGTAGCGGTATTCAAGGGCGATGCCGCCCCAGATCAGCCCGAGCAGGAGATAGAAATGGCGCCAATGATCGGTATCGATGAAGGTGCCGAGTCCGATATGGCCGATATAGACGACATAGGCGCACAGCACGTAAGGCTGCCAGGGACGGTCGCGCAAAAGCAGGCGAAAGCCGGCGGCGACAGTCCACAGGGTCAGCGTCAGATAGGACACGAAGCCCAGCCAGCCATAGTCCATCAAAGCCTTCAGCCAGATGTCATGGGTGTCTTCGCCATAGATTTTGCCGAATACCAGCGGACCGATGCCAAGCGGACGCTCCAGGGCTAACTGAAAACCGATGGCATAACGGGCGAAGCGGCCGAGGCGGGCGGAATCGTAATCCTGCGCCAGCTTGGCCCGGTTGGACAGCATGTCCGAGACGCCCGGTATCTGAATGATGACGATCATGGCCAGGATCAACAGCGCCATCGCCGCCAGGGTCATGACCACGATACGCAACCGAAACCGGCCGCTCAGGCTTTGCAGGAACAGGGCGCCGGTGAGCAGGATCGCGGCTACGGCGAACAGGCCCCAGGCACCGCGCGAAAACGAAAAGAAGATGCCGCCGACAATGATCAGCAACGGCACGGCCAATAGCGGCATTCGCGACACGGGTCCGGTCAATAGCAAGTAAAGCAGGTAGATGCCCGGCAGGGCCAGGAATGGGCCAAATACGTTTGGATCCTGGAAGGCCCCGGCGGCCCGGTCGTATCTGGTGAAAATGTCGGCGCCCGGAAAAGCGTGAAAATAGCCGGCGATGCCCAGCAATGAGGTCACGATGGCCGACGCAACATAAGCGAAGAATATCAGCCGGTAGGTGTCGGGCCGTGCCTCCAGCACCGCGGCGTAGAAAATGGCAGTGAAGGCGAGGAACAGCGAAACCGCCAGGTAAAGCGGCGTTTCCATCAGGTCCGCCATCTGCGTCATGGCGATCAGGCCGCCAACATTGAACATGATAAGCAGGACGAGCAACGGTGACGCCGCACGCGATATCCTGAGGCCGAACAGGGCCCAAACCGCGATCAGCCCGACCATGTAGATGTCATAGGGAGCGGGCTCGCGAATGACGAAGCCTGACAGGAATATACCGAGGAATATGGCTCCAGCGGCAATCAGGGCGATCAACTTGGCGTTGATCGCCTCGGCGGGCAGGTAATGCGCCAGCGCGCTCAATAGGCGTTTTCCGTGTCGAGCAGCCGGATCGGCGTCAGCAGCAGGATCTTGAGATCGAACAGCAGCGACCAGTTCTCGATGTAGAAGAGGTCGTATTCGGTGCGCATGCGGATTTTCTCGTTGGTGTCCATCTCGCCGCGCCAGCCGTTGATCTGCGCCCATCCGGTGACGCCGGGCTTGACCTTGTGGCGGGCGAAGTAGCCGTCGACCACTTCGTTGTAGAGCATGTTGTGGGATTGGGCGGCGACCGCATGCGGGCGGGGCCCGACGAGAGACAGCGAGCCGAACAGGGCATTGAAAAACTGCGGCAGTTCGTCGATCGAAGCTTTCCGGATGAAGCGGCCGACGCGGGTGACGCGCGGGTCGTTCCTTGTGACCGTTTTCTTCGCCGTCGGGTCGGACTGCTCCGTATACATGGACCGGAACTTGTAAACTTCGATGACCTCATTGTTGAAGCCGTGGCGCTTCTGCTTGAACAGCACCGGCCCTTTGGAATCGAGCTTGATGGCGATGGCCGCGGCCAGCATGACCGGGGAAAAGACGACGATGCCGATCAGGCTGAAGACGATGTCGAATGCGCGTTTGGCGACCGAATCCCAGTCATTGATGGGCTTGTCGAAAACATCGAGCATCGGCACAGCGCCGATGTAGGAATAGGAGCGCGGCCGGAACTGCAGGGCACTGGAATGGGCGGACAGGCGGATGTCCACCGGCAGCACCCATAGCTTCTTGAGAAGCTGGAGAACGCGCCGTTCGGCCGTGATCGGCAGCGATACGATCAGCATGTCGATGCGTGCGATGCGCGCAAATTCGATCAATTCCGACACTGTTCCCAGCTTGGGGTAGCCGGCGACGATCGGCGGGGAGCGCTTGTCGTCGCGGTCGTCGAAAATTCCGCAGATGCGGATGTCGTTGTAAGGTTGCTTCTCGACAGAACGGATCAGCTGTTCGGTGACCTCGCCGCCGCCGACGATAACCGCCCGGCGTTCCATGCGCCCGTCGCGCGCCCAGCGGCGGATCAGCCCTGCCATAACGAGACGCAGGCCGAAAATGCAGATGAAGCCGACGACGAACCAGATGCCGAACAGCATGCGCGAATAGTCTTCCGTCACCTTGAGCATGAAGCCGGTCAGCGCCATCAGCGCGAAGGTTCCCGCCCAAATCGTCAGGATCCGCGTGAAGGAAGCGACAGGACGCATCAGCGCCGACACCAGATAGCAGTCGGTCAATTCCAGAAGGGTGACGGCGAGCAGGGATGCTGTCGCGAGCACCAGCGGATATTGCCAGGGGAGGTGGGTGAAGGGGCCGAGATAAAAGCAATAGACGGCGATGCCGGACACAAACAGCACGGCGAATTCGACGATGCGCAGGACACCGCTGACCATGACCGGAGACATGGTGTCGCGGCGGTACTGCGCGGCGACGTGCCGGGCGACCTCGTTCAGTCCGCCGGGTTTGCCGCCGCCGTCCGAGCTTTCGAACTTGCGCACCGCATCGGCGGAGAAGCGGGCGGGATCAATTCCGGTCATCTGATAGCCTGTCGGTTCCACAGGCTACATAGTCGAGGAGAGCTAAAAAAGCCTTGAGTGGCGGCGAGATTCGCACTTTCCGCCAGGTAAAGTTAACGGCCAAGCGCCGCGAAATAGGCTTTTTCGATTTCGCGTGCCATGACATCGGCGCCGAAACGCGCCTTGAGGCCGCTGCCGTTCGGCATGGTGTCCCGATAAGCGGCCAGGTCGGTCAATGCGGCGACCATCTTGTTGCCAAGTTCGACAGGATCCGGTTCGACCAGGGCAGGCGAGCCCGATCCGAAAATCTCGGGAATGCCGCCGACCGCGGTGGCAATCATCGGCTTGCCCGCAGCAAGCGTTTCCAGCACGATGTAGGGCATTGCTTCGGCTCGTGAAGGAACGACGACAAGATGCGCCAGCGCAAAGGCTTTCCGGGCCGGCATTGGTTCCAGAAACTCAATGCGGTCGCCCAGGCCAAGCCGCTTGGCCTGGGCGCGGTAGCTTGGAAGATCGTCGCCTGCTCCGACCATGACGGCGCGCAGGTTGCGTGCGAGCGCCTTTTCGGCTCTTGTGATCGCATCGATGAAGATATCGGGTCCTTTGAGGTCGCGCATCATGCCGATGTAGAGAAGATCGGCGGCGTCGCCGCCTGCGGCGACCGGCTCGAATTCGGAAGTCCGCAGGCCGTTATAGACCAGGCTGTTTGGGACTTTCGGTTCCCCGACCTTCTTTCGATAGGCACGCCGCTCATATTCGGAAACGAAAAGCAGATGGTCGGTGAAGCGGCCCATCAGGCGTTCGATGGCGAAGAAGATTTTGCCTGTCAGCGTTCCTTCGTCATAGTGAAGGCTCCCGCCGTGGGGAGAATAAAGGCGGGCCACGCAAGACCTTGAAACCCGCAACAATGAGCCGAACAGACGCGCGTAGGCTCCACCCTTGGCGCCGTGCCCATGGAGCACGTCCGGCTGCAATTCCTTGATGATCCTGTAAGTTCGCCAGGCGGACGCGACGTCGCCCGGGCCGATGTGGCGCTGCATCGGCGTGCGATGGATGCCCAGAGCAAGCTTGCTGCCCATCACGTTGAACAGGCGCTCCTCGAATTCCCCGCCCGTGGTGGAATCGCACACGATGCCGACCGCGTGTCCGGCCGCGATCTGTGCGTCGGTAAGGTCGCGCACATGGCGGAATATTCCGCCGATGGGTGAACGAAAGCAGTGAACGATCCGCAACTGGTTCGACACGTCGTCAGAACAGCCTTTCGCGAACATATACGGTGTCGCCCGGCATCAGCGGATCGGAGGTGCGCACCCGCCCGGTGATGACCTTGCCGTTGATGTCGCGCGTGATGTCGACGCTTTCCTGATTGGCTCGCGGAGAAAAGCCGCCGGCAATGGCAATCGACTTTTGCACCGTCAGGCCGGGAACGTAGGAATACTGGCCGGCTGCGCCGACTTCACCCATGACGAAGATCGGACGGTAGCGGTCCATCTCGATGGAGACGTCAGGGTCGCGCAGGTAGCCTTGGCGCAATTTTGCGGCGATTGCCGCCTCCAGTTGTTGCGCGGTGTGGCCACGCGCAGGAACCGCTCCCACAAGGGGGAAGGAGATATAGCCGGACTGGTCTACGCTGTAGGTGTTGGTCAGGCCTTCCTGTTCGAACACGGTGACCCTGATGCGGTCGCCGGCGCCCAGGCGATAGGGCTGGTCAAGCACTTCGTGGAAGGCGGCCGGCGTCGGCCTGTAGCTGGAGCAGCCAGTCAACACCGACGCGGCAACAAAAGCGCTGAACAAGACGGCGAGGCTTTTCAT
The DNA here is from genome assembly GCF_001427385.1 of Mesorhizobium sp. Root157. GTDB lineage: Bacteria > Pseudomonadota > Alphaproteobacteria > Rhizobiales > Rhizobiaceae > Mesorhizobium. Next base: position 192,599 of record NZ_LMGJ01000034.1, read on the forward strand.
GGCCGGATGCGTACCTTCGATTCATCGCCGCCAATGGCGAGCCTTGAGGATCGCGCCCGTTATCCTCCCGTTAGGGTTAATGGCCGGTAAAGGGCGTGCGTTCCATGCAGGCTTTCGGCCTCGGAAGTGGTTCTCTGGCCGCGGTTCGCGCGGGGCACGTAATCAAGTCTTAATCGCGTTTTAACCGGTGGGTTACCATATCTGTTTACGGTGTGATCCGACCCGTTTTCCGGAGTAGGGCGCATGTCAGGTGCACAGTCGGCAGCCGCCGACATCGATGTCGATTTGAGGCAGCTCTTCGCCAGCCTGGCCGGGAACTGGTTGCGCATTTTGGGCGTGGCCCTGGTCGTGACCGCGCTGGCGCTGGCGTTCGCCTGGACCGCGACACCGAAATACAAGTCCGAGACGCGCCTGCTGATCGAAACGCGGGAGTCGGTGTTCACACGGCCGGACACGGCCGAAGGCGACCGGCCGATCCTCGACGAGGAAGGCGTGACCAGTCAGGTCGAGGTGATTTCCTCCACCGACATCCTCAAACAGGTGGCGGCCAAGCTCGGCCTCGCCAAGCTGCCGGAGTTCGATGCCGCTGCCGACATGTCTTTTCTCGGCCGTTTGCTGGTCGTTGCGGGCTTGAAGAGCGACCCCGGCGAGATTCCTGCCGAAGAGCGCGTGTTGAAGTCCATGCGCGAAAAGATCAACGTCTACCGCGTTGAAAAGTCTCGCGTTATCGTCATCGAGTTTTCTTCGCAAGACCCCAGGCTGGCGCAAGAAATCCCGAACGCCATCGCCGACACCTATATCGCTGCCCAAGGCAGCGCCAAGCTGGAATCGAATTCCGCCGCCACGGACTGGCTTGCGCCGGAGATCGAAGACCTGTCCAGGCGGGTCAAGGAGGCCGAAGCCAAGGTTGCCGACTATCGCAGCCAATCCGGTCTGCTTCTCGGCCAGAACAATTCATTTCTGGCAACGCAGCAGCTTTCCGAGCTTTCCAGCGAATTGTCGCGTATCCGCGCCGGCAGGGCCGCATCCGAAGCGACAGCCGAAAGCGTGCGCAAGGCCCTGCAGGGCGGGGGCTCTCTGGATGCCATCCCGGAAGTGCTGTCTTCCAGCCTGATCCAGCGGCTGCGCGAACGTCAGTTGCAACTAAAATCGGACATCGCCGACCTGTCGACCACCTTGCTCGACAATCATCCGCGTATCCGCGCCTTGCGCTCGCAACTTGCGGATCTCGACCGGCAGATTCGCGTCGAGGCCGAGAAGGTGATGGCGGCGCTGATCACCGAGGCTGAGACCGCGCAGGCGAGGGAAGCTCAACTCGTGGCCGACGTGAACAAGCTGAAGGCGCAGTCCGCACGCGCCGGCGAGCAGGAAGTGGAACTCAACGCACTGGAGCGCGAGGCAACAGCCCAGCGTCAACTTCTGGAATCCTACCTAACACGCTATCGCGAGGCTTCGTCGCGCCAGGACCGCAACTATTTGCCGGTGGATGCACGTGTGTTCTCGCGCGCCACGCTACCCTCCGAGCCTTATTTCCCGAAGATCGTGCCGATCGCCGGGGCAGCCTTCGTCGGGTCGCTTCTGTTGGCTGCGGTTGTGGCGCTTTTGATCGAATTGTTCTCCGGGCGTGCCATGCGGCCAGCCGTCGGCGCCAGGCCGGATCATGTCGAGCAGATTGAGATGCCGCCGCCAGTGCGCGTCGCCGCCGATGATATTGCCGAAGCGCGGCTGGTCGCCGCCACCACAGATGCGGCGGTCGTCGAGGACATCGTCGCCCCTTCGCGCCCAAATCTGGGCGAGATCGACATCGAGAAGGCGGCCGAGAAACTGATCGCGGGGGGGGCTGGCCGTGCCATCTTCATTTCGCCTGAAGGCGATGAGGCGGCGGCGAGTTCAATTCTGGTCGCCCGTGAGGTCTCCGATGCCGGCCTGCGCGTGATCCTTCTCGATCTGACAGCCTCAGGGGCTGCATCGCGCGCCATGCTGGAGAGCGGCGTGTTTCCCGGGATCACCAATCTGCTCGCGTCGGAAGCGCAGTTCAGCGACGTGATCCACCCCGACCAATATTCGGATTGCCATGTCATCCCGGTGGGCACTGCCGATCCGGTTCGCGCGATGCGGGCCGCTGACCGTCTGCCGATCATCATGCAGTCCCTGACCACCGCTTACGATCTTGTCGTGGTGGAATGCGGGCCGACCGATGCGCAAGGCATCCGTCGCCTGAATGGGGAGGACACAGTGGTCTTCGTGAGCGTGCTGGAAGTTGCCGACAGCGTGGTTGAAGCGACCGTCAAACTGATCGAAAACGGCTACCCCGACGTGATTTTGGTGACGCCGGCTGGCCACGATACGCCCGGTGCGCCGTTGCCTGGCAAATCCGCTGCCTGACAAGCCCCGTTCTGCCTCGTCAGTCCCCGAGGCTGACCGCAAGGTTCACCGCTGCTGCCACGATCACGGTGTTGAAGAAGAACGACACGATCGAATGCACCAGCACGACGCGGCGCATCTGCGTTGTGGTGATGCCGGTGTCGGCTGTCTGCGCCGTCATGCCGATGACGGTTGCGAAATAGAGGAAATCCCAGCCTTCCGGGCGCTTGGCGCCTGCGAAATCCAGTCCGCCGATTGGAGGCCCTTGCTTGCCTTCTCCTTTTCCGGTGCCCCTTTCGTCGTCCTTCCAGTAGATGTGCGCATAATGCATCGCAGCCATGGCATGGATCGTGAACCACCCGAGCGGGACGGAAAGCAGAGCGAAGACCAGTTCCCATGCATGGGGGCTGTCCTTGGAATTGATGATCTGGAAAAGCGAGCCGATGGCCACGGCAACGACGATCAAGGTCACCATGAATATCACGATCACCGGCTGGTCTGTCGCGTCGGCGTTCTTGCGCAGATAGCCCGGCGTCAGTTGCGGCATTTGTGCCAGGACCAGCGCGATGTAGGCGGCGAAGAAGGCGTTGGCGCCGATGGAATAAGCAATCGGTGCGGCAACGAACAGCGCCACCGCCAGCGCAACAATGCCGACCAGCGCCGATGCGGCGAACTGAACATGTCTGTGCATCGGGAATTTGGTGATGGCCATCGGTCGGTCAGGTCCGGTTACGGCTCTTGCACGGACTTTACGGCGCGCCGCAGAATGCGGTCGAGTTCGCCAAGAAAACGCGAGCGGTCTTGCGGCGTGAATGCCGAATTGTAACCCTTGCTCTCGCCGGTTTCACGCAGATGCTGCTTGAGATCGCGCATGGCGACAGCCATGCCTATGGTTTCGGGCGTGAAAGGTCGACCGGTTGGCCCCAGCACATGCGCGCCGAGTGCTACCGCTCGTGCAGCCAGCGGAATATCCGCCGTGATCACGACGTCGTTCGGTTTCGCATTTTCCACGATCCAGTCGTCAGCCGCGTCAGCGCCCTTGGAAACCACGACGTGGCGGATCATCGGGTCGCGGGAAGGGCGCATGCCGCCGTTCGATACGAAAGTGACCGCTACGCCAAGGCGTTCAGCCACTTTGACGACCTCCGCCTTGACGGGGCAGGCGTCGGCATCGACGAGGATGATGGGTGGCGTCATTGTTACTCGATGCAGGGGCCGGGCGTTTGGCGCCCGGCCATGATTCGGCCTATGCCGGCAGCACGCCGGACTTCTTGGCCGTCCATGTAGCGATATAGTCCATAAGACCGGGCGACAGGCAATCGTAGGGTTCCAGGCCAATCTTCTTCAACTGGTTGCGGATGCCTTTCATCTTGGCCGGCTGTACGCCTGCCTCGATGATGGAAGAGACAAAGGCCGCGAACCCCGGCGGCTCCCAGCCGGTTTCCTGGAACCGCTCCGGATGGACGAATGACAGGCCCTGGAACGGATGGTCGCGCTCGACCGGCCCGTACATGTGGACGCCGCAGGCCCGGCAGGCATGGCGCTGGATCAGCGCTTTCTTGTCGACCACCTTGAGTTTGCTCTTGCTGGCGGTGACCTTGACGTTTTCGGTGGGCACCACAGCGACCACCGAGAACAGCGCGCCGCCCGGCTTCCAGCATTTGGTGCAGCCGCAGACATGGTTGTGCGCGATCTGGCCGGTGATTTCGACAGTCACCGGGTTGTTCACGCAAGCGCAGACGAGCGTTCCACCTTTGAATTTGGCGCTCTTCTTGGGCAATCCCTTGTCGATACCGGGATGTAGTTTTTCAGGCATGCTTTCCTCCCCTGTTGAACCTTCAACGTGAAGTCGCTGGCCCTGCGGTCGGCGGCTTTTCCCTTTCCTTACTCAGAAAACCACGACGCTTCTGATGGATTCGCCGGCATGCATCAGGTCGAAGCCCTTGTTGATGTCTTCGAGCTTCAGCGTGTGGGTGATCATCGGGTCGATCTGGATCTTGCCGTCCATGTACCAGTCGACGATCTTCGGCACGTCGGTGCGGCCGCGCGCGCCGCCGAATGCGGTGCCCATCCAGGTGCGGCCGGTGACGAGTTGGAACGGCCGGGTCGAGATTTCCTGGCCGGCACCGGCCACCCCGATGACGACCGACTTGCCCCAGCCACGGTGCGAAGATTCAAGCGCCTGGCGCATCACCTTGGTGTTGCCGGTGCAGTCGAACGTGTAGTCGGCACCGCCGATCTGGTCGGCGCCACGCTTGGTCATGTTGACCAGATATGGCACGATGTCGCCGTCAACCTCCTTCGGGTTGACGAAATGCGTCATGCCGAAGCGTTCGCCCCATGCCTTCTTGTCGTTGTTGAGGTCGACACCGATAATCATGTCGGCGCCGGCGAGACGCAGGCCCTGGATCACGTTCAGGCCGATGCCGCCCAGTCCGAAGACGATAGCTGTTGCGCCGATCTCGACCTTGGCGGTGTTGATGACCGCACCGATGCCTGTGGTGACGCCGCAGCCGATGTAGCAGATCTTGTCGAATGGAGCGTCCGGGTTGACCTTGGCCACCGCGATCTCCGGCAGCACGGTGAAATTTGAGAAGGTCGAGCAGCCCATATAGTGGAACAGCTTGTCCTTGCCGATCGAGAACCGCGAGCTGCCGTCCGGCATCAGGCCCTGGCCCTGCGTGGCGCGGATTGCCGTGCACAGATTGGTCTTCTGGCTGAGACATGACGGGCACGAGCGGCATTCCGGCGTGTAGAGAGGAATGACGTGATCACCCTTCTTGACGCTGGTCACGCCTTTGCCGACATCGACGACGACACCGGCGCCCTCATGGCCGAGGATGGCCGGGAAGATGCCTTCCGGATCGGCGCCCGACAGCGTGAACTCGTCCGTATGGCAGATGCCGGTTGCCTTCACCTCGACCAGAACCTCGCCCTCGCGCGGACCTTCGAGGTCGACCTCCATGATCTCCAGCGGCTTTCCGGCAGCGACAGCAACAGCGGCACGGGTTTTCATAGGCAGGCCCTCCAAGGCAATTTCAGATTGTATGTCCGGATTGGCCGCCAAGCTAGCAGGCCTTGCGCAGGACGCAAGGCAACTTAGTTGTCTACGAGGAAAAGCGCGCCTTGCGACGCCGGTTTAAACCTTTGTCGGCTTGAGCAGGTCGAATGAAGTCCATAAAAGAGACCGCAATCCGAGGGACCCGTAAGCCTATGTTCAAGAAGATCCTGATCGCCAATCGCGGCGAGATCGCCTGCCGTGTCATCAAGACGGCGAGGAAAATGGGCATCGCAACCGTGGCTGTCTATTCCGACGCCGACCGCAACGCCGTCCACGTCGAAATGGCGGACGAAGCTGTGCATATCGGTCCCGCCGCCGCCGCACAAAGCTACCTCGTCCCCGAAAAGATCATCGCGGCCTGCAAGCAGACCGGAGCCGAGGCGGTCCATCCGGGCTATGGTTTCCTTTCCGAGCGTGCCAGTTTCTGCGAGGCGCTGGAGGCGGAGGGCATCGTCTTCATCGGGCCTAAGCCGAAGGCCATCCGGGCGATGGGCGACAAGATCGAGTCGAAGAAATTCGCCAATGCCGCCAAGGTTTCCACGGTGCCGGGCTTTCTGGGCGTCATCGAGACCGCCGATCACGCCGAAAAGATTGCCGGCGAGGTCGGCTATCCGGTGATGATCAAGGCGTCTGCCGGCGGCGGCGGCAAGGGCATGCGCATTGCATGGTCTGAAGCCGAGGTGCGCGACGGTTTCGACCGGGCGCGCTCGGAGGCCAAAAGTTCGTTCGGCGACGAGCGCGTGTTCATCGAGAAATTCGTGGTTGATCCGCGCCACATAGAAATCCAGGTGCTCGCCGACGGCCACGGCAATGCCGTCTATCTCGGCGAACGTGAATGTTCGATCCAGCGCCGCAACCAGAAGGTTGCCGAGGAAGCGCCGTCGCCCTTTCTGGACGGGAAAACCCGGCAGGCGATGGGCGAGCAATCGGTGGCGCTTGCCAAGGCCGTCGAATACCAGAGCGCCGGCACCGTCGAATTCATCGTCGACCACGACAAGAACTTCTACTTCCTTGAAATGAATACGCGTTTGCAGGTCGAGCATCCGGTGACGGAACTCGTGACCGGCATCGACCTGGTCGAACAGATGATCCGCGTTGCGGCTGGCGAGAAACTCGCCATCAAGCAGAGCGATGTGAAGCTCAACGGCTGGGCGGTGGAAAGCCGCCTTTATGCGGAAGACCCTTACCGCAACTTCCTGCCGTCGATCGGCCGGCTGACGCGCTACCAGCCGCCGGAAGAAGGCAGGTTCGGCGATATCGTCATCCGCAACGACACCGGGGTCACCGACGGCGCCGAGATTTCGATGTTCTACGATCCGATGATCGCCAAATTGTGCACCTGGGCGCCGACCCGCATCGAGGCGATCGACGCGATGTCGGATGCGCTCGACAATTTCGTCGTCGACGGCATCGAACACAATATCCCGTTCCTGTCGGCGCTGATGCAGCACCCGCGTTGGCGGGAAGGGCGGCTGTCGACCGGCTTCATCGCCGAGGAATACCCGGATGGCTTCGCCCCCATCTCGCCCGATGCCGAGGAAAGGGCGGTGCTTGGCTCCGTCGCTCTCGCGGTCGAGTTGTTGCGGCGTGACCGGTTGGACCGGCTGGGCGGACGTCTTGCCCCGCACTCCGGCGCGCTCAAGCGCGACTGGGTGGTCAAGATTGGCGAGGACTACATTTCAGCCGCCATTCTTGAAGGCATGATTTCGGTGCCGATGGAGATCGATCTGTCGATCGAAGGCGGCGAACCGTTGACCGTTGCGTCCGACTGGCGCCCCGGCGATCCGGTCTGGCACGGCACGGTGGGCGGGCGCAAAATCTCAGCCCAACTGCGGCCGGTGCCCAACGGCATGAAGCTGGCGTGGAAGGGCATGTCGGTAACGGCGCGGGCGATGCTGCCGCGCACGGCCGAACTTGAGAAGCTGATGCCGGAAAAGCTGCCGCCGGACACCTCGATGATGCTGCTTTGCCCGATGCCGGGGCTGGTCGTCTCCATCGCCGTTGCCGAAGGGCAGGAGGTCAAGGCTGGCGACACGCTGGCCGTGGTCGAGGCGATGAAGATGGAAAATGTGCTTCGGGCCGAGCGCGACCTCATCGTGGCAAAGCTCAAGGCCAAGCCGGGCGACAGTCTGGCGGTCGATGCCGTGATCATGGAGTTTGCGTGAGACGAAAGCCGTAGTTGTGAACTCATCGCGGCTGGACTCGCATCGCTTCGACCGGGACAATACATCTGGGCGGAGTTGAGTCCTTTCAGGCGGCGCGAACGACATGGCGGATGACAGACTTCCACGCGATCCGCTGAAGCGGGAAGCGGCGATGCGGCAGGCGCGGCCGGAAGCGTCCCCGCGCATGTTTATCCATCTGCGCGTCCACTCGGCCTATTCGCTGCTTGAGGGCGCCTTGCAACTCGGCAAGATCGTCGGCCACGCGCTCAAGGACGAAAGCCCGGCCATCGCGGTCACCGATACCAACAATCTGTTCGGCGCGCTCGAATTCGCCCAGAAGGCGGTCAAGGACGGCATCCAACCGATCATTGGCTGTCAGATCGACCTGGCTTTCTCCGGCGAGAATGCCGATGGCCAGCGCGACCGCCGCCGACTGGGGCCGGAGACATCCCCCGTCGTACTGATCGCCGCCAACGAGGCCGGCTACCGCAACCTGGTCAGGCTGGATAGCCGCATCTATCTCGAAACGCTGGCGGGCGAGGCGGTTCACCTGACCACCGACATGCTGGCCGGTAATTGCGACGGCATTATCTGCCTGACCGGCGGCCCGCGCGGTCCGATAGGGGTCGCGCTCAGGGCAGACCGGCGCGACCTGGCCGAGAGCCGGCTGTCGGCCTTGAAAGCGCTGTTCGGCGACCGGCTCTATGTCGAATTGCAGCGCACAATCGGCTACGACCGCGGCATCGAGAAGGCAACGATCGAACTTGCCTATCGGCATGAACTGCCGCTTGTTGCCACCAATGAAGCTTTCTTCTCGTCGCGCGAGGACTATGAAGCGCATGACGCGCTGATCGCCATTGCCGAAAGTTCTGTCGTCGCCGCCGACAACCGCCGCCGGCTGTCGCCCGACAATTTTCTCCGGAGCCAGGCGGAAATGGCGACGCTTTTCGCCGACCTGCCGGAAGCCCTCGACAATACCGTCGAGATCGCCCAGCGCTGCTCCTTCTATCCGAAGACGCACAAGCCGATCCTGCCGCGTTTCGCCGGTGCCGGCGTTGCCGACCCGGAGGCCGCCGAAAAGGCCGAGGCGGAAGAATTGAGGCGTCAGGCCAGGGAAGGGCTCGATCACCGGCTTGCGGCGCATGGGGCGACCACGGGCCATTCGGTCGAAGACTACAAGGAGAGGCTGGAGTTCGAGCTCGGCATCATCGAGCGCATGAAGTTCCCCGGCTACTTCCTCATCGTGTCGGACTTCATCAAATGGGCGAAGGCCCAAGGCATTCCGGTCGGGCCGGGGCGCGGCTCGGGCGCAGGCTCTCTCGTTGCCTATGCGCTGACCATCACCGATATCGACCCCTTGCGCTTTTCCCTGCTGTTCGAACGCTTCCTCAACCCCGAGCGCGTGTCGATGCCCGACTTCGACATCGATTTCTGCCAGGACCGCCGCGAAGAGGTGATCCGCTACGTGCAGGGCAAGTATGGCCGCGATCAGGTCGGCCAGATCATCACCTTCGGAACGCTGCAGGCGCGCGCCGTGCTGCGCGACGTCGGGCGGGTGCTGCAGATGCCCTACGGGCAGGTCGACCGGTTGTGCAAGATGGTGCCGCAGAACCCGGCCAACCCCGTCAAGCTTGCCGAGGCGATCGCCAATGAGCCGCGCTTTGCCGAAGAGGTGGAGAAAGAGCCGATCGTGCAGACGCTGCTCGACATGGCGCAGAAGCTTGAAGGGCTTTATCGCCATGCTTCCACGCATGCCGCCGGCATCGTCATCGGCGACCGGCCGCTGTCGGAACTGGTGCCGATGTACCGCGATCCACGCTCGGACATGCCGGTCACCCAGTTCAACATGAAGTATGTCGAGCAGGCCGGGTTGGTGAAGTTCGACTTTCTCGGCCTCAAGACGCTGACGGTGCTCAACACTGCCGTGAAACTGATCGCCCGGCGCGGCATCGATATCGATCTGGCGCATATCCCGCTCGATGACGAGAAAACTTACGCCATGCTGTCGCGCGGCGAGGTCGTCGGCGTGTTCCAGGTTGAAAGCGCCGGCATGCGCAAGGCGCTGCTCGGCATGAAGCCGGACTGCATCGAGGACATCATTGCTCTGGTGGCCCTCTATCGTCCCGGCCCGATGGAAAATATTCCCACATACAACGCCAGAAAGCACGGCGAGGAGGAGACCGCCTCAATCCATCCAAAGATCGATCATCTGGTGAAGGAGACGCAAGGCGTCATCGTCTATCAGGAACAGGTGATGCAGATCGCCCAGGAACTGGCGGGCTACTCGCTGGGCGAAGCCGACCTTCTGCGCCGGGCCATGGGCAAGAAGATCCGCGCCGAGATGGACAAGCAGCGCGAGCGCTTCGTCACCGGATCGGTCGAGCGCGGCGTGACCAAGCCGCAGGCCGATTTCATCTTCGACCTTCTGGCCAAGTTCGCCGACTACGGCTTCAACAAATCGCACGCCGCCGCCTATGCGGTGGTTTCCTACCAGACCGCCTATCTCAAGGCGCACTATCCGGTCGAGTTCCTCGCCGCCTCGATGACGCTCGACATGGGCAACACCGACAAGCTGGCGGACTTCCGCCAAGATGCGCTGCGGCTCGACATCGATGTGGTGGCGCCCTCGGTGCTCTCCAGCTACCGCGATTTCGAGGTAGGCGAAAATCGCATCTTCTATTCGCTGGCGGCGCTGAAAGGCGTCGGCGATGCGGCGGTCGAGCACATCGCGGAAAAGCGCAAGGAAGGCCAGTTCAAGAGCCTTGCCGATTTCTGCGAGCGCATCGACCCCAAGGTGGTGGGCAAGCGTGTCTTCGAAAGCCTGATCACGGCGGGCGCGCTGGATTGCTTCGGCCATGACCGCGCCGCGATGATGGCCGGTGTCGAACGCATGATGGGCCTCGCCGCGTTGGCGCACGAGAACGCGGCCCTTGGCCAGGCCGATATTTTCGGCGCCTCGCTGGGTGCCCAGTCCGAGGCGCTGCATCTGCCCGCGACCGATGCATGGCTGCCGGCCGACCGCCTGCATCGCGAATTCCAGGTCGTCGGCTTCTATCTCTCGGCGCATCCGCTCGACGAATACAAGGCGGCGCTGGAAAAGATGCGGGTGCAGACCTGGGCCGAGTTTTCGGCGGCGGTGAAGCGCGGCGCCACGGCGGGGCGGCTTGCCGGCACCGTGACCTCGAAACAGGAGCGCAAGACCCGCACCGGAAACAAGATGGGCGTAGTGAACTTTTCCGACACCACCGGCCAGTACGAAGCCGTGATGTTTTCCGAGACCCTGGCGCAGTATCGCGACCTGCTTGAACTCGGCAAGTCGATGGTCATCACCGTTGCGGCAGAGGACCGCCCCGAAGGCGTCAATCTGCGCATCCAGACCGTGCAGTCGCTGGAGGAAGAGGCCAGCCGCATCCAGAAGGCGCTGCGCATCTTCGTGCGCGATGCCGCACCCGTCAGCATGTTGGCCGGCCAGCTTTCCGTGAAGGGCGAGGGGCAGGTCAGTTTCGTGGTGATCAAGGACGACGGCAAGGGTGAGGTCGAGATCGAACTGCCCAATCGCTACCGCATTTCCCCGCAAGTGGCCTCCGCCATGCGCGCCGTGCCCGGCGTGGTCGAGGTGGAACTCGTGTAGCCCACTGGACGGTCGGAAGCCGGAGCGCTATCGCAAGTGATGGATGGAAGCGAACAATCCGCCGGGCCCGTGTCTGCCCTGGAGCATGTCAGAGATCGGCTGCGCAAGCTTTATCACGGCAGCACGCCAGCGGCGTTCAAATTCCAGATCGCTGCCGTCATCGTCGATCTTGCGATCATCGTCTTCTTCATCATTACGCCGGTCCTGCAGGAATCGCCCGCCTTCCTATGGCTCGACTATCTCGTTGCAGCGCTGGTCGCCGCCGACATTGTGGGGCGAATGCTGGCTTCCACCGATGTCGTGCGGCTTCTCAAGCAGCCGACCTCGTGGATCGACGGTTTCATCCTGCTGACGCTGCTTTTCCCCACGGCGCTGGCAAACCTGGCCTTCCTGCGCATCCTGCGGCTGTGGTCGCTGTCGCGCAGCGGCGCGTTGTGGCGGCACCTGGAAATGCGGCGGCTCCGCGCATGGCGCGACGCCAGCCATGCGGTGGTCAATCTGCTGACTTTCCTCTTCGTCGTCACCGGCTTCGTCTACACGTTCTTCTTTCGCGACGGTTCCGGATTCGCCGGCTATGTCGACGCGATGTATGTGACGGTTGTCACCGTCACCACGACGGGATTTGGCGACATCGTTTTGCCGGGCGTAGCTGGCAAGCTCACCGCAATCGTCACCATGATCATCGGCATTTCTTTGTTCGTACGGCTGGCGCAAGCGATCTTCCGGCCGACGAAGGTGTTCTTTCCATGCCCCCAATGCGGATTGCAGCGCCATGAGCCGGACGCTGTTCACTGCAAGGCCTGCGGTAACCTTCTCAACATTCCGGACGATGGAGAATAGCCTGACGGTCGGCGACCGTCAGGGAGCCGCGGCGACCGCCTCTTCCGGCTTCATTTTGCGCCGGCGCACGTTCACCAGATTGCCAAGCAGGATCAGGGCGGCGCCTGCAACGGTGAAGGCATCGAGGTTTTCGCTGTAGATCAGCCAGCCGACCAGCGCGGTAAACGGCAGGCGCAGGAAATCCATCGGCGAGATGATGGTGGCGTCGGCGTAGGTCAGTGCCCGGGCGAGGCAGAAGTGGGACGACATGCCGGTGAAGGCGATCGCCACGATCCACGGCCATAGCGTGAGCGGTGGATTGCGCCATTCCATCAGCGCCGGGACAAGGCCGATGATCGACTGGATAACCAGCATCCAGAAGATGATGCGCACCACGCTTTCGGTCCGGGTCAGCGATTTTACCATCACCATGGAAATGCCGAAACTCACGGCCGCGCACAGCACGACGATGTGGCCTGGCGCAATCGCGCCGATGCCGGGGCGCACGATGATCAGCACGCCGAGCATACCGAATGCGATGGCGATGACCTTGCGGGCGCTCAGTTTCTCGCCAAGAAACATCACAGCGAGGATCGCCGTCCAGATCGGCGTGGTGAACTCGATCGAAACCAGCTCGGCCAGGGGTATCAGCGTCAGCGCATAGAGCCAGCCGGCCTGGCCCATGTAGTGGACGGCGTTACGTGCCGCATGCTGCATGGGCCTTTGGGTCCGCATCGCGGCAAAACCGCCGCTGGCCATCACCAGCGGCAGAAGGATGAGCAGCCCGACCAGCGAACGCAGTTCCATCACCTGAAAGACGTTCAGGGCATTGGTCGTTTCGCGCCCGGAGACGGTCATGCCGAGGAACGAGGCAATCGACAGCGCCATCCAGAAGGCGGCTTTGGGCAGGGAGGGGGCGGGCGTCATGACGTTTTCTCGCAGCCCGTCGGGAATGCCGCAACCGCTAGTCAGTTGAAACCGGTGGGCCAGACCGCGCCGCGCATAGCATGTCGGTCAAATCCGCTCCCATGGGTGGCGGATTTCCGGCTCGTCGTCCTCGTCGGGCCTCGCCGGCCGGCCGCGATGTCCCTTGCCGAAGGTGTAGCCGGTCTCGACCGCCTTGCCGCCGAACTTGTCACGCAGCGCGTCGATGGCGCCCTCGGCCAGCGCGCGCTTGCGCGACTGGACATCGACGAGGTCGGGCGGATCGGCCTTGTCGTCGTCGGAAAGGTCGCTGACTCCGATGCCGAGCAGCCGGTATCTGGTGCCGTCGATTTCCTTTCGCATGAGATCGAGGCCGGTCGAGAAAATGCGGTCGGCAAGGCGCGTCGGGTCGCCGAGTTGCCGGTTTCTGGTGCGGATCTTGAAATCCTGCGATTTCAGCTTCAACACCACCGTGCGGCCGGCGATGCCGGCTTTCTTCAATCTGGCCGACACCTTTTCCGACAGTGCCCGCAACACCGGCACAAGATCGTCGAGTCCGGCAATGTCCGTATCGAAGGTGGTTTCGGCCGACACGCTCTTGGAATCGCGGTCGGCACTGACGCGGCGGTCGTCTTCGCCGCGCGACAGCCGGTAGAGCCGGTCGCCCATGACGCCATAGCGGCGCATGAGATCTGTGCGCTCCATGCGCTGCAACTGGCCGATCAGGCGAATGCCGTCGCGTTCGAGCGATGCCGCGAACGCCTTGCCGACGCCCCAGATCATGGTCACCGGCTGCCCGGCGAGAAAGCCGACCGCTTCGGCTTCGCCAATGACCGAAAAGCCGCGCGGCTTGCGGAAGTCGGAAGCCACCTTGGCCAGGAACTTGCAGTAGGACAGGCCGGCCGAGGCGCTGATGCCGATTTCCTTTTCTATCGCCAGTGCAAAGCGCGCCAGCACCAGTGCCGGCGGCAGGCCGTGCAGGCGCTCCGTGCCGGACAGGTCGAGGAAGGCCTCGTCGATGGAGATCGGCTCCACCAGCGGTGTCAGTGCCTGCATCATGGTGCGCACCTCGCGCCCGACGCGGACATATTTTTCCATATCGGGTTTGATGACGATAGCCTCCGGGCAGGCTTCCAGCGCCTTGAACATCGGCATGGCGGAGCGCACGCCGCTGATGCGGGCGATGTAGCAGGCGGTGGAGACCACCCCGCGCTTGCCGCCGCCGATGATGACCGGCTTGTCCTTCAGCGCGGGATTGTCGCGCTTTTCAACCGCCGCGTAGAAGGCGTCGCAATCGATGTGGGCGAGGTGCAGGCGATACAATTCGGGGTGGCGCGCCAGCCTGGGGCTGCCGCAACGCTCGCAGCGCCGCGCTGCACTATCCTGCAGGGTCAGGCAGTCGCGGCAGAAGCCATGCTCGGGATCGTTGACAGCGGTGTTCATTGGTGCGAACATAAAGAGAACAAACGATATGGTACGTCAGGAAGCGGGCAGCGGCAAGGTAGGGCGCCGGAGAGGACCATGAGCACGACCATTGTGCCGGCTACGCCCGAGCGGTGGCCGGATTTCGAGGATTTGTTCGGCAAGCAAGGCGCTTGTTACGGATGTTGGTGCACGCATTTCCGGCTCCCGCCGGCGGCGCGGCGCGAGAACGACCGCGAGCGCAACAAGGACCATATCAAGGCGCGCATCGAGGCCGGCCCGCCGCCCGGCCTGCTTGCCTTTCAGGATGGAAAGGCGGTCGGCTGGATGCAGATCGGGCCGCGCGCAGATGTGCCCGAGTTCAACAATGCGGGCAGAGGCTCGGCGCCGATGGAGCCGGCCGATGCCGACAATCCCGCCATATGGGCGATTTCGTGCTTCTTCCTGCGTACCAGGGCGCGTGGGCAAGGTCTCACGCACCAACTTGTCGAAGGCGGCATCGATTTTGCCCGCGACAATGGCGCGCGCCTGCTTGAGGCGTGCCCGATGGACCTGTCGCGCGATTCGCGTTCGATCGGCCTGTTCGTCGGTTCGACGCGCGTCTTCGAGAAAGCCGGTTTCCAGCGCATGATCGAGCGCAAGGCGGGCCGGCCGCTGGTTCGGCTGGTCTTGTAGTGCGGCAATTGGTTGGGCGTCACCAGCCCGATTGCGCAGAAGCTGGCGTTGCCAGCCGCGATGGGCAAAAAGGGTTCGGGTAAACCTCCCCGGACGGTCAGGAGGGGTTGAAATCCGCCGTTCCCTTGATTGCTTGCGCCAGCATTTTCTCGTATTTGCCGCGCGGCACGTCGACGGCGCCGAAGCGTTTCAGATGCTCGGTCGTGAATTGCGTGTCCAGAAGCGCGAAGCCTTGCCGGTTCAGGCGCTCGACAAGTCGAACGAGGCAGACCTTCGATGCGTCCGTTTCCTTCGAGAACATGCTTTCGCCGAAGAAAACCCGGCCGAGCGACACGCCGTAGAGCCCGCCTACGAGGTGGCCGTCGCGCCAGGCTTCGACCGAATGGCAGTGCCCCATCCGGTGGAGTTGCACATAGGCTTCTCGGATCGGCCCGTTGATCCAGGTCGAGGCGCGTGTTTCCCGCTTTTCCGCGCATGCGTCGACGACAGATTCGAAGTCGAAATCGAAGCGGACGTCGAACAGGTTCCTGCGGACTGCCTTGGCCAGGCTTTTGGGAATGTGGAAGGCGTCCAGCGGAATGATGCCGCGCGTTTCCGGACGGACCCAAAACACTTCCGGGTCCGTGGCGCTTTCGGCCATGGGAAACACACCGGAAGCGTAGGCCTTCAGCAGAAGGTCAGTCGGTATTCGAAAACCCGGGGCGAAGGGACGGGTCATCGTCTTGGTTCTAGTCGGCAGCCGCCAGATATTTTTCCAGCCAATGAATATCATACTCGCCGTCGGCGATGTCATGATTGCCGACGAGGTCGCGAAACAGCGGCAGGGTGGTCTTGATGCCGTCCACGACGAACTCGTCCAAGGCGCGCCTCAGCCGCATCATGCACTCGACCCGGTTGCGGCCGTGCACGATCAGCTTGCCGATCAAGCTGTCGTAATAGGGCGGGATCTTGTAGCCGGAATAGACGCCGGAATCGACGCGGATGCCGAGGCCGCCAGGCGTGTGGAAATGCGTGATCGTGCCGGGCGAGGGCGTGAATGTACGCGGGTCCTCGGCATTGATGCGGCATTCGATGGCGTGGCCGTTGAACTTGATCTCGTCCTGCTTGACCGATAGGCCGCCGCCGGACGCGACCCTGATCTGCTCGTGGACAAGATCGATGCCGGTGATCGCCTCGGTCACCGGGTGTTCGACCTGCAGGCGCGTGTTCATCTCGATGAAGTAGAACTCGCCATTCTCATAGAGGAATTCGATCGTGCCTGCGCCGGAATAGCCGAGTTCGGCGATCGCCTTGGCGCAGGTGTCGCCGATCCTGGCGCGCTGGTCGGCGTTGAGCGCAGGGGAATTGGCCTCTTCCCAGACCTTCTGGTGGCGGCGCTGCAGCGAGCAATCGCGCTCGCCGAAGTGCACCCCCCGGCCGGCGCCGTCACCGAACACCTGCAGTTCGATATGACGCGGCTTTTCCAGGTATTTTTCGATGTAGACGGCGTCGTCGCCGAAAGCGGCGCCCGCCTCGGAGCGCGCTGTTGCGAGCGCGATTTCGAGGTCATCTTCGGTGCGCGCCACCTTCATGCCGCGCCCGCCGCCGCCGGCGGAAGCCTTGATGATGACCGGATAGCCGATCTCGGCGGCAATGCGCTTGGCTTCCTTCTCCTCGGTGACCGCACCGTCGGAGCCGGGAACGACCGGGATGCCGAGGCGCTTTGCCGTACGCTTGGCCTCGATTTTATCGCCCATGACGCGGATATGGTCGCCGGAGGGGCCGATGAAGGTGATGTTGTGGGCGGCAAGAATGTCCGCGAACTTGGCGTTTTCCGAGAGGAATCCGTAACCCGGATGTACGGCGTCCGCGCCGGTGATTTCGCAGGCGGCGACAATCTGGTGGATGTTGAGGTAGCTGTCGCGAGAAGGCGGCGGCCCGATGCATACGCTTTCGTCGGCCAACCGCACATGCATGGCGTCGGCATCGGCGGTGGAGTGCACCACAACCGTCTTGATGCCGAGTTCCTTGCAGGCGCGAAGCACCCTGAGCGCGATTTCGCCGCGATTGGCGATGAGGATTTTCTGGAACATCCCGGTCGGGCCTACTCGATCACGACCAGGGGCATGCCGTATTCGACCGGCTGCGCGTCCTCGATCAGGATGGCGGTGACGGTGCCTGAACGCGGCGACGGAATCTGGTTCATCGTCTTCATCGCCTCGATGATCAGCAAGGTCTGGCCTTCCTTGACCGTTTGCCCGACCTCCACGAACGGCTTGGCGTCCGGCGAGGCGGCGAGATAGGCGGTTCCCACCATGGGCGAAGGCACTGCGTTCTTCGTATCCGCCGCTGGAGCGGCCGGGGCCGGGACGCCGGGTGCAACCGGCTGCGCAGGCGCCTGCGCGAAGACCGGTGGGGCTGCGACCGCGGCGTGAACGGTCTGCGTCTGGCGCGAAACGCGTACCTTGAAGTCGCCGAGTTCGACTTCGATCTCGGTCAGGTTGGTGTCGTTCAGTATGCCCGCCAGATCGCGGATCAGTTCCTGGTCGACGCCGTTTTTCTTCGTAGTCATCGTTGAGCCTTCTTGTTTAAGCGCCGGTCATAGCCGCGCGGCCAGCGCCTGCAGCGCCAGGGTGTAACCGAGCGGACCGAAACCGCAAATCATTCCGACAGCGTGAGGTGCTACCTTCGAGACGTGGCGAAACGGTTCGCGAGCGTGAATGTTGGACAGGTGCACCTCGACCACGGGCAGCGGCGCGGCCGCCCTTATGGCATCGTGGATGGCGATCGAGGTGTGTGTATAGGCGCCTGCATTGAGCACGATGCCCGCCGACGCCTGTGAAGCTTCCTGGATCCAGTCGACGAGTGCACCTTCATGGTTGGATTGGCGAAAGTCTACCTCAAGCCCTAGCTCGGCTCCAGCCTTGCGGCAATCGCCAGCGATGTCGTCCAGGGTCTGGGTGCCATAGATCGATGGCTCGCGCTTGCCGAGCATATTCAGATTGGGACCGTTTAAAACGAATATCGTTTTCAAAAATGCCGACCTTTCCCGGCGCCGACCGTAACCGGTGCACCGGACCCTCTATAATGGGCATAGACCGCTGCGAAAAGAGCGCAAGTGCCTTCTTTTCCTGTCCACAGAGGCAGCGAAGGCGAAATCGCGGCTGGCCTGCTTCAGAGCGCCGCCTTTGCCACCGCGATCTTTTCCGCCAGCGCCTCTTGGCCGAGCGCGCCGAACATCACCTCATTGCCGACGACGTAGGATGGCGTGCCGGTGATCGCCAACTTGTTGGCGAGGTCGTATGTCTTGGAAAGCGCATCGACGATCGAGGGGTCTTGCATCTTGGCACGCAGTTCGGCTTCGTCGGCGCCGAGCGACAGGGCGACCTTGAGAGCCGTCGCCTCGGTCGCCCGACCCTCTCCGCCCAGAAGCGCGTTGTGGAATTCGCCGTATTTCTCCGGCATCATCAGGTGGAAGGCCATCGAGACCATGCTGGCCTTTTGCGAATCGGGGCTGAGGATCGGGAATTCCTTGAGGACGAAGCGCAACTCCGGGTCGGCCTTGGTCAGCGCCTGCATGTCTTCCATGGCGCGTTTGCAGAAGCCGCAGTTGTAATCGTAGAACTCGACGATGGTGACCTTGCCGTTCGGATTGCCGACGACGCCGTCGAAGGTCGAATTGAAGATTTCGTCCTTGTTGTCCTCGATGACGCCGAGACTGGCGAGGCGCTGCTCTTCCTTCTGCTTGGCTTCCAGTGCTTCCTGCACCTCGAGCAGCACTTCCGGGTTCTTCAGCAGGTAATCGCGGATGATTTCTTCAACCTCGGCGCGGTCGACTTTCGTGTCGGTCGATGCCGCCTGCATCAGGGCAGGTGCGTCTTCGGCGTTTGCCACCTGTGGACCGGCAGTCATGAACCCGAGAGCCAGCATCGCCAGTCCGGCGGCGGTCCCTGCGGTGCCAAGCAGAATTGTCTTTTTCATGATGATTTGTCCTTTGCTCGTTCCGCGTGCCGCCGGAACGCCTATTTCTTCTTGGCCGATTTGCCTTGGTTGATGATGTCCTGGGCGCGAATCCACCCTGGCGAGCCTGGCTTGAGGCGTTGCTGCGCGCGCGTCGCGAAAACGGCTGCGTCCCTGTAGGCACCGGAATAGTAATGCCCCTCGGCCGTCGCCAGGTCCGCATCGCCGACATCGCCCAGCATGCCATAGGCCTGGGCAAGATAGCGGTAGCCGGACGCGTTCTCGCGGTCGCGTTCCAACCCGTTGGAGATTTCGGTAACGGCCTTCTTCAGCGAATCCTGTGTTCCCACGGCAAGCAGCGCCTGGCCATACATGACGGACAAAAGCCCGGACCGGGCCGGGTCTAGGCTCGCGGCCTTGGCGTATTCGGCGGCCGCGTCCTTGGGCTTGTTGGCCTTCATCAGGATGTCGCCGCGCAATTCGTGGAAATAGGGGTTCTTGGGCTGCGCCTTGATCAAGGCGTCGGCCTTGGCCTGTGCGGAGCGCAAATTGCCGAAGAGATAGGTGGATTGCGCGTCGCCATATTTCGAAGCAAGGCTGGCCGGGTTCTTCTGGATCAGGCGCGATGCAGCAGCCTGGCCCTGCGTGTAGACCGCGATCTTCATGCGCATCATGTCGTGACGCTGCTGGAGCGCCGGCGAATCGGTCGTGTCGAAATAGGGGCTTTTCTGGATCAGCGTCTGCAGGTTGGAGATGCGATCCTGGGGCATCGGGTGGCTGACACGGTAGGGGTCGACCTGTGCGCCCGACAGCGACAATGCGCTCTGGAAGCGCTGGAAGGTCTTCAGCATGCCGCGGCCCGACTGGCCCGTCGCGTTCAGATAGGTGATGGCCGAGCGGTCGGCGGTGATCTCTTCGCCGCGCTGGTAAGTGAGAAGGCTGCGGCGGGCAAATTCGCCGCCGCCGGTCGCCAATCCCATGCCGACGCCTGCGAGGCCCTTTGAGTCTGTGGTGGCGCCGGCGACCATTGCGCCTGCGCCGAGCAGGCCGGCGACAATTGCCATGGTCTTGGCGCGTTCCAACTGGTCGCGCAGCCGTTGCTGGTGGCCGCCGGCCAGGTGTCCGGCCTCATGGGCGATGACGCCGATGATCTCGTTGGGCGTTTCGGCCTGCAGCAACGCGCCGGTGTTGATGAACATGCGGCGGCCGGCGACGAAAGCGTTGAAGCTGTTGTCGTTGACCAGAACGATCTCGATCCCGGCCTTCGACAAGCCGGCCGCCTTGAAGATAGGCCGCGCATAGTCGCGCACCAGGGCTTCGATTTCGGCGTCGCGAACCACCGGAACGCGCTGCGCGAATGCCGGCAGAGCGGCGGCGACGGTCAACGCCAGTCCCAGAGACAGCGTTGCAACGGTCCGGCCAGCCTTGGCCAGCCGCAAAGCAGGGCGCGGCAGGTTCATCATCGTGCGTCCACTGGTAGCCGAGCCTTCCCGCGATGAAAAGCCGGCGCTGACAAGTTCATGAACTTGTGAACCTCACAGCAATCGGGCAATTGTGCGGCGCGGCTGATCTTAGCCGAGCTGATGAAAGGGCGGGATTGAGGCAAATGAGTGTTTCGCTTTCGCGACGCGGCGAGGTCGAGCCGTTCCACGCCATGGACATTCTGGCCGAAGCGAACCGGCTGAAAGCGCTCGGCACCTCGGTCGTATCGATGGCGGTCGGCCAGCCGTCCGATCCCGCGCCGATTCGCGTCAGGGAAGCTGCGGCGGCCGCCTTGAAGCTGGGCCGCATCGGCTACACCGATGCCTTGGGTCTCGTTTCGCTGCGAGAAGCGATCGCAAGCCACTATGGCGAGCACTACGGCATCAATGTTTCGCCGTCGCGCATTGCCGTCACCACTGGCTCGTCGGCAGCGTTCAACCTCGCCTTCCTGGCAATGTTCGATGCGGGCGACCGTGTCGCCATCGCCGCGCCGGGCTATCCGGCCTACCGCAACATCATGGCCGCGCTTGGCATCGAGGTTGTGGAAATCGAACTCGACGGTGCGGCCTATCTGCACGCCGACCATCTGCGTATCGCGCATGCGCAAAAGCCCCTGAAAGGCGTGCTGTTCGCCAGCCCGGCCAACCCTACGGGCGCCGTCATACCGGATGTGGAGCTTGCAGCCCTGGTCAAGACGGCTGACGACCTCGGCATTTCGGTGATTTCAGACGAAATCTACCATCGGCTTGCCTATGCCGCGCCGGACACGACCGCGCTTGCCCACAGCCCCGATGTCACCGTGATCAACTCGTTCTCCAAATATTACTGCATGACCGGATGGCGCGTCGGCTGGATGGTCCTGCCCGAGAAATTGGTGCGCCCTGTCGAGCGTATCGCTCAGAGTCTCTACATTTCCGCCCCGGAGCTGTCGCAGATCGCGGCCATCGAAGCCTTCAAGGCAGAAGACGAACTGGAAGTGGTCAAGGCGCGCTATGCGGCCAACCGCGACCTGCTTATGAAGCGGCTGCCTGAACTCGGTTTTGCGCTGGCGGCCCCGATGGATGGTGCCTTCTATGCTTTTTGCGATGTGACCCGTTACACCAACGACAGCATGGCCTTCGCCAAACGCATGCTGGCCGAAGCGCATGTGGCGGCGACGCCGGGACAGGATTTCGATCCGTTGCAGGGCCATCGTACGATGCGCTTTTCCTACGCCGGCAGTTACGACGAAATGGTCGAAGCGCTGGCGCGCATCGAACGCTGGCTGAAATAGGCGAGAGGGCACGCCTTGTCGGACCTACAGCAAATACTGGATGAAATCACCGCCGAGATGGCCGGCCGTACCGATCGCGGCGAGGTTGCCAGCTACATCCCGCAGCTTGGAAAGGTCGATCCGGGCAAATTCGGCATCGCCGTGACGACCATCGACGGCGAGATATTCACCGCCGGTGACGCGGACCAGGCCTTTTCGATCCAGAGCATTTCCAAGGTCTTCACCTTGACGCTTGCGCTCGGCAAGGTCGGTGACGCCTTGTGGAAGCGGGTCGGGCGCGAACCGTCCGGCAACTCCTTCAATTCCATTGTCCAGCTTGAGCACGAGGCCGGCATTCCTCGCAATCCCTTCATCAATGCAGGCGCCATCGTCATTGCCGATATCCTGCTTGCCGGCCATCAGCCACGCGAGGCGATCGGCGAGATCCTGCGTTTCGTGCAGTATGTGGCGGACGACGACACCATCGTCATCGACCACGAGGTCGCGGCCTCGGAACAGGCGACCGGGTTTCGCAATGTCGCGCTTGCCAATTACATGAAATCGTTCGGAAATCTGCACCATTCACCGGAGTTGGCGCTGGGCGTCTATTTTCACCACTGCGCGATTGCCATGGACTGCCGGCAATTGGCGCTGGCGGGACGCTTTCTCGCCAATGGCGGCAAGAGTGTCAGCGGCCATTCCGTCGTCTCGCAGGAGAGGGCGCGGCGCATCAGTGCGCTGATGCTGACCTGCGGCCACTATGACGGATCGGGCGATTTCGCCTTCCGTGTCGGCATTCCTGGCAAAAGCGGTGTCGGCGGCGGCATTTTGGGCGTCGTGCCGGGAGTGGCTTCGGTCGCGGCCTGGTCGCCAGGCCTCAACGCCAATGGCAATTCCAAGCTTGGCTCCATCGCGCTCGAAAAACTGGCGAGAGCAATGAACTGGTCGATCTTCGCTGGATGACGCCAACTGGCGTTCCGGAATACCTGCCCGCATATCGGGTGGCCGAGAAAAGAAACCCCGCGCCATCACAACGATGGCGCGGGGTTTTCATGTTCTGCAGGAGGGTTTTGTCCGCCCTGAGCAAAGATCCTAGAAAAAGCCCTTGCGCTGCCACCAGCCACCGCGCTTCGGCTTTTCTTCCGCAGCAGGTTCGGCTGGCTCGCTGACGGCGTCCGAGGAAACGACCGGGGCTGCCGGGGTTTCCGCAGCGACCGTCTTGCGGCGGCTCGCCCGCGGCTTGATCTTCGGCGCTGCCTCTGCTGCGGTCGGCTCTTCGACGCTGGCCGGTGCGGGGACCGCAACTGCTTCCGGGGTGGCCGGCGCTTCTGGCGCGGTTGCCACTGCGTCGGCCTCGGCCACTGCCTTCTTCGATCTCGTCGCACGGCGCGGCTTCTTCGGCTTTTCGGCGGCGGGCTCGTCTGCTTCAGTCGGCGCCTGCACCTCTTCCGCCGCCTCGATGGCTGCGACGGGTTCTACCGCCTCCGGCTTGGCATCTGTGGCCGCATCCGGTTTTGCCGTTTCGGTCTCAGCAGCTTCGCCTTCCGCAACGGCTGCGGATTCGGCTTCGTCATTTTCCTGACGATTGCGCTTGCCGCCGCGCTTGCCGCGCCGCCGCTTCTTGGCCTGTGCGTCCTCGCTGGCGTCCGCCGTTTCAGCAACGGCGGCAGCCGTGCCGGCCTCAACCTCTTCGGTCTCCTCGACCGAACCGGCTACCTGCTCCGACGTCGAGCCATCCTCGGCCTCGCCGGCGACCGGATGCGACTGTTCGCGTTCCCCATGCTCGCGATCCCTGCCGCCGCGCCGCCTGCGCCTTTTGCGCCGCTTGCGGTCGCGATTGCCGTCGCCATTGTCGTCGCCCGCACGTGGTGCCTGCTGCTCGCCGGATTGCGGCTGTTCGCCCTCGTCGGCTGTTTCTTCCTCGACGACGATTTCGTCTTCCGGTTCCTCCGGCTCGACATAGACCGGCTGCGGACGGGACTCGACGAAACCTTCCGGCTTGTCGGCAACAGCGCCGCGCGCGATCGCATAATGCTGGGCTGCAACCGACTCGTCCGTTTCGAGGGTGATTGTCACTCCGAAGCGTTTTTCGAGATCGACCAGCGTGCTGCGCTTGTGGTTGAGCACGTAAAGCGCCGTCGCTGCCGGGGTGCGCACGGTGATGTGGCAGCGCGAATCCTTGAGCAGAAATTCCTCGATCGCGCGCACCACCATCAGTCCCACCGACGAATCCGAGCGGACATGCCCGGCGCCGCCGCAATGCGGGCAGGTCTTCATGGTCGATTCCAGCACGCTGGCGCGGATGCGCTGGCGCGACATTTCCAGCAGGCCGAAATGCGAGATGCGGCCGACCTGGATACGGGCGCGGTCGTTCTTCAGGTGATCCTTGAGGCGCTTTTCCACCGCACGGTTGTTGCGGTTTTCCTCCATGTCGATGAAGTCGATGACGATCAGCCCGGCGAGGTCGCGCAGGCGCAACTGGCGGGCGACTTCCTCGGCAGCTTCCAGATTGGTGTGGAGCGCGGTTTCCTCGATCGAGTGCTCCTTGGTGGAGCGCCCGGAGTTGACGTCGATGGAGACCAGCGCTTCCGTCTGGTTGATGATGAGATAGCCGCCGCTCTTCAGCGTCACTTGCGGCTGCACCATGCGGTCGAGTTGCGCTTCGATGCCGGAGCGCACAAAGATCGGCGTGGTGTCGCGATAGGGCTGCACCACCTTGGCGTGGCTGGGCATCAGCATGCGCATGAAGTCCTTGGCCTCGCGGTAGCCATCCTCGCCGGCCACCAGGACTTCATCGATGTCCTTGTTGTAGAGGTCGCGCACCGAACGCTTGATGAGCGAGCCTTCCTCGTAGACGAGGGCAGGGGCGGTCGATTCCAGCGTCAGGTTGCGGACGTTTTCCCACAGCCGCATCAAATATTCGTAGTCGCGCTTGATCTCAGCCTTGGTGCGGCTTTCGCCGGCGGTGCGCAGGATGACACCCATGCCCTGCGGCACTTCGAGATCGGCTACCACTTCCTTCAGGCGCTTGCGGTCCTGCGCGTTGGTGATCTTGCGCGAAATGCCGCCGCCGCGCGCCGTGTTGGGCATCAGCACCGAATAGCGGCCGGCGAGCGACAGATAGGTGGTAAGTGCCGCGCCCTTGTTGCCGCGCTCTTCCTTGACGACCTGCACCAGCAGGATCTGGCGGCGCTTGATGACTTCCTGGATCTTGTACTGGCGGCGAGCGGGCTTGCGGCGGTTGCGCACCTCTTCCAGCGCGTCCTCAGCGCCGACGGACTCGACCTCGTGCTCATCGTCGCCATGCGAGGAATGTACCTCTTCCAGCATGCCACGATCATTGTTGTCCGAAGTCGCCTCGGTGACCGCATCCGCTTCTGGGACGGCTTCCGAAATGACGTCGGCATCGACGCTTGCCGCGATGGTTGTGGTAGGGCCGTAACCGGAGGCGTCTGCCTCGTTTTCAGCGGCGTCGGCCGCTTCATGCGGCGTATCGGCTTCCTCGGCCTGAACAGCGGCGCTTTCGCCGGCTTCCGCGGTCAGTTCCGTGATTTCGCCGACAGCGTCGGCCTCGGCCGCGCTTTCGCCGCCGTCCTCGTTCGGGCTCTCGCCATTGTCGTCGCCGCTGCTGCCGGCGGTCTCATGCTTGCGCTCGCCGTGATCACGGCTCCTGCTGCCCCGACGCCGGCCGCGCTTGCCGCGATTGCGGTCGTGGCGTTCCTCGCCGTCATGATCGTCGTCGTGGTTATCTTCCTCGGCCTCTTCGGCTTCGGCGCGCAGCAGCGCCTGCCGGTCCGCGACCGGGATCTGGTAATAGTCCGGGTGTATTTCGCTGAAGGCGAGGAAACCGTGCCGGTTTCCGCCATATTCGACAAAGGCTGCCTGGAGGGAAGGTTCTACGCGCGTTACGCGGGCTAGGTAGATGTTTCCTTTGAGCTGCTTCTTGTCCTGGGATTCAAAGTCGAATTCTTCGATACGGTTACCGCGTACGACGACTACGCGTGTTTCCTCCGGGTGGGAGGCGTCTATCAGCATCTTGTTGGGCATTATTTCGTTTCCTCCCGGCAGCCGCCAGCGCCAGCCTGTCGGGCAAGGCCCGATGCTGTTGGTCTGGTTGGGGGTGGGTGCCGGATAATTGAGCGGCCGCCAGCCGGTGCCGGAGCGCGATGGAGGTACCGCCCGCAGCCGAAATGGCGCGGTTTGGTGCGGACCTTTCCATGTTGGCGCTCGAAAGCATCGTTAGCCAGTGGACCTTTTGAACCAAAGCCCGGAAAACCCGGACCAGCTTGTTTTGCTCTTGACCAGAGCCGGCGCGGGGCAAACCCAGGCCGTTTTCTTCACGCAGGTACCGCCTCCGCCATGGGCGCATACCTGCGAAATCCGTCGCAACCAGCCGCAAGCTTTGTCATGTGAATGTGGAAGCCGTCTCTAACTGCAAGAAGCAGCAACATGCTGCCGAGAAGGACGGTTCCAAGATTGCGGTAGTCCAATGCCGCTTTTATGATTTGGCGAGGTAGAAGGCAACCCTGTTTTCCGCTGCCGGCAAAAGGGCATGACGCAGCGGAATCCGGTTCGTGAAAAGGCTTGGTTAACCTTCTCTGGATACGAATTGTTAATTGCGTGCGTGCTTGGCCGCGCCACGTCCAATCAAGCGGCCCCCGCGCCGAATCAGGAGCGACAGGACCGCATATGGGCCCGGCAGCGAACAAGGAGAAGGCTAAGCGCATCCGGTGGCGCTTTCACCTTGTCGTTTTAGTCCTGCTGACGGCGCTCTTTGGCCTGCCTTGCCTCGGTCCCGCATCGGCCATGGCTGCCGAACCGGCCAGGATGATCGACTACAAGATGGCGGGCGATGCCACGAAAATGCGCATCGTCATGAATTTCGACCGCGAGCCCGACGTGAGATGGTTTCTCTTACGTGCTCCCAATCGGCTGGTCATCGACCTGCCGGCTGCGAAAGTGGCGATCGATGCAAAGGCGTTGAAGGCGAGGGGGCTGGTCAAGAACGTTCGCTACGGCGCCTTGCCTGACGGGTCGTCGCGGCTGGTCGTGATCGGCAAGGGGCCGTTTCTGGTCGAACGGGTGGATGTGCTGAAGAACGACGATGGTGCGGGCTACCGCATCGTTGCCGACCTTTCGGCGGCATCCGACCGGGAATTCGATGAAGCACTGTCGATCCAGGCCGAAACGACGGGTTCCACCGTTGCCGGCAACAAGAGCGACCGGGTCAGCAAATTTCCGCTGCGGCGCTTCACCGTGGTCATCGACCCCGGCCACGGCGGCATCGATGGCGGCGCCGAGGGGCTGAGCGGCACCGTAGAGAAGGCCGTCACGCTGGCTTTTGCCAGGGAACTCAAGAACAAGCTCG
This sequence comes from Mesorhizobium sp. Root157, assembly GCF_001427385.1. Taxonomy (GTDB): domain Bacteria; phylum Pseudomonadota; class Alphaproteobacteria; order Rhizobiales; family Rhizobiaceae; genus Mesorhizobium. Next base: position 219,701 of record NZ_LMGJ01000034.1, read on the forward strand.
AGGCGTCCGGCAAGTACGATGTGTTCATGACGCGCGACAGCGACGTTTTCCTGCGGCTCGACGACCGCGTGCGCATCGCCCGCCAGCATGAGGCGGACCTGTTCATTTCCATCCATGCGGACACGATCAGCCTCAAGGGCATTCGCGGCGCCACGGTCTATACCGTGTCCGACAGGGCTTCCGATGCGGAAGCGCAAGCCCTTGCCGACCGCGAGAACCTGTCCGACAGGCTGGCCGGCATCGAGGTGAAGGCCGACAATCCGGAGGTCACGGACATCCTCATCGACCTCATCCGCCGCGAAACCCATTCCTTCTCGATGAGCTTTGCCAACACGCTGGTCGACGAACTTGCCACCACGGTCGGCCTCATCAACAACCCGCACCGGTTTGCCGGCTTCCGCGTGCTGAAGGCTCCCGATGTTCCTTCCGTGCTGGTCGAACTCGGCTATCTGTCCAATCCCAAGGACGAAGCTCAACTGATCGACCCGGATTGGCGCAACAAGGCCGCTGAAAGCATCACCAATGCGGTTGCGGCGTTCGCCTCCGTGAAAGCGGCCAAGGGCGGGACGCTCTGAGCAAGGCGTCATGCCGTGCCTCCACATGACGGCGTTGCATGCGCACAACACCCGGCGATATTGTACGGATATGAGGATCGGAATCGGTCGTTGCCGCATTTTGCCCACATCAAGGCGACAAATGTCCTCGTTCGTGCACTTGCCTGACCTTGAACGCGACGGGGTGTCGTTTAGGAAAGTGACGGACTTTCGACTGGAGCGGGCATGATTCGGCTTATCGGCTATTTCTTTGGCATCGGCACGGCGCTTGCGCTGCTCGTGGCTGGTGCCGTGGCCGTCTATATCGGCAATCTGACCAAGGATTTGCCCGATTACGAGGTGCTGGCCAAATATGAGCCGCCGGTGACGACGCGCATTCATGCCTCGGACGGTTCGTTGATGGCCGAGTACGCGCATGAGCGCCGGCTTTATCTGCCGATCCAGGCCGTTCCGGATCGCGTCAAGGCGGCCTTTCTTTCGGCCGAAGACAAGAATTTCTACAACCATCCGGGCATAGACGTGACCGGACTTGGCCGTGCCGTCGTCACCAACCTGCAAAACCTCGGCTCCGGCCGCCGGCAGGTCGGCGCTTCGACGATCACGCAACAGGTCGCCAAGAACTTTCTTTTGACCTCGGACCAGACCTACGAGCGCAAGATCAAGGAAATGATCCTGGCGTTCCGCATCGAGCAGGCCTACCCGAAGGACCGTATCCTCGAACTCTATCTCAACGAGATTTTCTTCGGCCTCGGCGCTTATGGCGTGGCGGGTGCCGCGCTCACCTATTTCGACAAGTCGGTCAACGAACTGACCATCGCGGACGCGGCATATCTGGCCGCTTTGCCGAAAGGGCCGTCCAACTACCATCCGTTCCGGCATACCGACCGCGCCATCGAGCGCCGCAACTGGGTGCTCGACCAGATGGTCGACAATGGCTACGTGACGCGCGAGGAAGGCGAAAAGGCCAAGGCTCAACCGCTCGGCGTCACCCCGCGCCGCAATGGCACGTACCTGTTTGCCGGTGAATACTTCACCGAGGAAGTGCGGCGCGAGATCAGCGCGCGCTATGGACAGAACGCGCTTTACGAAGGCGGGCTTTCGGTGCGCACCACGCTCGATCCCAAGTTGCAGTTGATCGCGCGCAAGGCCATGCAGAGCGGCCTGATCAAGTACGATACGCTGCGTGGTTATCGCGGGCCGGTGACCGCAATCGACGTTTCGGGCGACTGGGGCGTGCCGCTGGGTGCCGTCAAGGGCCTGGACGATGTACCTGAATGGACGCTTGCCGTTGTTCTGGACAGTTCCGACACAGGGCTTCGGATCGGCCTCCAGCCGGCAAAGCAGGCCTCGGGCGAACTGGTCGAGGAGCGCGTCGAGGCAACCGTCAGCAAGGAAGACATGGCATTTGCCATGCGCCATGTCGTCGACGGCAAGACCGTCAAGGCCAAGTCTCCGTCTGAGGTATTGAAGCCCGGCGACGTCGTCTTCGTTCAGAAGCGCGACGATGCAGAAGGTGCCTATGCCTTGCGCCAGGCGCCGGAAGTCGAAGGCGGCATGATCGCCATGGATCCCCATACCGGGCGCGTCCTGGCCATGGTCGGCGGTTTCTCCTACGCGGAGTCGGAATTCAACCGCGCCACGCAGGCTATGCGCCAGCCGGGATCGTCGTTCAAGCCGATCGTCTACGCGGCGGCGCTGGACAACGGCTACACGCCGGCATCCGTCATCATGGACGGTCCGATCACCATCCAGAGCGGCAATACCACCTGGACGCCGAAGAACTACGACGGCCGTGCGGCTGGCCCCTCGACATTGCGGAACGGTATTGAAAGGTCGCGCAACCTTATGACCGTGCGTCTTGCCAACGACATGGGCATGAAGCTTGTCGCCGAATATGCCGAGCGCTTCGGCGTCTACGATCATCTGGCACCCTACCTGCCGATGGCGTTGGGTTCGGGCGAAACCACGGTGATGCGCATGGTTTCGGCCTATGCGATCATGGCCAATGGCGGCCGCTCGATCAAACCGTCGCTGATCGACCGTATCCAGGACCGCTACGGCAAGACCGTGTTCAAGCATGACGAGCGCAGTTGCGAAGGCTGCAACGCGGCCGAATGGCAGGACCAGCCGGAACCTGAACTGGTCGATAATTCCGAACAGGTCCTCGACCCGATGACGGCCTACCAGATCACGTCGATGATGGAAGGCGTGGTTCTGCGCGGCACCGCCACCACGGTTGCCGAACTCGGCCGCCATATTGCCGGCAAGACCGGCACGACCAACGACGAGAAGGACGCGTGGTTCATCGGCTACACGCCGAACCTTGTCGTCGGTCTTTACATGGGCTTCGACAAGCCAAAGGGGCTCGGGCGCGGCACCACCGGCGGTGGCCTTGCCGCGCCGGTCTTCAAGGATTTCATGCGCGTGGCGCTCGAAGGAACGCCCAATGTCGACTTCAAGGTGCCCGAGGGCATGAGCCTTGTCGCCATCGACCGCAAGACCGGCATGCAGGCGGCGGAAGGACAGGCCGGAACCATCATCGAGGCCTTCAAGCCCGGCACCGGGCCGGCCGATTCCTACTGGATCATCGGCATGGGCGAGGATGGTTCCAACGGTTCGGGCGAAGCCCTGTCGCCGCAGGCCAATCAGGCCATCCAGTCGGGTGGCGGCGGCCTCTACTGAGGCTGCGCCGGCCCTTTCGAACATGCGCGTCGCTGGCCCTTTTAGAGCGCAAGCCGGCGCCTTGCCATTTCGCTTTACAGGCGATGCGGGCATGCCTATGTATCGCGCCAAGCAAATCAAGCCATTGATGAACGGGTAGAGCGTCTAGAGCCATGCGCGCGGAAACGCAGAACATTGTCGACGAGATCAGGCAGGCCATAACCCTGCTGAGGAGGCATCTTTGACTGGGATCAGGCGCTGAAACGGCTTGAGTACCTCAACGTTCTTGCCGAAGATTCCAATCTCTGGAACGACCCGCTGGAAGCGCAGAAGCTGATGCGCGAGCGCCAGTCCCTCGAAGACGGAATCGGCGCGGTCAAAGGCCTGACGCAGGCTTTGGAAGACAATCTGGGCCTCATCGAACTGGGTGCGGAGGAAGGCGACGAAGGCGTCGTCGCCGAGGCCGAAGGCGCCCTGCGCGCGATGCGCGGCGAGGTCAAGGCCAGGCAAGTCGAGACGCTGCTTTCGGGCGAGGCCGATTCCAACGACACTTACCTCGAAGTCCATGCGGGCGCGGGCGGCACGGAGAGCCAGGATTGGGCTTCGATGTTGCTGCGCATGTACACGCGCTGGGCCGAGCGCCGCCGCTTCAAGGTCGAAGTTCTGGAAATCCATGACGGCGAAGAAGCTGGCATCAAGTCCGCGACCTTGATGATCAAGGGTCACAATTCCTATGGCTGGCTAAAGACCGAGTCCGGCGTGCATCGACTGGTGCGCATTTCGCCCTATGACAGCAATGCGCGCCGCCACACGTCGTTCGCCAGCGTGTGGGTCTATCCGGTGATCGATGATTCGATCCAGATCGACGTCTCCGAATCCGATGTGCGCATCGACACCTATCGTTCGTCCGGCTCAGGCGGGCAGCACGTCAACACCACCGATTCCGCCGTCCGCATCACCCATATCGCCACGGGCATTGCCGTTGCCTGCCAGGCGGAGCGCTCACAGCACAAGAACCGGGCCAAGGCTTGGGAAATGCTGCGCTCGCGGCTTTATGAGGAAGAACTGAAAAAGCGCGAAGCGGCGGCCAACGCAACGGAAGCCTCGAAGAGTGACATCGGTTGGGGCCATCAGATCCGCTCCTACGTGCTGCAGCCCTACCAACTGGTCAAGGATTTGCGCACCGGGGTCGAAAACACCAATCCCAGCAGCGTGCTCGACGGCGACCTGGACGAATTCATGGAAGCCTCGCTGTCGCAGCGCATCGAAGGCGCTTCCGGCGAGGCGGTAGCCGATCTCGATTAGAGCCGTTTCCGTTCGGCGGTGAAACGCGAAAGCGCGCCGCTCTCAACCGGATTCATGCAACGACCGTAAGCCGTTGGTTTTACATGTTTTGTGCATCCGTCAGGAGATGCGAGGCGATCTGCCATCGCGACATCTCCTGACAGGCATTGTCAGGAGGCCCGGTATATGCTGCCATCATCGACAGCACATTCGAGGGCCGAGCCATGCGCATCAAGGGAAGCTGCCACTGCCGCGCCACTACCTTCGAGGTCTCCGAGGCGCCGCGGACTGTGACGCGGTGCACCTGTTCCATCTGCTCCAAACGCGGCGCGCTTTGGGCCTACTACCGCCCGGATCAGTTCAAGCTGACCAGTCCGCCCGAGAACGTTTCGGCCTATCGGTGGCAGTCAAAGATGGTCAAGCACGGCTTCTGTGCGATCTGCGGCTGCGGGACCTTTACGGAATCGCCGGACTGGTCGACCGGCGAGCCGGATTTCGACAACCCCAAGATCGCGGTCAATGCGCGGCTGTTCGATGATTTCGACCTTGACGCTGTCGAAGTGGTGGTGATCGACGGAAAGAACCTCTGGTAGGTTGCCCAGGCAGAAATTTCCCTTCCCGATTGCGACAAAGCGGGCGGGAAAGCCTTTCCCGTTCCGTATTTTGCCGCATTGTGTGCTACAACACAGCCGGAAGGGTGGTACGGTGCGCATTGCGCGCCGCAGTTTTACGAGGGACAAGCTTATGAAGACAAAAACTTTGATCGCCGTAATGATGGCCGGCGTGTTTGCCGCGGCATGCACCACCGACCCCTATACAGGTCAGCAGAAGGTTTCGAACACGGCAGCGGGCGCTGGCATCGGCGCGCTCGCCGGTGCGGCTCTAGGCACGCTGGCCGGCGGCAACGATCGGCGTAACGCCCTGATCGGCGCCGGCGTTGGCGCTCTCGCGGGCGGCTTGGTCGGCGCGAAAATGGATCAGAACGAAGCCGAATTGCGTGCCCAGTTGCAGGGCACCGGCGTCAGCGTCACGCGTGTCGGCGACCAGATCATGCTCAACATGCCGTCCGACATCACGTTCAACGTCGACCAGGACGCCGTGAAGCCCGGCTTCTATCAGGTGCTGAACTCGGTGGCGCTGGTGCTGCGCAAGTACAACCAGACGCTCGTCGACGTTTACGGCCATACCGATTCGACCGGCAGCGACCAGCACAATTTCGACCTGTCGCAGCGCCGCGCTCTGGCGGTTGCCAACTATCTGGCCGGGCAGGGCGTCGATCAGCGCCGCTTTGCCGTCACCGGCTTTGGCGAATCCCGGCCGATCGCTTCCAATGGTACGGAGCAGGGTCGCGCGCAGAACCGCCGCGTCGAGATCCAGTTGTCGCCGCTTACCTGAGCGGCTTGATTGCTGTCGCCGGGCGCACCGCGCCGCCCGCGATACGATCCTTCGGCATCAACAAAAAAGGGCGGGAATTTCCCGCCCTTTTCGTTTCCTGTACGCTTTTAAGCGTCGCGATCATTCAGATTCGTTGGCCGCGCTCGTTATCCCGAAACCGGTTCCCGCTTTCGGGCGACATTTGGCGTTACCGCAACCGGCCGCTGGCATGCGCCAGCATGGTGTAGACCTTGCCGGTATCGGAGGTCAGGTAGGTCTGCGTCATGATGTTGTCGCGATCGTTGCGGGCAACGTCCTTCAGCAACTTCTCGAAGTCGTCGCAATAGCGGTCGACCGCGGCCCGGAACTCGGCCTCCGCCTGATATTTGCGGCGGATTTCATCGAATGTCTGCTGGCCTTTCAGCGTGTAGAGGCGGCGCGTGAACACGTCGCGTTCGCCACGGCGATAGCGGTTCCACAACTCGATCGAGGCTTCGTGGTCGATGGCCCGCGCAATGTCTACCGACAGCGAATTGAGCGATTCCACCACATGCAGCGCCGAGCGCTGCGCAGGGGCCGCGCGAGGTGCTTCGGCCGGCGCTGCCGGCTTTTGGCCGTCGTCGCGTGAGGCGCCGGTCAGCAGGTCGCGCACCCAGCCGTTCTGCTGTGTGCGGCCGCCTGCCTCCCGCTGGCGGACCGCCGTGTCGGACCGCTCAGTGGCTTCGAGCGGGCCACGCAGCGCGACATTGCCCAGGGGCTGCTGCGGGACAGGTTCCGGCTGTGCCGGCCGGCGTTGTTGTGGCTCAGGTGCCCTTGCGGCTGGCGCCTGTGGTGCCGGGCGCGAGCCGCGAGGCTCGGACACGTCCACCGCGCGGCCCGATTTTGCAACGATATCCGACAGTTCCTTCAGGGCGTTGATCTGCTCGGAAACGGCCCGGCGAATGGCCGTGGTCGATTCCTTGGCTTCCTGCGGCATTTCCACCACGCCACGCTTCAACTCTGCGCGGGTGAGGTCGAGTTCGCTCTTGATGGAGCCGGCGGTGCGGCGCATCTCGTCGGTCGCGTCGGCAAACTTCTTGGTTGCCGATTCGATGGTGTCGTTGATTGCCGCACGGATCTTGTCGGCCGATTCCAGGGTCTTGCCTTCGGCGCCCTGCAGCGTCCTTGAAACGAGCGTTTCGAACGACTGCATGACCTTTTCGAGGTCTTCCGACTTCTTGACCAGGCCAACCGCCAGATCGTCCAGCGAAGTCTGGCGCTCCAGCGTGTGCTCGAGGTTGCTTTGCGCGGCGCTCAGCAGTTCCGACGCGCTTGCCAGCAGGCGGCTGTGCTCGTCGAACTTGGTGGCGATGGATGCCACTTCGCGCAGCGTCGACGACGACAGTTCGGTAAGCCGCGAGGTGTTGGAATCGACGAGGCGGGCCGAGCTTGCGAAGGTCTGGGCCGCTTTCTCGGTCGTTACGGCGAAGCTTTGCGTGCTGTTGACCAGGCGTTCGTCGACCTGGCCAAGGTTGCTCGCGGCCCGCTCGACCAGTTCGTTCAACTGCGTGCTCGATACCGTCATGCGGCCGATAAGGTCGGTGACGCTGTCGGCCAACGTCGCACGGGCGCTGTCCACGGTAGACAATGTCTCGGCCGTACGGCTTGCGAGTGCGTCGGCAAGGGCCGCGTTTTCCACGCGCAGCTTCTCGGTGGTGCGTTCGGCGGCTTCCTCCATGCTCTTTTGCAGTTCGGACCCGCCTTCGGCAAACCGTTCGACCAGTGGGCGAGCCGTCTCGTCGAGGATCCTGGTGATCTCGGCGGAACGGGCGGCCAGCATCTCGTTCAATTCACGCGTGTTGGCGCCGATGGTCTTGGCCGCGTCGTTGGTGCTTTGGCCGATGTGCTGGCCCACGGCCGTGAAGGTTTCGGCAATGACGTTGGCGCGCGAAACCAGTTGGCCCTCGGCCTGCGCGATATGCTCGCCAAGCTTTTCGCCCATCGTCTGGGCAGAGTGGGCGAAGCGGTTCTCGGCGTCGGCGATCTGGTCGCCGATCCGGCTGGCGGCGGCAGCAGCACTTGCGCTCAGGCGCTCGTCGGCTCCGGAGAGCACGTCTTCGATGCCGCGTGCATGAGCGGCAAGCTCCTGACCGGTCTGGGCCACCCGTTCAGCAACCTGACGTTCCGTGTCGGCGAAGGCGCCGACGATGCTGTCGGCATGCTGGCCGATAGCCGAGGCGGTGTCGGCGATGCGCGACACCATGCGGTTGTCGGCATCTTCGAGCACACGGCTGATTTCGGCCGCGCGGCCCGTCAGCGCCTCCGAGCCTTCGGCAATGCGGGCCATGAGTTGCTGGTCGGCCGTATCGAAGATATGGCCGAGGTCGGCGGCGCGCGCGGCCAGGGCTTCGGCGGATTCGCCGATGCGGGTGCCCAGCCTTTCGTCGGCCTCCTCGAAGTTGCGCAGGATGTCGCCGGCGCGGGCGGCAAGCGACTGTGCCGTTTCGATTGCACGCTGAGCCAGGCGCTGGTCCGCCACCTCGAACGTATCGGCGATCGTGCCGGCGCGGGCGGCCAGTTGCTCGGCGGTTTCTTCCGCACGCGCCAGCAGCATGTCGGAGGTGTCCTGAGCCCGTGAAGCCAGACGCCCGTCGGCTTCCTCGAAGGTGCGCGCGATGTCTTCGGCGCGCGCAAGCAAGGCGGCCGATGTCTGCTCGGCGCGTTCCGCCATCTTGCGGTCGGCGTCGGAGAAGGCGGCGCCCGCTTGCTCGTGAAGTGCTGCGGTAACCTCGAGCACCTTGTCGCGCAGGGAAGAGGCGACGACCACGGCGCTGCGTTCGAGAACGCCCTTGATGCCTTCAACGCCGGTGGAAAGCGCGCGCTCCATCGTTCCGGCGCGCTCCTCGATGATGCCGGTCTGCCGGTTGAAGGCTTCCTCGATCTTTTCGACGTCGCCGGCAATGCTGTCGGAGATGCGTGTGCTGCTGGCCGCGATCCGGTCGATATGATCGGTGACCGCAAGGTCGATCTCGCGGCGAGCGTCCGCAAGCTTGGCAACCTGACCGCTGATGGCCGTGTCGATTTCACCGCGGTTTTCGGCCAGTTTTTCGAGGTCGGCTTCCAGGGCGCGTCTCAGGATGTCGCGGCCTTCGGCAAGCTTTTCGACCTGGCCGGCGACAAGACCGTCGATGCCGGAACGGCTTTGCGCCAGTTTATCCAGGTCGGCTTCGAGCGCTTGCGAAAGCGCGCCGCGATCCCTGGTCAGCCTTTCCATGTGTTCGTGGATAAGCCCGTTGACACTGGCGAGGTCGTTTTCCAGCGCCCGCGACAGTTCTGCGCGATCGTCGGCCAGCCTTTGCGTCTGGCTTGCAATGGCGTCTTTGACCGAAGAGAGGTCGTTTTCCAGCGCACGCCTGAGAATGTCACGGCCTTCCGCCAGTTTCTCGACCTGACCCGCGACCAGTCCGTCGATGCTGGAACGGCTCTCGGCCAGCTTGGCCAGATCGTCTTCCAATGCCTTCGACAAGGCGAGGCGGTCTTGTGCCAGCCGATCGGCGTGGGAGCCGACCAGGCCGTTCACATTGTTGAGGTCGTCTTCCAGGGCGCGAGCAAACTGCTGGCGGTCGCTGGTCAATTGCTGGGACTGCACGGAAATGGCGTCCTTGATCGTATTGAGGTCCTTTTCCAGCGCACGCCGCAGAATATCGCGGCCTTCCGCCAGTTTCTCGACCTGACCGGCGACCAGTCCGTCGATGCTGGAGCGGCTTTCCGCCAGCTTGGACAGGTCGGCTTCAAGTGTCTGCGCCAACAGGTTGCGGTCGTCGGCAAGCTTGCCCGAATGGTCGGCGATCAGCTTGTTGATGTTGGAAAGATCGGCATCGAGCGCCTGCGAAAGCACGGCACGCCCTTGCGCGATCTTCTCGACCTGACTGGCGACCAGCCCGTCGATGCTGGAGCGGCTTTCCGCGAGTTTGTTGAGATCGACCTCGAGCGAGCGTGCCAGAATGTTGCGGCCCTCGACAAGTTTTCCAACGTGGCCGGCGACCATTTCATCAATAGTTGCACGGGCTTCCGCCAATCTGCCGGAGTCTTCGTTGAGTGCATCGAAAAGCCGCCTGCGGCCTTCATCCAGCCGCTCCAGGTGGCTGCCCAGTGACGCATCTATCGCGGCACGCGACTCGTTCACCTTGCGCAGGTCTTCTTCAAGCGCGCGCGAGATCAGGCTGCGGCCTTCGGCCAGCTTTTGAACTTGGCCGGTCACGGCGGCGTCGATTTCGGCGCGGCCTTCGGCAAAGCGGGCCAAATCTTCCTGCATCGCGGCCGCCATGCGGTCGCGTCCCTCGGCCAGTTTCAGGCTATGGTGTTCGACGGCTTCCTCGATGCCCGAACGGGCCTCCGCAAGGCGGACGATGTCGGCGTCGAAGGCGCGCGAAACGGAATGGCGCGCAGCTTCCATGCGGCCGGCGAAGTCGGTGGCGCGTGCTTCCAGCATGGTCGAGGTGGAAGAGATGATGTCGGCCATGTCGGCGCCGATCTGCGTCTTGCCCTGGTCGATGAGGGCAGCTAGCGAATCCTTGCCTTGCGTGAAGGCACCGGCGATGTCGCGGGTGCGTTCGACCAGCGTCTCGTTGATCTGGCGGGCGCGGGCCTCCAGTGCGGCATTGAGCTTTTGCGTGCCTGTGTCCAGCGCTTCGGCGCGGGTCTGGAATTCGCTGATCAGTTCCTGGCCGCGTTCGGCAAGCGTGCGCTCGATGCCCGAGAGCGAGGCGTCGAACTCCGAACTCAGCGTGCGCGCCGCGCCGCCAAGCAGGGAAACCATGCCCGCGGTGCGATCGTCGAGCAGTTCGGTCAGCGAACGCGTCAGCCCGTCGGTGCTGTCGGTCAACTTGGCGATGCGGGTGTCGAGAAGGCTGGCGAAGGCCTCGCCGGAGGTCGACAGCCGGTCGGTGATCGAATCGAGACGGGTTTCCACCGAATCGAAGATCGACATCGAGCTTTCGTTGATGCGATCGATCAGCGAGTCGCCGGAATCGGTGATGGTCAGCGACAGCTTGGTCGATGCGCCAAGAATGCTTTCGCGAATGAGATCGCCGGCCGAACTGATTTCCTCGCGCAACGTCTCGTGCGCACCGGTGATCGAGGCGCGGACGCGCTCGGCATGGCTGACCACGGCTTCGCGCTCGCTGCCCAGCCCGTCCACCAGTGAACGGATGCGGGCCTCGTTTTCGGAATAGGAGCGCTCGATCTGGTTGACCTCGCTGTGGACCAGAGTTTCGAGTTCAACGGCGCGCGCCAGCGTGCGCTCGATGCCTTCGCCCATCGCCGCGACCTCGCGGCGCACGGCTTGGCCGATCATCATGACGCGGTCCTGCGCCATATTTTCCGGCTCGGCCAGGCGGAAAGCCATCTCGGTCATCGACTGGGCAGCAATGCGCATGTCCTGCGCGCGCCGGATCATGGCGGCGAATGCCCAAAACAGGATGACGGGCAGGATTGTCGCAACCAGAACGCCGATCAGTTCAGGCCGGGCAAGGAATTGCCCGATCGAACGAACCTGCCAGATGCCAGAACCGAACATAAGGTTCGCCAGCGCCGCAGCGCCTGCCACCCAGGCCAGCGAAACGAAGGCAACGACCCAGTAGATGCCGTTCGAGGCACGCCGGTTCAGGCTGTGCTGCAGCGACTTGTAATCTTTCTGCCGGTCGTCGTTGGCCGGTGCAAAACCGTTCGGCTGTGCCGTGTTGCGCGGCTCTACCGGGCGCAGGCTGGAAGGCTTGGGGGCCGGCATCGCCGCTGCCGCCGGGGCAGGAGCGGGCGTATCCATCGCCTGTGCCGGTTCGGCCTTTTCGGTCTTGCTGGCGCGCGCCAACTCGTCCGCCGCCGCGGCAATCTGGGCCTCAAGGTCTTCCATCGAGGCAGCGATGTCGAGGTCGCCGTCATCGACGGCGCTGAGATCGAAATCGAGTGCTGCTTCGAGTTCCTTGGCAACTTCCTTGTCGAGGGACTTCGCCGTCGTGGTTTTCTTCGCCATGCCTTCGCTACCCTGTACTAGATGCCGTGGAGCGTCTTATTTTTGTTTTCACGCCCGACATACGAGGCTGAATATGAACCCCGCGTATCGTAATGACACAGGGGGGTAAAGAAAACATGCATTCCGCCCGATACGTAAAACTTTAAATATAAGGTTAACGCAGGCGTGACTTCTGCGGGCCCGCTGAAAGATTTTTTTGGCAGCCGGGCGAGCGTCTAAAACGCGATATCCATTGGATTTTGCCACGCTCAACCGCTATCCGTAAAGCCTTGAGTGCGGTTTGGGAGTTCGGCAACGATGAACGAAGTTGAACGGGCGATGGCGCCCGGATCGGTAGAGCAAGCCTGTAAACAATCGCGGGCGCCGATCGACCTCGATCATCTTCATCGTCAAACGATGGGCGACAGCGCGCTCGGGCGCGAAGTGCTTGACTTGTTCATCGAACAGTCGCTGTCGGTGCGCGATCAACTGGCCGGAGCCGCGCCACGGCAGCGGGTCCTTTTGGCACACGGGCTGAAGGGCGCGGCGCGCGGTGTGGGGGCTTTCGCCATTGCCGAATGCGCCGATGCCATCGAGCGCAACCCGGATGATCCCGATCATGTCGAACGTCTCGCCAGCCTTGTTGAGGACGTGCGCGCCTTTGTCGCTGCGCTGAATGGCTGATTGCTGCGGCATGAACGTGCGAAAAACGCCATGGTACGCCGGTTTCGCGCCACAGTTGACTTGCTGGGCAGAGTGATTATCTCGGCGGGGTTCCCCCTAGGTTGCAAAGTGACAATGACCAAGCTGACTTTCATCGCCTTTGACGGCACCCGTTTCGATGTCGATGCCGAAAATGGCTCGACCGTCATGGAAAATGCCATCCGCAACGCCGTGCCCGGCATCGAAGCCGAGTGCGGCGGCGCCTGCGCCTGCGCCACCTGCCACGTTTACGTCGATGACGCCTGGACGGATGCGGTCGGCGAACCGGCGGCGATGGAAGAAGACATGCTGGACTTCGCCTTCGACGTCAGGCCGACCTCGCGGCTCTCCTGCCAGATCAAGGTGCGCGACGAGTTCGACGGTCTCGTCGTCAGCGTTCCCGAGCGGCAGGGCTGACCCAATCACCGGCTGAGCCTTTGGCCGGCTGGCGCTTGGCAGTTGGCTGCCGGTAATGCACTGTTGCCCGATCTTGCAGATCGGGGCGCTTGCCATGGCCACTATCACCAGAACGGATGTCGTCATCGTGGGGGCAGGGCCGGTTGGCCTGTTTGCCGTGTTCGAACTTGGCCTGCTCGACCTGAAATGCCACCTGATCGACATTCTCGACCGGCCGGGAGGGCAGTGCGCCGAACTCTACCCGGAAAAGCCGATCTACGACATTCCGGGTTGGCCCAGGATTTCGGCGCAAGGCCTTGTCGACAAGCTGATGGAGCAGGCCGCTCCCTTCAAGCCGCAATTCACCTTCAACCGCATGGTTTCCAGCCTCGAAAGGCTGGATGACGGCTCCTTCCGTCTGACCACGGATGAAGGCGAGGTGCTGGAGGCCAAGGTCGTGGTCATTGCCGCCGGCGGCGGCTCCTTCCAGCCCAAGCGGCCGCCCATTCCCGGCATCGAACCTTATGAAGGCAAGAGCGTCTTTTACTCCGTGCGGCGCATGGAGGAATTTCGCGGCCACGATCTGGTCATCGTCGGCGGCGGCGATTCGGCTCTCGATTGGACGCTCAATCTGCAGCCGATCGCCAACAGTGTCACTTTGGTACACCGCCGCCCCGAATTCCGTGCCGCGCCCGACAGCGTCAACAAGATGTACGCCATGCAGGAGATGAAGCAGCTCGATTTCCAGGTCGGGCAGGTGACGGCTCTGGCCGGCAAGGAGGGGCGACTCGCCTCGGCCACGATCAAGGGCGCCGATGGCGATGTCGAGGTACCCTGCACCCGCATGCTGCCGTTCTTCGGCCTGACGATGAAGCTCGGGCCGATCGCCGAATGGGGCCTCAACCTCAATGAGAACCTCATCCCGGTCGATACGGAGAAATTCGAGACCTCGGTGCCGGGCATTTTTGCCATCGGCGACATCAACTCGTATCCCGGCAAGCTCAAGCTGATTCTGTCGGGCTTTCACGAAGCGGCCCTGATGGCGCAGGCCGCCAAGCGCATCGTCAGTCCCGGCGAACGCATCGTCTTCCAGTACACGACGTCGTCGACCAACCTGCAAAAGAAGCTGGGCGTCGTGGAATGATTGGCTATTCCACGACCGCCGGCGCCGCTTCCCGGTCGTAACCGCGCAATGGTTTTTCAGGCATCAGCGACAGAATGACGAACGCCAGGATCATCATCACCGCTGTCGCGAAGAAGATTGCCGCAAACGACGCGTCGGTGCCGGTATGCGCGGCATGGACGCCTTCTCCGGCCAGCGGAAGGCCGTAGCCCAGCGCCACCGCTCCAAGTGCCGCGACGCCCAGCGCGCCACCCAGGGAACGCAGGAAAGTGAGCACGCCGGTGGCGACGCCGAGATGCGCGCGGTCCACCGCGTTCTGCACCGAAACGGTCGAAACCGGAAAGACCGTGCCGGTGCCGAAGCCGATGCATGCGGTCAAGAATTCGACCACCACCAACGAGGTGCGGTCGGCCACCAGACCCATAAGCCCGAGGCAAACGACGCTGAATATGACGCCCAGCAGCGCGATACGCTTGTAGTGGGCGAAGCGGGGGATGAGACGCCCGCTGAGCGAAGCGCCGGCGACCGTTCCGAGAAGCAGGCCAAGCATGGCCATGCCGGCATCGGCGGGGGAGAGGTCGAGCGCCGATTGCAGGTAGACCGGCAGATAGACCGCCAGCCCGATATTTCCGGCCTGCAACAGGAACATCGAGATCGTGCCGGTCAACACGATCCTGTTGCTCAGCACCTCAAGGGAAATCAGCGGCTCGTCCGCCCGGTAGAGCCGCAACGCAAAAAGACCCCAGAACACCGCCGATACGGCAATGAGGCCGGCAATCTCGGGCGAGGCCCATGCGTAACGGCTGCCGCCCCAGTTCATCGCCAGCAGCAGCAGCGATGTCGCCGCGACGAGGAGCAGCGCGCCCCAGCCGTCGATGCTGTGACGGCGGATGGCAACCGGAAGCTTCTTCAGCGGGTTGCTGATGATCGCCATCGCCAGCAAGCCGAGTGGAATGTTGATCCAGAAGATCAGCGACCAGTGCAGGTGCTCGGCAAACAAGCCGCCGAGAAGCGGTCCGGCGATGCTGGCAACCGCCCATGTGCCGGAAATCCAGGCGGAATAGCGCGCCCGCTCCAGCGGTGGCACGAGGTCGCCGATGACGGTCTGCGTCAATGCGAACAGACCGCCGCCGCCAAGCCCTTGCACGGCCCGGCCAGCGACCAGCACCAGCATGTTGGGTGCCATCGCGCTGATCACCGATCCGGCGAGGAAGATGAGTATGGCGGCGAAGATGACCGGCCTGCGTCCGTAGATGTCCGAGATCTTGCCGTAGAGAGGGGCCATGGCGGTCGCGGTCAAAAGATAACCGGTAACGATCCATGGCAGGTATTCGGCGTTGCCGAGGGCGGCAGCCATCGTCGGCATGGCCGGCGCAACGATCGTCTGGTCGAGTGCCGCCAAAAGCATCGACAAGAGAACGCCGGCAATGATGACGTTCTTTTCGCGCTCGGTAAGCGCCGGTTCATGGAAGACGTTTTGACTGCTCGGCTCGTCCATTGACCCACTCAATTCGATTGCGCCAGCCCCGGCGTAGCGGCGCGGCGTGTTTCATGCCGCAAGCAGCATCATCCGGCCGGAGCCGTCGTTGAGTTGGCTGTGGACCTCGCCATCAGGCGGGCTTCGGATCCTCAAGGTCGGGATCGCCGGACTACCAACCGGCTCGCGTTTCTCGAAACAGCGGCGCGTGCAATAGCAAACGGCGCGTGAAGTGTCGAGCGAAGGATGCGCGCCATACCGGTATTTGACCGCCGGGTATTGCGCAAAGGGCTTTCGGGAGCGGACGGTTCCGGGGTCAGCGCCCCGCCTGCGATTGCTCGATGCGGTAGCGCAGCAATCTCAGGATACGGCTTTCGAAATTGATCGTTTCGACCCGGTCGAAATGCATTTGCGCCTTGTCGTGCCTGGCAAGGACGGCGTCGGTGATGTCCTTGGCCTTGGCTTGTGCCATCTGGCAGGTCTTCTGCCGGCCGACCGCCTTCAGCTTGGTTTCAAGTTCGCGCGCATGGGCCTTGGCGATATCGACGTGATGTTCCTCATGCCGCTTGATGTCGGAAAACAGCGTGTTCCAGAACAGGCGCACATCCGGTTCGGCCTTCCTGCGCGGCCGCCATTTCGGCAGGATCACCTCGACCTTGACTGTCGTTACCGCCGATGCGATCCGGCAAGCGGAGCGCTCCTGCGCGTAGCCGATCTTGGTGGTGAACGCCATGCGCGTCGCGCCCGGATGCCTTGTGCCGGTGCCGCCCACATGGGGGCCGTGCGTGGTCAGATCGTCCTGGATCTGATCGTAGGTCGTGCCCCGGACGGTGAAGTAACTGTAGCTCTTGGCAACGGTGGCGGCGCTGGCTGGACATGCCCCCAGGGCAAGAAGTATAAATGAGAGGAAAGTTTTTTTCACAGCATTCTCTCTACATTCACCTTGCTTTACGGGCCTATAAAGCGCAACGGAAATCAAACTCGGCTGGTAACGGTTGAACGGCAACGATGATGAGACGATGGCAGTTGGCGCATGGGCGTCACCTTGATCTCGGCGCCAGGGCCGTCGTGATGGGCATCCTCAATGTGACGCCGAACAGTTTTTCCGACGGCGGCCGGTTCGATACGACGCAGAACGCGATCCGGCAAGCCCACCGCATGGTCGAAGAAGGGGCGGCCATTGTCGATGTCGGTGGCGAATCGACCGGGCCGAAGGCTGCTCCCATAAGCGCCAAAGAAGAACAGGCGCGGGCGCTGCCGGTCATCGAGGCGTTGGTCGAGTGGGGCAAGGCGCTGGTTTCCATCGATACCTACCGGGAGGAAACCGCGCGGCTGGCGGTTGCTGCCGGTGCCCATATCGTCAATGACGTGTGGGGCCTGCAACGCGAACCGGGCATAGCCCGGGTTGCGGCGGAAACCGGGGCAGGGCTCGTCATCATGCATACCGGGCGCGATCGCCAGAAGCTCGACGATCCGATCGAGGACCAGTTCGTCTTTCTCAAGAAATCGCTGGAGATCGCCCGCCATGCCGGCATCGACGACGACCATATCGTGCTCGATCCCGGTTTCGGCTTCGCCAAGGAAACGGCGGAAGCCAATGTGGACATCATGGTGCGCTTCGAGGAATTGCATGCGCTGGGCTTCCCGCTGATGGCTGGAACGTCGCGCAAGCGCTTCATCGGCACGATCACTGGCCGTGAAGCCCCGGACAGAGCGGCAGGCACGGCGGCGACAAGCGTCATCTTGCGGCTGAAGGGCGCGCAGCTTTTTCGCGTCCACGATGTCGCAATCAACGTGGATGCGCTGGCCATGGCCGATGCTATGTTGGCGCGCGATTCTCAAATGGCTAGGCACTGAAAATGTATGTCATTCGCATGAAGAACTGTGCCTTCTTTGCCCGGCATGGCGTGCTGGACGAGGAGGAGGCGCTCGGTCAGCGCTTCTATGTCGATGCCGTGCTGGAGGTCGACCCCAATCAACCGCTCGAGGCCGATTCCATCCACGCGACCGTGGATTATGGCGTCGCGTTTCAACTGATCGAACAGATCATCACCGGCGACCGACGGTTCCTGATCGAGACGCTGGCGCTCGATGTGGCCAAGGCGATTTCACATCGCTTCCCCCAGATCAGGCGCGCCGAGATCACCGTGCGCAAGCCGAATGCGCCGGTGCGCGGCGTTATCGATCATGTCGAGGTGACCGTTGTCTGGCCGCAATAGCACGGTCTTCATCAGCCTGGGGGGCAATCTCGGCGATCCGAAGAAGTCCATGGCGTCGGCACTGCGGCTGTTGGCTGCTGCTCCGGGCGTCGAGGTCGTGGCGGTATCCTCGCTTTATCGGACGCCGCCATGGGGCAAGCTCGACCAGCCGGATTTCCTCAATGCGGCAGCCGAACTATCGACCTCGCTGTCGCCGCACGATCTTCTCGACCTTTGCCTGGAAACCGAGCGCAAGCTCAAACGCGTGCGCGAGGAGCGCTGGGGGCCACGGGTCATCGATCTGGACATTCTCGTCTTCGGGGATCGCGTCATCCACGAAACCGGGCTTGAAGTGCCGCATCCGCGTATGCTGGAGCGGGCCTTCGTGCTGGCACCGCTGGCCGAGATCGCGCCGCAGCTTTCGGTTGACGCAAAGCGCGTGTCCGACCGGCTGGCCGGCGTGGACGCGGCCGGCATCGAACGCCTGCCGTCCGGCCGTGACTGGTGGCGCTCCTGACGCCGCCGCTATTTCGTTCGTTCAGCCGGCGAAGCCGCCGCCGTCCAGAAACGCTTTCTCGTCCGGCGTCGTCTGGCGTCCGAGTTGCGGATTGCGGTGCGGAAAACGGCCGAAACGCTCGATGATTTCGAGATGATCGACGGCATATGAAAGATAGGCCTCGGCATAGGCCTTGTGCAGTTCGACGGACTTTTTCTGGTCGGCGAGGTCTTCCGAATGCTCGAAGGGCAGGTAGAAGAACACCCGGATTTCGGCATCCACCCCCAGATCGTGCCCCAGAGCAATGGCTCTTGCCGCATAGTGACGGGCAAGCGGATCGGTGGCGAACATATGGCCGGTGCCGCGAAAGCAGTTGCGCGGAAATTGGTCGAGCAGGATCATCAGCGCCAGCGCGCCCTCGACATCGTCGACCCAGCCGTCCAGTTCGCGCCGGGCTGCTGCATAATGCAGGTCGAGAAAATCGCTGCGGAATTTCGCATCGAAGCCTGCATCCTTGGTGAACCAGGCGTCCGGCCCGGCTTCGCGCCAGAATTTGGTGACGGAAAGCGCGCGTTCGTCGATCTGGTTCATCTCGTCTCCTGAATGGCGGACAGGTTAGTCGGCCGGGGCCTGCTTGCCAAGCACGCCGGCGGTTTCCTCGTTGAGCGCCTGGCCGGGGCGTCGCGGCTGCGCCACGGGTGCCGGTACGGGCGTTGCGATATTGCCTTTCATGAAGTTGCGGCCGTCGCGAATATCGCCGGTAATCTGCAACTCCAGCCGGGCCGCATCGCGGCGGCGCACGTCCTCGACCACTTCGGCGACCACTTCGGGATCGGTGCCCAGAGCTTCCAGCGTTGATCCGCCGAACACCAGCGCCGATTCGAATGTCTCGCGGATCTGGTATTCGACGCCTGCATGGATCAGTTGCAGGGCGGTGCCGCGATCGTAGGCGCGGGCCATCACCGTCACCAGCGGAAATTCCGCCTTGACCAGTTCGGTGATGCGGATGGCTGTTTCGGCCTTGTCGACGCAGATCAGCACGGCGCGCGCGTGACCGAGGCCGGCTGCGTGCAGGATATCCAGCCTTGTGCCGTCGCCGTAATAGACCTTGAAGCCGAAATCGGCCGCCGCCTGGATCATCTCGACATCGTTGTCGATGATCGACACGTCGACGCCGCGCAAAAGCAGCGGCTGGCTGGCAATCTGGCCGAAGCGGCCGAAGCCGATGATCAGCACCGATCCGGTCAGGCCGTCTGCGACATCGACCCCTTCCAGCGATTGTTCGTCACGCGGGATCAGGTATTTCAGGCAGATGATGGCCAGCGGCGTCAGCACCATGGAGATGATGATGATCGCGGTCAGGGTGGCGTTGGCCTCGGCATCGATGATGCCGACGGCGGCAGCGGACGAATAGAGCACAAAGGCGAATTCGCCGCCTTGCGCCATCACCACGGCGCGTTCCAGCGCTTCCCGGTGGCTCGTCTTGAGGAAGCGTGCGACCGCATAGATGCCGATTGCCTTTGCGGCCATGTAGGCCACGACGTACACGGCCACCAACTGCCAGTTCTGGGCCACCACACGCAGGTCGAGGGCCATGCCGACAGCAAGGAAGAACAGGCCGAGCAGCACGCCGCGGAACGGTTCTATGTCGGCTTCGAGTTGATGGCGGAAGGTCGATTCAGACAAAAGCACGCCGGCCAGGAAAGCTCCCATGGCCATCGACAGGCCGCTCGACTGCATCACCAGTGCCGATCCCAAAACGACGAGCAGGGCTGCGGCGGTCATCACTTCGCGGGCGTGCGCGTCGGCAAGGATGCGAAACAACGGGTTGAGCAGGTAGCGGCCGGCAAGGATCAGCGCGACGATGGCGCCGACGCCGATGGCGATCTCGCTCAGCCGCCCGGCCAGCGTCGTTTCGGCGCCGCTGGGCGCCAGGAAGGCCACCAGCGCCAGCAGCGGCACGATGGCCAGGTCCTCCAGCAGCAGGATCGACACCATGCGCTGCCCCTTGGGGAGCGCGATCTCGCCGCGCTCTTCCAGAAGCTGCATGACGATGGCGGTCGATGTCAGGACGAAGCCGGCCCCGGCAACGAAGGCCTGCGCGACCGGAAAGCCACCCAGCCAGCCGACACCGGTCAAAAGCATGGCGCAGACGCCGACCTGAAGCGCGCCCAGGCCGAAGATCTCGCGCCGCAAGCCCCATAAGCGCGACGGCTGCATTTCCAGGCCGATGATGAACAGGAACATCACCACGCCAAGTTCGGCTATGTGCAGGATCGCCTCGGACTCGGAGAAAACGCCGAGGCCGAACGGGCCGATGACGAGGCCGGCGGTCAGATAGCCAAGGATGGAGCCAAGGCCGATCCGCTTGAAGATCGGCACCGCGATAACGCCCGCTGCCAGAAGCGCCACCACGTAGAAAAGCTCGCTGCCGGATGCTTCTGCTGCCATTGGAGGGTCCCGCTCGATTTGGGGCTGTGAATGCGCTGGAGTGGCGAAGATAAAAGCTTGGCGGGCGATCGAACAACAATAATTCGAAAACCCTTCGACAGGTCTTTCCCGCTGCCGTTATCCGTTCGTATCTTTGCCGCCGTCCTTCCTGCTGGCGAACGATGTCAGGGCCGACAGGAAATCGCCCATGCCGGGGCGCTTGAGCGCGCTGAAGGGCAAGGGGCGGGCGGTCTCCATGGCGGCGATGCCGATGCGTGCCGTCATCATGCCGTTGACCACACCTTCGCCGAGCTTGGCCGAAAGCCGCGCGGCAAGGCCATGGCCGACGATCTGCTGGACGAAGCTGTCGCCGAGGGCGATCGAGCCGGTAATGGCAAGATGAGCCAGAACGCCGCGCGCCAGCCGGAAGAAGCCCAGCGTTCCGGGCCTGCCGCCATAGAGTTCCGACAGGCGCCGGATCAGGCGCCCGGCTTCGAACACCACATAGGCGATGTCGACCAGCGCGCGCGGGCTGACCGCCGTCACCAGCGACACGCGTTTGGCCGCATCGAGGATCATCACCTTGGCGCGCGCATCCAGCAGGCTCAGAATTTCAACCTCGGCCAGCCGCACCAGATTGCCGCCGTCGATGATATCGCCGCTGAGACCGGCGAGCGCGCGGCGGCCAGCTGCCGTTTCCGGCTTGGAGGCGACAAACGCCGACAGTTCCTCGACAACCGCGCGCGCCGCTTTCGGATCGTCGCGCGCAATGGCGTCGAGCCCGCGCCGTTGCAGCTTTTCCACTTCCGCAAGGCGGCTGATGGCGAGGAATTCGCGGCCAAGGATCACCAGCAGGGCGATGACCGCAATTGCCGCCGCCGCCGCCGCCACCCAGCCCAGCCAGGGCGTGCGGGCGAACAGGTCGCGGATCAGCCCGTCGATCCACAAGCCCATGGCAAGCGAAACAAGTACGCCGACGGCGCCGACAAGGATGCGGCCAAGCAGCGAGCGCTTGCGTGGGGCCGCTGCCGGCGGCGGCTCTGCGGCGACGAGGTCGGGTTCGTCGAAAACGTCGATTTCAGCCGGCACGGCAACGGCTACCAGGTCGACGCTGGCCGCACGCGGCTTGCGCTGGCGCGGTTCATCCGTCCGGGTTCGGCTGCCGGCCGGCATGGCCTCAGCCCGCACCTCTTCATCCGCATTTATGGGGAAGGCCGAAGGCTTGCGTGTCATGCCAGATGGTCTCCGATCAGGAACTGCAGGGCGCGGTCGAGCCTGATGTGAGGCAAGGACAAGGTAATGCCCTCGGCGGTCTGTTCCAGTTTCGGCGGGCGGAAGCGCACGAAGCGAACGGAAGGGTCGGAATTGTCCTGCCGGTGGCCGTTGCCGGTTTCGAACACCGATCCGGCTCTTTCCGGCAAGTCGCCGGGAAATATGGCGGTTTCCGTCTCGCCGTCGAACAACTGGCCGTCGATGGCTTCGCCCACCAGCGGCGTGCCTAGGATCACCGGCAAGGTGTCGCGGCCCTGCTTGACGGTGCCTTCGCGGGTGGCGCGCACAGCCGCCATCGCCACCACATCGACATCCGCCCCGGTGAAATTGGCCCTCGCGATGGCGCGCTCGGCCAGCCGCCGCACGATGGCCTGCAGGCGGTCGTGACTTTCATGATGCAGATGGTCGGCCTTGGTGGCGGCGATCAGGATGCGGTCGATACGTTTCGACACCAGGTCTGTGATGAAATTGCTGCGGCCGGGGCGAAAGCAGGCCAGGATTTCGGTTACTGCCCGTTCCAGGTCGATCATCGCGCCCGGACCGGCGTTCAGCGCCTGCATGGCGTCGATCAGCACGATCTGGCGGTCGAGCCGGGCGATATGCTCGCGAAAGAACGGCTTGATGACATGGGTCTTGTAGGCCTCGAAGCGTCTTTCCATCATCGCATGCAGCGAGCCGGGGCGCGGGCGCTTGCCAGGGAGACCGGGCAGTGGCGCAAAGGTCAGGGCAGGCGACCCTTCGAGGTCACCCGGCATGAGGAAACGTCCGGGCGGCAGCGTGGAAAGCGCGCGCTCGTCCAGCTTGCAGGCTTTCAGATAGGCGGCAAACGCCTCCGCCAGCCGTCTTGCGGTCGGGTCATCCGCATCGGCGTCCGGGTTCGTGCTTTCGCACAAGCCACGCCACTCGGCGGACAGGTCCTGCCTGATCGGCAACAGCGCCATCTCGAAGGCTTCGCGCGAGAAATCGTCGAAGGATTTGCCAAGCAGCGGCAGGTCGAGCAGCCATTCGCCGGGGTAATCGACGATATCGACCGACAATTTTCCGGCCGAGAACAATCGGCTCCAGCCGGAGGCGGATTCATACTCGATGGTCAACCTGAGTTCAGAGATGGCACGCGTCGAATCCGGCCATATGCGCTCGTTGACCAGCGCTGCGATATGGTCCTCGTACTGGAACCTCGGAACCGCGTCGTCAGGCTGTTCTTCGAGAAACGCGCGGGCTATCCGGCCGGTTTTCTGCGCTTCGAACAGGGGCAGGCGCCCGCCGTGCAGCAGGTTATGGACGAATGCCGAGATGAACACGGTCTTGCCGGCGCGCGAAAGCCCGGTCACGCCCAGTCTGAGCGAAGGCGAAAAAAGCCCCGCCGCGCGGCCTGACAAGGTGTCGAGAGCAATGCGCGCTTCGTCGGTGAATGTCGTCAGCGAAGATGCCAATCGTGTTTCCTGGAGGCTGTCGGCTACCAGATATAGGGTTCAAATCCCCGGTTGTAATGGCCGCCCGCCACCTTCGTCACAGATCGGAGGGCGTCAGGAACGCTTCGAGATAGCCCGCGCCGGTTGCGGCCTTGGCAAGACTTCCCTCGAAGCGCACGACGGCGAGCCCCGACGTCGGAAAGCCGTAGTTCAGGATATCCCGCGCGCTTTCCTCGCCGTTGCCCGAAACCGCCGCAGCCAGGTCTTCCATCATCGGGTTGTGGCCGATCACCAGAACCGAACCGTGTTTGCCGTGTTCGCGGATGATGTCGAGATAGCCGGCGGCATCTTCGGTGTAGAGCGTATCCAGGAAAACCACGCGGCCGGTGTCGGCATGGGCGGCTAGCCCCTCCAGCGTTTCCTTGGCGCGGCGGGCATTGGAGCAAAGCGTCAGGTCGGGAATGAAGCCGCAGGCCCGCATTGCGGTGCCGGTCGCGCTTGCATCTTCCATCCCGGAGGCTTCGAGGGGGCGGTCGAAATCACGGACACCAGGCAGCGCCCAACCAGCCTTTGCGTGCCTTAAAAGATACAGTTTGGCCACCGGCGCTCCTGCTGTGCCTTGATGGCGAAGAATTAGCCATCGGCAGGAGGTTTAGCAATGCAGTGCGGTCGTTGCGGCCTACGACCAAAGCTTGATTGTGTTTCCAGAGGATCGAATGCGCGTCGAATTGTCGATGGCGGTTACTACTGACGATTGCGTGAGTGAGCCGAGGTGGGGACTTGTGCGGCTGGGAATCGGCGAATATATAGGCCCCAAATTTGGGGCTGTCGGGTGAGTCGAATGAACCAAATCGTTACTGCCGATTATATACCATCGGAAGACGAGCCGTTCATGAATGAGCGGCAGAAATCATACTTCCGGCACAAGCTTGTCACTTGGAAAAACGACATCCTGCGTGAAGCGCGCGAAACCTTGGAAATCCTTCAACAAGAAAACGCCAACCATCCCGATCTCGCTGACCGGGCATCTTCCGAAACCGATCGCGCCATCGAACTTCGTGCCCGCGACCGGCAGCGCAAGCTGATCTCGAAGATCGATTCCGCGCTTCAGCGTCTCGACGAGGGAACCTACGGCTATTGTGAGGAAACCGGCGAGCCGATTGCCTTGAAGCGGCTCGATGCGCGTCCGATCGCAACCTTGTCGATCGAAGCCCAGGAAAGGCATGAGCGCCGCGAAAAGGTCTATCGCGACGACTAGCGCAATTCCAGTGGGAGCCGGCTTTCGCCCTCCCGCTTGTTTGGACAAGAACCTTTGAAATGGCCGCGTTTGCGGCCATTTCGCTGTCGGCTTATCTTTTGGCGCTGGAAAGCTCGCCCAGAAGTTTGGTCATTTCGTCGTCCAATGATGCATGTCCGGCTTTTTGCGCCGCCGTGCTTGCATGCGTCTCGCCAAGCGAAACGGCGAGTTCGCCCGCCAGCGAATCGTCGATCAGGTCGCTTCCGGCCAGCGGCAATTTGCGCGTGTCGCTGTGCGGCGCAATGGCGGGCTTTGGCGCGGTTGGGGCGATTGCCGGCGTGGCTCGCTCGGCGGGTGCCGCGGGTCGCGGCGTTGCCACCGTGGGTGTACGCGGCGGCAGGGCCGCGGGTTGAGAATGCGGAACTTGCCTCGCCGGCTGTGCCGGGTGTTGGGGAGCGTGCGCAGCCGACGGACTGCGGCCTGCCGCCACTCCCGGTTGCGCCGGTCCGCCATCTGTCGTCAGATTGGGGCGTCGGGGGGCTGCGAGCCTGATGTCGCGCTCGACGACGACGTCGGTCGGCCCGCCGATCAGAAGCAGATGCTCGATGTCGTCGCGCCGTATCAGGACGAGCCGCCGGTGGCTGTCGACGGCGGTTGCATCCATGACCGCCAGCCGTGTCTTGCGGTTGCGGCCTCCGGCGACGAAGGTCCCGAAGGTCAGGTTGCGAACCATCTTGACGATGATCAGCACGATCAGAAGAAGAACCAGTGCCGCAAGCGTCCACAGGATTGCCGCGCCGTAACCGGACCCCGCTACATCACCGAGAGAATCAAGCACCGGCACCCCCATGCACTGCCGTTGAAAACGCCGCGACACTAGACCGTGGCGACGCGCCCCTGCAAGTTACCATTCCGCCTCGCGGATACCGCAAAATACGCGAAGCGTGCATCATGCCGCGAAACCGCGCCATTTTTCGCTGACAAGTGGCTGTAAGGCCTTTCCGGGGCAGGGAGAATGTGATTCAACCGGTCCCGGTCGGTGTCGGGCAGGGAATCATAAGCAGGGGGCAAATGGCCAAGGACGCGCGCGGAGATTTCTATCCGGTGCCTATCGTGGACCAGAACACGCGCCCTGGCACGGTGACGCGGCTGATCATCTTCATTCTGGTTTTGATCGGCGCGGCAATCGTCTTCGGCTTGTTTCGCGAACGCTTCGGCGATCCCTTCCTGCTTGGCATGCTCGGCGTGCTGGCAATGATCGGCGTCGGCTTCCTGTTCGCGACGGCCATCGGTTTCATCCAGGTCGCGCCGCGCTCGACGGGCGACGAGCTTTCCAAGGCTTTTGTCGATTCGATGTCGCAAGGCCTGATCGTGACGGACACGAAGAAGCGCATCATCTACGCCAACCGGGCCTATGCCGAAATGACGGGTGCCGCCGCCGCCGCCGACATCAAGACGGTCGAGGGGCTGCTTTCCGACGTGCCGGAGGCGTCGTCGGTCATTTTGCGCCTGGCTTCGGGCCTGCGCGATGGCCAGCGTGGCAGCGGCGAGTTTCGTCTTGGCCAATCGATACGCCCCGGCGTCGAACCCGGCGCGCACTGGTACCGCGTCAGCGCGCGCTCCTTCAACGTGCCGGGCCAGCGCCAGCCGGTGCATGGCTGGCAACTGGCCGACATATCGAAGGAACGGGCCGAGCAGGAACGCTTCTTTCTCGATCTTCAAAAGGCCATCGACCATCTCGATCACGCGCCGGCCGGCTTCTTTTCGGCCGATCAGGACGGTCGTGTCACCTATATCAACGCCACGCTGGCGGAATGGCTGGGCATTGATCTGACCTGCTTCACGCCCGGCGCGCTGGCGCTGCCGGATATCGTTGCGGGCGACGGCATGGCGCTGGTCCGCTCGGTCAGGGCCGATCCCGGCACCACGCGCAATGCCGTCATCGACCTCGACTTGACGACGATGACCGGGCAAGCCCTGCCGGTGCGCTTCATGCACCGCGTCTCGGCCAGCCGCGACGGCCATGCCGGCCCGACGCGCACGATCGTGCTCAACCGCACGCAGGGCGAGGATTCATCCGCCGATCTAAGGGCTTCGGAGGTCCGCTTCACCCGGTTCTTCAATTCGACCCCGATGGCGATTGCCGGTGTCGACCAGAGCGGGCGCATCCTGCGCACCAATGCGCCGTTCCTGTCGCTGTTCTCTTCAGTCGTCGACCGCGACGCGCTCGACCGCCGCGTCAGGCTGGATACCGTCATCCATGAGCGCGACCGCGCTGCCTTTGCCGCAGCGCTCGAAAGGGCGCGCCAGCGGCAGGCGGATATCGAGCCGATCGACACCGTACTGCCCGACAACGAGGAGCGGCACATCCGCTTCTACGTCAATGCCGTGGCCGACGGCACCGGCGACGACGGCGCGGAAGAGGCGGCGATCGTCTATGCCGTCGACACCACCGAGCAGAAGGCGCTCGAAGGCCAGATGGCGCAGAGCCAGAAGATGCAGGCGGTCGGCCAGCTCGCCGGCGGCATCGCGCACGACTTCAACAACGTTCTGACCGCCATCATCATGGCCTCGGACCTGTTGCTCACCAACCACCGGCCGTCCGATCCGTCCTTCCCGGACATCATGAACATCAAGCAGAATGCCAACCGCGCCGCCTCGCTCGTGCGGCAATTGCTGGCGTTCTCGCGCAAGCAGACGCTGCGGCCCGAAGTGCTGACTTTGACCGATGTGCTGGCCGATCTCAGGATGCTGCTCGCCCGCCTCGTCGGCAACGACATCAAGCTCAAGATCGAGCACGGCCGCGATCTGTGGCCGGTCAAGGTGGACATCGGCCAGTTCGAACAGGTGGTGGTCAATCTGACGGTCAATGCCCGCGATGCCATGCCGTCGGGCGGCGATCTCACGGTGCGCACGCGCAACGTGCCGGCGGACGTGTCGAAGACTTACGCCTACCGCGAACTTGTCGCAGGCGACTATGTGCTGGTCGAGGTCGAGGATTCGGGCAGCGGCATCACGCCCGAGGTGCAAAAGAAGATATTCGAACCGTTCTTCACCACCAAGGAAGTGGGCAAGGGCACCGGCCTTGGCCTGTCCATGGTCTACGGCATCATCAAGCAGACCGGCGGCTTCATCTTCTGCGAATCGGAAATCGGCAAGGGCACGACATTCCTCATCTTCCTGCCCCGTTACGTGGCGGAAGCCGTTGCGGCGCCGCAAGCTGCGGCGGGCGACAGCGCCGCCAGGGCAGACGCGGCCGAACCGCACGCCGCCGTCGCCAGGGTTCCAGACAGCGCCAAGGACCTGTCGGGTTCGGCCACCGTGCTGTTGGTCGAAGACGAGGATGCGGTGCGCATGGGCGGCATGCGCGCGCTCACCTCGCGCGGCTATACGGTCCATGAGGCATCGTCCGGGGTCGAGGCCCTGGAACTGTTCGAAACGTTGGCCGGCAAGGTCGACATCGTCGTTTCCGACGTGGTCATGCCTGAAATGGACGGTCCGACCTTGCTCGGCGAATTGCGCAAGCGCCAGCCCGACATCAAGTTCATCTTCGTGTCCGGCTACGCCGAGGATGCGTTTGCCAAGAACCTGCCTGCCGAGGCCCAGTTCGGCTTCCTGCCTAAGCCCTTCTCGCTCAAGCAATTGGCGACCGTGGTCAAGGATGTGCTCGAAAGCTAGAGCGCGTCGCGATCTTTCAGATTCGCTGGCGCGCTCTAAGTGATTATTTTTATGCATGTCGTTATCCCGAAACCGGTTCTCACTTTCGGGCGACATGCAGTCGAGCATCGGGCCGAAAAGTGAAATCCGGTTTCGAAAAATCCGATGCCCAAACAAATAGATAGGCCTGATCGGCTTAACCCTGCTGACTTGCCTTGATCGTACAGGTCGAGGCGGTGAAGGCGCCGTCCGGCTGACGCATGACGATGTCGAAGGAGGCATCCTTCGGGCCGTCAGCCGTCACCTGGGTCAGCGAAACGCTGTTTCCGCCCGCAGTGAATCCGCCCAGCGGGCCGAGCCAGGCGATCTCGCCATTCTGGTTCATCTGGTAATTGTAGCCCTGCCGCTGCATGCCGCCATAAGCGGGGCCGCTATAGACATTGCTCCGGATCGTGATGTCGCCGAGGTTGAGGAACAGGCCAAGCAGGTAGGCTTCGCAATGATAGGCGCCGTCCGGCAGTTTGCCGTCCGCGATACCGGCAAATGCGCCGGTTGGAGCGACGGTCAGCATCGCAAGGCTGGCGGCAAGCAATCTCAAGCGTTTCATCATTCCGTCCGCACTTGATGTTTCCTGATAGCAGCGTGGCCGCAGGATGCCAGCCACTTTTCTCGGCATCCACGCTTCGCAACCGTGGCGCGCGCTAGGGTCAGGGCCTGTTAATTGACTGGAATGGCGTTCGGGGTGGCGGCATTGCTTCGCGTATCCGCACAAATCCGCTCCGACCATTCGAGCCAAATTAACAGGTCCTGACCCTGGGTTGCATGCTATCCTTTTGCACGGCCACTGTGAGTCGGCCGGCTCGTCTGAGTGGGGCAGATCGGCAGGAGAGAGGTGCCCCAGGGGCAGGACCCTCGGCACCGGCAAGTTCCGCGCAAGCAAGTGTTTCTAGCATCGGTCCAAAGAGTCAGGGTGTTGTTCAACGAGTTGGGCAATCGGGCAGGGGACAACCGATGGAACGGTTCGTGGAGGACTATCAGAAACGGCGGCTGACCGACCGTTTCGATATCATGACGGCGATCAACATTCTGAAATCGCAAGGCTACGACGATGATGACCTGATCAAGGAAATCATCAGGGTGTTCTATGTCGACCTTGATGCCTATAACGAGGTCGTGCAAGCCGCCGCATAGGCGTCGATCGGGATGTGTTGACGGTAGTTGGCCGATGTTTCCGGCGCTCCCATCCGGAGCGCTCGACGTCGTCTCTAAATAAGCACCTCGGGTCGCGGCCCGAGCCGGCACCGTGAACCGCGCCGCCTTCCAGATGATCGCTGCAAGGTCCGGCTCCAGGAAACTCGCCATCGTCGCCGTCGCCAGAAAGCTCCTCGTATCCCTCAACGCCATGATCCGTGATCAAAAAGCCTTCGTCTAAACACAGTGCCATGCCGTGACATTGCGGCAGTACGCCAACGGTCGGATGAGGGGGTTTTAGCTGCTGTGAAGCCGTGCGGCGCAGGAAAGATCGTGGATCAAACCAACCTCACTCCGCCAACCGGTTGATCCCGCTCACTTCAAGCAGAAACCGCCGGTATTCTTTTCCACATCCCTCGCCAGCCCCTGCATACTCCCCGCCATCGCTCTTGCGGGAACCTGGTGCGCACCGGGTATCAGGGAGAGCGGCGGTGACCTCTCCTCATGGGTTCGGCGCCCATGGCCTTGAGGGCATCCGACAGGCCGGCGTCTTGCGGCGGGCTTTCCATCGGAAAGAGCAACCCGTGTCAGGTGCAAGAGGCGCATATCGCCTGATCGTCGCGGCAGGGTAACCACCGGACGGTCTTGGGACCGGTCGACGGGATGACAGCCACCGGACGGGCGGCCGCAAGGTCGCATTACTTACCAAACGAGCGTCCGAACGGCCGGAGGTCCGTTCTTTGACAATGGCCAGGGCCGAAAAGGCGGCGTGGCAATGATGAAGTGCAACCATCACCCTTACTCTTGAACGAAACTGCGGAATGAGGCACACCGCGCGCAATGACCCATCCACTCGATCACCTTGTCCTGCCGACGGCCGATCTCGCCGTTGCGCGCGCCCGGCTATTGGCTTTGGGTTTCATGGTATCGCCGCGCGGCGTCCACCCCTTCGGCACGGAAAATTGCTGCGTCTATTTCGCCGATGGCTCCTTCATGGAGCCGCTTGCGGTTGGCGATGCCCGAGCTGCGGACATGGCTATTGCCGCCGGCAACGTTTTCGTGGCGCGGGATCGAAAATATCGCGAACGCCTTGGAGATGAGGGATTTTCGGCAGTCGTTTTCGGCACCTCGAATGCCGATGCCGATCATCGCCGCTATTGTGAGGCCGGCTTTTCCGCCGGTGCGAGGCTGGATTTTTCCCGACCCTTTGTCGATGCGGCCGGAAAAAGCGATACGGCCTCCTTCCGCCTTGCTTTTGCCTCGGGCAAGGCAGCGTCCGATGCTTTCCAGTTTTCCTGCGAGCGGGTCGACGCGCCCAGGGTCGACCGGGCGGCTCTCCAGACGCACGACAACAGTGCCGCTGCAATTGTCGAGGTGGTTGCCATCGGCAGCAACCCTTCCGCCCAGCTTCGGCTGCTCGGCATTGCTGCGGATGCAAGCCCCGCCCCGTTGGCGGAAACCAGCGAACTGATTTTGCCGAATGCGAAGTTGAGCGTCGTCACACCGCAGGACTACGCGCGCCGTTTCGGCTTGCCGGCGGCCGACCCGACCGATTTGCGTTTCGCGGCCGTGGTGTTTTCCGTCGCCAGCCTGCGAAATCTGCGTACGGTTCTTGCGCAACGCGGCATCGGCTACGACATAGGCGACGAACAGATCATTGTTGCGCCGGCGCCGGGGCAGGGCGCGGCTTTCATTTTCAAGGAGCAAGCATGAGCAACCTGGTGCCGAATGCATCGGTCAAAGTCGGCAACGTCGTTTTCGACAATCGTGCGCCGCTCTCCCTGATCGCCGGACCCTGCCAGTTCGAATCGCGCCAGCATGCTTTCGACATGGCCGGTGCGCTGAAGGAGATGACCGGCAAGCTTGGTATCGGCCTCGTCTATAAATCCAGCTACGACAAGGCCAACCGCACCTCCCTGACGTCGACGCGCGGGGCCGGCCTGGATGCGGCGATGCCGGCTTTCGACGATTTGCGCAAGGCCTTCGCGCTGCCCATCCTCACCGACGTGCATACGGAAGAACAGTGCGCGCTCGTCGCGCCGCATGTCGACGTGTTGCAGATTCCGGCCTTCCTCAGCCGCCAGACCGATCTTCTTGTCGCAGCCGCTCGTACCGGCAAGGTGGTGAACGTGAAGAAGGGCCAGTTTCTGGCGCCGTGGGACATGAAGAACGTCATTGCCAAGGTCGTCGGGTCCGGCAATGCCAACGTGCTGGCCACCGAGCGCGGTGCCTCTTTCGGCTACAACACGCTGGTGTCGGACATGCGCGCGCTGCCGATCATGGCCGACATGGGCGCGCCGGTGATCTTCGATGCCACCCATTCGGTGCAGCAACCCGGCGGGCAGGGCGCCACATCGGGCGGAGAGCGCCGTTTCGTGGAAACGCTGGCCCGGGCGGCCGTTGCGGTGGGCGTCGCGGGCGTCTTCATCGAAACGCATCAGGACCCCGACAATTCGACCTCGTCCGATGGCCCCAACATGGTGCCCTTGAAGGACCTGCCGGCGTTGATCGAGCGGCTCATGGCATTTGACCGGGTGGCCAAGGCCTGAGCGAAAGCTTGTGGCAGACAAGCGGCGGTTGTAGCCTCATCAGGCGAATGATGTCTTTCACAGGGAGCTCAACATGTCTGTGGCCCGCGTAACCGAAATCACCAGCTCATCCAAAAAAGGTTTTCAGGACGCCATCGAGAAGGGCATCGCCCGCGCCTCCAAGACCTTGAAGAACGTCGAAGGGGCCTGGGTCCAGGAGCAGAAAGTCCTTGTCCAGGATGGTGCCATCGTCGCTTATCGCGTCAACATGAAGGTGACCTTTATCCTGACCGACTGACGGCTTTGTCCACCGGCCTGCCAACGCGCTTACACTTCACCAGCAGCAACTTGGCTGCGGCATCGCTGGTGTGGCAGTATGTTTAGGCAAAGAGACAAATCTGGGAATGGGAAGGCCCTCGACGAGGCCTTCCCATCGCCTATTGTGCGATCTGCAAGACGACATGCGGGGGAGGGGCATCTTGCGACGGCTGCTGACCCGTGCATGAGGTCAGGAACGCAGCCGCGATCAGGAACAAACTCACGATACCGCTTAACTCGGACATGGCGAAACTCCCTTCTGTTTCGCCCCGCGCGAATCGGAACTTATCGCAGAATCCCATGTGCGGCTTCCCGTCGGCCGATGACTTATCGTGACCGAATTTTTCCGCTTGTGAATCGTCATCTGACGCAGGAAGCGATTGCGTTTTGCCTCACTTTGGCTAAGACGTGCCCCAACGTTTTCAACGATCAACACGGGGATTTCGAATGACCGCCATTGTCGACATCGTGGGCCGCGAAATTCTGGATAGCCGAGGCAATCCGACCGTTGAGGTCGACGTCGTGCTCGAGGATGGCTCGATGGGCCGTGCCGCCGTTCCCTCCGGCGCCTCCACTGGCGCGCATGAAGCGGTTGAACTGCGCGATGGTGGGTCCCGCTATCTCGGCAAGGGCGTCGAGCGGGCTGTGGAAGCCGTCAACGGCGAGCTGTTCGAGGCAGTCGGCGGGCTCGAGGCCGAGGACCAGATCCATATCGACCAGACCATGATCGAACTGGACGGCACTGCCAACAAGAGCCGTCTCGGCGCCAACGCCATCCTGGGTGTCTCGCTGGCCGTCGCCAAGGCCGCCGCGGAAGCTGCCGACCTGCCGCTTTACCGCTATGTCGGCGGCGCGCATGCACATGTCTTGCCAGTGCCGATGATGAACATCATCAATGGCGGTGCCCATGCCGACAATCCGATCGACTTCCAGGAATTCATGATCATGCCGGTGGGCGCGTCCTCGATCCGCGAGGCCGTGCGCTGGGGTTCCGAGGTGTTTCACACGCTGAAGAAGCGGCTCAAGGATGCCGGCCACAACACCAATGTCGGCGACGAAGGCGGTTTTGCCCCGAACCTGAAGAGCGCCCAGGCGGCACTCGACTTCGTCATGAGTTCGATCGAGATGGCCGGTTTCAAGCCTGGCGAGGAAATCGCGCTCAGCCTCGACTGCGCCTCGACGGAATTCTTCAAGGATGGCGCTTATGTCTATGAGGGCGAAAAGAAGACGCGCGATCCCAAGACGCAGGCCAAATACCTCGCCAAGCTCGCCGCAGACTACCCGATCATCTCGATCGAGGACGGCATGGCCGAGGACGATTGGGAGGGCTGGAAGTATCTGACCGATCTTGTCGGCAAGAAGGTCCAGTTGGTCGGCGATGACCTGTTCGTCACCAACTCGGCACGCCTGCGCGACGGTATCCGTATGGGCGTTGCCAATTCGATCCTGGTCAAGGTCAACCAGATCGGCTCGCTGTCGGAAACACTCGATGCTGTCGAGACGGCTCATAAGGCCGCCTATTCGGCTGTGATGTCCCACCGTTCGGGCGAGACCGAAGACGCCACCATTGCCGACCTCGCCGTCGCCACCAACTGCGGCCAGATCAAGACCGGTTCGCTGGCCCGTTCCGATCGCATGGCC
Organism: Mesorhizobium sp. Root157; assembly: GCF_001427385.1. Taxonomy (GTDB): domain Bacteria; phylum Pseudomonadota; class Alphaproteobacteria; order Rhizobiales; family Rhizobiaceae; genus Mesorhizobium. The sequence continues at coordinate 253,641 of NZ_LMGJ01000034.1, forward strand.
AAGTACAACCAGCTCATCCGTATCGAGGAAGAACTGGGCAAGCAGGCCCGCTACGCCGGTACGTCGATCCTGAAAGCCTGAGACAAGGCTGCACGAACTTTGCGAAGGGGCGGGGTAACCCGCCCTTTTTCGTTGCAGAGACCCGCGTTGAAGCAGTCGCCGTAACCGTCCATTAAGCACAATCGGCGACAAGGGATCGAAAGGGATTTCGATCCATGTGGACGCGCCAGCACAAGCAGACAAATAAAGGTCGCCTGATCATTCCGGTGCTGTGCGCAGTCTTTGTCGCCTATTTCGGCTTCCATGCCTATCACGGCGAGTTCGGCATCAACTCCAAGGACAAGCTTCAGCAGCACAGAGAGCAGTTGCAGGCGCAGCTTGTCTCTCTCAAGTCGGATCGCACGGAGCTTGAAAAGCGCGTGCGGCTGCTGCACGATGGCTCGTTGGAAAAGGACATGCTGGACGAGCTTGCCCGCAAGGCCCTCAACCTGTCGCAGCCTGACGAAATCATCGTCATGGTGCCCCGAAAAATTGATTAACCTGACTTTGGTTAATCAAGCGAAATTTCAATGAATATAACCGTTTAGATGCATGTCAGCCATGCATTTTTCCGCATGGCGGATTGCCCTGTTGCGTGCTAGCTTTTTGGTACCTGGGGAGGAAAAACTCCCTTCATGTCCGTAAAGAGACACCGATAGGGAGACATGCATGGCCACTGCTGCCAAAAAAGCACCTGCCAAATCGAGAGCCGACTCCAAGTCCTCGGCATTGACCGCTCCAAAGCCATCCGATTTCACCAAGGATGAGGAGCTTTCCGCCTACCGCCACATGCTGCTCATCCGCCGTTTCGAGGAAAAGGCCGGCCAGCTTTATGGCATGGGCTTCATCGGCGGCTTCTGCCATCTCTATATCGGCCAGGAAGCCGTCGTGACCGGTATGAAGATGGCGCTGATCGATGGCGATCAGATGATTACCGCCTATCGCGATCATGGCCATATGCTGGCCATGGACATGTCGCCGCGCGGGGTGATGGCGGAGTTGACCGGACGCCGGGGAGGGTACTCCAAGGGCAAGGGCGGCTCGATGCACATGTTTTCCAAGGAAAAGCAGTTCTATGGCGGCCACGGCATCGTGGGTGCACAAGTGTCGCTGGGTACGGGCCTTGCCTTCGCCAACCGCTATCGCGGCAACAAGAACGTTTCGCTGACCTATTTCGGTGACGGAGCCTCCAACCAGGGCCAGGTCTACGAAAGCTTCAACATGGCCTCGCTATGGAAGCTGCCGGTGATCTTCATCATCGAGAATAACCGTTACGCCATGGGCACCTCGGTGACGCGTTCTTCCGCGGAAACAGATTTTTCGCATCGTGGTGCATCATTCAAGATCCCCGGCATGCAGGTCGACGGCATGGATGTGCGCGCGGTGAAGTCCGCTGCCGACATGGCGACGGAATGGTGCCGTGGCGGCAATGGCCCGATCATTCTTGAAATGCAGACCTATCGCTACCGCGGCCACTCCATGTCGGATCCCGCCAAGTATCGCTCGAAGGAGGAAGTGCAAAAGATGCGCTCCGAACATGATCCGATCGAGCAGGTGAAGGCGCGCCTCATTGCCAAGAAGTGGGCAACGGAAGACGAATTGAAGGCCGCGGACAAGGAAGTCCGCGACATCGTCGCCGATGCCGCAGACTTCGCCCAGACCGATCCGGAGCCGGATGCATCCGAACTCTGGACCGACATCGTGCTTTAAGGGAGAGGGCAAATGCCGATCGAAATTCTCATGCCTGCCCTCTCGCCAACGATGGAAGAGGGCAATGTGTCCAAATGGTTGAAGAACGAGGGCGACAAGATTGTCGCCGGTGATGTGATCGCCGAGATCGAAACCGACAAGGCGACGATGGAAGTCGAGGCGGTCGATGAGGGCATCCTCGGCAAGATCCTGGTCGCCGCCGGCACCGAAGGCGTCAAGGTGAATACGCCCATCGCCGTATTGCTGGCTGACGGGGAAAGTGCGGGCGATATGGCCGCACCCGCAGCGGCTGCAAAAACCGATGCGCCTGTCGCCGAGGTCGCACCAGCCAAGCCGGCGGCCGAACCGGTTGCCGCGGCGCCCAAAACAGAAGTTGCCGCCGACCCCGACATTCCTGCCGGAACGGAAATGGTTTCGACGACCGTGCGCGAAGCGCTGCGTGACGCGATGGCCGAGGAAATGCGCCGTGACGCGGATGTCTTCGTCATGGGCGAGGAAGTCGCCGAATATCAGGGCGCCTACAAGATCACACAAGGCCTGTTGCAGGAATTCGGCGACCGGCGCGTTGTCGATACGCCGATCACCGAGCACGGATTCGCCGGCGTCGGTGTCGGCGCCGCCTTTGCCGGGCTGAAGCCGATCGTCGAGTTCATGACTTTCAACTTCGCCATGCAGGCCATCGACCAGATCGTCAACTCGGCCGCCAAGACACTCTATATGTCGGGCGGCCAGATGGGCGCGCCGATCGTCTTTCGTGGCCCGAACGGGGCTGCCGCGCGCGTCGCAGCCCAGCACTCGCAGTGCTACGCGGCCTGGTACAGCCATATTCCCGGACTTAAGGTGGTGATGCCGTACACTGCGGCAGACGCCAAGGGTCTGCTCAAGGCTGCGATCCGCGATCCCAATCCGGTGATCTTCCTCGAGAACGAAATCCTTTACGGCCAATCGTTCGATGTGCCGAAGCTGGACGATTTCGTCCTGCCGATCGGCAAGGCGCGCGTCCACAAGGTGGGCAAGGACGTCACCATCGTCTCGTTTGGCATCGGCATGACCTATGCTGTCAAGGCCGAGGCGGAATTGGCCAAGATGGGTATCGATGCGGAGATCATCGATTTGAGGACCATTCGTCCGCTCGATCTGGATACCATCATCGCATCGGTGAAGAAGACGAACCGGTTGGTCGTCGTGGAGGAAGGTTTTCCGCAATCGTCTGTGGGCGACCACATCGCCAACCAGGTGTCGCAGCGGGCCTTCGACTTCCTCGACGCGCCGGTCATCACGATCGCCGGCAAGGATGTGCCGATGCCTTATGCGGCCAATCTGGAAAAGCTGGCCTTGCCGAATGTCGGCGAAGTGGTCGAGGCGGTGAAAGCCGTCACCTATCGATAGGCCGGGCGGGAGGACAACATGCCGATCAACATCACCATGCCCGCCCTTTCACCTACGATGGAAGAGGGCAATCTCGCCAAGTGGCTGGTTAAGGAAGGCGACAAGGTCTCGCCCGGCGACGTGATTGCCGAAATCGAGACCGACAAGGCGACGATGGAAGTCGAAGCCGTCGATGAAGGAACCGTTGCCAAGATCGTCGTTCCTGCCGGCACCGAGGGCGTGAAGGTCAATGCGCTGATCGCCGTGCTGGCAGCGGATGGCGAGGATGCCGCTGCTGCTGCAAAAGGCGGCGGCGAATCTCCTGCCAAGGCGGAAGCGCCGAAGGCCGAGGCATCCAAAGCTGAACCTGCCCCCACTGCCACGCCTGCTCAAACCGCACCCGCTTCGGCTGCAAAGCCGGTAGAGCCAAATGGCGCTGCCGCTTCTGCCGAGGGCCGTGTCTTCGCTTCGCCACTTGCCCGCCGCATCGCAAAGGATGCCGGCGTGGACATTTCCGCATTGGCCGGCAGTGGCCCGCGCGGACGTGTGGTCAAGGCCGATGTTGATGCTGCGATAGCCGATGGTGGTGCGAAAGCCGCTTCTGCTTCTGTCACCGCGTCG
>NZ_LMGJ01000035.1:0-48261 GCF_001427385.1 Mesorhizobium sp. Root157
CAAGTCGACCATCCCGCATTTCTACCTGACGCTCGACTGCGAACTCGACGCGCTCCTGGCGTTGCGCAAGCAACTCAACGATGCAGCCCCGGTCAASAAGACCGAAAAGGGCGAGGCGCCGGCCTACAAGCTGTCGGTCAACGACATGATCATCAAGGCGATGGCGCTGGCGCTGGCGCAGGTGCCGGACGCCAATGCGTCRTGGACCGAAAGCGCCATGGTCAAGCACAAGCACGCCGATGTCGGGGTGGCGGTGTCGATCCCSGGCGGACTGATCACGCCGATCGTGCGGCGGGCCGAGGAAAAGAGCCTGTCKGYRATCTCCAACGAGATGAAGGACCTGGCCGCGCGGGCCCGGACCCGCAAGCTGAAGCCGGAGGAATACCAGGGCGGCACGACGGCTGTGTCGAACCTCGGCATGTTCGGCATCAAGGATTTTGCCGCCGTCATCAACCCGCCGCATGCGACGATCCTTGCGGTCGGGGCAGGCGAGGAGCGGGCGGTGGTCAAGAACGGCGAGATCAGAATAGCCACCATCATGTCGGTGACCTTGTCGACGGATCACCGGGCGGTCGACGGCGCACTGGGCGCCGAACTGCTCGGCGCCTTCAAGCGCCTCATCGAAAACCCGATGGCCATGCTGGTGTAGGGCAGGGCACAGTCGATCTGCGGGCCATCTTTCTGGCCGCCGTTTGATCTTCCACAGTGACCGATCTGCAAGATCGGCTATATTGGGTTGACGATATGGAATGCCTCCCGGCTCTGCGGGCGGCGATTGGTTCAAGAGGAATTCTGTCCATGCCTCCGTTCAGCCCTTTGGAAGTCAGGAATTTTGTTTCCAAGGTCATGGGTGCGTCGCCGGCCGACATCAGGTTGATGGCCCAGCGCCTGCACGACCACGCCTTCGAGGAACGCATGTCGCCGGAGGACACCAAGGCGTTCGTGCGCGGCCTGGGCTATGACAGCCTGGAAGCATTCTGCACTGAAATCGGGCTGCCGGCCCATATTGCCGAACGCTGGAGCCGTTTTGGCGTCTCGGGCGAGATGCGGCAGGTGTTCACGCTGCTGGCCAGCCAGCGCCGGCGCATGGCCGAGGCGATCGAGGAATTCGAGGAAATGACGCATGTCGGCGTCGATGATTTCCTGCGCGAGCGCGGCTTGATCTAGCCTTCGCTGAGCGCCTTCGCCGTCTCGCTGTCGGTGATCAGCACATTGGCGTCGACGGCTTTCAGCGCCGCGCGTATCGCCGCGATCTTGTGCCGCCCGCCGGCGGCCAGAACGACATTGGGAACGGCGCTTACGACGTCGAGGCCAATAGCCATGACGCGGTCGTTGACCTCGTGTTCCACCAGCTTGCCGGCCGCATCGATAAAGTAGGACAGGATGTTGGCCACCGCGCCCTTGGCCTTCAGCGAGGGGATGAGCGCTGCCGGTGCAATCGCATGGCGGAATATGGTCGCGTCGGGCGATACCTCGCCGACGGTGATCAGCGCTATGTCGGCACCGGCGGCACGCTGTCTGACATCGAGCAGTTCCGGCTGTGCCCACAAAAGGTCGCGCAAAGCCGGGTCGTGAACCATCACCGGCGCGGTGATCTGGTAGCTGTCGACGCCGAACACTTCAGCCACCTTGGCGGCAACGATCGACGGGTTGATCCACTGCGAGTGCGGCAGGCTGCCGACCAGGCCGATCACCGAGGCGGACCTGAGCTGCCGCCTGGCCATGAAGGCAAGGCTGGCGTGCAGCGTCGCGCCGCCGCCAATGGCCAGCGTCATGCCGTCCTGCATTTGCTCGCCGAGATAAAGGGCGACGGCATGGCCGATCGCCTTTTCCAGATGTTCCGTGCCCGATGGCGTCGGCACGACCACGGCAGCGTCAAGCTTCCAGCGCTTTTCAAGGGCGCGCTCGAGCGCAACCTGTCCGGCCGTTTCCGCATTGATGGTGGTGACCACCACCCCTTCGGCGGTGCAGGCGGCAAGTGTGCGCATGACCTTCACGCGACTGACGTTCAGCTTCGCCGCGATCTGTTCCTGGGTCAGTCCCTCGACATAATAGAGCCAGGCCGTCTTGACGTTCAGGTCGGAGGACACCATCGGCACGCCGCCATCGGCCTCGCTCGGTCTGTCTTTGCCCATCGCGCTTTGCTCCTGCGCATTCGCGCCTTATCGTTGCGCTTATTGTGAACTTCGCGCGTGACGATTTTGTCACTCTAACAATGTTCATTTGTATTTGACAACGAACAAATGAACATATCATATGAAGGCAGGCGTGTTGTCATCCACGGGTCATATACGCCGTGCAGGGAGGAGCAGGCTTTGTCCGGGCCAGGAACCGGAGACGCCATGCACAAAGGATCAGGAGGTCTCTATGAAGACGCGTTTCATCACCCTATTGGCAAGCCAGGTCGCGGTTGCCGCCATGCTCGTTTCAGGATCGGCCAGCGCCGATACGCTCACCCTCTACACGTCGCAGCCAGAAGCGGATGCGGCCAAGACGGTCGATGCCTTCAAGGCCGCTCATCCCGGCACCGAAGTGAACATCTACCGTTCCGGCACCAGCGATGTCATGACCAAGCTGGCCGCCGAATTCGCCGCCAACAGCCCGCAGCCCGACGTGCTTTTGATCGCCGATGCGGTCAGCATGGAACTGCTGAAGAAAGACGACAGGCTGCTCGCGTATCCCGAGGCCAAGCTCGATGGCTTTGAGGCCGACGCCTATGACAAAGACAAGACCTATTTCGGCTCCAAGCTGATCACCACCGGTATCGCCTACAACACCGGCGCGGCCGAGAAGCCGGCGCATTGGGCAGACCTTGCCAAGCCGGAATACAAGGATGGCCTCGTCATGCCGAGCCCGCTCTATTCGGGCGCGGCCGCATATCTTCTGTCCGGCTTCACCGGCGACAGCAACTATGGTTGGGACTTCTTCCAGAAGCTCAAGGACAACAACACCGTCAGCGTTCGCGGCAATGGCGCGGTGCTGAAGTCGGTGGCGAGCGGCGAGAAGCCCTACGGTATCCTGGTCGATTTCATGGCCATGAATGCGAAGGCGAAAGGCTCTCCGGTCGAGTTCGTGTTCCCTGAGGAAGGCGTGCCTGCCGTGACCGAGCCGGTTGCCATCATGAAGACCGCCAAGAACGCCGAAGGCGCCAAGGCTTTCGTCGATTTCATCCTCTCGGATGAAGGCCAGAAGCTGGCGCTGGACATGGGCTACCTGCCGGCCAAGGCGTCTGTCGGCCGTCCAGCCTGGCTGCCTGAAGGCGTTGCCGTCAAGGTGATGTCGTTCGACACCAAGGCGATCGTCGGCGCAACCGAGGCCGACAAGGCCAAGTTCTCGGAGATGTTCGGCGGTTGACCGATCGTTAGCTGTTCGCTGCGGCGCATGGTGTTGCCGCAGCGAACGCCGCATCGTTTCCGCGCAGGAACGACGCATGATCCCTCGGCAAACACAAACGGGCAAAGCTCCCGGTTTGCCGTGCAGCCGTCACGCATTCGTTAGGAACGCAACCATGACCGCAAGGGTGAAGGAAAGCCGGGGCCAGGAAATGGCCCTGACGGCGGCGGTAGCCTTTGTCATCGTGCTTTTGTCGCTGCTGCCGATGCTGCGCCTCTTGAAGGAGGTCGTGGCACCGGGGGGCGTGGTGTCCGACACCGCAATCCGGTTGGGTCTGTCAAGTTCCGCGACCTGGGTGGCGACATGGCACACACTTGTCGTCGGCATCGGCGGCACGGTGCTCGCCGTCGCGCTTGGCACCTTCGTTGCCCTTCTGGTGACGCTTTCCGACATTCGCGGACGCGGCGCGCTGATCCTTTGCTATGTCATGCCCCTGATGATCGCGCCGCAGGTGACGGCGCTGGCCTGGCTGCAACTGTTCGGCCCGGCAAGTCCCCTGCTGAAGCTGCTCGGCATCGCGCCGCCGCTCGGCACCCGCAATCCGCTCTATTCCACGCAAGGCATCATCCTTTTGCTCGGCGTGCAGTATGGGCCGTTGGTGTTCCTTCTCGTGCGTGCCGGTTTGCGCAAGCTGCCGCGTGAACTGGTCGAAGCCGCGCGGGCAGGCGGTGCCGGCTGGTTCACCGTGCTGCGCACGGTCGTGCTGCCGCTGATGACGCCGTCGATCATGGCGGCTGCGGCGCTGGCTTTCGTGTCATGCGTCGGCAATTTCGGCATTCCTGCCTTCCTCGGCATTCCCGCCAACTATCTCGTCCTGCCGACGCTGATCTACCAGAAGCTTGCCGGCGGCGGCCCGGCGGTACTGGGGGAGACGGCGTTCCTTTCCGTCCTGATCGGCGTCATCGCCATGGCCGGCATCGTTACCCAGGAAATCATGAGCCGCAGGCGCGACTACCGCATCTCGTCCACCTCGCTGCCGGCCGAGCCATACGAACTTGGGCGCTGGCGAGCGCCGGTCGAAGCAGGCATATGGCTGCTGATCGTTCTGATCCTCGTCCTGCCGCTGTTCGGCCTGATGCTGACGTCATTGGTGCCCGGCTATGGCATTCCGCTTTCAACCGCGACCGCCACGCTCGACAATTATCGTTTCATTCTGTTCGAGCATGCCGGGTCGCGGCGCGCCTTCTTCAACAGCTTCGCCTTGTCGATCGCGGCGGCGGCGTTCGCCGTTCTCGTTGCCGTGCCCGTCGGCTATCTGATCGCCTGGGGCAGGCAAAGGTGGATCAGGCTGGTCAACCTAGCGATCGAACTGCCTTATGCGCTGCCCGGCGTGGTGCTCGCCATCGCAGCGCTGCTGATGTTCCTGCGGCCGATCCCGTTCACCGGCATCCAACTCTACAATACCGTCTGGATCATCCTCTACGCCTATCTCGCCCGTTTCCTAGTGCTGGCGCTGCGGCCCACCGTCAGCGGCTACCACCAGATCGACCGGGCGCTTGAGGAAGCGGCCCAGGTTGCCGGGGCAGGGTTATTCATACGGCTGCGAACAATCGTGTTTCCGCTGGTTGCGCCGGCGGCGATTGCGGGCGGCCTGCTCATCTTCATGACCGCGCTCAGCGAACTGACGGTCTCGGCGCTTTTGTGGTCGTCCGGCTCTGAGACCATCGGCGTGGTAATGTTCTCCTTCGAGCAGGGCGGCGATTCCAACTATGCGGCGGCAATGTCGGCCATCACCGTGGCGATCACGTTCGTCCTCATGCTGGTGACCAACCTGCTTGCCCCTTATCTTCCCAGCGGAGTGCTGCCATGGCGGGACTGACCATCGCCAATGTGACCAAGACCTTCGGCGACTACGATGCCGTCAAGGATGTGTCGCTCGACGTTCGCGACGGCGAATTCCTTGCCGTTCTCGGCCCTTCCGGCTGCGGCAAGACGACCCTGCTCAGGCTCGTCGCCGGCTTCGAGAAAATCAGTTCGGGTCAGATTCGTATTGGCAGCGATGTCGTCTCCGATGCCAGCGGCAGCGTACCGCCGGAAAAGCGGCGGGTCGGCATCGTCTTCCAGAACTATGCCTTGTGGCCGCACATGACCGTGGCCGAGAATGTCGGCTATTCGCTGAAAGTGGCCAAGGTGGACAAGGCCGTCGCGCGCCAAAGGGTGGCGGACGCGCTGGCGCTGGTCAATCTGGACGGCCTGTCCGACCGCCGGCCCGCTAATCTGTCCGGTGGGCAAAGGCAGCGAGTCGCGCTGGCGCGCTGCCTGGTCGCAACACCTTCGCTGGTGCTGTTCGACGAACCGCTGGCCAATCTCGACGTTCATCTGCGCGCCTCGATGGAAGACGAGTTCGCCGATTTCCACAAGCGCACCGGCACGACGATCGTCTACATCACCCACGACCAGGCGGAGGCGATGGCGCTGGCCGACCGCATCGCGGTCATGGATCACGGCCGGTTGGCGCAGCTTGCCACCCCTCGCGACCTCTACCGCGAGCCGGCCAACGAAATGGTGGCCTCCTTCATCGCGCAAGGCATCGTTCTTCCGGCCAAGGTGCTGAGCGCCGAACAGACCGGGCATGCGCGCGTCGAGGTGCTGGGGCATGAGGTCGTGATCCGCTGCCGCCCCGGCGAACAGCCGCGCACGGATGCGAAAATCTGCATACGCTCCTCCGAACTGGAGATCGCCGGCAAGGATGAGGCGGGTTTCGACGCCGCCGTCACACGCGCCATCTACAAGGGCGGTGCGGTGCGTGTGGAGCTTTCGCCAACCCTTGACCCAAACCTCAATCTGCATGTCGAGCGACCGGAGCCGGGGGCGTTCGAAGCCGGATCGCAACTTCGCCTGAAGATCGTTTCCGGCTGGCTCATTCCGAACGGAAAGTCGGCATGACGCTGGCGATAGAACTTGCCGGCGGGTTTGGCGAAAAGGGCCGGACCAGCGTCGTCGTCGGCCGTGACGGGCGTCGCGTCATGCTCGACGCCGGCATCAAGGTCGGTGCGAGCGGCGAGGATTATTATCCGCACGCAGAGTCCATTGCCGATCTTGATGCGGTGCTCATCTCGCACGCGCATGAAGATCACGTCGGGGCGCTGAACTGGCTGCTGTCGAAGGGCTTTTCCGGCCGCATCCTGATGACGGCGGAAACGATGGACGAAGCGCCCGCGACACTCGAAGCCTATGCCGAGCCAGAGCTTTTGCGGGCATTTCCGTTTCCTGAACGGCGCATTGAGTTGTTCGAACCGGGCGACGTTCTGGATGTCGCCGGTCTCGGCATCCGCACCGGACGCTCCGGCCACGTGGTCGGCGGGGTCTGGTTTGCGGTGGAAGACGAGGAAAGCAGCGTCGTCTATTGCGCCGACGTGGTGCCCGACAGCGCCGTCTTTGTCATGGACCCCATCCCGCCTTGCGATCTGGTGATGCTGGATGCGTCCTACGGTGCCGACCCGGTATCGGGCACCGAACGCGCTGCGCAAATTGCCGGGTGGATCAAGGCACATGGCAGCGGCTGCCTGTTGCCGACGCCGCTGTCGGGACGCTCGCTCGAACTGATCGCCGCGATGCCGGGCCGCTTCGCCATCCATGCCTCGATGCGCGCGTCCTTGCAGGCGCAGATCGAAGCGGGGGCGGCGCTCAAGTCGGGTATCGGCGAGGTGCTGCGCCAGCGCCTCGTTCACGCTGTCGACTGGACGGACGGCCAGCCCTTGCCGGAGTGTCCCTTGCTTGCCGATGACGGGATGGGGCGCGCAGGACCCTCTTCGCGGCTCATTGCGCTGGCCGATGCATCCGGCTTCCCGATCCTGCTCAGCGGTCATCTGCCGGCTGGAACGCCGGGCGACGTCCTCCATGCCAAGGGCCGCGCCGACTGGATCAGGATGCCGACGCATCCGACCGTGTCGGGCAATGTTGCGATATGGGAAAAAGCGGGTCGTCCGCCGGTGCTTGGCCATTCCTGCGGGCCGGAAGATCTGGCGCGGCTTGGACAATACATTGCCGCCCTGCGGACCGGGTGCCGTACTGGCGACCGGCTGGTCGTAACGGAAGGAGAAACCGCGTGAGAATCCTGATTTCCAACGATGACGGGATCGATGCGCCGGGTATCGCTCGCCTTGCGGATGCGGCGCGGCGGCTAAGCGACGACGTCTGGGTGGTGGCGCCGGAAAAGAAGCACACCGCTGCGGGGCCGTCGCTCACGCTCGCCCAGCCGCTTGTCATGCAACGCCGGGACGAACGCCGTTTCTCCTGCTCGGGCCGGCCCGCCGACTGCGTGGTGGCGGCAATGGCCTGGCTGTTCAAGGATGAGCGCAAGCCGGACCTCGTGCTCGCCGGCGTCAATGACGGCCGCAACGTGGCCGAAGACCTCGCCTATTCCGGCACGCTCGGCATCGCCCGCGAAGCAACCTTCTGGGGCGTTCCCGCCATCGGTTTCTCGCGCGTGAAGAACCCGACCATCGGTGCCGATGACGAGGCCTGGTTGGCAAATCTCGTCGGTTCGCTGTGGAAACGGCGGGCAGAATGGGCGGTCGAAGGCCATTGGCTCAGCATCAACCTGCCGACCGCCTTGCCGGCTGAAATCCGCCAGCCGCGCATCGGGCGCGACAAGATCGCTGGCACTGCCGAAGTGGTCGAAAGCGACGGCGACCGCACTGTCATAATTGTGCCGCGCGGGCGGGCGCATGCCACCATGCCGGGCGACGAAAACAGCGTTATCGACACCGGCTCGGTCAGCATCAACCGTCTGAACTGGTTCGGCGAAACGCGCCTTGGCGACGGCTTGATCTCCAGCCTTTGAAGCGAAGAGACTGGTTCAGGCGGTAAAGCCCAGTCTGCCAAGCTGGTTGCCAACTTCGATCCAGTCCTTGCAAATCGCCGTCGCACCCCGCGCAGACAGCACTTCGCCGTGGCCGGGATAGCTGTGGCCGCCGCCTGTGTAGCCGAGTGCCGCCATGCCGGCGGCGACCGCGCCTTCAACACCGAAGGGCGAATCCTCGATCACCACGCAATTGGCCGGATCGGCATCCATCTTCTCGGCTGCAAACAGGAAGATGTCGGGCGCGGGTTTGCCGCGCTTGACCATCGACGACGAAAAGATCGCGTCGCCGAAGAATGGCGCCAGCCCGGTGACGTCGAGGCTGTGATGGATGCGCTCCAGCGACGAGGACGACGCCACGCAGCGCTTCGCTTTCAGCGACGACAGGAATGCGGCGAGGTCGCGTGTCTGGGTCAATTGCTCGGTGAACAGGGCCTTTGTCTCGGCCCATATATCGTCGTCGGCGTCGGCCGGAAACTGATGGCCGGTGAGTTCCTTGATGCGCACGATGATGTCGGCCTGCTTCATGCCGATGCACTGGGCAATGACGTCGGCTGTGACGCCGCTCATGCCGTGCTTCTCATAGACGCGTTCATAAGCGATTGCCGCCAGCGGCTCGCTGTCCACCAGCACGCCGTCGCAGTCGAAAATGATCAGTTGGGGTGCAGCCACGCGCGACCTTCTCCATGCCGGGAAACCATGAACATCGCTATCGGTGAAAAGGCGAATGTTCAATAGCGCCGGCGGATTACCGTGTGGGCAACCCTGCCGGAGTTCCACCTGACAGCGATTGCAGCACCTGCTGCATGGCGCGCCGCGATGGCACATGGTCGGGCGCGATCCAGTTCGGCTCGCTGCCGAGGAAGCGGTCGAGGAAAGCCACCGCATAGGCCGGCATTTCGGTGACGTTTTCCCTATACGACCACCAGGTGCGCAGGTCGTCGGCGCATTTGTCGATGGCTGGAGCGGCGCCGAATTCCTGTTCGTGGATAGCCGCCACTGCCGAGACGCAGTAGTTGGTATAGAGGAAGCCTTCGGGCCAGAAGCGCACGATTTCCTCCGTGCTCTGCGGGACTGCGGTCCCTTCGTTTGGGTGCGCCGCTTCGCCGGTTGCCTTGGCCGGATCGTGGCGAATCAATTCGCGCAAAACGAGCCCGGCGGCAAAGACGATGAAATCGGCGCGGTTGATTTCGGCGAACCGTTTCTCAGCCTCCGCGATCTCGATCCAGTCGAGGAAGGCGCGGGTGAGCCTGGCGTCGTCGATGGCGAAGCGGACGCCGTACGCCTCCGTCACTGCGCGGGCGCTGGCGCGAAAAGTGGCGCGAAACCAGCGCAATCGCCTCAGCCGATGGCGCAGGTCGGGCATTGACGCCAACTCGTCCTTGAACCGAATATCCATCGCCAAATCCCTGTTGCGGGGTGATTCTAACATGCCGATCTGCCATGCCAACCGTGCTGTTAAATCATACATATTGACACTCAAGAAAACAAATGTTCTCTAATTAGGCATGTTTCGCCAACGAGCGTGCGGCCGCGCGGTGGCTTGGGAGGAAGGGCCTGATGGCAATCTGGCAATGGGCGTTGTTGCTGTTGGCGGTGGTCTGGGGGCTGCAGGCGCTCGGCGTCTGGCTGCAGATGCGCCACTATACCGACGTCTTCAAGGGCATCACCGAGAAGTACAGGGACGGTTTCGTCGGCGCGGGCAACAGCCGCGGCCGCTTCCGCAAGGGCACGATCGTCCTGCTGGTGGTGACGCCCGATCTGATCGTGCGCAGGCTGCTGGTCATGAGCGGCCGGTCGGTGTTCACCAAGTTCAAGCGCCATGAGGAATTCGAAGGGGCAACCCTCGACAGCATCCGGTCCAGCCCCGCGATTTTCGGGGAGGGGGAGCCCGGTGTGGCCGAGGCCGTGAAGCGGGCGATCGAGCAGGTCGACCGGGCACGGTCGGAGCCGGGGAGAAAGCCGGGTTCGCCCGGCTTGAGTGCAGCAAGCGCATAGAGGGCGCCGCAAGCCGGCCGAAATCGTACGGAACGCGCGGCATTAGGAGGAAAAATGTCTGTATTTTTAATGTTGGCGCAGCATGCCGACATGGCCGTGCAGAACCTGCATGTCGCAGGCTCGATGGCCCAGGATGCTGCTTTGCACGGCAAGCTTGCCTTGGAGCATGCTTCAGACCATCTCGTCATCCTGGCTCAAGCCGACACTGGCAATATCACGGTCGACCAGTTCAGGGAAAAACTGAGTGAGGTGCAGCAGGAAGAACAGCTTGGCTGGCTGACTGCCATCGGCAAATACTTCATCGGCATCTTCCAGAAGGGCGGCGAGGTCTTTGCCGGTTTCGTCACCGGCATCATCCCCACGCTCGTGGTTTTGATGACGGCATTTTATGCCATCACCGAACTTGTCGGCGAGGAGCGCGTGCATGGCCTTGCGCGCGGCGCCGGCAGGATTGCGCTGACCCGCTACACGGTTCTGCCGCTGCTGGCCGTGTTCTTCCTGACCAACCCGATGGCCTATACCTTCGGATCGTTCCTGGAAGAAAAGCACAAGCCGGCCTTCTACGACGCGGCCGTGTCCTACGTGCACCCGCCGCTCGGCCTGTTTCCGCACATCAATCCGGGCGAATATTTCGTCTGGGGCGGCATTCTGGTGGCGCTTCTCGAACTTGAGAAGAAAGGCGCAGTCGCCAGCGGTTACCACATCCAGGTGGCGATCTGGTACGCCATCGTCGGCCTCGTCGTCATCCTGTTCAAGGGCATGCTGACCGAACGCATCACAGCGATCATGGCACGCCGCCAGGGCGTTGAGTTGTGAGCGGGCGGGAGGACAATATGGCCAAGACATATAAAGCCGTAAAGATCTCCAAGGGCTCCGGTGGTTGGGGCGGCCCGCTCGTCATCCAGCCGACCGAGCAGCGCAGCAAGGTGGTTTCGGTCACCGGCGGCGGCATTCATCCGGTCGCCGCGCTGATTGCGGAAATGACCGGGGCCGAGGCCGTGGACGGCTTCAAGGCGCCGCCCATCGAAAGCGAGATGGCAGTGGTCGTCGTCGATTGCGGCGGCACGGCGCGGTGCGGCGTCTATCCGCGCAAGCGTATCCCGACCGTCAACCTGACGCCGGTTGGACAAGCCGGGCCGCTGGCCCAGTTCATCACGGAAGACATCTACGTTTCCGGCGTTAAAGCCGCCAATGTGACCATGGCGGACGGGTCCGAAGCGGCGACGACTGCAGGGGGAGCAGCATCCATGGTTTCCAGCAACAGCGACAAGGCTTCCACCGGACCGGCAGCGTTGCCGAACGAGGGCGGCTTCGTGAACCTGATCAGTTCGATCGGCCGCGTCATGGGCCGCGTGGTCGGCATCTTCTTCAATGCCGGCCGCCGCACCATCGACCAGATCATCAGGAACGTCCTACCGTTCATGGCGTTCGTGACCATGCTGATCGGCCTGATCCTCTATACCGGCATCGGCGACGTGCTGGCGCAACCGATGGGGCCGCTGGCCAACAACATCATCGGCCTCCTGATCATCTCGGCCATCTGCGGCCTGCCGTTCCTGTCGCCCATATTGGGACCGGGCGCGGTGATCGCGCAGGTGATCGGCGTCGCCATCATCGGCCCGCAGATCGCCAACGGCACGATCTCGCCCGCAATGGCCTTGCCGGCGCTGTTTGCCTACAACACCCAGGTGGGCTGCGATTTCGTGCCGGTCGGACTGGCGCTTGGCGAAGCCAAGCCCAAGACGATCGAGATCGGCGTGCCGGCGGTGCTGATCAGCCGCCAGGTCATGGGTCCGGTCTCCGTGCTGTTCGCATGGGTGGTCAGCCTGTTCGTCCTTTAAGAAACCAAAAGAGGTTCGCCACATGACAGTTCTCTTGAGAACACGGGTTACGGCCATCGGGCCCGAAGTGGCGGACCTCGCCGAAGGCGGCGTCATCATCCTGTTTGCGGATGGCTCGCCGCCGGAACTGGCCGAAGTGTCCGTTCTGCACAAAACGGAGCAAGGGCCCAGCGACGGCGCACCGCCGGTCGGTGCGTCGATCGCCATCGGGTCCGTTTCCGCCACCATCACCGCCATCGGGCCGAGCGCCTGGGCCAAGGTGCGCGAGATGGGGCACGTCGTGATTTCGTTCAACGGCGCGGACAGCGCCGAAAGACCGGGCGAGATCTGCGCGTCGCCGGTCGAGACGGATGAACTTGTCGCGGCATTGAAGCTGGACACGGTCATCACCATCGCGGCCTGAAATCAGGCGGTATGAAGAAGCAGAGTATTTGTATGGAACGCTCGACGATCGTCAGAGTGCACGAAGGATTGCACGCCCGTCCGGCCACAAGGTTCGTCAAACTCGCCAAGAGCTTCGAATCCGATGTCGATATCGTCAAGGACGGCAAGGCCGTCAGCGCCAAGAGTTCCGTCAAGCTGATGCTGCTCGGCGTCAAGGAAGGGCAGGAAGTCACCGTCCGGGCCAATGGAGCGGACGCCATCGAGGCTGTCGAGGCGCTGATCGGCTATCTGGAAAATCCGCTGGCCGGGCTGGACGAGCAGGACGCGCTCAAGGGCGACAGCGCGCCGGTTCAGGCGCCACAGCTTGCCTCACCGGAACCTCAAGCCGTACCAACCACGGAAGCCGGGCCAACCACGGAAGCCGGGCTTGTCGGCATCGCCGCCAGCGAGGGTGTGCATCTGGGACCTGCCTTCGCGCATTTCCCGCCGGAAATCGGCACTGAAGCGCGTACATTGGCGGCGCATGAGATCGAGCCAGAGATCGAGCGCTTCATGGCGGCAATCGCCGCCGTGCGGGCGCGCATGGACAAGGTCCTGGCCGACGAGACGCTGGCGGGCGGCGATCGCGGCATCGTTGCGGCACTGCGCGATATCGCTGGCGACGAGACGCTGGTTGGCGACACGGTTGCCATGATCCGCGATCGCGCCGATGCGGTTGCCGCCACCATCGCCGTCAGTTCAAGGCTGGCCGACGAATTCGGTGCGGTCGAAGACCCTTATCTCAACGCCCGCGCCGACGACATGCAGGCGGTGGGGCGGCAGATTTGCCTCGCCCTGCTTGGCCAGGACGATGTCAGCCTCGAACGGATTGCCCAAGGCGCTGTGCTCATCGCCGACGATATCGGCGCGTGGGATCTTGCGCGTGCGCCGTTGAAGCGAATCGGCGCCATCGTTTGCGGTCACGGCGGGGCGACGTCGCATATCGCCATCATCGCGCGCTCGCACGGCATCCCGGCGGTGCTCGGGCTTGGAGAGCGGGTCGCCGAACTGCGTTCGGCAAAAACGGTCGCGGTCAACGGGAATTCCGGGGCGGTCATTGCCGATCCCGATGCCGCAACGCGTGCCCACTACGAAAGACGCATGGGCGAGGCGACGACCGAGCGCGATGCGCTTTCGGTGTTCAAGGACACCGTGCCGACGCTTGCCGACGGCACAATCATCGAAGTGGCGGCCAATCTGGGCTCGCTGGAAGAAATCGAAGCGGCCAAAGAGGCCGGCGCGATGGGGGTGGGGCTGTTCCGCACCGAGCTTCTGTTCATGCGCCACATGCACCTGCCATCGGAAGACATGCAGGCCGAAACCTATGGCGCGCTGGCCAAGGCGTTCGCGCCCTATCCGGTCATCGTGCGCACGCTCGACATCGGCGGCGACAAGCCGATCGCCGGCATCGAGTTTCCGGAGGAGGAGAACCCGTTTCTCGGTTGGCGCGGCATCCGCATGTGCCTCGACCGGCCGGATATCTTCAAGCGGCAACTTCGCGCGCTGCTGCGCGCCGCCGTTCACGGCAACGTCAAGGTGATGCTGCCGATGGTCTCCGACATCGAGGAGGTGCGCCGGACGCGGTTGCTGATCGACGAATGCGCTGCCGAATTGAAAGCACAGGGTGCGGCGTTCGCGCCGTTTACGCTCGGCGTCATGATCGAGACGCCGGCGGCGGTGCTCATTGCGCCGGCATTGGCCAGGGAAGTGGCGTTCTTTTCCATCGGCACCAACGACCTCACCCAATATGTCATGGCCGCCGACCGGCTCAATCCGACGGTGGCCAAGCTCAACGATGTCGCCAATCCGGCTGTGATGGCGGCGATCGAAATGACGGTGCGCGCCGGGGTCGAAGCCGGCATCATGGTCGGCATGTGCGGCGAGGCGGCGGGCCGGCCCGACCTCATTCCTGCCTTCCTGCGCATGGGCTTGAGCGAACTCAGCATGAGCCCGGCCTCGATCCCGCGCGCCAAGAAAATCGTCTCCGAATTGGGCAAGGCGAGTTGATGAGATGCCGGCGTTGGTGGAAACCGATTCAACGGACCAAGCCACCTGCTTGTTTTCAAAGGGCTTTGCTTCTGAATCCCAGGGCGGCCCGCGGGCCTGTTTCAGCGCAGGTGAAACAGCAGCATCGCGAAGATAGGCGTCAGTTCGGCGACCGGATCGGTGGCGCGGCAAGCCGAAATGATCCGGTCCAGCCTGGCTTCGACGGCCAGCGCCGCGATTTCCAGCGGGTCGCAGTCCGGTTCGTCGGCCGTTCCCATGCTGGCCAGCCCGCAGGCAAGCGCCGCCGGCGCCAGCAGCGAGACGATCAAGGCGCTTTCGGCCTCGATCAGGTTTTTGGCCGCGCCTTCCACTATGTCGAGGCGCAACGGGCGCTGATGCAGAAATTCCAGGACCAGAGCCGCGCACATCTGCGTCACCTGTGCGGTGCGGTCCGTCTCGCCGGCTGCATTGCCGAGCGCCGCGATCAGGTCGGGGTAACGCTTGAGCATTGCGGCGTGAACGGCGGCGAAGCTTGCCTCATGCACGCGGTCGGCGCTGGCGTTCTTGCGCGCCAGCATTGCCTTGACCAGGTAATACATGTCGCGGCGGAAAGCCCGCTCTCCGGCCAGGGCTTTTTGCTTGCCCCTGAGCGGAAAATAGGTTTCGAACGAACGTGGCTGCGCCGCAGCGCGTCCTTCATGCGGCACCAGCGTTTCGGCCGCCGTCATGACGTCGTCGAAGGCGCTGACCGCATGGCCCAGCAGACCCTCCAGTTCACGCAATGGAAACGGCACGGGACTGTTGCCCGCCGCCGGCGGCACCGCATTCGAGCGGCCGCCGTCATGGCGGTGCTGGCGGATGGCGTGGCGAACGTCGCGCAGCCGGTCCTTCAGGTTGATGCGCACCTCTTCGGAGATTTCACGCAGCATTTCACGCCTCTGCTTGGTCTGGACGGCGCGCCGAACTTGCGCAACGTCGAAAGTAGGATTGTTCCCATCGCGCCCGCGGGGTCAATAGACCATATTGTGCACGCGCGCTGAATCGCTAAGGGTCTTGGCTAGAGAATTTCCGGGGAGAGCAAAGCTTTGGCAAGAAAGCCGCGCAAAAGTTCTGAGTCGGCCGAAGTCCAGGCGGGCAACCATGTAGCCAGCGAGAACCGCAGCGACCGTCTCCGGATTCGCGCCGCGTGGATGTATTTCATCGAGCAGATGACCCAGAACGAAATCGCCGACGTGCTGGGCGTCGGCCGGGTGACGGTGGTGCGCATGCTGGCCGAAGCGCGGGCCCGCGCCGAGGTCAAGATCGCCATCGAAAGCGAGTTGGTCGAGATCGTCAGGCTGGAGCGGGCGCTGGAGAAGGCCTTCGGCCTCGAACAGGCCATCGTGGCGCCGCTGTCGGCGCCTGAGGCAGATCCGATCCCGGCCATCGCGGCCAAAACCGGAAGCTTCGTGTCCGAAACGATGAAATCGGGCATGCGG
Source organism: Mesorhizobium sp. Root157 (assembly GCF_001427385.1). Lineage (GTDB taxonomy): Bacteria > Pseudomonadota > Alphaproteobacteria > Rhizobiales > Rhizobiaceae > Mesorhizobium. The sequence goes on from NZ_LMGJ01000035.1 coordinate 15,924, forward strand.
GTGGGGGTCGGCTGGGGCCAGACCCTGTTCAGCAGCCTGCCGTTCATCAATTCCAAGTCGCTCAGCGACTTCAAGGTCATCTCGCTTCTCGGCGGCGTCGGTGTGGCGCGCCGGTTCAACCCCGCCGAATTCGCCTGGCGCTTCGCCCAGGTGTTCCAGGGCGACGGCTATCTCATCCCGACGCCGGCGGTGGTGGACAGTGTTGCAACCAAGGTGGCGCTGGTCGAACGCTGCGGCCTGCAGGAAATCTTCCAACTGGCGGATTCCCTGGATGCGGTGCTGGTCAGCATCGGGGGCATTGCGTCGGCGACCACGTTCTACCGTGGCGGCTTCCTCAAGGAGGCCGAACGGGAGGCGCTGCTTGCGCGCGGCGCGGTCGGCGACCTCTTGTTCCACTTCTTCGACAAGAACGGCGATCTCGTCGACCATCCGGTCAACGATCTCGTCATGTCCGTGGACGTGAAGCGGCTGCGCCGTGCGCCGATGCGCATCCTGACCTCGGGCGGGCGGGAGAAGATCGAGGCGCTGCTCGGTGCGATGAACCTGTTCGCGCCTACCGTGCTGATCACCGACGAGGAAAGCGCGCGCCGCATGCTTGAGGCGCACAGGGCTCTTGCCTGACAGTTCAGCTGTTGGTTGAATTGCGCTCCTGATTCCGCAAACGAGGCCAAGCCTTTGACACAGAAGCCGAATGTCCTGTTCATCTGTGCCGATCAGTGGCGGGCCGACTGCATTTCGGCACTTGGCCATCCCAATGTCCGCACGCCGAACCTCGATGCGCTCGCCGCCGACGGCGTGCTGTTCCAGAATCATTTCGGCCAGTGCACGCCGTGCGGTCCGTCGCGCACCAGCCTGCTCACCGGCCTTTATTTGATGAACCATCGCTCCGGCCGCAACGGCACGCCGCTTGACGCCCGTCACACCACCGTGGCGGTGGAGGCGCGCAAGGCCGGCTACGAACCCGCCCTGTTCGGTTACACCGACACCAGCATGGATCCGCGCGGGCGCGACCCGGACGATCCGGTGCTGACCGGCTACGACAAGGGCGTCATGCCCGGCTTCGATGCCGCGCTGCATCTGCCCGACGACATGGCGGCCTGGGTGGCCGATCTCGAAACGAAGGGCTACAACCTGCCCAACGGCCGCGACGATGCCTTTCAGCCGCGCCAGCCTTTCGATCTACCGAAGGATCGCGGCTTCCGCTTCATTCCGGCCATATATCCGGCTGAGCAGAGCGAGACCGCCTTCCTCACCGATCGCTTCATCGATTGGCTATCGGAGCGCGAGCAAACGCCATGGTTTGCGCATTTCGTCTTCTACCGGCCGCACCCGCCCTTGATTGCGCCCGAACCCTACAATGCGCTCGTTGATCCGAAGGATGTGGCATTCCCGGCACGGGCGCCGTCGCTTGCCGAGGAAAAGCGGCAGCACCCGCTGCTCGCCTACGAGTTGGAACGGTTGAGCGAGCCGGGAAAATACGACGATCACAGCCCGCTCGATCCGGTTTCGGCCAACGACCTCGAAATCCGCCAGATGCGGGCCGCCTATTACGGGCTGGTCTCGGAAGTGGACCACCACCTCGGCCGCATCATCGCTCATCTCAAGGCGACGGGGCAGTACGAGCGGACGCTGATCGTCGTCACCAGCGACCACGCCGAGATGCTGGGCGAGCATCACACTTGGGGCAAGGAAATCTACTTCGACCAGGCATTCCATTTGCCATTGGTGATCCGCGACCCACGACCGGAGGCCGATGCCGCGCGCGGAAGCCGGGTCGAGGCCTTTACCGAGGCGGTCGACGTCATGCCGACAATCCTGGATTGGCTGGGCCTTGCGACGCCGCGCAGTTGCGACGGCGCTTCCCTGATGGGCCATGTGCGCGGCGCCGCGCCGGAAGTGTGGCGCAGCGAGGTGTTTTTCGAGCACGACTTCCGCACCGTGAAGGCCCAGCGGGCCGAGGCCGCGCTTGGCATCAGTTCCGACGAATGCAGCTATGCGGTGATCCGCGATGCGCGGTACAAGTACGTGCACTTCGCCGCCCTGCCGCCGCTTCTGTTCGACCTCGCGGCGGACCCGCATGAAATGCACAATCTTGCCGACCGGCCGGACATGGCGGCGACCGTGCGCGACTATGCGCAAAAGATGCTCAACTGGCGTCTTACCCACGCCGAGCGCACCTTGACCAACATGCAATTGACCAGCGAAGGCGTGTTCTCCCGCGCCTGATCCGCGGCAGCGGGGCACAAATTCCGACAGGTCGAGTTGGAGCGACGGCTTTCCGTCCGTGGCGTAGCAGTGCTGCGCTGCAAGCAGCTATGCTTGATGTGAACGTTGAAATGACGCAACCGGATGGCGGCTACCTTGCACACTTCTTCGCCTGCCTCCGAGGTTTCGCCCATCGACGGCCCCTATGCCTGGCTGCGGTTGATCATTTCGCTGATGCTCGGCACCATTGGCGGCGTCGGCATGTGGGCGGTGGTCGTGGTGCTGCCTTCCGTACAAGCCGAGTTCGGCGTCGACCGCGCCAGTGCCTCGCTGCCCTACACCGCCGCCATGGTCGGCTTTGCCGTCGGTAATATCGTCATCGGGCGCGCCATCGACCGCATGGGCTACTGGGTGCCTGCGCTGGTTTCGGCGCTCGCTCTTGGCACCGGCTTCCTGCTTGCCTCGCTGGCGCAGTCGAATCTTCAGTTCTCGCTGGTTCATGGCCTTTTCATCGGCACAGGCACGGCTTGCATCTTCGGACCGCTGATTGCCGATATTTCGCACTGGTTTCAGCGCCGCCGAGGCGTTGCCGTGGCGATTGCGGCGGCCGGCAATTATCTTGCCGGGGTCATCTGGCCGGCATTGATGCCGATGGCGATGGCGGCGCAAGGCTGGCGCTTCGTCTATGCCGGCATCGGCGTGATCTGCCTCGTCACCATGGTGCCGTTGATCCTGGCGCTGCGCCGCCCGGCGCCGCGCGAGGCCTTTGCCGGCCTTGGCAATGCGCGGCGTGCGCAGCCGATCTCGCTGTCGCCGCGCGCTTTGCAGGTGCTGCTCGTCATTGCCGGGCTTGGCTGCTGCGTGGCCATGTCGATGCCGCAGGTCCACCTGGTGGCTTATTGCATGGACCTCGGCTACGGCGTGGCGCGGGGGTCGGAGATGCTGGCAATGATGATGGCTGCAGGCATTGTCAGCCGCATCGCTTCCGGCTTCATCGCCGACCGCATAGGCGGGGTCAGGACCGTCCTGCTCGGCTCTGTCCTGCAATGTTTTGCGTTGATGCTCTACATACCCTTCGACGGCCTTGCTTCGCTTTACGTCGTGTCGCTGGTGTTCGGCCTGTCGCAGGGCGGCATCGTTCCCAGCTATGCGGTCGTCGTGCGCGAATACATGCCCGCCTCCGAAGCCGGGCAGCGCGTCGGCATCGTCATCACGGCGACCATCCTGGGCATGGCGATAGGCGGATGGATGTCCGGCTGGATCTACGATCTGACCGGATCGTATGCGGCGGCGTTCCTCAACGGCATCGCCTGGAACCTGCTCAATGTCCTCGTCATGGTGACGCTGTTGTGGAAGTCGCGCCGCGCCGTTGCGCTGACTGCGTGAGCGCAGGAACGCTCAGGTTCTAAATCTTATGTTCCCGCGTGCAGCCTGGAGGCAAGGTCGGCCGGGAAGTCGTCATTGTCGGCGTCGCGCATCGCTGCAAGGCTGCGGTTGTCGAGGACCTCGGCGATGGCCTCGCGCACTTCCAGCATCATGTGGCGGACTTCGCATGTCGTTTCGTCGCAGTCCTCGCAACGCTGGTATTGCGTGCGGCTGGCGCACGAGATCGGCGCCAGCGGCCCGTCGAGCACGCGGATGACGTGGCCGATCTTGATGTCGGCGGCCGGGCGAGCCAGCCGATAGCCGCCGTCCTTGCCCTTGCGGCTCTGGACGAAGCCGGCATTGCGCAGTTCACCCAGTATGGCGTCGAGGAACTTCTTGGGGATGTGATTGGCCACTGCGATATCGTTCACGAAAGCCAGTTGTTCGGGCGGCAGGCGCGACAGGTGAACGAGTGCCTTCAGACCGTATTTGCCTTTTTTCGTGAGCATGCCCGTGCCAGTTCTTGGAGTAGCCATGCGGCGATATCGTCAGCCGGCATTGTGCAGAAGCCTGGGCCCGAATTGGTCCGCCAAGCCACACAAGATAGAATCCAGAGAACTGATATACAATACAAAACGTATTGATTTTTCGTGACTTTTCGTGCTGCGGCAGGAATTCGCTAAAGTGGGGCGAGGCTGGCCATCAATAAAAAAGCCGGCGCAGGGCCGGCTCTTTCATTCTTTGAAGGAATGCGTTCAGCGATTGCCGTAGATCTGGTCGAGCAGACCGCCGGAAGCGAAATGTTCCTCCTGGACCTTATCCCAGCCGCCGAACACGTCCTCGACCGTAACCAGCCTGACTTCCGGAAAATTGGCCTTGAATTCGGCCTTCACAGCCTCATCGTGGACACGCAATCCGTTTACGGCCTCGATTTTCTGGCCAGCCGGCGAGTAGAGGAATTCGAGGTAGGATTTGGCCAGGTCGCGCGAGCCGTTGGCGTCCGCCACCTTGTCGACGATGGCGACCGGGAATTCGGCCAGCAGGCTGACGGACGGCGTGACCTGCTCGAAATTGCCCTCGCCGAATTCCTTGCGCACACCATAGGTCTCGGATTCGAAGGTGATGAGCACGTCGCCCAGTTCGCGCTCCACGAAGGTCGTGGTGGCGGCGCGGCCGCCGGTGTCGAACACCGGCACGTGATCGAAGATCTTGGTGATGAACTCCTTCACCTTGGCGTCGTCATTGTTGAACTTCTCCTTGGCGAAGGCGGTTGCCGCCAGATAGGTGTAGCGCGCGTTGCCCGAGGTCTTCGGATTGGGGAAGATCACCTGCACGTCGTCGCGCACCAGATCGTCCCAGTCCTTGATGTTCTTGGGATTGCCGGCGCGCACGAGGAAGGACGGCAGCGAATAGAAGGGCGAGGCGTTGTTGGCGAAATCCTTCTGCCAGTCGTCCGAGACCAGGCCGTTCTTCACCAGGAAATCGATGTCGGTCACTTGGTTGAACGTGACGACGTCTGCGGCCAGCCCCTCGACGATGGAGCGGGCCTGCTTCGAGGTTCCAGCATGAGACTGGTCGATGGTGACGCCGGGATGTTCGGCGACATAAGCCTTGTTGATCTCGACGAACAATTCGCGCGCAACGTCATAGGAGGCATTGAGCAGTTTGTCGGCGGACCATGCCGAGGCGGAAGACAATAGCAGGCCGGCAGCGGCGGTGGCGGCAAGCAGAAGGCGTTTCATGACAGGCTCCGGTGAAAGTGGTTCCATCATATAGCTGGAGCCGGTATCGGCCCGCGAGGCATGCCGCTGCTATCGAACTCGAATGGGAAGAATTTCCGTCTCAAAAAACCGGCAGACGAAGATGGAAATTCTCCCTCGGGTTACTCAGGCTCCGGCGGTCGGAAAAACCTTCCATTTCCGCGGCCTGAACGCGATGCGGCTCTTCTGCGCGGAGGGATGGTCGACCGGCAATTCGATCTCGACGCGCTCGCGGTGCCCGCCGATTTCGAGTTCCACCCGCTTGGTGCCGGCTACGCGGCGGCTGGCGGCGACGGTGCCGGCGAGGCAACCGGAACAGCCATCCAGCAATTCGACATCGTGGGGGCGGAAGAACAGCGTCGCCGGACCGCTTGGCGCCCCAGCTGCGGAAAGGCCGATCGGACGGTCGGCAAGCCAGAGCTGGTCATCCTCGATCTTGACCGGCAGCGAACTGGAATCGCCGATGAAGCCATAGACGAAGGGGGAGTTCGGTTCGTCGTAGACTTCGTCCGCGGTGCCGACCTGTTCGATGCGGCCCTGGCTCATGACCACGACCCGATCGGCCAGTTCGAGCGCTTCTTCCTGGTCGTGGGTGACGAACACGGTGGTGTGGCCGGTGGCCTCGTGGATTTCGCGCAGCCAGCGGCGCAGTTCGCGGCGCACCTGGGCGTCGAGCGCGCCGAACGGCTCGTCGAGCAGCAGCACCTTCGGCTCGATGGCCATGGCGCGGGCAAGTGCGACGCGCTGGCGCTGGCCGCCGGACAATTGCGCCGGATAGCGCTTCTCGAGGCCGGACAATTGCACGAGGTCGAGCAGCCTGGAGGCGCGCTTGCGGATTTCGTCTGCCGGCGGGCGCGATGCGTTTGGCCTGACCTTCAGGCCGAAGCCGATATTGTCGGCCACGGTCATATGGCGAAACAGCGCGTAGTGCTGGAACACGAAGCCGACATTGCGCTCGCGGATCGATTTTTCGGAAGCATCGTCCTCGCCGAAGAAGATCTTGCCGATGGTCGGCTGCTCGAGTCCGGCTATCAGGCGCAGCAGCGTCGTCTTGCCCGAGCCAGACGGTCCCAGAAGCGCGATCAGTTCGCCGGAACGGATGTCCAGCGAGACATCGTGCAGGGCAGGGAAGGTGTCGAATTCCTTGCGGACGTTTTCTACGCGAACTTGCATGTGAGTACCCCGTCAATGTCCGCGAGTGGCGGCAAGTTCAGCGCCGTAGCGCAATTCCAGAAGCGATTTCAGCGCCAGCGTCACCAGCGCCAGCCCGGCCAGCAGCGAGGCGACGGCAAAGGCGCCGGCGGCGTTGTATTCGTTATAAAGGATCTCGACATGCAGCGGCATCGTGTTGGTCTGGCCGCGAATGTGGCCGGACACCACCGAGACCGCGCCGAACTCGCCCATGGCGCGCGCGTTGCATAGGAGCACGCCATAGAGCAGGCCCCATTTGATGTTGGGCAGCGTGACATACCAGAAGGTCTGCCAGCCATTGGCGCCGAGCGAAATCGCCGCCTCCTCGTCGCCGGTGCCTTGGGCTTCCATCAGCGGGATCAGTTCGCGCGCCACGAAGGGGAAGGTGACGAACACAGTCGCCAGCACGATGCCCGGCACGGCGAACAGGATCTCGATTCCATTGTCCTTCAGCCATGGCCCGAGCGTGCTTTGCGCGCCGAACAGAAGCACGTAGACGAGGCCGGAAATGACCGGAGAAACCGAGAAGGGCAGGTCGACGAGCGTGGTCAGGAAGGCCTTGCCCTTGAACTCGAACTTGGCGATGGCCCAGGCTGCGGCCACGCCGAAAACGAGGTTGAGAGGCACGGAAATGGCGGCGACCGTAAGCGTCAGGCGAATGGCCGAACGGGTGTCCGTTTCTGTCAGCGTCTGCAGGAAATATTCCAGCCCCTTGCGCGACGCTTCCATGAACACCAGGACGAGCGGCAAAACCAGGAACAGTGCGAGAAACGCGAAGGCGATGCCCATCAAAGCCCAGCGGGCAGGCCGCGATTCCGTTATGCCGGAAGCGCTTTCGAGGTCGGTGTCGGCGGCGAACAGGACCGGATCAGCCATAGCGCTTGCGGCTCCACGCCTGGAGGAGGTTGATGACCAGAAGCATGACGAACGAGATGATCAGCATGATCGCCGCAATCGCAGTCGCCGCCGGATAGTTGAACTCTTCCAGCCGGATGATGATGAGCAGCGGGGCGATCTCGGTCACGTTGGGCAGGTTGCCGGCAATGAAGATGACGGAGCCGTATTCGCCGACGCCGCGCGCGAAGGCCAGCGCGAAGCCGGTGACGATCGCGGGTGCGAGGCCGGGAAACAGGACCCTCGAAATGGTCTGGAACCGGGTCGCGCCAAGGGTTGCGGCAGCCTCCTCGATCTCCTTGTCGATTTCCTCGATGATCGGCTGGACGGTACGGACCACGAACGGCAGGCCGATGAAAACGAGCGCCGCGACAATGCCGAGCGGCGTATAGGCCACCTTGATGCCAAGCGGAACAAGCAGTGAGCCGATCCAGCCCTTGGGTGCGTAGAGCGTTGTCAGCGCTATGCCCGCCACGGCAGTCGGCAGGGCAAAGGGCAGGTCGACCATGGCATCGACGATGCGCCGGCCCGGAAATGGGTAACGCACGAGAACCCATGCCACGATGGTTCCGAAAACCACGTTGACGGCGGCAGCCGCGAGCGCCGTGCCGAAGCTGATCTTCAGCGCGTTCAGGGTCCGCCGATCCATGGCGATGGCCCAGAAATCTGCCCAGCCCAGCGAGGCGGAACGCCAGGCCAGGCCCGACAGCGGGATCAGGATGATGAGGGTGAGGTAGACGAGCGCAAAGCCGAGCGTCAATCCGAAGCCCGGAATGACGCTCGGTTTCTTGAATCTCCACCCCGCTTGCGCGGAAGCTGTGGTCATGCCGCCCCTTGCTTTCGTTCGTTCAGGTTACTGTGCAGGCTTGTAGATCTGGTCGAATATACCACCATCGCCGAAGTGATAAGGCTGGGCTTTTTTCCAGCCGCCGAAGAGCGGGTCGTCGATGGTGACCAGCTTGATGTCGGGCAGGGCAGCCAGTGCTTCCGGCGGAACCAGGTCGCGCTTGGCCGGCCTGTAGTGGTTCTGGGCGATGATGGTCTGGCCCTCTGCGGAATAGAGATAGTTCAGATAGGCTTCCGCAACCTTGCGGGTGCCTTTTGCATCGACGTTGGCGTCTACGATAGCCACCGGCGGTTCCGCAAGGATCGATGTCGGCGGAAAGACGATGTCGAACTGGTCGGCGCCAAACTCGTCCAGCGCCAGATAGGCTTCGTTTTCCCATGCCAGCAGCACGTCGCCCAGACCGCGCTCGGCAAAGGTGACGGTGGAGCCGCGCGCCCCGGTGTCGAGCACCGGCACGTGTGAGAAGAGGTTGGCGATATATTCCTTGATCTTGGCCTCATCGCCGCCAAACTGCGTGTTGGCCCAGGACCATGCGGCAAGATAATTCCAGCGGGCTCCGCCGGAAGTCTTCGGGTTCGGCGTGATGATCTCGACGCCTTCCTTGGTGAGATCGCCCCAATCCTTGATCGCCTTGGGGTTGCCCTTGCGTACCAGGAAGATGATCGTCGAGGTGTAGGGGGCGGAATTGTTCTCGAATTTCGAACGCCAGTTCGGATCGATCTTCTTGGAGTTCTCGACGATCGCGTTGATGTCGCTCTCCAGCGCCAACGTCACCACGTCGGCATCCAGGCCGTCGATGACGGCGCGAGCCTGTTTGCCGGAGCCGCCATGCGACTGCTGGATGGTGACGGTTTCGCCGGTTTCGGCCTTCCAGTGCTTGGCAAAGGCTTCGTCATAGGCCTTGTAGAGTTCGCGGGTGGGGTCGTAGGAAACGTTGAGGATGGTCGTGTCGGCCAGAGCGAAGCCCAAAGTGCCGAACTGGACCGAGCCGGCAACCAGTATTCCGAGCCACTTGTTGATGTGAGAATGGGTCATGGAACCCTCCGTTGATCACAGCTTTACTCTACTGATTTTGTAGAGATTGGATGCGCTCAGCATTGCGTTTTTACGGTTGAGAGGGCGCTTCTGTTCCCAAAATTCAGCCGGAAGAGGGAGATTTTTGCTCCAGTTGGGTCGGTGCGTGCCGGCGGACCACCGCTGACCAAGCGGCAGGGGACGTAATTTCCCCTGCTGGACCTTGGAGGAACAGGCAAGTCCGGGCGGAAATTCCTGAATCTTGTGGGTCGCTTGCCGGGCTTTATTCCACGAACACTTTTACGCTCGCCGCGCGGCCTGCGGCGTCGATGACGGTCAAGGTGGCGTAGCCGGCACCATCCGGCTGCCATGTCGCGGTGCGCCGGCGGTCTTGCCCGGTCAGCGGCTTGCCGTTGGCCAGCCAGCGGAACGGGGCGCGGCCGCCTTGCAGTTTCAACACCAGCGGCGTTGCGGCAGCTGAAGCGACGCCCAGATCGACACGGGCGCCGTCGGGCGGAAAAACGATGTGCGGCGCAGGCTCGGTGGCCCCGGAGGCGACCAGCCCATCGCCGCCGACGCCGAAGCGGGCGAGCGTCACCGGCAGTTCGTCGCGTCTTGGCCGCAATGTGCCGGCCGGCTGGCTCGGAAGCGGCACGGCCGCAAGGCCGGAGCGGGCGAAGGCCTCGAACAGGATGGGGGCCGCCGATACATAGCCCGACAGGCCGGGAACCGCGCCGGCATCAGCCCTGCCGACCCATACGCCCAGCACATGGCGCCCGTCGAAGCCGACCGACCATGCGTCGCGATAGCCGTAAGACGTGCCGGTCTTGTAGGCGATGCCGCGCACCGACGACCCTTCCGGCGGCTTTACCCCGGCCAATATGTCGGTGATCTGCCAGTTGGCCGCCGGTTCGAGCAGGGTCGTGGCCTCGCCTGTCACCGGCGCGGCTTCGGTGCCGTCGCGCAACGGATGCACTTTGCCGCCATTGGCCAAGCCGGTGTAAAGCTGCACCAGATCGCGCAAGGTAATGCCGACGCCGCCGAGCCCGATGGCAAGCCCCGGCGCCTCGTCGGGAGGCAGCACCGCCGTCGCGCCCGCTTGCCTGAACCGCGCGGTCAACCGTGCCGGACCGACCGCGTCCAGAATGCGGACAGCCGGCACGTTGAGCGACAATTGCAGGGCCTGGCGCACGCTGACATCGCCCTGGTAGCCCATGTCGAAATTCTTCGGCCGGTAGCCGCTGAAGTCGGCGGGGCTGTCCTCGATCAGTGTCTCTTGAGCAACCAGTCCCTGCTCGAAGGCGAGGCCGTAGATGAACGGCTTCAGGGTCGAACCGGGCGAGCGCAAGGTGCGGGTCATGTCGATCCAGCCGGCGCGGCTGGAATCGGTGAAGGAGGGCGAGCCGACTTCGCCCAGAATGTCGCCGGTGCGGGAATCGGCCAGCACCATCGCCACCGACAGTTTCGGGCCGAGCCGGCTTGCCGCCTCGCGCGCCACCGCTTCCAGCCCCTGCTGGACGCTTCTGCGGATGGTCAGTTGGGGAGGGGTATCCGGTTTGGCGGTGCGAAGTGCTGCGAAACTGGCATGCGCGGCGAGCGCCGGCAGGTCGCGGCGCAAGGCTGGCACATCTTCCAAAGCCGCCCGCGCGGCCTCGCGCTCGCCAAGCAGTCTGGCCGAAACCATGCGTGACAGGACGCGGTCTCGCGCCGACTGCGCTGCCTTGGGATTGCGGTCGGGCCGCCGCTTTTCCGGCAGTTGCGGCAAGGCGACCAGCAGGGCGGCTTCCGACACGGTAAGGCGCTTCGGTTCCTTGCCGAAATAGGCCAGCGATGCCGCGCGCACGCCTTCCAGATTGCCGCCATATGGCGCCAGCGTCAGGTAGCGTTCCAATATCTCGCGCTTGGAAAGCCGCCGCTCGATCTGCACGGCCCGCGCGATCTGGCGGAGCTTGGCCCAGACGCTGCGGCTTTCGCGCGGCTCGATCAGGCGGGCCAATTGCATCGACAGCGTCGAGCCGCCGGATACGATGCGGCCATTGCCGGCGAATTGCAGCACGGCGCGCCCGAGCGCGAGAATGTCGACGCCCTTGTGGTCCCAGAAGCGCTTGTCCTCATAGGCGACCAGCATGTCGACGAATGCCCTGTCGACCTTGTCGATGCCGGTTTCGAGCCGCCAGTAGCCGTCCGGTGTCGCGAAGGCCCGCAGCAACTGGCCGTCGCGGTCGAGCACTTCCGCCGAGACGGTGAGCTTTTCCAGCAAGGGCGGCGGATAGGCGCGGTCGAGTTGCCAGAGGCAAAGGGAGGCCATGCCCAGAAAGGCGGTAATACTGACAGCACCAATGGCAAGCCTGCGGAGACGGGTCATCAACCTGCCCCACAGGAAGGTGGAGATGAGGGGGTGACGTAGAGCACAAACGTCTTCCTACTGCGCCAATACCTCCATCATGCCGGTCGCGGTGCGGGCCGAATATTGCGGCCGGTACATGTCCTCCACGCTCGCCGCCGGGTGGGCATAGACGCCGGGCGTCACTGCGCGCACCACATAGGCAAGCGTGATATCGCGGTTGCCGTCGCCATCGTTCGGATTGAAGGCCGCGACGAAGCGGTCGTTTCGGAATTCGAGATGCGCAGCCTCGGTCTGCCCCAGCCAGCCGAAATTGGAGAGCTGGGCGCTCGAAACGAGGCCTGGATTGTCGATCTCGAAGCCGGCCGGCAACAGGTCGGTCACCAAGACGCGCGACGGCCAGTCGTTCAGTTCGCGCACTTTGAGAACGACAACGTAACGCTCGTTCTGCTGCGCTTCCGTGACGTTGGCCTCGGAGCCGTCGAGCCGGTAGTAGGTGCGCTCGATGGTAAATCCGTCGCCGCCCGCCGGCAGCGGCTGGCTGGGCGCCGCCACCGTGGTTACCACCGCCTCCAGCGGCACCTTGCCTGTGTTGGCGATGGTGAGCGGATTTTCGGCAAGGTTGCCGCCGGCGATCTCGTTCGAATAAGCGCCGCTATGGGCGTTACCATCGATATTGAGCGAGATGGCCTCGTTGCCGTCCTTCAGCGCGCGTGCGGCCAGCAGCATCCAGGCATTGTCCTGCGTGCTTGCCCAGCGCGTTGCCTCGCGCTCCCTGGCCACCAGTTTCACCAGTTGCGGCACCACCGAGGGTGCCGGCTTGCTCTCGGCGGCAAGCGCCAGCATCGCCGCCCCGTCGCGCAGCGGCGAGGCGTAGTCGGCGCGGTAATAGTCGAACTCGGTGGTGTTGTTGGCCAGATGGAGCGCTGCCTCGAACGTCGCTTCGGAGCGCTGCGCATCGCCGTAAAGGGCAAGTGCCGCGCCAAGCTGCGCCACCGCCATCGGGCTGGAAAAGGCTTCGAGCTGGGTGTCGGCATAGTAGCGCAGGTCGCCGATGGACGCCTTCTTGTTGCGCGCCAGGACATAAAGCGCGTAGGCGATATCGCTGCCGCGGTCCTGAACGTCCTGATCGTAGCCGAGCGAGTTCTGCAGGTTGTTCAGCGCCTGGCCGATCGCTTGCGCCGGCACGGCATAGCCCTGTTCGCGGGAGCGCGTCAGGAAGTCGGTGACATAGGCGTCCAGCCACAGATCGCCGGAGCCTGGTCCCCACAGGCCGAAGCTGCCCGCCGAGGCCTGATAGTTCAGCACCCGGTTGATCGCCTGCTGCACCCGCTCGTGCAGATCGGCATCTACCCTCATGCCGTAACCCTTCGACAGTTCGCCGACATAGAGCAGCGGCAGCGCGCGGCTGGTGGTCTGCTCGGCGCAGCCATAGGGATAGTGGTCGAGCGCGAGCAGCAGCGACGGCACATCGAGCGCCGACGATTGCGAAACGCCGACGCTGACCGACGCGCCCTGCAACAGGCTTGCCGCCAGCAGTTCCTTGTCGATGCGCAGCGACTTGCCGGGCGAAAGGTCGACCACCATGCGTGTGGTCACCGGCAGTTGCGAGGGCCGCACTGGCAGAAACAGCGTCTGCTCGACGGTCGGGCCGTCGGCATGTGCGAGACTGACGGTGATCGACGCATCGCCGGGCGCCACCGCGATCAGCGGCACGGTCAGCGTCTGGCGCTTGCCTTGCTCGAGCGCCAGCTTCTGCGGCACCGCATCGTCGCCGATGGTGATGTCGCCGGTGGTGGTGATGTTCAGCGCATAGTCGCCGGCAGGACCGTCCGTATTGGCGACGTCGAGGCGCATCGTGGCCGCATCGCCGGGGGCGAGGAAGCGTGGCAGGCCGGCGGTCACGACGACCGGATCGCGCACGATCACGTCGCTCGCAGCGTGGCCAACCGCCTCCTTGGTCCAGGCGACCGCCATCACCCGCACAGTGCCGTTGAACTGCGGAATGTCGAAGGCGACATTCGCCTTGCCATCGGCATCGAGTTCCACCACGCCGGAGAAGAAAGCGACCAGCTTTTCTGTCGGCGGGCTGCCTTGCGATTGCATAGCGGCGCCATCGCCGCCGGTGCGCAACCGGCCCATCGTGCCCAGCGAACCGTCGATCAGGCGGCCATAGAGGTCGCGCATTTCCAGGCCCAGCATGCGCTGGCCGAAGAACCAGTCCTCAGGATCGGGAACCTTGTAGTTGGTGAGGTTCAAGATGCCGACATCGACCGCAGCAACCATCACATAGGCCTTGGTGCCGGCTTCCACGCCGGACACCTGCACCGGTATCTCCAGCGGCTGGCGCGGCATGGTCTTTTTCGGTGGTGTGAGCGCTACTTCAAGTTTCTTTGCGCCGGGATCGATTTTCAGCCATTTCACGCCGATTGCGCGGGCCGGCATGCGTGTCTCCTGCGCGTCGCCGGGCCTGAACAGCGTCGCCGTGACATAAGCGCCGGCGCCCAAATCCTCATCGACCGGAATGTCGACGGTGCCCCCTTCGGCGGGGATCGTCGCCGTCACCGTCTTCAACAGCCGGTCGGCGCCGATGACGACCAGAAGCTCGCCGGCGAAATGCGGCGCTACCTTGAGCCTGGCCACGTCGCCGGCGGCATAGCTGTCCTTGTCCAGCGCGATTTCCAGTCCATCCGGCGTTTCGGTGGAACTGGCCTCGACATACCAGCCGGCATCGAACTCATAGCTGGTGGCTGGCCCATCCGGATCGGGCGAATCCACCTCCAGCCGGTAGCGGCCCCAGTCGACCGGCAGCGAAATCGACGTTTCGCTGTCGGCGGCGATGTCGACCACGCCATTGGCGACGGCCTTGGTGAAGGTCACCGGCTCGTAGTTCCACGAATTGCCGGACCGGTACCACTGATAGTTCCGCTCGACCCGGACCAGCGACCAGTTGGCGCCGGGCAAGGCCTCGCGCTTGCCGGCCGGATCGACGGCGATAACGCTGAGCTTTGCCGTGCCGCCTTGCGGCACCTGTTCAAAGTCCGGGCGAATGCCGATCATCGCGCCTTGCGGGCGAATGCTGAGTGTCAGCGACCGCTCGACGGCCCGCCCGCCGGTTTCGCGCATGCGCACCGTCACCTTGGCGCTGACCAGTTGCGTCGTCGAAGGCAGTTGATCGACCGCCACCGGGAAGGTCGCCTTGCCGTCATCGCCCAACAGGGGCAGGTCGGCCAGCGGCGTCACCGAAGGTTCGCCGGCCTGTTCGTCGGCAAGGCCGAAAACGAAGCCCTTGAAGCGCTCCCACTCGCGCGTCGTTGAAAGCGTGCGCTCGCCTTCGATGGCAAGGCCTGCCGCCGGCGCGCCATAAAGGAAGCGCCCATCCACGGTGACGTTCGCCGTCTCGCCAGCGGCGATCTCGGTCTTGTCGGCGGTGAGGTCGAACTCGATGCGGTCCGGGACAAAATCCTCGACCAGGAACATCTGGCTGGCAAGGGCGGCCTGTTTGGGATCGGTGTGGATGGCAACCGTCCAGGTGCCGCGCATGGCGTTGGGCTCAAGCGCCAGATCGACCGCATGGCCGCCGGCGGTGGCGCCGTCGCTGACGACGCGGCGATCTTCGACGCCATCAGGCCGCGTGAAGATGAAGGTCAGCGGCAGATTGTCGACCGCCCTGGCGGTGTCGTCGCGGGCAAGAGCTGCGACATGCACCGTTTCGCCGACCCGGTAGATGCCGCGCTCGGTCCAGGCATAGACGTCCAGCGCGCCGGGGGCCGCACGGCCGGTGACGCCGCGGTCTGAAAGGTCGAAGCCGGCGCGGGCCATGTCTAGGAAGACGAAATCCTCGTCGCCCTTTTTGGCCATCAGCACGGCCGGCACCATGCCGCCTTCACCGCGCGACAGGCCGGGATTGAAGGTGGCGCGGCCGTCCGCGTCGGTCGTCGCGGCGCCGAGGATTTCGTTGTTGCGGGCAAGCAGGGTCAGGTCGGCTCCCGCCAGCGGCTTGGCGCTGTCCAGCGAGCGGGCAAAAACGGTGAGGCCATCCTGGCCGGTATAGGTCGAAAGCCCGATGTCGGAGACGACGAACCATTGCGTGGCGCGCGAATTCCATTCGTCGCTGCGGTCGTCGAGCGGCTGGGCCGTCAGCACATAAACGCCCGGCTTGCGTTGCGGCAGCGCTTCATCGATCGGGAAGGAAGTCGTCACTTCCTTGTTCAGGTCGTTGGCGATTTCGAGTTGGCCTTCCCAAACCGGCGCGCCCATCTGGTCGGTGATGCTGGAAATGTCGTAGCCGTCCAGTTGCCGCAGGAACTGGTAGCCGGACAGAAGCTGCGTCAGCGCGCGGTCGCCGATGCGGTAGAGCTTCATATTGGCCGCAGCCATGTTGACGCTGACCAGCGGGATGCCGCGCCGCGCGCCGGCCGGCAGCACGAAGCTGTCGCCGGTGAAGCGGGCCGATGGCGCGCGGTCCTGCACATAGATCGATAGCACGGCAGGTGCGGAGATGACCTCGCCGATGGCCGCCGGCAGGCCGGAACGGAACGTCACTTCGTAGTGCTGGCCGTGCTGCAGGCCTTCGACGCAAATCTGGCGTTCCTTGGCCTCGATGCCCTTCGGCGGGCCGCCGTCCACGCGCACGAACTGCGTGTAGTCGACGCCGGTCTTGACCAGATCTTCCGAGAATTGCGCGCAGATGCGTGGTGCGCTGGTGTCGGCGTCCACGCTGTGCTCGATGATGCGGAAGCCCTTGCGCGCCTTGAGGTCCTCGTAGGCCGCGCGGACCGAAGCCGAGTTCATCAGCGCCAGGCTCGCCTCATAGGCTTGCAGGGCAGGGCGGTAGAGGTCGCGGCGGTCGAGACCGGCCGCAATCACGGCAAGCGCGTCGGCGCGCGTCGTTTGGGTGCGCAACAGCCTGTATGCGTTGAGCGCCGCCGAGGTGGCATTGGCCTGGAAGTTCGCCGTCTCCTGGCCGTTTGCCGGTTGCGTGGCCAGCGTTTCGCGGGCCAGTTCAAGCCAAAGCTTGCCGTCGTCGGGCATCGCCGAGACGGCCGCTTCGTATTTCTGCATGGCGCCGCGGTGATCGCCGGTCAGCGCCGTCTGCTTCGCTTCATCCGCCAGTTCGGCCAATCCTTCGCTCGGCTTGGGATAGTTCGGCCCAATCAGCCTGTTGCGGTATTGGTCGGCCTGATCGGCCATCCAGGCGGGAAAGAAGGAAAGCGCTGGCGGCGCGCCGATATCGGGGTCACTGTCCAGCACCACCACCTTGCCGGCGGTAGCGCCGTTGAACGGCTTCACCACGTTGAAATCGGATTTCAGAAAGCACCACTTCGCCTTGTTGTTGTAGGTGAAGGCGCGGCAGGCGGTGTCGCCGAGGCAGGTGCTTTCGCACTGGTCGAGAGTGACGTTCTGTTCTGAGCGCAGATCGAAGCCGAAATAATCGGCATTGTCGGTGGTGGCGATCCGCCGGGTCTCAGCCGCGTGGGCTAACCCCATCAAGGCGAAAAAGAGGGCGATCAATACGGAGAGACCACGAGCCGCGCGCATTGTCATCGCATTCCCTCTTGATGCTCCTGCCATAAAGGCAGGTTTCTAGTATCGACCCTGCTTGTCAATGCGGTGGCCGCCCTAGGTAACGATGTAACGGTTTCTTTCTGGTCCGTTCGTCGCTATGCAGCCTTAAATTGAAGTCACGCATTCTTGCGGCTGGTCAGAAGGTGTGAATTCCAACACTCTGTCATTTCAGACAAGTGGATTGTGGCCGCTTTACGAATGCCTTGGAACTTCAGTCGAATTTTAACTTTATGCGTTAAACAGGGGTGATGCTGAAGAGTATTGAGTTCAGATCAGGCGGGCAGAACGTGAAGCTTCGGCTTGCGCGCTCGCTTGTGCTCGCGCTTCTTGGCTCTACCTTTTTGCTGCCACTCGCCCAGCCGGTCGCCGCCTTCGAACTGTTCGGCATCAAGCTGTGGGGCGCGTCCGACGAGGACGACGCCGATATCGTCGATCCGCTGCGCTACGCCGTCACCATCAACGCGCCGGATGCGGACAAGGACCTCAACAAGAAACTGGAAGCCGCCTCGGCGCTCAAGAGCGACGAGGACAGGCCGGTTTCCGGTTCGCTGGGCTTGCTCACCAAGGCGCGCGGCGACCGCGAGCAACTGGTCGCGGCCCTCTATGCCGATGCCCGCTATGAAGGCGTGGTCAACGTCACCATTGCCGGCCAGCCGATCGACGATCTGCCGCCAGACGCCGAGTTCAAAGGCCCGCAGCCGATCCCGGTCGTCGTCGATGTCGTGCCAGGCCCCAAATTCACTCTCGGCGATATAAGGCTGGAAGGCGATGCGGCTGGCCTTGCCAGCGCCGATTTCGGTCTGATTGCCGGCGGCGAAGCCGGCTCAGGCGCGATCCTGAAGGCGGAAGGCCTGATCGTTCGCGCGTTGAAGGAGGAGGGCAGGCCGCTCGCCCGGATCACCGACCGCGAGATCGTTGCCGATCACAACACCACCACGCTCGACGTGACGCTGACCGTGGCAGCCGGCCCCGTCGCCGGCTATGGCGACACCACCGTCGAGGGCACCGAGCAGGTCGACCGCGAGTTCACCGAATACATGACCGGGCTAAAGCGCGGAGCCCGGTATTCGCCGGAGGAAATCGACGAGGCACGGGATCGCCTGCTTGGGCTGGAAGTGTTCAACAGCGTGACGCTGAGAGAAGCCGGTCAACTCGATGCCGAGCGCAATATTCCCATCGGCGTTGAGGTCAGCGAGCGCAAGCCGCGCTATTTCGGCATTGGCGGCACCGTGTCCAACACCGAAGGGCTTGGCCTCGAAGGCTACTGGGGCCACCGCAATTTGTTCGGGCGCGCGGAGAAGCTGCGCATCGACGGCTCGATCAGCGGCATCGGCTCGAACGACATCTCGAAGCTGAATTACAATGCCGGCATCATGTTCGAGAAGCCGGGCGTGGTCGGGCCAGCTTCGAAATTCTTCGCCAACCTCAAGACCGTCTACGAGCACCCGGATGCCTATGACCGCTTCTCGGTGAAAGGCGGGGCGGGGCTCTCTTACGAGTTGACCAAATACCAGACGGTTTCGGCCGAGCTTTCGCTCGATTATTCGAAGATCACCGACAGCTTCGGCAAGAAGGAATTCCTGATCGCCTCGGTGCCGCTGCAATATGTCTACGACACGCGCGACAACCAGTTGAACCCGACCAGGGGGTTCCGGGCGCTGGCCTTCGCCGAGCCGAGCTACGACATCGAAAACAGCAATGCATTCGTCAAGCTCAAGGGCGAGGGTTCGGCCTATTATTCGCTCACCGACTCCGGCAAGTTCGTGCTTGCAGGCCGTGCCGCGATCGGCTCAATTCTTGGCGCAAGCGTTGACGATATACCCGCCGATCGGCGCTTTTATTCCGGCGGCGGCGGCTCGGTGCGCGGCTATGCCTATCAGGGCATCGGGCCGAAGGACATCAACAACAAGCCGACCGGCGGCCTGTCCTATTTCGAAACCTCGGCCGAAATGCGCGTTGCCGTCACCGACACCATCGGCATCGTGCCGTTCATCGATGCCGGCACGGTTTCGACCCGGAAATTTCCCGATTTTTCCGACGTGAAGGTGGGCGCGGGCATCGGTGTGCGCTATCTCACACCGTTCGGACCGCTTCGGGTCGATGCGGCTGTGCCGCTGAACCGCGACCCGGGCGATCCGCGTTTCGGCATCTATGCCGGCATCGGCCAGGCATTCTGACGCGACAGGGCGGCTCTGAAATGGCAATCGTAAGACGCATCCTGCGCGTGTTGTTTTATGCGGCCCTCGTCGTCGTGGCTGCCGCCATCGGCGCGCTTGTCGTGCTGACCACTACCGAGCGCGGCCGCGACAACCTCGCCGGCCTGATTTCAAATGCCGCCTCGTCGGAAGCCGGCAAGGTCACCGTCAGCGGCATCGACGGCATCTGGTCCGGCAACCTGACCGTCGATCACGTCGTGCTGGAAGACGCCGAGGGGCCTTGGCTGGTGTTGCGCCAGGTGGCGGTGGACTGGTCGCCGCTGGCGCTTTTGTCGCGCACCTTCCGGGCCGACCGTGTCGCCGTCGGGCGCATCGAGGCGGCGCGTGCGCCGAAGGCCGATCCGCAAGCCGAGCCAAAGAATAGCGGCGGCTTTTCGCTGCCCGTATCGGTAGAGATCCGCGAAATCGACCTGCCTGAAATCGCGCTGGGCGAGGCGCTGGCCGGGGCCGGCATTGCGGAACTCGCCGCCAAGGGAAAAGTGCGGGCAGAGCGTTCGCCGCTGGCGGTCGAGGCCGACCTCAACGTGGCGCGCCACGATGGCAAAGAAGGCACGGTCGATGCCTCGGTGCACTTCCTGCCCGGCGACAATCGGCTCGACCTCGACGTGCGGGCTGCCGAGCCGGCCGGCGGCATCATCGCCAATTTGCTCAAGCTGCCGGACGCACCGCCGGTCGACATCGTCGTGTCCGGCAACGGCGCGCTCGCCGACTGGAGCGGCCGCGGTGCCTTCAACGTCGATGGCCAACTGATCACGCAGATCACCGGCCGCCACCAATTCACCGCCAATGGCAGCCGGGTAGAGGCCAAGGGCGACGGCGATTTCGCGCGTTTCGTGCCGGCCCGCTTCAAGTCGCTGCTCGCCGGACAGACCAGTTTCAACCTTGCCGGCACCGCCACCAACGAAGGCGGCATCGAAATCGAAAGCGCCACCATCGACACCGCCGCCGTGCATGGCGAGGCCAAGGGCAGCATCAATCCCAAGGGCGCCAGTGATTTTGCCCTGGAATTCACCTCGACCGGCCCGACCGTTCCCTTGTCGCTCGGCAGCGAGGAAAGCCCGATCGATATCGAGTTGAAATCGGCGTCGCTGCGTGCATTCGGCGAAGGCAACGCGCCGGCCGTCGATATCGAGGCACGCCTTGCCAAGGTGAGCACCAACGTCACCAAGGTCGACAACATCGCGCTGGCCCTGCATTCGGACGCCTTCGACGTGGCCAGCCGCAGCGGCCCCATCTCGGGTACAGTGACGGCTGACAAGATCGGGCTCGACAACCCGACCATCGCGCCGCTCATCGCCGGCAAGATCACGGCGCAGGTGGATGGCGATCTCACCAAGGACACCATCACGGTCTCAAGGGGCCTCATCACCAGCGATGCGCTGCAAGGCGGCTTCGACGGCCAGGTCTCGCTTGCCGATGGCTCAATCGAACTCAACGTCAAGGCCGATGCCGCTTCGGCGGCGCTGCCTGTCGCCGCGCACCCGATGCTCGGCGAGCGCACGACGCTGTCGGTTGCCTTGAAGCGCGATGCCAACGGCAATGTCACCGCAAACCAGCTCGACCTGTTGTCCGGCCCGCTTTCGGCCAGCGGCAGCGGTTCCTTCATCAACGGCCAGATTGCCGCCGACCTCAACGGCGCGTTGTCCGACATCTCGACGCTGGCCAAGGATGCCAAGGGCGCCATCGCGCTTGCGGTGACAGCCAAGGGCTCGCCGCTGGCGCCTGATGTCTCGGCGACCTTGAACAGCGATAAGCTCATCGTCGCCAATCGCGAGATCACCGGTCTCAAGCTCACCGCCAACGGCAAGGCGGACGCCGCCAATCCAGCAGCCGAGGTGACGCTTGCCGCCGACGTGGCCGGCCAGGCCTTGCAGGGCAAGGCGGTGCTGAAGACCACCGATGGCCGGCGCGTCATCGATGGGCTGACGCTGTCGCTGGGACAGAACCAGGTTTCCGGCGACCTCGTTCTCGACGACGCTTTCCTGCCCGAAGGCGAGGTCAGCTTCGAATTGCCCGACGTCGGCCCGCTGGCCGCCCTTGCGCTGGAAAAGGCCGAGGGCGAGGTGCGCGGCAAGGTCATTTTCTCCAAGCAGGACGGCGTGCCGCAGGTTGCGGTCAAGGCAGAAACTGCCGGTATCACCCGTGGCGATCTTTCGGCCAAGGGCGTTACCATTGATGCGCTCGTCGCCAATTACACTGCCGCACCCGCGATTTCCGGCACCATTCGCGCCGAGGGTGTCACCTCCGGCGGCACCGTCGTCAGCGGCATCGCCGTCGACCTGGCGCGCGACGGCGACTGGACGGCGTTTTCCGGCGGCGCGACGGTCAAGGACATTCCGGCGAAGGCCAAGGGCCGCGTCAAAGTCGCCGATGGCACGACGACCATCGAATTCGCGTCGGGCGACGCCACCTTCCGCGGCGTCAAGGCCAGCATCTCATCACCTTCGACAATCGCCGTCGCCAACGGCAAGATGACGCTGGAAAAGCTCGTGCTTGCCATCGGCGGCGGCACGACCACCGTCACCGGTTCGGTCGGCGAAGCGCTCGATCTCAATGCTGCTCTTGCCGGCGTGCCGATTGCGGTCGCCAACAATTTCGCCCGGGGCCTCGATGCTTCCGGCTCGATGTCCGGCGCGGTCAAGGTCACCGGCGCCCCGTCAAACCCTGCCGTATCGTATGACATCAAGACCGTTGGCGTGCAGGTGGCGCAGACGCGCAGCGCCGGCTTCGGTGCCTTGAGTGTCGGCTCCTCAGGCACCTTCCAGGCCAGCAAGCTGACCTTCACCGCCGATATTGCCGATGGCGCCGGCCTTGGCCTCAAGGGGGGCGGAACGGTGACGACTGCCGGTGCGCCAAACCTGTCGCTCGATTTCAACGGCGACGTGCCGTTCGCCTTCCTTGCCCGCAAGATGGCGGCGCAGGGCCTGTCGTTGAGCGGTACCGCCAATATCGCCGTCCAGGTGCGCGGGCCAACCTCTGCGCCCGTCATCAGCGGGTCGGTGCGCTCCAGCGGTGCACGTTTCGTTGCGGCTCAGGCCGGAATCGCCATCAACGACATTGCGCTGGACATCGGCCTCGGCAACGGCGTGGCCACCATCAACAGGCTCACCGGCGCGCTTTCGTCCGGCGGAAGCCTGTCCGGCGGCGGCACGGTCGGCATCGATCCGGCTTCCGGCTTTCCGGCCGATCTCAATCTCAAGCTGACGGACGGGCGCTATACGGATGGCCGCGTCGTCACGGCCAATCTTGCCGGCGATCTTGCGATCAAGGGCCAGCTGACGGCTTCCCCGGTTCTTTCCGGCACGATCAATCTGGCGCGCACGGTCATCACCGTCCCCAACAAGTTGCCGGGTTCGCTGTCGGAACTGGATGTGCAGCACAAGAATGCGCCGGCTGCGGTCAGACAGCAGGATCAGGCGTTGCGCCCTGCCGGCGGCGGCGCCAGCGGCAGCGGTGCGGTCACGCTCGACCTCACCATCAACGCGCCGAACGCGATCTTCGTGCAGGGCAGGGGCGTGGATGCCGAACTGGGCGGGTCCCTGAAACTCACCGGCCCGACCTCGTCGCCGCAGGCTGTCGGCCAGTTCAAGTTGCGGCGCGGCCGCCTCGAAATCCTTGGCAAGCGTCTGAACTTCACCGAGGGAAGCCTGAGCTTTTCCGGTTCGCTGGTGCCTTATCTCAACCTCGTCGCTGAATCGACCGCCTCGGATGCGACGGTCACCATCACCGTTTCCGGCGAGGCGACCAATCCGAAGTTCACCTTCTCATCGGTGCCGGCCCTGCCGGAAGACGAGGTGCTGGCGCGGCTGATCTTCGGGCGCTCCATGTCGAACCTGTCGCCGCTGCAGATCGCCCAGCTCGCGTCGGCCGCCGCCCAGCTTGCCGGCGTCGGCGGTTCCACTTCGCTGTTGCAGAACCTGCGCAACGCCATCGGCATCGACGACCTCGACGTGACGACCGACGAGAAGGGCGGCACTGCGGTTTCGGCCGGCAAATACCTCAACGACCGCACCTATTTGTCTATTGAGAAGGGCGAAAAGCCGGGCTCCGGCAAGGCCCGCATCGACCTCAATGTCGGGCGCGGCGTGAAACTGCGCGGCGAGGCCTCCGATGCCGGTGAAGCCAAGGGCGGCATCTTCTATGAGAAGGAATACTGAGGTTTTTTCTGCGCGTTCCGGAATGCCGGCCTTTATTTCCTGAGATAAAACCTTTTATGAGTCGATTTATATAGATTTTGTTCAGATTATATTGTCCTTGATTTTGGCATATATATTGATTTGGTGATTTATCGCCTTGAGGCGATGTGCGAAGTTGCTTACTTGAATTTGCCGTGGTGATTCGCGTTGAAAGATATTTATTTCCATCTCTGGAAACGTCGCGAACGGACCCTCTGTAATCTTCGCTGATCTTTGATTTTTCGTGTGCCGGCGTTTCGCTGAATCCCTTGACTGATAACAAATTTACGCCAAGCCTGTCGCATTTGCGCGTACTGTGTCCTTCCCAAAGTTGCACATTTCCAGATGGGATCCGCATCAGGTCGGTTTTGACATCATCGGTCTGATGCGAAATGCTAAAAGGCGGAAAGCCAAAAATGGGAGTTACAAATGAAAACCTACAAAAGTAACGGCGACCAAGTTCCGGCTCATATCGTGGAAATGGCCGAGGACGCCAAAGCGGGTGGAATGGACCGCCGCGAATTCCTGGCGCTGGCCAGCATGTTCGGCGCCTCGACTGCAATGGCCTACGGCATGCTGGGCATCGCCGCGCCGACGCAGGCTTTGGCCCAGGAGCCGAAGAAGGGCGGGGTGCTGAAGGTTTCGATGTTCGTCAAGGCGAACAGGGATCCACGGCTGGCGGACTGGTCGGAAATCGCCAATGCGATGCGCCAGTCGCTGGAGCCGCTCGTCAAGTTCACGCGCGAATTCACGTTTGAAGGCCGCCTGCTCGACAGCTGGGAGGTCAACGAAGACGCAACGGAATATACCTTCCATGTTCGTCAGGGCGTCACCTGGAACAATGGCGACAAGTTCAGCGCCGACGATGTGATCTTCAATATGGGCCGCTGGTGCGACCAGACGGTCGAAGGCAACTCGATGACGCAGCGCCTCGCCTCGCTCATCGATCCGGACACCAAGAAGCTGCGCGAAGGCGCGGTCGAGAAGGTCGACGACCATACGGTGAAGCTGAAGCTGCAGGCGCCGGACGTGACGATCATCGCCGGCATGTCCGACTATCCGGCATTGCTCGTGCATCCGTCCTTCGACGAAACCGGCGCGGACTGGGTCAAGAACCCGATCGGAACCGGCCCCTTCGACCTGGTATCCTATGACGTCGGCAACCGCGTCGTCTACAAGCGGCGCGAGAACGGCCAGTGGTGGGGCGGCGAGGCCTATCTCGACGGCATCGAGTTCATCGACTACGGCACCGATCCGTCAGCCGAGGTCAGTGCCTTCGAGGCCGGGGAAATCCACACCAACTACGAGACCACGGCCGACTATGTCGACATCCTCGACGGCATGGACCTGGTCAAGTCGGAGGTCGGCACCTCGACCACGCTTACGGTGCGCATGAACGTGGCCAACAAGCCTTATGACGACCAGAAGGTGCGTCAGGCCGTCCAGTACGCCGTCGACAACAATGTCTGCCTGCAGCTTGGCATCAACAATGCCGGCACCAAGGCCGACAACTACCACGTCGCCCCGATCCAGCCCGACTGGGCCGAAATCCCGGCCTTCGACCGCGACGTGGAAAAGGCCAAGGCGCTGATCAAGGAAGCGGGCCAGGAGAATTTCGAGCACGAGATCATCTCGGTCGACGAAAACTGGCACAAGAACACCTGCGACGCCGTCGCGGCCCAGTTGCGCGACGCCGGCTTCAAGGTCAAGCGCACCGTGCTGCCCGGTTCAACTTTCTGGAACGACTGGACGAAGTATCCGTTCTCGGCGACGAACTGGAACATGCGCCCGCTGGGCATCCAGGTCATCGTGCTTGCCTACCGCACCGGCGGCAGCTGGAACGAGACGGCTTACTCAAATCCCGATCTCGACAAGCTCATCGATCAGGCGCTGACCATCGGCGACAATGAAAAGCGCAAGACGGTGATGAAGGACATCGAGCAGATCATCCAGGATTCGGGCATTCTCATCCAGCCGTACTGGCGCAAGCTCTACGACCACTCCGTGCCGGCGGTGAAGAACCACGGCATGCATCCGATGTTCGAACTCGACCTGCAGAAGGTCTGGCTCGACGAGGGTTGATCGGCGTCGACGGGATGGGGCCGCGCGGCCCCATCCCGTTCGCAAACGATAATCACCCCGCCGGATGAGAGGTAGCACCGTGCTCATTTTCATGTTGCGACGCCTCGGGGTCATGGCCGTCACGATGCTGTGCCTGACGCTTGTCGTCTTCTATATGGTGAATCTGGAACCGAACCTCACCAAGCTGGCACTCAGCCAGATGGACATGCGCGCCACGCGCGCCGACCAGGAAAAGTGGCTGGAACGGAACGGCTACCGGCAGAATTTCTTCGTGCGCTACGGTCAGTGGATCGGCGTGGTCAAGAAGCAGCCGATCATTAACCCGGCCACGGGCAATCCGACGGCGCGCTTTACCTTCTGCGATGACCCGGCGGTGCCGGTCTATTCCGGCGTCCTGCAAGGCGATTTCGGCTGCTCGACCAAATTCAGGGAGACGGTGGCCAAGAAGCTGTTCCCGGCGCTTGGTGCCACCGGGGTGCTGATGTTCTGGGTTCTGGCGGTCATGGTGCCGATCTCGCTGCTGATCGGCGTGCTGGCCGGCATGCGCGAGGGGTCACGAACGGACCGAACGCTTTCGGTGGCCTCGATCGCCTCGACAGCGACGCCTGAATATGTGTCTGGCGTCATATTCACCGTCATCTTTGCGTCGTGGCTGGGCTGGTTCAACGGTTCGGCCGCCTCGGCTTCCCGCGGCATAACCTTTTACAATTTCACGCTGCCGGTGATGACGCTGGCCATTTACGGCATCGGCTACATCGCGCGCATGACGCGGGCCTCCATGGTGGAGGTGATGACGCAGCAATATATCCGCACCGCGCGGCTGAAGGGCCTCAGTTTCTCGGCGGTGGTCATGAAGCATGCCCTGCGCAACGCGCTGATTGCGCCGTTCACGGTCATCATGCTGCAGTTTCCATGGCTGCTCACCGGCGTCGTCGTGGTCGAGGTGATGTTCCGCTACCAGGGTTTCGGCTACACTTTGGTTGAGGCGGCCAGCAACAACGACATCGACCTCCTGCTCGGCTGCTCGCTGGTGTCGGTGTTCATCGTTTTGATAACGCAACTCATATCCGACGTGGGCTACGCCTATCTCAACCCGCGTATCCGGGTTCAATAGGGAGAACTCAGGATGCAGATCGAATATGTCGGCGCTTTCCAGATAATCGTCGGGGTGCTGGTGCGCTTCTGGCCGGTGTGGCTGGCATTGGCCGTGGTGATGGTGCCAAGTTATGTGGCCAGGCGGCGGCTCGGCCTCTACGGCCAGCTCTACGACAGCGGCGTCGGCCTCGCCGGCGTCGGCATCTGCCTGTTCTGGCTGTTCACGGCGGTCTTTTCCGCCACCGTCTCGCCTTTCGATCCGCTGGCGCAGATACCGGTGATGAAGGATGCCTTGCCGGGGGCCATCGATGCGAATTCGGGCCAGGTCTATCTCTTCGGCGGCGACAAGCTTGCTCGCGACGTCTTCTCGCGCATGGTATTTGGCAGCCGCATCGTGCTGATCATCGCGCCTGCCGCAACGGGCTTCGCGCTGATGGTCGGCATCACGCTCGGCCTGCCGGCCGGTTATTACGGCGGCAAGATCGATTCGATCCTGTCCTTCCTGGCCAACCTGGTACTGGCTTTCCCCGTCATCCTCCTGTTCTACCTGCTGGTGACGCCGGGCATCATGGACACGCCCATTCCCTACGGACTGGCCGGCGTGTTCTTCCTGTTCCCGATCGTCTTTTTCAGCGTCCTGTTCTGGACACGCTACAAGAACAGGCCGGACCGGCTCTACATCCTGCTCGGGCTGACGCTTGTCATCGGCGGCTGGGTCTATGCCGGGCTGGTGTTCGACGCCGACCCGCTGGACATCGTCAGCATCGCTCCGAACCAGTTGAACATCTTCGTGGCGGTGGTGTTCGCTTCCTCGCCCGGTGTGTTCCGCATCGTGCGCGGCCTCGTCATGGACATCAAGACGCGCGACTACGTCGCCGCCGCCCAGACGCGCGGCGAGAGCCCGTGGTACATCATGCTGTGGGAGATCCTGCCCAATGCGCGCGGGCCGCTCATCGTCGATGCCTGCCTGCGCATCGGCTACACCACCATCCTGCTCGGCACATTGGGCTATTTCGGCCTTGGCCTGGCGCCGGAGAGCCCGGACTGGGGCACGGCGATCAAGGACGCCAGCCGGTTGCTGCGGCAGACCATCCATCCGGCACTGCCGCCGACGATCGCCCTGATGTCGTTCGTGCTCGGCCTCAACCTCCTGGCCGACTCCTTGCGCGAGCAGTCGATGAAGGATTGAGGAGCGTCAGCCATGAACGAAGCCGTCAAAGCCACGAACACAGCCGATGCCAAGCCCATCATCGAGATCGAGAACCTGTCGATCTCCTTCTTCACCCGCAAGGGCGAAATACCAGCGGTGATGGACTTTTCCTGCACCGTCATGCCCGGCGAGGCGATGGGCATCGTAGGTGAATCCGGCTGCGGCAAGTCCACCGTGTCGCTCGGCATCATGCGCGACCTTTCCAATGTCGGCAGGATCGTCGGCGGCCGCATCAAGTTCCAGGGCCGCGACATGGGCGAGTTGTCGGAAGACGAACTGCGCTCCATCCGCGGCAACAAGATCGCCATGATCTACCAGGAACCGATGGCGAGCCTCAATCCGGCGATGAAGATCGGCCAGCAACTGATGGAAGTGCCGCTGATCCACGACAAGGTTTCCAGGGAGGAGGCCCATAGCCGTGCGCTGGAGATGGTGCGGGCGGTCAAATTGCCGGACCCCGAGCGCATGATGCGCTCCTTCCCGCATCAGCTTTCAGGCGGCCAGCAGCAGCGCATCGTCATCGCCATGGCGCTGTTGTCGAACCCGGCGCTGCTTCTGCTCGACGAGCCGACCACCGCGCTCGACGTCACCGTCGAGGCCGGCATCGTCGAACTGGTCAAGGGGCTGGGCCAGCGCTTCGGCACGTCGATGATCTTCGTCTCGCACAATCTCGGCCTTATCTTGGAGACGTGCGACAGGATCACGGTGATGTATTCGGGCGAGGCGGTCGAAACCGGCCGCATCAAGGACGTGTTCGACCGGATGCGCCACCCCTATACGCAAGGGCTTTTCCGGTCCATTCCGCTGCCGGGCGCCGACAAGAATGCGCGTCCGCTGATTGCCA
Organism: Mesorhizobium sp. Root157; assembly: GCF_001427385.1. Taxonomy (GTDB): domain Bacteria; phylum Pseudomonadota; class Alphaproteobacteria; order Rhizobiales; family Rhizobiaceae; genus Mesorhizobium. The sequence continues at coordinate 44,734 of NZ_LMGJ01000035.1, forward strand.
TTCCAGGCCAGTTGCCGCTGCCGCACGAGCGGCCGAAGGGCTGCAATTTCGGCCCGCGCTGCCACCACTTCGTCGAAGGCGTGTGCAACGCGGCCGAAATCCCGATGATCGAGGTCGAGGGACACGAAGGCCACTTCAGCCGCTGCGTCCGCTTCAACGAGATCGACTGGGAAGCGCTCCCGCCGGGGGCCAAGAAGACCAGCGAGCCGGTCAAGCCCGGCGCCACGGTGCTCAAGGTCGACAACCTCAGGAAATATTACCAGGTCGGCGCGGGCGGGATATTCGGCGGCGGGGAGGGGCGCACCGTCAAGGCCAACGAAACCATCAGCTTCGAGGCGCGCGAATCCGAAACCGTCGCCATCGTCGGTGAATCCGGCTGTGGAAAGTCGACGCTGGCCAAGGTCCTGCTCGGGCTGGAAACGGCAAGCGACGGCGACGTATCGCTGGGCAACACCGAGATCCAGTCGACATCCATCGAAAGGCGCGATGTCGAAACGGTATCGTCCATCCAGATGGTGTTCCAGAACCCGTTCGATACGCTGAACCCCAGCCACAGCGTCGGTTCGCAGATCGTCCGCACGCTGGAGAAATTCCACGTCGGCAACACCGTCGCCGATCGCAAGCAGCGCATGCTGGAACTGTTGGATCTCGTGAAGCTTCCGCGCGCTTTCGCCGAGCGCAAGCCGCGCCAATTGTCCGGCGGCCAAAAGCAGCGCATCGGCGTGGCGCGCGCCTTTGCCGGCAATGCCAGGGTGGTGGTGGCGGACGAGCCCGTCTCGGCCCTCGACGTGTCGGTGCAGGCCGCCGTCACCGAACTGTTGATGGACATCCAGCGCAAGAACAAGACGACGCTTCTGTTCATCAGCCACGACCTTTCGGTCGTGCGCTACATCGCTGACCGCGTCGTCGTCATGTATCTGGGCTATATCGTCGAGCAAGGCACCACCGACCAGATCTTCTCGCCGCCCTACCATCCCTACACCGAGGCGCTTTTGTCCGCGATCCCGATCGCCGACACGTCGGTGGTCAAGAAGCACATCGTGCTCGAAGGCGACATCCCCTCCGCGATGAACCCGCCGAGCGGCTGTCCGTTCCAGACCCGTTGCCGCTACAAGCACCTGGTGCCGGACAATCTGTGCGAGACGCAGGTGCCGCCGGTGAAGGAACTCGGCGGTGGCCACAAGAGCCTGTGCTGGCTGTCCGATGAGGTTCTGGCAAAAATGGAGCCGGTGATCAGCTTTGAGAACGGCGACGACAAGGCCGCGCCCGCCAGCGATCTGCCGAAGGATTTGGATGACCGGCCGGCCGATGAACCGGCGGCCCACGATGCGCCGAAGCGGCCGCGCGGCAAGCGGGTCGCACCTGAGGTCGGCAAGGCGGCAGGCAAGGCAATCGAGCGCAAGGCGACGGCGCGCGCCCGCACCCACGAGCGTCGGGATGAAACCGCCGAGCGTCAAGCAAACGGGAAGCCGGCAACGTCAAAGGCGTCACGTTCCGCAGGCAGCAGCAAGGTCAAGCCAAAGCCAGCGAAAGACAAGTAGCTTGATGCATGTCGCCCGAAAGTGGGAACCGGTTTCGGGATAACGACATGCATGAAAACAAACACTTGGGGCGGTAGCGGCGGCCTCGACTACTCGCAGTTCTGCAATTGCCCAGCGTAATTGCGGGCCATGGTGTCCGTTTCGCGGGCGTATTTCACGATGCCGGGCTTGCTGCGCCACGCGCCCTGCCGGTAGCCGTTCCAGCCGAGATAATAGGCGAGATAGAGATTGTAGGTGTCGTTTTTCGCCACGCCAAGCGTGTCGGCTGTCTTGCCGTGATACCAGCCGACGAAGTCGATGGCGTCGGCAAAGCTGTTGCGGCGGGCCGCGAAGTTGCCGGTCTCGGTGCGATACTGGTTCCATGTGCCGTCCAATGCCTGCGAGTAGCCATAGGCGCTGGACTGGTGTTTCCACGGAATGAAGCCGAGCAGTTTGGTGCGGGGCGGCTTGGCATTGCCCTTGAAGCCGGATTCCTTGCGCACCGTCGCCATCAGCACCGGCACCGGCACGCCATATTTGCGCTCGGTGCGTTCGGCGGCGGAGCGCCAGTCGCCGATGAAGCCGTCGCGCTGGTCGAAGACGGCGCAGACATTGTTGATGTGGCGCGGCGGCGTCGCGCAGGCGGCAAGCGCCAGCAGGGCAAGGACAGGAACAATTCGACTAAAACTGTACGCAGACATGCTGCAGCTTTAGGCGCAATTGATAAAGGGAATCTTGCACTGGATGTTAACGAATTGGGCGGAGCGAGCGCTCCGCCCAATATCCTGATGTGCTGATTCTCAATTTCGGCGCAACATATTGAGAACATGGCAGTTCCGGGGCCCGAACGAAGTTGCGCCTGGCCGCCCGATCCTGACCTACCGCATCGGCGCAACCATGCCAAAATGCGCGCCTTGCGGGTCGGTGCAATTCACTACCCACTGGCCGCCGGGCACGTCCATTGGTCCGAACACCACCTTGCCGCCATTGTCGGTCACGCGTTTGGCGGCAGCGTCGATGGCGGGCACGTTGAAGTAGAACTGCCACACCGGCACCGGTAGATGAGGCGGCCGGTTCATCATGCCGCCGTTCTGTTCGCCGTTGACCGAGAACAATTGGTAGATGCCCATCTCTTCCATGTCGACGCTCATGTCTTTTTCCCAGCCGAACTGGCCGGAATAGAACTCCAGCGCCGAAGGCCAGTCATTGGCGTAAAGTTCGCGCCAGCCGATATGGCCGGGCGTACCCATGGCGACCGGCGGCTGGTCGGGGCCGTTCGGCTGCAACAGCATGAAGACCGCGCCTTGCGGGTCTGAAACGACGGAGAAACGGCCGACGCCCGGAATGTCGGATGGCTCGCGGTGCACCTTGCCGCCCGCCTTTTTGACCGCATCGGTCGTGGCATCGGCATCGTCGGCTTGAATGTAACCGACCCAGGCCGGGGGCATGCCCATATTCCTGGCTTCTTCGGGCAAGGCCATGATCCCGCCGACGCCCCTGTCGCCGACCTTCACGACGACATATCGCTGCATCGCAGACCCACCGTCGAACGGCTCGGCCTTCCAGCCGATCACTTTGGTATAGAACGCCTCGGCGGCGTCCACGTCGGTGGTCATCAACTCGTACCAGAAGAAGGATTTCGCTGCGCTTGGCATGATGACGTGCTCCATGGCTGGGGTGCGGGATCGATCACGGTTCCCATCATAGGACGATCATCGCGACGGAAATCCGACATTGCAGCACGGCCGGGAGTATTTTCGGGAGCGTCTGTTCATCGGGATCCCGTCCGCAACAAGCGCGCTGACGCTGGCGGGCGAGAAGAAATCGTGGATCAAACGGCCTCCTTCGCTCTGCCAAGCCGTTGACTCCGGTCACTTCAACAAGAACCCCTCGATATTCTTGTCCACGCCCTCTCAACCTCTTCCATAATCGGTGCCATCGCTTCTGCGGGAAACTCGGTGCGCACCGGGTATCGAGGAGAAGCGTCGGTGCCGGATTGGTCGCATGA
>NZ_LMGJ01000035.1:48382-118188 GCF_001427385.1 Mesorhizobium sp. Root157
AAAAGGCAGCGTGGCAATGAATAAGTATGCCTTCCCTTCGTCATCCTAGGGCGGAGCAGGCCGAAGGCCGTCGCGCAGACCCTGGGATCCATGCCGTGACCAAGCGGCAGCGCATAAAGGGTTCGGAAGATGACTCATCATTCTGATCCGCCCCGCATACCCAATCCTCACGGCATGGATCCTCGGGTCGTGCCTATCGCTCCGCTCAGGCTTGCCCGAGGATGACGAAGCAGAAAAGCACCGCGTCATCCCGGAAGCGAGCCGAGCGAAGCGACGGCGATGCTTTCCGGGATCTATGCCGTGATCTATCGGGGCAGGCAGATACGGCTTAATCAAGGTTATTCATCTCAAACATGATTAAAATCATCATGTTTTTACCATGACTTTTCAATGACTTGCATCGAAAATTGACCAATTGATAAAAAATCAGGATGTGCTAGCCTTTCTCCAACGATAACAAAGGGGAATGTGGAATGGCGACAGGTCATTTCAAGGATGGTATTACCGATGGTAGGCTGCCGGCTGAAGCCTATGCCGACAATTTTTCGGATCTGCATCCGCCACTCGATCACCACGAAGCGCTGGTCGAATCCGACCGCTGTTATTTCTGCTACGATGCGCCGTGCATGACGGCGTGTCCGACCTCGATCGACATTCCGCTGTTCATCCGGCAGATCGCGACCGGCAATCCGCTCGGCTCGGCCAAGACCATTTTCGACCAGAACATTCTGGGCGGCATGTGTGCCCGAGTCTGTCCGACCGAGACGCTGTGCGAGGAAGCCTGCGTGCGCGAGATAGCCGAGGGCAAGCCGGTGCAGATCGGCCGCTTGCAGCGCTACGCCACCGACGTGGCGATGGACGAGGAAAAGCAGTTTTACCAGCGCGCGGCTTCGACAGGCAAGACAATCGCGGTCGTCGGTGCCGGGCCAGCCGGTCTTGCCGCTGCCCACCGCCTTGCCCGCCATGGCCATGACGTCACCGTTTTCGAGGCCAAGCCGAAGTCCGGCGGCCTCAACGAATATGGCATCGCGGCCTATAAGAGCACCGATGATTTCGCCCAGGCCGAGGTCGATTACGTGACCGCCATCGGCGGCATCGATATCCGCAACGGCATGGCGCTCGGCCGCGACGTGCAACTTGCGGAACTGGTCAAATCCCACGACGCCGTGTTCCTCGGCATGGGCCTTGGCGGCATCAACGCGCTGCGAGCCGAAGGCGAAGACGCAAAGGGCGTCGAAAACGCCGTGGAATTCATTTCCGAGCTCCGGCAGGCCGAGGATTTGACCAAGCTGCCGATCGGGCGGCGTGTCGTCGTCATCGGCGGCGGCATGACGGCGATCGACGCCGCCCTGCAGTCCAAGCTGCTTGGGGCGGAAGACGTCACCATTTGCTACCGGCGCGGCAAGGAAGACATGAATGCCTCCGGCTTCGAGCAGGATCTGGCGGCGGCCAACGGCGTCACCATCCGCCACTGGCTCCAGCCCAGGCGGGTGATCTCGCACAATGGCAAGGTCACCGCCATCGAACTGGAATATACTGCCCTGAAGGGCGACAAGCTTACCGGCACCGGCGAAGTCCTGACGCTGCCGGCCGACCAGGTGTTCAAGGCGATAGGCCAGACCTTCGTTCCGGCAGCGCTCAACGGCAGCGTCGCGTCGGTTGAACTCGAAGGCGGGCGCATCAAGGTCGATGCGGAAGGGCGCACGTCGATGCCCAAGGTGTGGGCTGGCGGCGACTGCATCCGTGGCGGTGAGGACCTGACGGTGACCTCCGTCGCTCAAGGCCGCGACGCTGCCGAAAGCATTCACAAAGCACTCACCGCAAACGGGAGGGCATGAGCATGGCTGACATCCGCAACAATTTCGTCGGTATCAAGTCGCCAAATCCTTTCTGGCTGGCCTCCGCGCCGCCGACCGACAAGGCCTACAATGTCGAGCGCGCATTCAAGGCCGGCTGGGGCGGCGTGGTGTGGAAGACGCTGGGCGAGGAAGGTCCGCCGGTCGTCAACGTCAACGGCCCGCGCTACGGCGCGATCTGGGGCGCCGATCGACGCCTGCTCGGCCTCAACAACATCGAGCTGATCACCGACCGCGATTTGCAGACCAATCTGCGCGAGATGAAGCAGGTCAAGATGAACTGGCCGGACCGGGCGCTGGTCGCCTCGATCATGGTGCCTTGCGAGGAACAGGCGTGGAAGGCGATCCTGCCACTGGTCGAGGAAACCGGCGCGGACGGCATCGAGCTCAATTTCGGCTGCCCGCATGGCATGAGTGAACGCGGCATGGGTGCGGCCGTCGGCCAAGTGCCGGAATATATCGAAATGGTGGTGCGCTGGTGCAAGCAATATTCGCGCATGCCCGTCATCACCAAGCTGACGCCCAACGTCACCGACATCCGCAAGCCGGCAAGGGCAGCCAAGGCCGGTGGAACCGATGCGGTGTCGCTGATCAATACCGTCAACTCGATCACTTCGGTCAATCTTGACACATTCTCGCCGGAGCCTTCGATCGACGGCAAGGGGTCGCATGGCGGCTATTGCGGCCCGGCGGTCAAGCCGATGGCACTGCACATGGTGGCCGATATCGCCCGCGATGCCGAAACGCGTGGCCTGCCGATTTCAGGTATCGGCGGCGTCACCACCTGGCGCGACGCAGCCGAGTTCATGGCGCTCGGCGCCGGCAACGTGCAGGTCTGCACGGCGGCGATGACCTATGGCTTCAAGGTCGTGCAGGAGATGATCGCCGGCCTCGAAAACTGGATGGACGAAAAGGGCCACCGTTGCCTCGACGACATCATCGGCCGCGCCACGCCCAATGTCACCGACTGGCAATACCTCAACCTGAACTATGTCGCCAAGGCGCATATCGATCAGGACGCCTGCATCAAATGCGGCCGCTGCCACATCGCTTGCGAAGACACCTCGCACCAGGCCATCACCGCGATGGTTGATGGCGTGCGGCACTTCGAGGTGATGGACGACGAATGCGTCGGCTGCAATCTGTGCGTCAATGTCTGCCCGGTCGAAGGGTGCATCACCATGGTGCCGCTGGAAGCGGGCGTGCTCGACCAGCGCACCGGCAAGCCGGTGTCGCCGGTCTATGCCAACTGGACGACGCATCCCAACAACCCGATGGCCAAGGTCGCGGCTGAGTAGGAACCCCTCACGAGGCGGCGCTTTTGCGCCGCCTTTTTCATCGTTCTATTGCGGATATAAAATATCCATGATAAATAATATCTATGATTGGAAAGGTGATGGCATGAAATTGGGCGAAGGCGTCGAGGCTTCGATCCATTGCGCGGCCATGCTTGCCGGCGTGGAAGGCGACGCGACCTTGTCGGGCGCGGCTATGGCGGAAGCGTTCGGCGTCTCGCCGAGCTACCTGCTCAAGCACCTGAATACCCTGACCAGTGCTGGCGTGCTGGAATCGTTGCCCGGTCCTGCCGGCGGCTATCGCCTGGCGCGGCCGGCGGAGCGCATCTCTCTGCTCGATATCGTCCTGGCGGTGGAGGGCGCGCAGCCGGCCTTCAGGTGCGGCGAGATCCGTCAGCGCGGGCCAGTCAAGCTGCCCGCTTCGGCCTATATGAAGCCATGTGGCATCAATGTTGCCATGCTCAAGGCAGAAAAAGCCTACCGCGCCGCTTTGGCTGTCGAGAAGCTTTCCGACATCGTTGCCGGTTTCCAGAACGATGCCGATCCGCGCGCGGTGGCGGCCAGTTGCGCGTTTGTCGCGCGACATCAGCGGCTGCAGAAATCCAGTTCTCCCAGATACAAGTGAAAGGAAAGACGATGAAACAGAGATTGCAATTCTTCGCCAAGGCCCCGGCCCTCATGAAGCAGGTGCAGGCGCTCAACCAGGCGGTCGAAAACTCAGGTCTTGAACGCTCCTTGCTGCATCTCATCAAGCTCAGGGCGTCGCAGATCAACGGATGTTCGTTTTGCGTCGACATGCACAGCCGCGAGGCGCGTGAGGATGGCGAGACCGAGCAGCGGCTCTACCTCGTTGCCGCGTGGAAGGAATCGCCGCTTTATTCCGAACGCGAGCGCACGGCTTTCGCCTGGACCGAGGCCGTCACCAAAATTTCGGAAGGGGGCGTGTCCGATGCGCTTTACGAGCAGGCGCTGAAGCATTTCTCCGAGGAAGAATTGACCAGGCTCACCGTTGCCGTCGGCATGATTAATGTCTGGAACCGGCTGTGCGTCAGCTTCCACGCACTGCATCCGGTACAGCAAGCCAAGGCTGCCTGACTAACACCGAAGCAGGGGCTCGATCAGCGCGCCGGAGTGAGGCCGTTGACGATCAACTGCTCCAGAAAACGGGCGGCGTCTTCGAAGCGGCCGTCGCCGCCTCGGTCGGGACCCAGCACTGCCCGAACCTGCACGTCGAAATCGGCGTAGTGTTGGGTTGTCGCCCAGATCGCGAAGATGAGATGATAAGGGTCCGTCCCGGCGATCTTGCCTGCATGCATCCAGCCTGTGATGATTGCCGCCTTTTCGTCGACGAGGCTTTTCAATTCGCCTTCCAGCATCGGCATGATGCGTGGCGCACCTTGCAATATTTCGTTGGCGAAAAGCCGGCTCTGGCGTGGAAAATCGCGCGCCATTTCAAGCTTGCGGCGAACATAGCTCTTGAGTTCGGTGATCGGATCTCCGACATCGTCAAGTTCGCGCAGCGGCGCCAGCCATGTGTCAAGCAATCGCTGCATCAGGGTTTCGTGGATGTCTTCCTTGCGGCGGAAGTAATAGAGCAGGTTGGGCTTCGACATTCCGGCCGCTTCGGCGATCTGGTCTATGGTGGAGCCGCGAAAACCGTTCGCCGCGAACACGTCGAGCGCTGCTTCGAGAATAAGCTCGCGCTTTTCCTGCTGGATGCGAGTGCGGCGTGGAACAGGCGCTTCCATTTCTATGCTCACCTCAACCAAGCCAAGGCTTTGGCTTAAATCTGGACCAATGATCTGGACCAGTTTTTACTGGCCTGTGGAGCGCGCTTTCAAAGGCGCATCCCGGCTACTAATAGCTTGACCGCCACCATGGCGGTGCTAACGTTTGTCCAATCGGTCAAAAATTGCGTAGCACGAATTTATGGCAAGGACCAAGCGTTGGCCGCAACGAAACAAGAAACCAAAGGGATAGCTTGGTCATGTCTAACCGGCTCAAGGTAACGCCGAACGATCTTAGTGCATTCTGGATGCCGTTTACGGCCAACCGGCAGTTCAAGCAGACGCCTCGAATGCTGGTTGCGGCGAAGGATATGCACTACACGGCGAGCGATGGTCGCCAGATCATGGACGGCACAGCCGGCCTGTGGTGTGTGAACGCCGGCCATTGCCGCCCCAAGATCACGGAAGCGATCCAGCAACAGGCGGCCGAGCTCGATTACGCGCCGGCCTTCCAGATGGGCCATCCGATCGTGTTCGAACTGGCGAACCGGCTGGTCGACATCGCGCCGAAGGGCATGGACCATGTGTTCTTCACCAATTCCGGTTCGGAATCGGTCGAGACCGCCCTCAAGATGGCGATCGCCTATCACCGCGTTAAGGGGGAAGGCTCGCGCACCCGCCTGATCGGCCGCGAGCGCGGCTATCACGGCGTCAATTTCGGCGGCATCTCGGTCGGCGGCATCGTCTCCAACCGCAAGATGTTCGGCACGCTGCTCACCGGCGTCGACCACATGCCGCATACGCATTTCCCGGATAAGAACGCATTTTCGCGTGGCGTTCCGGAACACGGCGCTGATGTCGCCAGCGAGTTGGAACGCATCGTTGCGCTGCACGACGCCTCGACCATCGCGGCGGTCATCGTCGAGCCGGTCGCGGGTTCCACCGGCGTCATCCTGCCGCCGAAGGGTTATCTGCAGAAGCTGCGCGACATCTGCACCAAGCACGGCATCCTGCTGATCTTTGATGAAGTCATCACCGGTTTCGGCCGTCTTGGTGCGCCGTTCGCCGCCGACTATTTCGGGGTCATTCCCGATATCATGACCACCGCCAAGGGCGTTTCCAACGGCGTTATTCCTATGGGCGCGGTGTTCGTGAAGAGGGAAATCCATGATGCCTTCATGACCGGGCCGGAACACCTGATCGAGTTCATGCACGGCTACACCTATTCGGGCAACCCGATTGCCTGTGCTGCAGCCCTCGCCACGCTCGACACCTACAAGGAAGAGGGGCTTTTGACGCGCGGTGAAGAACTCGCGCCTTACTGGGAAGATGCGCTGCATTCGCTGAAAGGCGAGCCGAACGTCATCGACATCCGTAATATCGGTCTTGTCGGCGCGATCGAACTGGCGCCGATTGCCGGCGAGCCGACAAAACGGGCTTTCTCGGCCTTCCTCAAGGCGTTCGAACGCGGCCTGTTGATACGCACGACCGGCGACATCATCGCGCTGTCGCCGCCGCTCATCATCACCAAGGGCCAGATCAACGAATTGGTTGATCACGTTCGCGAAGTGCTGCGCGCGGTCGACTGACCGAAGGCCTATAACAGGCGGCGACGGGAACCGCCGCCTGTTGTGAAATTGAATGAGAGGAACTGCATGTCCGCACCCGGCGAGAATCTGCGTATTGATGCCGAGCGGCTGTGGGCTACGCTGCTTGAGATGGCGAAGATCGGGCCAGGCGTTGCGGGCGGCAACAACCGCCAGACGCTGACCGATGCCGATAAGGCAGGCCGCGACCTGTTCAGGTCCTGGTGCGACGCTGCCGGGCTGACCATGGCCGTCGACAGGATGGGCACCATGTTCATGACCCGTGCAGGCAGCGATCCCGATGCGCTGCCTGTCTATGTCGGCTCGCATCTCGACACCCAGCCGACCGGCGGCAAATATGACGGGGTGCTGGGCGTGCTCGCCGGGCTGGAGGTGGTGCGCAGCCTCAACGACCTCGGCATCAAGACCAGGCATCCGATCGTCGTCACCAACTGGACCAACGAGGAAGGTGCGCGCTTTGCCCCGGCCATGCTGGCATCGGGCGTGTTTGCCGGCGTGCATTCGCTCGACTTCGCCTATGGCCGCAAGGACCCGGACGGCAAGAGCTTCGGCGACGAGTTGAAGCGCATCGGCTGGGTGGGGGAGGAGGAAGTGGGCGCGCGCCGGATGCACGCCTATTTCGAATACCACATCGAGCAAGGGCCGATCCTCGAGGTCGAGAACAAGCAGATCGGCGTCGTCACCCATTGCCAGGGCCTGTGGTGGCTGGAGTTCACGCTGACCGGCAGGGAAGCCCATACGGGCTCGACGCCGATGGCGATGCGGGTCAATGCCGGGCTGGCGATGGCGCGCATCTTCGAGATGGTGCAGAAGGTGGCGATGGATGCGCAGCCGGGTGCGGTCGGCGGCGTCGGCCAGGTCAAGTTCTCGCCCAATTCGCGCAACGTGCTGCCGGGCACGGCGGTGTTCACCGTCGACATCCGCTCGCCGGACCAGGCCAAGCTCGACGGCATGCGGGCCCGCATCGAGAAGGAGGCGGCGGCAATCTGCGCCGACCTCGGCGTCGGGTGCGCGGTCGAGGCGGTGGGCCATTTCGATCCCGTCACCTTCGACCCGGTGCTGGTCGGGCGGGTGCGCAAGGCGGCCGAGAACCTCGGCTATTCGCACATGAACCTGATCTCGGGCGCCGGCCACGACGCCTGCTGGGCCGCCAAGGTCGCACCGGCGACGATGGTGATGTGTCCGTGCGTGGGCGGCCTGTCGCACAACGAAGCCGAAGACATTTCAAAGGAATGGGCCGCCGCAGGCTGCGACGTCCTCTTCCATGCCGTCCTCGAAACCGCCGAGATCGTATCGGACAAGATGGAGTGAGTAGACCGCCGTATGGATGTCGATGCGCTACTGCAAAGCGTAATCCGGTTCTCCAACTTCATGACGTCGAGGCTGATCGTCTCGGGCGTGGTGTTCTACGTGGCGGCGGGGTTCACCCCGATAGGCAGCACGTCGGCGGGATTCCTGCCGGATGTCGAACTGGTGAACAAGGTGGTGCAGAACTACCAAACCATCTTCGACGTGCTGGGGGTGTCGGATTTTGCGCTTCTTTTGATCCTGTTCATTTTTCTGACCACGATCCACATCATCTACGTCGTGTTCCGCCGCATCGGGGAGTATCTGCCGCCAGCGATCCTGCCACTGCCGGGCTGGACAGCAACCGACGACGTGACGCTGAGCGCGTTCGATATCCTGCGAGAAGCCCGCGGCACGGAACATACCGAAGAGGAAAATCAGCGCCTCTACGAATTCAAGAAGAAGCTCAAGGATATCGAGGAAAGCATCGAGAAGGACTACCGGGCCGAACTGGAAGGCGTGAACGCAGCCTTTGCCATATCGAAGACGTTCATCCTGTTTTCGGCAGGGGCATGGGCCTATGCAATGGCTTCCGGCGGATATTCGGGCGACACCAATTTCCTTCTGTTGATCCTCGGTCTCTCATTGTTGACGGCGCTCTACACGACGTTCGCAATTTTCCGCGCCAATCATTTCCGCATCGGCAATCTGCGCGAGGACATCATCGTCCAGTTTCTGGGCTTCGCGAGAATCTGGCTCACGGAAGACTATCAGCAGCAGATCGCCAAGGCCTGCACGCCATCCCGCAGCTTGCGCTCGGCACACTTTGCCGTGGTCGTTCCGGTCTATGGCACGCTCGACGTGCTGATCGAGGATATGCGGCAGTGGCGCAGTCGGCGACAGCGGAGGATCGCGAACTGAACTGACAGCGCAGTAGCAGCGCCAAAAGACTCGTACGGTACGAAACCGACAAACAGCACTACGGAATACGGGGAACAAGAACAATGTCGAAAGTCATCAAGAACGGCACTATCGTCACTGCTGATCGCACCTATAAAGCGGACGTGCTGTTCAAGCACGGCAAGATCATCGGTATCGGCCCGGACCTGCATGGCGATCATGAGTTCGACGCCACCGGCTGCTATGTCATGCCGGGCGGCATCGACCCGCATACCCATCTGGAAATGCCCTTCATGGGCACATATTCGTCGGACGATTTCGAGAGCGGCACGCGAGCGGCGCTTGCCGGCGGAACCACCATGGTGGTTGATTTCTGCCTGCCCGCACCGCAGCAATCGCTGCTGGAAGCGTTGCAGATGTGGGACAACAAGACCTCCAGGGCGGCCTGCGACTATTCTTTCCACATGGCGATCACTTGGTGGAGCCAGCAAGTGTTCGAGGAGATGGCAACGGTAGTCGACCGAGGCATCACCTCATTCAAGCATTTCATGGCCTACAAGGGCGCACTGATGGTGGACGATGACGAGATGTATGCCTCGTTCCAGCGCTGTGCAGGGCTTGGCGCGTTGCCGCTCGTTCATGCCGAGAACGGCGATGTGGTGGCCGCGCTTTCACAGAAACTGCTTGCCGAGGGCAACAATGGTCCGGAGGGCCATGCCTATTCGCGCCCGCCCGAGGTGGAGGGTGAAGCGACCAATCGTGCCATCATGATCGCGGATATGGCCGGCGTCCCGCTCTACGTGGTCCATGTGTCGTGCGAGCAGAGCCATGAAGCGATCCGCCGCGCACGCCAGAAGGGCATGCGCGTATTTGGCGAGCCGCTTATCCAGCACCTCACCCTGGACGAATCCGAGTATTTCGACAAGGACTGGGACCACGCTGCGCGCCGCGTGATGAGCCCGCCATTCCGCAACAAGCTGCACCAGGACTCGCTGTGGGCCGGCCTTCAGGCGGGATCGCTGCAGGTGGTTGCGACCGATCACTGCGCCTTCACCACCAAGCAGAAGCGGTTCGGCGTCGGCGATTTCACCAAGATTCCGAACGGAACCGGCGGCCTTGAGGACCGTATGCCGGTGCTTTGGACCAGGGGCGTCAATACCGGCCGGCTGACGATGAACGAGTTCGTGGCCGTGACTTCGACCAACATTGCCAAGATCCTCAACATGTATCCCAGGAAGGGCGCCATCGTTGACGGTGCCGATGCCGACATCGTGGTGTGGGATCCCAGGCGCAAAAAGACGATTTCGGCAAACAGCCAGCAGTCGGTGATCGACTACAATGTGTTCGAGGGCATGGAATTGACCGGCATGCCGCGCTTTGTCTTTTCTCGTGGCGAACTGGCCATTCAGGAAGCCGAGGTCAAGACGAAACCTGGACATGGCGAATTTGTTTCCCGCGAGCCGTATATGGCGGTCAATCGGGCGCTGTCGACCTGGAAGGAAATCTCCGCGCCGCGCAAGGTCGAGCGGACAGGCATTCCGGCGACAGGGGTTTGATTTGCACCTATTGTATCTTTTGGCGGCGGTCGCCATTGTCGCGCCCGCGCAGACGCTTGCGCAATTCATGACAACCGGCAAAAAGCGTGTGAGAAGCAATGACTGCGGCAATTTTCTGGGAGAAGCGGTCAGGTGTCGATAATGATCCCAGAGCCAAAACAGGCTGCCAGCATGGCTGAGATAAAGAATGCCGTCATCGAGGCCGAGAAGCTAGGGCTGACCTTCCACACCAATGACGGCCCGGTGCAGGCGCTGGCCAATGTCAACCTGAGCATTGGCAAGGGCGAGTTCGTCTCCTTCATCGGTCCTTCCGGTTGTGGCAAGACGACCTTGCTGCGCGTTATTGCGGATTTGGAAAAGCCGACATCGGGGAAAATCCTGGTCAACGGCATGTCCGCCGAGCAGGCCCGCGCGCGCAGAGCCTACGGCTATGTCTTTCAAGCGGCGGCACTGCTTCCATGGCGCACGATCGCCAGCAATGTCGCCCTGCCGTTGGAGATCATGGGCGTGTCCAGGGCCGAGCAGGCCGCTCGTATCAAGCGCACGCTCGATCTGGTCAACCTGTCGGGATTTGAGAAGAAATATCCGTGGCAGCTCTCCGGCGGCATGCAGCAGCGTGCCTCGATCGCGCGTGCGCTTGCCTTCGACGCCGACCTGTTGTTGATGGATGAGCCGTTCGGGGCGCTCGACGAGATCGTGCGCGATCACCTCAATGAGCAACTGCTCGAATTGTGGGGGCGCACCGAAAAGACGATCTGCTTCGTGACCCACTCCATTCCCGAAGCCGTTTATCTGTCGACGCGCATCGTGGTGATGTCGCCGCGCCCCGGGCGGGTGACGGATATCATCGAATCGACGCTGCCCAAGGAGCGGCCGCTCGATATCCGCGAGACGCCGGAGTTCCTCGCAATTGCCGCCCGCGTGCGCGACGGCTTGCGCGCCGGCCATTCCTACGAGGATTGAGCGGGATGGATCGCCTTCGCGACAAGATCATCCCGGTCACCACACTGCTGGCATTGCTTGTGGTTGGCTGGTACGCGTTTGCGGTTGTGCTCAACGGCCCATTCCAGCGCGACCTAGATCGGCGCGCCGGTGAGGTGCCGGGCACACTGGAATTCCTGGTGAAGACATGGTCGCAGCCGAAGCCGACCCTGCCTGCACCCCATCAAGTGGCGCAGAACTTCTTCAAGACGACTTTTACGGTGAAGCCTTGGAGCAATCGCAGCCTCGTCTACCATTCGTGGGTGACGCTGTCCTCGACCTTCGTCGGCTTTATCTTCGGTGCGGCGCTCGGCATCCTGATTGCCGTTGGTATCGTGCATTTCGCTTCGCTCGACCGCAGCCTGATGCCATGGATCATCACTTCGCAGACCATTCCAATCCTCGCCATCGCGCCGATGGTGGTGGTGGTGTTCGCCGCGATCGGCGTCACCGGTTTGTTTCCAAAGGCGCTGATTTCGACATACCTGTCGTTCTTTCCCGTAGCGGTCGGCATGGTGAAAGGTTTGCGCTCGCCTGAACTGATGCATCTCGACCTGATGCACACCTATAATTCCACCCGCCCGCAAATATTCTGGAAGCTCAGGGTGCCGGCCTCGATACCGTTCCTTTTCGCTTCCATGAAGGTCGCCGTCGCTGCAAGCCTTGTGGGTGCAATCGTCGCCGAGTTGCCGACAGGGGCGGTCGCCGGTATCGGCGCAAAACTTCTCTCGGGTTCCTACTACAGCCAGACCATCGAAATGTGGGCGGCCCTTGTTGCAGGCTCTCTGGTTGCCGTGGTGCTGGTCGCGCTGGTCGGTATTGCTGGCCGCATCACCGATCGAGCCATGGGCGGGAGGCCGGCATGATGCGCGGCTTTGTCTGGCAGATTGCGCTGACCCTGGTTCTGGTTCTTGTCGGAGCTGCGCTGGAAGTGGGCGCTGCGCAAGGAACGGCAGATGTGTGGCCGGCGCTTGGCGTGGTTGCTGTTGCGGCCTTGTTAGCCGCGGCAGTTGCCACCCGCCCTTTGACCGAGGCGGTTGTGCTGTTTGCAGGCGCGCATCTTGGTGCCTGGCTGCTGCTTTCAGGTATTACTGGTCACGAAGGACAGGCCGGCGCGTCGTTTTATCTGGCACTGGCCGGCGCGTGGCTGCTGGCCTGGCGCTGCGTGACGGTGCTGTCGGCATTCAAACCAACATCGCGACAGGCGGCTGCCGTTCTCGGGCTTGTCATTCCGGTGATTTTCGGCGCCTGGATACTGATCATCTGGGAGGCAATCGTACGCGGTGCGGGCATTCCGTTCCTGCTGCTGCCGCCGCCAAGCGCAATTGCGGTGCGTATTTCTGCATCTGCCGCGATCCTCGCAGCCGACGTGAACCAGACCATCTTCAAGGCGGTTGTCGCCGGCTATGCCATTGGCTGCTGCACCGGATTTGCGGCAGCGATCGCGGCGGACCGCTTCGTTTTCCTGCGGCGGGGCCTGCTGCCGATCGGGAATATGGCGGCGGCGCTGCCGATCATCGGTGTCGCGCCGATCATGGTGATGTGGTTCGGGTTCGACTGGCAGTCGAAGGCGGCAGTCGTCGTCATCATGACGTTCTTTCCGATGCTGGTGAACACCGTCGTCGGGCTGACCGCATCCAGCCATATGGAGCGCGATCTGATGCGCACCTACGCGTCCGGCTACTGGCAGACGCTTTTCAAGCTGCGTCTGCCAGCCGCGATGCCGTTTATTTTCAACGCACTGAAGATCAACTCGACGCTCGCCCTCATCGGCGCGATCGTCGCGGAATTCTTCGGCACGCCGGTGGTCGGCATGGGCTTCCGCATCTCGACCGAGGTCGGACGCATGAACATCGACATGGTGTGGGCCGAGATCGCGGTTGCAGCGGTCGCTGGTTCGGTCTTCTATGGTGCGGTTGCTCTCATCGAGAGGGCCGTCACGTTTTGGCATCCGTCTATCCGTGGTGGATAGGTGGCACTTCAGAGGGTGAAAAGAATGAAAAGACTGATCGTTTCCATGCTTGCCGGCGCAATGTCGCTGGCTGCAGTACAAAGCTGGGCTGCCGACCAGGTGACCCTGCAGTTGAAATGGGTGGCGCAGGGCCAGTTCGCCGGCTATTTCGTGGCCAAGGACAAGGGCTTCTACGAAGAGGAAGGGCTCGACGTCGACATCAAGAACGGCGGGCCTGACATTGCCCCCGAGCAGGTCATCGCCGGTGGCGGTGCCGATGTCATCGTCACCTGGATGGCGGCCGCCCTGGCTGCTCGTGACAAGGGCGTCAACCTGGTCAACATCGCCCAGCCTTTCGCCAAGTCCGGCCTCGAACTGATCTGCCCGAAGGACGGCCCGGTCAAAACCGAAGCCGACTTCAAGGGCCACACACTCGGCGTCTGGTTCTTCGGCAACGAGTATCCGTTCTATGCCTGGATGAACAAGCTGGGCATCCCGACCGAGGGCGGCGCGGACGGCGTGACCGTTCTGAAGCAGAGCTTCGACGTGCAGCCGCTGATCCAGAAGCAGGCCGACTGCATCTCCGTCATGACCTACAACGAGTACTGGCAGGCGATCGACGCAGGCTTCAAGGCTGAGGATCTCGTGGTCTTCAACTACACCGACCTCGGCAACGACCTTCTGGAAGACGGCCTTTATGTGCTTGAAGACAAACTGAAGGACCCGGCCTTCGAGGACAAAATGGTCCGTTTTGTACGGGCCTCGATGAAGGGTTGGAAATATGCCGTCGAGAATCCCGACGAGGCGGCAGGCATGGTGATCGAGGCCGGCGGCCAGGACGAGAACCACCAGAAGCGTATGGTGGGCGAAGTGGCCAAGCTTATCGGTTCGGGCAAGCTCGATCCGGCAACCTATGAGCGCACCGCCAAGGCGCTGCTCGACCAGAAGATCGTCACCAAGGAGCCGGCGGGCGCTTACACGACCGCGATCACGGACAAGGCGCTTCAGTAGTCAATTCTGGCTGGTGCAATTCAAGGAAGGGGCGGGAAGCCGCCCCTTTTTCGTTTTATAGTACCTTGTCCTGGACGCGCCGCTCCTTGATCGTGCTCATGACAAAACTGGTCTCGAGCGAGGCGACACATTTCAGGCGCGCGATTTTCTGCTTGATGAACCGCTCATAGTCTCCGAGGTCGGAAGCTGCGACCTTCAGCATGTAGTCGCGTGAGCCGGTGACGAGGTAGCATTCCAGCACTTCGTCCCAACCTTGCACGGCTTGTTCGAACATGACGATCTCGTCTTCGTTCTGTTGGCTGAGCCGGATGGTGGCGATGGCGATCATGGTCCAGCCGAAAGCCGCCGGGTCAACCAGCGCCGTATAGCCACGGATGACGCCGGCATCTTCCAGCCGCCGCACCCGCCGCA
Source organism: Mesorhizobium sp. Root157 (assembly GCF_001427385.1). Taxonomy (GTDB): domain Bacteria; phylum Pseudomonadota; class Alphaproteobacteria; order Rhizobiales; family Rhizobiaceae; genus Mesorhizobium. Next base: position 62,965 of record NZ_LMGJ01000035.1, read on the forward strand.
GGCAAGGCGACGGAGACAGGCCTATGCGCTCGGCAAGCTCATTGTTGGGCAGGCGCGCGTCCGCCTGCAATTCACGGAGGATCTTCTGGTCGAATTCGTCCGCAATTTTCTGCTGCATTTAGGGTACCGCATGAACCTGGATTGCGCGATCGCAGCCACAGCGGCTGCAAAATAGCAAGGACCGATCTGTCGTGATCGACTAGATTGCGCCTGTAATCCCACATTGAGGACATCATGACCGCGCCAAAACCCTCCAAGACCCATATCGGCAACCACAAGCTCCATCCCGAGACGTTGATGTTGGGCTATGGCTTCGATCCGCTGCTTTCGGAAGGCGCGGTCAAGCCGCCTGTCTTTTTGACATCGACCTTCGTGTTCAAGTCTGCCGAGGAGGGACGCGATTTCTTCGACTACACTTCCGGCCGTAAGGAGCCACCGAAGGGCACCGCGGCAGGTCTTGTCTATTCGCGCTTCAACCACCCAAACAGCGAGATCGTCGAAGATCGCCTGGCGGTGTACGAGGAAACGGAAGCCTGTATTCTGTTTTCTTCCGGCATGTCGGCAATCGCGACAGCGATATTGGCATATGCGCGACCGGGGGATGTCGTGCTGCACTCGCAGCCGCTTTATGGCGGCACCGAGACTTTGTTGTCTCGGACGCTGGCCGGCTTCGGCATTGGCGCCGTCGGCTTCTCGGATGGTGTCGACGGCAATTCGGTCCGCAAGGCGGCGAAGGAAGCTGCAGCCAAGGGCAAGGTCTCGATCATACTGGTGGAAACGCCGTCCAATCCGATCAACAGTGTCATTGACCTCGCCTTGATGAAGGCCGTCGCCGATGAACTTGGCAAGACGCAAGGGCATCGGCCCGTGGTGATGTGCGACAACACGCTGCTGGGTCCTGTCTTCCAGCGCCCGATCGAATTCGGGGCCGACATCTCGCTCTATTCGTTGACCAAATATGTCGGCGGCCACTCCGATCTCATCGCCGGCGCGGTCATGGGCTCGAAGGCCGTGACCAAGCCGATCAAGGCGTTGCGCGGCGCAATAGGTACGCAACTCGATCCTCATTCCTGCTGGATGCTGGGGCGCTCGCTGGAGACACTTTCGATCCGCATGGAAAAGGCCAATGCCAATGGACGTGTCGCTGCTGAATTCCTGCGCGACCATGCCAAGGTCGCCAAGGTCCATTATCTGCCATTCCTTGACGAGAATTCGCCGGAGGGGAAGGTTTTCGGGGCGCAGTGCAGTGGTGCAGGCTCGACCTTTTCGTTCGATATACGCGGCGGCGAGAAAGCGGCGTTCGCCTTCCTCAATTCGCTTCAGGTATTCAAGCTGGCGGTGAGCCTTGGCGGTACGGAGTCGCTCGCCAGCCACCCGGCGGCGATGACCCATTCGGGCGTGCCGATCGAGGTGCGCCAACGTATCGGCGTTTTGGATACCACCATCCGCCTGTCGATCGGCGTCGAACATCCGGACGATCTTGTCGCCGACCTGGCACAGGCGCTGTCCGCCGCCTGAGCATAGGTTTCAGCGCTTGTCGCGGATGTCCGATAGCGTCCGCGACGGCGTGATCGCCTCGGGATCGAGCTTGATCTCGATCAGCGCCGGTCTGCCGCTGGCGCGGGCGCGTTCGAACGCGGGCGCGAAGTCCGCCGTTTTCTCAACCGTTTCACCGTGTCCGCCGTAAGCGCGGGCAAGGGCGGCGAAATCGGGGTTTACGAGCCCGGTGCCGGAAACGCGGCCCGGATATTCGCGTTCCTGGTGCATGCGGATGGTACCGAAAATGCTGTTGTTGACGACAATGACGATGATCGGAAGGTTATACTGAACGGCAGTCGCGAATTCCTGGCCGTTCATCATGAAACAGCCATCACCGGCAAAAGCGACCACAGTGCGCTCAGGATAGAGCGCCTTGGCCGCGACGGCGGCCGGCGTGCCGTAGCCCATCGAACCGGATGCCGGGGCAGCTTGCGTTGCATAGTGGCGGAACTTGTAGAAGCGGTGGACCCACGTGGCGTAGTTGCCGGCGCCGTTTGTCAGGATGGCGTCGTCAGGCAATACCTTATTCAGGTAATTGATGATCGGTCCCATCCATACCTGACCTGGGCCGGTCTCGGGTGGCGTCGACCATTTCAGGTAGCTGGCATGCAGTTGCTTTGTGTCCTCGGCCCATGCCGGCGCGCCCTTCGGCTGGCGATCCGCGAAAGCTTCGATGAAGGCGGCCGGAGAGGCGTTGACGGCCAATGTCGGCCGATAGACGCGGCCGAGTTCACCGGCGTCCGGATGGACATGGACAAGCTGCTGGTCAGGATAGGGGCTCTTGAGCAGCGTGTAGTCGGATGACGGCATTTCGCCGAAGCGGTCGCCGATGAGGAGGACGAGGTCGGAGCCCTTGATGTAGTCGGCAAGCTTGGGGTTGATGCCGATGCCGACATCGCCGGCATAGTTCGGGTCGAGGTGGTCGAACAGCATCTGGCGGCGGAACTCGACGCCGACCGGCAGCGACCATCTATGCGCGATTGTCTTCATGCGCGCTGTTGCCTGTTCGCCCCAGCGCGTGCCGCCCAGAATGGCGATCGGGCGCTTTGCCTTGGCGAGCAGCGCCTCCAGCCTGTCAAGCTCTGCGTTGCCCGGCCGGGTTTCGACGGGCGTGTACGGCAAAGCTTCAGGCGCATCGGTAAGGCTGGTCAGCATGTCTTCGGGCAAGGCGATGACCACCGGACCGGGGCGGCCTGACGTGGCGACGGAAAAGGCGCGCGTCAGAATTTCCGGTATGCGGGCGGCATCGTCGATCTCGGTCGCCCATTTGGCAATCGGGCCGTAGAAGGCGCGGTAATCGATCTCTTGAAACGCTTCGCGTTCGCGTGCCTTTTGGGCAATCTGGCCAATGAACAGGATCATAGGAATAGAATCCTGCCTGGCGATATGGATGCCAGGCGAGGCGTTGGTTGCGCCGGGGCCACGGGTCACAAAGCAGATGCCGGGCCGGCCGGTGAGGCGGCCGTGGCAATCGGCCATCATTGCAGCCCCACCTTCCTGACGGCAGACCACGGTTTCGATCTTCGAATCGTGAAGCGCGTCCAGCACGGCCAGATAGGATTCGCCGGGCACACAGAAAACGCGCTCGACGCCGTTGGCTTCAAGCGCATCGACAATCAATTGTCCGCCGGTTTTCATGACTTTTTCTGCTCCAGTTCGGCCAGGATTTCGTCGGTGTGCTCGCCGAGCCGAGGCGAGGGACGATCGTAGGCAAGCGGGGTTTGCGACAACACGATGGGCGAGCGGACGGAAGGCAAGGTGTTGCCGTGGCCGTCATCGAGGTCGAGGCGCATGCCGCGCGCGACGATCTGTGGATCGGCGAAGGTCTGGCCGATGTCGTTGATGGGGCTTGCCGGCACATGCGCTTTCTCCAGCGCCGCAAGCACGTCCTCGCGGGCGAGGGAGGCGAGACTTGCGACCATATTCTCACGTAGCGCCACGCGGTTGGCGACGCGCGCCGAATTGGTGGCGAAAGCGGGGTCGTCGGCCATGTCCTCGCGACCGATGACGGTACAGAATTTGCGGAACTGGTTGTCGTTGCCGGTCGCCAGGATGAAATGCCCGTCCTTGACCGGAAGCACTTCGTAAGGCGCGATGTTCGGATGGGCATTGCCCATGCGTGTCGGAGGCGTGCCCGAGACAAGGTAGTTCAGGTTCTGGTTGGCCAGCACCGAGACCTGAGCGTCGAACAAGGCCATGTCGATATGCTGGCCTTCTCCGGTACTTTCGGCGTGGCGCAAGGCAGCCTGTATGGCGATGACGGAGTACAGGCCGGTGAAGATGTCGGTGACGGCAACGCCCACTTTCTGCGGCTCGCCATCGGCGGCGCCGGTGATCGACATCAGGCCCGACATGCCCTGCACGATGAAGTCGTAGCCGGCGCGCGGCGCATAGGGACCGTTTTGGCCGAAGCCCGTGATCGAACAGTAGATGAGGCGCGGATTGACGGCCTTCAGGCTGTCATAGTCCAGCCCGTATTTCTTCAAGCCGCCGAGTTTGAAGTTTTCGATGAGGACATCGGCGTCGGCTGCAAGCTTGCGGATCGTCTCGGCACCTTCAGGCGTTGAGAAATCGACCACCATCGAGCGCTTGCCGCGATTGCAGGAATGGTAATAAGCGGCGGACAGGTTTTCGCCGTCATGGCCGGTGACGAAAGGCGGTCCCCAGTTGCGGGTGTCGTCGCCGTCAGGGCTTTCAACCTTGATGACGTCGGCGCCGAGATCGGCAAGCAACTGCCCGGCCCACGGGCCGGCGAGAATACGGGCGAGCTCGACTACGCGGACGCCTTTCAGGGGAGCTTCGGTCATCAATCCCTACGCCATCAACCGGACTGGGTGGTGTCGCTCTAGCAATCCGCCGCTTCTATGTCACGGACCTTGCGCTGGGCCAGGATTTGCATCGGCTAATTCAGCACTTTGTCCAGCCACATCGCGAAGTCGGCCATGACGGTGTCGCGGTTCACCTCGTTCAAGCTTTCGTGGCGGGTTTCGGGATAAACCGTTGAAACGAGATTCGAAAAGCCAAGCCGCCGCATGCGCCTTGCAAGGTGTTCGACCGCCTTGCCGCCGTTTGTCGCCGGGTCTTTCGCGCCGCCGACAAGATGGAAAGGCAAGGCTTTGCGTACCTCAGAAAAACTGGCGTCGTCCGCGCCGTTGAAGATTAACCCGAACAGGTCGCGCCACAACGAAACCGACGCGTCCCAGCCGCAGAGCGGATCGGCGACGTATCTGTCCACTTCGACGGGGTCGCGCGACAGCCAATCGAAAGGCGTGCGGTGACCGGGCATTACCTTGCTCCAGGCCTGGAAAGTCAGTTTCGGCAGGATGCGTGAGGGCACGTCCGAGCCGAGCCGGAACCGCTCCCAGGCCAGGATCGCCAAGGCGAGCCGGCCGGATACGCCAGCAGTGAAGTTGGCATTCCAGACGGCCGCGGCATGGACGCGCCCAGAATGCCGCAGCACGAAATTCAGGGCGATGAGGCCGCCCATCGAGTGGCCGAAGACAATGACCGGGACACCGGCATGATTTTTGGCGATGAGTTCGTGAACCACCGCCACGTCGGCCAGTACTTTGGCGCCGCCGTCGCGTTCGCCGAAGCGCCCTTGCGGGGCGTCGGGAGCGCGGGTGAAGCCATGGCCGCGATGGTCGTGGGCATAGACGTGGTAGCCCCGCCGGCTCAGGAAATCGGCAAAGCGGGCGTAGCGGGCAGCATGCTCGGCAAGGCCGTGATTGATCTGGACGACAGCGCGCAGCTTTCCCTCTGCTCGCCTGACGTAGAGGTTGAGTGCCGCGCCGGTTGGCGAGGCCAAGGTGCTTTGATCATCGAACGGCATTGTACCCTCTCTGTGCGAAGAGTAGGTCGGCTACTGCCGCCGTCAAGCCGGGGCTGCCCGATCGAATGCCGAGATCAGTGAGCCTGACCGGCCGAAAGCTGCGCTTGATCCGGCTCGGCCAGGGACGGCTCGCCGACCACCCGGTCACGCCCGCTCGCCTTGGCCGTATAGAGGCGCTGGTCCGCAAGAGCGAAGAGTTCAGCAAGACTGGCAGTCGAGCCGGATACTGTGGCGATGCCGGCGCTGATCGTCACCGCGCAAACGTCCGCCGTTCCCGAGGCCTTGACGGCGAGGCGGATGTTTTCGCCGAGCAGGCGAGCCACGGGATGGGGACGTCGGCACAGAATGGCGAACTCTTCGCCGCCGGTGCGATAGACGTGATCGTCGGGACCGGCGATTTCGTGCAACCGGGTTGCAATCGACCTCAGAGCGCGGTCGCCTTCGGCGTGCCCGAAACGGTCGTTGATCGACTTGAAATGGTCGACATCGATCACGATCAGGCTGAGCGGTTTCCCGGAAGCCAGGCTCGCGGCGATTTCCTGTTCGCCGTCAGTCTCGAACCGGCCACGATGCCACAGGCCGGTGAGACCGTCGCGCCCGACATGCTGGACCAGGGCCTCATAGCGTTCGCGATAGGTCAGCGTTTCAAAAATGTCGCCGAGGCCTCGGGGCGCTGGAATCGGGTGGATTCCTGCCCAACGGATATAGGCGACGAGCATCATGCTGTAGGTGAAGGCAGCCGCCATCTTGGCATACCAGCCGCCGAAGAAGACCTCGGCCGGCGCGCCGGTGATGAAATGCAGGGCGGTGAAGAAGCCGACCTGGTCAAAAGTCAGGACACAGGCCGTGGAGATCAATATGCGGGCAAATAGCGCCTTGCGCAGATATTTGCCCAACCGCTCATAGAGCAGGATGATCAGGATGGCATCGACGAAGAGCAGGGCGGTGCCCCAAACCATCAGCCAGCCCATCTGGTCGATGAAGGCGATGTCCGGTTGCAGCCCGCTTGGCAGCGGTGCGATATCGTGTTGCCGCAAGAGCAGGACCAGCCCGATCATCAGCGCATTGCCAAACAGGAGGCCGTAGATCGGCTGCCGGACGGTTGCCGCGTCTTCCTTCATGTACACCAGAAGCAGCATCACCAGCTTGCCGGAGAACAGCACCGAAGAACCGGGCGAGACGATGCCGAACGGCAAGGCGACGTAGAAGGTGCTGGCAAGGTAGGTTTCAAGGAAGTGCATGGCACCGAGTGCGCAGACAAACACACCGATGCCAATTCGCCGGCGAAGTCGGAACAGCGTGACCATCACGCCGAAATAGGCGACCGCTTCAAGAAGGAGCAGCAGGCTGTTGTACAATACGATCGACTCCCCACCGCGGAAATCGCCAGATGCCGGTATTTCCTTCTCCAATCTTTTGCCGGGGAAGGGTTAATTGCCCCTTTCTTTTATGAGTTTTCGTACCTCAAAGCGCATCGGGCGGCTGTGTTGGCGGGCTCTTCTTCGTTACATGGCCAACTCCGGCAGCGGGAAGCCAGGTGTTGGCGTCAAGTCGGTGCCGAAAGCGATTGCCGTTTCGTGCCCCATCGCCTACATAGCGGCCAACCTCCGTCCAGTGTGACACTTCAGTCAATTTGCAGGGAAAGCGCGCGTGGCACGCCAGTTCATCTATCATATGGCCGGCCTCAACAAGGCCTACGGCACCAAGAAGGTGCTCGAAAACATCCATCTCTCCTTCTATCCGGACGCCAAGATCGGTATTCTCGGTCCTAACGGCGCCGGCAAGTCGACCATCCTCAAGATCATGGCGGGTCTCGACAAGGAATGGAGCGGCGAAGCATGGCTCGCCGAAGGTGCGACCGTCGGTTATCTGGCGCAGGAGCCCGATCTCGATCCTGCCAAGACGGTGTTCGAGAACATCATGGACGGCGTTGCCGCCAAGACCGCCATCATCGAGCGCTACAACGAATTGATGATGAACTATTCCGACGAGACGGCCGACGAATCGGCCAAGCTCCAGGACGAGATGGACCGGCTCAATCTGTGGGATATCGAACAGCAGGTCGAGATGGCGATGGAAGCGCTTGGTTGCCCGCCCAAGGACGCCAGCGTGATCAAGCTTTCAGGTGGCGAGCGCCGCCGCGTGGCGCTGTGCCAATTGCTGCTGCGCGAGCCTGACCTCTTGCTGCTCGACGAACCGACTAACCATCTGGATGCCGAAACCACCGCCTGGCTGGAAAAGCACCTGCGCGCCTATAAGGGCGCGGTGATGATCATCACCCACGATCGCTACTTCCTCGACAATGTCACCGGCTGGATTCTCGAGTTGGATCGCGGCCGCGGCATTCCCTACGAGGGCAACTACACCAAATATCTCGAAGCCAAGGCCAAGCGCCTCAAGCAGGAAGGCCGCGAGGACGACGCCCGCCAGCGCGCCATTGGCCGCGAGCGCGAGTGGATCCAGTCGAGCCCGAAGGCGCGACAGACCAAGTCCAAGGCGCGTATCCAGGCGTTCCAGGACCTTTTGGATGCAGCCGACAAGCGGCGTCCAAGCGACACGCAGATCGTCATTCCGCATGGCGAGCGGCTCGGCAACGTGGTGATCGAGGTAGAGGGCCTGTCGAAGGGCTTCGGCGACGATTTGCTGATCGAGAATCTGACCTTCAAGCTGCCGCCCGGCGGCATTGTCGGCATCATCGGCCCCAACGGCGCCGGTAAGACGACGCTGTTCCGCATGATCACCGGCCAGGAAAAGCCGGATAGCGGTTCCATCCGGGTCGGCGAGACGGTCAAGCTCGGCTATGTCGACCAGAGCCGCGATACTCTCGACCCGGCCAAGACCGTCTGGGAGGAAATTTCCGGCGGAGCGGAAGTCGTGAAACTCGGCAAGTTCGAGGCCAACACGCGCGCCTATTGCGCGTCCTTCAATTTCCGCGGCGGCGACCAACAGCAAAAAGTCGGCAATCTTTCCGGCGGCCAGCGCAACCGCGTTCACCTGGCTAAGATGCTGAAGACCGGCGGCAACGTTCTGCTACTCGACGAACCGACCAACGATCTCGACACCGAAACGCTGGCGGCGCTGGAAGACGCGCTGGAGAATTTCGGCGGCTGCGCGGTCATCATCTCGCACGATCGCATGTTCCTCGACCGTCTCGCGACGCATATCCTCGCTTTCGAAGGTGACAGCCACGTGGAATGGTTCGAAGGCAACTTCGAGGATTACGAACAAGACAAGATCAGGCGTCTCGGCGCGGAGGCCACCAACCCGCACCGCATGACCTACAAGCGCCTTACCCGCTGATCTGCAAGGAAACTGCCATGAACGACTGGTCCGCTGCTCAATACCTGAAATTCGAGGATGAGCGGACCAGACCTTCGTGGGACCTTGTTGCGCAGGTTCCTGTGGCCAACCCGCGCCTTGTAGTCGATATCGGTTGTGGGCCGGGCAATTCGACCGAGCTTCTGGTCGAGCGCTGGCCGGACGCGACAGTAAGCGGTTTCGACACGTCTCCGGATATGATCGAGAAGGCGCGCAAGCGCCTGCCAAACGTGAAATTCGAACTGGTGGATGCGGCAGACTGGCAGCCGGACGGCCCCGTCGACGTAATCTTTGCCAATGCCGTGTTCCAGTGGCTGCCGGAGCATCCGGCGGTGTTCCAGCGCCTCATGGGCCTGCTTGCGCCGGGTGGAGCCTTGGCCGTGCAGATGCCGGACAATCTGGATGAGGCGTCGCATCGGTCCATGCGGGAGGCGGCGGCCGAAATGCCGTTCGCTGCCAAAATGGCGGATGCTGCGCGCGAGCCGCTGCCGCCGGTGTCATTCTATTACGACCTGTTGACGCCGCTAGCCGACCGGGTCGACATCTGGCACACCTACTACAATCATCCGCTGGCAAACGCCGAAGCGATCGTTGAATGGCTGAAATCCACCGGCTTGAAACCGTTCATCGATCCGCTGGATGAGAGCGAGAAGCGGGCGTTCCTCGCGCGTTATCTGGAAAAGATCAGGCAAGCCTATCCGCCGACCGGTAACGGCAAGGTCTTGTTGCGCTTCCCGCGCCTGTTCATCGTCGCCAGGCGAGGCACGTAGCGCCGACCTATGCATCCTCGTCATCCGGGTCTAGCAAACGGGTGGCGCGCCATTTGGTCAGCCAGGCATTGATCTCGTCAACGATGAAGAAGCGCGCGGCGTCGCGGTCATAGCCTTCAGCGAGCAGTTTTTCGTAATCCGTATGGGCGTGGCGGACATGGGCAACCGTGGCAAGCCACACCGCGATCGTCGGCGGTAGCGTCTTCATGTGCGGTGCGCCCGCATCTGCCCGGATTTTTTCCATGTCGGCATAGGGCGCCAAAGGAAGAAGCGCGGTCAGTGCCTTGGCGATTGCACGGCGGCGACCGGTTGGCGTTTTCACTTGTGGTTCCTGTCCGGCGTCGTTGCGTCAGCGATGGAATCGATCGACGGCAAATACGGCTTGATGTCGATCACAGGTGTTCCGTCGAGCACGTCGATGGCTTCGAGCTCGATCTTTCCGGTGCTTATGTCGATGGCGAGCGGCTTCACCGTATGCAAGCCGACCGGATTCGGGCGAACTGGCGAGCGCAGCGCGAAAACGCCTTTCGCCTCAGGCGCATGGCGCGGTTTCTGGACAATCAGATTCCGCGGCGCGTAGTGTAGCCAGGTCAGGATATGGGCGTGGCTATAGCCTTCGAGGCCGAGCAGGCCATCGCGATAGGGGGTGTCCACGAGCAAGGATGCGCGTTGCCCGGTTTCGACGGCGGCGCGCATGTTCTTGGGACAATCCTCGCGCCTGATCCACGGCGACAGGACGCGCCCGATGAAAACGATATGAGCGTCTCCGGCCATGGTGGCGGGATCCACCGCCATCGCCTTTTCGCTGTCGCGCCATTCAAACATGGCAACCTCTTGCCGGGGCAACTGGAGGGTGGCGATCATCGAGGCAGGTGCACGGTCGGCCATCCCGCCGCGATGCTTTCTGGCTTGGCCGAGACATTTGCCATTGCGTCAGATCGCCAGGTGACATAAACATATCTTTATATCTTTTCGAAAGAACACACATGCACGTCGCGCTTGATACGATGGTAGATACCTTGAAGGCGGCTGCAGAATCCAGCCGGCTTCGCATTCTGGCGCTGCTGTCGCGCGGCGACCTTACGGTTTCGGACCTTACCGAGATTCTCAATCAGTCGCAGCCGCGCGTCTCGCGCCATTTGAAGCTGCTTCTGGATGCTGGATTGATCGGGCGATACCAGGAAGGCTCGTGGGCCTTCTTCCGTCTGTCGGATTTCGATGCCTCGCGCGAATTCGTGCTCGGCCTGATTGGCGGTATCAGCAAGGCCGATCCCCAGGTTGAACGCGACCTTGAGCGTCTGGCTGCCGTCAAGCGCAAGAGGCAAGAGCGGGCGGCGGAGTATTTTTCCGAGAATGCCGCGAGTTGGGACGAGATTCGTTCGCTGCATGTGCCGGATCGCGCCGTGGAAAATGCGCTTTTGGCCCTGGTCGGCAAGCGCCCATTCCAGTCTATGCTCGATCTCGGCACCGGCACTGGCCGGCTTCTGGAGATTTTTGCCCCCCTCTATCGGCGCGGCGTCGGCATCGACATGTCGCGCGAGATGCTGACGGTGGCGCGCGCCAATCTCGATAAGGCCGGGGTTACCAATGCGCAGGTTCGGCAAGGCGACATCTTTGCCCCTCCGGTCGAGCGCGATGCCTTCGATCTGGTGAGCATCCACCAGGTGCTGCATTACCTGGACGATCCGGGCAGGGCGATTGGCGAGGCAGCGCGGCTTTTGCGGCCTTCGGGTCGGCTGGTCATTGTCGATTTCGCCTCGCACACACTGGAGTTCCTGCGCGAGGAACACGCCCATCAGCGCCTCGGCTTTTCCGACAAGCAGATTGCCGAGTGGCTGAACGACGCTGGCCTTGATGTGGAGAACAGCCAGGATTTCGCGCCAAGCGGCAAGGGCGAGGCAAAATTGACGGTCAAGCTCTGGCTTGGCCGCGACAGGCGCATCCTGATCGCCGACCCATCCGACGACACGCAATCCACCAGAATCGGGGAAATCGCCTGATGAGCCAGTTCCGTTTTTCACGCCGGCCCGACATTGGCGACAAGATTCGGGTTTCCTTCGAGTTCTTCCCGCCGAAGACCGATGAGATGGAGAAGCGCTTGTGGGAGACTGTGACGCGGCTGGAGCCGCTGAGGCCGCAGTTCGTCTCCGTGACCTATGGCGCGGGCGGCTCGACCCGCGAAAGGACGGCGCGCACCGTGGCGCGCATTCTCGGCGAGACGGGTTTGCATCCGGCGGCCCATCTGACCTGTATCGATGCAGGCCGGGAAGAGGTCGACGAGGTCATCAAACAGTTTGTGGACCTTGGCATTACGCGCTTCGTCGCCCTGCGCGGCGATCCGGCCGCTGGCGTCGGCACCCGCTACCAGCCGCATCCGGAAGGCTATGCCAACGGCGCGGATATGGTTTCGGCACTGCGCCGTCATGGCGACTTCGATATTTCGGTTTCCGCCTACCCGGAGAAGCATCCAGAGAGCCCGGACTTCGCCACCGACATCGAAATGCTGAAGCGAAAGGTCGATAACGGGGCCACTCGCGCCATCACCCAGTTCTTCTTCGATAACGATGTCTATGAACGTTATGTCGAAAGGGTGCGGCGTGCGGGCATCTATATTCCCATCGTGCCGGGCATTCTGCCGGTACACAATATCTCGCAGGTGGCGAACTTCTCCGAGCGTGCGGGCGCCCATGTGCCTGCGTGGTTGCGCGAGCGCTTCGAGGGGCTTGAGTCCGATCCGCAGACGCATGCACTGGTGGCATCCGCCGTTGCGGCCGAACAGGTCCTGGATCTGGTCGAGCGTGGGGTGGGCGATTTCCACTTCTACACGATGAACCGCGCCGATCTTGCCTTCGCCGTGTGTCACATGATCGGCATCCGTTCACATCGCCCGGCGATAGGCTCGGCAAATTCGGCCGCAGCGTAGGCAGTGGTTTGACGCAAAAAAGGCCGGGCATAAACCCGGCCTTTTCGTCTTTTTTGCTTTTGTTAGGTGCTAGCCTACTCCGCTCCAGCGGTTATGGAAGAACGCCCATGATCAGGGCGCCGATAAAAGCAAATGCAGCGCAGATCATTAGTGCGTTGATTGGCCTCGTCAGTCCCATGGATAGCCTCCTCTTGAAAAGCTATGGCCGGAATCTAGAAGCATTTCAGCCACAGGCAAGTGGAAAATGTGCTGCATTGCGACGCAATTGTGGAATTTTCGACCAGTTTTGGACGTTAGGCTTTGAAATTCCTTGGCAAACCGCACGTGCCGGACTGTGAATAAATTGTGGCGCGATCGTGTCATTTTTTGTGAAGCAGGCGGCCATCAATGGTCACGAGGCCAAGCGCGATGACAACCATGCCGGCGATCTCGAACAATTCCAGATGTTCACCAAGGAAGGTCACGCCAAGCAGTATCGCACTCACCGGAACGATAAGCGTGACCAGCGAGGCGTTGGTCGCGCCGGCCGAGGCGATAATGTTGAAATAGAGAATATAGGCTACGGCAGTCGACAGAAGCGCCAGACCCAGTACCGCCGCCCAGACCGGCAAGCTTGCTGAGAAGAGACCGTCCGGCCCGTGGACCACCAGAACGACGGGGATCATGATGATCGTGGAAGCGGTGAGTTGCCCGGTGGCGACGACCGGCGACGGTACATCCTTGAACCGCCGCGCGACCATAAGCGCCACGGCGTAAGAGAAGGAGGCGCCGACAAGCGCGAACTTGGCCCAAACGGAACCGTCGAGGCCGGCCATCAGGCCGGGACCGATCATGATGGCGGTTCCGGCTATGCCAAGCGCGATGCCGGCGACCTTGCTCAACGACAGCCTTTCGTCGACAGTGAAGAAGTTGGCGACGATCAGCGTCCAGAACGGCGTTGTCGCATTCAGCACCGATGCCAGACCCGCACCGAGTTCGGTCTGGCCTGCGAAGATAAGGGAGAAGGGAATGACGTTGTTGGCAAGCGCCAGCAAGAAAAACAGGCTGGTGTGTTTGAATGCGAGGCGAAAGGACGGTCCGCGCACTGCTAGATAAAGCTGGAGCGCGGCTGCGGCGATCGCAACACGAAACAGCACCAGAACGATCGGGTGAACTTCAGCGACGGAAATGCGGGCGAAAAAAAACGATCCGCCCCATATCGCGCCGAGAAGCAGAAGTTGCGCCCAGTCCTTTAGCGCCATTGGTCCGCGCTGCACTGTTTCGGCTACTACTGTCATCGAACCGCCTGTGAAGGAATGCGCCGGATTGCGCGTTGTGTTGGATTCCATAGACACGTTACCGCTGGCCGCCACCCGAAACCCACGCGTTGCACAACTCGCTGGCTTGGTGAGATTTAACCCCGTCATGACATCAGAGCGAGGCAAAGAGGGGTTTTCATTCCTTGCCAGCCCGGATTAGTTTTGCGCGCTGAAACAGGGATTTTGCCTCATGCAGCGATTCGAGAATGCACGTGCCGCGGCGCTGGCGCTTCGCCCGGACGAGCCGGTCTACTGCTTCCGGCCCCAGGTTCTGAAGGCTGATGCCGTCCAGTTCATGGGCATGTTTGCAGGCAAGACCGCCTATGCCGTCAAGACCAATGGCGAGCCTATAGTGCTCAAGGCGCTTGTAGAGGCGGGCGTCACGGCCTTCGACGTTGCATCACCGGGAGAATTCGCGGCGGTACGCGAGGTTTCGGCGGATGCGGAAATGCTCTATATGCACCCCGTGAAGGCGCAGTCCGACATCAAGCTGGCGCTGGAAAAATATCGTATCCGTGTCATCGCTGTGGACCATGAGGACGAAATCACCAAGCTGACGCGGGTGGTGCGGGCGCTCGACATCGATCCGGCCGCGATCACCGTCTTCGTGCGCGTGCAGACCAAGGGTCATGCCGCCTACGAATTGTCCAAGAAATTCGGTGCGGGGCCGGCCTATGCGGTCGAGCTGGGCGAACGGCTGGCACGCACCGGTTACAAGGTCGGGCTCTGCTTCCACGTTGGCAGCCAGATCGAAGACCCGGATACTTATGAGAGGGCGCTGGCTTCCGCCGACTGGGTGCGCAACCGGCTGAGTTTCGAGCTTGCGGGCCTTGATGTCGGTGGCGGCTTTCCGGCCGAATACGGTCACGATCCGAACCGCAAGAAGATCGAGATGCCCTCGCTTGGGCAAATCATGTCGCGCCTGTCAGGAGACCTGAAGGAATATCAGTTCGATCAGATGCCACTGGTGGCGGAGCCGGGTCGGGTAATCGCTGCGCGCTGCCTTTCGCTGATCGTGCGCGTGCTTCTGCGAAAGGGCAGGCGGCTCTACATCAACGACGGCATCTGGGCATCGCTGTCGGATTCCTGGACAGGCAAGATCACGCTGCCCGCCAGGTTCATTCCCGATCCGGCGATCCGCTCGCGCAACGGTTCGGAAAAGACGATCGTTCCCTTCAAGGTGTGCGGGGCAACCTGCGATTCCGTCGACATCCTGTCACGCCCGTTCTGGCTGCCGGAAACGGTCGACACCGGTGACTGGATCGAAATCGGCCATATCGGGGCCTATTCGCTTTCGCTGCGCACGCATTTCAACGGATTTTACCCCAACACCTTTGTCGAGGTCATAACGCCGTTCGACGAGGGCGATGCACCGGAGGGATTTGCCAGCCTGGAGACGATGGCGGAATAGGGCTACAACTTCGCCAGCAACTCTTCGGTCGGCCAACCATCGACGGCAAGGCCGAGTTTCATCTGTTCCTGGCGCACCGCCTCGCGGGTGTTGGTGCCGAGAATGCCATCGACCGTACCGACATCGTAGCCTTTGGCCTCCAGCTTTGCCTGAAGCTCCCTCATGAGGTCGCCGTTCAAGCCCGGCTCCGGGGATCGCGGATCGTAGGGCGGAGCACCTGCGAGTCGCGTCGCAAGCACCGCTGCCGTCAAAGCGTAGGTGAAGGACTGGTTCCACTGCAGATAAACATCGAAATTGTCGTAGGCGAGGAAGGCAGGCCCCTTGCGGCCCATCGGCAGCGCCAGCCCAGCCCGCAGGCCGTTGTCCACCAAGGGCGTGCCGTCCGAACGAGTGACGCCCCATTCAGCCCATTGCGCTAGCGGCAACTTGTTGGTGCGGCCGGTCTGGTCCCAAGGCAATTGGTCAGGAACACGGACCTCCTCGATCCACGGCTGGTCGCGCTTCCATCCGTGTGACAGTACCTTGTTGGCGGTGGTCATGATGGCATCCGGAGCGCTGCCGCGCAGGTCAATCACGCCGTCGGCATCGCCATCGGTGCCGCGGGCCAGATAGTCGGACGGAAGGATCTGCGTCTGCCCTATTTCTCCGGCCCAAGCGCCCTTCACATCGGCCGGCAGGACACCGCGATCGATGAGGGTGAGCAAGGGAACGAGTTGAGGCCTGAACAATTGCGGCCGGCGACAGTCATGAGCAAGCGTGACCAGCGCGCTCAGCGTGTGGAAGTCCCCTTGGACCGCGCCAAAGTCAGTTTCCAGCGCCCAAAAGGCCGCAATGATAGGCGGTTGCACACCGAACTGTTGGTCGGCACGAGCAAATATGTCGGCGTATTTCTTGAGATTGGCCGCACCTTGCTTGAGGCGGTAATCGGAAATCATGCGCCCTGAAAATTGGGTGAAGGTCTGAGAAAAGACCCCTTGGGCACGGTCCCGGGCCAGAACCTTCGGGTCGATTGAAGCAGCTTCGAGTGCCTGCAGTCCCACTGATCCTACGCCTGTGGCCCTGGCTTCGGTGGCGACGTCTTGTTTCCAGGCTTCGAAGTCGCCTCCACATTGCTGAGCCATTGCCGAACCGGTCGCGGCTGACAGCAGTGCCGCGAAAACAATCGAATGCAGTCGCATGGTAACCTTCCGGGGGTGACGATGGCTTTGGTCTTAGATGCCTGTGGCGCTGCGTGCGCCGCTATTCAGTCGAAAAGCAGGCTAGTGGCGCGGTTGTCAACGGGTGTTCTGCCGCAGCCACTTGTTCCATGCCGTCTCGGAACCGTTGAAGACGTTGATGTCGGCGTTGCCTCTTATGCCGGGCACGACGCCAGTACCGGTGTACTGCCAGAAGGTGAAGGGATGGCTGCCGTACCGCTCTGTCGGGTGGCCGGCAACCGAACGCAGCCAGTAAGGATAGCCTCTGAAGGTCGAAAGGTTGTTGTCGTCGAAAAAGTCGATCGAGGTGTAGATGATCGGCTTCTTGCCATAGTGTTTCTCGACGATCGACAGGAAGGTGCTCATTTCGGCGCGCACGGTTTCGGGGCTGGGCCGCAGCCTGCAAGTCGGCGAAAGCGGGTTCCATTCCATATCGAGAACCGGCGGCATGGCTGAACGGTCGTTCGGCACGTTCTGGATGAACCAGCGTGCCTGTTCTGCGGCCGGCCGGCAGAAATAATAGAAATGATAGGCGGCGCGGGGGACGCCTGCCAACTTGGTGCCGCGCCAGTGGTCGTCGAAATAGTCGTCGATGCGGTCGCCGCCCTCTGTCGCCTTGATGAAGGCAAACGAGATGCCGCTTGCCTTGGCCTGGCGCCAATCGATTGAAGTCTGGTATTTCGAAACATCGGTGCCATGGACAGCGTAATGCCACGGCGCGGCGCTTTCCCATTTGTGCGGGTCGCTGTCCTGAAACCTTGGCGCACGTCCGGTGACCGAAGCTCCCGACCCACCAATGGGAGCAAGGGCGTCGATGGTCGTGCAAGCACTGAGCAGCATCCACACAACAAGCAGCGCAAGTCGGCGCATCGTTTCTCCAAATCTGTCCGGTCGCAATTCACAAGCGGAGGAGGCGCCTTACGGTCTGCCGTTCTCTCCTTCTACCGCCACCCTGACACAACGTCATCCGCCAACATGGTTGATATTCGATTGATGACGCTCGACAGAACCGGAAAATTGAGAGAGCAATGGCGACAGGACTGTGGTTTGCAAAGGGTCGGAATGCGGCTTGTCTTCAAGTTTCTCGAATGGCTGCTGGTGCTGTTCGTCCTTGCAATCATCGGGGTGTTCGCCTGGCTCTATTTCGTCCCGCCGGACCTGATCCGTGTCGGGTCCGGCTATTCGGCCAAGATAGTCTGCTCCAATGTGTTCCTTGCCGGTCGTAATGCTGATGAGGTGTTGGCGATCGATGTGCAGGCGCCAGGCCATCCCTTGCTCAAGCTGATGTCTGTTTCCGTTGACAGGGAAGCGGGCACGGTTTCCGCAGGCTTGTTCGGAATTCTGGGCAATAGTGTTGCGGTGGTGCGCGATGGCCTTGGCTGCGCCAATGCGCCTGACGGCGATGTAGTTAGGGCACGCGCGCTCACGGGGCCGGTGTTGCCGCCTTCATCTCCTGTCGATGCGCTTTGGCCTGAAGGCGAGCGTGTCGAGCCGTCGCAGGCTGCCGAGCTTGCCGCCATCCTCGACGATGAGGCTCTAGCCGGTGAGGGGATGCGCGCCATCGTGGTGGTCAAGGACGGCCGTATCGTTGGTGAACGCTATGGCGACGGGTTTTCGCAACGGACGCCGCTGCTAGGCTGGTCGATGACCAAGACGGTCAACGCGGCAATCCTCGGAACACTGGTCAGGGATGGCAAGATCAGGCTGGGCAGCCAGCAACTTGTCGAGCCGTGGGGTGCTGATGAACGTGCTTCGATCAGCATTTCCGACCTGATGGCGATGTCGAGCGGCCTCGAATTCAACGAGGATTATGGCGATGACGCCGATGTCACCCGCATGCTTTATCTGGAGCCGGACATGGCCGGTTTTGCCGCAGCCAAGCCATTGGCTGGCGAAATCGGCAAGGTGTTCTCCTATTCGAGCGGCACGGCGATGATCCTGTCGAAGCTGTGGCAGAATGCGTTGGGCGATCCGCAAGCTGCTCTTGACTGGCCGCGCAAGGCGCTGTTCGACCCGATCGGCATGCGCAGTGCCGTGCTCGAGACGGATGAGAGCGGAACGTTCGTTGGTTCCTCATACCTCTATGCGACAGCGCATGACTGGGCGCGTTTCGGCCAGTTCCTGCTTCAGGATGGCCGCTGGAATGGTGCCGAAATACTGCCTCCCGGCTTTGTGTCGTGGATGCGCGAGGTCGCGCCCGCCTCCGATGGCGTTTATGCAAAAGGCCAGTTGTGGCTTGCGGGGCCTGGAGAAGAAACGCCGGGGGCAATCAAAGGCGCCCAGTTGCCCGAGGACACCTTCTGGCTGGAAGGCCATGACGGTCAGTCGGTGGCCATCATACCTTCCGAGCGTCTGGTGGTGGTGCGCATGGGCCTGACGCCAGCGAAGCTCAATTACCGGCCACAGAAACTGGTGGCTGCCCTGCTTGCCATGGTGCGTCAGCCGCTGTGAGAGGTGCAACGCTTCTGGTCATGATGGCGAGTGACGCGTATCCGAGATAAAGCGTTTCAAAATAGAGGCTTGCACCGCTGCGCTCAGCTTCCGATTCTAGTACTTGGCGCAAAGAGTCGCGCGGCGTGACCTGGAATTTGGCGAGCCATAAACGAAGCAGGCGTCGGAACCATCGTGGCAACCCCTCCTGCCTGCCGAAATCAACGATATGCAACGAGCCGCCCGGACACAGAGCCGCTAGTGCGGCGGCGACCGTTCGTTCCCAGCCTGGAATCATCGACAACGAATAGGAGACGAATATCCGGTCGAAACTTCCGATGCCGAACAGGGCATTGGTGTCGAAGTTGGTGGCGTCGCCCTGCGCCAGCAAAACGCGACCAGACAGGCCATTCCGCTCGATCGATTGCTGGGCCGAAGTCAGCATTTGTGCGGATATGTCGAGGCCGAAAAGGTGAGTACTCGGGAAGCGCCGTGCCGCTCGGACAAGATTGCGGCCGGTGCCGCAGCCGAGTTCCAGTACCGCGGAATCCGCTGGCGCATTCAGTCCAGCGATAAGGCGGTCGCGACCAAGCAGGTAATATTTGCGGGTGAGGTCGTAGATATGGCGCTGCCGGCGGTAGACACCATCCATCAGGGCGGCATGGCTTGCTGCTGGCGTGTCTACAGAACTCATGGTGCCTTCTTTACGTAGAGATGAAAGCCGCCATAGATGGCGGAGCGGTCGCGCCTGGAGAATTCGAGCGAGGCCGTTTCCTCATAAATCCACTGATCGAGCAGGGTCGAGGAGACGCGCCCCGGCAGCAAGGTGGGTTCGGCCGCAGTGCGGAAGATGACGCGAGCGCCGATCGAGGCGGTTCGGGTGATTTCCGTCCACAGGCCATTGAGATGTTCATCCGTCATCCAGTCCTGTGCATCCAGCAGAACGAAGCGGTCCACCGAACCGGCATCTTTGCCGGCAAGGAACTCGATCATATTGGCATGATGGATGGCGACGCGATCAGTGTTCTGACGTAGCAGGCTGTAGTTTCGATTTTCGAGGTAGCGCGGCAAGGCCGCCTCTCCCTGTTCGGGATAGCGGCGCGCGAAAGCCTGCCACGCAAAGTAGTTATCACTGAGGGGAAAGCCGCAAGCGAGTTTCTCCAGCCTGACTTTCAAAACGCTCGCCATCGAGCCATCACCAGCGGTGATCAGCGAGTCGTACTGTGCGGGAGGAATACCGAGGCCGAAAAGGGACGACTTGAGCGAAGTCGTCCATTTGACTGAGGGCTTGTTGAAAATGGGAGCCAGCCTCTCGTCAAAGAAGCGGCGCTGTTCGGCCAGCGAGCCAGCGCTCATGATGCCCGCAGGGTCAACTCCGTGGAGCTTGGCGATCCGGTGGCCGGCTGCAATGAAAAGTCCTAAAAGGCCCGTCTGGTAGAAATTCCGGTCGAACATTTCTATGCGCCGCAGGCCGCGCCAGTTCCGGCGCTCCCAGTAATGGCGACTCACCCGGTCGAGATGCGGTGCCACGAACCGATCATAGGCCTGTGAATTGTGTTTATTGTCCGGTGCGCCAAAGAAGCGGAAAAGATCTGCGTGCGATGGCAGATGCCGGACTGCCGTCAGTTTCATGCGGTTCAGAGCAATGTGGGCTGCGTTGAGATCGACCGCGTCGATTCGTGCCGGCGATCTCGTAAGATAAGCGAGAATGTTGCAGCCGCCAGAAGCGATGGTGACGACGCGATGGCCTTCGCCAAGTTGCATGGCCTCGATGTCGACTTCCGGATCTTCCCAGATCTGCGGATAGACAAGGCCGGAAAAGGCCAGAGCAAACAACCGCTCCGAGAGGCCGGCCTTCGAGAACGCATTGTTCTGGTAAACGGCTTTTCCGACGTGCTTGCCGCGCTGAAAAACCAGTTCGTCGGAAACATCGGCCATCGCATGCGATTCCCCGTTTGCAATGCGCAAGCGGGTAACGCAGAGGCGTGACAGGGGGGTGACGGATTTCCGGTGGTTGCGCCCTACGCTTTTCCAAATCCGCCCGGTGTCGGGGTAGTCACAATGACGGCTTCGCCAGGTTCAAGGACGGTCTGGTCGCAGGCCTTGAGCACTTCAATGGCGCCGCCCTTGCGGCGTACCCTAGTTGCCCCAGGTTCTCCGTCGCCTCCTCCTTCCAGGCCCTTTGGCAGGCGGTTGCGGTGCGAAGACAGGATGGCGCACTCCATCTTCTCCAGAAAACGAATGGTGCGGCTGGTCCCGTCGCCGGCGTTCCACTTCCCTTTGCCTCCCGTGTCTTGCCGGATGTGAAAATCCTCCAGCACGACCGGGAAACGCAGTTCCAGCACCTCCGGATCGGTCAGGCGCGAATTGGTCATATGCGTATGCACGCCCGATGTGCCGGCGAAGCCGCGGCCGTCGTTCATGCGGCCGGCTGGGGAACCTGAACAGATGGTCTCATAGTATTGGTATTTTTCATTGCCGAAGGTCAGGTTGTTCATGGTGCCCTGCGCGTTGGCCAACGCGCCCATGGCGCCGAACAGCGTGTTGGTGACGTGCTGAGAGGTCTCGACATTGCCGGCTACGACCGCGGCGGGGTAGGCGGGTTTCAGCATGCATCCGTCGGGTATGACGATATCGATCGGCCTGAGGCAGCCCGCATTCATGGGGATATTGTCCTCGACCATAACGCGGAATGCATAAAGCACGGCGGCCCGCGTGACCGGTTCGGGCGCATTGAAGTTGTTTTTCATCACCGGCGAGGTGCCGGTGAAATCAACGGTGGCCTGGCGTTTCTGGCGATCCACCGTGATCTTCACCCTGATCACCTGTCCGGTGTCGGTTGGGTATTCATATTCCGAACTGTCCGGCAGGCGCTCAAGTACGCGCCGCACGCTTTCGGCGGCGTTGTCCTGCACATGGCTCATATAGGCTTCGACCATTTCGAGGCCGAAATGATCGACCATTTTCTTGAGTTCGGCGATGCCCTTTTCATTGGCGGCGATCTGCGCCTTGAGGTCGGCGATGTTTTGTTGAGGGTTGCGCACCGGGTAGGGATGATCGGTCAGAAGCGTATGAAGCTCCTTTTCGCGCAAGCGCCCGCGCTCGACGATCTGGAAATTGTCGAAGAGCACACCTTCCTCATCCACGGTCGTGGCAAGCGGCGTCATCGAACCGGGTGCGGTTCCGCCGATGTCGGCGTGGTGGCCGCGCGAGGCAGCCCAGAACAGGATTTTGTTGCCGGTGTCGTCAAAGACCGGCGTTACCACCGTAATGTCAGGCAGGTGGGTGCCGCCATTATAAGGCGCGTTCAGGGCAAAGACGTCTCCCGGCCGGATATTACCGGCGTTGAGCCGGACGACGGTTTCGACCGAGCGGTCCATGGAGCCCAGATGCACTGGCATGTGAGGCGCATTGGCGACCAGTGCCCCATCGCGGTCGAAAACGGCGCAGGAGAAGTCCAGCCGCTCCTTGATGTTGACCGAATGGGCCGTGTTCTGCAGCGTCACGCCCATCTGTTCGGCGATCGACATGAACAGGTTGTTGAAGACTTCCAGCAAGATCGGATCGGCCTTGGTGCCGAGTGCTGCCTGGCGTCGCTTCTGTTCGATGCGGCGTATCAGGACATGGTTCTTTGCGGTGATAGTGGCCTGCCAACCAAGTTCGACGACGATCGTCTGGTTAGGCTCTATGATGAGCGCGGGGCCAGCGATCTTGTACCCTGACTTGAGTTGATGGCGATGGAAAATACCGGCATCGCGCCATTGGCCCTCGGCAAAGATTTTGCCGGTTTCGGAGGTAGTTGCGGCAATATCCTCGACATCTGAGTCACTTTCGCTCAACCCCTTGGTGCCGGTGTCGGAACCCTCGACGCCGACAGCCTCCACCACCATCGGCTTGTTGTCGTAAACGAAACCGAACTGGGCCTTGTGCGCCGCTTCGAAATCCCGCTTGGCCCGCTCAACCGAGCGATGCTCGAAGCCTGTCGGGAGGGAAGTGTCGGTTCCGTCATAGCGGATATGGAGAACTGGCTTCGTTCCAATGTCTGCATCTGGAATGCCTTGTCCGGCGAGTTCTTTTGTGACCGCTTCCTGCAAGGCGCCGATCAGTTGATTGATCACGGGCAATGTGGCCTCATCCAACGGTTGGAGCAGGGCCTGCTGGCGCGAGGCGAAGACCGAGGCAAGGCCGATGCCGTAGGCGGAAAGCAAGCCGGAAAAGGGGTGGATGAGCACGGCTTCCATGCCGAGCGCATCGGCCACGAGGCAGGCATGCTGGCCACCGGCGCCACCGAAGCAGTTCAGCAGGTATTCAGTGACATCATAGCCGCGCTGAACGGATATTTTCTTGATGGCGTTGGCCATGTTCTCGATAGCGACCGTGATAAAACCTTCCGCCACGGCTTCCGGTGTGTGGCCGTCATCGATCTCGGCGGCCAGTGCCGTGAATTTTTCTCGCGCGATGCCGGCGTCCAACGGCTCGTTCTGGGTGGTGCCGAAGATTGCCGGGAACACGTCGGGCCGAAGCTTTCCCAGCATCACATTGGCGTCGGTGACCGTCAGCGGCCCACCGCGCCGGTAGCAGGCAGGACCGGGGTTGGCTCCGGCCGAATCCGGCCCGGCACGGAAACGCCCCGCCTCGTAGTGGAGGATTGAACCGCCGCCTGCAGCGACCGTGTGGATGCGCATCATCGGTGCCCGCACGCGTACCCCCGCCACCTCGGTGTCGAAGGCGCGCTCGTAGTAGCCGTCATAGTGGGCGACGTCTGTGGAGGTTCCGCCCATGTCGAAACCGATCACCTTGCCGAAGCCGGCAAGCTTTGCGGTCTCCACCATGCCGACCACGCCGCCGGCGGGTCCGGACAAAAGTGCGTCCTTGCCCTGGAACATGTCCGCGGCAGTCAGTCCGCCCGAAGACATCATGAACATTAATCTTGGGCTCGCCGCGGTCGAGCGCTCGCTCTGCTCGCCGGCCTCTCCATTCATTTGCGCGTTGTCGGCGTCGCGGCGAAAGGCGGCCGACGACGGCCGACGTGCGGTTGCACTTGCGGGCTTCGCCCGTTCTGCCGTCACGCCAAGTTGCTGCGCCACCTGTTGCACATAGCGCGAGAGGATTGGCGAGAGATACGCGTCCACCACCGTTGTGTCGCCGCGCCCGACCAGCTTGATAAGCGGCGAAACCTCGTGGCTTGCCGATACCTGGCCGAAACCGAGCTTGCGGCAGACTTTTGCCACCGCTTTCTCATGGTCGGGGTACTTCCAGGCATGCATGAAAACGATGGCAACGGCATCGAAGCCGTCTGTTCTGGCCTGCTCTATAGCCGGCTTGACGGCGGCGATATCGAGCAAGCTCTCGACGCAGCCGTCAGCCAGAACGCGTTCGTCCACCTCGACAACACGCTCATAGAGCTGTTCCGGCAGGATGATCTCCTTGGCGAAGATGTCGGGCCGCGCCTGGTAGGCGATCCTCAGCGCATCCCGAAATCCTTTGGTGATCAGGAGCAGGACGCGGTCGCCCTTGCGCTCGAGAAGCGCGTTGGTGGCAACAGTCGTGCCCATCTTGATGTCGCCAATGCGGTCAGAAGGTATCGGCTCGCCGGCCTTCAGGCCAAGCAGGTCGCGGATGCCTTGAATAGCGGCATCGCGATAGGCTTCCGGGTTTTCCGACAGCAATTTGTAAGGATGAAACCGGCCTTGCGGATCGCGGCCGATGATATCGGTAAAGGTGCCGCCACGATCGATCCAGAAATCCCAATTGGCGCCCGGCATGGCCTGCTCCCGATGACATTCTGTGAGCCTGTTAGACCGCAATGGATTGATCGACAACGATTTTGAGCGGCTTACGCGGCTAGGTGTTGTTACACATCGAAACGCAACGTTATGAAACGGAGTCGCTCTTTCAACATTACATTCTCGACCGCCCGCGGATACGGGGCGTTGTTGTAAAGGAGAGATATTATGAAGAAGCTCATTCTCGCATCGGTTTCTGCCCTTGCCCTTTTCGGCGTTGCTGCCTGCAGCGATAGCGGCACGGATACGACCACGACGCAGAGCACAAATCCTCCGGCCACCGAGCAGCCGATGACTCCGGCAGCGCCGGATCCAAATGCACCGCCGGCCACCGACAATTCGACCACGCAGAGCATCACACCTGCGCCGTCGGACGGTTCGGCTGACGATAGCGGGGCCATGCCGGTTCAGCCAGCGCCGACCGCTCCGGCACAGTAAGCCTCTAGGAGCGGATGTTTGAAACGGAAGGGCCGGCATCCGCCGGCCCTTCTTTTTGCCGAATTGGGAGAGTTGGGTGTTTCGTGGCCTTGATCGCCGTGGGGCGTTCGCTTTAAGAAGCGCCCATGTCGATCTGGCTTCGCATCGGTGAGTTCGTTCAACGGCTATCGTCTTCGGCGTCCAGCGGTGTTGCCGAAGTCGTCGAAGCCGTGCGCACGATGTTTGCCGGCGACCCGGAATTGCGGCGCAAGGTCGCGTTCTCGGTCGCCATGATCGCGCTCTCCGCCAAGATGGCCAAGGCGGACGGCATCGTCACGCAAGACGAGGTGCGCGCCTTCCAGGCGATTTTCGATGTGCCCAGGGAGGAGGCGCGCAACGTTGCGCGGCTATACGACCTGGCCAAACGAGACATTGCCGGCTTCGAGGCCTATGCCGAACAGATGGCCGGGCTTTGCGGCAATGGCGCCCAGAACTGTATGATGCTGGAAGATGTTCTGGATGGGCTGTTTTACATAGCCACGGTTGATGGCGTCTTGCACGAACGGGAAGGCCAGTTCCTGCACCGGATTGCCGAAATCTTCGAAATCGAGGAAGATCACTACCAGACCATCCTGGGGCGGCACGTCGAACTCGGCGACGCCGACCCTTACGTAGTTCTGGGAATTGAGCGCGGTAAATCGCTGGCCGAAGTCAAGAAGCACTATCGCAAACTTGTCTCGGACAATCATCCCGACCGCCTGATCGCTCGTGGCTTGCCGCAGGAATTCATCAAGATCGCGACGACCCGGCTTGCGGCGATAAATGCCGCTTACGAAATCATCGAGCGGAGCCTGCAAGCGGCATGAGCGGCTTCTCACCCGACCATCCCGGAGCAGAGGTCAGGGTTTCTCCGAATTTCAGTCCACGACGCGGTGCGCACCGGCCCAGTATGATCGTGCTTCACTACACGGGCATGGAAACCGGCGAAGGGGCGGAAGCCTGGCTTTGCAATCCGGCAAGCGCAGTCTCCTCGCACTATCTGGTGCATGAGGACGGCCGCATCATCCAGATGGTGCGCGAGAGCGACCGTGCCTGGCATGCCGGCAAGAGTTCCTGGCGTGGTGAGGCGGACATAAATTCGCACTCGGTCGGCATCGAGATCGTCAATCCCGGCCACATGCTGGGCTACCCGCCATTTCCCGACAGGCAGATTTATGCCGTGATCGATTTGTGCCGCGGCATCGTCAACCGCTACCGGATGAGGCCGGAGCATGTACTTGCCCATTCCGATGTCGCGCCGGGACGGAAAATCGACCCAGGTGAAAGGTTTCCCTGGGCGCGGCTGTTCGACGCGGGCGTCGGCAACCTCGTGAAGGCTTCCCCGATCAGGAGCGGTGCCGTGTTGCGGAGCGGCGACAAGGGGCAGGCTGTCGAAGAATTGCAATCGATGCTGGCGCTCTATGGCTACGGCGTGGATATTACTGGCGTATTCGACCGGCAGACCTCGATTGTCGTCGAGGCATTCCAACGCCATTTTCGCCCCCGTCTCGTGGATGGGATTGCAGATGGTTCGACCATGCGCACACTTTCCAAGATGCTCGCCACGGTTGAAACAAGTCTCGGCTGAATATCAATTCGAACCGGCGAGATTACGAGCTGTCACTCAAAGTGACTTGCTCTGCCTTCTTTGACCCAAGTTCGGCCTTCAAAGGCCACATCGAGTAGGTCGCGGGCGTCATTATCAAGATGTTCCCACCTCGATGAAGCCATCCCGCGTGAACAACTTCGCGCGGCCCAATTAGTATAGGATCTTATGAACAAGTTGTCCGTCTTGACGGTAGCCTTTGCTGCCGGTGTGTTGAGTATTGCCGCAAGCACCGCACAGGCTGCGCAAATCGAATTGCCGGGGGTCAAGAGCTACGCTGCCTCGAATGGCCAGTCGGCTGAAAAGCAACCCGCGACACAGAAATCTGCTGGGAAAAGCCTGAAGACCGCTGCTGCCAATGCCGGTAAGCCTACCAAGAAAAAGCCGCGAGCTGTTTCGAAATCGACTTCGAAATCGACAGGCGGAACGCGCTACACCACAATCATCGCGCGCTACGCAGCCAGCTATGGCGTACCGGTTCACCTCGCCCACGCAGTCGTCCAGGTCGAGAGCAACTACCGGGCGAATGTTGTCGGCAGCGCTGGGGAAATCGGGCTGATGCAGATCAAGCCGGCCACGGCCCGCATGATGGGTTACAGTGGCTCCACCAAGGGTCTGTTCAACCCGGAGACCAATATCAAGTACGGGATGAAGTATTTGGCGATGGCGCATGATCTTGGCGGTGGAACGACCTGTGGAACGATCCTGAAATACAATGCCGGCCATGCGGCCAAGCGTATGAATCCGGTGTCGTCGGCCTATTGCAGCAAGGTCAAGGTTCAGATGGCTGCGCTCGGGTCTTCGACCTGAGCCAAGCCGGTCGCCGCTTTTTTGTTGCGTTTTGAGCGGCGACCCCCTTTATACGCTCCTGCCAGCTGGCCGGGCGGCCGCACCTGCGAGAGCTGAAAGGCTGTGGGTGAGGAAAGTCCGGGCTCCATGGAAACACGGTGCCGGTTAACAGCCGGCGGGGGCGACCTCAGGGAAAGTGCCACAGAGAGCAGACCGCCACGAAGTTCGTGGCAAGGGTGAAAGGGTGGGGTAAGAGCCCACCGCGCGACCGGCAACGGGAGCGGCATGGTAAACCCCACCGGGAGCAAGACCGAATAGGGGCGGTGCGAGGGGAAACCTTCGAGGGCTGTTTCCGGCTCACCGTCCGGGTAGGTTGCGTGAGACGCCTGGCAACAGGCGTCCAAGATGAATGGCCGCCACGTTCTCGCGCCGTAAGGGGCGAGGGCCATACAAAACCCGGCTTACAGGCCAGCTGGCATTTTCTTTCTATTTCAGCGCGTACGTTGAAAAGTTGAGGGGCGGTTCAAGTGTAGCCTTGGATCGCCCTTTCCATTTTTCTGTGCTCACTATTCCGGCAGGCGATCGAGCGAGACCTCGATCGCGCCCCAAAGTTCTTCTGCCGGTTCGCATCCGATCGACATGCGCACGAAACCGGGTGGCACGATGTCGCCGCGGCGCGTGCGGCGTTCTGCCGAAGTGTGCACACCGCCGAACGAAGTCGCGGATTCCATCAACTCGCAGCCATTAATGAAATCCTCGGCCGCCTCTTCAGACGCCAGAACGAAGCTGATGAGGAAGCCGAAGCGCTCCATCTGGACCCGCGCCAGATTGTGCGACGGATCGCCTTCAAGTCCGGGGAAGCGCACCATGCGCACCTTGGGATGGGCCTTGAGGCGCGGCGCGATGAATTCCGCCGTGTCGCACATGCGCTCGAAGCGCACGTCGAGCGTTTCCAGGCCGCGATGCACCAGCCATGCTTCAAACGGGCCCGGGATCGCGCCGCAGGTCTTGCGCCAATCCTGCACCGCCGCGATGATATCGGCGTTTCGGCTGGCGACATGGCCGAACAGCACGTCGGAATGGCCGTTGGGGGCCTTGGTATCTGCGGCAACGACGATATCGGCGCCGAAATCGAGCGGGCGCTGGCCGAATGGCGTCATCGTCGTGTTGTCGACCACCAGCAGGGCGCCGGCGGCCTGGGTGGCCTTGGCCACGGCGGCTATGTCGCAAATGTCGAGCCCGGGATTGGAGGGCGTCTCCATGAATGCCAACCTGTAGCCCTCGAAACCTCCGTCGAGGAAAGAGGCCGTCGGGCGCGTGTCATATTCGACGCCGAATCGCTTCAGGAAACGGTCGCCGATGCCGCGCGTGGTCGGGTAGCCGTCGCTGGCGATGAGAATACGGTCGCCCGCCTTCAGCAGCGCGAAGAATACCGCCGATATCGCTGCCATGCCGGAGGGAAAAGCGACGCACTGCGCGTCTTCCATATGCGCAATCATGTGCTCCACCGCATCCCAGGTCGGGTTGCTGAAGCGGCCATATTGATGGAAGCCGGTCGCGTCGCCCGGAGCGTGGAATACAGCGGCCATGGTCAGAGGCAGCGGTATGGAATCTCCTTTTTCGAGAGAAGCACGGCGAAGATGGGAAACGGCCGCGGCGCGCAATTTGGCGCTACCGGACCTCGGGGTGGAATCGGACATCGGCTAGGCAACTTTCTTCATTCTGCTGAAACGCAGGCCTGACGCTATGCCTGCTCGCGGCCCGCTGCAAGAGACAGGCGTTGCTCCGACCCGTTTCTAAACGGTTCGTTAGGCTTAATGGACGATAAAGGCGAGCATGCCGCAGAAGCGCTTCGTGAGGTCGTGGCGAGCGGACAGCAGAACCCGTTCCCGTTGACGCCCATAGTTCCCCATGGTATCCCATATCGAGATTCAAGCCTTCGTTTCGTGTCAGGGTGAAGCGTACGCCAGACGGGCAGCCGCAATGGCTTTCCGTGTGACGGAACCCATTTGCGCGGACAGGGGAATTTGCAAGCAACTGCGCCGCGGCGGCGCGGATGCGACGATGGAGGGGATTGCGGCGGCGCAAGCGGCTGTAGCGCGTGATGGACCGTTTTCTATCCAACTCAGTGAACAGGATCGATGCCAAGGGGCGCGTCTCGGTGCCTGCGCATTTCCGCACGGTCGTGCAGAGGCGCGGCTACGCCGAACTTTATGCGCTGCGTTGCCTGGATATTCCTGCAATGGATGTCGGGGGGCTGGATTTGCTCGACCGCTACGAGCAACGCATCGCCCAGGTGGACCCGTTCCTTCAGACGGCAGACGACATGTCGTTTTTCTGTCACGGCGACGGAACGTTCCTGAAACTCGACCAGGATGGGCGCATCACGGTTCCGGACTTCGTCAGGGAACATACCGGAATTGGAGCGGAAGTGGCCTTTGTCGGTCGCGGTCACTTCTTTCAGATTTGGGAGCCCGGCCGGCTTTCCGCCTACGGAGCGGAGGCGCGGGCAAGGCTGTTGAAGCTTCGGCAGGGGACGAAGCCTGGGGAGCGGCCGGAATGATGACGGGTCACGGCGACGATCTCCACGCCGATGGCGGACCGATCCGTCACATTCCGGTCCTTCTTGCCGAAGTGCTGGACGCATTGGCGCCGAAGCAGGGCGATGTCATCGTTGATGGAACCTTCGGCGCTGGCGGCTATACCAAGGCCATTCTGGATGCCGGGGCTTCCGTGGTTGCAATCGATCGCGACCCCGACGCCATTTCAGCCGGCAGGGTCTTGGAGGCGCAGTCTAAAGGGCGTCTCAGGCTGGTGCAGGCACCGTTCTCGTCGATGGCCGACCATGTGGTAGAGGCTGACGGCGTGGTTCTGGACATCGGTGTTTCATCGATGCAACTCGATCAGGCCGAGCGAGGCTTTTCTTTTCGTTCAGACGGCCCGCTCGACATGCGTATGGCTCAAGCGGGTCCCAGTGCCGCCGATGTCGTCAACAGGTTCAAGGCAGGCGACCTTGCCCGGATCTTCGGCTTCCTCGGCGAGGAGCGTCACGCCGGTCGGATCGCCCGCATGATCGAAGCGCGCCGAGAAATGAGGTTCTTCGAGCGCACGCACGATCTGGCAGACGCTATCGAGACGCATGTCGGGCGTTCGCCCAAGGACAAGATCCATCCGGCAACGCGGGTTTTCCAGGCGCTGCGCATCTATGTCAATGACGAGCTTGGCGAATTGGCCAAGGCCCTTTTTGCCGCCGAGAAAGTGCTCAAGCCGGGCGGACGTTTGGCTGTGGTGACGTTCCATTCGCTGGAAGACCGCATCGTCAAGCGCTTCATTGCCGACCGTGCCGATGTCGTTGCCGGCTCGCGCCATATGCCTGAAGCGCAAGTGCGAACCGCAACCTTCAAGAAGCTTGGCGGCGGCACCACGCCCGGTGATGCCGAAGTGGTGCGCAACCCCCGCGCGCGTTCTGCCCGCCTGCGCGCAGCCATCCGCACCGACGCGCCGGCGCGCGGCGAGGACTTGTCGATTTTCGGACTTCCAAAGCTTCCCGGTATCCACCAACCGGGAGAGAGGTGAGCACGTGTTCCGTACCAGTGACATTGTCCTGATCGCAGTCATGGTTGCAGCAGCGGCCATGACTTACTCGATCAAGCGAGACGCCGAAGAGCAACTCGATGCGGTCCGTAGGCTGCAGGTGCAAATCCGCACCGAAGAGGACACGATCGATCTTCTCAAGGCGGACTGGAGCCTGCTTACGCAGCCGTCGCGGCTGCAGAAGCTCGTCGATCGCTATCAGGCGCAACTTGGGCTGGAGCCGGTCAATCCGCATCAGTTCGCCGGTCTGGACGTATTGCCGCCGCGCCCGTTGACGATCGAGGATATCACATCGGCCGATGCTTCGGGCCTGTCGGATGAACTCCTTGACCCGACCAAGACCGGAGCCGTCGAATGATGGCCAAGTTCAACCCTTTCAGACACAGCCGCAATAATGTGGACGATGGCTCTATTGTCGTCGATGCCGCGCGCAAGGCTACGGGAGGCAGAACCAGGACCCGCGTCGTCATGACGATGGCGGTGTTTTTCGGCATCTATGCGACGATTGGCGGTCGTCTGGTCTATCTCGGTTTCCAAGAGCCCGACACGTCTGGCGCGCCGGCAAGCCGGGTCACGGCCTCGCGTCCCGACATCGTCGACCGCAATGGTGAAGTGCTGGCGACCGATATCAAGACGTCGTCACTCTATGCAGAGCCGCGCCACATCGTGGATGCGGATGAGGCGATCGAAAAACTCGCCACCGTCCTGCCCGAAATCGATTACGAGCAGACCTACAACAAGCTGAAGAGCGGTGCCGGATTTGTGTGGCTGCAGCGCCAATTGACGCCGAAGCAACAGGCCGAAATCCTGCAGCTTGGCATTCCCGGCATAGGTTTCAGGACGGAAAAGCGCCGCTTTTATCCTGCCGGTGAGACAGCGGCCTATATCGTCGGCCTGACCAACATCGACAACCAAGGCATTTCGGGCCTTGAAAAATACATCGACGGGCAGGGGCTTGCCGATCTGCAGCAGTCCGGCCTTGCCATCGCCAAGGACCTTGAACCGGTCCGTCTGTCGGTCGATCTGCGCGTGCAACACATCGTCCACGATGAAATCTCGACCGCTCTTGAAAAGTATCACGCGATCGCCGCCGGCGCAGTGGTGTTCAACGTCAAGACCGGTGAAGTCGTTGCCATGGCCTCGGTTCCGGATTTCGATCCGAACAATCCATTCAACGCTCAGGACAAGGACAGGCTGAACCGCATGTCTGCCGGTCTCTATGAAATGGGTTCGACCTTCAAGAGCTTCACGACTGCCATGGCGCTCGATTCCGGCAAAGTAACGCTGGACAGCACCTTCGACGCCACCCGTCCGATCACCATCGGCCACCAGACCATCCGCGACTTTCACGGCAAGCACCGTGTGCTGACCGTGCCGGAAGTCTTCATCTATTCCTCCAACATCGGCTCGGCCAAGGAGGCCGACGTGGTGGGAATCGAGGGTCATCGCGAATTCCTGCACCGGCTTGGCATCCTCGAGAGGATGCAGACCGAACTGCCGGAGGTCGCTCGCCCGACAGAGCCGAAGGTGTGGAAGAAGGTCCATTCCATCACCATCGCTTTCGGGCACGGCGTGTCGACGACGCCCCTGCAGACCGCCGTTGGCTGTGCGGCACTCATGAACGGCGGCTACCTGATGGAACCAACCTTCCTGCCGCGCACGCAGGAACAGGCGATGGCCGGAGCGAAAAAGGTCATCAAAGAGAAGACAAGTGCAGATATGCGCTATCTCTACCGGCTCAATGCCGAAAAGGGATCGGGCAAGCGGGCCGAGGTTCCTGGTTACCGGGTCGGCGGCAAAACGGGTACGGCTGAAAAAGTCGTCAACGGCCGCTATTCGAGCGACAAGCGCTTCAATGCCTTCGTTGCGGCATTCCCGATGGATGATCCGCAATATATCGTATTATCCATCGTCGACGAACCGCAGCCGGAAAAGCCGGGCATGGGGGCGACTGCCGGCTCGAATGCCGCGCCAATTGTTGCCAACATCATTCGTCGTTCAGCTTCGATGCTTGGCGTAGAGCCGGATTTCAGCCATGAAAATGCGGCAACGCTGGTTTCCTACGAGTGATTCTGTCGGCGCTTTGGCACGTCGCGTGGTCGCGATGTCTGGAAATGGATGACTGGATTTAGATGAAGCTGAAAGACCTAGCCGGTGTATTGCCTGTCGAAGGAGCGCTTTCCTCCGGCACGGAAATTACCGGGATTTCCTCGGACTCGCGCCAGATCCAGCCGGGCATGCTGTTCTTCGCCCTCCCTGGAACGAAGGCCGACGGCGCAGCCTATGCTGCCGATGCGGCAAGGCGGGGTGCGGTTGCCGTGGTGGCCAGTAATGGCGGTGTGGGACCCGAGCTTCCAACCCCCATACTGAAGGTCGCCGATCCACGGCTTGCACTGGCAATTTCGGCTTCGAAATTCTTTGGCAAGCAGCCCGAGACGATGGTCGCTGTCACCGGTACAAGTGGCAAGACTTCGGTCGCCGCCTTTACCCGCCAGATCTGGGAACAGGCTGGCTACGCCGCCGCTTCGATCGGCACGACCGGCGTCGTTGCGCCGAACCGCAATGAATATGGGTCGCTGACCACGCCCGATCCGGTCGCCTTGCATCGGCTGTTGAAGGAGTTGGCGGATGCAGGTGTGACCCACGCGTCGATGGAAGCGTCCAGTCATGGTCTCGATCAGCGTCGCCTGGATGGAGTGCGGCTCGCCGCTGGCGGATTTACCAATCTCGGCCGCGACCACATGGACTATCATCCGACGGTGGAGGAGTATCATCGGGCGAAGCTTCGCCTGTTCGACACACTGCTGCCGAAAGGTGCGCCCGCCGTCATTTTCGCTGACGATCCGTGGTCCGGGCCGACAATCAAGGCCGCGCAAGCGGCGGGGCTCGATGTCCTGACCGTGGGGCGGCATGGCTCGTTTCTGAAGTTGAAACGCGTCGAACACGAGCGACATCGCCAGCGGGCCGAGATCACCGTTGACGGCACTCTCTATGAGATCGATCTGCCATTGGCGGGCGACTTCCAGATTTCCAACGCGCTGGTGTCGGCTGGACTTGCGATCTCCACGGGAACTGCCGTCGCCAAGGCCATGATGGCATTGGAAAAATTGAAAGGTGCGCCTGGCCGTCTCGATCTCGTTGGGACGACCGCCGAAGGAGCGCCGGTCTATGTCGATTATGCCCACAAGCCTGACGCGCTTGAAAACGTGCTGACGTCGGTGCGCCCCTTCACGACGGGCCGCGTTATCGTGGTGTTCGGCTGCGGCGGCGACCGGGATCGCGGCAAGCGCCCGATCATGGGCGAGATCGCGACCCGGCTTGCAGACGTCACCATTGTGACCGACGACAATCCGCGCTCCGAGGCGCCGGCAGAAATCCGCGCTGCGATATTGGCGGCAGCGCCCGGCGCTATTGAGATCGGCGACAGGCGCAAAGCCATCCAGGAGGCGGTCGCCATGCTGCACGCTGGTGATACGCTGATCGTGGCCGGCAAGGGCCATGAGGAAGGCCAGACGATCGGCGCCGACACTTTCCCGTTTTCCGATCACGAAGAGGTGCGTGCAGCGCTGAAGGATCGCGCCGCATGAGTTTTCTCTGGACCTCCGACGCTCTTGTCGCCGCGATGGGCGGACGGCCTCTGGGCCAGATGCCGGAAGGCGTTTCAGGTATTTCCATCGATAGCCGCAGCCTGCAACCGGGTGATGCCTTTTTCGCCATCAAGGGCGAGACGATGGACGGTCATGATTTCGCGACCGCTGCCATCAAGGCCGGTGCTGCCGTGCTTGTGGTTGCCGAGGGCAAACTGCCGGCGTTGGGACGGCTCACGGCTCCAATGATCGTCGTGCCCGACGTGCTGGTGGCGCTGGAAAAGCTCGGCATTGCGGCACGGGCGCGGTCGAAGGGCAAGATCATCGCCGTCACCGGCTCGGCCGGCAAGACGACGACGAAGGAAGCGCTGCGACAAGTACTTGGCTCGGTCGGCTCGGTCCATGCCTCTGACAAATCGTTCAACAATCATTGGGGCGTGCCGCTGACGCTGGCGCGGCTGCCGGAACACACGGAATACGCCATCTTCGAAATCGGCATGAACCATCCGGGCGAAATCCGCCCGCTGGTGAAGATGGTGAGACCGCATGTGGCGCTGATCACGCTGATTGCCGCGGCCCATCTCGGCTTCTTCAAGAACCTGGACGAAATCGCCAAGGCCAAGGCCGAGATATTCGAAGGAATCGAGCCTGAGGGTGCCGCACTGCTCAACCGCGACGACCCGCGTGCCAATATGCTGAACAAGATGGCGCGTGCGGCCGGCGTGCCGCGCGTCTTCGGCTTTGGTGAAAATGCGCGTTCGACTTACCGTCTGGTCGATTGCGTCCTGCATGCCGACCATTCGACAGTGACGGTCAAGATTGCCGGCCAGGAAATGGTGCTTCGCATCGGCGCGCCGGGACGTCATATGGTGCAGAACGCGCTTGCCGTACTGGGTGCCGTCCATCTTGTCGGAGCCGATGTCGCCAAGGCCGCGCTTGCGCTTAACGATCTTGCCGCTGAGCAGGGCCGCGGCAAACGGCATTTGTTGCACCATCCGAAGGGCCCGTTCACGCTTATCGACGAGAGCTACAATGCCAATCCGGCCTCCATGAAGGCGGCCATGGCACTGCTCAACACGACGCCTGTCTCGGGCGAAGGCCGGCGGGTAGCGGTGCTTGGCGACATGCTGGAGTTGGGCGACCATTCCGCCAAGCTGCATGCGGCACTGGCCGAACTTATCGTCGGCACGGAAACCTCGACCGTGATGCTTGGCGGGCCACAGATGAAGTACCTTGCCGAGGCGCTGCCTGCGGATATCCAGGTAGCCTACCGGGCTGGGGCCGAGGATTTGAGACCTGTTCTCATCGATGCGATCGGGCCGGGTGACGTCATTATGATCAAGTCGTCGAAAGGGATCGGCTTTTCGAAGCTTGTCGACGCCTTGCTCAAGAAATTTCCGGCGGAAACTGAATATTCAAGACCGGCCTAGCGGGTCAGGGGGACGAAGAACGCATGCTGACGCTGCTCGTTGAATTTGCGGACCGGGTCACGGTCTTCAACGTTTTTCGTTATATCACGTTCAGGACCGGCGGTTCACTGATCACCGCCGCCTTGATCGTGTTCATCTTTGGCCCGACCATCATCAATTCGCTGCGCATCCGGCAGGGCAAGGGCCAGCCGATCCGGGCCGACGGTCCGCAGACGCACTTCAAGAAGGCGGGCACGCCGACGATGGGCGGCCTGATGATTATCACCGGCATCGTGGTGTCGTCGCTGTTGTGGGCAAATCTCTCCAGCGTCTATGTCTGGGTGGTGCTTCTGGTGACACTCGGCTTCGGCGCCATCGGCTTTTATGACGACTATCTCAAGGTCACCAAGCAATCGCATCTCGGCTTTTCCGGCAAGGCGCGACTTGCCTTCGAGTTCCTGATCGCCGGCATGGCCGCCTGGGTGATCATGCATAACGGCCAGGCGCCGTTCTCTTCGTCGCTGACATTTCCTTTTGCCAAGGAATTCCTGCTCAATCTGGGCTGGTTTTTCATTCCGTTCGCCGCCTTCGTCGTGGTTGGTGCCGGTAATGCAGTCAACCTGACCGACGGTCTCGACGGCCTGGCGATCGTGCCGATCATGATCGCGGCCGCGTCCTTCGGCGTCATCGCCTATCTGTCCGGCAATGCTGTTTTCGCTGAATATCTGCAGATCCACTTTGTTCCGGGCACTGGCGAACTGGCGGTCATCCTTGGTGCGGTCATCGGGGCAGGCCTCGGATTCCTCTGGTTCAATGCGCCGCCTGCCGCCATCTTCATGGGAGATACCGGATCGCTGGCGTTGGGTGGGCTAATCGGCACCATTGCGGTTGCCACCAAGCACGAGATCGTGCTGGCCATCGTCGGCGGCCTGTTCGTAGTCGAAATCCTGTCGGTCATCATCCAGGTCGGTTACTTCAAGATGACCGGCAAGCGCGTCTTCCTGATGGCGCCAATCCACCACCATTTCGAAAAGCTCGGATGGACCGAGAGCCAGGTTGTCATCCGCTTCTGGATCATCGCGGTGATCTTGGCCTTGATCGGCCTTTCCACCCTCAAGCTGCGGTAGCAACGACCTTGATCTCAGCATCGGCATTTGCAGGCAAGCGTGTTTCACTTTTCGGGCTTGGCGGCTCGGGAACAGCGACGGCGCGCGCACTGATGGCCGGCGGAGCCAACGTAGTTGCGTGGGACGACAATCCGCAAAGCGTGGCAAGCGCAGAGGCAGAGGGCATTCCAACCGGTGATTTGCGTTCTGCCGATTGGAATACCTTTTCTTCCTTCGTCCTGTCGCCCGGGGTGCCGCTGACCCACCCCAAACCACACTGGACGGTCGAACTCGCCCGTGGCGCCGGTGTCGAAGTCATCGGCGACATCGAACTGTTCGCGCGCGAGCGTATCGTCCGTGCGCCGGATGCGCCGTTCATCGCCATTACCGGAACGAACGGCAAATCCACGACGACGGCGCTGACCGCGCACATCCTGAAATCGGCTGGCCGCGATGCCCAGATGGGCGGCAATATCGGGCGTGCGGTGATGACGCTCGATGCTCTCGCTTCCGGCCGGCACTATGTCGTCGAATGCTCATCCTACCAGATCGATCTGGCTCCCTCGGTCAATCCAACCGCTGGCGTGCTGCTTAATCTGACGCCAGATCATCTCGACCGCCACGGCACGATGCAACACTACGCCTCGATCAAGGAACGCCTCGTTGCCGGCAGCGATGTGGCAATCATCGGTGTTGACGATTCCTGGTGTGCCCAGATCGCCGACCGATTGGAGCGGGTCGGGAAGGACGTCATTCGTATCTCCAAGCGCCTCCCGCTGACGGATGGGTATTTCGCGAATGGCGCGGACCTCATGGAAGCTGTCCATGGCCGCTACAGCCGTATCGGCTTTCTGGAGGGCATTGGTTCGTTGCGCGGCCAGCATAACGCTCAGAATGCGCTGGCGGCGGTGGCGGCCTGCCTCAAGGTTGGTCTCGATCTCGGCGAAATCCAGTCGGGCCTCGAGAGCTTTCCGGGCCTTGAACACCGCATGGAGCAGGTTGGCCGCAAAGGTCACGTGCTTTTCGTCAACGATTCCAAGGCAACGAATGCCGACGCGGCAGCGCCTGCCTTGTCCAGCTTCCCTCGCATCTACTGGATTGCCGGTGGACTGCCGAAGGAGGGTGGCATCGAACCGTTGCGCGGTCTGTTCTCGCGTATCGCCAAGGCTTACCTCATCGGAGAGGCGGCGCCTGCATTCTCGGCGACATTGGGCGAGGCCGTCCCTTACGAGATCTCTGGTACGCTGGCAGCGGCTATCGAGCATGCCGCCCATGATGCCGAGCAGGATGGGAGCGGCGAGGCCGTGGTGCTGTTGTCGCCGGCCTGCGCCAGCTTCGACCAGTTCAAGAACTTCGAGGTGCGGGGCGAAGCCTTCAGGCAAGCTGCGCATGCAATAAAGGGCGTAACGCCCATTGGAGGGGCACGCTGATGCAGAGCCGTCTCGATACAAGTCCGGTAGCCAACTGGTGGTGGACAATCGACCGCTGGTTTCTCGCCGCCTTTCTGTCGTTGATGGGGCTTGGCATCATCCTTTCCTTTGCTGCCAGCCCTGCGGTCGCGGAGCGCATCGGCCTGGATTCGTTTCATTTTGCTACCCGCCAGATCATCTTCACGATACCTGCGCTGGGCGTGATGCTGGCGGTGTCCTTCCTGAATGCACGCCAGATCAGGCGATTGGCCGTCATCATGCTATGCCTGATGCTGGTGCTTATGGTCGTGGTTCTCTACGTCGGCGTTGAAGTGAAGGGCGCCCGGCGATGGGTGTCGCTGGCTGGCCTGTCGATCCAGCCTTCGGAGTTTCTGAAGCCGGCATTCGTGGTGATCTGCGCTTGGCTTTTCGCCGAACATAAGCGCCAGCCGGACATTCCGGGCAACCTGTTCGCCATGATCCTGCTTGGGCTCGTGCTGGCGCTGCTCGTGGCCCAGCCGGACCTTGGCCAGACCATGCTGGTGACCGGCACCTGGGGCGTGATGTTCTTCATGGCCGGACTGCCATGGCTTTGGATCATTGCACTTGGTGCGATCGGCGTAAGCGGCATGTTTGCGGCATATGAGGTTTTTCCGCATGTGGCCGGTCGTATCGACCGCTTCATGACCGGCGAAGGCGATACGTTCCAGGTCGATATGGGCCATGAGGCGCTGGTCAATGGTGGCTGGCTGGGGCTTGGACCCGGCGAAGGCACGATCAAGCGCCTGATTCCTGACAGCCACGCGGACTTCGTTTTCGCGGTCGCGGGTGAGGAATTCGGCCTGATCATGTGCCTCGGCATCATGCTGATATTCGCCTTCATCGTGTTGCGTGGGCTGAATACCGCGCTCAAGGAGTACGATGACTTCACGCGCTACGCCATCGGCGGCCTTGTGACCGTCTTCGGCCTGCAATCCGTCATCAACATGGGCGTCAATCTGCAGTTGATGCCGGCCAAGGGCATGACGCTGCCCTTCATTTCCTACGGCGGCTCCTCTCAGATCGCCATTGCCCTTTCGATGGGCATGGTGCTCGCTCTCACGCGCAGGAGGCCGGAAAAGCGCAAACAGGCTGGACACGGCTTTTTGCAGCGGTCCATGCCGGCGGAATAAATGGCAAGAGGCGTCATTCTTCTGGCCGCGGGCGGCACTGGTGGGCATCTTTTCCCGGCCGAAGCGCTGGCGCACGAACTGAACGAGCGTGGCTGGGCAGTCCATCTCGCGACCGACGATCGTGCCGAGCGCTACGCCGGCAATTTTCCGGCTGCCGCCGTTCACCGGGTGCGTTCGGCGACCTTCGGGTCGAAGAACCCGCTGGCGCTGCTGGCCACGTTCTGGAAGTTGTGGGGTGGCGTGCGCCAGGCATCCGCCATCATCGGGAATATCAAACCCGCCGCCGTTGTTGGGTTCGGGGGCTACCCGACACTACCGCCGCTTTATGCTGCGACAAGGCGTGGCGTGCCGACGCTCATTCATGAGCAGAACGCGGTCATGGGCCGCGCCAATCGGGCACTGTCCAAACGCGTGACGGTGATCGCGGGCGGCTTCCTGCCCGAAGATACCAGTTCTACCGGGACAAAGACGATCGCGACCGGAAACCCGGTGCGACCGCAAGTGATAGAGGCGGCTCGAACGCCTTACGCCGCGTCCCGTAACGGCGAGCCGTTCCGCCTTCTGGTCTTTGGCGGCAGCCAGGGTGCGCAATTCTTCTCCGATGCGGTCCCCGCCGCCCTGGCACGGCTGGGCAAGGAGCAGTTGGCGCGGCTCTCCGTCGTCCAGCAGGCGCGTGCGGAAGACGTGGCTCGGGTCAAGGCATCTTACGGCGACATTGGCGTCCGTGCCGAGGTATCGCCGTTCTTCACCGACATGGCGGCACGCATGGCCGCGTCGCAACTGGTGATTTCGCGCTCGGGCGCTTCGACCGTGTCGGAGATCGCGGTGATTGGCCGGCCGGCATTGCTCGTACCCTATCCGCATGCGCTCGATCATGATCAGGCGGCAAATGCCGCTGCGCTTGCCGCTGCCGGCGGTGCCGAGGTGCATGTGCAAGCAACGCTATCGGCGGAGAAGATCGCGGAGCTGATCGGCGGCCTCATGAATGAGCCTGACCGGCTGAACTCGATGGCTACGGCTGCAAAGACAGCCGGCAAGCGCGACGCCACAAGGTTGCTCGCCGATCTGACAGAGGCTATTGCGTCTGGCAAATCAGTAGATGAATTCAGGAAGGAACTGCACGCATGAAGATGCCGCAATCCATCGGCCTCGTGCACTTCATCGGCATTGGCGGCATCGGAATGAGCGGCATTGCCGAGGTGCTGCACAATCTCGGCTACAAGGTGCAAGGCTCCGACCAGGCGGATAGCGCCAACGTGCAGCGGTTGCGCGGCAAGGGCATCGAATGCTTCGTCGGCCACCGGGAGGAAAATCTTGGCGATGCCGAAGTGGTCGTGGTGTCTACCGCCATCAAGAACTCCAATCCCGAACTGAAAGCTGCGCGCGAGAAGCTGCTGCCGGTGGTGCGCCGCGCCGAAATGCTGGCCGAACTGATGCGTTTTCGCCAAGCCGTGGCCATCGGCGGCACGCACGGCAAGACAACGACGACTTCAATGGTGGCGACGCTGCTGGATGCCGGTGGGCTCGATCCAACCGTCATCAATGGCGGCATCATCAATGCTTACGGCACCAACGCCCGCATGGGCGACGGCGAGTGGATGGTGGTCGAGGCAGACGAGAGCGACGGCACTTTCCTGAAACTGCCGGCCGATATCGCCGTCGTCACCAACATCGACCCTGAACATCTCGACCACTATGGCAGTTTCGACCGCGTGCGCGAGGCGTTCCGGCAATTCGTGGAAAACGTACCGTTCTACGGATTCGGCGTGATGTGTATCGACCACCCGGAAGTGCAGGCGCTGGTCAGCCGCATCGAAGATCGGCGCGTCATCACTTATGGTGAAAACGCCCAGGCAGATGTGCGCTTCACCAACCATCGCATGCACGGTGCGATTTCCGAATTCGACGTGGTCATCCGCAATCGCAAGACGGGTGCGGACAGCACGATTGCCGGCCTGAGGCTGCCGATGCCCGGTCGCCACAATGTTTCCAACGCAACGGCCGCTATTGCCGTTGCACACGAACTGGGACTTTCAGCCGAGGCGATCAGGAAAGGGCTATCGTCATTCGGTGGGGTGAAGCGGCGATTCACTCACACAGGCTCGTGGAACGGAGTCGATATATTCGACGATTATGGCCACCATCCAGTCGAGATCAAAGCCGTGCTGCGCGCCGCGCGCGACTCCACGAAGGGACGCATCATCGCGATTGCCCAGCCGCATCGCTTCTCGCGTCTGCATGACCTGTTCGATGATTTTTCGGTCTGCTTCAACGATGCCGATACCGTCATGGTTGCGCCGGTCTATGCGGCCGGCGAAGAGCCGATCGAGGGGGCAACAAGCGATGCCCTGGTGGCACGCATGCGCGCCGGCGGACATCGCGACGCACGCTACATTGAGGGCGCGCCAGCGATCGCTCCTATCGTGCGCGATCTGGCGAAGCCTGGCGATTTCGTTGTTTTCCTTGGCGCTGGTAACATCACGCAGTGGGCATACGCATTGCCCAAGGAACTTGGCGAGGCGACGACTTGAGCCGTGGCGAAGCATTGATCGAGAGGCTTGGCAATACGCTCGCAGGCTTGCGAGGACGCATCACGCCGAATGCGGAGATGGACAAGATTACCTGGTTCAGGGCGGGCGGGCTTGCCGACGCCCTGTTCCAGCCTGCGGACGAAGACGATCTCGCGGCCTTCCTGAGCGCCGTTCCGGATGACGTGCCGCTGACCGTAGTGGGCGTCGGCTCCAACTTGCTGGTTCGCGACGGCGGCATTGCGGGTTTCGTCGTGCGCCTGTCGGCAAAGGGCTTCGGCGTGGCCGAGGCCATTTCAGCGACCCGTATCAAGGCCGGCGCCGCCACGCCGGACAAGCGCGTTGCAGCGGTGGCGCTGGAGGCCGGAATTGGCGGTTTCCACTTCTACCATGGAATACCGGGTGCAATCGGCGGTGCGCTGCGAATGAATGCCGGTGCCAACGGCGTCGAAACACGGGAGCGTGTGGTCGAGGTGACTGCTTTGGACCGCAAGGGCAATCGCCATGTCTTTTCCAATACCAATATGGGCTATGCCTATCGCCATTCATCGGTGCCAGCCGACCTGATCTTCACCTCGGCAGTGTTCGAGGGCTACCCGGAAGACAAGGCGGAAATCAAAACCGCCATGGACGCAGTCCAGCATCATCGTGAGACGGTTCAGCCGATCCGCGAGAAGACCGGCGGTTCGACGTTCAAGAATCCGGAAGGCACATCTGCCTGGAAAGAGATCGACAAGGCAGGCTGCCGCGGGCTGATGATCGGTGGCGCTCAGATGTCGCCGATGCACTGCAACTTCATGATCAATACCGGATCCGCGACCGGATATGATCTTGAATATCTGGGTGAGGCAGTGCGTGCACGTGTACTGGAACACTCTGGAATTCGTCTCCAGTGGGAGATCAAGCGCATCGGCAATTTCCGAGACGGACAAACGGTCCAGGAGTTCCTTGGGCAGTTGCTCTGAAGACTCACTGCGTCAGTTTTTTCGCAGTTTTGGCAGAAAGTGAATCTCTCGGAATCTTAAGGACTTGCCACGGAATCAACTCTCTGATTCTCTGCCCTGGAGCGTTTCCTGATTTGAGTCGTTTAGCGCGTTGATTTTCTGGCCGGGGTGACCCGCCGGGCGCTGGATTCTTGCGTCAGGGAGTGAGTTGCCAACCCGCCTAGGGGATGACGGGGAATGAAGAACAAGCACGTGGCTGTCCTGCTGGGTGGCATCTCGTCCGAGCGGCCGGTGTCTTTGTCTTCGGGCAAGGCGTGTGCGGATACGCTGGAGGCCGAAGGATACCGCGTTAGCCGTGTCGATGTGGATCGTAACGTCGGTGCTGTGCTTGCCGATCTGAAGCCGGATGTTGCCTTCAATGCCTTGCATGGTCCTTTTGGCGAAGACGGCACGATCCAGGGGATCCTCGAATATCTCGCCATTCCCTACACGCATTCCGGGGTTCTGGCCTCGGCGCTGGCGATGAACAAGGCTCAGGCCAAGAAAGTTGCCAAGGCGGCTGGGCTGCCTGTTGCGGAATCCAGGATCGTCAGCCGGTTTTCGATCGTCGACAAACATCCGATGCAGCCGCCTTACGTGGTCAAGCCGGTCAATGAGGGGTCGAGCTTCGGCGTCGTGATTGTCAAGGAAGGGCAGTCGCATCCGCCGCAAGTGATTTCATCGCCGGACTGGAAGTATGGTGATACCGTCATGGTGGAGCGCTATGTTCATGGGCGCGAGTTGACCTGTGCTGTCATGGGCGATGTGGCGCTGGGTGTTTGCGAGATTATCCCGACGGGCC
Organism: Mesorhizobium sp. Root157; assembly: GCF_001427385.1. Classification (GTDB taxonomy): domain Bacteria; phylum Pseudomonadota; class Alphaproteobacteria; order Rhizobiales; family Rhizobiaceae; genus Mesorhizobium. The sequence continues at coordinate 106,909 of NZ_LMGJ01000035.1, forward strand.
ATGCCTTCTACGACTATGATTCAAAATACGTGGCCGGCGGATCAAAACACGAATGCCCGGCAAAAATTTCACCGAATATTTACCAAAAAGTACTGACACTGGCCCTCAAGGCTCACCAAGCGATCGGTTGCCGGGGCGTATCCCGGTCGGACTTCCGTTACGACGACCGTCACTCCGAAAACGGCGAGGTTGTCTGGCTTGAGGTCAATACCCAGCCGGGCATGACGCCGACGTCTTTGGTGCCCGAAATCGCCGCATATGCGGGACACTCGTTCGGCGATTTGTTGAGTTGGATGGTGGAGGACGCTTCGTGTCAGCGTTGAGGTGGAGGCAAAGTGGCGGAAGGGGTGTGGTCGGCCCGGCGCTGTTTAACGCCTTGGCGCCATTCGGCCGTTTCGTTCCGCCACGCTGGCTGCGCCGGCCGTTGCGCGTGGTGTCGAAACTGGGCGAGGGGGCGTATCGGGCGCCGCCTTACACTGCGACTATCCTGTCGGCTGTGCTGCTTTCGTCCAGCGCCACTTATGGCGCGTATCTGGGTGGCCATCTCGATGGCTTCGTGCAGGGCGTCACTGCCCGAACCGGTTTTGCGGTCGACCAGATCAAGGTGGTGGGCAACCAACATACTTCCGAGATCGATATTCTCGATAAGCTCGAGCTGAACGGTTGGACGTCGCTGATAGGGCTGGACGTTGAAGCGGCGCGCGAGCGGATCGCATCGCTTCCATGGGTCGAGGTCGCCGCCGTTCGGAAGGTGTATCCACACACACTCGAGATCCGTATCGATGAGCGTCAGGCTTTCGCGCTCTGGCAGCAGGGCACAGCACTTAATGTGATCGAACGCTCCGGTCGCATCATCGCGCCCTTCACGGGAGGGGATCTGGCCAAATTGCCGCTGATCGTTGGAAGCGGCGCGCCGGATCATGCGCCTGATCTGGTTGCCAGAATTGACGGGTTTCCAGAACTTGCCACACGGGTCAAAGGCTATATCCGTGTCGGTGACCGCCGCTGGGATATTCGCCTGGACAACGGCATCACGGTGAAGTTGCCGGAAGATGGTGTCGATCAGGCGCTTGCGGATATCGTTCGGATGGACCGTGAAAACGGCCTGCTGAGCCGTGACGTGGTTGCTGTCGACCTGCGGATTTTGGACCGCGTGGCCGTGGAGTTGTCGCCCGAGGCGGCGACGGCGCGCATGGCGGCATTGAAGCAAAAACCGAAGGCGCTCAACCGCAAGCCGGAGAAGAAGATATGAACTGGCTTGGCGGGAATAGCGATTCCTCATCGCGCCGGTCGGGCATCCTGACGGTACTCGATGTCGGTTCCAGCAAGGTCTGCTGCGTCGTTGCCAAGCTCAAGCCCAATGAAGATGGCAAACTTCTGCGCGGCCGTTCACACCGAGTCCAGGTGATGGGCATAGGCCATCAGAAATCGCATGGCGTGAAGTCCGGCGTGGTGGTGGACCTTGATCGCGCCGAACACGCCATTCGCCTGGCGGTGGATTCCGCCGAACGTATGGCAGGGCTGACCGTCGATTCCCTGATCGTCAATATGACGGCGGGCCGCCTCAAGAGCGAAACCTATTCTGCGACCATCAATCTGGGTGGGCACGAGGTCGACGAAGGCGATATCAAAAAGGTATTGCTGGCCGGCGCACGACAGGCACTGAAATCCGAACGGGAAGTGATCCATTCGCTGCCGGTAGGGTTCGCGCTCGACGCCGAGCATGGCGTGCGCGATCCGCGCGGCATGGTTGGCGACACACTGGGTGTCGACATGCATGTGCTGACCGGTGATGCGGCTCCGTTGCGCAACCTGGAACTCAGCATCAACCGTTCGCATCTGTCGGTCGAGCGCCTGGTGGCCACACCCTATGCCAGCGGCCTGGCCGCCTTGGTCGATGACGAACTCGAAATGGGCGCTGCCTGCATCGACATGGGCGGCGGCACCACGACGATCTCGATCTTTTCGGAAGGATCGTTCGTGCATGGCGATTCCATTCCCATTGGCGGCAACCACGTTACGCTCGATATGGCCAAGGGATTGTCGACCACGATCGAAGCGGCCGAACGCCTGAAGGTCATGCATGGTTCGGCATTGCCGGGAAGCGCCGACGATCGCGATCTGGTCACCATCCATCCGATCGGCGATGATAATGAGGCCCCGTTGCAGGTTCCGCGTTCGGTCATGACCCGCATCATCCGTGCCCGCGTCGATGAGACGCTGGAATTGCTGCGCGATCGAATCAACAAATCCGGCTACGGCAGCGCGGTCGGCAAGCGAATCGTGCTGACCGGTGGTGCCAGCCAGCTTGCGGGGCTACCTGAAGCGGCGCGACGCATCCTTGGGCGGAATATACGGACCGGGCGGCCGCTCGGCGTAGCGGGTCTTCCGGAAGCTGCCAAGGGGCCGGCGTTTTCGACAGTGGTTGGGCTTTTGATCTATCCGCAGATGGCAAGCTTCGAGAGCGTTTCTGCAAGAGGGATGTCCAGTCTGAAGATGACTGGAACGGACGGACGACTGCAACGCATGAGTCAGTGGTTGAGGGATAGTTTCTAGAGTTGACGGGGACAGCCCCATAGGCGGCCGCTACGGCGAAGCGGCGGGAAAAGACAAAGGACGAGGACAATGGCAATCAATCTGCAAAAGCCGGACATTACCGAACTTAAACCACGCATCACCGTGTTCGGTGTCGGCGGCGGCGGCGGCAACGCGGTCAACAACATGATCACCGCGGGCCTGCGCGGCGTCGAGTTCGTGGTGGCGAACACCGATGCCCAAGCGCTGACCATGTCGAAGGCGGAGCGGCTCGTCCAACTCGGCGCACATGTGACCGAGGGGCTTGGCGCCGGTTCGCAGCCCGAGGTGGGCCGGGCGGCTGCTGAAGAATGCATCGACGAGATCAACGACTACCTGTCGAACACGCATATGTGCTTTGTCACCGCCGGTATGGGTGGCGGCACCGGCACCGGCGCAGCGCCTGTGGTTGCCCGCGCAGCCCGTGAAAAGGGCATTCTCACCGTGGGCGTCGTTACCAAGCCGTTCCATTTCGAAGGCCAGCGCCGCATGAAGACGGCTGATCTGGGTATCGAGGAACTGCAGAAGTGCGTCGATACGCTGATCGTCATCCCTAACCAGAACCTCTTCCGTCTGGCCAACGACAAGACCACCTTTGCCGACGCATTCGCGATGGCCGACCAGGTGCTGTATTCCGGTGTTGCCTGCATCACCGACCTGATGGTCAAGGAAGGGCTGATCAACCTCGACTTCGCTGACGTTCGTTCGGTGATGCGCGAGATGGGCAAGGCAATGATGGGTACCGGCGAGGCATCGGGCGAAGGCCGCGCGATGGCCGCAGCCGAGGCCGCGATCGCCAATCCGCTGCTCGACGAAACGTCGATGCGCGGCGCCAAGGGCCTGCTGATCTCGATCACCGGCGGCAAGGACCTGACCCTGTTCGAAGTCGACGAGGCAGCAACCCGTATCCGCGAGGAAGTAGACCAGGACGCCAACATCATCCTGGGCGCCACCTTCGACGAAGACCTCGAAGGCGTCATCCGCGTTTCGGTGGTTGCTACCGGAATCGACAAGTCGGCCGAGCAGATCGCCGCCGCGCCGATCACCATCCGGGCGGCTCCGCCGAAGCAGCCGGCGCGTCCAGCAGCCATCGCGGAAACACGCCCGGCTCAGACTCAGCCGACTGCTTCCCAAGAACCGCGTGCACATGATCCGATCGCCGAGGCCATTCATCTTGCCGAACAGAATGCAGCGGCGATGGCCCATCGGCCGGCTCCGTCTGGCCATGCCGACGACGACTTCCGCCCGCAAAGCAAGCTGTTCCAGGCACCTCCTGCGCCGCCGCATGTCCAGCATGTCGTACCCCTGGCCGCCCAGCCGGCACCACAACCGCGCGAAATGCCCCAGCCGGTCGCAGCAGCACCGCAGCGCATGCCGCGCGTGGAGGATTTTCCTCCGGTGGTGAAGGCGGAAGTGGAGGCCAAGTCGCACCCGGTTGACCATGAGGATCGCGGCCCGATGGGCTTGCTCAAGCGCTTGACCAATGGCCTGACCCGCCGTGAGGAAGAACCGGCGCGTTTGCAGCCGGCCCAGCCGCGCGAGCCGAAACTGCGCCAAGCTGCTCCTGAAGTTCGCCGCCTGGCCAACCATGACCCGCAGCTTTATGCACCGCGACGCGGCCAGCTTGACGATCACGGGCGTCTCGCTTCGCCCTCTCGTGGGAATCACGAGGAAGACCAGCTAGAAATTCCGGCCTTCCTTCGGCGTCAGGCAAACTGACCGTTAACCGATTGTAACACTTGTTAACAGGCAGACGAGGAAATCGTCTGCCTGTTCTCGTATAAAGCACTCGAAAAACAAGACGTTATGGCTGGGGGCGTCTAAGAATTTCGCGTTACATGAAGTAAGAAAGCGTGATTTGGAGTCTGTTGGGCGCATTATTATCTTCGCGACGGCAAAATGCAGCTGCAGGTTTTGGGGAAGGGGCCTCCAGCCGTGGCTTATACGAAGCCTGTCGGACTGACAAAGCCGACAATGTGGGCTTGGGCACACGGGGATCGTTTTGAACGACTATCAAACGACAGTTAAATCGCGCGTGACGCTGGCGGGAATTGGCGTTCATAGCGGTAAGCCGGTTTCGGTAAGCTTCGTACCTTCAGAGGCGGATACCGGCATCTCGTTCCACTTTATTGGCGGATCGGAGCCAGGCAAGGAACTCCGTGCCCTTGTGTCGGAAGTTGGTGCGACGGACCTTTGCACGCTTCTTGGGGACCCGTCCGGCCAGCATGTTGCGACCGTGGAACACCTGATGGCCGCGCTTCTTGGCGTTGGCCTCGACAATCTCGTCATCGAAATCGACGGCAACGAGATTCCGATCCTCGACGGCAGTGCGGCCATGTTCGTCGATGCGATCGATCAGGTTGGCATTGAGACGCTATCGGTGAAGCGGCGCTTTATTCGCGTCGTCAAGCCGATCCGCATCGAAAGCGGAGCATCCTGGGCAGAATTCCGGCCCTACGCTGGCACACGTTTCGAGGTTGAGATCGATTTTGAAAGCCCGGCTATCGGCCGGCAGCAGTTCGCCTCCGATCTGAACGCCGATGTCTTTCGGCGTGACATCGCACGGGCTAGGACCTTCGGCTTCATGAAGGATGTCGAGCGGCTTTGGGCTGCTGGCTATGCACTTGGCTCGTCGCTGGAGAATTCGGTGGTGATCGGCGACGATAACCGCATCATCAACATGGGCGGACTTCGTTATCCGAACGAATTCGTGCGTCATAAGACTCTCGATGCGATGGGCGATCTTGCTTTGGCCGGGGCGCGCTTCATCGGCTGTTTCCGTTCCTACCGCGGCGGTCATCGGCTGAACGCCGCGGCACTTCGGCGGCTCTTGTCTGACCGTAGCGCTTTCGAAATTGTTGAAGCGACACGGCCCGGACGGGGGCGCAGCGCTGAGATGAGGGCAGTCAGCGCCCCCGTTCATGCGCCTTGGGTGATCTGACAGCGGACCAGATCGGTGCGTTGTGGCAGGAGTGCATCATTGCGCAACTGATTGGGGGCATTTGCGCCTCTCAACCTTGCTGCCACAAAAATGTGCGATTGCCGGACGATAGCGTTGCCGCGCAAGGCGGTTATAGTCTATGGCTGCTCGCTGATGACTGAAATGGTGCCGAAAGGGCAGACCCCAATCATGTTGTTCAAACGGGCTGATCGATCGATGGCACCCGCGAAGCGTATTTTCCTGGCCCTGTCGGTTGCAACAGCGCCCTTGCTACTTGCGGGTTGCATGTCGTCTGAAAAGGACATCGATCTCTCGACTTATGTCGACCAGACCGAGCCTGCGGACGTGCTCTACAACCAAGGTCTTGCCAATCTCAACGCTGGGCGCCTCAGTGAGGCCAGCAAGAAGTTCGCGGCTGTTGATCGCCAGCACCCGTATTCCGAATTCGCCCGTAAATCGATGGTGATGGGTGCTTTCTCCAACTACCGGCAAGGCAACTACGAAGAGGCTATCGGTTCGGCCAAGCGCTATCTTACGCTTTATCCTTCGACGGAAGACGCTGACTATGCGATGTACATCATCGGCCTCAGCTATTTCCGACAGATCAGGGATGTCACCCAGGATCAAAAGGAAGCGCGCCTCACCGTCCAGACCATGCAGGAATTGGTCACGCGGTGGCCGGATTCGGAATATGTCGAGGATGCCAAGACGAAGATTCGCTTCGCCAACGACCAGTTGGCCGGCAAGGAGATGCAGATAGGCCGCTACTATCTCGAGCGGCGTGAGTATCTCGCGGCGATCAAGCGTTTCCGCAACGTCGTCGAAAGCTACTCGAACACCCGCCACATCGAGGAGGCGCTGGCTCGACTGGTGGAGGCCTACTATGCGATGGGCCTGACTGATGAAGCGCAAACGGCGGCTGCCGTTCTTGGCCAGAACTACCCGGATAGCCCGTGGTACAAGGATTCCTACAAGCTGCTGCAGGGCGGCGGGCTTGCGCCGCGTGAAAATGCCGGTTCGTGGATTTCCAAGGCCGGAAAGCTGATTACCGGCTGACGGTCCCTCATGCTCGCCAGATTGTCGATCCGCGATATTGTTCTGATCGAGAAGCTGGACATAGACTTTTCGCCTGGGCTGTCGGTACTGACCGGCGAAACGGGGGCGGGCAAATCCATTCTGCTTGATGCCCTGTCGCTTGCCCTCGGCGCTCGAGGCGATGCCTCGCTGGTTCGCCATGGAGCGACGCAAGGCCAGGTAACGGCAGTCTTCGATGTGCCGCGCAACCATCCCGCGAGACTGTTGCTTGCCGCGAACGCCATCGATGACGACGGCGATATCATTCTTCGTCGCCTGCAGACAGCGGACGGGCGAACGCGCGTCTTCGTCAACGACCAACCCGCAAGCGTCACCTTGATGCGCGACATCGGCCGCGCGCTGGTCGAAATCCATGGACAGCACGACGACCGGGCGCTGGTCGACGCAGGCGCACACCGGGACCTGCTCGATGCGTTCGGGGGCCATGCAGGCGCTGTTCGTGAAACCGGCGAAGCATGGCGGACCTGGCGGGCGGCGGAGCAGGAACTCACGCGCCATCGCGCCAAGGTGGAGGCAGCGACACGCGAGGCCGACTTTCTCAGGGCGTCGGTAGCGGAACTCAACAAGCTCGATCCGCAGCCGGGCGAGGAAGCCGAACTTGCCGAATTACGCGCCCTGATGATGCGGGCCGAGAAAGTCGCGGCTGAAATCCACGATGCGCAAGATGTGCTGTCAGGGCCTTCCTCGCCTCTGCCGCAACTGGCAAGTCTGCTGAGACGTTTGCAGCGCAAGGCGGGTGAAGCACCGGGGCTGCTTGAAGATGTCGTGAAATCGCTGGATGAGGCACTGCTTTCCCTCGACGCTGCGCATGCGGGTATCGAAGCAGCACTCCGTGCGACGGAATACGACCCGCAGCGGCTGGAAAAGGCTGAAGAGCGGCTGTTTGCCCTCAGGGCGGTTGGGCGCAAGCACAATGTCGCGGTGGACGATCTTGCCCGCTTGCGCGACACCATGGCCGCCGGCCTCGCCGATCTCGATGCGGGAGAGGATCGTCTGCAAGGCCTGGAGAAGCAGGCTGTGGCAACGCGCGGGCTGTATGATGAGACGGCGGCGCATCTTTCAGCGCTGCGCTACGCTGCCGCGACCGGCCTGCTCAAGGCGGTGATGGCGGAACTTCCGGCTTTGAAGCTGGAGCGAGCCGAATTCATTGTCGAAATGTCCAGCGAAGCCGACAACCGCATGGAAGAAGGTATCGACCAGATCGAGTTCTGGGTGCGCACAAACCCCGGCACGCGGCCCGGCCCGATGATGAAGGTCGCCTCCGGGGGCGAGCTTTCGCGCTTCCTGCTGGCGCTCAAGGTTGCGCTGGCCGACCGCGGATCTGCGCCGACGCTTGTGTTCGACGAGATCGATACCGGCGTGGGCGGTGCCGTGGCCGACGCCATAGGACAGAGGCTGGCGCGCCTGTCCAAGCGCGTGCAGGTGCTGTCGGTCACCCATGCCCCCCAGGTGGCGGCGCGCGCCGCAACGCACTTCCTTATCTCGAAGTCGGGCGGGGCCGACCGGGTCGCAACCGGCATTGCCGAGATGGATACCGGTGCCCGCCAGGAAGAGATCGCCCGTATGCTTGCCGGCGCCACAATCACCGACGAGGCTCGCGCTGCGGCGGAACGGCTGCTTCGCGAGAACACGGCAGCGGCTTCCTGAATTGTCGCGGCTGCCAAGGCCGGTTGCCAAATAGAGTCAGGATAAGAGCGTATGTGGCTGTTTCCTTGCAGCTTCCTGCGCTACTACTCCGCTATCGCTTGATCCGTCTGTGTTTCGCACTGTTCGCGTGGGAGAGGCGCCATGTCTGAAAAACCCGTCGATGCCATGACCACAGGCGAAGCGGCCGACGAACTGGAGCGGTTGGCGGCGGAAATAGCCGAGCATGACCGGCGCTACCACGCCGAGGACGCGCCGACGATTTCCGATGCTCAGTACGATGCGCTGCGGCGGCGCAATCTTGCCATCGAGGAACGCTTTCCCGATCTGGTTCGCGAAGACTCTCCGTCCAAGACCGTAGGTGCGCCGCCGGTGGAAGGCTTTGCCAAGGTACGCCATGCGGTGCCGATGCTCAGCCTTGCCAAGGCTTACACTGATCAGGATGTGGTCGATTTCATCGAGCGCGGCCGACGTTTCTTCGAGCGCGATAGAGACCTCGACATCGCCTTCACGGCAGAACCGAAGATCGACGGCCTGTCGGCCTCCCTGCGCTACGAAAACGGGGTGTTCGTACAAGGGGCGACGCGCGGCGATGGGGCGGTCGGCGAAGACATCACCGCCAATCTCAGGACCATTGCCGATATCCCACATCAACTTGCGGGCGAGAATTGGCCGGAGGTCATCGAAATCCGCGGAGAAGTCTATATGACCTATGCGGAATTCCAGGCCTTGAAGGAGCGTTCCGCAGCCGCCGGCGGTCAGGATTACGTCAATCCGCGCAACACGGCGGCCGGCTCGCTGCGGCAGAAGGATCCATCGGTCACCGCCAGCCGCAATCTGAAGTTCTTCGCATATGCCTGGGGTTACACGACAGAGGATCCGGCTCCGACGCAGTACGATGCGGTGCAGAAGTTTGCCGAATGGGGGTTCAAGATCAGCCCACTGATGGTGCGGGCCAGATCGGTCGAAGACCTGATCGCACAGTACAAGCTGATCGAGGCGCAGCGTTCGTCGCTCGGCTATGACATCGACGGCGTCGTCTACAAGGTCGACCAACTCGACCTGCAGCGCCGCTGGGGCTTCGTCACCGGCGAACCGCGCTGGGCGATCGCCCACAAATTCCCCGCCGAGCAGGCAACGACCACGGTGCGCAAGATCGACATCCAGGTTGGCCGCACCGGTACGCTGGCTCCAGTGGCGCGGCTTGCGCCGGTTACGGTCGGCGGCGTCGTTGTCGAGAACGTCACGCTTCACAACGAGGACTACATCAAGGGCTTCGACAGCTTCGGCCTGCCGATCCGCGAGGGTGTAGATATCCGCATCGGCGACACCGTGGTGATCCAGCGGGCAGGAGACGTCATTCCGCAGATCGTCAGCGTGGTGATCGACAAGCGGCCTGCCGACGCGGTGCCCTACGAGTTCCCGCATAACTGCCCGGTGTGCGGTTCTTCCGCTACGCGCGAGATCAACGAGAAGACCGGCAAGGAGGATTCGCGCCGGCGCTGCACGGGCGAGTTGATCTGTGCGGCGCAGGCCGTCGAGCGGCTGCGCCATTTCGTGTCGCGTGGCGCCATGGATATCGACGGGCTGGGCGCCGAAAACATCGACCTGTTCTTCAATGCCGGGCTGGTCAAGACCGCTGCCGACATCTTCACGCTCAAGGATCGCCGCCCCGAGGTGCAGTTGGCGCTGGCCGAACGGCGCGAGGAGCAGGCCAGGCAGCGCGAGGCGGCTTCGGGCAAGGCGCGCAAGAATGTCCGCAGTGTGGAGGACCGCAATTTCGAGGGGCTCGACAAGCTGTTTGCGGCCATTGATGCACGCCGCGAGCCCGAACTCGACCGTTTCATCTTCGCGCTCGGCATCCGCCATGTCGGCGAGACGACCGCTGCCATGCTGGCGAGGACTTTCTCGACCATCGAAGAACTGATCCGCGTCGGCAAGGAGACGGCGGCCGCTGCCGATCCGCACACGGTGTTTCCGTCGATCAACGGCATCGGCGATACGGTCATCGGAGCGCTGCGCGATTTCTTCGGCAACCAGCGAAACGACGATGTGCTTGACGCGCTGCTCGCTCATATCCGCCCCAAGCCGTACGTCTTGACCGTTTCTGCCGACAGCGCGGTGGCCGGCAAGACCGTCGTGTTCACCGGATCGCTTGAAAAGATGTCGCGTTCGGAGGCGAAGGCGATGGCCGAGCGCATGGGCGCCAAGGTGGCCGGTTCGGTTTCCGCCAAGACGGACCTTGTGGTGGCCGGGCCGGGCGCGGGTTCGAAGCTGAAGCTGGCAAGCGAGCTTGGCATCGAGGTTATCGACGAGGACCAGTGGTTCGTCCGCGTCGGCAAAGGGTGAGTCTTTTCATCGCCACAGCCGGTATTCGCGTCTGGTGATCTTTGCCCCGCTGGTTCCCTGGTTTCGCAATTCCGAACGGAAAACCGGCTTCCACTTTTACTGGAATTGCTCTTAATCTCGCTCGCTGCGCTTGTTGCTGGCGGGGGGCACGCTCTGTGCCCTTTCCCCTTGGCGGCGGAAGGGAAAAGCGCGCGCCTCTCGACTTCGTCATCCTCGGCAAGCATGAGCGCAGCGAAAGGCGCGACCCGAGGATCCATGCCGTAATGGCCGGGAGGCTCAGGGGGGTTCAGAACGAGGGATGTTCTGCACCGTATCGCGCTGCCGCTTGGTCACGGCATGGATCCCAGGGTCTGCGCGACGGCCTTCGGCCTGCTTCGCCCTAGGATGACGAAGGTGGGATGGCACATCTATTCATCGCCACGCCCGGCTTTGCCGTCTGGGTGTCTTTGCCCCGCCCTTAGGCTCGCTCGCTGCGCTCGTCGCTGGCGGGGACCCTGAATGGCCAGACGGCTATTGGAGTTCGTGCTTTATGGTTGCCACGCTGCCTTTTCGGCCCTGGCCATTGTCAAAGAACGGACCTCGCTTGAGAGGTCGGGAAGACGGGCGGCCGTTCGGACGCTCGTTTAGTAATTTAGTGCGACCTCGCGGCCGCCCGTCCGGTGGCTGTCATCCCGTCG
>NZ_LMGJ01000035.1:118272-189922 GCF_001427385.1 Mesorhizobium sp. Root157
TGCCCTCGGGTCCACTGGCGCCGAACCAATGGGGGGAGGTCACCGCCGCTCTAACCGTTGCCCGGTGCGCAGCCGGTTCCCGCAAGAGCGATGGCGGGGAGTATGCATGGAGTGGCGAGGGTGTGGACAAGAATGCCGGCGGTTTCTGCTCGAAGCGAGCGAGATCAACCGGTTGGCGAGGTGAAGGGGGTTGGTTTGATCCACGATTGACCGCCGCGATCAGCTTCCAACGTTGGCGCGGTGTCGAACTGTTCCCAGGTCTGGACCGCTGGCCTACTGCCGACATGTCACGAGAAGGTTTCCGGCTCGCGGCCATCGCTCCCTTTGCCGGCATGACGAAGTTCTATTTTGCCGCAGCGGCTCGCTTCAGGGATGACGCGGCTTCAAAATCTCCACTTCGCTCCTTCAGGGATGGCGCTGTGTTGTCGATGTATCGATCATTTCCACTGATCGATTGGCTCAACCGAATTCGTGTGACAGGGCACTGTGCACTGCATACATACGGTGCCTCTCGAAGGGCCGGTTCATGTCTTCGCAAACGATATCAGTGCAATCGACTCAGAGCGCGTTCTGGCAAGGTGCACGCCTCAGCATTCCTGTCGTTGTCGCGTCAGGCCCATTTGCCATGCTGTTCGGGGCCATTGCCGTCGACAACGGTTTTTCGGTCTTCGAGGCCTTCCTGATGAGCGCGGCCGTGTTCGGCGGCGCCAGCCAGATGGTCGGCATCGAACTGTTCGGCCACCACGTAGCGCCCTGGCTGATCGTGCTGTCGATCTTCGCCGTCAACTTCCGGCATGTCCTTTATTCCGCCTCGATCGGCAGAAGCCTCGCCCACTGGTCGGGGCCGAAGCAGGCGATCGCCTATTTCCTGCTCACCGACCCGCAATATGCATTTGCCGAGAGTGAGGCGCAGTCCGGCCGCAAGGTCGGCTTCGTCTGGTATATGGGCGCGGCCCTGACCGTTTACGTATCCTGGAACGCGTTGACGCTGGCCGGCGCGATCGCGGGCCAACTCATTCCCGATACCAGCGCCCTCGGCATCGACTTCCTGCTGCCAATCTACTTCCTTGGCCTCGTCATGGACTTCCGCAAGCGGCCGCTGTGGCTGCCCATCGTGGTTGTCAGCGCCATTGCCTCGATCGTCGCTTACAAGGTGGTCGGCTCGCCCTGGCACGTCTCGCTGGGCGCCGTCGCCGGCGTTGCGCTTGCGGTCATCCTGCCGCCGAGCCATAGCGGCATCGGCGTCGATCCGGAGCATTTGCCATGAGCACGACCTTCTGGATCATCATTGCCGGTGCCATCGCGACGTATCTGACGCGCGTGGGCGGGCATCTGGTTCTGTCGCGGTTCGACACCATTCACCCGCGCGTGGAGGCCGGCCTCAATGCCGTGCCGGCTGCAGTTTTGACGACGCTGGTCGCGCCTGCGGCACTGGGGGCGGGACCAGCCGAATGGGCGGCACTGATCGTCGCCGGCCTGGTTTCGCTGCGCGGCGGCTTGATGTCCATGTTCCTGGCGGGCGCGGTGGTGCTTGTTCTCGCGCGCCAGTTCGTGGGATAGACAGATTCGGGTGATGGCGGCCTGCGAAAGGCGTCTTCCTGCGCTTCCGGTGCTCATGTACCCAAATGTACATTCCGCTCCGGTTCTCGAAAGCCACCATTCTCGGCACGCCCTGACCTGAATCTTCGAGCGAGGTGATGGCGGCCTGCGAAAGGCGTCTTCCTGCGCTTCCGGTGCTCGTGTACCCAAATGTACATTCCGCTCCGATTCTCGAAAGCCGCCATTCTCGGCTCGCCCTGACCTGAATCTCAGTCGTGCCGGTGATGCGCTCAGCTCTTGGCGTCGTGCGGGAGCGGGGCGGTCGCCTTCTCCAGCCATGCCAGTGTTTCGCCGTCGAGCATCGGTCCGATCTCGGCCAGCACGCGGGCGTGATAGGTGTCGAGCCAGTGCAACTCGTCGCGGGTCAGCAGGTCCGCGCGAAGCAGCCTCTTGTCGAACGGCGCAAGGGTCAGCGTTTCAAAGCCGTGCATGGCGATGTCGCCGCCGGGCAGGCTCTCGGCAGGGGTGACCAGGATCAGGTTCTCCAGCCGGATGCCGTAGTGGCCTTCCTTGTAGTAGCCGGGCTCGTTGGACAGCATCATGCCTTCGAGCAGCTTTTCCGTGCCGGTTCGGGCAATGCGCTGCGGGCCTTCGTGAACGGCGAGGTAGGAGCCGACGCCGTGGCCGGTGCCGTGGGCGTAGTCGAGGCCATGCTGCCATAGCGCCATGCGGGCGATGGCGTCGATTTCCGAACCGCGCGTGCCGGCGGGAAAGCGCAGCGTGGAAATCGCGATCAGCCCTTTCAGCACCAGCGTATAACGCTCGCGCATCTCCTCGGTCGGCTGGCCAACGGGAACGGTGCGGGTGATGTCGGTGGTGCCGTCCTGGTACTGCGCCCCGGAATCGAGCAGGAACAGTTCGCCATCCGCGAGCTTGCGGCTGGTGGCGCGCGACACGCGGTAGTGCATGATGGCGCCGTTTGGACCTGCGCCGGAAATGGTGGCGAAGGAGACGTCGCGCAACGGCATCTGCGTTTCCTCGCCAGTGAGGCGGCGGGAGTCCTCCAGCTTCGTCACGACTGCGATCTCGTCGAGGCTGCCGGGCTGCTGGCGCTCGAGCCAGCAGAGCAACCTGGCGACGGCGGCACCGTCGCGCCGGTGGGCGGCGCGGCTGCCGTCGATCTCGGCGCGGTTCTTGGTGGCGCGGGGGATGCGGGCCGGATCCGTGGCTGCGACGACGCTGCCGCCATTGTCCTCGACCAGCGTTCGCAACCTGTCGGCCACCAGGACCGGGTCGAGGGCGATGGCGGCTCCGCTTTTTGCGAGCGTGCTGACGGACGGCTCGAATTCGCCGGGTTCGTGCAACGCGGCAAGCTGGGTCAGGTAGGCGGCCACCTCGCGCGAGAATTTGCGGCTGTCCATGAACAGGTGATGGCGGCCGTCAGCGCCAAGAATGGCGAAGCCCAGCGCCAGCGGCGTGTGTGGCACGTCGTTGCCGCGAATGTTGAAGGCCCAGGCTATGGAGGACGGGTCGGTCAGGATGGCGTGGGTGGCGCCGTCCTTGGCAATAGCGGTGGCCAGGCGGGCCAGCTTGTCCCTGGCCAGTTCGCCGGCGAAGGCGATGGGATGGATCTCGGCCAGGGACAGCGGCGGTTCAGGCTGGTCGTCCCAGACGCTGTCGATGGGATTGCGTTCGACCGGAACGAGTTCGGCGCCGGCTCTATCGGCGGATGCCTGCAGCGCCTTGACCTCGCTGATCGTATGCAGCCACGGGTCGAAGCCGAGCCGCGTTCCCTTGGCGAGATTGTCCCTGATCCAGGCCGGGGGCGGGTTGTCGACGAGGCTTTCGATGGAAAAGACCTCGAGGTCGACTTCGCTGCGCACCTGGAGGGTGTAGCGGCCATCGACAAAGACGAAGGCCCGGTTGGCAAGGATCAGCGCGACGCCTGCGGAGCCGGAAAAACCTGTCAGCCAGCGCAGGCGCGCGGCGCGGGCCGGAACGTACTCGCCCTGATGCTCGTCGGCGCGCGGAACGAGGAAACCGTCCAGCTTGTTGGCGGCAAGCCATTGGCGCAGCTTTGCGACATGGGGCTTGCCGACCGACGGATCGCCGGCAGAATCGAATTTCTGGAACATCGGATGCCCCGCTTTCTGAGTGGTTCGGTTTTATGTGGATCGACGGTAGCGGTAGCGCAACGGGCTGACAATTGCCGGGGAGTGGTCCAGATCAGCGCTTCAGGTGAATGGTGACCCAGCCTTCAAGGTGCAGGGTGCGGATATGGCGGAAGCCTTGCGCAATGTAGGCGGCCACGACCGCATCATGCTGGCGGTCCAGGATGCCCGAAAGCACCAGCGATCCGCCTGGTTCGAGATGCACGACCATTTCGGGCGCGATCTCTATCAACGGGCCGGCGAGGATGTTGGCGACGATGAGGGCGAAGGGGCCACTTCGCTCAAAGACGGGGTGGTCGAAGCCGGTGGCGGTGGCCGTCTCGACCAGGTCCGGGACGCCGTTCAGTTGGACGTTCGCGGTGGCCACTTCGATGGCGACTGGGTCGATGTCGGTCGCCAGCACCGGGATGGCGGCGAGCCTGGCCAGGGCGATGGCAAGCACCGCGCTGCCGGTGCCGAGGTCCAGCGCGTTGCGCGGATGCTCGCTTGCGACCACGCTCTCCAGCATTTCGAGGCAGCCGGCGGTGGTGCCGTGATGGCCGGTGCCGAAGGCAAGGCCGGCCTCGATCTCGATGGCGATGTCGTCTGGCTTGATCTGGTCGCGGTCGTGTGCGCCGTGGACGAAGAAGCGCCCGGCGCGGACCGGCTTCAGCCCTTCCAGCGAGCGGGCGACCCAGTCGATGTCGGGAACGGTTTCGCGCTCCAGCGGTTTGTCGACAGCAAGGGCGGTGAGCAGAGCGAGAACTTGCGCCTCGACGGCGTCGATGTCGCCATCGGCGTAGAGGGAAATCTCATGAATGTCGCGGTCCTCGTCCACCTCGAGCACCGAGAACGGCCAGCCGTCGTCCTCGAAAGCTGATTCCATGGCGGCGAAGATGCGCTCGGCCTCGGCCTTCGACGTGGTCAGGTAGAGGCGCGTCTGGGTCATAAGGGGCAGATGTCCCGTGTTGGTCAGCCTTCGGCCGCAAGCCGCTTCAGCTTGGCGAGGGCGTTGCTGGCGCTTTCGCCATAAGCGATGGTTCCGGCAAAGTCACCCTTGGCGTTCAGCAGAAGCACGGAGGCGGTGTGGTCCATGGTGTAGTCGCCGTCCTCGGTCGGCACTTTCTTCGAATAGATGCCGAAGGATTTGGCCATGGCCTGTACCTTGTCCGGCTGGCCGGTGATGCCGACGATGCGGTCGGAGAAGTTGGAGATGTAGGTGTTCATGATCTCGGGCGTATCGCGTTCGGGGTCGATGGACACGAAGTAGGCGTTGATGCCCTTGCCCTCGTCGCCCAGCGTGTTCAGCCAACCGGCCATTTCGAGTAATGTGGTGGGGCACACTTCGGGGCAGTGGGTGAAGCCGAAGAAAACCACGCTCGGATGACCGCGCAGCGCAGCCTCGGTGATCGGCTGGCCCGTCTGGTCGATGAGGGCGAAGGGCGCGCCGAAAGGTTCGCCGCTGTAGCGGGTGCTGTACCAATCGAAAGTGAGCCAGCCGATGCCGGCGGCCATCAGGACGAGGATTCCGATGAGGATCGAGCGCATCATGAGACGAATTCCGCATTAATTCACGGGCAACAGGCTGCCCGCGCCAAACATGTCCGCAAATCCCTGCCGCGACGAATAACAAAATGGTGCGCAGGATTTCAGTCCGCACTGTTAGCGCTTCCTGCAAAGGCAGCATAGGCGCCCTGATGCCGCAAGGCACCGGAAGATGTGCTTGCATTTCCGGCTCCGGCGCACCACTTGCAATTCCTGCGAATGCAACCAGGGAGCGTTCCTTGCACAACCTTATCGGGCGACATCTGATCGGCGGCCTCGCGGCTGCAGGCATTGCAATCCTTTCAGGCACGGCTTTCGCCCAGGAAGTCGGCAAGGTCGGCGTCGATTGGCTGGGCAACGATATTGTCATCGAAGCGGTCAAGGACCCCAAGGTGGAGGGCGTGACCTGCCATGTGTCCTATTTCGATCGTGGCGTGATCGACCGCCTGCAGAAAGGCAACTGGTTCGAGGATCCCTCCGATTCCTCGATTTCCTGCCGCCAGACCGGACCGATCAGGATCGGCGACATCAATCTGGGCGAGGATGGCGAAGAGGTCTTCAAGCAGGGCATCAGCCTGATCTGGAAGAAGCAGGTGGTCAACCGAATCTACGACAAGGCGAACGACACGCTTATCTACCTTTCCCATTCGCGCCAGGTGCAGGACGGTTCGGCCAAGATGTCGATCACGTCGGTGCCGCTCTATGGCCAGGCAGTTGAGTGGAGCAAGGGCAAGCCGCAATAGGATTCAGATGATGGTGACCTGCAAGCGGCAACTTCGGCTCACCCTGGTCTGAATTCCCCAGCACCATGGGACGGCTTGCGGCGCGTCGGGCGGCGTCGTACAGCCGATGCATGAGCGAGCAGCCGATGCCGAGGGATTCCGAGCCGCGCATTCATCCGACCGCCGAGTTGAAGGGGTGCCGGCTGGCGCCCTTCGTGTCGATCGGCGAGCGGGTGGTGCTGCGCGAGGTGAGCGTTGGGGCTTTCACCTATTTCGAACGCCATGCCGAAGCGATCTATTCGACCATCGGCAAATTCTGCTCCATTGCAGCCAATACCCGTATCAACGCCCTTGAGCACCCGATCGAGCGGCTGACCCAGCACAAGGTCAGCTATCGCCCGAACGAGTATTTCCGCTATCTCGGCGTTGACGCTGCTTTTCGCGAGCGCCGGCAGGCGAAGGCGGTGACCATCGGTCATGATGTGTGGATCGGACACGGCGCGGTGGTGATGCCCGGCGTGACCATCGGCAACGGTGCCGTGATCGGCGCCAATGCAGTCGTGACGCGCGACGTCGCACCCTACCGCATCGTTGCCGGTTCTCCGGGGCGGGTGCTGCGCTTGCGCTTTCCGGCCGAGACTGCGGCACGGATCGAACGCCTGTCCTGGTGGGATTGGCCGGCGGAAAAGCTCGGCCGCGCCGTTCCCGACATGCAGGCCTTGCCGATCGAGGCATTTCTCGACCGTTGGGAAGACGGCGAAGCCTGACGGTAACCACGTCACTTAAGGTAAAAGATTAGCGTTAAAAATTGGAAAACGGGTTGTGTATATGAAATACTACAATCTGTAATTGCATTATTTGCATGAAACCATATCCTGATCTCGGAGGTAATCGTCGGAAGTTGAAGGAAACACCGTCAGCAACAAAGGAGAAAGTCATGAACAAGATCACTGTTGTACTTGCTGCCGCAGCCGTTTCCTTCTGGACCGTTGGCGCCCAGGCCGGTGGTGGCTGGGGTACTACCGGCGGCAACTACGGCCTGTCGAGCGGGCTGATCAACGTCTCGCCCTCGGTAGGGCTTGGCAATGTCAGCGTTCTGAACGGGATCGGAAACGGCAACGCCATTTTGAGCGGCAATGTCGTGTCCGGCATCCTGAACGGCAACAAGACCAATATCGGCAGCGGCATCAATGGTGTGCTGAGCGGGATCGGGGTGAACCTGTTCGGCGGCAACAGCTACAAGATGGGTAGCCGGCACCACTGAGGTGGGTCGCATGGATGCCTGGCATGTAACCGCCCAAGCCTGACACAGCTTGGAGACTGCAGCATGGCGTTCATGCGGGCAGGAGAGCCTTGCACACTCTCCTGCCACTTTGCGGGACGACCGGATCAGATGTCGGTACGCAGGCCGACAAAGGCGTCGAGCGTTTTTTCGCGTTGCTCGATGATGGTCTTGAAAGTGCTGGAGGCGTCGATCCGCACCACGAGGCTGAGCGGTTTGCGCAATGCATAGGTGGCTTCGGCGTAGACGCCGCGGCTGCGTTCCTCGTTCTCGAACAGGAGATTTTGCCTGGCTTCACAGAAGACGCCGGAGGCGAGTGCGAACCGTTCGCTGACCTTCCAGCCCAATTCCAGTTCGGCCCGTTGCAGCCATGAGGCAAGCGGGTCGTCGCTTTCGACGGTTTCGTAGCGGCCAAACCAGGCGGTGCGCAGTTCAAAGCCGTGCGGCAAGGGTTGTGCAAGCCGCAACTGCCATGTCGGCCTGATCCCGCTGTAGATGTCTTGCGTGCCGCGCAGCCACTCGACCCCCAGAGCAAGGCCGAGGCTCAGGCCGCTTTTTTCCCGAACTGCCCATTCGGCGCGTATCGCCGTGAGAACGAAGGAGAGCGCGACCGGCGGGAAGCCGAGCCGCTCGACCGACGCGACAAGGGTCGAGGCCGAGCCACCGAAGGCCAGGGCGCCGACCGTGCGGGTGACGCGTGCCAGAAGCTGGAAGCGGTTCACGTCAGGGTCGAGCCGCGCGGGTGCAAGGATCGCGTTTTCGAAACGGGTCCTGCCGGTGGTCTCGAAACTTTCCGAAGCTTCCATGATCAGCGTCGTTGCATTGCCGAGATCGATGCCCAATTGCGCTTGACCGCTCACCTCCTGCTTCAGGGCGCGGGTGCCGATCACCACAGCGCCAAGGTCGAGGTCGTCTCCGGTGCTGGAGACGCGGTAGTTGAGGGAACCGCGCAATTCGGCTGCGGCGGAAAGTCGGCGGAAGGCATGTGCAGACAAGGCCAGCGCACGGTCGTCCTCAAAGGTGATGCGGTCGTGGCGTGTCGCTTCGAAAGCAGCGCCCATGCCGGCATTGGCGTCGGCGTCGCCCCATTGGCGCTGCGATGAGCCGCGCAGCAGCGTCACCCAATCGGCAACGGCGCGATCGCTGTCCAGCGCGTTGCTGGTCCAGTGCCGTTCGATGCTGGCGGTTGTGGCCGGGGCTGCCGGTTCGGCCTGTGCCGGCGCGGTGAGGGCAAATGCGAACAACATGGCCCGGCAAGGATGCAGCTTCGCCGATCGCTGTCTCTTGCGCCGTGAAGCTGGGTTCATGTCTTGCTATCCGGCGTTCGGACCCCTTCCGCCATGCGGGGGTGGCGCGGCGGAAGGGGCCGGAGGTTACCGCCCTGAAGCGGAAGGAACAGGCTCTCTTGCCTGCAACCGCACTGTCTCATTTCTCCTATAAGGTGAAGTTTATGTAGTGCGCAACTTTAAGGTTGCATCCGGTTGCAATGAAATTCGAGGTTGTTCGGAACCTTGTGACCGGCGAGGCGGTTCTTTCGGGCAGACAGCGAGGACTGGCGCGCATGCTGGAGAAACACTTCACCAAGGTGGCCAACGCGGTTGCCTACCTGACCGGCTTGCCGCTGACTTTTGCCATTTGCGTTGCGGTGGTTGCGGGGTGGGCGGTGAGCGGGCCGTTGTTCGGTTTTTCCGACACGTGGCAGCTGATTATCAACACCGGCACCACGATCGTCACCTTTCTCATGGTGTTCCTGATCCAGAACACTCAGAACCGCGACGGCGCGGCGATCCAGGCCAAGCTCGACGAGTTGATACGGGTGGGGAGCGGGCACAACCATTTCATCGGGATCGAGCACCTGACCGAATCGGAAGTGGAGGAAATCCGCCGCAAATGCGAGGAGGCGGCAGCGCGCCACGACAAGGAGATTGCCAGGCAGGCCAAGACGAAGGCCGCGCGCAAGCTCGTTTCGCCCAAGAACGGCGCGCGCAAGACGGCAGCGTGAGGTTGACCGGTCTGTTGCGAACCGGGCATGGTCGCGGCAACGGGATGATTGCCAAGGCGAGGAGACGGACGGTGGCCGATTGGGTCGAGATCCTGCGCGAACAGAGTGCGACCGGCGAGCAGACGGCGCGCGAGGTGCCGGCCATCCTTGACAATCCCGACGTCAGCGAAGCGCAGGTGCAGGCGCTGTTTTCGGAGCTGGAGAAGCAGGCTGAGTTCGTGGAGAAACTGCGCATGGCGCTGGAGAAGTTCGGCCACGATTTTCCGGTGATCGAGGCAGCCGAGAAGCTGGAGGAACGCTATTGCGACCTTGCCGCCTCCGCCGCCGAAAAACTCAAGGCGATGCGGGGGTAGCGGAACTGGGCGCGGTCGATTGGTCCTAGATGTGGAGCGATCTTTCAGATTCGCTGGCTGCGCTCTAAGTACCTGTTTCTATGCATGTCGTTATCCCGAAACCGTTCCCATTTTCGGGCGACATGCATTAAATCAAGTCCAGGTTTATCAATGGGGCAAACCCGCCGCTCACACCGCGCTGACAAACCCGTCCAGCACCTTCTTCTGGCCGGCGCGGTCGAAGTCGATGGTGAGCTTGTTGCCTTCGATGGCCGAGATGTTGCCGTTGCCGAATTTCTGGTGGAAGACGCGGTCGCCGACGCTGAAGGGCGAGGGAGCGTCGGCCACCGATTTCGCCACCAGTTCGCCCTCGATCATGCGGCCCTTGACCGAGCCGCGCCCGGCGCCGTAGCCGGAATCGGTTTCGCCATAGCCGATGCGCTCGACGGCGTGGCCGGAACGGGTGCCCCAGTTGCGGCTCGTCGCTTCGGTGCGGTTTTGCTGGGCGCGCTGCCAGCCCGGCGTGGCATAGGTGTTGGAGAAGGAGCCGCCGCGCTGATTGTCCGACTTCTGGTCGCCTGACGACGAGCCGAGGCTGTCGAAGCGCGAAGCGCCATAAGGGTTCTGGCGGCCGCCGCGCCCTGAGGCGAAGGACGAGCCGCCGTAAGGATTACCGTAGCCGCCATAGGAGTTGCCGGCCTCGGCCACCTCGACATGGGCTTCCGGCAGTTCCTCGAGGAAGCGGGACGGGATGGTCGATTGCCACAGGCCGTGGATGCGGCGGTTGGAGACGAACCAGATGTGCAGGTTCTTCTTGGCGCGGGTGAGGCCGACATAGGCGAGGCGGCGTTCCTCCTCCAGCCCGGAGCGGCCGCCTTCGTCGAGCGCGCGCTGGTGCGGAAACAATCCCTCTTCCCAGCCGGGGAGGAATACGGTCTCGAATTCCAGCCCCTTGGCTGAATGCAGCGTCATGATGGAGACGGCATCGAGGTCTTCGTTCTGCTCGGCGTCCATGACCAGGGCGACATGTTCGAGGAAGGAGCGCAGCGATTCGTACTCCTCCATCGAGCGGATCAGCTCTTTCAGGTTTTCCAGCCGCCCCGGCGCGTCGGCGGAGCGGTCGTTCTTCCACATATCGGTGTAGCCGCTCTCTTCGAGAATGGTCTCGGCGAGTTCAGTGTGCGGCGTCGATTCCAGTTGGCCCTGCCAGCGGGCGAAATTGGCGGCGACCTCGCGAAGGGCCGCGCGCGGCTTCGGCTTCAGCTCGTCGCTTTCGGCCAGTTTGCCGGCGGCCTCCAGCATCGGAGCGCGGAGCGCGCGCGCCGTGTCGTGGATCTGGCGGATGGCGGATTCGCCAAGGCCGCGCTTGGGCAAGTTGACGATGCGCTCGAAGGCGAGGTCGTCGGTGGGGTTGGCGACGACGCGCAGATAAGCCAGCGCGTCGCGGATTTCCTGGCGCTCGTAGAAGCGCGGGCCGCCGATGACGCGATAGTTCAGGCCGATTTCGATGAAGCGGTCCTCGAAGGAGCGCATCTGGAAGGAAGCGCGCACCAGGATGGCCATGTCGTTCAGCGGGTGCTTGCCGCGCTGATAGGCCTCGATGGTTTCGCCGATGGCGCGGGCTTCCTCGTCGGAATCCCAGGCGGCGTGGACGTTGACCTTGGCGTCTTCGGGGTCGGGCCGGTCGGTGAACAGGGTTTTGCCGAGCCGGCCCTCATTGTGGGAGATGAGATGCGAGGCCGCGCCCAGGATATGCGCGGTGGAGCGGTAGTTGCGCTCGAGGCGGATGACAGTGGCGCCCGGAAAATCCTTGTCGAAGCGCAGGATGTTGTCCACCTCCGCGCCGCGCCAGCCATAGATCGACTGATCGTCATCGCCGACGCAGCAGATGTTAATTTGCTGTGTTGGTTTGTTTTCGCTCGCGGGGTTTCTCTCGCTCACGGGCCGCATCGCCGCCTCTGGCGGCTGGCCCTCCGCGGGGGCGGGCGAAACGTCGCCCGGCAGCCGGTCGGCTGCTCGGCTTTCGGCCGGAAGATTAGCAGATTGCTTTGGCCTTTGGGCCAGCAAGCGCAGCCACATATATTGCGCGGTGTTGGTGTCCTGATACTCGTCGACGAGGATGTATTTGAAGCGGCGGTGGTATTCGGCCAGCACGTCGTGATGGGCACGGAAGATGCGGATCGGGTGGCACAGAAGATCGCCGAAGTCGCAGGCGTTCAGCGTAGTCAGCCGATCCTGATAGGCGCGGTAGAGTTCGCGGCCGCGGCCATTTCCGAAGGCGCGGGCGTCGCCTTCCGGGATATCGGCGGGGCCAAGGCCCTTGTTCTTCCAGCCGTCGATCATCTGGGCGAAGGTGCGCGGCGCCCAGCGCTTGTCGTCAAGCCCTTCGGCCTGGATCAACTGCTTGATGAGGCGGATGACGTCGTCGGTGTCGAGGATGGTGAAGTCGGAGCGCAGGCCGGCGAGTTCGGCATGACGGCGCAGGAGCTTGACGCCGATGGAGTGGAAGGTTCCCAGCCACGGCATGCCCTCGATGGCCTCGCCGACCAGCAAGCCGATGCGGTTCTTCATCTCGCGCGCCGCCTTGTTGGTGAAGGTGACGGCGAGGATCTGGCTGGGCCACGCTTTGCCCTGGCTGAGAATATGGGCGATGCGGGTGGTGAGCACGCGCGTCTTGCCGGTGCCGGCGCCGGCCAGAACGAGGACCGGGCCTTCGGTGGTCTCCACCGCCAGCCGCTGTTCGGGGTTCAGCCCTTTCAGGTAATCGGGTTGGCCGCCCTGACCGTGGCGCGCAGCCATGGCGCGCGCGGCGATGCCGGAAGGCGCGGACGAGCCTTCGGACGGGGCAGGGCGCCGCGCATCCGATTCGTCGAAGAAGGGCATGTCGTCTGGAAAACCGGACATCGCACCCGAATGTAGTGATTCGGCGACGAAAGGCCAGCGTGTTGGTGTTTTGTTCGCCTGGAGACGGGGCCGGGATTCAGGTGACGGCGGTGCGCCGATACCTGGAAAAGCGTTTCCTGAAATCCACACCGGCGAAGCATCTGGGCGTAAACGGCGAGTTTGGCCTTGCCCCTTCTGCGTGGTCGTTTAAGTCTGTCCGGGTCGGCGCGCGTATCAATGGCCTCGGTTGTGTCGAGGCAGGCCGGCGGCAAGGGACGAGGAATGGACGACAATTTCGACAAGGCCGGTATCGCGGTCATTATCGTGTTCGGCGCACTTATCCTTGGCGGCCTGATGGCGGCCAATCTCGCCATCGGCGACCGTAACGGCTTTTTGTTTGCGCTGGGCGCAGCCTTCACTGCATGGATCGCCGGGCATGTGGTGCTGTTCGACCTGCCGCGCATCTATGCCGCGCTGATCGGCATCGCGGCATTGATGGCGCTGGCCTCGACGGTTTCCTTCGCCTTCTAGAGAAGTGCCTGATTCAGTTTCGCGATGAGAAGTTGCGCCTTGAACGCGCCTGCTTGAGGATGGCGCGCCAGCGGACCATGTCGAAGGGGATGGGGTCGCGATTGGCGACGATCTCGAAGATGCGGTTTTCCAGGTTCTTCAGCGAACGCCAGAAATCGTAGTCGGACAGGCGCGGATCGGCAGCCAGCCGCTCGGCTTCCAGCGTGACGCTGTTTGCCGCGACGTGCCGCCGTTGCGGAGCCGGCAGATTGTCTTGCGTGTCCATGACACTGGAGTGGCGGCGCTGGTGATTCGATGCAAACCGAATAGGCCGCCATCCCCATCTTTGTCGGCCTGTCGCGGTAACGATATATGACGGTCAGGCTTTCTTGCGTCGAATGCCGATCGAGCGGCCGGCGCGTTCGGGCACGGCAAGCGATGCGTGGGCGGCGCGCATCGCCTCGATATTGGCCATGATGTCGGAGGGGAAAGACGCGACCTTGGGGCCGGTCATGTCGACATGCAGCGACATGGATTCGGAGGTGGCGGCCAGCCAGCCGTCGACGTGGCGGATTTCCTGAAAGACATGCAGGCGCTTGGCGTCGCAATCGAGAAGATGGAAGCTGACGGCGACTTTGTGGTCGAGGTGGAGTTCCTGCACGTAGCAGACGTGGACTTCCGCCGTGTAGATGGTGAGCCGCCGCTCTTTCGCATAGGCCGGACCAAGCCCCAGCGCTTCGAAGGCCTCGTCGGAACCGCGATCGAACAGGACGTTGTAATAGGCCATGTTGAGGTGGCCGTTATAGTCGATCCAGTCCTTCTCGATGTCCATGACGCGGGAGACGAAGGGGGCGGTGGTCATGCTGGGCTATTCTCCATTCGACGTTCGATGTGCTGGACAAAAAGGTGCGAACGGCACAGTACGGATCGTTACATGTGTGGCAAGGGTCCATTCGCGGAGGAAACATGGCTCTGAGCGACCTGATGGCGGTTCAACGCAACGAGGACGGCATCGCCGCCGTTGCCGGCATTCTCAAGCAAAGGTTCGGCGAGCGCTTCCAGACCGGCCAGTCCATCCGCGAGCAGCATGGCCACACCACGACCTACATCCCCAACCAGGTGCCGGATGGGGTGGTGTTTCCCGAGACGACGGCGGAAGTGCAGGAGATCGTGCGCGCCTGTGGCGACCACCGCGTGCCGGTGATCGCCTTCGGCGTCGGTTCTTCGCTGGAAGGGCATGTCAATGCGCCGGGCGGCGGCATTTCGCTCGACACATCGCGCATGAACCGCATCCTTGCCGTCAACGCCGAGGACCTCGATTGCACGGTGGAGCCCGGCGTCACGCGCGAAGACCTCAACCGGCATTTGCGCGATACCGGCCTGTTCTTTCCGATCGACCCCGGCGCCAACGCCTCGCTGGGCGGCATGGCGGCGACGCGGGCGTCGGGCACCAACGCCGTGCGTTACGGCACCATGCGCGAAAGCGTCCTTTCGCTGACGGCGGTAATGGCCGATGGCGAGACGGTGACGACGGGCAAGCGGGCGAAGAAGAGTGCGGCCGGCTACGATCTCACCCGATTGCTGGTCGGCTCGGAAGGCACGCTCGGCATCATCACCGCGCTCACCTTGCGGCTGCAAGGCATCCCGCAGGCGATTTCGGGTGGCGTGTGCCCGTTTCCGACGCTTGAAGCAGCCTGCCAGGCGGTGATTGCGACCATCCAGATGGGCATTCCGGTGGCGCGCATCGAACTGGTCAACGGTTTGCAGATGCGGGCGATGAAGAATTATTCAAAGCTCGATTACTCGGAAAGCCCGTGCCTGTTCCTCGAATTCCACGGCAGCGAAGCCAGCGTGGCCGAGCAGGCGGAAAGTTTCGGCATGATCGCCGAAGAGCAAGGCGGCGGGCCGTTTCTTTGGACGAGCGTGGCCGAGGAACGCGCCAAGCTGTGGGACGCGCGCCACAACGCCTATTGGGCATCGCTGACGCTGAGGCCGGGCGCCAAGGGGCTTTCCACGGATGTCTGCGTGCCGATTTCGCGGTTGGCGCAATGCGTGGCCGAAACCGAGGAGGATATCGCCGAGATGGGGCTGATTGCCCCGATCGTCGGCCATGCCGGCGACGGCAATTTCCACACGCTGGTGCTGATGGACCCGGACAATCCGGCCGAAATCGCCAAGGTGGAGGCGTTCGTGGCGCGGCTGAACATGCGCGCCATTGCCATGGACGGCACTTGCACCGGCGAGCACGGCATCGGGCAGGGCAAGGCCGGTTTCCTGCAGCATGAACTCGGTCACGGTGTGGACGTGATGCGCACGATCAAACAGGCGCTCGATCCGCTGAATATCCTCAATCCGGGGAAGATATTGCCGGCGTGACCGGATCCACGGGCAGCCCTGCGAAGGCGGGTGCCTCTTTATC
This sequence comes from Mesorhizobium sp. Root157, assembly GCF_001427385.1. Classification (GTDB taxonomy): domain Bacteria; phylum Pseudomonadota; class Alphaproteobacteria; order Rhizobiales; family Rhizobiaceae; genus Mesorhizobium. Next base: position 133,657 of record NZ_LMGJ01000035.1, read on the forward strand.
GACACGCGAACGGTCTATCTCATTGTTTGAGCGTCGGATTGCGCCGAAACCGGTTTCCACTTTCCGGCTGGAGGCTCTAGAGTGCGCGGAACTTTTCGCCGATTTGCAGTGAGGACATGTTCGCTCGCCTGTTCGTGATCGTTGGCGGCCTTGTTGTGCTGGTGCTGATTGCCGCGCTGGCAGTGCCGCCGTTCGTCGACTGGACAGGCTACCGCGCCGATTTCGAGCGCGAGGCGAGCGCCATATTGGGCCGCACGGTGACGGTACGGGGCGACGCCACGGCACGATTGCTGCCGTTTCCATCGGTCACCTTCTCCGACGTCGCGGTGGCGGGTGGACCGGATGGCCAACCTGCAATGACCGTCGAGACGTTCTCGATGGATGCGGAACTGGCGCCGTTCCTGCGCGGCGAAGTGCTGATCTTCGACATGCGGCTGGTGCGGCCGAAAGGCACGATCGATGTCGGCGCCGACGGCGCTATCGACTGGACGGTGCGACCCTCATCGCCCTTCGACGCCAGCCAGATCGTCATCGAGAAGCTGACCATCACCGACGGCGAGGTCGAGGTTCACCACGGGGCGGGCGGGCGCAGCCATAAGCTGTCCAAGATCAATTCGACCGTTTCGGCCAAGTCGCTGGTCGGACCCTGGCGGCTGGACGGCTCTTTGCTGTTCGACGGCCTTCGCACCGCGCTGACGGCCTCGACCGGACGGGTTGCCGAGGACGGACAGATGCGGCTCAGGTTGCGGCTCGATCCGGACGGCTATCCGCTGACCATCGAGACTGACGGCAATGCGCGCGTGGAAAAGGGCGCGGTGCTCTATGCCGGCCAGTTCAAGATGCTCGAAGACGACAGGGGGCAGGTGACGCTGCGCGACGGCAGCGGCGAGATGGTGCAGGTGAACGCCGCCAAGGCGGACCCCGGCTACCGCCTGAACGGCAAATTCCATCTCGATCACAAACAACTCGGCATCGACGAATTCCGCTTCGAGACAGGCCCGCTCGACAATCCCTACACCGCCGACGGCACCGCCTCGATCGACTATGGCGATGAGCCGCGCTTCCGCATCGAGGCGTCGGGCGCACAGGTGCAGTTCGACGAGGCTGTGACGGGCGATGCCGGCTCCGGCCTGACGCTGGCCGAGCGGGTCGCCGGCCTGGAAAAAGCGCTGCAGCAGATGCCGAGGCCGACCATTCCGGGCTCGGTCGAGGTCAAGCTGCCGGCGGTGGTGACGGGCGATACCACGATCCGCGACGTGCATGTCTCGGCCGAACCGGCCGAGGGCGGCTGGATCGTGCATTCGCTGGGCGCTGTCTTGCCGGGCCGCACGACGCTGGAAGCGCAGGGCAAGCTCAGCACCGGCGATGCATTCGGCTTCAAGGGATCGCTGCTGCTGGCCGTGGCGCAGCCGTCAGGTTTTGCGGCATGGCTGGCCAAGGACGTGGACGAAGCGATCCGGCGCCTGCCCGCAGCCGGCTTCAAGGCCGAGGTGGAGATGAGCGAGCGGAGCCAGACGTTCAGCGATCTCGAACTCGTTCTCGGCAAGGCGAAGTTCAATGGCCGCATCGAGGCCAAGGAGCCCGGCGATGCGCGGCCATCGGTGGCGATGGAACTGCACGGCGGCGAACTGGACGTGGAGGGGCTGGCGGCTTTCGCCTCGATCTTCGTCAGCGACAAGGGGGCCAATCGCTTCGCCGATCACGATCTCGATTTCCAGATCGTTGCCGGGCCGGTGGATGCCGGCGGCATGACGGCGGACAAGCTCGATACGGCGCTGAGGCTGCGCGAGGGCGCGCTGGAGATCGACCGGTTGGCGGTGACCAGCCTGGCCGGCGCTTCGATCAGCGCGACAGGCCGTATCAAGGATTTTCCGGCGAGCCCGACCGGAAGTCTCGACGCTACGGTGGTGGCGGTCGACCTTGCGCCGCTGATCGATGCGGCGGCGGAGCGCTATCCCGGCAATGCCTTGCTGAAAGGGCTGGCGGAGCGCGCCAAGGCCTATGGCGGCCTGTTTGAGGATGCGCGCATCGACGTGGTGGCAAGTGCGGCGGAAAACGGCGACGGCAGCAACGGGCTGGCGATTTCCGCGCAAGGCGCGGCGGGAGGTTCCGCCTTCTCGGCCACGCTGTCGGCTCAAGGCAAGGTGGCGGACCTGGCCAATGCGCCGGTGGCGCTGACGTTCGACGCCCGCAACGACGATGCGACGGCTCTGCTGGCGCTCTATGGGCTGCCGACGCTGCCGCTCGGCATGACTGGCGCGGGCACGACCGATATTGCCGCCAAGGGCACGCTGGGCGACGGCATGGCGACGACCGCCAGTTTGAACGGCAACGACTTCAAGGCGGATTTCGACGGCACCGTTGCTGCTTCTGCCCAAGGCCCCGCCATCAAGGGCAAGGTGAGCCTGGAGGCGGCCGACATCGAGCCGTGGCTGATGACGACGGGTGTCGCGCTGCCCGGCATGGGTACGGGTACATCGGCGGGTTTCAGCGCCGAAGCCGACTACGCCAACGGGCTACTGGTGCTGACAGGCCTGACCGGCGCCGTCAACGAGATCGCGGTTTCGGGCGACATCAATGCCGCCATCAAGGGCGGCAAGCCGCAGCTGACCGGCGCGATAATAGTGGACGAAATCGACCTCGACCCGGCGGCGGTGATGCTGTTCGGGGACGCCTCGCTGGCACCGGCGGCGAAGGGTTGGCCAACCGCGCCGTTTGCGCAGAAGCCGGCGGTTCCGTTCAGCGCCGAACTCGACATCAGCACGGCGACATTGGCTGCCGGCCGCTTCGCCAGCGCCTATGACGCGACGCTTTCGATGAAACTGGATGACGGCGGGCTTCGCGTCTCGGAATTGCAAGCCAAGCTGTTCGGCGGCGTGCTTTCCGGCCTGTTCGACCTGAAGAACACCGGCGGGACCGGGCTGTTGAACGGGCAGATGACGGTTTCGGGGGCGGATCTGGGTGTAGCGCTACCCGATGCCGGCATTTCGGGCAGTGGCAATTTCACCACTTCGGTCTCGACCAGCGGCAAATCGGTGGACGGCATGATCGCGGCACTTTCCGGGTCGGGCACGGCATCGCTGAAGGGGGTGCGGATCGACAATCTCAACGCCGATGCCTTGCCGGCTTTCCTGGCCAAGGCGGACGCGATCGGGCGCGATATCGATGCGGCGCACACAGCCGCGTTCGCGCCGGAAATCGCGGCGCAGGGCAATTTTCCGGCGCAGGATGCCGATATCGCCTTCACCATCGCCAACGGCGTGCTGCGCGCACCGCCGGTGACCTTTGCCAATGCCGCCTCGCAACTGAGCGCCGATCTCAGCGCCGACCTGGCGGCAGGCACGGTGGCGGCGCATGGGACGGTGACCTATGTGCCGGGCGATGAAGCGCTGGTCGGTTCGGAACCGGCGCTGAACTTCGCCATCGAGGGTGCGCCGGGTGCGACGGCGCGCAGTTTCGACAGCACGCCGCTGGCGCAATTCCTGACGCAGCGGGCGCTGGAGAAGGAACAGCAGCGGGTCGAGGCGATGCAAGCGGTGCTGCTCGAAAAGCAGAGGCTGCGGCGAGAGACACGCTACTACGCGGCCTTGCAGACGGAACGCGAAAGGGCGGCGGAAGAACTGCGCCGCCAGCAGGAGGAAGCGCGGCTGCAGGCCGAGGCGGAGGCAAAAGCGGCTGCGGAAGCGGAAGCCGCTGCCAAGGCTGAAGCAGAGGTGCGGGCAACTGCCGAGGCCGAGGCGCAAGCCAAGGCGCAGGCCGAAGCAGAATCACAGGCACAGGCAGCGGTCGAACAAAAGGCACGCGAAGAACTGGAGCGGCAGAAGGCCGAGCAGGCGTTGCAGGCCGCCGAGCAGGAGCGGGCACGGCTGGAAGCCGAGCGCAACAGTCCGTCTCAATTGCCGGGTGTCGAGAGAAAACCGCTGCCTCCGGCCAACGACAATGCGGCGGCACAGGAGCCTTCGGCGCCGAAGCTCGAGCCGTTCTCGATCCAGAATCTGCTCAAGTCGCTGGGTGGCGGCTGAGGCTGCTGCACGACTGGGCTTCCATACGTGCTAGAGCGGGTCGCGATCTTTCAGATTCGCCGGCGCGCTCTAAGTATATGTTTTTATGCATGTCATTATCCCGCTGCTTTATCGCCGCTTGGCCCAGTCCAGCACATAAAGCCGGAGAGCAGACGACAAATTGGCGTCGCGAGGCCGGTTCTCGTCGATTTCGGCGATCAGGGCGGCAAGCGCCATCTCGCGGCTGGCTGCGATGGCGACGAGGTCATCGTGGAACGGTTTTTCCAGAGAATAGCTGGTGCGATGGCCGCGAATGGTAACGGAGTGCTTTTCGACGATCGCCATGGCGGCTCAGTGCAGGGACGAGCGAGGGGTCGCTGCCCGGCCAATCATTGGCCGTCCGACTCGTCATCAGGCAAACGGCGGTGGCCATCGAGAAAGGCCGAGGCTTTCCGGTCCCGCAGGTTTTCGAGTTGGCGTTCCGCCTTGCTGCGGCCATGGATAGCGCGGTTTTCGGCGGCGATTCGCTCCTTGTCGGTGCGCGCCTTCTGTTTGCGGGCCTGACGCAGATTGACGATTTCGGCCATCGGGATGCCCGCTTGCGGCCTTCTACTTCTTGCGGAAGGCGTCGAGCGAAACGACATCGGCACCCTTGCCTGCGGCAGCGTCGGCGGCAGGCCCCTTCTTTTCCGCCTCGGCGGATTTCTTCTTCGATGCCGAGGTCGGTTTGGTTTCGGTGACAATGGCGATCGGAGTCGGCTCCGCCGCTGTCGGCTGGGCAGCCTCTTCCGACAGTTCCGTCTTGACGTCGAACTCAAGCTCGAAATTGACGGAAGGATCATAAAAGCCGCGCACGGCCGAGAACGGAATTTCCAGCTTCTCGGGGACGTCGGAGAAGGAAAGGCCTATTTCGAAGCCGGCGTCCGTGACCTTGAGGTCCCAATACTGGAACTGGACGACGATGGTCATCTGTTCTGGATAGCGCTCGCGCAGGCGGCTGGAGATGCGCACGCCGGGCGCGCCGGTGAGGAAGGTGATGAAGAAATGGTGGTTGCCGGGCAGGCCGGCGCGCGCGACTTCGGCCAGCACCTTGCGCATGACGCCGCGCAGGGCCTCCTGGGCTAGAATGTCGTAGCGGATGTGGTCGTCGGCCATGGGTAGTTCCGTTGAATCGCCCGATTAGCTGTAATCAAGCTTGGAGGCGTCGTAAACCGCATATACGCAATGCGCATATAGAAGGCTTCGTTGGAGTGGCCAGATGCAGCCCTGCATTTTAGTCCTTGGCGGGCGGGAAATGGCACATACGGATGACCGAGACGGGGCAATTGCGGTCGAGTCAGGGGCAGGTTTGCGGTGCGGACACACCGATCTGCGCCAGAATGAAGCGGACGCGGCCCCCGACCGGCGCGCGGGGCAGCGTCACCAGTTCATAGCCGAAGCCGGAGTAGGTCTCGACCATCACTGCATGGGTTCGTTCCGCTTCTTCCCAGGTCTGCCGCCGCTCGGCATCCTGCTTGAAGATGTCCGGCCATGGCGGCGTGATGAAGATTTGGGGCCGGTAGCGGTGCTGCCGGGCGGCTTCCAGCATGTGAGCCGGCACCGCAAGACCGCTCAGCCTGAGGTAACCGACCGTATCGGGGATGCCTCGGTCGAAGAATACCGGGCCGGACTTGGCTTTGGCGGCTGAATAGGAGCGCAATTCCCAAGACAGCATCAGTTCGGCGAACAGGCCAGGGTTGCGCCAAGGCAAAGCGGGGCCATCGATGGCCTGCTGATCCTGGATAATGCCGCGGCCGGCTTCAGGCGATGTGGCGAAGCCGCTGGCGCGCAGGGCTTCGATCAGGGTCGTCTTGCCGGAGCCGGGACCGCCGGTGACGACGATGAAACGGCTGGAATTTTTCATTCCGTTGTCTCCGAGAAGAGCGGGGCTTTGCCGGGGCGGCGCGTGAAATGCGGAGGATCACGCGCGGACAAGGAGCGTGTGGCAAATTCGGTAGATCAAGGAGGGGAGAAGTGGAGGTTTCTGTTGCCAGGTACCTCCGAACCCCGCCTAGAAGTGCGAACCACTAGGACTTAATTTGAAGCGATCGCACAGCTTACGCTGCGAGACGTGCTTCCGCATAGTTGTCGTTTGCAACTACAAGTTTAGCCCGATAACGGTGGTACAATGCCGGGCAAAAGTACGATCTTTACACCTTCGTCGATCCTATTTCGCCCCCATCAAAAGCCGCTCTGCCAAGCGAAGCGGTTTTTGGTGGAGGCGCCGGGTACCGCCCCCGGGTCCGAACGGCTTATTACATCGCCCATTTATCGCCATAGTCGGTCAAGCCGACAGGTCGAATATAGGGGGCCGCGGCGGCAAATGGAAGAGCAACCGGCTTGCGGTTGTGGACCGCGGGGAATGCAATGCGGAGTCTTGACTCGTCAGGCCAGTTTCTTGAAGGTTCGCCGGTGGTGCGGGGGGACTCACCTAGCGTGCAGGTTGCAGCAGGCTATTTTCCCCGGCGCAGAACGTGAAATTTGGCTCCGATGAGGGGAATTTCTATGGCTGATTACCTTGCAGACGTGAAGAAGTACGATGCCGGCGCGGACGCTGCCATCGTCGACAAGATCGTGAAGCATCTGGGCATTGCGCTTCGCAACCGCGATTCCTCGCTTGTCTCGGCAAGCGACCAGAAGGAACTCGACCGCGTTCGCGACAATTGGGGCGTGAAGAAGCTTGGCGTCGACGCCGCCAAGGCCGAAGCCGCCGTTGCCAAGGTTGCCAAGGCGATGGCCGGTGACAATTCCAAGGGCCGCGTGACGTTCTACTATCTGGTGGCCAAGGAACTGGGCAAACTCAAATCCCTCTAAAATCGAATCACGCCATGGTGGCCTGCAAATGGCGATTTTCTGCGCTTCCGGTGCTCATGTACGCTTAAGTACATTCCGCTCCGGTTCTCGAACGTCGCCATTTTCGGCTCACCCTGACGCGAATCGTCAGCGCTCGAAATCACTGGGCAATACGGCCGAAACGTCGAGCCGCGACCGCCGCGGTTTCAACGGCGGGCCGCGTTTGAAGCTGTGGGCGCGGGCGGCAGCCGGGCGGTTTGCTGTGTTCGGTGGCCGATTGTGCAGTTACACTGGCGGCATCATCGAATCGGATAGGACTGATGCGGCAGTATCTCGATCTCTTGCAGCATGTGCTGGACAATGGCGTCGACCGCGGCGACCGCACCGGCACGGGCACGCGCTCGGTGTTCGGCCATCAGATGCGGTTCGACCTTTCGCAAGGGTTTCCGGTCACCACGACCAAGAAGCTGCATTTGAAGTCGATCATCCATGAGCTTTTGTGGTTCCTGGCCGGCGACACCAATATCAAATATCTGCACGACCATGGCGTCTCCATCTGGGACGAATGGGCGGATGAGAACGGCGACCTCGGCCCGGTCTATGGTAAGCAATGGCGCTCGTGGCCGACGCTTGGGCCCGATGGCAATGGCGGCGAGATCGACCAGATCGCTAAACTTCTCGTAGAGTTGCGGCGCAATCCTCAATCGCGCCGGCTGATCGTGTCGGCCTGGAATCCGGCCGAGGTGGATGAGATGGCGCTGCCGCCGTGCCACTGCCTGTTCCAGTTCTACGTTTCCGAAGGGCGGCTATCGTGCCAGCTTTACCAGCGCTCGGCCGACATTTTCCTCGGCGTGCCGTTCAACATCGCCTCCTATGCGCTGCTGACGATGATGGTGGCCCAGGTGACCGGGCTGAAGCCCGGCGATTTCGTCCATACGCTGGGCGACGCGCACATCTACCACAACCATTTCGAGCAGGCGCGCGAGCAGCTTGCCCGCACGCCGAAAGCGCTGCCCACCATGTGGATCAATCCGGCGGTGGACGATTTGTTTGCGTTCCACTTCGAGGATTTCCGACTGGAAAACTATGTGGCGGATGCCTCGATCAGGGCGCCGATCGCGGTCTGAAGGCGGTGCTTAGACCGCGTCGCGATCTTTCAGATTCACTGGCGCGCTCCACGTACCTGTTTCTATGCATGTCGTTATCCCGAAACCGGTTCCCACTTTCGGGCGACATGCATTAGATGCTCAGTCGACCGCTACCATGACGTCGGACGCCTTGATGACGGCGTAAGCCTCCTTGCCGACCTTGAGCTTCAGTTCGTCAACCGCTTCGTTGGTGATCGAGGCGGTGACGATCGCTCCGGCGATGTCGATGCGCAGATGCGCTGTGGTGGCGCCCTTGGCGATCTCGACAATGGTGCCCTTGAGCTGGTTTCGTGCGCTGATCTTCATAGGCCTGTCTCCCTGTTTCGATATTGAAATACGTGATCGCTCCATCCAGACAACCAGAGCGCTTGCAGGTTAATACGATAATTTCTCCATGAAAGGCTTTTATTGTTATATTCATATGGATATATCGATCGGATAGTATCGGCCGAGCGGATCGGCGACCGAGCTGTAAGTTTCAGGGAGAGAGACATGATTAGCAAGGGCTTTGGTTTGAAAGCAGTCGTGGCCGCCGGTGGTGTGGCGGCGATGATGATGGCGGTGGTGCCGGCGGCGCAGGCCGACGACGAAGTGATCGTGTTCGCGGCTGCGAGCCTGAAGAATGCCCTCGACGCGGTGAACACGGCCTGCGAGCCGGAAGTCGGGGAAGCGGCGAAGATTTCCTATGCGGCCAGCTCGGCGCTGGCCAAGCAGATCGAGGAAGGCGCGCCCGCGGACGTGTTCATTTCCGCCGATCTGGACTGGATGAAATATCTCTCCGAGAAGAAGTTCACCAAGCCGGACACCGAGGTTCGGCTGCTCGGCAACCGTATCGTGCTGGTCGCGCCGAAGGATTCCACGGCCGAGGCCAAGCTTGAGAAGGGCTTCGACCTTGCCGGCCTGATCGGTGACGGCAGGCTGGCGATGGGCGACGTCAAGGCGGTGCCTGCCGGCAAATACGGCAAGGCAGCGCTGGAATCGCTCGAAATGTGGGGTTCTGTGGAGGGCAAGCTAGCCCAGGCCGAGAACGTGCGCGCGGCGCTGAAGCTGGTGGCGACGGGAGAGGCCGCGGCGGGCATCGTCTATGCGACGGATGCGGTGGCGGAACCCGGCGTCAAGGTGATCGGCACGTTCCCGGAAGATTCGCACGCGCCGATCATCTATCCGGTGGCGCAGACGGCAGAGTCGAAAGACGACGATACGCCGGCTTTCCTGAAGTGCCTGCAGACCGACAAGGCCAGGGCGCTGTTCGAACAGCAGGGGTTCACGGTTCTTGCACCGGTGACCAATTAAGCTATGCCGAAATTCGGCTGAGGCGTGCGAGGATCTGCGGCCTCACGCTGACACCTGATCAAAGACCCTGGAATTGGCATGGATTGGCTGCTGGACCTCACTCCCGACGAATGGAATGCGGTCCGGTTGTCGATCAAGGTGGCGACGGTGGCGATGCTGGCCAGCGTCCCGCCGGCCATTTTCATCGCCTATGCGCTGGCGCGCTGGCGCTTCTGGGGCAAGACGGTGGTGAACGGGATCGTTCATCTGCCGCTGGTGTTGCCGCCGGTTGTGACGGGCTACCTGCTTTTGCTGGCATTCGGCCGGCGTGGCCCAGCGGGCGCGTTCCTGGCCGAGCATTTCGGTATCGTCTTTTCCTTTCGCTGGACGGGTGCCGCACTTGCCTGCGGTATCATGGGCTTTCCGCTGATGGTGCGGGCAATCCGGCTGTCCATCGAATCGGTCGATCGCAAGCTGGAGGCTGCCGCCGGCACGCTGGGGGCCAACCCTTTGTGGGTGTTCACGATCGTGACGGTGCCGCTGATCCTGCCCGGAATCATTGCCGGCGCGATCCTGTCCTTTGCCAAGGCCATGGGCGAGTTCGGCGCGACCATCACCTTCGTTTCCAACATTCCCGGCGAGACGCAGACGCTGCCGTCGGCGATCTACACCTTCACGCAGGTTCCGGGCGGCGATGAAGGGGCGCTGCGGCTGACCCTGATCAGCATCGCGATTTCGATGCTGGCGCTGGTCGCCTCCGAAGTGCTGGCGCGAAAGGTCGGCAAGCGGATGGACATCGAATGACGATCGCGGTCGACATTCGCCACAGGCTGGGCGATTTCACGCTGGATGCCGGTTTTGCCAGCGAGGGCAGGCTCACCGCGCTGTTCGGGCCGTCCGGCTCCGGCAAAAGCTCGCTGATCAATCTGATCGCCGGCCTGATCCGCCCCAGCCAAGGACGCATCGAGATCGACGGGCGGGTGCTGGCGGATACCGGCAAGGGGGTGTTCGTGCCGCGGCACAAGCGCCGCATCGGCATGGTGTTCCAGGATGCGCGGCTGTTTCCGCATATGAGCGTGAAGAACAACCTGCATTTCGGGCGCTGGTTCACGCCGGCCGGCGAGCGCTATGTGGAACTGGACGCGGTGGTCGAGTTGTTGGGGATCGGCGCGCTGCTCGAACGCCGGCCCGGCAAGCTTTCAGGCGGCGAAAAGCAGCGGGTCGCCATAGGCCGCGCGCTTCTGGCCAGTCCCAGGCTGCTTTTGATGGACGAGCCGCTGGCGTCGCTGGACGAGGCGCGCAAGGCGGAAATCCTGCCCTATATCGAACGGCTGCGCGACGAGATGAGGATCCCGATCGTCTATGTCAGCCATTCGATCGGCGAAGTGGCGCGGCTGGCCAGCGATATCGTCGTGCTCCACAACGGCAGGGTTGCCGCGTGCGGGCCGACGGTCGAGATCATGCAGCGACTCGACCTGCTTCCCGCAGACGAGCGTGGCGAGGGCGGCGCGGTGCTGGAGACCACGGTGGCGCACCATGACGAAGCCTTCGGCATGACAGTGCTTGGATCAGCTGCCGGGGAGATCCGCGTGCCGCGGATCGATGTCGCGGTCGGTGCGCTGGTTCGTGTGCGCATTCGCGCACGCGACGTGATGATTGCCACAGAGCGGCCCAAGGGATTGAGCGCGTTGAACATTCTGCAGGGCAAGGTGGCGGCGATCGACAAGGGCGCCGGTGCGACGGCCGAAGTGCGCATCGACTGCAATGGCGCGGCGGTTGTGGCACGCATTACCGAACAGTCGCGGCAGGGGCTGAAACTGGAGCCCGGCCTGCCGGTATTTGCCGTGGTCAAGACGGTGAGCTTCGACCAGGCCAATACGGCTGCCGGTTTACGCGGCGAGGCGGATGTGTAAGGCAAGCGTGGCACCGTTATTCTATTTTAGAATAGCGGTTACGGCCAAATCGCTTTAATCCTGTCCGAAACATAGACGGAAGGAAGACATGCCTTCGCTGAGCTTGCGCATCAATCTCGACCCGGACGGGCGCATCGGACCGGGCAAGATCGAGTTGCTCGAACATATCGCCTCGTTCGGGTCGATCTCGGCTGCCGCGCGGGCCATGGAGATGTCCTACAAGCACGCCTGGGATCTGGTCGAGGACATGAACCGGGTGTTCGGCAAGCCGCTGGTCAGCGCGCAGACAGGCGGCAAGCGGGGCGGCGGGGCGCAACTGACTTCGGTCGGGCTTGCGGTGGTGAGCCGCTACCGCGCCATCGAGAGGGCCGCGGAATCCGCTGCTGCGGCGCATATGGAGGCCTTGCAGGCGGAAATCGACGCGGGATGAGATTTCGCGCCATGGCGGCCTGCAAATGGCATCTTTCCGCGCTTCCGGTGCTCACGTACTGCGCGCCTATCTCGGATTCCGGCACGCCCTGACCCGAAACCAAGACCGGAGCGAATCATCAGGGCCGGGCTTGCGCAACAAATACGTGTCCATGATCCAGCCCTTGCGGGCGCGGGCCTCGGTGCGGACTTCGACGATGCGGTCTTCGATGTCGCCGAGGCGGCCTGAAAGGATGATTTCGTCCGGCGTGCCCAGATAGGCACCCCAGTGGATGACGATATCCTTGTCGGCAAGGGTGCGGAAGGCGCATTTGCCGTCGAGCATGACGATGACGGAGCCGGCATTGGCCGGCATGCCTTCCTCCGACAGCCGGCGGCCGGTGGTGATGAGGATCGGGTCGCCGATGCTGTTCAGCGCAATTTTGTGGCTGGCGGCCAGTGCCTGCACGGCGGTAATGCCTGGAATGACCTCGACGGCGAGGTCGACATTGCCGCGCATTTTGACGCGTTCGAGGATGCGCAACGCGCTGTCGTAGAGCGATGGATCGCCCCAGATGAGGAAGGCGCCGCAGCCATCGGCGGCGAGTTCGTCGCGGATCAACGCCTCGTAGATGCCGGCGATGTCGTCGTGCCAGTCGTCCACGGTGGTGCGGTAGGAGGGGGCCGGTTCGGCGCGCACCGGCACGTCGAACGCGACGCGGCGGGAATTCGGGTTTGTGACGAAGCGGTCGCAGATTTCGCGGCGCAGGCCGGCCAGGTCGCTTTTCTTCGCGCCCTTGTCTGGGATGAACAAAACGTCGGCCCGGTTCAGGCCGGCGATGGCCTGGACGGTCAGGTGTTCGGGGTTTCCGGCGCCGATGCCAATGACGAGAAGGGTTCGCATGAGCGGATTTCCTGCCTGATCGAGGCTGGCATGTCCAGCGGTCACCAGATCGCAGGACGCTTCTATCCAACCATGAAACGCTCTAGGATCGGGCCTATTCGACGGGGGAATCACCATGATGTTCCGAACCGCCTTGACCGCCTCGCTTGCGCTCGCCACCTGGCCGGCGCTCGCCAACGATTCCACCGCCGAACTTGGCACCGGCGGGCTGATCCTGTCGCGCAACGACGTGATCGCCATGCAAAGCGAGGACCTGTTCATTTCGCGCGAGCAAGTGAAGGTGGATTATGTGTTCCGCAACGGGTCGGATGCCGACATCACCACCATCGTCGCCTTTCCCATGCCGAAGATCGCTGGCGGACCTGACCTGAACGTCGCCTTGCCGGGCGATGCGTCCGACAATTTCCTCGGTTTCAGCGTGGTCAGCGACGGGCAGGCGATCGAGCCGCAACTGGAGCAGAAGGTGTTTGCGGTCGGGCTCGACATCACCGAACAACTCAAGGCGCACGGCATTTCGCTCAATCCGTTCGCGCAAGAGGTCTATGGCGAGCTTGAGAAACTGCCCGACGCCATCGCGGACGATTGGCGCGACCGCGGCTTCATCACCTTGAACGAATATGATGACGGAACGGGTTGGAAGAAGGAGCGGACGCCCTTGTGGGAACTGCGCTCGACCTATTGGTGGCGCGCGACGTTCCCGGCCGGCAAGGATGTGCATGTTTCGCACACATACAAGCCGAGCGTCGGCGGCACGGCCGGCCTGTCTTTCTTCTATGACGGCAAATTTCAGGGCGATTATGACGACTACAAGAGCCGCTACTGCCTGGATAGCGGCTTCGAGAATGCGGTGCGTCGGGGAGCCAAGGCCAACGGCGACGGCTTTCCGCCATATTCGGAAAGCCGGATCGACTATGTTCTTACCACCGGCGGCAACTGGGCGCTGGGCAGCATCGGCACATTTCGCCTGACCATCGACAAGGGCGATGCCAAGAGTATCGTCTCGTTCTGCGGAACCGGCGTGAAGAAGGTGGGACCGACGACGTTCCAGATGGAAGCCAAGGACTTTTACCCGGAGCGGGATATCGAGATCCTGTTTCTCGACACCTGGAGCGATGAGGGCGGCCCGCAATGAATGTGGCGATCTATGTGGCGATTGCCGAAAACGGCGTCATCGGGCGCGAGGGCGGGCTGCCGTGGCGGCTTTCGACCGACCTGAAGCGCTTCAAGGCCGACACGATGGGCAAGCCCGTCATCATGGGACGCAAGACCTATGAGAGCATCGGCCGGCTGTTGCCGGGACGGCTCAACATCATCGTGACGCGCGACAAGGCCTATCGCGTCGAAGGCGGAGAAGTGGCGAATTCGCTGGAAGACGCCATCAAGCTGGCAGCAGCGCGCTCCCGCTGCGACGGTGGCGTGGAGGACGTGTGCATCATCGGCGGCGGCCAGATCTATGAGCAGGCGCTGCCGTTGACCGACCGGCTGCATGTGACGCATGTGCTGGCATCCGTGGAAGGCGACGCACGGTTTCCGCCGATTGATCCCGCCGAATGGCAGGTGGTGCACACGACAGACACGCCGGCGGGCGAGAAGGACAGCCACGCAACGCGCTACACCGTCTATGAAAGACGTCGGTAGATCCTGAGACCCGTCCAATTGGCGGGAACTTGGCGTCGAAACCGACGACAAGCGGCCGCGCCATGACCTATCTTTACTTAAACAACGTCTTCGACCTGCGATCACGTTGAAAGCGAGCCTTCGCCTCCCTATAGAGGTGGTAAGGATGCTGCGCCGCCGACGGCGCATGAGGGAATGCGGACGAGAGGACATTCATGCCCTGGAACGACAAAAGCGGCGGCGGCGGCCCATGGGGCGGCGGCGGTAACAATGGAGGCCCGTGGGGGCAGGGACCAAAGGGGCCGAGCGGACCTCCAGGTTCGCCGCCCGACCTCGAGGATATCATCCGGCGCGGACAGGACAAGCTTCGCCGCGCGTTGCCCGGCGGCGGCGGGGTGAGCCCGGCCATGTTCGGCCTGATTGCGCTCGTTCTTCTGGCCCTGTGGGTGTTCAAGGCGGTCTATACGGTTCAGCCTGACGAGATTGCGGTCGAGTTGCGCTTCGGCGAGCCGAAGCAGGAACTGTCCGAGCCGGGCCTGCATTTCCATTGGTGGCCGATCGAGACGGTCGAGACGGCCAAGATTTCCGAGCAACTGGTCAATATCGGTGGCGGGGCCCGTGCCGGAGATTCCTCCGGCCTGATGCTTTCGGGCGACCAGAACATCGTCAATGTGCAGTTTTCGGTCGCTTACCAGGTATCCGATCCACGTTCCTATCTGTTCGACGTGTCCGATCCGGACGGAATGCTGAGGCAGGTCGCTGAAAGCGCGATGCGTGAAGTGGTTGGGCGTCGTCCGGCACAGGACATCTTCCGCGACGACCGCCAAGGCATCGCCGAGGGTGTGCGCCAGATCATCCAGCAGACGCTGGACGGCTACAAGGCCGGCCTTAACGTGAATGCCATTTCGATCGAGGATGCCGCGCCGCCGCGCGAGGTGGCCGATGCCTTTGACGAAGTGCAGCGCGCCGAACAGGACGAAGACAAGTTCGTCGAGCAGGCGAACCAGTACTCCAACCAGAAACTTGGCCAGGCACGAGGCCAGGCGGCGCAGGTTCGGGAAGAGGCGGCCGCCTACAAGAACCGTGTCGTGCAGGAAGCGCAAGGCGAGGCGCAGCGCTTCATCTCCGTCTACGACGAATATGCCAAGGCTCCTGAAGTGACTCGCAAGCGCCTCTATCTGGAGACGATGGAGCGGGTGCTGAAGGATTCGAGCAAGGTGGTCGTGGAGCAGGGCAACGGGCCGGGCGTCGTTCCCTACCTGCCGCTGCCGGAAATCCAGAAGCGCTCGCAGGCACAGCCGGCGACCGGAGGGGCACAATAATGTCTAATCGTCTTCCCTTCGTTTTCGGCATTCTGGCCGTTCTTGTGTTCCTTGGCTTCTCCTCGATCTTCGTTGTGAATGCCCGTCAGCAAGCGATCATCCTGCGCTTTGGCGAGATCGTCGACGTCAAGACCGAGCCTGGCATCTACTTCAAGGCGCCGTTCTCCTTCTTCGACGCCGACAACGTGCAGATGATCGAGAACCGCGTTCTGCGTTTTGATCTGGACGATATCCGCGTGCAGGTGTCGGGCGGCAAGTTCTACGAGGTCGATGCCTTCATCGCCTACAGAATCTCGGATCCGCGGGTGTTCCGCTCCGCGGTTTCGGGCAGCATCGAATTTGCCGAGCAGCGGCTCAGGACGCGTCTCGATGCGGCCTTGCGCCGTGCCTACGGTCTGCGCGACTTCGAGGCGGCGCTCTCGGAAGAACGCGGCGTGATGATGCGTGAGGTGGCTGACCAGTTGCGTCCCGACGCGACCTCGCTCGGTCTTCAGATCGTGGACGTGCGTATCCGCCGGACCGACTTGACGCAGGAAGTCTCGCAGCAGACGTTCGACCGCATGAAGGCCGAACGGCTGGCTGAAGCGGAGCGGCTGCGCGCCCGAGGCAACGAGGCGGCGCAGCGCATTCGCGCCCGCGCCGACCGCGAAGTTGTCGAGATCGTGGCGGAAGCGCAGAAGGAATCGGAAATCCTGCGCGGCGAGGGCGATGCGGAACGCAGTGCCATTTATGCCGACGCCTATATGCGCGATAGCGGTTTCTTCGAATTCTACCGCTCGATGAGTGCCTATGGCACGGCTCTCGAGAACAGCGGCACGACGATGGTGCTGTCGCCGAGCTCGGAGTTCTTCCGCTTCTTCCGAGATCCGGACGACAACGCTTCGGCACCTGCGGCACCCGCGGTTCCACAATCCGGCAGCGGCCAGTAAGCCGTTGCAGGATTTCCTGGCAGCCATAGGCCTGGTCTTCGTCGTGGAAGGCCTGATCTATGGCGGTTTTCCGAAACTGGCCAAACGGCTCGCCGGCGAAGTGCTGGCGATGCCCGAAGGCGCGCTCCGGGCAGCGGGGCTTGCGGCAATCGCCGTCGGAGTCGGGATCGTCTGGCTGGTGCGCGGCTGATCGGGCCACGGCCAGGGTCGCCAGGCATCTTCTCGGACGCACATATGGCGGGTGGAACGTATCGGCCCGGGATAACGCAGGATTTATCCCGAGCCGGTCACAAAGGTCGCAACCGCGCCTTATTTAATGCCATCATAGCATGCGAAACGCGGCAGCAACGTGAACCGTTACAAATCCCGGGAGCCCCTCGATGACCACCGAAGCCCTTCTGCGAGCAGCGCGGAGATCCCTGTTTGCCGCGACGGCCCTGGCGCTTGCCGGTGGCATGGCGCTCCCCGCGATGGCTCAAAGCCCGGCGCCGAACGGCCCGGCCTCCGTCGCGGACCTTGCCGAAGGGCTGTTGGGCGCGGTCGTCAACATTTCGACGTCGCAAACCGTGAAGGGCACGGAAGGTCCGGGCGCGGTGCCGATGCCGCAACTGCCGGAAGGATCGCCTTTCCAGGATTTCTTCGACGACTTCTTCAAGGATCGCGGCGGTGAACGGGGTGGCGGCGGATCGCAAAAGGTGCAGTCGCTGGGATCGGGCTTCGTCATCGACGCCGCGCAGGGTTTTGTCGTCACCAACAATCACGTCATTGCCGACGCCGACGACATCGAGGTCAATTTTTCGGATGGCGTGACGCTGAAGGCCGAACTGGTCGGCACCGACACCAAGACGGATATCGCCGTGCTCAAGGTCGATCCGGCCGGACACAAGCTGACGGCGGTGAAGTTCGGCGATTCCAACAGGATGCGCATCGGCGACTGGGTTATGGCCATCGGCAATCCGTTCGGGCTGGGCGGAACGGTGACCGTGGGCATTATCTCGGCGCGCAATCGCGACATCAATTCCGGCCCCTACGACGATTTTATCCAGACCGACGCTGCCATCAACCGCGGCAATTCCGGTGGGCCGCTGTTCAACATGAACGGCGAGGTCATCGGCATCAATACGGCCATCATCTCTCCGTCGGGCGGATCGATCGGCATCGGCTTTTCCATTCCTTCCCAGCTTGCGGTGAGTGTGGTCGACCAGTTGCGTGAGTTCGGCGAGACGCGCCGGGGGTGGCTGGGTGTCCGCATCCAGCCGGTAACCGACGACATCGCGGAAAGCCTCGGCATGAAGAATGCCAAGGGCGCGCTGATCGCCGGCATCATCAAGGGCGGGCCGGTCGACAACGGTTCGATCCAGGCGGGCGACGTCGTTACCAAGTTCGACGGAAAGGAAATCGACGACATGCGCGACCTGCCGCGCATCGTTGCCGAAAGCCCGGTCGGCAAGGCCGTTGACGTCGTCATCGTGCGCAAGGGCGTCGAGCAGACGGTGAAGGTGACGCTGGGGCGGCTCGAGGACGGCGAGAAACTGGCAAGCGGCGAGGTAGGCGGTGGCGCGGAAGGCGGCAGCGAGGAAACTGGCAATGACGGCGAGCAGGACAAGGCCGTGGCAACGGCCTCGGTGCTCGGCATGACCATTGGCGAAATGAACGACGAGATGCGCGGCAAGTTCGGCATAGCGGCAGATGTGAGCGGCGTCGTCATCACCGAGGTGGCCAAGGATTCGGCTGCGGCGGAACGCGGTGTGCAGGCCGGCGAAGTCATCACCGAGATCGCCCAGGAATCGGTGGCGACGCCGAAGGACGTGATGGACCGGATCGGCGCGCTGAAGGAACAAGGCCGCAAGAACGCGCTGTTGATGCTGGCTTCCAAGAGCGGGGAGTTGCGGTTCGTCACGATCCGCATGGACTGAGTCCGCAAACGCGGACAAAGCACTGACAGGACAACAAAAAGGCGGCTACCCAGCCGCCTTTTTCTGTCCGACCCAATCGTTGGCCGTCATATAGTAGAAGCTGTGGCGTTTCAGGTGCGGGTGGCTGTCCGGCACGCGGGGATGATCGAAGTCGCGGGTGGGGTCGGCGCGCATGCCGATGCGCTCCATGACCGCCGTCGAGCGGCGGTTGGCGGCCACGGCGAAGGAAACGATCTCCTCCAGTTCCATCGTCTCGAAGCCGTATCCAAGCCAGGCCCTGGCGGCTTCGGCGACATAGCCGTGGCCCCAGAATTCCGGAGCGAGACGCCAGCCGATCTCGATGGTGCCGGTGGGCATGAAGGGCGTGTCTTCGGTGCGGCTGAGGCCGACGAAGCCGATGCAGTCGCCGGTCGCGGCGATTTCGGCCGCCGCCCAGCCGAAGCCTTGCCGGTCCAGCGTGGCGCGGAACTCATCCATCTTGGCATCGGCCTCGGTGCGGTTGCGCCGGAACGGGAAGAATTCCATGACCCGCTCATCGGAATTGATGCGATGAAACAGATCGCGGTCGCGCTCTTCCCAATTGCGCAGGACAAGGCGTTCGGTGCGGATCGGGGTCAATCGACAAATTCCCGGCTGGTGTAACCTTGCAGATAGAGCAGGGCGGTGAGGTCGCCGTGGTCGATGCGCACCTTGGCCTCGGCGGCCACTGCCGGCTTGGCATGGAGGGCGACGCCAGTGCCGGCGAGGCGGATCATGTCGAGATCGTTGGCGCCGTCGCCGACCGCGATGGCATCAGCGGGGGTGAGGCCAAGGCGAGACGTGATAGCGGTCAGCGCCTCGGCCTTGGCGGGGCGCCCCAGAATGGGTTCGCTGACCTCGCCGGTCAGGCGGCCGTCGCGTTCGATGAGATGATTGGCGCGGTTTTCGTCAAAGCCTAATTGAGCCGCGATGCGGCTGGTGAAAACGTCGAAGCCACCCGACACAAGGGCGGTCCAGGCGCCATTGGCGCGCATTGTGGCGACCAGTGTGCGGCCGCCCGAGGCCAGCGTCAGGCGCTTGGAAATGATGCGGTCGACGACGGCGATGTCGAGGCCCTTGAGCAGCGCCACGCGCTCGCGCAGGGCCGGCTCGAAAGCGATCTCGCCGTTCATGGAGCGGGCAGTGATGGCCGCGACGTGTTCCTTCAGGCCGACTTCGTCGGCGAGTTCGTCGATGCATTCCTGATCGATCATGGTCGAATCCATGTCGGCAAGCAGGATCTTCTTGCGGCGGCCTTGTGCCTGCTGGACGATGATGTCGACCGGCGCGGAAACAAGGGCCGTGCGAAGCAGGCCAGTGGTCCGCCCGGCTTCGGCATCGGCTGGCAAGGCGAAATCGCAGGCAATGCCGTCGGCCAGCCACGTGACGGCGCTTGCGCCCACCGCACTCGACGCCATATTCGCAAGCGCCGACGTGAGCGATCGGCTGGCGGGATGGGAAACGAGCGTGGCAATGAGCGGCATTGGAAATTCCGGTGAGGCGGCGGGCAAGGGCCGCGTGAAGAACGCGATCCTGATAGCCGGGCCGACCGCAAGCGGCAAGTCGGCGTTGGCGCTCCGTCTCGCCGAGAAGCATGGCGGCGACATCGTCAACACCGATTCCATGCAAGGCTATTCGATCCTCGATATCCTTACGGCCCGCCCCGCTGCGGAGGAGACGAAGCGGGTGCCGCATCATCTTTACGGGCATGTCCACCCCTCGACCGCCTATTCGACTGGCGCTTGGTTGCGTAACGTTGGCGAACTGATCGACGAGGGAACCCTTTCCGGGCCGCGCCCGATTTTCGTTGGCGGCACCGGGCTCTATTTCCGGGCGCTGAGCGAAGGCATTTCCAAGATGCCCGACGTTCCAACAGAGGTGCGGGAACGCTGGCGCTACGAGTTGAATGAACAGGGCGCGCCGAAGCTGCACCGCATCCTCATGCGGGAGGACGCGGCGGCGGCGATGAAACTCAAGGCCGGCGACGGACAGCGCATCGTGCGGGCGCTGGAAGTGCTTGAAGCCTCCGGCCGCTCGATCCTGGCCTGGCAGGCGGAGCGTGGACTGCCTCTCATCGACCGCGACAGCGCGCACTTTTTCGTGATCGAACCGGAGCGCGCGGCCTTGGTTGCACGTATCGAAGCACGCTTCGATACCATGATCGAGCGTGGCGCGCTGGACGAGGTCCATGAACTGGCTGCCCTTGGGCTCGACCCGTCGTTGCCGGCGATGAAGGCGATCGGGGTGCCGGAACTGAAGGCGGCCATGGCCGGGGAAATGACTTTTGACGAAGCAATTCAACGCGCGAAGATCGCCACGCGCCAATATGCCAAGCGCCAGGCGACATGGTTTCGAAATCAACTCGACGATCAATGGCGGCGGGTCCAGCCTACGGACAATCTCGACCTGACGTTGTAGAAATCCACTTTTCTCCACAATCATAAGACGCAGAACCGGGAAGAAAAATCTCTCAATGGTTGTGGTTGTTAACTTTTGTTAAGGCTGCTTGTGGCATGAATCAGGCGGGCGTTTCCAGGCGGGTATTCATGCGCTTCCACAAGGCGGAGTGGGCATTTTTCGTCTTTATTTTCGTGATCCTGGCCGCGGGCCTGGTCATGCTGCAAGCCTATGGGCTTTTGCAGTCATTCGCGCTGGAAGTCCGCGACCCGGACAGGCTCGCCAAGGTCACATACCTGAACCATTTGCTGTTCATTACCAGCGTGCTTCTGGCGATAGCGTTGGTTTTCGGCACCTTCTTCATCTATCCACTCATTCGCGGGCAGGCGCGGGAAGAAGGCAAGCTGCGCGCCATGACGGCCTCGCTCAGCGCGCGCTCCGAGACGCTGGAAGTGGCGGCGCTCACCGACAGCCTGACCGGCACGCACAACCGGCGCTATTTCGATACCGCGCTTGGCGCATATATTGAGGAATTTCGTCGCATCGGAAAGCCGATCGGGCTGATGATCCTCGATCTGGACCACTTCAAGCAGGTCAACGATACGCACGGCCACGACGTTGGCGACGAGGTGCTGAAGGCCGTCGGCCACTGTCTGAAAGACATGACGCGCTACCACGACATCGTGGCGCGCCTCGGCGGTGAGGAATTCGCGGTCGTCACGCCCAATATGGACGCTCCACGGCTGGAAAAGTTTGGCCAGCGCATTCTGAACGCCGTAGCGATGATGCCGATCACGGCCGGCAACGTCCGGCTGAAGGTTACGACCAGCGTGGGCCTTGCCATATGGGACGGGAAGGAAACGGCAGAGGAATTCTATCGCCGGGCCGACCGCCAACTTTATGAGGCAAAGAGGTTGGGGCGCAATCGCGTCTGTGCGTGAAACCCCGCAGAAGAATTCGTGATGACGGCCGACTGACGCGGTCTTCTCGGCTTCCGGTGCTCACGGACCAGATGTCCGCTGCGCTTCGATCCTTGAACACCACGCCATCCGTCTGGCCTAACGAATTCCTTGCGGGATTTGCCCTTGGTCTGCCGCCTCGATGTAGGAGAACGCCCGCGACTTCTCAATCGTTTTGCGGGCGAATGCCGAAGGTTGCCGGCTTCAGCCCATAGCGAAGGTCGAAATCGTCGTTGTTCTCGACGCGCTGGGTTGCCGGCTTGCGGTAATCGGGATCGCCGGCCTGCCTGGCGCTATCGACCACCTCGGCAAATCCAATCGATTGTTGCGGCTTGCCGACATTGCGCAGCCGGTCGACGATGGTGGCAAGATCGACATCCTGATCGGCTTTACCGGCCTCGGTATCGCTGGCCTTGGCCGCGCCTGGAATAAGCTTGGGGTCGAGCTTCTCGAATTTCAGCCGCATGGTCGTCGCCACGCCTTCGCCGAAGGCAATCGCCTCGCGCTGGCCCATGGACGACAGGAACGACAGGGTCGAGGCGGAAGAATCGGCAATGGCCGAGCGGATGATGGCCTGATCCTGCTCGTTGGCCAGACGCATGGCGAACACGGTCGAGCACTGCGACAGGATGGTCGGATCAAGCTCGCCCGGACGTTGGGTGACGATGCCGAGGAAACAGCCGTATTTGCGGCCTTCCTTGGCGATGCGCGACAAAGCGTGGCGGGTCGGCGCAAAACCGAGATTTGGGTCCGACGGCATGTAGCGGTGCGCTTCCTCGCACATCAGCAGGAGCTTCAGCCGCCCCTCGCTCCAAAGGGCGAGGTCGAAGGCAAGGCGCGCCAGCACCGAGCAGACCGAGTTGACGACTTCGGAGGGCAGACCGGCCATTTCGAAACAGGTCACCGGGCGTCCGCCATGCGGAACGCGGAAGATGTTGCCGATCGTTTCGTGGATGGTGTCCTCGATGAGCCTGGAATTGAACATGAAGCGATAGCGCGGATCGGCGGCGGCCGATTCGATGCGGGTCTTCAGCGATTTCAGGATCGGGCGGTCGATCTTGCTTTCGAGGAGGCCGATGCGTTCGTCGATCTGCTTGATGAGGTCGGCGATGCGATACGGTACCGGCGTGTCGGCGGTCATGGCATCCGAGCCGCGCCGGATGTAAGCGCCGGAGCCCGGGTTGCGGTAGAGGTTCTTCGCCAGCGGGATAAGGTCGCGCAGCATGTCGACCTCTTCGGGAACGGCGCTACGTCCGCGAAACAGGACTTCGGCGAATTCCTCCAGCGTGAACATCCAGAAAGGCAGGTCGAGGGTCGAGGTATCGACCGTGACGCAGTGATCGGGCAATGAAGCGGCGAACTCGTTGTGCGGATCCATGATGAGGATGCGCAGGTCCGGGCGCGCCTCGATGGCCTTGCGCATCAGCAAGGATACAGCCGTCGACTTGCCGACGCCGGTCGTGCCGACAACGGCGAAATGCCGGGCCAGCGTGTCGTCGATGGCGATGTTGGCGTCGATTTCCTCGTCTTGCGAAAGCGAGCCGATGGTGATCGAGCGACGTCCGGCCAGGTCATAGACCGCCTGCAGGTCGCGCGTGCGGATGCGGTGCGCGGCAGCCCCGACATAGGGATAATTGGCAATGCCCCGGTCGAATATCGGCTTGACGTCCGGTTCGGTGCTGTCGCGTACCTCGCCGACAAGCTCGACTTCAACCTCGATGGGGTTCAGAACGTCGGGGTGCCAGGCGCGGTCCGACTTGCCGACGGCATAGACCAGGCCGACGGTCCGGGTGGTGCCGAGATTGATCGAAATCATCTTGCCGACGGTCCAGCGCTCCTGGGCGTTGTCCTGGCTTTCTTCCGCAAAGGCGCTGATGACGGCACGCGAGCCGTCGCATTGAACGACATGGCCAAGGATGCGCAGTTCCGACTGGTACGCCTCCCGGCGCTCCTGCGACGTGGCTTCCCCAACAGCACTGTGGCGTTCGACAAACATTTACGGAGCCCCCGGTTTCCGGCTTCGCAACCTTAAATGGGTCCGGTTAAGGCGCGGTGTGACGGCATGGTTGCAGCAAACCTAACGCAATCGATCGAATGCGCGGGAATGTGGGGTTGGGCGACTTGGAGGGGAGGCGCAGATTTAACGTTGACAGCACGGGAACTTCGCACTTAATGTCCGCGCCCATGAAGACGGCACTCATTCTCGTAGTAGGAAGGCGCGTGGGCAAGGCGGTGTAACCGCCGGGCGAATCCCCCCATGCGCAAGACACAGGCTCCCTCGGGGGCCTTTTTTATTATCCG
Organism: Mesorhizobium sp. Root157; assembly: GCF_001427385.1. Lineage (GTDB taxonomy): Bacteria > Pseudomonadota > Alphaproteobacteria > Rhizobiales > Rhizobiaceae > Mesorhizobium. Next base: position 157,594 of record NZ_LMGJ01000035.1, read on the forward strand.
AAACAGGACTAAACGACCAGAAATCGCCTCGCGGAAGCGAAACAGGACGGGACGGAACCGATGAGCAACGGACAGAACGAACGGCGCGAAATGACAGGCGCCGAGATGGTGGTGCAGGCGCTGAAGGACAATGGCGTCAAGCACATTTTCGGCTATCCGGGCGGCGCCGTGCTTCCGATCTATGACGAGTTGTTCCAGCAGGACGATGTCGAGCATATTCTCGTGCGCCATGAACAGGGGGCAGGGCACGCCGCCGAAGGCTATGCACGCTCGACGGGCAAGGCGGGCGTGATGCTGGTGACGTCCGGTCCCGGCGCCACCAACGCGGTGACGCCGCTGCAGGACGCGCTGATGGATTCCATTCCGCTGGTGTGCCTCACCGGCCAGGTGCCGACCTCGCTGATCGGCTCCGATGGTTTCCAGGAGTGCGATACGGTCGGCATCACGCGGCCCTGCACCAAGCACAACTGGCTGGTGAAGGACGTCAACGACCTTGCCAGGACGATCCACGAGGCCTTTCATGTTGCGACGACCGGCCGTCCGGGTCCGGTGGTTGTCGATATCCCGAAGGACGTGCAGTTCGCCAAGGGCATCTATGTGTCGCCGCAGACGGCGCCGCGCACCAGTTACAAACCCAAGCTCCAGGGCGATCTCGACAAGATCAAGGCCGCGGTGGAACTGATGGCCGGGGCGAAGAAGCCGATCCTCTATACCGGCGGCGGCATCATCAATTCCGGGCCTGAGGCAAGCCACCTGCTGCGCGAACTTGTCGATCTCACCGGGTTCCCCATCACTTCGACGCTGATGGGGCTGGGGTCTTATCCGGCCTCCGGCAAGAACTGGCTCGGCATGCTCGGCATGCACGGCACCTACGAGGCCAACATGGCCATGCACGACTGCGACGTGATGGTGTGCATCGGCGCGCGTTTCGACGACCGTATCACCGGCCGGCTGAACGCGTTCTCGCCCAATTCCAGGAAGATTCACATCGATGTCGATCCTTCGTCGATCAACAAGAACGTGCGCGTCGATATCGGCATCCTTGGCGATTGCGGACGCGTGCTGGAAGACATGGTCAGGCTGTGGCGGGCGACCGCCAAGGCCGACAAGAAGGCGCTTTATCCGTGGTGGGAGCAGATCGCGCGCTGGCGGGCACGGGATTCGCTGGCCTACAAGCCCAATCCTGACGTGATCATGCCGCAATACGCCATCGAGCGGCTCTATGAACTGACCAAGAACATGGACACCTACATCACCACTGAGGTCGGCCAGCACCAGATGTGGGCGGCGCAGCACTTCCACTTCGACAAGCCGAACCGCTGGATGACTTCGGGCGGCCTGGGCACGATGGGCTACGGCCTGCCGGCAGCACTCGGCGTCCAGATCGCGCATCGCGATGCGCTGGTCATCGACATTGCCGGCGACGCCTCGGTGCAGATGACGATCCAGGAGATGTCGGCTGCGGTACAGTACCAGGCGCCGATCAAGATATTCATCTTGAACAACCAGTACATGGGCATGGTGCGCCAGTGGCAGCAGCTTTTGCATGGCAACCGGCTGTCGCATTCCTATACCGAGGCGATGCCCGACTTCGTCAAACTGGCGGAAGCCTATGGCGGTCACGGTATTCGCTGCGACAAGCCGGACGAACTGGACGATGCGATCAAGGAAATGATCTCGGTGAACAAGCCGGTGATCTTCGACTGCCGTGTGGCCACGTTGGCCAACTGCTTCCCGATGATCCCATCCGGCAAGGCGCACAACGAAATGCTTCTTCCCGACGAGGCGACCGACGAGGCCGTGGCCAATGCTATTGACGCAAAGGGCCGCGAACTCGTCTAAACGTCATCGAAGCGTGGCCGGCGGAAGCTGTGCGGAAACAGTGATTTAGCTCAAGAACTCCAGATAGAGATTCAAATATGAACGCGCAGCTTCAGCCGACCGGATCGGCCTACTTCATCGCCAAGGAAACCGAAAAGCCGGAGAACCACACGCTTTCGGTGCTGGTCGACAACGAGCCGGGCGTGCTGGCCCGCGTCATCGGGCTGTTTTCCGGGCGCGGCTACAACATCGAGAGCCTGACGGTTTCGGAAACCGAGCATGAGCAGAAGCTGTCGCGCATCACCATCGTGACGACCGGCACCCCGCACGTGCTGGAGCAGATCAAGCATCAACTCGAGCGCATCGTGCCGGTTCACCGCGTGGTCGATCTCACCGTGCGGGCGCAGGAACTCGGCCAGGAGCGGCCGCTGGAGCGGGAACTGGCCCTGATCAAGGTTGCGGGAACGGGCACGGAGCGCGTCGAGGCACTGCGCCTTGCCGACGCTTTCCACGCCCATGTGGTCGATGCCAACACCGAGCATTTCATCTTCCAGATCACTGGCAAGGGGTCCAAGATCGACCAGTTCATCTCGATCATGCGACCGCTCGGCCTGGTCGAAATCTGCCGGACCGGCGTGGCCGCGATGAACCGCGGCCAGCAGGGCATGTAGTAGCCAAGCTTTCCGATTTTCTCGGATATTTCACTTGCTTGATCTGTCAATGGCGGCAAGTGGCTGCTCCGCAACCCCAAGAAATAGACAGTATTGCTGACCTGAATTGAGGCGCGCTCATGCCCTTCGACACGCTGCTTGCCCTGCTTGCCTACGCGTTCGTGACCTCGATCACGCCAGGTCCGAACAACCTCATGCTTTTGACGTCGGGGGTGAATTTCGGGTTTACCCGCACCGTTCCGCATATGCTGGGCATAGGCATCGGCTTCGTCGTGTTGTTGTTGGCGGTGGGGCTGGGCCTGGGTGCGGTGCTGTTGGCGTTTCCGGCACTGCACACCATTTTGAAGGTCGCCGGTTGCGCCTATCTGCTCCATCTCGCCTGGAAGATCGCCATGTCGCGTTCGATCGAGGGCAAGGGCGAGGCGAAATCGAGGCCGATGACATTCCTGGAGGCTGCGGCCTTCCAGTGGGTGAACCCGAAAGCCTGGGTGATGGCGGTCACGGCGATGGCTGTCTACACCGATCCGGCCGCGCCGCTCTGGTCCATGGTGGTGATCAGCCTGGTGTTTGGCATCGTCAATCTGCCCAGTGTTTCGACCTGGGCGGGATTCGGCATGGCATTGCGCGGGTTCCTTGCCGATCCCGGGCGCCTGAAATGGTTCAATATCGCGATGGGTGTCCTGCTGGCGGCGACGCTGTGGCCGATGATCAGGTAGCTGTTGGCACGCTTGCCGATTGCTGTGCGCAGGCATAGGCTCCGCCCATGTCTCATAATCACGATCACGACCACCATCATCACGACAATGAACTCGATCCTTTTGCCGCGCGAGTGCGGGCGCTGGAAACGATCCTGACGCAGAAGGGGCTGATCGATCCGGCGGCGATCGACGCCATCGTCGATACCTACGAAACGAAGGTCGGGCCCCGCAACGGTGCCAAGGTGGTGGCCAAGGCGTGGAGCGATCCCGCTTACGCCGACTGGCTGAAGCGCGACGCCACGGCGGCAATCGCCTCGCTCGGTTTCATCGGGCGTCAAGGCGAGCACATGCAGGCGGTGTTCAATACGCCCGACACCCACAACATGGTCGTGTGCACATTGTGTTCCTGCTATCCGTGGCCGGTGCTTGGGCTGCCGCCTGTCTGGTACAAGGCGCCACCCTACCGCAGCCGCGCCGTCATCGATCCGCGCGGCGTGCTGGCGGAATTCGGCGTGACTCTATCTGCCGACATGAAGGTAAGGGTGTGGGATTCCACGGCGGAACTGCGCTATCTCGTCGTGCCGATGCGGCCCGAAGGTGCGGATGGTCTCGGCGAGGACCAGCTTGCCGAACTTGTCACGCGCGATTCGATGATCGGCACCGGGCTGGCAAGGCAACCCGCATGAACGGACCGCAGGACCTGGGCGGGCAGATGGGTTTCGGGCCGGTCGCGCCCGAGAAGGATGAGCCGATTTTCCATGCCGATTGGGAAAAGCGGGCGCTTGGCGTCACGCTTGCCACCGGCGCATTCGGCGCGTGGAACATCGACGAGAGCCGGCATGCGCGGGAGACGCTTACGCCTGCCGAATACTACACGTCGAGCTACTACCAGATCTGGATCAAGGGCCTGGAGACGCTTTTGCAGCGGCACGGCTTCGTCAGTTCAGCCGATCTTGCCGCGGGCAAGGCGGTCGATCCGGCGGCCAAGCCGAAGCGCGTTTTGATGGCAGCGGATGTGGCGGCGGCGCTGGCCAGAGGCGGGCCATGCGACCGGCCGATGGAAACGCCGGCGCGCTTCAAGGCAGGCGACCGTGTGCGCACCAAGAACTTCAACCCCACAGGGCACACAAGGCTGCCGCGTTATGCGCGGGCAAAGCAGGGGGTGATAGAGGCGGTGCGAGAAGGCTATGTGTTTCCGGACAGCAACGCCCACCACAAGGGCGAGAATCCGCAGTGGCTTTATACCGTCGTTTTCGACGGTGCGGAAATCTGGGGAGAGGGGGCAGATCCGACTCTGACCGTCTCGATCGATGCCTGGGAGAGCTATCTTGAACCGGCGTGAGGATGGCGGCGACAGCGGCGTTGCCCCTGAGGCAAAGGTCTTCGGCGAGCCTTGGCAGGCGCAGGCTTTTGCCATGACCGTTGCGGTGCACGAGCGTGGCCTGTTTTCCTGGGGCGAATGGGCCGAGGCCCTGTCGTCCGAGGTCAAGAAGCCGGGTGCTGCCGCTGACGGCCATGACTATTATGAGCATTGGCTGGCGGCGCTGGAAAAGCTGCTCGCCGGCAAGGGACTGGCGGCGAGGCAGGATGTCGACGCCTTTGCCGCAGCCTGGGAGCGCGCCGCGCACGCGACGCCGCACGGCAAGCCGATCCTGCTGGAGAACGATCCACAAACCAGGGGCATGGCCGCGGACCGAACGCTAAGCGCGACGTAACTTGCCTTTCGGCCCCGAATCCTGTCTCACCATTGCATGGAATTCTCTCCTCAACAGGATGACGCGCTGAAGGCCGTCGCCAAGTGGCTGAAGGCCGGGAAGCCGCAGCTTTTCCGCCTGTTCGGCTATGCCGGCACCGGCAAGACGACGCTGGCGCGCTATTTTGCCGAGCATGTCGATGGACAGGTGCAGTTCGCGGCCTTCACCGGCAAGGCTGCGCAGGTGCTGCGCTCGAAGGGCGCGCTGAATGCCCGTACCATTCATTCGCTGATTTACAGGCCACGCGGCGAAGAGGCCGTCGAGGACGAGACGACCGGCAAGACCTCGATGTCGCCGACGTTTTCACTCAACCGGCAAAGCCCGATCTCGAAGGCGGCACTGGTCATCATCGACGAATGTTCGATGGTGGACGAGCAACTGGGCCGCGACCTGATGAGCTTCGGCACGCCGATCCTGGTGCTTGGCGATCCGGGACAGTTGCCGCCGATTTCCGGGGGAGGGTTCTTCACCGACCACGAGCCTGACTTCCTGCTCACCGAGATCCACCGGCAGGCGCGCGACAACCCGATCATCCGGCTGGCGCTCGACGTGCGGGAGGGCCGCGAGTTCATGCATGGCGACTACGGCACCGCAAAGGTGATCGGAAAGGAAGGCGTGACCCAGGAACTGGTCTTGAAGGCAGACCAGGTTTTGGTCGGCACCAACCGCACGCGGCGGCGCTACAACCATCGCCTGCGCGAACTCAAAGGGTTCACGGCGGACTATCCGCAAGCCGGCGACAAACTGGTATGCCTGCGCAACGATCCGGCCAAGGGCCTGCTCAATGGCTCGCTGTGGAAGGTGATGACCTCGTCACGCGAAACGGTGAAGCCAGGCATCAACCTGCTTGTGTCGCCCGAAGAAGACGATCCAGACCGGGGCGTCGCCAAGATCAAGCTGCTGAAGGCCGCGTTCGAGGAAACGGAAGCCGAAATTCCGTGGCAGCAGAAGAAGCGCTTCGACGATTTCGACTATGGCTATGCCCTGACGGTGCACAAGGCGCAGGGTTCGCAGTGGAACGATGTCGTCTTGTTCGACGAAAGCTGGGCCTTCAAGGACACGCGCCAGCGCTGGCTCTATACGGCGATCACGCGCGCGGCGGAGCGGCTGACCATCGTGCGATAGTCCAGCGCCGGCTCGACCGGCGCTGGCAGAAAAGAATCCCGCCGGCTATTCGACCGGGATCATCAAGTGCGCATAGGGCGTGCCGTGCCACATGACATAGGGTTGTTTCGTGTCCGGCTTGGGCTCAGTCGGATAGCCCTGCATGAGATCCATGGCATTGACGATCATGACATGCGGGCCGGTCTCGATCCAGTTGTTGCCCTCATCAGGCTTCATCGCATAAGGGTCGGTGTTGCTGCCGTCAGTTCCACCCGACAGCATATACATGAAGCCGACCTTGCCCTTCGGCGGATCCTTCTTGCCGATCCATGCCATTGCCCATTCCATCGAGTTGGCGTCACCGCACATCGGGTCGGGACCTGGTGTCGTGGCATTGTCGGGCATGCACCAGAAGCCGTTCTTGCCCTCTCGTAACGTGCGCATCGTACCGTCTGCCTCCATCGCATAGATGGAGGCGCCTGCGCCGACCGCGGCTGGTGCAGCGGCCTCGGCGCTCTTAATCATGGCAGCATCATCCGCGCTTGCTCCAGTCAACGCAGACAGGCTGCCTGCCGCCAATATGGCGACAGTCATCAAAAGCCGTTTCATGGCTGTCCTCCCGAGCTACGTGCTTGATATCCGGCCTGCGGGACATTGGGCCACACCGACCGGCAGGCGAAGTTTATGCCTGCAGTGCGCCATCCGACAGTGTTTCGGTCCAGGGTAGCCTACCGAATATGGATTATCCCGGGGCAGCCAATAGACCGAAAGGAGTACGGACCACTCGTTACGCCAGCGGCTGCGCACCCAGCCATTTCCACGCGGCTGCCTCGTCCGCAGCGGCAAAGTGCTTCAATTCGACGGGTAGGGAGGGGGTAAAGAGGCCCTGCACATCGGCTATCCAGTTCGGTTCACCGACACTTGCGCAGCGCCCGACATGCTCGGTCGCCTCGGCCTTGCCCTTTTCGACGGTTTCGGAAGCGATATGCGTCCACTCGACGCCTTCGTAGTCCGCCAGCCGAACAAAGACGTCAATCCTGGGGTGTAGCGCATAGGCAGCCTCAAGAAGGCCGAACAGGTTCTCGGCATCGGCAGGGGTGAGCATACCAACGATATCGACGGCAAGCAGGTCGCTTCGTGTCGTCTCGATGCGGCGAATTGCCGGAACGCTCTCGAGGAAACTCATGATCGATCCTTGTTTGACCCCGCCCCTTTGATGAGGCCGTGCCCGTTTACTGGAACACATGAAATGGCTGTCTGTTCCCGCCAAAGGCAGTATAGATGCGCTGCGCAAACAAGCCGGAGACGGGAATGCCTGCAAAATTGTCGGTCAACCTGAACGCCATCGCCATGCTTCGCAACCGGCGTGACCTGCCGTGGCCGAGCGTCGTTGGACTTGGCCGTATCGCGCTTGCCGCAGGCGCGCATGGATTGACGGTGCATCCGCGACCCGACCAAAGGCACACGCGCGATTCGGATCTGCCCGAGATCCGTGCCCTTATCGATGACGAATTCCCTGAAGCGGAGTTCAACATCGAGGGCTATCCGACCGAGGATTTCCTCCAACTCGTCGAAAAGCACCAACCCGAACAGGTCACGCTGGTGCCGGACGATCCTTCGCAAGCTACTTCCGATCATGGCTGGAACTTTGTCGAACAGGCAGCGTTTCTGAAACCGATTGTAATGCGCCTTAAAAAGGGGGGATTTCGTGTCTCGCTGTTCTCCGATGCCGACCCCGCCGGGGTGGGGGCGGCGCACGATACGGGCACCGACCGCATCGAACTGTACACAGGCCCCTACGCAAGTTCGTATGCAGATTCCGCAAAGGTGGCGAAAGAACTGGAAAGATTAGGCAAAACGGCTGAGGCCGCATTCGAATACGGGCTTGCCGTCAATGCAGGACATGACCTTGTGGTGGCCAATCTGCCCGCCCTCATCAAGCGCATTCCGCAGCTTTCGGAAGTGTCCATCGGCCATGGCTTGACGGCCGATGCACTGGAGTATGGCATGGCCGGAACGACTCGGCGCTTCCTGAAAGCCTGCGGCTGGTAGATGATCGCTCCGCACCACGGGCAGGCCAGGTACTTGATATTGCGTTGCAGCAAGGGTAGAGCACCGCGCGCTGATCGGAGTGTCGTCCATGGCCTTTACCAACACTGGTAGGGAGGCAGAACCCGTCGAACAATCCACTCAACCCGAGCCTGAAAAGCAAAGCACCGGGGTTTTGATGGTGGGCGCGCTCGGCGTGGTCTATGGCGACATAGGCACCAGCCCGATCTATGCCTTTCGCGAGGCGCTGCACGCCTCGGGTCCGACCTTCATCCGCGAGGATGTGCTGGGCGTGCTTTCGCTCATCGTATGGGCGCTGACCATTATCGTAACGATCAAATACGTCGCATTCGTGCTGCGTGCCGACAACAACGGCGAGGGCGGCACGCTCTCCCTGATGGCCCTTGCCCGTAGCGCCTATCCGGCGGGGTCAAAATGGATTCTCGGCGTCGGGCTGTGCGGCGCAGCGCTGTTTTTCGGCGATTCGGTCATCACGCCGGCCATCTCGGTGCTTTCGGCGGTGGAAGGCCTAGAGGTGGTGACGCCGGCCTTCGATCCTTACGTCGTGCCCATCACGCTGGTTATCCTGGCGCTGCTTTTTTCGGTTCAGCGCTTCGGCAGCGGACGCGTTGCCGTGGTTTTCGGCCCCATCATGGCTTTCTGGTTCCTGGCCCTGGGCGTCGCCGGACTGCTGCACATATGGGACGATCCCAGCGTGCTGTTTGCGATCAACCCCTATCATGCGCTGCTTTATCTGTTTGCGGAACCGGATGTGGCCTTCATCACCGTCGGCGCGGTTTTCCTGGCGGTGACCGGCGCCGAAGCGCTCTATGTCGATCTCGGTCACTTCGGTCGCCGGCCAATCGTGCTGACCTGGTTTTCGATCGTGTTCCCGTGCCTGCTGCTCAACTATTTCGGGCAGGGCGCCTACGTGCTGGCGCGCGGGACCGTGCCTGACAAGCCGTTCTTCGAGATGTTACCGGAATGGGGGCTTGCGCCAATGGTTGCCTTGGCCACCGCAGCAACCGTCATCGCCAGCCAGGCGGTCATTTCCGGGGCTTTTTCACTGACCCGGCAGGCGGTGCAACTCAACCTGTTGCCGCGCATCGAGGTGCAGCACACCTCTGAAATGCAACTCGGCCAGATCTACATGCCGCGCGTCAATTTCGTCATCGCCATTTCGGTCATGCTGCTCGTCGTCGGTTTCGGCGATTCCAGTTCGCTGGCGTCCGCCTACGGTATTTCGGTCACCGGTGAAATGCTGATGACGACCTTCCTTCTGTTTGTCGTGATGCGCTCGATGTGGAAATGGCGGTTTGGCGCCGCACTGGCGCTTGCGCTGTTGTTCGGCATCATCGATGCCGGTTTCTTCCTGTCCAATGCGTTCAAGGTGGCGGACGGCGGCTGGGTGTCCATCAGCGTTGCCTGCGTCATGGGACTGATCATGGTGACCTGGATCAGGGGCAGCCGCTTCCTGTTCGACAAGACGCGCAAGAACGAAATTCCGCTCGATTTCCTCGCGGGCAACCTGATCAAGAAAAAGCCGCAACTCGTTTCGGGAACGGCTGTGTTCCTGACCAGCGATCCGCTCAGCGCGCCGACCGCGCTGATGCACAGTCTCAAGCACTACAAGGTGCTGCACGAGCAGAACGTGATCCTTTCGGTGGTGACCGCTCCGCGGCCAAGGGTGCCCGACAGCGAGCGGGTGAAGATGGAAACCATCAACGACCTGTTCATGCGCGTGACGCTGACCTTCGGTTATATGGAACAGCCCAATATTCCGCGGGCGCTGGCCTCCTGCCGCAAGCAAGGCTGGAAATTCGACATCATGACCACGTCGTTCTTCCTGTCGCGCCGTTCGCTGAAAGCTTCGCCGAATTCCGGCATGCCACGCTGGCAGGACCGGCTGTTCATCGGCCTGGCGCGTTCCGCCGCCGACGCGACGGAATATTTCCAGATCCCGACCGGCAGGGTGGTCGAGATCGGCACGCAAGTGGCGATCTGAACGCCCGCAAAGCCGGCCTGGCGGCGTCGGGTATGTCGCCGCCGGCTGCCACCTGAAGTCTTTCCGCGACTGCCCCGCAATGCCCTCTTGCGTGCAGGATCAGAATGGGGCATAGCCAGAACCGTAACGTACGGTACGGCAATGCAATTGAGCTGGCTCTGGCAGGAAGAGTGTGTTGCAGACAGGCGGAACACTGGATGGCGAAAGGCTGACGGAACGTCAAAAGGACGTGCTGGACACTGCTTTGCGCCTGCTTGTGGAGGACGGGGACAACCTGACCATGGCGGCGGTGGCGCGCAGGGCAAGATGCTCCAAGGAAAGCCTGTACAAGTGGTTCGGCGACCGCGACGGACTTCTCAACGCGACTGTGCGCTGGCAAGCTTCCAAGGTGCGGGTGGTGCCCGTCGACCAGGGCAACATCGATCTCGTTTCACTCACCGAGAGCCTGGAAGGCTATGCGCGCGATTGGCTCAAGGTTATTTCCAGCGACACGTCGATTGCGCTCAATCGCGTTGCCATCAGCCATGCCGGATCGGGCAGGGACAATCTGGGCGCCATTGTGCTGGAGAACGGGCGCTTTGCGCTGGCCACGCGGTTGAAGCCGGTTCTCGATGCGGGCAAGCGCGGCGGCTACCTGGCTTTCGAGGATGCCGAGACGGCGTTCCGGACGTTTTTCGGGCTGGTCGCGCGTGACGTGCAGATTCGTCTTTTGCTGGGCGACTGGCCGGGCCTGACGGAAGCGGCGATCGCCGAAGACGCGGCGCGCGCCACAAAACAGTTTCTCGCTCTCTACGGGGCAAGGAAAGACCAATAGAGCTATTCGGATTCAAAACGGGAAGGACTTCTACAATGCGTGTCTATTACGATCGCGACGCCGATCTCAATCTCATCAAGGGCAAGAAGGTTGCCATCATCGGCTACGGCTCGCAGGGCAGGGCGCATGCGCTCAACCTGAAGGAATCGGGCGTCAAGGACATCGCCATCGGCCTGAAGGCGGGTTCGGCGACGGCCAAGAAGGTTGAAGCCGACGGCCTCAAGGTGATGAGCGTGGCCGAGGTCGCCAAGTGGGCCGACCTGATGATGATGGCGACGCCCGACGAACTGCAGGCCGACATCTACAAGGACGAAATCGCGCCGAACATCCGTGACGGCGCGGCAATCGCCTTCGCGCACGGCCTCAACGTGCATTTCGGCCTGATCGAGCCGAAGGACACGGTCGACGTCGTCATGATCGCGCCGAAGGGCCCCGGCCATACGGTGCGCGGCGAATACCAGAAGGGCGGCGGCGTGCCATGCCTGGTCGCCGTCAACCACGATGCCTCGGGCAATGCGCTCGATCTCGCTCTGTCCTATGCCTGCGGCGTCGGCGGCGGACGATCGGGAATCATCGAGACCAACTTCCGCGAGGAGTGCGAGACCGACCTGTTCGGCGAGCAGGTGGTGCTGTGCGGCGGCCTGGTGGAACTGATCCGCGCCGGGTTCGAGACGCTGGTGGAAGCCGGCTATGCGCCGGAAATGGCCTATTTCGAGTGCCTGCACGAAGTGAAGCTGATCGTCGACCTGATCTATGAGGGCGGCATCGCCAACATGAACTACTCGATCTCAAACACCGCCGAGTGGGGCGAATACGTGTCGGGCCCGCGCATCATCACCGCCGACACCAAGGCCGAGATGAAGCGCGTGCTGAAGGACATCCAGACCGGCAAGTTCACCTCGGAGTGGATGCAGGAGTACCGTGCCGGCATGTCGCGCTTCAAGGGTATCCGCCGCAACAACGACGAACACCAGATCGAGGAGGTCGGTGGCAAGCTGCGCGCCATGATGCCGTGGATTGCCAAGAATCAGTTGGTGGACAAGGCCAAGAACTAAAAAAAATCCGCCTCGGCCCATTGCGCTGGCCATCTGGCGCGGTCTTCTCGGCTTCCGGTGCTTGCGTACTTTTATGTACGCTTCGCTCCGGCTCCTCGAAGCCCATCACCAGCTGACAGCGCGCACCGGGCCGCCATCGGATTTTCAAGCTCGAAGGGCTGGTGGTCTCAGGCTGCCGGCCCTTTTCTTATGTTCCATTCCAGAACAGGCGGGCTGGCACGTTTCTGGCTTGCCAATGGATGGGCCACTGGAAAGGGACGATGGATACAATCAAGGAAAAGTCGATCGAACTGGACGGCGAGGTCTTTGCCGATCGCCGCGCCACTGTGCGCCGGCGGGTGCTGAAGGGTGCGACGCTATCCTTCAACAATGGCTATGGTGCGCTGGAAGGAGTGGTGCGCAACGAATCCGAGCAAGGCGCGCTGTTGCATTTCGGCGAGACGTCGGCAGTGCCGAGCAGGTTCGATCTCGTGGTAAAGGGATCAATGACGCGTGCCGCCCGGGTGAGGTGGCGCGACACGGCGCGTGTCGGTGTCGAATTCATCGCCAACTGACCAAAATGGCGGCGCCGCAAGGGATGCGGCGCCAAGCGATCTCTATCGGTATGGCGACCAGCATTGCCGGCGTGGGCCGTTATACGGCTGGAACGTGTTGTCGTAGGCCCGGTACGAGCGATAGCGGGAATAGCACCAGATCACATGGGCGTTGCCGATACGCTGCGGCTGATAGTACCGCCGCGGTTCGGCATAGTAGCGGTATGCCGGCGCTCCAAGGCCGAAACTGAAATACAGACCCGAACTGCGGTAATGAGGCCTGCGCCAGCGTCGGTCTTCGCGATAATGGCGCCGCCAGTCGCCTTGGCGCATGCGCCACCAGCGCCGGTCCTGATACTGCTCGCGCCAGTCGCCGTCGCGCACAAGCACGATACCGCTCTGGCCGGCTGCCGGCAGGGCGGGCGAGGATACAGGCGCTGGGCCGGCCATTGCCGGAACGGAGAGGCCGGCGACAAGGCACAAGGCGGCCAGCCCGACTTTCATAGGGGAGGAGAGAAGCGGTTTCATCGGACACTCCAAATGAACAAGGCCCCACGCCCGTCACAAGGATCGCATGGCGGCACAATGGCGCTTTGCTCCTGAACGGGAAATGAACGGCAAAGGTTCCGCCGGGCTTGTGTTTGGCGCCGTCAGCAGGCAATTCTCGCACCCATGTCATTGCGCCTTGCCACCTTCAATGTCGAAAACCTGATGAACAGGTTCGATTTCTCCGGTTTCCGCAACCAGCTCAATCAGGACAGGACGCTCGCCCTGTTCGATATCAAGACGGAAGCCGAGTATCGGGTACTGGAGCAGGCGCGGGCCATCGCCCATTCCGACGACACCCGCCAGTTGACGGCGCTTGCCATCGCGGCGACGCGGGCCGACATCATCTGCATGCAGGAGGTCGACAATGTCGAGGCGTTGAAAGCCTTCGAATACGGCTATCTGTTCAAGATGGTGGGGCAGGGCTACCGGCAGAAATACACCACGGCGGGCAATGATTCGCGCGGCATCGACGTGGCACTGATGATGCGAGACGAGACGGCGCACGGCCAGCCGATCGAATTCGTGCGCATGACCAGCCACGCGCACGTCACCTTCGAGCAATTCGGCCTGCACACGCCGGAACTGGCCGCACTTGGCCAGGAGCCGCATGAGCGGATCTTCCGGCGCGACTGCCTGGAGATCGATCTCAAGATCGGCGGTGCGCCGCTGACGCTCTACCTCGTTCATTTCAAGTCGATGGGTTCGCCACGCAATGGCCTCGACGGCCGGGCGGCGACGATGCCGGTTCGCATTGCCGAGGCGCAAGCGGTGCGGCGCATCATCGAGGAGCGCTTCGGCAAGGATCATGCCGCCGACAAGCACTGGGCGATCTGCGGCGACATGAACGACTACCGGCAGCGAACGCTCATCGATGGAGATGCGCACACGGGCTATCGCTTCGACGTGGTGGACGAGAGCCAATCCTGTCTCAACGTGCTGCTCGCCGGGGGATTTTGCGAAAACGTCGTCGAGCGCAGGCCGGAGTTGGACCGGTGGACGCTCTATCACACGCGCGGACCGCAGGAGCGGCATCTGTGCCAACTCGACTATATACTGCTGTCCAAAGGGCTGGCGGCACAGAATGCGTCGTCGGTCCCGGACATTATCCGCAGCGGGCAACCGTTCCGCACGCCTTTCCCGCCGGGGCAGGAAGTCGACCGTTTCCCGCGTGCGGGGTGGGACAGGCCGAAGGCCTCCGATCACTGCCCGGTGGCGGTGACGTTCGACATTATTTGAGTGTCTGCGGTGAGTTTCGACCTGCCTCGCGATGTCATCTTGCCAGTCGAGCGGATCGACGTGCGGCTCGATTCCAAGCCGCATCCCTTCGAACGCGACCATGCGCGGGAGATCACGGCAAACTGGCAGCGCGAGTTCGCCCGCAACCCGGCGCTGTTCGACGGCACGGTGGTGCTGCTGTCGGAACTCAGCTTTCGCGAGGGACGGCTTTCAGGAGTTTGCCATCCTGTGCGCTATTCGACGTTCCTGCATTGGCGTAACAACCGTGCGGCATCGGGTGCAGCGCATGCGTTCGCCCATGCGATGCTGGTGGCAGGCGACGGCGCGCTGGTGGCGATCCGCATGGGAGCGCACACAGTCAATGCGGGCCGGGTCTACTTCGCCGCCGGCTCGTTCGAGCCGACCGATTTTTTCGACGGCCTTGTCGATGTCGACTACAACATGATCCGCGAGGTCCGTGAGGAAACCGGCCTCGACCTCGGCAAAGCCGAGCGCGACCGCAGCTACCATGTGCTGGCGATGAACAGCGGAACGGTGATCTTTCGCCGTTACCGGATGGCGGAGACCGCTGCAGAGATTGCCGGGCTCATCGAAGCCCATGTCGCGACCGAGGCCGAGCCGGAGATCGCGGGGCCGGTGATCATCCGCAGTGCAAGCGACCTTCCCGAGGGGCTGATGCCGCATATGCTGCCGCTGGTGCAATGGCACTTTGCCAATCCCGTTTCCGACCCGCAAGCCTGACGTTATTCGTGCCGAAGTGCGTCGATCGGATCAAGCCGGGCGCCGCGCAAGGCCGGGAAGAAGCCGAACACCATGCCGATCAGGGCGGAAAAACCGACAGCGAGCATGATTACGGCGGGACTTGGGACAAAGGGGATGGCAAGCGTTGCCGAAGCCAGGCCGGCCAAGGAAAGGCCAAGCAAGATACCAATAATTCCGCCGAGCAGCGACAGCACGGTCGCCTCGACCAGGAACTGGATGAGGATGTGCTTTTCCTGCGCGCCGATGGCGAGCCTGATGCCGATCTCGCGCGTTCGCTCGGTCACCGACACCAGCATGATGTTCATGATGCCGATGCCGCCGACCAGAAGACTGACGCCGGCGACAGCACCCAGCATGCCGGTCATGGTGGCCGTGGCGCTGGTCATGGTTTCCGCGATCTGGGTCATGTCGCGGATGGCGAAGTCGTCCTCGCGGTCGGGCTGGATGCGGCGCACGTCGCGCAGGATATTTTCGACGCGCGGCAGCAACTCAGTCGTGGGTGTTGCGTCATCGGCAGCGACGTAGATGTTGTCGATGTCGCGATTGCCGGCGATGCGGCGCTGGAATGCCGTGAGCGGCATCAGCACGACATTGTCCTGATCCTGCCCGAAACCGGTATAGCCTTTCGGTTCCAGCAAGCCGATGATCTTGCAAGTGGTCCTGTTGACGCGGATCAGTTCGCCGTCGGGATCGCCGGCGCCGAAGAACTGCTGGCGCACGGTTTCGCCGATGAGGCAGACGCCGGCACCGCCGCGCGTTTCGGATTCCGTGAAGGCGCGCCCGGACACGAGTTTCCAGTCGCGAGCGTCGAGGAAGGCCGCATCGGTGCCGGTGACCCCTGCGGTGAGGCTTTCCGTGCCGTAGATGACGCGGACCTGCTTTTGCGAAGCCGGCGCAATGGCGCGGGCGCCGGTGAGGCGCAGATCGAGCGCACTCAACTCCTTTTCGCCAAGCTGGCGCGTGGCCGCATCGTGGCCGCCGGGCCCCGCGGGGCGGCCGGCGCGCACGACAAGGAGGTTGGAACCCAACTTAGCGATGTCGGCCTTGACCTTTTCCGTCGTGCCAGACCCGATGGTCAGCATGGCAATGACGGCAGCGACGCCGATGACGATGCCGAGCAGGGTCAGGAACGAGCGCAAGGCGTTGCGGCGCACCGAGCGCAGGGCGAGGCGGATGGTTTCCCAGATCACGGCGCCACCGCCTGCCGGGGGTTCCGGGTGTCGGAAGCCACGTGGCCGTCGAGGAAGCCGATGGTGCGCTGTGCGTAGGTGGCGACGTCGACCTCGTGGGTCACCATGACAATGGTGAGGCCGAGGTCCACGTTGAGTTGGGTCAGCAACTCCATGATCTCGTGGCTGCGGGCGGTATCGAGGTTTCCGGTCGGCTCGTCGGCTACCACAAGGGTGGGGCGGGTGACGATGGCGCGCGCGATGGCCACGCGCTGCTGCTGGCCGCCGGACAGTTCGGCCGGCGTGTGATGCTCGCGGCCCTTGAGACCGACTTCGGCCAGCGCGTTCATGGCTAGCGCGCGGCGCTGGCCTGCCGGCACGCCACGGTAGATGAGCGGCAATTCGACGTTCTCGGCAGCGGTGGTGCGCGGCAGGAGATTGTAGCCCTGGAAGACGAAGCCGATATAGAGATTGCGCAACAGCGCGCGCCGGTTGCGGTCGAGGCGGCCGGCATCGACGCCCATGAAGGAATAGGTTCCGGCGGTCGGCGTATCGAGGCAGCCGATGACGTTCATGGAGGTCGATTTGCCGGAACCGGACGGCCCCATGATGGCGACGAACTCGCCACGGCGTATGGCAAGGTCGACACCGGCAAGGGCATGAACCTGGGCTTCGCCCTCGCCGTAGGTCTTCCAGACCTTGTCGAAGGTGATGAGCAGGGGGCCGGCTGCCATGAGCTAGCTCCGCTGCTGCTGCGCGGTGATGACCTGATCGCCCTCGGAGAGACCGGACAGGATTTCGGTCAGTTCGCCGTTGGTGGAGCCGATCTTGACGCTTACCGGCTGTGGAGCGCCGTCCTTCAGGACATAGAGCGTGCGTGAACCGTCTGCCGGAGGCTGCGCCTGCTGGCGCGACCGATTGCCGGACGGACGACCCATGCGGCCGGTGAACATGCTCAGGATGCTCCAGTTGTTGCCGCTTTGTTGAACGGTCGGCCGGTAGCGGAACGCGGCCGATGGCACGGTAAGCGCATCGTTGGCCTGCTTGGTGACGACCGTGACTGTCGCCGTCATGCCCGGGCGGAGCAGAAGCTCGTCATTGGCGACGCCCAACCTGGCATCGTAGGTGACGACGCCGTCGGTGGTGACGGAGGCATAGGAAATGTCGCGGATTTCGGCGTTGAATATGCGCTCGGGAAAGGCATCGACCGTGAAGCGCGACTGCTGGCCCGGCTTGACCGTGCCGATGTCGGCCTCGTCGATGGCGGCTTTCAGCTCCATTTTCTTGAGGTCTGCGGCGATGACGAACAGGATCGGCGCCTGCAAGGACGATGCCACGGTTTGTCCAGGATCGACGGAGCGGGTGAGCACGATGCCGTCGATGGGGGCATAGATCGTGCTCTTGGCCAGATCGGTCTGCTGCGACTTCACATCCGCCTCGGCGATGGCGAGGTTGGCTTCGGCGATGTCCATGGCGCTGCGAGACCGGTCGCGGGTTGCGGTCGCCGCCTCAAGCGCCTGGTCTGTCGCCATGCCGCGCTTGGCAAGGGCCGCGGTACGTTCCAGAGCCTTGTCGTTTTCCCGCAAGGTGACGGCGGCATCCTCGACATTGGCTTCGGCAGCCTTGGCGGATGCCTTTGCACGTTCGATCTGGGCTTCGAGCTTGGAGGTATCGAGAGCGGCCAGCACATCGCCCTTCTTCACCTCTTGGTTTTCCTCAGCCGACACGGAGCGGACGACGCCGGACAATTCGCTTGAAATGTCGACCTGGTTGAGCGGCTGCAGGGTTCCGGTTGCCGAAACCTCGACGGTGAGATCGGCACGTGTTGCAGGCTGGGCGACGTATTCGATCCTCATTGGCGCCGCGGTCAGGCGGCTATAGGCAAAGACGGCCACGGCTGCGGCGAGCAGAGCCAGCAACGCGTAGAGCCACACGCGCCGGCGCCGAACGCTGGATACGCCCTTGCGATCCAGGCCGAGGCTGGCTTCGATGGAAGCCTCCGATTCCGCTTTTGGCGGATTGACAATCTGGTCCATGCCGGACCCCTATAGCAAATGTGGCATCCCTAATTGTCACACATCAGGCCTTGGGGTCTGAAATACAAATTAATTTTCGCTCACGTTTGGCGCTTTGGCAGGGGTTTTCGGCAATGCAGGGTCGCAGCTATCTGCTCTATGATGTGTTCACGACCGAGCGGCTGACGGGCAACCCACTCGCCATCGTGCTGGACTGCGACGGTCTGGACACCAAGGCGATGCAGCGGATCGCGCGCGAATTCAACCTGTCCGAATCGGTGTTCGTGCTGCCGGCCGACAATGCGGCGCACCGCGCGCGCATCCGCATCTTCACGCCTGATTACGAGATGCCGTTCGCCGGCCATCCCACCGTGGGCAGCGCCGTTGCGCTTGCAGAACTCGGTAATTCCGGCGACGGGACGGGCATTTTCGTGCTGGAGGAAAATATCGGTCCGGTGCGCTGCGCGGTGTGGAAGGCCGAAGGGGCGACCTTCGCCGAATTCGATCTGGCGAAGCTGCCGGAAGCGATGGAGCTTTCCGCCGATGCGAAGGCGATCGGCGCAGCGCTTGGCCTGGGTCCGCACGAGGTCGGTTTCGAAAACCATCGCCCCTCTTTCTGGTCCGCAGGGGTTCCCTATGTGACCATTCCGGTCAGCGGCCTGGACGCCGCGGCCAAAGCGCGCCTGGACAACCAGGCCTGGGCGGAACTGGCGCCGCGCAAGAGCGAATGGGCCTTTGCCAGCCCCTATATCTACTGCCGCGAAACGGTGAGCCACGACAGCGCCTTTCATGTGCGCATGTTCGTTCCCGGAAACCCGTCCTACGAGGACCCGGCGACCGGTTCGGCAGCGGCCGCCTTCGCCGGCGCGATCATGCATTTCGACCAGCCGGGAGAGGGCATGTCGCGTTTCTGGATCGAGCAGGGGCTGGAAATGGGAAGGCCCTCGAAGATCCGGCTTGAACTCGAGGTGGAGCGTCGGCAACTGACCGCAGCGCGCATAGGCGGGCATGCGGTGAAGCTCGGCGAAGGCCGGATTTTCGCCTAGCAGTGCCGAAGATTGGGCCGCACGGAGACGGAATGCCAAACTACTTCGGCGATTTATCAGGAAATGATCGCGCGGGGCTAGACATGCCAGATAGCGCCGGTTATATGCGCGCCAACGCTGGTTTTTCGGCGGTGTGGGTGCGTAGCTCAGTTGGTAGAGCAGCTGACTCTTAATCAGCGGGTCACAGGTTCGATCCCTGTCGCACCCACCATCCCATTCAAGTGCTTAGCGCCATTCGACCGTCGTCATTCTTGCAGCGACGGGATATCATTTCGACAAATCTTCCTTTTCCGTTCTTGCGTTGCGT
The DNA here is from genome assembly GCF_001427385.1 of Mesorhizobium sp. Root157. Taxonomy (GTDB): domain Bacteria; phylum Pseudomonadota; class Alphaproteobacteria; order Rhizobiales; family Rhizobiaceae; genus Mesorhizobium. Next base: position 177,182 of record NZ_LMGJ01000035.1, read on the forward strand.
CTTTTGTCGCGATTTCCGATTTTGTTGTTCTCTTGGGGCAAGCTGTCAATCCGCTGCCGCCCCGACAGCGGACAGTTAATTTGCGCAAAGCGCAGCACTCCACACACGATCGCTAAGCGGAACGCCAGCCTAATATCTGAACAACTAGTAGGCGGCTTGATTTACCTGCCGATTTGGACTGGGATAAGGATTGATAAAAAGAAGAAGATCGGACAGCGCAAATTGTCCGGCGATGTTGATCGTATAGTGGCGCGGCAAGACCGTTCACGGCCTTGGGAGGGGCTGCTGTCATGACGGACATTCTCATTGTCGAAGATGAGCAGGCGATTTTGGAATCGCTTGAGTTCATCCTCACGCGCTGTGGCTGGTCCGTCGGCGTGGCGCGCGATGGCGAGGCCGCACTGGAGGCGGCGTTCCGTTTCCGGCCGCGCATGATCCTGCTCGACATCATGCTGCCCAAGCGCGGCGGGCTCGATGTCCTCAAGACGCTGCGTTCCAACGCGACTTTTGCTTCCACCTCCGTGGTCATGTTGACCGCGCGCGGCCAGCAATACGACCGGCAGGCGGCGATGCATCTGAAGGCGGATGGCTTTATCACCAAACCCTATGCGAATGGCGATGTGGTGGATGCGGTCCGCCGTATTCTCGACAATCAGCCGCGCCCTGTCGCCCATGCCTGACCGGCCCACTCCCTTGAAGGGGGAACAGGCTGGACGTGAGGACGTCGCGGTTCTGGTGCCCTTCTTCGGTATTGTTCTTTTGATGCCGCCGCTTCTCAACCTGTTCGAGGGCTTGCGGGCACCCTTCGGGGTGCCGCTCGAAGTGCTTTACCTGTTCGGTGTGTGGCTCCTGGTCATTGCAGGCGCTGTGCTGCTCTCGCGCCGCAAGCAGTTTCGAGAAACGACGCCCATTGCAATGCAGGAGAAGAACATGCGGCCGTCATCGGCAGATCCTCCCGGGGACGCATGATGCTTTCGCCGGATTTCGTGATCCTGACCGCCGTCGGTTATGTCGGGCTGCTGTTCCTGCTGGCTTATGTGTCGGATGCTCGCGCCAAGCGTGGAAATGCCGGTTTCCTGAGTTCGCCGGCGATCTACACGCTGTCCATTTCCGTCTACTGCACCAGTTGGACCTTCTACGGCGCCGTCGGCACCGCCGCCCGCAACGGGCTGGAATTCATGGCGATCTATATGGGACCGACGCTGGTTTTCGTCGGCTGGTGGTTCCTGCTGCGCAAATTGATCCGTATCGCCCACAGCCAGCACATCACCTCGATCGCCGACTTTCTATCCTCGCGCTTCGGCAAGTCGAGCAGGCTTGCTGTGCTGATCACGCTGATCGCGGTGGTCAGCATTACCCCCTATATCGCCTTGCAGCTCAAGGCCATCACCACCTCGATCCAGACCGTTTCAGTCGCCAAGGGAGACGGAACCGGCCATCTTGCCATGCTGGACGAGGTGACGCTGGCGTTGGCCGTGGCCATCGGCATGGCGGTATTCACCATCCTGTTCGGGACGCGCAATGTGGACGCGCGCGAACATCATCCAGGCGTGGTGGCGGCCATCGCCTTCGAGGCCGTGGTCAAGCTGCTGGCCCTGGTCGCGGTCGGCATGTTCGTCATCTTCGGCGTCAGCGACGGCATTTCCGATATCTATGCGCGCGCGGTGGAGGCGGGCGTGCGTATTCACGAGCGTGAACCTTTCGGCAGCCGCTGGGTGGCGGTGCTGTTTTTGTCCGCCTGCGCGGTCATCTGCCTGCCGCGACAGTTCCAGATCACCGTGGTGGAGAATTCCAACGAGGACCATCTGCGCACCGCCGCGTGGGCGTTTCCCTCCTACATGCTGGTCATGTGCCTGTTCACCATGCCGATCGCGCTTTATGGCCTCTCCACCATGCCGTCCGGATCGAACCCGGACATGTTCGTCCTCACGCTGCCGATGGTGACCGGCCATGACGCGCTGGCGCTTTTCGCGTTCATCGGCGGCTTCTCCAGCGCCACGTCCATGATCATCGTGGCCTCGATCGCGCTGTCGATCATGGTGTCGAACCATATCGTGGTGCCGCTGGCGCTGCGCGCCGTGCCGCTTGGCGAGGAAACGGGCGAGCGCGACATTGCCCGGCTGTTGCTGCGCAGCCGCCGCATCTCGATTGCCGGCATGCTGCTGCTCGGCTTCCTCTATTTCTGGCTGACGCAGGATTCGGATGCGCTGGCGCCCATCGGCCTGATCTCCTTCGGTGGCGTCGCCCAGTTCCTGCCTGCGATGCTTGCCGCCCTCTACTGGCGCAGGGCGACGATGAACGGCGCGCTCGCCGGCATCTCGGTCGGCTTCGTCGTCTGGGCCTGGACGCTGTTCCTGCCATCCTTCGCCTCCGTCAGCCCTTCGATGGCCGAGCTGGTTGCCAATGGACCCTGGGGCATAAGCGCCCTGCGCCCCGAGGGGCTGTTCGGCATGAAAGGCATGGACCCGCTGGTCCATTCCGTATTCTGGAGCCTGCTCGCCAACATCTCCACATTGCTGTGCGTTTCGGTGGCGACCAGCCAGAACGCGCTGGAGCGCATCCAGGCTTCGCTGTTCGTCGATGTCTTTCGCCGTTCCGCCTCGTTGCGGCCGCGCATCATCCGCGGCTCGGCCTCGACCAGCGAGCTGTTTTTCGTTGCGGAGCGGGTGCTGGGCTGGCAACGGGCGGGAGCGCTGTTCGATTCCGCCGGCGTGCCGCACCGGCAAGGCAACGCGTCGCAGGGCGTCTCCGCCAATTTCATCGCGCGATTGGAGCGGGAACTGGCCGGCTCCATCGGCTCGGCTTCCGCACATATCCTGCTCACCAAGGCCGTGGCCGGCGACTCCACTTCGCTGGAGGAGATGATGCAGATGGCCGACGAAACCCAGCAGGCGATCGAGTATTCGCATGCGCTTGAATTGAAGTCGCAGGAGCTTCACTCCACCGCCCAGCAACTGAAGGAGGCGAATGGGCTTTTGCAGGACCTTCACCGCCAGAAAGACGACTTCCTTTCGCAGGTCAGTCACGAGTTGCGCACGCCGATGACCTCGATCCGCTCCTTCGCCGAAATCCTGCGGGAACCGGAAGACCTGACCTCGGCGCAGCGGGTGCGCTTCATCGGCACCATACACAATGAAAGCGTGCGGCTGACCAGGCTGCTGGACGAGATTCTCGACCTCAGCGCCCTTGAGCATGGCGAGCGCAACTGGGAAAACGTGCCGGTCGATGCAGAGGAAATTCTGGAGCAGGCCATCGCGGTATGCGAGGCGCTGGCCAAGAAACGCTTGGTCCTGATCGAGAATGGCGCGCGCGCGGGTGACTGCCTCGTTCTGGCCGATACGGGCAGGCTGAGCCAGGTGTTCATCAACATCATCGCCAACGCCATCTCGCACAATGACTCAGAAAATCCCGTCGTGCACATTTCCTCGCGGGTCACGCTGGACGAGTATATTGTGGAGATTTCCGACAACGGCCCCGGCATTCCGCCGCAATACCACAACAAGATCTTCGAGAAATTCGTCCGTGCCGACCCGGACACGATGCGGGACTCGCAAGGGCTCGGCCTCGGCCTCAACATCAGCCACAAGATCGTCGGCAAGTTGAACGGGCGGCTCGAACTGACCAGGGGAGCGTTGCCCGGCGTTTGCTTCCGCATCACCTTGCCCGTGTGGCGGGAGGCGGAACCTACCTTGACGGCTTTGGAAGGGGTTCAGGTGAACACCTAGACCGGTATCTGCTGCCTGTGGGCGCAAGTCAGGCGTGAGCAGGGCAGGCAGGATGGGCCGACTTCGACCGGCTTGCCGCCAAGATCGACGCCGTCGCCATAGACGGTTCGGTCGGCGTGAACGACGTCGCAGGCCAGCATGATGGAAAACACCAGCGGCTTTTCGCGAAAGCTGGCGGCATGCTTGGAGACGGCCTTGGCGACCAAAAGGAAACGGCCGCCACCTGGAAATATCGATAGCTGCCGTTCCACGCCCCCGGTCGAGAAGGCATCGTAGATCGGCCACAAAAGGCACCCGTGGCCGAAACCAGGTATGGTCAGGCCGGGAAGGGGAAAGCGCTTGGTGAGGCGTCCGGAGCGGTCGGCGCGCAGGAAGCCGAAGGGCACGCCCTCGCGGCCCTTGCGGCGCAGCGTCACCAGGCGGTGCGCGGCTTGCTCGAAGCTGACGCCGGCAAGGCTGCTCAAGAGTTCGACGTCGTAGCGCCTTTCCTCGGCCATCGAGAGGAAGGCGTCATAGGGCATCATGATTGCGCCGGCGACATAGGAGGAGAGCGCGCGGCGGGCGAGAGTTTTCGCTTCGGCGGTCGAAAGGGTGAGATGCCCGGTCGCCTCGTCGAGGCTGGCGGCGGCGGCATGAGTGGCATAGGCGCGCAGCATCCAAAACAGACGCGCCGGGCGCGACATGGTTTCGGGAAAGCGCAGCAACGCCTCTTCGCCTGTGTCAGTCGGCGACGCCGAAGGTTCGCCGATACGGCAGGCGACGCCGAAACGCTTCTCCAGCGCCTCGGCGACGGCTGCTTCCTCGGTCTCGGCACCGCCCAGTTCGCGGCGCAGCTCGTCGGCAACATGCTCGAGTTTCGGGAAATGGTTCTTGTTCAAGAAGATGGCTTCGTCGACCTCCCGGATTGGCGAGAGCGGCCTCTGCCGGGCGGCGGTCTGGTCGAAATAGGCCACGAGGCTCTGGGTGGTGGGGACCAACTCCCGGGCTTGCGAATTGATGGTGGCGACGAAGCGGGCGCGCTCGGCCTCGGTCAGGTCGGGGATGTCGGCGAGGATTTCGGCGCCCGATTTGATGCCAGCGATGCGGTTGAGAATCTCATGCAGGAGTTGCGACAGCAGTGGGTCGGACTTCAGCCGGTGCTGGAGCACCTCGATTTCCATGGTGGCGTCGTCATAGGCACGGTGGAGTCGGGCCAGCGCCACTCCGGCTTCCGGAAACCGGGCGACGAGATCGCGGATCGCCGCGGCGTCGATGTCGATACCGGCCATGAGCGGCTCGGCCATCAGGTCGCCGACGGCGGCGATGGTGCGCGCCTCGCTCTCGCCCGAAAGATGCTCCAGGTCGATGCCGAGGCGTTCGCCGATACGCAAGAGCAGCTTGCCGCCGATGCTGCGCTTGTTGTTCTCGATCAGGTTGAGATAGCTGGCCGAAATCCCGAGCGAGCGCGCCAGCGCGCCTTGGGCGATGCCCGCCGCCAGGCGTTTGCGCCTTATGCGTGCGCCTATCGGGGTTCTGTGGTTCGGCATGGCTGACTCGCCGTTTTGTAAATTATTTACTAGAATAGATTTACTAAATTCGAATTTTTGACAAAAAACACATTTAATGTCAAATACTTATTGAGAAAATGACATACTGTGCCAACTTCCTGCGTGCGAAACCGTAGTCTCGGACGCATGGAGGAGATGAAATGGCTAATTTTCGGACCAGCAGGCGAAACCTGCTGAAGGGGGCAGGTGCCGGCATTGTCGCGCTCGGTACGCCGCATATTTTCACCAGGAACGCCTGGGCCAACCAGTTCTGCAACGATCCCGGCTCGGGCAAGATCGTCTTCGGCTTCAACGTGCCGCAGACCGGCACCTATGCCGAAGAAGGGCTGGAGCAGCTCAAGGGCTACGAACTGGCCATCAAGCACATCAACGGCGAAGGCGATGGCGGCCTGCTCAAGACCATGAAGCCGCTGGCGCTCAAGGGCAATGGCGTGCTCGGCCGCAAGGTCGACTACGTGACCGGCGACACCCAGACAAACACCGACGCCGCCCGCGACGGCGCGCGCCGCATGATCGAGCGCGATGGCGCCATCATGGTCACCGGCTGCGTGACCACCGGCGAGGCCGTCGCCCAGCAATCGCTGTGCCAGGAAATGGGCGTCATCTACATGTCCGGCCTGACGCATGGCAACGACACCACCGGCAAGGACAAGCGCCGCTACGGCTTCCGCCATTTCTTCAACGGCTATCAGTCGGGCGTGGCGATCGCGCCGATCCTGGCTGCCGAATATGGCAAGGAACGCCGCGCCTATCACCTGACCGCCGACTACAACTGGGGCTGGACGCAGGAAGAATCGATCAAGAACGCGACCGAGGCGCTCGGCTGGGAAACGGTGGCGGCCGTGCGCACGCCGCTCGGGCTTGGCGACTACTCCCAATATCTGACGCCGGTGCTGAACTCCGGCGCCGACCTTCTGATCCTCAACCACTATGGCCACGACATGGTCAATTCCCTGCCGCAGGCGGTGCAGTTCGGCCTGCGCGAGCGGCAGGCCAACGGCAAGAATTTCGAGATCGTCGTGCCGATGTTCTCGGAACTGATGGCCGTCGGCGCGGGTGACGCCGTGAAGGGCATCATCGGCACGCAGAACTGGAACTGGCAGTTGGACGACGAAGGCAGCAAGACCTTCACCAAGTCCTATGGCGAAGCCTATGGCGCGCCGCCATCGCAGTCGGCCCATACCGGCTATGTCCAGGCAATCCTCTATGCGGATGCGGTCGAGCGGGCAGGCACCTTCTATCCGCCGGAAGTCATCAAGGCGCTGGAAGGCTTCGAGTTCGACGGCATGGGCAACGGCCAGACGCTTTATCGCGACACCGACCACCAGTGCTTCAAGGAAGTGCTGGTCGTGCGCGGCAACGAAAGCCCGTCCAGCCGCTTCGACGTGCTGAACGTGATCGGCAAGACGCCCCGCGAGGAGGTCATCTACGATCCGTCGATCTTCGGCGGCGAACTCGGGCCTTACGAACCCAACCAGTGCTGATCTGACTGCGGTCCGGGCGGCGTTCCTGCCGCCCGGGCTGTGGCACTGCCGCGCTTTCCGCCGTCCAAAGGACACTTCCATGAATGCTTTCTTGTCCCAGTTGCTCAACGGGCTGGACAAGGGCGGCGCTTACGCGCTGATCGCCCTTGGCCTCACGCTGGTTTTCGGCACGCTCGGCGTGGTGAATTTCGCCCATGGCGCGCTGTTTATGCTCGGCTGCTTTTGTGCCGTCACCTTCCGTTATCTCATCACGCTGGAAACGGTGACGCTGGACCCCGAAAAGCTGTCCCCCTGGGGCCAGCCGGTCGAGGTCCGCACGCCGTTGGTGCAAAACTGGTTTGGCGATTTCGGCGCGGTTCTGGTCGACTATTCGGTGCCGATCTCGATCCTGCTCGCCATTCCGGCGATGCTGGTCATCGGCATCGCCATGGAGCGCGGCATCGTCAAGCATTTCTACAAGCGCAGCCATGCCGAGCAGATTCTCGTCACCTTCGGCCTGGCCATCGTCTTGCAGGAGATCGTCAAGGCTTTCTTTGGCGCCAACCCCATCCCGCAGCCCATCCCGAGCGACCTGCGGGGCGCGGCCGATATCGGCGCCTGGTTCGGCATGGCCCCGCATTTGCTGACCTATCCGTGGTGGCGGCTGATCTATCTTCTGTTCTCCGGCCTCGTGATCGGCGGCGTCTTCGCCTTCCTGCAGTTCACCACCTTCGGCATGGTCGTGCGCGCCGGCATGGCCGACCGCGAGACCGTCGGGCTGATGGGCATCGACATCGACCGGCGTTTCACCATCGTCTTCGGACTGGCGGCGGTGGTCGCAGGCGTGGCCGGCGTCATGTACACGCCGCTGCTTGCCCCCAACTACCATCTTGGCATGGATTTCCTGGTGCTGAGCTTCGTGGTCGTCGTGGTCGGCGGCATGGGCTCGCTGCCGGGGGCGGTGGCGGCCGGCTTCCTACTCGGCATATTGCAGTCCTTCGCCTCGATGACGGAGGTGAAATCGCTCATCCCCGGCATCGACCAGGTCATCATCTATCTCGTCGCAGTCGTCATCCTGCTCGTGCGTCCGCGCGGCCTGATGGGACGGCGCGGAATCATGGAGAACTGATCCGCCATGTTCTCGCTTTCTCGCAAGGACCTCCTCGCTCTCGCGATCTTCACCGTCGTGGTGCTGACAATGCCGGTCTGGCTGGCGCCCTTCGGCGCCGCCTATCCCGGCCTGATGCAGAAATTCGCGATCTACGCGATCTTCGCCATCGGCTTCAACATCCTGTTCGGTCTCACCGGCTATCTGTCTTTCGGGCACGCCGCCTTCATCGGCGTCGGCTCCTACACCACGGTATGGTCGTTCAAGCTTTTGACCATGGACATCCTGCCGGCGATGGTGCTCGCCGTCGTCGTTACCGGCGTGTTTGCGCTCGTCATCGGCTATTTCAGCCTGCGCCGCACCGGCATCTATTTTTCCATCCTGACGCTCGCCTTCGCGCAAATGAGCTATAGCCTGGCCTATTCGGTGCTGACGCCGATCACCAATGGCGAAACCGGGCTTTTGCTGGCGCGCGACGATCCGCGCTATCTCGATGCGTTGCTCGGCGCGCAGGCCAACGTCGCCGGCCTGCCGCAGCCCACCCTGCTTGGCAGTTCGGTCGCTGGCTATGCCGGATTCTATCTGTGCGCCGTGATCCTGATCTTGACCTTCTTCCTGTCGCAGAAAGTCTTCGCCTCGCCCTTCGGCATGGCGCTGCGCGGCATCAAGTCCAACCAGACGCGTATGAATTATACCGGCTTCAACACCAAGCCCTACATGCTGGCGGCCTTCGTCATCTCGGGTATGATCGCCGGCCTGGCGGGAGGGCTGTTGTCGATCACCGACCCGCTGGCGGGCGCCGAGCGCATGCGCTGGACCGAATCCGGCAACGTGGTGCTGATGACCATATTGGGCGGGGTGGGGACTTTGTTCGGGCCGGTGATAGGCGCTTGGCTGATCAAGTATTTCGAAAACATCTTCTCGGCCATCAACACCAACATGCTCAACACCGCCTTTTCCTTTCTGCCCGACGGTGTGCAGAGCTTCGTGGTGACGGTGCTGTCCAAATTCGTCGGCGAGGGCTGGCATCTGACGCTCGGCCTGATGTTCGTGCTGATCGTGGTGTTCCTGCCGGGCGGCCTGGTCGAAGGCTTCCACCGCTTCATGGCGCGCCTGAAGCGCCGTAGTGCCGCGCCCGAACGCGTTTCGTCCGTGCAGCCGGCGGAATAGGGGGAGCGACATGAACGAGACACCGCCCAACATCATCTTGCATGCGGCCGACGTTCATAAGAACTTCGGCGGCCTGCGCGCGCTCTCCGACATCGATTTGCAGATCGAGGAAGGCAAGACCCACGCCATCATCGGCCCCAATGGCGCAGGTAAGTCGACGCTGCTCAACGTCATCATCGGCCGCATCCCGCCGTCGAGCGGCGCGGTCATCTTCGACGGCACCGTACTGACCGGAAAGGCCCCCTACGAGATCAACCAACTCGGCATCTCGCGGGTGTTCCAGACGCCGGAAATCTTTCCGGAATTGCCGGTGCTGCACAATGTCATGGCGCCGGCATTTGCCCGGCGTGACGGGGCTTTCCGCGTCAACATGCTGCGCAGCGTCGGTTCCGAACGGGAAATCCGCGACGAGGCCGAGGCTATTCTCGACGATATCGGCCTGCATGGCCGCCGCGAGGACCATGCCGGCTCGCTATCGCGCGGCGACAAGCGGCGGCTGGAACTGGCCATGTGCCTGATCCAGCGCCCGCGCCTGTTGCTTCTCGACGAGCCGACGGCCGGCATGAGCCGGCACGACACCAACACCACCATCGAGCTTCTGCGCAAGATCAAGTCCACCGGCATGACCAAGGTGATCATCGAGCACGACATGCATGTGGTGTTCTCGCTGGCCGACCGGATTTCGGTGCTGGCGCAAGGGTGCATCATCGCATCGGGCCTTCCACACGAGGTCAAGGAAGACCCGCGCGTACAGGAAGCCTATCTGGGCGGGAGCGTGGAATGAGCGTCGTCACCATGAAAAGGGAAGCGATTTCGGCCGCAACCGAAGCCGATCCCGCGGATTCCTTCTTCGCCGTTCGCGATCTTCACGCCTATTACGGCGAAAGCTATATCGTGCAGGGCGTCACCCTCGACGTGAAGAAAGGCGAGATCCTGGCGCTGCTCGGCCGCAACGGCGCCGGCAAGACCTCGACCTTGCGCACCATCGCGCGCATGGATAACCCGCAATTGCGCTCCGGCGAAATCTGGCTGGAGGGCAAGCCGCTCCACACCAAGAAATCCTGGCAGGCCGCGCAGGCCGGCATCCAACTGGTGCCGGAGGACCGGCGTATCATCTCTGGCATGACGGTGGAGGAAAACCTGGTGCTGGCACAGGTGGCCCCCGGCCACGGCATGTCGATCGAGGAGCTTTACGAGCACTTCCCGCGATTGGCCGAACGGCGCAAGCAGGACGCGGTGACGATGTCCGGCGGCGAGCAGCAGATGCTGGCCGTGGCGCGCGCGCTGGCGCGCGAGGTCAAGCTTCTGTTGCTGGATGAGCCTTACGAGGGGCTGGCGCCGGTCATCGTGCAAGAGATCGAGCGCATCGTGCACGGCATCAAGGCACGCGGCATCACCACCATCATCGTGGAGCAGAATGCGGTCGCCGCGCTGCGGTTGGCCGACCGCGCCGTCATCCTCGACACCGGTGAACTGGTCTTTGCCGGTTCGGCCAAGCAGCTTCTCGAAAGCGAGGAACTGCGCAACGAATATCTGGCCATCTGACTGAGGAAGCAGGAAATGTCCGACGTTCATGTCCACCGTGTTCAAGCTGCGTGGAAGAAGGATACGCTGATCGACAACGAGACGTACCTGAAGTGGTATGGCGACAGCGTTAAGACCCCGGACAAGTTCTGGGGCAAGCACGGCAAGCGCATCGACTGGTTCAAGCCCTACACCAAGGTCAAGAACGCCTCCTTCGGCGGCAAGGTGCCGNGGAAGCAGGAAATGTCCGACGTTCATGTCCACCGTGTTCAAGCTGCGTGGAAGAAGGATACGCTGATCGACAACGAGACGTACCTGAAGTGGTATGGCGACAGCGTTAAGAACCCGGACAAGTTCTGGGGCAAGCACGGCAAGCGCATCGACTGGTTCAAGCCCTACACCAAGGTCAAGAACGCCTCCTTCGGCGGCAAGGTGCCGATCAAGTGGTTCGAGGACGGGCTGACCAACGTCTCCTACAACTGCATCGACCGCCATCTGAAGAAGCGCGGCAACCAGGTGGCGATCATCTGGGAGGGCGACAACCCCTATGACGAGAAGAAGGTCACCTACAACGAACTGCACGAGCATGTGTGCCGCTTCGCCAACGTCTTGAAGAAGCACGGCGTCAAGAAGGGCGACCGGGTCACCATCTACATGCCGATGATCCTCGAGGCGGCCTATGCGATGTTCGCCTGCACGCGCATCGGCGCGATCCACTCGGTGGTGTTCGGCGGCTTCTCGCCGGAGGCGCTGGCAGGCCGCATCGTCGACTGCAAGTCGAACTTCATCGTCACCGCCGACGAGGGCCTGCGCGCCGGCAAGCATATTCCGCTGAAGGACAACACCGACAAGGCCGTCGAGATCGCCGCCAAGGCCGGCATGAAGGTTGAAAAGGTCGTGGTGGTGCGCCGCACCGGCGGCAAGATCGACTGGTTCGAGGGCCGTGACGTGTGGCTGCACGAGGAGGCCGCTTCCGTCAAGCCGGACTGCAAGCCGGAAAAGATGAAGGCCGAAGATCCGCTGTTCATCCTCTACACGTCGGGCTCGACCGGCAAGCCCAAGGGCGTTTTGCACACCACCGGCGGCTATCTCGTCTATGTGTCGATGACCCATCAGTATGTCTTCGATTATCACGACGGCGACATCTACTGGTGCACGGCCGATGTCGGCTGGGTGACGGGCCACTCCTACATTCTCTACGGGCCGCTGGCCAACGGCGCGACGACGCTGATGTTCGAGGGCGTGCCGAATTACCCGACGCCGTCGCGCTTCTGGGAGGTGGTCGACAAGCACAAGGTCAACATCTTCTACACCGCGCCCACCGCCATCCGGGCGCTGAGGGGCGCGGGCGACGAATGGGTGAAGAAGTCCTCGCGCAAATCGCTGCGCATTCTGGGTTCGGTCGGCGAACCGATCAACCCGGAGGCCTGGGAATGGTACTTCAACGTCGTCGGCGAGAAGAAGTGCCCGGTGGTCGACACCTGGTGGCAGACCGAGAACGGCGGCATCCTGATCGCGCCGCTGCCCGGCGCCACCGACCTCAAGGCAGGTTCGGCGACCAGGCCGCTGTTCGGCGTCGTTCCCGAGATCGTCGACAATGACGGCAACACCATCGAGGGCGAAGGCTCGGGCAACCTGTGCATCAAGGAGCCGTGGCCGGGCATGATGCGCACCGTGTTCGGCGACCATGATCGGTTCGTCCAGACCTACTTCTCCACCTACAAGGGCAAGTACTTCACCGGCGACGGCTGCCGGCGCGACGCGGACGGCTATTACTGGATCACCGGCCGCGTCGACGACGTCATCAACGTGTCGGGCCACCGCATGGGCACGGCGGAGGTGGAATCGGCGCTGGTCGCGCACGACAAGGTGTCGGAAGCAGCCGTCGTCGGCTATCCGCACGACATCAAGGGACAGGGCATCTATTGCTATGTCACGCTGACCGAGGGCGAGACGCCGAGCGAGGCACTGCGCAAGGATCTGATCGCGCATGTGCGCAAGGAGATCGGCGCCATCGCCACGCCCGACAAGATCCAGTTCGCGCCGGCCCTGCCCAAAACCCGCTCGGCCAAGATCATGCGCCGCATCCTGCGCAAGATCGCCGAAGACGAGTTCAGCGCGCTTGGCGACACCTCGACCCTGGCCGACCCCACCGTCGTCGACGACCTCATCGCCAACAGGCAAAACAAGAAGGAACAGGCGCC
>NZ_LMGJ01000036.1:0-55000 GCF_001427385.1 Mesorhizobium sp. Root157
CCGGACTTGGGGGCTCATCACCCAGCCGCACACCGTCATGCGACCAATCCGGCACCGACGCTTCCCCTCGATACCCGGTGCGCACCGAGTTTCCCGCAGAAGCGACGGCACGGATTATGGGAGAGGTACAAAGAGAGTGGATAAGGGCGGTGACAGGTTTTTGCTCGAAGTGAGCAGGATCAACGGGTTGGCGGGCGAGATGGGTGGCAGGTAGGTGGATCCATCCCCATTCTCGACCGCGGATGACCACGTTCTGGACCCTGGCACATTGCCGCGAGGTCACGGCATGGATACCGGCTCGCCCTCGCTGCGCTCGGTTGGCCGGCATGACGAAGCCTTAGGGTTTGCCGGCATGACGAAGTTTTACTTTTGACGCCGCGTACCGGCTTCCGGGGTGGCGCGGTTTGAAAGTTCGGGTCGACAATCGATTTCGAGTGCCTCAAGACAGAATTTGGAAGCAAAATTACCGTTTCCGTTACCACGGCAACACGGTTCCCCGCGTGATCGCTAAAATTCGACCGATCCGCCGAAATCTTCTCTAATGTCTGTGTGCCAAGCATTGTGGCATGAATGCACGGCCCACGCTCGAATTGGTGAAGCAGATCGAAAGCAGCGGTGCAAACACGCCGCCGCTGATGCGCCGCCTGCAAGTCGAGCCGCCACCGCAGGCGCCTAAGCTCCCGCGCTACATTCCCCATGCGCTGCCGCTCTTGACCTACACCATCATCCTGGCCCTGTCCGGCCTGGCCCACCTGACCGGCGCATCGCCGCTCGTCACCATCGGCCTGTTGGTGACCGCCGCTTGCGGCCTTGCCATGCACTTGCGCGTGCGCCATATCGAGAACCGTGCCGACCTGATCCGCGACAACAACGTTGCCCGCAGCCGCGCCGAGGTCGAGACGCTGGCCGACCGCATGTGGGAGATGCAGGAAAGCGAGGAGCGCTTCCGCGGCCTGATCGATGCTCTGGGCGACCTCGTCGTTCACCGGGACCGGCAAGGCAACATCGTTTACGCCAACAAGGTGTTCGCCGATCTGGTCGGCGTCGACCCGCACGACCTGCCCGGCATGATGCTGGCCGAACTGGGCATCGATATCGGCATCGTTCCCGATGCCGCCTTTTCCGACCATGACTGCCTCAGTTCCACCGATGTCGGCATCCGCACGCCGAACGGCCAGCGTTGGTTCTCGTGGATCGAACTGTCGGTGCGCGACAAGGAGAGCGGCGCTGTATCGCACCGCGCCATCGCCCGCGACATCACCGACCGCAAGCGCGCCGAATCCTCGCTGATCACGGCGCGGGAGCGGGCCGAATTCGCCAGCCAGGCCAAGTCGCGGTTTCTCGCCACGGTGAGCCACGAGATCCGCACGCCGATGAACGGCATCATGGGCATGGCGAAGCTGTTGGTCGACACCGACCTGTCGCCGGAACAGCGCACCTATGTCGGCGCGGTCTCCACCTCCGCCAGCGCGCTGCTGGCACTGATCGAGGATCTGCTCGATTATTCCAAGATCGAGGCCGGCCGTTTCGATCCCGAGCCGCAGACGATGTCGGTGCGCGAACTGGGCGACAACATCATCGAACTGCTCGCCGCGCGCGCCTATGCCAAGGGCATCGGCCTTGGCAGCCATGTCGCGCCGGACGTGCCGCAGACGATCAGCGCCGATCCGGGCCGGGTGCGCCAGGTGATGCTGAACCTGATCGGCAACGCCATCAAGTTCACCGATGCCGGCGGGGTATCGCTGAACATCACCCGCGTGATCGGCGACGGCACCGACCGCATCCGCTTCTCCGTAACCGATACCGGGCCGGGCATGCGCCAGGTCGACCTGGAGCGCATCTTCGAGGAATTCGAACAGGTCGATGGCACCTCGACCCGCAGGCACGGCGGCGCCGGTCTCGGGCTTGCCATTTCCAAACGGCTGGTGGCGGCGATGGAAGGCACCATCTCGGTGTCGAGCACGGTCGGCAAGGGCGCGGAATTCATCTTCGAAATTCCTGCCACCGCCGCGACCGATGTCTCCCACAGCCGCGACAACATGCTTGCAGGGCGCAAGGTGGTGATCGTTTCGAAGAACACCGTCGAGGCGGAAGCAATTGCCAGCACCGTCCGCGCCTATGGCGGCGTGGCGAGCCTTGCCGAAACGCCCGCCAAGGCAGCAACGCTGGCAGACGACAGCAATGTGCTGATGGTCGACGCCGCGCTGGAGGAAAGCGATGGGCGCGTGCTGCGACAATTGCGCCAGACCGGTTTTTCGGCCTGCGAAGCCATTACCTTGATTGCGCCGACCGATCGCGGCCGGCTCGGCGAATACCGTGCCAATGGCTACGCCAGTTTCCTCGCCCGGCCGGTTCGCGGCGAGACCTTGCTGCGTGTCCTCGTAGCTGGCCAGACAGCGGTGACCGACACGAAAGAGCCACAGAAGCGGGGCGTCGCCCGCGGCAAGGCCCCAGCGCGACGCCGGCCCGGCCTTTCCGTTCTCATAGCCGAAGACAACGAGATCAACGCCATGCTGGCCCGCGCCACCTTGCTGAAGGCGGGACACCGGGTGGAGGTGGTCGGCAATGGCAAGGAAGCGGTGGAAGCGCTGGTCAGGATCGGCCACCGCAACCGCTACGACGTCGTCTTGATGGATCTGCACATGCCGGTCATGGACGGCATGGATGCCATCGCCATCATCCGCCGGCATGAGGAAGAACAGGGTCTGCCGCCGATCCCGATCATGGTGCTGTCGGCCGACAGCCAGGAAAAGACCCGCCACGCGGTGCTTGCCCACGGCGCCTCCGGCTTCGTCACCAAGCCGCTCGACCCGCAGGCGCTGGTCGACGCCGTCCAGGAACAGGTCACGGCCTGAACCCTTTCCGTTTGCCGGCGAATCATTGCTCCCCGCGCCTGATCACGCTACTGTCGCAATCCTGTTGCACCACCATCGTATCCCCGCGCCAAGAGGGATGGCCCGAAGGAGATTCACTCGTGCAGTCAGCGATTCGGCAAGGTGACTCGAAGGCCAAGGCCGGCCCTGCGCTGGTACCAAGGCAGAAACCCGCGACCATCGCGCCGGGCGCGACGCTCGGACGCATCGGCAACCTGGAGGTGCGTCTGGCCCGCAACGAGGCGGAGATCAAAGCCGCACAGGAAGTCCGCTACCGCGTCTTCTACGACGAACTCGGCGCCGGCAAGGACCGCCCGCATCTGCTCGACCAGCGCGATGCCGATCAGTTCGATCCGCTGTGCGACCATCTTCTGGTGTTCGATTCCAGCCTTCCCGGCCCCGAGCATCGCCGCATCGTCGGCACCTACCGGCTGCTGCGGCAAGAGGCTGCGGCCGCCGCCGGTGGCTTCTATTCCGAAGGCGAGTTCGAATTGACCAGGCTGGTCGCGCGCCATCCGGGCCAGCGCTTCCTCGAGCTTGGCCGCTCCTGCGTGTTGCCGCAATACCGCTCCAAGCGCACCATCGAGGCGCTGTGGCAAGGCATCTGGGCCTACATCAACCACTACGACATCGGCGTCATGACCGGCTGCGCCTCGTTCCCCGGAACGGTGCCGGCCGCCCACGCCGAGGCGCTGACATATCTCGCCCACCATTGCCGCACCAACCCGGCCTGGGACGTACAGGCGGTGCCGGACCGCTATTGCTCGATGGAACTGATGCCGGTCGAGGCGGTGAATGCCAAGGCGGCGATTGCCGCCATGCCGCCACTGGTCAAAGGCTATCTGCGCGTCGGCGCACGTATCGGCGACGGCTGCGTCATCGACCATGATTTCTCGACCGTCGACGTGTTCGTGGTGATGCCGGTGAAGGAGATCGGCCAGCGCTACGTCAACTATTACGGCGGCGAGGGCCAGCGCTTCGCGGCCTGAGTTGCGCAAGCGCTATGGAATGTCTTCGGGCTTGCGGCCAGGGCGGCTCTTGTAGGCAGGAAACGACCAGCCGAACTTCAGCGCGCCGCCGCGCACGATAAAGGCCGCCACGAAGCCGCTAAGTTCGGCAGCGAGCGTGGACAGGCCTGCGAGATCGCCGGCCGTGTAGACGCCGGCGCCGACAAGGGCCGCCGTGACATAGACCTCCGGGCGCAGCAGCACCGATGGTTCGCCGGCCAGAAGATCGCGCAATATGCCGCCGAAAGTGGCCGTCAGTATGCCGGTGATGAGAGCGACCAGAGGCGAGCCGGTGATCGCCAGCCCCTTGGCGGCGCCCATGACGGCAAAGGCGGCAAGGCCGATGGCGTCGAGCCACAGAAGAAGCTTGTAGCGGGATTCGACCCGATGCGCCGTGAAGAACACCAGCACGGCGACCGCCGCACAGATCAGCACATAGTCGCCATTGCCGACCCAGAACACCGGGACGTTGAGGATGAGGTCGCGGAAAGTGCCGCCGCCGATGCCCGTGACGCTGGCCAGGAACAGAAAGCCGATGATGTCGAGTTGCTTGCGGGAAGCCGCCAACGCCCCGGTCGCCGCGAACACGGCAACGCCGGAGTAGTCGAAGAGCGTGATCGCGTTCATGGACGCCGCCAGTAGCGAGTAGCGAGTAGCGAGTAGCGAGTAGCGAGTAGCGAGTAGCGAGTAGCGAGTAGCGAGTAGCGAGTAGCAGGAAACGCGTTGATCCGCGACGCGTCAATGCTTAGGCGCGTCGCGGATCAACGGATTCATGCGACGCGCTTTTCGCTTTCAGGCGTCCTTCTCGGCCTGCTCGTTGACCGGGCCGGGTTCGGCAGCGGCGTCGCCGGCAGCCGGATTGGGGCCGCCCCTGGAAACGCCGACCATGGCCGGGCGCAGCACCCGCTCGCCGATCGAGTAGCCGGGCTGAACGACCTCAACCACCGTGCCGGTGGCGACGTCGGGGTTCGGGACCTCGAACATGGCCTGATGGAAGTTCGGGTCGAACTTCTCGCCCTGCGGTGCAAGCTTCTTGATGCCATGCCGTTCCAGCGTGGAGAGCATGCCGCGTGCGGTAATGTCGACGCCTTCGATCAACGCCGTGAAGCCAGCATCGCCCGAGGCCTTGGCCTCGGCTGGAATGGCATCCAGCGCGCGCTGCAGATTGTCGGCCACCTGCAGCATGTCGCGGGCGAAATTGGCGATCGCATAGGCGCGCGCGTCCTGCACGTCGCGGGCCGTGCGGCGGCGCAGGTTCTCCATCTCGGCGGCCGCGCGCAAGGCGCGGTCCTTCAGTTCCTCGTTTTCCTTCAAAAGGCGCATCAAGGCCTCGTAGTCGCCCTCGACGCCACCTTCGGTGCGCTCGGCAGCGGCTTGCGTGGCCTCGATCTCTTCGGGCGCGCGTTCGTCTTTTGCCTGGTCGCTCATCGCGTTATCCATCATCTCAACGGTTTCGGAAGTTGGGCCCGATATCGAGGTTCGGCAGCCAAAAATCAAGGGGTAGCGTCACAGACGGCACCAAGCGTGCGTCCAATTCGGCGGCAGCGCATGTCATTCGGTATTAATTCAAATTTTACCGTACCTGCCGGTGTGATTTGCATTCGTGCGGCAATGCGGGAACCATCTGCGATCACAGGGAGTTTCGAAACCACGCATAAGGATTTGAAACGATGACCCGTACCGCGAGCGAGAAGCAACAAGACCTCGCAAGCACCATCAAGCGCCAGGCAGGCGCGCAAGCAACGCGGCGCCTGCTCCGCTCCATGCCCACCTTCAAGGTCGTGACCGAGATGCCCCGGCATCTTCAAGACCTGCTCGACGAGCTGAACGAGGTGGAGAGGAAGGCCGAGACATAGGTCCTGGTCCGGGCTTGCAACCGGCACTCGGGAGCTGCTTGCCGGCCGCGCGTGACAAAAAGCCCATTTGCCGATTAATGTTTCATCTTGTCGTAGACAGCCTGTCTGTCTAAGCTTTCTGATGAACATGATTTCCCCGGAAGCGGTTGCGAGCAGCAAGCTCGCGTGGCTCAAGATTCTCGCGCGCTACAAGAAGCCTGACCGGCGGCGCAGCGTGATCGAGCTTGCCATCACATTCATCCCCTTTGCGGCCATCTGGGCCCTGACCTGGGCCGCTTATGCCTATGGCTACTGGTGGGGCCTGGTGCTCATCATCCCGGCCGCCGGCTTTCTCGTGCGCTTGTTCATGATCCAGCACGATTGCGGCCACGGGTCGTTCTTCGCCAACCGCCATGCGGACGACTGGACCGGGCGCGCGCTCGGCGTTTTCACCCTGACGCCTTACGATTGCTGGCGGCGTGCGCACGCGGTTCACCACGCCAGCGCGGGCAATCTCGACGAACGCGGCATGGGCGACATCAAGACGCTGACGGTGAGCGAGTATCAGGCGCTTCCGCTGCGCCGCCGGATCGCCTACCGGCTGTACCGGCACCCGCTCGTCATGTTCGGCATCGGCCCGACCTGGCTGTTCCTTTTCGAGCAGAGACTGCCGGTGGGAATGATGAAAAGTGGCTTGACGCCATGGGTTTCCGCCATGGCCACCAACCTTGCCATCGCATTCGCCATTGCCTCTATCGCCTGGTTCGTCGGCCTCGGCGCATTTCTGATCGTCCATGTGCCGATCGTGGTTCTCGCCGGCTCCATCGGCATATGGCTGTTCTACGTCCAGCATCAGTTCGAGGAGACGGAGTGGGCACGGGAGCCGGATTGGGAATTCCAGCATGCAGCGCTTTACGGATCGTCCTACTACGACCTGCCTGCGGTGCTGAACTGGTTCACCGGCAATATCGGCATCCATCACGTGCACCACCTGTCGGCCAAGGTGCCGCACTATCGGTTGCCGGAGGTGCTTCGCGACCACCCGGAACTGCGAACCATCGGCCGCATCACGCTTCTGGAGAGTTTCCGCTTCGTCAAGCTGGCGCTATGGGACGAAACGCGGGGGAAACTCGTGTCCTTTCGCGAAGCGCGCATGGCAAGCTGACGCCCGTTCCATGCGGCCCATCGACGCCGATCAGGCGCCGGGCGTGCGCCGCCAGGAATATTTGCCGCCCGCCGCAGCAGGTTTTGCGGCGGGCTGGTAATGGAGCGGCAAGCCGCCAACATCGCCGCTGGCAAGCCGCTTCAACAAAACCGGGTTGGAAATCTCGAACTCGCTGAAGCCGACGCGCAACATGTGCGGCAACTGGTCGACCAGCACCTGGCCGACGGCGCGCACCGCACCCTCGAAGCCATGGCGGCTGCGCAAAAGCTCAGCCTTGGAATAGCTGCGGCCGTCGGTGAAGGCGGGAAAGGCCAGCGCCACCAGCGACAGCGTGTCGAAGAGGCCGGCGATCGCCTCCAACTGGTCTCCCGGCTGCAAGAGCACGCCGAGCCGCTCCTTGGCCAGTTCGCGCTCCTGCGGATCGAGGTCGAGGAAAACCTGCAACGGAAGGATGAAACGGCCATTGCCGACAAGCGCGTCAGCGCTTTCGGCATGGGTCCACTCATCCTCGCGGAAACCTTGCGGGGTCCAGAGGCGGACTTCTGTCTCCGGTTCTTGGTCCGTGGTCATACAAACGTCCCTAATATTGCTTGCGCATGATCTTGCCCGAAAACCGGTGCCCACTTTTCGGGATCATGCTCCATATTCGCTTGAGCATGATCCTATCCGAAAACCGGTGCCCACTTTTCGGGATCATGCTCCATTATCCGAAAACCGGTGCCCACTTTTCGGGATCATGCTCTAAAGAGATGCGTCGGTCAGCGACTTTTCCAGCCCTGAAAGATGGATGCCGCATTCGGTCTTGGCATGGCCCGCCCAGCGGCCGCTGCGCGCATCCTGGCCCTGCTCGACCGGCTTGGTGCATGGGAAGCAGCCGATCGACAGATAACCGTAGGCAACCAGCGGGTTGGCCCGCAAGGCATGCGCCCGCATATAGTCGGCCTGATCCGAGGTCGTCCAATGGGCAAGCGGATTGATTCGGATGCGCGGACCGACCGCCTCGAAAGCCGGCAAGGCGGCTCGGGTCGAAGCCTGATGGCGCTTGCGGCCGGTGAACCAGGCACGGAACGGCTCGACGCCGCGCGCCATCGGCTCGACCTTGCGCACGTCGCAGCAGGCATCGACGTCGGTTTCATGCAGACGGCCGGCCGCATCGACGCGCGCCAGTGCCGCCGCGTCCGGCGTGACGACGCGGATGTTGGTCAGGCCGAAATCGGCGGCCAGCGCATCGCGGTAGGACAGCGTCTCCTCAAAATGCTTACCGGTATCGAGGAACACGATCGGCAGGCTGCGGTCCACTTGCGCAATCAGGTGCAACAGCACCGCCGAATCGGCGCCGAACGAGGAAACCGCCGCTATTTCGCCGTTGAACAGGTCGGTGATCGACCGCTCGATGATTTCGGCAGCCGAGAAATGGCCATAGAGCGCATCGAGGCCGGCGGCGGCGGCAACAACGCCGGATTCGGCTTCCGCAACGCCATCAAGCGGCCTTGGCTTCTGCTCCATAGAGGACCTCCTTGAACGGCGCCGGGCCAACCCGGCGATAAACGTCGAGGAAGCGTTCGGAATGATCGCTGCGGATGGCGAGATAGGTCTCCACCAGTGCTTCGACCGCATCGACGATCTCGTCCGGGCCGAAGCCGCGTCCGATGATCTCGCCCACGGTGGTGTTCTCGTCCGCCGAACCGCCAAGCGTGATCTGGTAGAGTTCGGCACCCTTCTTTTCGACGCCGAGAATGCCGATATGGCCGACATGATGATGGCCGCAGGCGTTGATGCAGCCCGAAATCTTGAGCTTCAACTCGCCGATGTCGCGCTGCCGTTCCAATGAGGAAAAGCGCCTGGCGATCTGTTGCGCCACCGGAATGGAGCGGGCATTGGCGAGCGCGCAATAATCGAGGCCGGGGCATGCGATGATGTCGCTGATCAGCCCGGCATTGGCGGTCGCCAGGCCGATTTCCACCAGCCCGTCATAGACCGCCTTGAGGTCGGCGCGCGCCACATGCGGCAGGACCAGGTTCTGCTCGTGCGTGACCCGCACCTCGTCGAAGGCGTAGCGTTCGGCCAGATCGGCGATCGCCTCCATCTGGCTGTCGCTGATGTCGCCGGGAGTTTCGCCGATGCTCTTCAGCGAAATCGTCACCGCCGCATAGTCGGGGTTGCGGTGGGTGGTGACGTTCTGGCCGAGCCATTCGCCGAATGAACGGGAATCCAGCCGCGCCACGCGCACGGCCTCGTCGCCTTCCGGTCGGGCGGTCAGGGCCGGCGGGGCGAAATAGGACCGGATGGCGCTAACGTCCTGTTCCGGCAGCTTGAGTTCGCCGTCCTTCAGCGCCTGCCATTCGGCCTCGACCCAGCTTGCCAGTTCTTCGGTGCCGGTTTCGTGAACGAGGATCTTGATGCGCGCCTTGAACTTGTTGTCGCGGCGGCCGTGCAAATTGTAGACGCGCAGGATCGCCGTGACATAGGACAGAAGGTGCTCCTGCGGCAGGAAATCGCGGATCTTCTTGGCCACCATCGGCGTGCGGCCAAGCCCGCCGCCGACATAGACGGCAAAGCCGAGTTCACCCTCGTCGTTCTTCTTCAGGTGCAGGCCGATGTCGTGCGTCTTGATGGCCGCGCGGTCGCGCTCGGCACCGGTCACCGCGATCTTGAACTTGCGCGGCAGGTAGGAGAATTCCGGGTGCACCGACGACCATTGGCGCAGGATCTCGGCATAAGGGCGCGGATCGGCGACCTCGTCGGCGGCGGCACCGGCGAAGTGATCGGCGGTGACGTTGCGGATGCAGTTGCCGCTGGTCTGGATGGCGTGCATCTCGACCGTGGCGAGATCGGCCAGGATCGCCGGCACGTCCGACAGCGCCGGCCAGTGGAACTGGATGTTCTGGCGCGTGGTGAAGTGGCCGTAACCCTTGTCGTAGGTGCGGGCGATATGGGCGAGCATGCGCAACTGGCGCGGATGCAGCGTGCCATAGGGAATGGCGATGCGCAGCATGTAGGCGTGCAGTTGCAGGTAGACGCCGTTCATCAGCCTGAGCGGCCGGAACTGGTCCTCGGTGATCTCGCCGGCCAACCGGCGCTCCACCTGGTCGCCGAACTGCGCGACGCGGGCCTGAACAAATTCGTGGTCGAACTCATCGTAGCGATACATGGTCGTGTTTCCGTGGCCGTTTGTTTGCTGCGTTTCCCGAGCATGACCTTGTCCGAAAACCGGGGCCACTTTTCGGGGTCATGCTCTAGGCGGCTTGTTGGATGCGGGCCTGCTTGCCGAGGTCGTTGCGAATGGTCGGGCCGGCGGCGCGGATACGCTCGCGCAGCCGGATAGGGTGGATTGAGCCGTCGACGATTTCGATGTCGATCAGGTTGACGTCGACGACGAGATTGTCGGCCAGCGCCTGGTTGCCGATAGATTCGAGCGCTTCCTGGCTACCCTTGTCATGGGCGATCAGCGCCTCGGCGATCGTCTCGACCCATTGGCCATCGGCGTACCAGACGGCTTCGCCGTCGCTCAGCCGGTTTGCGGTCAACAGCTTCATGCATCCACTCCTTCGATCCTGGGGTGAGCGTGCTGGAGCTTGCCAAGGGCAAGGGGTTCGGAATGCTCGAAATTGGCGCCGGCGACGGCATCGCCGATGATGGTCATCACCGGGCCGGAAAGATCGTTTCGCGCTTCCAGCGATGGCAGGTCGGCCAGCGTGCCGTGGAACTTGCGGCGATGGCCAAGGCTGGCGTTCTCGACCACCGCGACCGCCGTATCGGAGGCAAGGCCGGCTTCCATCAAGCGCCCGGCAACCTCTGCGGCAACCGAGCGGCCCATATAGACGGCGACGGTGGCGCCCGAGATGGCAAGCTTGGCCCAGTCGGGCAGCGAATTGCCTTTCAGGTCGTGGCCGGTAGTGAACACCAGCGAGGAGGTGACGCCGCGCAAGGTCAGCGGCAACTCGAAATCGGCGGCGGCGGCGAAAGCTGCGGTGACGCCCGGCACGACCTCGTAGGAAATGCCGGCATCGCGCAGCGCAGCCATTTCCTCGCCGGCACGGCCGAACACCAGCGGATCGCCGCTCTTGAGGCGCACGACGCGCTTGCCCTCGCGGCCAAGCTCGACCAGCAGGGAATTGATCTCGGCCTGGGTCTTTGAATGGCAGCCCTTGCGCTTGCCGACCGAGACGCGCTCGGCATCGCGGCGGCCCATGGCGACAACGGCTTCCGGAACCAAAGCGTCGTAAAGGATGATGTCGGCATCCATCAGCAGGCGCTGCGCCCGAAGCGTCAAAAGGTCTTCCGCGCCGGGACCCGCGCCGACCAGCGCGATGTGGCCGGTGGATCGTGTGGTGGAAACAAGCAGGCGCGAGGCCGCATCATGGGCCTCGGCAAGCCGACCGGCAGCGATAGCGCGCGCAGGCGCGCCGGAAAAGAAATCGCTCCAGAAGCGCCGCCGCGCCGCACCCTTGGGCAGCAGCCGCTCGGCGGCATGGCGGAACGAAACGGCAAGCGTTGCCAGCGAGCCGAGCGAAGGCGACAGCAACTGGTCGATACGGGCGCGGATCATCTGGGCAAGCACCGGCCCTGCCCCTTCGGTGCCGATGGCGATGGCGACCGGCGCGCGGTTGACCAGCGCGGGCGTAAAGAAATCGCACAGGTCGAGACGATCGACGGCATTGACCGCAATACCCTGCCGGCGCGCATCTGCTGCAACGCGGCGGTCGAGATCTTCCTCGCCGCTAGCCGCGAACACCATGATGGAACCAGCAAGATGGGCCGGCGCATAGGGTGCAGCGATATGGACAGCACCGTTGGCAGTGATCCAGTCGAGCAGGTCGGCCGAGGCTTGGTGCGCAATGATGCTGAGCCGGGCCGATGACTGGCTAAGCAGCCGCGCCTTGGCGAGCGCTTCCTCGCCGCCGCCGACGATGGCCACGGTCTTGCCCTCAACCCGCAGGAACACGGGGAAAGCATTCAGCTTGGGAGTGTCATGCGCCATTGCGGTAAAACCCTGAACAGGCTGACATTTTTAGCCGTGCTCAGGGAAGATCAGAAGAAACGCACTCGCGCGCCGTTTGACTGAATGCAATCGCTTTTCTGAAAGCGGGGAATGGCGAAGAATAAATTTTCAGGTTGGCGAGCGGCGTGCGCTGGACGCGCAACTTCAGACGTGCTGGCCGCCGTTGATGTGGATTTCCGAACCGGTCACGTAGGAGGCCTGGGTGGAGCACAGGAAGAAGATGATGTCGGCCACTTCCGCCGTCGTGCCGAGACGGCGCAACGGGATCGTCTCGACGATCTTCTCCGTTCCCGGCGACAGGATAGCGGTGTCGATCTCGCCCGGCGCGATGGCGTTGACGCGAATGCCGTGCGGCCCGAAATCGTGCGCCATCTCGCGCGTCAGCGAACCGAGCGCCGCCTTCGAGGTGGCGTAAGCCGTCCCGGCGAAGGGATGCACGCGCGTGCCGGCGATGGAGGTGACGTTGACGATCGAGCCCTTGGCCGTCGCCAGTTCCCGAAACAGGCCGCGCGCCAGCATGATCGGCGCGAAGAAATTGACCTGGAACACGTCGCGCCAGACATGCATCGGCGTGTCGATGGAATTCATGCGGCCGCTGCCGGGAAGTTTGGGTGAAATGCCGGCATTGTTGACCAGCGCGTGGAGCTGGCCGCCATGCGCTTCCAGCCGGTGGCGGATTTCCGATACGGCGACGCCGACATCCTCCTGGTCGGCAAGATCGACCTTGATGTGATCCTCAGGCCCGGCCGGCCACGGGCAATCCTCGGCGAACGCCTGCCTGGAACAGGTAATGACGCGCCACCCTTCGCGCGAGAAGCGCTTGACTGTGGCGTGGCCGATGCCACGGCTGGCGCCGGTCAAAACGATGGTCTTTCTTGCGTCCATATCGGCCATTCGATGTTCTCCGGGGCACACATGTAGCCGAACCGACCGGCACTGGCGAGAGGCACGCGACCTTGTCACAGCCGGCGAGTCGCGGGTGGCCCGAAGAGCGCGAGGGAGCCAGCAAAGTCAAGCGACCGAGCGTCGCCGCTGCCCGTCGCTCATCTGCCTGCCTGCATTCCTGCAGGAAGGCAGACAGATCAGCCGCCGGTGAGCAGGTCGAAGATCGAACCGCCGTTCTTCTTCATCGGCCCGCCGACGTCGCCGGGCGGCACAGGCCGCTTGATCGAGGCGGTCGAACCGCCATCGCCGGGCATCGCCAGCTTGCCGCCGCCGTTTTCGGCCACCGGCACGTTGCGTACCGGCCTGTTGGCGGGAACCAACGGAACGGGATCGCCACCGACATCGGCTGGCGGGGCCTTGCGGATCGCGCCACCGTCGACGACTGCATCAGAGGGCTTCGATTTCCACGTTCCCGGCAATGGCGCGACCGGCACACCTTCGTGTGCTGCGACCATGAATTCATGCCAGGCCTGCGCCGGCAGCGCGCCGCCGGTGACTTTCTTCATGGGCCGGCCATCGTCGTTGCCGAACCACACGCCGGTGGTGAGATTGGCGGTGTAGCCGACAAACCAGGCGTCGCGCGAATTCTGGCTGGTGCCGGTCTTGCCTGCCGACGGCCATGCGAAAGCGGCCTTGCGCGCCGTTCCCGTTTCGACCGTACCGGTCATCATGGCGTTCATCATGCCGACGATCTCGGGCTTGATGACGCGCGGCGCGCTGCCGGCCGAATTCTCGTAGAGCACCTTGCCCTTGGCCGTCGTGACGCGGCGGATGAAATGCACCGGCGGGCGATAGCCGCCGTTGGCGAACGGCACATAGGCGGCCGTCAGTTCGAGCGGCGTGACTTCAGACGTGCCGAGCGAAATGGTGACGTTGTTCTGCAATTCGGACTGGATGCCCATGCGTCGGGCAGCCTCGACCACGGCATCGGGTCCGACCTCCATGGTCAACTGCGCCGCCACCGAATTCAGCGATTTGGCCAGCGCCGTCGCCAGCGTGACCTTGCCGTAATATTTGCCGCCGTAGTTTTCCGGCTTCCACTTGCCGATGCGGATCGGCGCGTCGTTGCGCACGCTGTCGGGCGTGCGGCCCGACTCCAGCGCCGCCATGTAGACGAACGGCTTGAAGGCCGAACCCGGCTGGCGGCGCGCTTCGGAGGCGCGGTCGAACTGGCTGGTCGAATAGTCGTAGCCCCCGACCATTGCCCTGACCGCGCCGGAATTGTCGATCGAGACAAGCGCCCCCTGGCTGACGTCGAGCTTGTTGCCGTTCTCGTCGATCAGCCGGCGGATCGACTTTTCGGCAAGCCTCTGCAGGTTGAGATCGATGGTGGTGTCGACGATGATGTCGCCCTCGACCTCCCCGATCAGGTCGGGCAGTTCCTCCATCACCGTATCTGCGACATAGTTCTCCGAACCGGTCCAGTAGGAAGGCGAGCGCGTTGCCGGCGCGCTCATGGCAAAGGTGAGTTCCTTCGCCGAGATCATGCCTTCGTCGCGCATGGCGGCCAGCACCAGTTGCGAGCGCTCCTCGGCGGCCTTCGGATCGCGCGCCGGCGACAGCCGGGACGGCGCCTTGAGCAGGCCGGCGAGGAGTGCCGCCTCAGGCAGCGACACGTCGCGCGCGCCCTTGCCGAAATAGCGGCGCGAAGCCGCCTCCACGCCATAGGCGCCCGAGCCGAAATAGACCCGGTTGAGATACATTGCCAGGATCTGGTCCTTGCTGTGCTTGTGCTCGAGCCACAGCGCAAGCAACACTTCCTGCACCTTGCGCTCCAGCGTGCGGTCGGGTTTGAGGAACAGGTTCTTGGCAAGCTGCTGGGTGATCGTCGAGCCGCCCTGCGAGAAGCGGCCGTTGACCACGTTGGTCGCCATCGCCCGGGCAAGCCCGATCGGATCGATGCCGAAATGCGAATAGAAACGGCGGTCCTCGATGGCGATGACGGCTTGCGGGATATAGGGCGACATGCCCTTGAGGCCGACCGCCTCGCCGCCGCTCATGCCGCGATTGGCGACGAGCTGGCCATCGACGGAAACGATCTTGATGTTGGGCGCGCGTTCGGGGATCGCCCAGGTGGTGGCCGACGGCATCTTGGCGCCGTAGTAGACCACCAGGCCGGCGCCGGCGATGCCGCACCAGATGGCGAGCACGAAGCACCAGTAGGCGAGCCGTGCGAAAATGCCCAACAGGCCGCGCCGCGACTTGCGGCGGCCACGCGGCGATTTTGCCTTGGTTGCCTTGGCCGGCTTGCGTTTGGCAGAGGTCTTGCGGCTGGGCACGATGCGATCCTCCTCACGCACCGCAAAGCCCAACGACGCGGCACCGCGTGCCGGTTCGTCGAAGCTGGGCTCGATGCGTCTGTCCCTGCGGTTCGCCATGCCCCGATATTGCCCGTCCCCTGCCGATGGCGATCGAGTGGAGGCTAGATGCGGCGATTTAAGGGCGGGTTAAAATCGCGCAATTTAAAGCTATTTGTTTTCAACCGTTTGGGCGGCATCTGTTACCGCTCTGAGCACGGGTGGCCTGACCAGCTTTTTTCCGAAAACCACCGACACGCGTCGTGACACTTGCATCGAAGGTGCTCAATCCGGTTACCGGCGTAGCTTCTTGGTCAGGCCATGCCGCGGCCGTGATATGGGCCCAAGGCGGCCGGCGAAACGGCGATGAAGGGATTGACGCGGGGCGTTCATTCGCAAAACCGCGCCCTACCGAAGGCGGCTGCGCAGATTAATTTGCCGCTTTTTCCATTTCGAGCCTCAGTGCGCGAAGGCGGGCAGTTTTCCGTTCGCGTTCACGGCGCTCTGACAGAATATGTTCTCGCGCAACTCTGTCTGCTCTCGCGTGCCTGTCTTCCGGCCTCTCTCGCTGTGCTGCTATCATCTTTCTTTTCTCCATATTGCATTTCCAATATGGGATTTTTATCTTTGATTTAAAAGTGCGGGCGACGAAAGGTCGCCCCAAAGACCGCAGTAAGACCAGATCCAAAAGGCGCACGAAGGCGCTACGATCTGGCTCTCCGGCAGTATCACTAATTTTAAAATTCAAAACATCCACATGAGAAAACGGAGAAGTTTTTCTTGCGGTTTTGAGAATGTCCTCGACGTGATCTTCTGCCGAGTATTCGGCGTCAACGTCAATTTTTACCGTCAAAGTGACGTGAACGCGCTTTTTCACTTATGCCCCCGCTCCCGAAAGCTGTCCAAGCCAAGCTCATTTGGAAACGCTAATCAAGCGGCTGCTTGATACGGCGATGAAGGGCGTCACGCTCACCGAACGCGCCCATAATGGATTCGACACTTTGGCGCTTTCACAAGCAACTGCCGCGGTACATGCAATACCGCGGCAGCGTTTCGTGTTGCTGAGCCTAGAGCGCGTCGCGATCTTTCAGATTCGCGGGCTGCGCTCCAAGTACCTGTTTCCATGCATGTCGTTATCCCGAAACCGGTTCCCACTTTCGGACGACATGCATTAGCCGGACCCGGGAGAATTCAGACCCGCAGCCTCAGAGCTTGGCCATCTGCAATATCTTGCAAAGCTGGGCCAATTGCGCGTCGTAGCTGCCCGGATTGCCGAGGACATCGATGCACCGCTTGCGCAGCATCCGGACCTGGCTGGGCGACATGTTGGCGATGACGCCGGGGACTTTGCCCAGGCCAGGATTTGTCGGACCCGTCGGCCCGGCTCCCGGGCCGGTCGGTGTCGGTGTGGGCTGGCCAATCCCAATGTTGACGCCGATCCCCGACGGTCCGCCAAGGCCCACGCCGACACGAGCGGAGACCGCTTGCTCGCCGCCGACGCTAAGTCCGGTGCCCGCATTGAGCCCGCTCTTGCCGCCAACCGACGCACCCAGACCTGCCGAAACAGCGCTTGTGCCGCCAACATTGGCGCCAACGCCCGCATTGACGCCGTCCTTGCCGCCGAGAGAGGCCTTGGCGCCGACGTCGAGGCCCTTGCTGGTTCCCACCCCGACGCCTGCATTCAGACCTTTGGAGCCGCCGACAGAGACCCCGACGCCCAGTCCGCCATTCTTGCCGCCGACACTGACGCCAAGATCTTTGCCCCCAATTTCCAGCGCCTGGACCGGGAAGGCCAGAGCCAACGCGAAAGCAGATGCGCAAAGGAACTTTGCCCGTGAGTTGCCCGAGTATGCCATGTTGATGCCTCCGTTACTCTGAATCCATGGATAGATCAGAATCATTGATTCAAGTTAGTGCGAGGCCAGTGTCACAGCTTAGGAATAAATAAACAAGAAAACCTCTGCTTATGTTTTTAGTATAAATTTTATAGTGTGTTAGTATATAAGGTAATACACAAATGAAGCTTAAATACATACAATCCTTATCTACATTAGAGTAGACTAAATATCGCAATTCATGCAACTGAAATCTCGCTCGAATTTTTGAACTTGTATTTTCCCGACGATGCTTCGACGCCGGAGCGTCACGGTCCTGGATCGCCTCCATGCGGGCGCGTGAGGCCCGGCAATCACATGATGTATTCCGCGGGAACGAGCAGGCCGCTCAGACAGCGCTTTGCAACGGTTTAGGTCGTGGACTCATGAACGTGATCGAAATGGCACCTTCCGGCGCTCTTTCTCCGCGTATCCGAACAGATGGCCTCACACCATTTCGACCAGATTTATGAGTTCACGACCTGGCCGGCCGCTTGCGCACCAATCCGTAAAGCATGCCGAGGAAGGTCATGCTCCAGGCGACGATCGCGGCAAGGAGAAAGACCCACGCGAGCAGGCCGAGGAAATAAAATTCCATGGCGCGGTCGATCTGGAAGGTGCAGGCAGCATACATGCCGAGCGGAAACACCGCGCCCCAGTAAAGCGGGTCGTAAGTGACCGGGAACCGCCCATAAACGTAACGCCAGACGCCGAGCAGAAGCAGCATCGGTATCCACCACGTGCCGGTGGCCCAGTAAAGCACGGTAAAGCCTTTGAGGAAGGGCAACAGCGACACCAGAAAAGGCGCGCTCGACGCATTTTCGATCAGGAGGGAACCGGCAAGCGTCGAGATCGCCATGGCGCCCATGTTGATCCAGTAAGGCGGCTCGAGATCGCCGGGTGAGAGCGAAAAGAACGTGTAGCGATAGAAGATCAGCGCCATCAGCCAGATGTAGAGCATGCCGCCCCACAGCCACATCGACAGGGCCAGCAGATTGAGTTCCAGCCGCCAGGGCTGGTCCAGTTGCGCCGCCAGAAGCGCGCTCGACACGGCAACCGACTGGGTCGCGACGACCGCAAGCAGCCAACCGCCGTTGATGCCGGTGCCGAGCGTCGGTTTTTCGCCCTTGACGGTAAGCGCGGTGAAGATCGTGTAGGTCAGCCCGACCCAAAGCACGGCCGTGGCGAGCCATAGCACGGTGCCGACGCGAACATCCTGCGCAAGAATGATGAATTGGCTGGCCAGGATGCCGGTTCCGGCAACCACGGTGAAATAGCCGGGACCGGAAAGGT
This sequence comes from Mesorhizobium sp. Root157, assembly GCF_001427385.1. Classification (GTDB taxonomy): domain Bacteria; phylum Pseudomonadota; class Alphaproteobacteria; order Rhizobiales; family Rhizobiaceae; genus Mesorhizobium. Next base: position 18,292 of record NZ_LMGJ01000036.1, read on the forward strand.
GGGCGATCATGTCGCCGAAGAAGCGACGCGGATGATACCAGGCGCGCAGGACATACAGCACCCAAAGCACGCCATATTGCGCGACATTGAGGTAAAACAGAGCTTGGGCAAGGCCGGGAAGGCCCATCATGAAGGCCGATAGCGACACAATTCCGGTGGCCATGACCAAGCCGAAATAGCCCGGCGACATGTCCGCCAGACGATCAAGCCAGCCTGCCCCGGTATGCGACGGTATCACTGCACGAATCTCCCCCGTGTTTCCTAGAGCCTTTCATGGCTGCACGGAAGCGTTCTGCCGGCTTGTCGCCTGAGGCAGGCAGGACATCGCCGCCATAGCTTGGCAAAACAGTACCAGGGACCCCTCGGACAGGAGCCTGACGCACCAAAGAAAAAGCCGCCCGAAGGCGGCTAAAGAGGGTTTGGGAGTTGCTGCATCAAGAGGAGGATCAGCAATTTCTGATTATGCATATTTCCTGACAGGAAGCAAGTTTTCATTTCAAGATAATTTTCCAAGCAGAGCCAGCCATTCCGAGAGTGCCATTTCAGGCAAAAAAACGCCATCGCACCGACCTCACGACGCGCGGCAAAACAGGGTTCACCACGCAGGGAAAATCGGCGTCGACCGCTTTACGGGAAACCGACGGCCAGTCCTATCGAACCACGAGGACGGGGATTTTACTGTGCGCGAGAACCTCGGCGGTCTGGCTGCCCAGGATCAGGCGGCCAAGGCCGCGGCGGCCATGCGAAGCCATGACGATCAGGTCGCAATCCCGCGCTTCGGCAACTTCGACAATTGTGTCCGCCGGCCAGCGATCGGCGACATGAAGGGTATCGGCCTTGACGCCTGCCCTGTCAGCAGCCGCCTTGGCCGACACAAGCACGCCCTTGGCAAAGGCTTCCTGGCCCGCTTCGTAGCGGGCGATGTCGTCGGGACCGGCTATCCATCCGCTTGCGGTTGCCCCGGCAAGCAGCGGGAACGGTTCCGTCACGGTCACGATCGTGACCTTGCTCGACAGGGCGTTGGCCAGCGACAGGCCGTGGTCGAACCCGCTCTTCGCGACGTCGGATCCGTCGGTTGCGATAAGGATATGGGTGTACATGGCTTGCCCTCGCTTTCTTGGTCACGAGGAAACCAGAGCCAACCGTTCACGGCAAGCTCGACGCTCCCCAAAAATGGGGCGAAGGTTGATGTGGCGCAAGCATTCAACGACCAAGGGCGGCGCAGGGTGACAAACCTGCGCCGTCTTGCGCCTACCGGACTTCGGGAACCTCGTCTTTGGGCAATGCCTTGATCAAAGTGCCGGAGCGTCCTTTGTGCGTCCATAAAGACGCACGGCGCCCTAGCGGAAGCTTTCCCGTAGTCCTGCGAAGAAGCCACGTCCTGCCACTGACGCCCTGACGGACGCTGCAGCCCTTGAAGCCTGCATCGTCGCGCCGACATGGCAATAGCAGACGATTTCGTGGAGCTGATTGTCGGTCAGCTCGAAGAAGCGCTTTGCCTCGCCATAGGTGTCGTCCTGCAACCCTTGATCGCGCAAAAGCTTGTCCTCGAAGGCAACCGAGATCGGCGAGTTGTCGCTGCGCATGGCATCACGCTCCAGCGTCGCCCGATACTCTGTCCCGGTAAGCGCGGTCAGCAATCGCGCAGGTTGGCAGTCAAGAAGGTCCGACCAGCGGTTGAGGCGCTGGGTACGGTCCAATACCGGTATCGGATCAATGTGGACCTCGGCTACCGCATGCAGCTGGTCCATCGTTTGATGTCTCATGGCGACCTCCTTTCGAAAGGTGGTGGCCCCAAGTCCATGGCTGAAAGTATAGCGCGAACGCGCCGAAACGTCATCAGTATTGGCGATCACATTCAGCTTCCCCTGCGTGCGGAGCGCTGGCGCAGGCGACGTCCGACCTGTCTGGCGGGCTGCCAGCGGCCACGTACTATTTTTGCCATTAATCGGCTTTTGATTGGAACCTACGGACGACCCTGGCGTTATATCGGGTTACCCATCGTATCAGTGTCGGTTACCGAAGGAGGTGTTGGATGGATCGCCTGCAATTCTTCTCGCCTGTGCGCGTGTCGCGGGATCACGGGCATGCCGTCGAGGAGATCGATAACGTCGCCGAGGCCATGGTGTTTTTGCGTGAATGGCCGGTCGGCCGGCGCGGCCCGGTCTATCGTTGCGCATTGAATTGCTGTTCGGCGGCAATGGCGGCCCAGATGAGCGCCGAAGAGGCGAGAAAGTCATTTGCCGGCTTTGCCCGGATCACCGGGCTTCTGGTGGATGGAGGGCCATCGCCAGTCGTGGCCGAAAGACATATGGCGCCGCGTCGGGCGGCAAATTAAACTCTGCAAATCGCGCTTTGATGCGCGTGCGACATCGCCGTCCCAAGGGACGGCGATGTCATTTTCAGTTCTGCTCGATTGAAATGCCGTTGTTGTCGATCTTGAGTTCGACGCCAGCCGGCTTGGATTCTTCGCGGTAGACGTAGACGCCGAGCGCGATGACCGCGACGACGAGCGCGCCAATGATGAGGTATAGCGTATTCCGGTTCACAGGCGCGCTCCTTGGCGAAAAATCAGGCCGACTTCACCAGCCGGATAAGGAAGAGCAGGATCACCGCCCCTAAAGTGGCATGAATGATCGAGGCCACTATGCCGCCGCCGAAAGCCAGGCCGATCACCGGGAACAGCCAGCCGGCAATGAAAGCACCGACGATACCAACGACGATATTACCGAGCAGGCCGAAGCCGAAGCCCTTGACGATGAGACCGGCCAACCAGCCGGCGATTGCACCGATGATAAGGAAGACAATCAGACTTTCCGCACCCATGGCATTCCCTCCGTGCAACGGTTGAAGCGAAGCAGCACTTCGAATCAACCTCCAGTTTCAACGAACACAAGGTATGAGAAAGCGGCCAGTGCCGCCAGCACTACTCTTCCTCGTCATCGGAAGAAGCCGGACGCCAACTTGTCGGCTCGATTTTCTTTTGCGTCCTGCTGTCGGTGTAGGCCCACCATGCCCGATCTCCGGCATCCCAGCGCGCCAGGGATTCGTTCATGACCCCATCGCCATCCGTCCAATAGACGGTGACCCGGGAACCATCCTTGGGCGCGGTTGTAATCGGCTGACGTTCAGGCATGGTCCCCCCTCTTGTGACCGGCATAACGCTGGCGGGCGAAAGAAGTTCCGCCCTCAACTATGCGCGAAGATGTCCTGTTCGTCCCAGCCCATCAGGTCGAGCTTTGCCCTCGTCGGCAGGAAGCGGAAACAGGCTTCCGCCTCCCTGGCGCGACCGTCCCGGTCCAGCCGTCCGGCCAAAACGTCTCGCAGCCGGTGCAGATAGAGCACGTCGGACGCGGCATATTCGAGCTGTTCGGCACTCAGCGTCGCCGCCGCCCAGTCCGACGACTGCTGCACCTTGGACAGGCTGACGCCGATGAGTTCGCCGCAGATGTCCTTCAGCCCATGGCGGTCGGTATAGGTGCGGGTGAGGCGCGAGGCGATCTTGGTGCAGAACACCGGCTCCGGCATGACGCCGAAGGCATGATAGAGCACCGCAAGGTCGAAGCGGCCGAAGTGGAACAGCTTGGTGATCTTGCGATTGCGAAGCAGGCTGACGAGGTTCGGCGCACGCTTCTGCCCGGCCTCGATCTGGATGACGTCGGCACTGCCGTCGCCCGGTGAAATCTGCACCACGCACAAACGGTCGCGATGCGGGTTCAGCCCGAGCGTCTCGGTGTCGATGGCGACGGCATCGACGTTGTAGTGGCCGAGATCGGGCAGGTCGTTCTTATGGAAACGGATATTGCTGCTCATGACGACCTCAGCGTGTCAGCGCATCAAGGATGCGCGCCCAGGAGCGTTGCCCCTTGTGGAAAGAAGAAAGCTCGTACTTCTCGTTCGGCGAATGGATGCGATCGTCGGAAAGCCCGAAGCCGACCAGCAGCGACTCCATGCCGAGATAGGTCTGGAAATCGCCGACGATGGGGATCGAGCCACCCATGGCGATCATCACGGCAGGCTTTGGCCATTCATCCGAAAGGGCCTGCTTGGCCTTGGTCAGGAAGAGCGAATCGTAGGAAAGCTGGATGGCCGGCGAGCCGCCATGTTTGTGGAACTCGACCGAGCAGTCGGCCGGCAGCCGCTCTTCGACGAATTTGCGGAAGGCGGCGCGGATCTTGTCCGGGTTCTGCTTGTGGACGAGCCGGAACGACACCTTGGCCGAGGCCTGCGCGGCAATCACGGTCTTGAAGCCCTTGCCGGTGTAGCCGCCGGTGATGCCGTTGAACTCGGCGGTCGGCCGCGCCCAGACCAGTTCCAGCACCGAACGCCCCTTCTCGCCGGCCGGAACCGACAGGCCGATGGGGCCGAGGAAGTCGTCGGCGGTTTCGCCAAGCGATTCCCATGATTTCAGCACCTGCGAGGGGGTTTCCTCGACACCATCATAGAAGCCGGGAATGGTGACGCGGCCGGTCTTGTCATGAATATCGGCAAGGATCCTTGCCAGGATGCGGATCGGATTGGCGGCGGCGCCGCCGAATTCGCCAGAATGCAGGTCGCGGTCGGCGGCGTGGATGGTGATTTCCTCACCGACCAGCCCGCGCAGCGCTGTGGAAATGGCCGGCGTATCGCGGTCCCACATGCCGGTGTCGCAGACGAGGGCGAAATCCGCCTTCAGTTCAGCCGCGTTGGCTTCAAGAAACGGCTTCAGCGACGGCGAGCCGGACTCTTCCTCGCCCTCGAACAGAAGCGTGATCTTGCACGGCAAGCCGCCATGAACGGCCTTCCAGGCGCGGCAGGCTTCGACGAAGGTCATCAACTGGCCCTTGTCGTCAGCCGAACCGCGACCGGTAATGACTTTGTGACCGGGGCCGACTTCCTTGATGGCTGGCGCAAACGGGTCGCTCTCCCACAATTCGATCGGGTCGACCGGCTGCACGTCGTAATGGCCGTAGAACAGGACATGCGGACTTCCGGCAGGGCCGTCATGATGCGCAACCACCATCGGATGGCCGGGCGTGTCGCGCACGCTCGCCTCGAAGCCGATCGTCTTCAAATCGGCGACCAGCCATTCCGCGCCCTTGCGGCATTCGGCGGCGTAAGCCGGATCGGTCGAGATCGACTTGACCCTCAAGAGGTCGAACAAACGCTCGAGGCTCTTGTCCAGTGACTGGTCGAGGCGATCGAGGACGGGAGAGAGTACGGACATTTTGGAAAAGCCTTTCGATTCTGCGGCGGCACCCTAGATCGGCGCGACTAAAACGAAAAGCCCGCTCATGCCTGTGAAGCAGCGGCGGCAGGCACAGCGCAAAAAAATGCCGCCGTGGCGGAGGGGGAACCACGGCGGCTTTACTCAAACGGTGCGGCAGCCCGGAGAGGGGGATAGGCTGCCGCATTGTCCGGTATCGGCGGGGGACGGGCCTAACTCCGGACTTCGGCGAAAATTGCCGATGCAATCTATCTGTGGATTCGAACATGGCGATTCAAGGGCACGAAGATTACAAGTTTGTAACATGCGCGTGAACGCCTGCGGGATGGCGAAGCCGGTGTCAGGGGGTTGACGGAACGTTGCGGCAAAACCGCCTTTGCCATGGACCGAAGGACGGAGGCACGCTATCCATTCGCGCATGAAAAAAGGCGATCATCTCTTCCTTGTCGACGGCTCCGGCTACATCTTCCGCGCCTATCACGCCCTGCCGCCGCTGACCCGCAAGTCGGACGGGCTGCCGACCAATGCCGTGCTCGGCTTCTGCAACATGGTGTGGAAGCTGATGCAGGACGCCCGCAACACCGATGTCGGCGTGACGCCGACGCATTTCGCCGTCATCTTCGACTATTCGTCCAAGACTTTCCGCAACGATCTCTACCCCGAATACAAGGCCAACCGCTCGGCGCCGCCCGAAGACCTGATCCCGCAATTCGGCCTTATCCGCCACGCCACGCGCGCCTTCAACCTGCCTTGCATAGAAATGGAAGGTTTCGAGGCCGACGACCTGATCGCCACCTACTGCCGCATGGCTGAAGAAGCCGGTGCCGACGCCACCGTCATCTCGTCCGACAAGGACCTGATGCAGTTGGTCACGCCGACAATCTCCATGTACGACCCGATGAAGGACCGCCAGATCGGCATCCCCGAAGTGATCGAGAAATGGGGCGTGCCGCCGGAAAAGATGATCGACCTGCAGGCGCTGACCGGCGACTCCGTCGACAACGTGCCCGGCGTGCCGGGGATCGGGCCGAAGACGGCGGCGCAATTGCTGGAACAGTTTGGCGACCTCGACACGCTTCTGGCCCGCGCAGCCGAGATCAAGCAGGAAAAGCGCCGCCAGTCGATCATCGACAATTCCGACAAGGCCCGCGTCTCGCGGCAACTGGTAACGTTGAAGCGCGATGTGCCGGTCACCGAAACTCCCGACGACTTCACCCTTGAACCGCCGAACGGGCCCAAGCTGATTGCCTTCCTGAAGGCCATGGAATTTTCCACCCTGACGCGCCGCGTTGCCGAGGCGACGGGCACCGAGGTCGGCGAGATCGAGGCGGCGAACATACCGGTTGAGCGCGCCGACGCAGCGCACGGGCCGGATGTGGGCGCGGGCGCAACACCCCCCTCCGGCCTGCCGGCCATCTCCCCCTCAAGGGGGGAGGTTGGTCAATCGCCAACGTCAACGCTGCCGATCTCTCCACCCGAGGGGGAGATGGCCGGCAGGCCGGAGGGGGGTACAACCCCTTCGCTGCTTTCAGCGCTTCGCGCCGAAGCGGCGGTTGCCGCGAAGATCGACACCAGCGCCTATCACTGCATCCGCGATCTCGACACGCTGAAGGTCTGGATTGCCGACGCCATGGAGACCGGCCTCGTTGCTTTCGACACCGAGACGACGTCGCTCGACCCGATGCAGGCCGAACTGGTCGGCTTCTCGCTGGCGACCAGGCCCGGCCATGCCGCCTATGTGCCGATCGGTCACAAAAACGGCCGGAACGATCTGCTCGGCGGCGGGCTGGTGGAGAGCCAGATTCCAATTCGCGAAGCGCTCGCCGTATTGAAGCCGCTGCTGGAAGACAAGTCCGTCCTCAAGATCGCGCAGAACCTGAAATACGACCTCGTCATCATGAACCGCTACGGCATCGAGGTCACACCCTATGACGACACGATGCTGATTTCCTACGTGCTCGATGCCGGCATTTCCGGCGGTCACGGCATGGATGCGCTGTCGGAAAAGTGGCTCGGCCACAAGACGATCGCCTTCAAGGACGTGGCCGGATCGGGCAAGAGCTTCATCGGCTTCGACCAGGTCGATATCGACAAGGCGACCGCCTATGGCGGCGAGGATGCCGACGTGTCGCTGCGCTTGTGGCAGGTGCTGAAGCCTCGCCTTGCCGCGAAAGGCCTGGTTTCCGTCTACGAGCGGCTTGAACGACCCCTGGTGCCGGTTCTGGCCAGGATGGAGCAACGCGGCATTTCGGTCGACCGGCAAATCCTGTCCAGGCTTTCGGGCGAACTGGCGCAAGGTGCGGCCCGGCTGGAAGAGGAAATCTACGAGCTGATCGGCGAGCGCATCAATATCGGCTCGCCCAAACAGCTTGGCGACATATTGTTCGGGCGCATGGGCCTGCCGGGCGGCTCGAAAACCAAGACCGGCCAGTGGTCGACCTCGGCGCAATTGCTGGAAGACCTCGCCGCCGAAGGTCACGAGCTGCCGCGCAAGATCGTTGACTGGCGACAGTTGACCAAGCTGAAATCGACCTACACCGACGCCCTGCCCGGCTTCGTGAACCCTGAGACCAGGCGCGTCCACACATCCTACGCTCTGGCTGCGACGTCGACGGGACGGCTGTCCTCATCCGACCCGAACCTGCAGAACATTCCGGTGCGCACCGCAGAGGGGCGCAAGATCAGGACCGCCTTCGTCGCCGACAAAGGCAACCGGCTGATCTCGGCCGACTACAGCCAGATCGAACTGCGCGTGCTGGCCCATGTCGCCGATATTCCTCAACTCAAGCAAGCCTTCGCCGATGGCGCCGACATTCACGCCGCCACCGCGTCCGAAATGTTCGGCGTGCCGGTCGAAGGCATGCCCTCGGAAGTGCGCCGCCGCGCCAAGGCGATCAATTTCGGCATCATCTACGGGATTTCCGCCTTCGGCCTTGCCAACCAGCTTTCCATTCCGCGCGAAGAGGCGGGGGCCTACATCAAGAAGTATTTCGAACGCTTCCCCGGCATCCGGGACTATATCGAGACGACCAAGACCTATGCCCGCGAAAACGGCTACGTCGAAACCGTGTTCGGCCGGCGCATCCACTACCCTGAAATCCGCTCGTCCAACCCCTCGGTGCGAGCCTTCAACGAACGCGCCTCGATCAACGCGCGCTTGCAGGGCACGGCTGCCGACATCATCCGCCGCGCCATGGTGCGCATGGACGCGGCGCTCGCCAAGGCGGGCTTGTCGGCCCGCATGCTGTTGCAAGTGCATGACGAACTGATCTTCGAGACGGCACAAGCGGAAGTCGAGGCGACAATTCCGGTGGTGCGCTCGGTGATGGAGAATGCGGCGATGCCTGCCGCATCATTGTCGGTGCCTTTGCAGGTCGATGCCCGCGCCGCCGACAACTGGGACGAGGCGCATTGAGGCCAGTTTGCTAGCAGTCTCGCCGGAAACCCTTGCCTCCTTTGCACTGGCGTCATTCCTGATCGAGCTGACGCCGGGGCCGAACATGACCTATCTGGCATTGGTGTCGGCGCAGGATGGCCGCCGCGCCGGCTTCGCGACCGTGGCAGGCATTGCGCTTGGTCTAGCGATCATTGGCGCGATTGCAGGTTTCGGCGTGGCCGAACTGATCCAGGCATCAAATCTCGCTTATGAGACGCTGCGCTGGGCCGGCGTGCTGTTCCTGCTCTACATTGCCTGGGAAGGCTGGAGCACGGGAACAGATATCGTCTCGGCAAGCAGCGTCGATCGCGAGCGTTATTTCATTCGCGGCCTGATGACCAACCTGCTCAATCCAAAGGCGGCGGTGTTCTACGTCGCGGTGTTGCCGACCTTTGTCGAGGCGGGCAAGCCGGTGCTGGCCCAGACCGCCATGCTGACGGCGATCTACGTCGCGGTGGCAACAATCGTTCACGCCGTGATCGTCATTCTTGCCGGCTCGCTGGAGCCCTTCCTCAACGATCCGAAGCGCGAACGCATCGCGCGGCGCGTGCTGTCGGCACTGCTGGCCGGTGTCGCTTTGTGGTTTGCGTGGACGACCGCACGCTCAACGGCCATCAGGCAGCGGCCTTCTGGCATTTGGCGCAGGTGCCGCGAAATTCGATCACCGCCTTCTTGGCGGCGAACCCGGTGGAGCGCACCCAGTCGTCGAGCTTGTGGCCGACATCGTGGTCGGAAAATTCGGTGACCTGGCCGCAAGTGTCGCAAATGGCGAAGGCGGTCATCGAATGGCTGTGGTCGTGCGGCTCGGCGCAAGCGACGAAAGCGTTGAGGCTTTCAAGCCTGTGCACCAGCCCTTCCTTCATCAGCGTATCGAGCGCCCGGTAGACCTGTAGCGGCGCACGGAAGCCGCGCTCGCGAAGCTGGTCAAGCAGCATATAGGCGCTGAGCGGCGCATTCGCTGTCTCGAGCTTTTCCAGCACGCAGAGCTGGTTCTTTGTCAGTGCATTCCTTGCCGCCATGATCCTGCCTTCGACCCCAGCCGCATCGCACAAGGCGTTATGGCTACCCCTGACATAACCATTCACAGCCCTTTTTGCTACCGTTTCCAAGCCAGGCAACTTGCTGCTTTTCCGCGCACGGATCTCCGATATCGCCGTGACGGATGCAGAATGGCGATCCATCTCCTTGGTGAGCATCGGATTGTCCGGAATCCGGATTCCACTTTTCGGTCTGATACTTTAGCGCTCTGCCGACCGCGCCCACAGATTGATATTGGCATCGCGGGCATAGGTGTCGATCTCGGCGAGCTCGCTATCGGAGAATTCGAGATTGGCCAGGGCGGTGACGCAATCCTCGATCTGCTCGACCCGGCTGGCGCCGATCAGCGCCGAGGTGACCCTGCCCTTGCGCAACACCCAGGCCAGCGCCATCTGGGCCAGCGTCTGGCCGCGCCGGCCGGCAATCGCGTTCAGCGCCTTGATGTTGGCAAGCGTCTGTTCGTTGATGAACGCCTTACGCAGCGACTTGCCCTGGGCGGCCCGGCTGTCTTGCGGAATGCCGTCGAGGTATTTGCCGGTGAGCATGCCTTGCGCCAGCGGCGAAAACACGATCGAGCCGACGCCGAGCCCCTCCAGCGTATCCAGCAAGCCATCGTCCTCGACCCAGCGATTGAGCATCGAATAACTGGGCTGGTGGATGAGGCAAGGGGTGCCGAGCCGCTTGAGGATATCGGCAGCTTCGCGCGTGCGCTGCGAATTATAGGACGAAATGCCGGCGTAAAGCGCCTTGCCGGAACGCACCGCCTGATCGAGCGCGCCCATCGTTTCCTCCAGCGGCGTCTCGGGGTCGAAACGGTGCGAATAAAAGATGTCGACATAGTCGAGCCCCAGCCTTTTCAGGCTCTGGTCGAGGCTGGACAGCAGGTATTTGCGGCTGCCCCATTCGCCATAGGGGCCGGGCCACATATCGTAGCCCGCCTTGCTGGAGATGATCATTTCGTCGCGGTGGCGGGCAAAATCCGTGCGCAGGATTTCGCCGAAGGCACGTTCGGCCGAACCGGGCGGCGGGCCGTAATTGTTGGCGAGGTCGAAATGGGTGATGCCGAGGTCGAAGGCCTTGCGCACCAGCGCCTGCTTGGTGCGATGCGGCACGTCATCGCCGAAATTGTGCCACAGGCCGAGCGAAATCGCCGGCAATTTCAGGCCCGAGCGCCCGCAGCGATTGTAGATCATGGCGCTGTAGCGGCTTTCAGCGGGGGTATAGGACATGGAACTCACCTTTGAAATTTGACGCGGCCGTCGATTTCGAGCGCGGGGCAGCTTATCCGGTTTTCCTGAGCAGCGCAGAGGCTTGCCTGACGCCAAGTGCCGCGGGGCGCTCGCAGCTTGTCTGCATGGCAACGAACTTGCCGGTTTCACCGGACTTCAGCAGGCCGGTCATCACCTCGACCGTGTGCAGCGCAAGCTCCTGCGAGCAGCGGTGCGGACGCCCTTCGATGATGGCCAGCGCCATGTCGGCCAGCCCGGCCGTGCGATAATTGGCCATCATGCCATGCGGATGCCGTTCGTTGGCGATGCCAAACGGATGAGCCCATTTCGGCAACGCTTTCACCGGCCTTTCGCCCTTCGTGCAGACCACATCGCCGCCGAAGAAATTCGGGTCGGGCACGTAGAGGCTGCCGGCCTCGCCGTAAAGTTCCATCGGCGCGTGGCCGTGGCTCCACACATCCCAGCTCGAATCGAGCGACACCACCGCCCCGTTCTCGAACTGAAGGATGCCGTGCACGGTGGTGGGCGTATTGACGGGGATCTTTTCGCCGGCGCGCGGCTTCGACATGATGGTGCGCTCCTTGGCCGAGATCGAGGCCATAGCCACCACCTGCTTCACCGGGCCGATGAGTTGGACAAGGTTGGCGATATAGTAAGGCCCGAGATCGAGCACCGGACCGGCGCCGGGCTGGAAGAAGAAATCCGGGTTCGGATGCCAGCTTTCCATACCGTGGCTCATGACATGGCAGGTGCCGCTGGTGATGCGGCCGACCTTGCCGGCATCGATGAGGTGGCGCACCAACTGGTGCGAGCCGCCGAGAAACGTATCGGGCGCCGAGCCGATCCGCAGGCCCTTCTTTTCGGCCCTCTTGTTCAGGTCGAGCCCATCCTTGACCGACAAAACGAACGGCTTTTCCGAATAGACATGCTTGCCGGCATCGAGGATTTGCCGCGACACCTCATAGTGCACGGCGGGGATGGTGAGGTTGACGACGATGTCGATGTCTTCGGCGGCAAGCAGGCCATCGACCGTCTCGGCCCGCAGGGAGAATTCCCTGGCGCGCGCCTTTGCCGCCGCCATGTCGAGGTCGGCGCAGGCTCTCATTTCGATGCCGCGAAACAGCGGCGAGAACTTGAAATAGGTCGCCGAGATATTGCCGCAGCCGATGACGCCGACGCCAAGAACCTTTGCCATTCAAGCCTCCCGCCAGGCCTTGGCCGCTTCGATCGAGCGGCGCGCGAAACGCCCGATGTCGTTCGGATTGTCCTGTTCCATCACATAGTGGCGGGCCTTGGTGCCGGACCGCAACGCAGCAAACAGCGATGGCCAGCCGAGCGTGCCGTGACCGACATCGGCCCAGCCGTCTTCGTCCAGCCCCTTGCCCGGCCCAGCCATGTCCTTGACATGTACGGCCACGATGCGCGCGCCGTGACGCGCGATCCAAGGCAGCGGATCGATGCCGCCGCGTGCCACCCAAGCGACATCCATTTCCCAGCCCATGCCGGGTGCGGCAGCCAGGATGTGCTGCATCGGCGCGGAACCGTCCGCCAGGGGGGTGAATTCGAACTCATGATTGTGCCAGGCAAAATCATAGCCATGCCGCTTGGCCGTTTCGCCAACCTTGGCCAGCCTTTCGCCAAATGCGTGCCAGCCGGTAGCGTCAGTGGGCCGTTGACCGGCTTCGAGGTAAGGGCAGATCAACAGCCTGATGCCGAGCGTATCGGCAATGGCGCGCACGCCATCGAAATCGCCTTCCAGGGCCTCAATGCCGAAATGGCCGCTTGGCATGGCAAGCCCGTTGCGGTCCAGCGCGGAGCGGAACGAGGACGGTTCGTCATAGACGCCGCCATAGCCTTCGACCTCGCGGTAGCCGAGACCGCCGAGCAGATCGAGCACCTTGTCCCACGGCTGGAAGTTGCGGGCGCTGTAGAGCTGGAACGACCAGGCAATGCCAGACCCAGCCCAGCCTTGTTCGGCTTTTCCCATCATGACCTTCATGTCCCGCAACTGCCGATTGAAATGTTCGGGAAGACATGATTGGACCCGCCGGCGGCCATCGTCAACACGTCCAAGTGGTCGCCCACCACAAATTTCAATCGATTAATCCATCTGGATCAATCGCATTTCGCGCGATCCTGTTGGCTGGAACCTCTCAGGGACGGATGTCAATCGGACCTTCGACCTTGGTCATTTCGAAGTCTGAAACAAGGATGTCGATGCGCGCGGTCCATGTGCCGGCGAGCGGAATGACGAGATCATCCACCCGCCAGGTGCCGTCGCCGGGCTTGGTCGCCGGCCGCTTGAGCGGTTCGATCCCGGCGTCGGGCTTCGACAGGACCAGCGTCACTTCCTTGGCGTCGAGTGGACCGAAATTGCCGTCGAACATCAGGATCGAGGCAGCGACCTGGCCGGTGTGACCCGGCGTGATGGTGAGTTCCGCCATCGCCTCCGGCGTATGGAAATGGGCAATCGCCGGCTGCGCCGCCGCAATGGCCAAGGCGCGCGGCGGCGGCGTGAAACGCCAGCCGGCAGCAACGCCAAAGATCAGCAGCACAAGCAGCGTTTCCACGCAGATGGACCGCGCAAGACGAGCACCGGCCAGCCCGTCACCGCTCGCGGCGGGAGCGGTCAGCCGCCAGCGATTGAAGGCGGCGATCGCAAGCAAAAAGGCAAGCAGCGCCAGCTTGGCAAGAAGCAGGCGTCCATAGGCCGTGTCGAGCAGCGCCGATGGCGTTTCGACCTGGATGACGGCCAGCACGATGCCGCCAACGACCAGCAGGGCAAACACCGGCAGGATCGAACCGGAAAAGCGCTGCAGGAAGGCGCTAGCCGCAAGGGCCTTGCGCCAGAGCGCCAGACCGAGCGGCACCAATGCGCCGGCCCAGAAAGCAATGCCGACGCCGTGCAGGAACACCATTGGCCGCGTCAGCCATTGCGGCTCGGCAGCACTAGCATGCCCGCTTGCCGCCAGCGCAGCACCCGCCCCGGCAAGCGAAAGAACCGTCAGCGGCCTGGCGGCGCGCGGTAGGATCAGCGAGAAAAGGGCCAAGACCAATGCAGCCAGCGCGATGACCGCGGTCCAGCCGAAGCTGGTCGCGAAGCCGGTTTCCCACACCGCCGGCAGGACAAGGCCATGCAGTCGCGCCCCGAGCGCATCGAGGCCTTGCAGGCCAAGCGAAGCCGGAGCAGCCGCCAGCCCGAGAAGAAGTGCAATCGCTGCAAAGCGGGCACCGTCGCGGCCGCCCTTGGCGAGCCACGCGATCGCAAACGCGCCACCGATGCCGAGGAACAGGCCGATATAGAGCGCCACCTTCGCGCTCCACAAAAGCGAGCGCACCAGCCAGTCGACCGGCTCGGCAGCCTGCGGCGCGGCACTTGGCGCACCGACGGAAAACAGCAGAGAACCGGCGACCGGATGACCGTCTTCCGACACGACGCGCCAACTCAGCACATGCGTGCCTTGTCCGAGCGGCTGCGGATTGTCGATCTCGACGGTCTGGCCATCGAGATGCGACGAGGTCAGCGGCAGCGAACTGCCGTCCGGCCGCACCAGGGTGAGGACCAGGGGCGACACCGGCTCGCTGAACGTCAGCGAAAACTTCAACGGGCTCGTGGCCACCACAGTGCCGTCGACCGGCTCGGCCTTGACAAGGGCGGCGTGCGCCGCGGCCGGGTTTGGCGAGACGAAAACCGCAAACAGCAGCAGCGAAGCCAGCAGCCAGGCGAAGACCTGTGCGGGCGACATGGCAATTGCGGTTGGCCGTAGCGGTGTGATCATGATGCGTTGACCGATAAAGCTGCGGCGCGCCGTTTCCAATGGCGCGCCGCGCAAAGACTACTTCCTGGGCAGGAGCTTGATCCCCGGCGCCGGGAATTCAAGCGCATGTCCATCCTCGCCGGCCTTGGGAACCTCGATCCAGCGCTCGGCCTTGTCGCCGCATTCCTGCACGACCGGGAAGTAAAGCGTCTCGCCGGCCGGCAAGCCAGCCGTCAACTGCCCACGTAGCACGAACTCGTCATAGAATTCGTCGGGCAGTTCGCCGCCGCTCCAGACGACTTCCTGCACGCCTTCGGAAATCGCGTCTCCGTGAGAATCATAGGACCGGGCATATTTGCCTTTCACGGTCTCGAGTTTCCAGCCTGACTTCGGCATCGGTTTCACCGAGATGAAGCCTTCCGGGATCTTGATCTTGACGGCCGTTGTCGGCGCGCCTTCGCAGCCGTGCGGAACGCGCAAGACAGCCTTGTAGGTCGAGCCGACGGCCGCTTCCTGCGTTTCAAGGGTGATGTGGGCGAAGGCCGCGCCGCTGCCGAACAGAACGAAGGCACCGAGCGAAACAAAGCGGATGATGCGATTGGACATGAATGCTCCCATTGGAAAGATCGTGAGGACGGAAAGGGTCAATGTTCGCCGGCGGAGCCGAGCGCTTCGACGGCAAACTTGACCTCGACGCTGCCGGCCTTCTCGAAGGTCAGCGTGGCGGAAAAGCTCTCGCCTTGTTTCGGCTGCCGCTTGAGGCCCATGAACATCAAATGATAGGCGCCGGGCTTCAGCTCGACCTTGCCGCCGGCGGGGATTTCCAGCCCGCCCTCGACATGGCGCATGGTCATGACGCCGTCCTTGACGGCCATTTCATGAACTTCCGCCTTTTCCGAGATTTCGGTAACGATGGAGACGAGCCGGTCCGGCGTGCTGCCGTTGTTGACGATCGTGAAATAGCCGCCGCCGACCTTGGCGCCGGCGGGCGCGGCGCGCGACCACGGATGTTCGATTTCGAGATCGCCGACTTTGAACCCATGCGCCGCAGCCATGTGCGAACCGGCAAAGAGCAGGACGAAAGCCAGCATGAAGGCGCAGAATGCGGCACCTGCGTTGAGATGGAAGAATGACACGCGCGGTTGCGCCGCGTGCACGGCGCCAAATGATCTGGACATGGGATTGCTCCACGATAGGGTGTGCGCCGTTTGAAGGGCTGCGACAATTCAATGTTTGGATGAGTGCGCCGGCGGAAAGTTCCGGCCTGCGCCAATTCGGCTCAGGCTTGAGCCGGCGGTGCGCGCGGATTGGATGGCGAGCGGGGCCGCTCGAAAGCCAGATGATCGGGCGCGGCAGGAACGAAAGCCACAGCCTCGAAGGCAAGTTCGACCGAGAGCGCGGAGGCTGCCGGCGGTCCGGCCAGAACCGAAGCGGCAAGGTTGCAGCCGAGCACGCAGCAGGACGGCACGTGCTTCTGCTGCGGGCTGTCGGGCAATTCCCCGATGGCGCCATGCGTACAGATGACATTGCCGAAAGCGTCAAGTTGCGCCGACTGGGGACCGGCTGCCGAGGCGAACGCTCCCAACACGGATTGCATGACGAGGAACCAGGCAGCGGCAAGCGCTACCGGCAGGCTCCATCGTCTGTCACGACCGTGCAAGTGCAGTCTCCCGACCCTCGGCTCCACAACACCTATCATGGAAGCGGCCGCCGGCAAGCCAGACAAATTGCCGCCGCGAACGCCTATCGCGCGGCCATACGCGCACTGGCTGTCCG
Organism: Mesorhizobium sp. Root157; assembly: GCF_001427385.1. Lineage (GTDB taxonomy): Bacteria > Pseudomonadota > Alphaproteobacteria > Rhizobiales > Rhizobiaceae > Mesorhizobium. Next base: position 34,735 of record NZ_LMGJ01000036.1, read on the forward strand.
TAACTTGTACCACCGCAACCTGCGGGTGAGGATCAGAGCTTGGTCCAAGCCCCGTTCCGTTTCGAGGATTTCACGCAAGCCTCGATGAAGGCCATGCCTTCGACGCCGTCCTGAACGGTCGGGAAGATGACGCCCTTTGGAGGCTTGCCACCCTTTCCGCGTGCCGCACGGATGGCGCGCGCCGCCTCCTGGTAGATATTGGCGAACCCTTCCAGGTATCCCTCCGGATGGCCGGCGGGCACGCGGGTGAAGCGCGAAGCAGCTTCAAGCGAACCGGCACCGCCACGGGTAAGCAGCCGTTTCGGCTCGCCGAACGGCGTGTACCAAAGGTAATTCGGGTCGGCCTGCACCCATTCCAGCCCGCCTTTGGAGCCATAGACCCTCAGCTTCAGTCCGTTTTCATGCCCCGGCGCGACCTGGCTCGCCCACAGCATGCCCTTGGCCGGCGGCGCCTCGCCTTCGGCCTTGAAGCGCAACAGAACCTGAAGATTGTCGTCCAGCAGACGCCCCGGCACGAAGGCGTCGAGGTCGGCGGCGAGGCTGTCCAGTTCAAGCCCGCTGACGAAGCGAGCAAGGTTGTAGGCGTGGGTGCCGATATCGCCGGTTGCTCCGCCGGCGCCCGCCTGTTTCGGATCGGAGCGCCAGGCCGCCTGCTTGTTGCCGCTTGCCGACAAATCATCGGTCAGCCAGTCCTGCGGATATTCGACATGGACGACGCGGATGTCGCCAAGCTGGCCTTTGGCGACCATCTCGCGCGCCTGCCGCACCATCGGATAGGCCGTGTAGTTATGTGTGAGCACGAACACCTTGCCGGTCTTTTCGACAAGTGCGGCCAGTTTCTTCGCTTCCGCCAGGGTTGCCGTCAGCGGCTTGTCGCAAATGACGTGGATACCGGCCTCGAGGAAGGCCTTGGCGGCAGGAAAATGCACGTTGTTGGGGGTGACGATGGCGACCGCCTCGATGCCGTCGGGACGCTTCGCCTCGACCTTCGCCATCTCGGCAAAAGAGGCATAGCTGCGCTCGGGGTCGAGGCCGAGTTCCGCTGCCGAGGCCTTTGCGCGTTCCGGGTTCGAGGACAGCGCACCGGCAACCAGCACGAACTCGTTATCGAGACGCGCGGCAATGCGATGGACGGCGCCGATGAAAGCGCCCTGCCCGCCGCCGACCATGCCGTAGCGGATCGGGCCGCCTGCGATCTGCAATTTCGATGCGCCAGCCATTTTGTCCCTTCCTGATTGTCTCGAAGTCGAACTGCTCTTCGACTTTAAAGCCTATTCAATCCCCATCATCTTGCGCAGCGCGGCCCTGTCCGTGGTACCGCCGGCAAAATCGTCGAAGGCTTTCTCGGTGACCCGGATGATATGGCTTTCGATGAAGGGAGCGCCTTCTGCCGCGCCGTCCTCGGGATGCTTGAGGCAGCATTCCCATTCCAGCACCGCCCAACTGTCGTAGCCGTACTGCGCGAGCCTGGAAAAGATCCCGGAGAAATCGACCTGCCCGTCGCCCAGCGAGCGAAAACGGCCGGCGCGGTTCAGCCAGCCTTGATAGCCGGAATAGACCCCTTGCCGCCCGGTGGGATTGAACTCGGCATCCTTGACGTGGAAGGCCTTGATCCGCTCGTGGTAGATATCGATGAAGGCGAGATAGTCGAGCTGCTGCAAGAGAAAGTGTGAGGGATCGTAGTTGATGGCGCAGCGGCTGTGGCTGCCGACGGCATCGAGGAACATCTCGAAGGTCGCGCCGTCGAACACGTCCTCGCCCGGATGAATCTCATAGCCGACATCGACACCGTTCTCGTCATAGGCATCGAGGATCGGCTTCCAGCGCCTGCCGAGTTCGGCAAAGGCTTCCTCGATCAATCCTGCCGGCCGTTGCGGCCAGGGGTAGAGATAGGGAAAGGCCAGCGCGCCGGTAAACGTCACCGATGTGCTCAAGCCGAGATTGCGCGAGGCCTTGGCGGCGAACTTCATCTGTTCGGTCGCCCATGCCTGCCGCGCCTTCGGGTTGTTGTGCACCTTCTCGGGCGCAAAGGCGTCGAACTGAGCCTCGTAAGCCGGGTGGACGGCGACAAGCTGGCCGATCAGGTGGGTTGAAAGCTCGGTGATCTCGACACCGGCATCGGCGCAGATGCCCTTGACCTCGTCGCAATAGGCCTGCGAGGTTGCCGCCTTCTCCAGATCGAAAAACCGGGCGTCCCAGGCCGGGATCTGCACGCCCTTGTAGCCGAGCCCCGCTGCCCATCTGGTGATCGGGGCCAGCGAATTGAACGGAGCCGCATCACCGGCAAACTGTGCCAGGAAGATCGCAGGCCCCTTGATGGTCGTCGGCATGGCATTCTCCTTCGCGCCGGCATAGGCACGGCATATATCGCCGAACGCGGCTTCACTTCAAAGCCGAGCCGGCCATTTCAATCGGTTCATAACAGGCTTTTGCCGTCAGTCGAAAGAGAACGTCTGTGCCAGGCCGGGTGTGATAACGGGCTGGCCTGTCGATTCCGCAAGCAATCGCTTACTTGATCTTTGCCGCCGCACGCAGGTCGACGCGCCGAATCTTGCCCGAGATGGTCTTGGGCAAGGCTTCGACGAACTCGATTTCGCGGGGATATTTATAGGGTGCGGTCAGGTTACGGCAGAAATCCTGGATATCGCGGGCCAATTCGTCGGACGGCTGGAAGCCCTTGGCAAGCATCACATAGGCCTTGACGATCTCGCCGCGCGTGGCGTCCGGCTTGCCGACGACAGCGCTTTCTGCGACCGCTCTGTGTTCGATCAACGCGCTCTCGACCTCGAACGGGCTGATGCGATACCCCGCTGACGAGATCAGGTCGTCGGAGCGGCCAACGAACCACAAATATCCGTCCTTGTCGCGCCGGGCCGTATCGCCTGTGTAGTACCAGCCATTGCGGAACGAGGCGGTATCCGGCGCTTCGCCGGTGTAGTAGCCGCGGAAAAGCCCGTTCGGATACGGTTCGGTTATCTTCACCGCGATGTGGCCGACCTCGCCTTCGGGCTGGCGGTTGCCGGCCTCGTCGATCACGTCGACATCGAAGCCCGGCACCGGCTTGCCCATCGATCCGTAGCGCACCTCCTCGCCCGGAAAATTGGCGACGATGTTGATCGTCTCGGTCTGGCCGTAGCCGTCGGCAATCACCGTTCCCGTCACGTCTTTCCATACGCGCATGGCTTCGGGATTGAGCGGCTCGCCGGCGCTCAGCGAACGGCGCAGGCTGGAAAGGTCGTATTGCGTGAGGTCCTGCTGCGCGAAAAGGCGGAAGACCGTCGGCGGCGCGCAAAATGTCGTAACCTTAAGCTTACCAATCAGGCGCAGATGCATATCGGCATTGAAGGCGGCATCGCCATTATAGAGCACGGTCGGCGTACCAAGCAGCAATTGGGGAAACAGGATGCCCCAGGCCGCCTTGGCCCAGCCGGTATCGGTGAGCGACCAGTGGACGTCATCGCGCCTGAGATCCATCCAGAACAGCCCGGTCGCCGCATGCGCCAGGCCAGAACCATGGTCGCGCGGCACCATCTTCGGCATCGAGGTGGTGCCGGAGGTGAAATAGGCCATCATCATGTCGGTGCTGCGGGTGTTCGGAAACGCAGCGCGATCGAGATCAGGCGACGCTTCGGCCAACAGCGCCTCGAGCGACAGCCAGCCATCGCGGGCGCCATCGACGACGATGAAAGTGTTGAGCGACGGGCACTCGGCCCGGATCGAGTCGACCTTGGCGCAATGTTCAGACGTGACCACCACGGCGCGCGCGCCCGAATGATTGACCCGGTAGGCGATGTCATGGGCGGTGAGCAGGTTGGTGCCCGGCATCGACACCACGCCCGCCTTCATGCAGCCGAACAGCACAGTGTACCAGGCTGGCACCCGCCCAACGACGACGCAGGCGAAGTCGCCCGTCTCAAGCCCCAGCGTGCGCAACGCATTGGCAAATCGGTTCGAGCTTTCGCTGAACTGCGAATAGGAAATGCGCTCGACCGTTTCGCCGTCGCGCGACACCGCAATGACCGCCGTGTGATCGTCCCGTTTCGCCCAATCGTCGATGACATCGAAGCCGAAGTTGAAATAGTCCGGCATGGGCAGTTTGTAGCTCGTCCGTGCCTTGCCGTAGTCGCGTTCGACCGACGAAAAATCCATCCTGATGCTCCCGATCGGAATGATGTATGCGCTGCACTACCCCTGTATGCGACGCTGCGCCTTGCGGCACACGGCTATATCACGACAAACAAGGGGAAGGCACGCTCAAGCGGTTCCCAGGATCATGTCCGACGCCTTCTCGGCGATCATCACGGTCGGGGCATGGGTGTTGCCCGACACGATGGTCGGCATGACCGAGGCGTCGACCACGCGCAGCCGCTCGATGCCATGAACCTTCAACTGCGGATCGACCACGGACTGGGCATCGCTGCCCATTCTGGCCGTGCCGACCGGATGGAAGATGGTGGTGGCGATATCGCCGGCGGCGCGGGCAAGTTCTTCGGTCGTGGCGAGATGCGTGCCCGGCTTGAATTCCTCCGGCCTGAATTCGCTCATCCGCCTGGTCGCCATCAGCCGCCTTGCATGCAGCACCGACTGCGCCGCGATCTCGCGGTCGCCATCCGTGGAAAGATAGTTCGGTGCGATCGATGGCGCTTCGTGCGGGTTGGCCGAACGGACGCGCACATGGCCGCGCGATTCCGGACGCAGATTGCACACCGAAACGGTGATGGCAGGGAAGGTGTGCAGCGGATCGCCGAATTTTTCCAGCGACAGCGGCTGGACATGGAATTCGATGTTGGGCGTGTCGAAGCGCTCGTCGGAGCGCATGAAGATACCGTACTGGCTTGGCGCCATCGACATTGGCCCCGAACGCTTCAACGCGTATTCCAGCGCGATGCCGGCCTTGCCCCAAAGGCTGGCCTGGCGCTCGTTGAGCGTGCGCGCGCCCTGGATGCGGAAAGCGGTACGGATCTGCAGATGGTCCTGCAGATTTTCGCCGACGCCGGAAAGTTCGTGCACGACATCGATGCCGTTGGCCTTCAGGAGGGCGGCGGGGCCGATTCCTGACAGTTGCATGAGTTGCGGCGAATTGATCGCGCCTGCCGACAGCAACAATTCGCGCCCGACCCGCGCCTTGGCCAGGCGGCCATCGGCGCCGCGATAGAGGATCGCGCTGGCGCGGCGGCCGTCGAAGACGATGCGCTCGGCAGCCGCATGCGTGGCGATACGCAGGTTCGGACGATTGCGCACCGGCTTGAGGAAAGCGCGGGAGGCGCTGAACCGCACGCCGTTCTTCTGATTGACCTCGAAGTATCCGGCGCCTTCGTTGTTGCCGGTGTTGAAATCGTCGGTCGAAGGAATGCCGAGTTCGGCTGCGGCTTCGGTCACCGCATCGAGGATCGGCCAACTCAGCCGCTGCCGCTCGACCCTGAGCGGCCCGCCCTGCCCGTGGCTGGCATCGTTGCGGCTAAAATGATCTTCGGAGCGACGAAACAGCGGCAGCACGTCGTCCCAGCCCCAGCCGGGATTGCCCATCTGGCGCCACTGATCGTAGTCGCGCGCCTGACCGCGCATGTAGATCATGCCGTTAATCGAAGAGCAGCCGCCGAGCACCTTGCCGCGCGGATAAAGCAGCGAGCGGCCGTTGAGGCCCTTTTCTTCATCAGTGTTGTAGCACCAGTCGGTGCGCGGATTGCCGATGCAGAAAAGATAGCCGACCGGAATGTGGACCCAGTGATAGTTGTCGCTGCCGCCCGCTTCGAGCAGCAGCACCCGGTTGCGCGGATCGGCGCTAAGCCTGTTGGCAAGCACGCAGCCGGCCGAGCCGGCTCCCACGATGATGTAGTCCCACTCGCCCTGGTCCACGGCGTCGACACCGCCATGGCCGCTCTTCGATCCACTGCCCATGACGAACTCATGGTCGAGAATGGCGTCTCCCGCAATCCGACTTAGGTTAAAGCCGAGCGCCAATGTAGCCAGGGTAACGCAGCGTGTTAGACAAAAGTCAGCGTTCTCAGAGGTCCAATGCGGATGCTACCATCGTGTTGCACGCATATCGACACGGTCGCCATCATGCGGGTTCCGTTCGCGGAACGCCTATAACAACACAGGCTCTTCCGTGACGACACCACGATTGGACGACTATTTTTGGCATATCGGCAAGCATCGGCATTTGCCCGTCTGTTTGCCAAGAGGGAGGTAAGTTAAGTGAAAATTTTGTCTCTGGTAACGGCAGCGCTATTGGCTGCCACTGTGATCCCTGCTTCAGCAGCCGAGATTTCCGACGGCAAGGTCAAGATCGGCATTCTCAATGACCAGTCCGGCGTCTATGCCGACTTCGGCGGCAAGTGGTCGTTCGAAGCCGCCAAGATGGCGGTCGAGGATTTTGGCGGCACGGTGCAGGGCGCGCCGATCGAGGTGATCACCGCCGATCACCAGAACAAGGCGGACATCGCTTCCAACATCGCCCGCCAGTGGTACGACACCGAACAGGTCGATTCCATCATGGAACTGACGACTTCGTCGGTCGCGCTGGCCGTCCAGGGCATCTCCGCCGAGAAGAAGAAGATCGATCTCATCACCGGGGCTGCAAGCAGCGACCTGACCGGCAAGGCCTGCTCGCCCTACGGCTTCCATTGGGCTTATGACACCCATGCGCTCGCCGTCGGCACCGGCGGTGCGCTGGTCAAGCAGGGTGGCGACACCTGGTTCTTCCTGACCGCCGACTACGCCTTCGGCTATTCGCTGGAAGAGCAGACCTCCAACTTCGTCAAGTCCCAGGGTGGCCAGGTTCTGGGCGCCGTGCGCCATCCGCTCGGAACGACGGACTATTCGTCCTTCCTGCTGCAGGCGCAGTCTTCCGGCGCCAAGGTCGTTGGCCTCGCCAATGCCGGTCTCGACACCGCCAACGCCATCAAGCAGGCCGCCGAATTCGGCATCGTGGCTGGCGGCCAGCGCATGGCTGCCCTCCTGTTCACCCTGGCGGAAGTCCACGGCCTTGGTCTTGAGGCTGCCCAAGGGCTGACGCTGACGGAAAGCTTCTACTGGGATCGTGATGATGAATCGCGCAAGTTTGCGCAGCGCTTCTTCGAAAAGACCGGGCGCATGCCGAACATGATCCAGGCTGGAACCTATTCCGGTGTGCTTCAGTATCTGAAGGCGATCGACAAGGCCGGCACGGATGAGACGGAAGCCGTGGCCAAGCTGATGCACGAAATGCCGGTCGAGGACGTGTTCGCACGCGGCGGCAAGGTTGCCGCGAACGGGCGTCTGATCTCCGACCTCTATCTGCTGGAGGTCAAGAAGCCTTCGGAAAGCACGAAGGACTGGGACTACTTCAAGGTCCTTGCCACCGTTCCCGGCGATGAAGCCTACATCAAGCCGGCCGAGAGCGGCTGCCCGTTGGTCAAGTGACGGCACCGACAGGCACGACAGTGGCGCCTGTTGCCAATCAAGAACAGCCGCGGGTGGTCCTTTCCGCCCGCGGCCTGCGCCGTGATTTTGCCGGCTTCGTGGCCGTCAACAATGTCGATCTCGACATCCATCACGGCAAAATCCACGCCTTGATCGGCCCCAACGGGGCCGGCAAGACCACCGTGTTCAATCTGTTGACCAAGTTCCTGCAGCCGAGCGCCGGCAGCATAGAACTCATGGGGCGCGACATCACCAGGACCTCGCCCGCCAAGGTGGCGCGCTTGGGCCTGGCACGCTCCTTCCAGATTTCGGCGATTTTTCCCTTCCTCAGCGTCCTCGACAATGTGCGCGTCGCCTTGCAACGTCCCAATGGGCTTGGCGTTCAGTTCTGGCGCTCGCTATCGGCATTGGACCGGCTGACGCCGCGGGCGGAAGAACTGCTTCGCTCCGTCGGGCTCGACGATGCCAGGCACAAGCTGGCCGGCGACCTTTCCTATGGCCGCAAGCGCGTTCTGGAAATCGCCACCACGCTGGCTCTCGATCCGAAGGTGCTCCTGCTCGACGAACCGATGGCCGGCATGGGCCACGAGGATGTCGGCATGGTTTCCAACATCATCCGCTCCGTCGCCGGCGACCGCGCCGTGCTGATGGTCGAGCACAACCTGACCGTGGTAGCGAATTTGTGCGACTGGATAACTGTGTTGCAACGGGGCGAGATCCTGGCCGCCGGAGACTACGCGACGATCAGCCAGGATGAACGCGTGAAAGTTGCCTATATGGGGACGGAAGATGACTGACGCCCCCCTGCTTTCCGTGCGCGGCCTTAACGCCTGGTATGGCGAGAGCCATGCGTTGCATGGCGTCGACCTCGAGGTATTCCAGGGCGAGACGGTGACGCTGCTCGGCCGCAACGGCGTCGGCAAGACGACGACGCTGCGCGCCATCATGGGCTTGATCCGCAAGCGGACTGGCGAGATCTCGTTCGATGGCAAGGATCTGATGCGCATGCCGCTGCATCACACGGCCCGCGCCGGACTGGGATACGTGCCGGAGGAACGCGGCATCTTTGCCACGCTAACCGTGGACGAGAACCTTCTGCTGCCACCCGTCGTCGCGCCGGGCGGCATGAGCGTGGAAGAGATTTTCGACCTGTTTCCCAACCTGAAGGAACGCCGTAACAGCCAGGGCACCAAGCTTTCCGGCGGCGAGCAGCAGATGCTGGCGATTGCGCGCATGCTGCGCACCGGCGTCAAGATGCTGCTGCTCGACGAACCGACGGAGGGCCTGGCTCCCGTCATCGTGCAGCGCATCGGCGAATTGCTGGCCACCTTGAAGAGGCGAGGCATGACCATCCTGCTGGTCGAGCAGAATTTCCGCTTCGCCAGCCGCATTGCCGACCGCTTCTACCTGATGGAGCACGGCAAGGTCATGGCCGGCTTCCCGGCTGGCGAATTGTCGGACCGGACTGAGCAACTTCACGAAGTTCTGGGCGTGTGAGGCCGACATGACAATGATCTTTGGCATCCCCGTTCAGGCGTTTCTCGGCCAATTGCTGGTCGGCCTCATCAACGGCTCTTTCTATGCGATGCTGAGCCTAGGCCTCGCCATCATCTTCGGCCTGCTGCGCGTCATCAACTTCGCCCACGGCGCCCAATACATGCTGGGCGCCTTCGTCGGCTACCTGTTGCTTGTCCATCTCGGCATCGGCTACTGGCCGGCCCTGATCATCGCGCCGATCATCGTCGGTATTTTCGGCATCGTCATCGAGCGGCTGGCGCTGTCGAAACTCTACGACATCGACCCGCTCTATGGCTTGCTGTTCACCTTCGGCCTCGCCTTGGTGATCGAGGGCGTGTTCCGTTATTACTACGGCGTTTCGGGAAACCCTTATTCCGTACCGGCACTGCTGGCCGGCGGCACAAACCTCGGCTTCATGTTCCTGCCCAACTATCGAGGTTGGGTCGTGGTGGCTTCGCTGGCCGTGTGCCTCGGTACATGGTTCGCCATCGAGAAGACCAGGCTCGGCGCCTATCTGCGCGCAGCAACGGAGAACCCGCGCCTCGTGCAGGCATTCGGGGTCAACGTGCCGTTGCTGTTGACGCTCACCTATGGCCTCGGCTCCGCGCTGGCCGGCCTTGCCGGCATTCTGGCCGCCCCCGTCTACCAGGTCAGCCCGCTGATGGGTTCGAACCTCATCATCGTCGTTTTCGCAGTCGTCGTGGTGGGCGGCATGGGTTCGATCATGGGCGCCATCGTCACTGGCTACATGCTTGGCCTTGCCGAAGGTCTGACCAAGGTCTTCTATCCCGAGGCCTCCAGCATCGTGATCTTCGTCATCATGGCCATCGTGCTTCTGGTGCGCCCGGCCGGCTTGTTTGGAAAGGACGCCTGACATGGCCGAGATGACGCTCAGCGAAGCACGCGTAAAGACATCGGCGCGCCTGGAATGGGTGCTGATCGCAATCGGCATCGTGGGACTGCTGGCCGCACCGTTCTTCATCTACCCGATCTTCATGATGAAGATGCTGTGCTTCGCGCTGTTTGCCTGCGCCTTCAACCTGCTGCTCGGCTACACCGGGCTGCTTTCATTCGGCCATGCCGCCTTCTTTGGCGGCGCGGCCTATTTCACTGCGCACGCGATCAAGGTCTGGGGTTTGCCTCCGGAAGTAGGCATTCTGGTCGGCCTCGTCGGCGCTGCCCTGCTCGGCCTCGTCATGGGCTTCTTCGCCATCCGCCGCCAAGGCATCTACTTCGCCATGATCACGCTGGCACTGTCTCAGATGTTCTTCTTCTTCTGCGTGCAGGCGCCTTTCACAGGCGGTGAGGACGGCCTTCAGGGCGTTCCGCGCGGCATGCTGTTCGGCCTTGTCGACCTGCACGTGCCGCTCAATATCTATTACTTCGTGCTCGGTGTTTTCCTGATCGGCGTGTTTGCCATCTGGCGCATTGTCAATTCGCCGTTCGGCATGATCCTGCGCTCGATACGCGAGAACGAGAACCGCGCCACCTCGCTGGGCTATTCGGTGGCGAACTACAAGCTGGCCGCGTTCGTCATGTCCGCAGCGCTGTCGGGCCTCGCCGGGTCGCTCAAGGCCATCGTCTTCCAGTTCGCCACGCTGACCGACGTAGCCTGGCAAATGTCGGGCGAAGTCATCCTGATGGCCCTTCTGGGCGGCATCGGCACCATGGTCGGGCCGATCATCGGCGCCGGTCTGGTGGTGGGCCTCCAGAACTCGCTTGCCACCTCGGATTTCCCGGTGACGATCGCCACCGGTCTGATCTTCATGGTGTGCGTGCTGATCTTCCGCCGGGGTATCGTGGGCGAACTCTATGCCCGCGTGCTCAATCCGGGTGGGTCGGACAAGGGCTGAGCAGAAAAACGCGGTTTCGGTCCGCATCGGCGCCGCCAGTCGCCCGAGCAGTCACGTTAGCACAAGCTCGGTCCCGGCGGGCCGATCAGGCGCGCCGGGCAGCGGCATCCGGAACTTCGCCATAGGAGCGGGGCAACGTGGAAATCGCGCGCGAGGCGACTTGGCTCCCGTCCGCCAGGCTTGCGGCGAGCGTTTTGCCTTGGGCGAGCCCTGCCAGAAACGCCGCATTGAAGACGTCGCCGGCACCGATGGTGTCGACGACATCGACCGCCGGAGCCGAGGTTGAGAACAGCTTTCCATCCGAGCCCACGGCCTGCGCGCCTTGCGGCCCACGCTTGACCACCACGGTCGCCCCCTCGATCATGGCCGAGCGGATTTCGCGCGCCGCCTCGACCGGATCGCCGATCCCGGCAAGCGTCGTCGTTTCGATCTCGTTGAACAAAGCGATACGGCAACGTGAGAGCCAATGGCGGGTGATCGCCTTGTTCGCGACCGTCCAGCCTTCAGGCGGCCAGCCAGTATCAAGAGCCACCGAAATATCGTGGCGGTCGGCCCAATCAAACAGCGCATCGTATTCGCGGGCGATTAGCGGCGTAAGGAACGACCCGCAAAGCAGGAGATAACCCCCGGCAAGCCGGTCGCCATCAAGGACGCAGAACGCATCTGCAAGGCTGAAGCGCGGCAAATGGCCAAGCGTCGTGAAGAAAGTCCGCTCGCCGTCCGGATGGGTGATGCCGACCGAAATCGTCGTGCCTTCCCGGCAGGTTGGCCATTTGTCGGCATAGCCAGCGAACGCACCTCGCAACCACAGGCCGAACTGGTCCGCGCCGATGTTGGAGGCGATGTCGAAATCGACGCCGAGGGCCTGCCAGGCAAGTGCGGCATTGCCAGCCGCACCGCCGACGCGCAATTCATCGTGCTCGACGATGATTTCGGTTCCCGACTGCGGCCAGGGCGCAACCGGTCCCATGATAAGGTCGACATTCACATTGCCGATCACTGCCAAAGGCCGCATCTACTCGCTCCGTGTGATCTTGGTCGAACGCACGGGCGTGCCGGCGTTCTCGACGCGCTCATCGGCAAAGGCGATCATCAGGCGCTGCGCCACCGGCAGCATGGCAAAGATCGCCGCCAGGCCCGACGCAGGCGAAAAGCGCAAGGTAACGGCTCCATCGACCGGCGCGCCGGACGATGAATCGAACAGGATGAGCGGCGCCCCGGCCTCAAGCACCGACGTGGCCATAGCGGTCACCAGGCCGGCGGTCGGATCGTCGCCGCGAAACAGGATCACGCCGATATCCGGCCCAAGCATTTCCATCGGCCCATGACGCAACTGGCCTCCCTCCAATGAGAAGCAGGGCCGGCGCGACAATTCGACAAGTCCGAGCGCCAGCGCCTCGGCCACGCCTTGCAGGCGGCGGCCGGACGTGACGACCGTGGCAACGTTGCCGAGCGCCTTGAGCGCGGCATCGATATCGATTTCCGGCGCAGCTTCCAGCGCGGCGAGCGCCTCGGTCGGATCCTGCCCAAGCGCGGCCAGAATTGCGAGATGCAAGGCGAAGGTCACGGTCAAGCTGCGGGTCGCCGCAAAAGCGCGTTCCGTTCCACCGGTTCCGACCAGGCAAGGCGCTGTGCGGGCCAGAAATGAGCCGCCTTCCAAAGTCAGGCCAAACGTGTCGGCGGTGCCGCCGGTCTCGGAAAACCAGCGCACGACCTCGGCACTTTCGCCCGATTGAGAGCTGATCAGTACGGTCTTGCCTTCGAGCAGCATGGGTTGGCCGAGCTGTTCCGACAATGGCAGCGCTACGGCATCGATGCCGAGGTCCCGATAGAGCGGTTCGACGGCCCGGTTGACGGCGTGCGAGCCACCCATGCCGAGCAGGAGCGCCCGGCCCGTTTTCCTCAGCGAAGCGGCCACCTTTGCGGCGGGCGCGGATGATTGCCGGTATGAGGCCAGCGCATCGTCGCGCTGGCGCGCCATTTCGCGATCGATGGCGGCGAGCCCGGCCGGCCTCGCTCTTGTTGTCGTTGCCGTCATCCCTTGACGCCTCCACTGGTCAGGCCGGAAATCAGGGCGCGCTGCATGACGAGCCCGATGAAAACTGGTGGCAGCGCCGCAAGCACGCCCGCTGTGGCGATCAAGCCGTAATCGGCGATCCTTCCGCCAGCGAGGTCGGCGATGGTGACCGTCAGGGTCTTGGCACGCTGGTCGGAGGTAAAAAGCAGGGCGTAGAAAAATTCATCCCAGGCAAGTAGGAAGGCAAACAGCGCCGATGTCGCAACGACGGGCATGGCCAGCGGCAGCGTGATGCGGCGCAGCGTCTGGAACAGATTGGCGCCATCCATCATCGCCGCCGCCTCGATTTCGCGTGGGATGGTGTCGAAGCCGGACTTCATCAGCCAGGTGGTGAACGGCGCCAATATGGTCAGATAAACGAGCGCAAGGCCGAACACGCTGTTGAGCATGCCAAGATGTGCAAGGCCCATATAGAGCGGCACCGCCAGCGCCACCGGCGGCAGCATGTAGGTGGCGATGACCATCGACAACGACCAGCCGACCGAGGGCGTGCGCGACACAGCCCATCCGGCGGGAATGGCGACTGCAAGTGCAGCAAGCGTCGCCATGCCGGCAACCACGATGCTGTTGCGAAGCGCCGCCGTGAAGGCCGCCCCGGCGCTGTTCTCCAGCGTGGACAACAAGAGCTTGTAGCGCGAGAAATCAGCCTGCTGCGGCCACCAGTGCAGCGGCTTGGCCGAAAGATCGGCAGCCGGCGAGATGCTCATGACGAACAGCCAAACGACGGGTGCGAGGATGACGACCGTCAGCAGCAGGGCGCAGGCATAGACAAAGACGGTGAAGGCAAGGTTGCTGCGGCCCATCAGCGTGCGCTCCCGGCGGTCTTGCGCACCAAAACTGCGTAGCTGGCGGCCAGCACAGAGACTAGCAACGTCACGATCAAGGCGAGCGAAGCGCCAGAGCCGGCACGCTGGAAGGAGAAGGCTTCCTGGTAGACGAGGATCGACAGCGTGCGGGTGCTGTTGGCAGGTCCGCCGCGCGTCATCACCCAGATGATGTCGAAGACCTTGAAAGCCTCGATGGTGCGCAACACCAGCGCCACCATCAGCGGCCCGACGATGAAGGGCAGCGTCACGAAGCGAAAGCGCGCGAACGGCCCGGCGCCGTCGACCAGTGCTGCAGCCTTGATGTCACGCGGAACCGCCTGCAGGGCAGCCAGAGCAATCAGCGTGACCAGCGGAAAATTCTTCCAGGTATCGGCAACGATGAGCGCGGTCATCGCGGTCGCAGGCTCACCCAGCCAGGACCGGTAGGAATCCAATACCCCTATCTGCGTCAGTGCTGCATTAAGCGCGCCGTATTCGGGATTGTAGATCAGGCGCCATAGCGTGGCGTTGACCACAGTGGGCAATGCCCATGGCAGGATCATCAATGCGCGCAGCACGAAGCGGCCATGGAACTCCTGGTTGAGCAACAAGGCTGCGAGCACGCCGATGATCATTTCGGCCGTGACCGAGACGATTGCGAACCATGCGGTCGTGTAGAGCGTGCGCTGGAAGTTCGAACTCGACAGCATCTTGGCGTAGTTGTCGAAACCGACGAAGCTCCCGCTCGTGCCGACGAGCTTGGCGTCGGTGAAGGAAAGACCGACCGTGGAGACGAGCGGCCAGCCTATGACGGCGACCATGACCGCAAGCAGCGGCAGCATCAGGAGCCACGCGCGTGTTGTCATGAAGGGGCCGGACATCGATGCTTGGTTCCTTTGCGGTAAAATACGCCGGCCGGATGGAGCGCTGCCGCGCGTACGATCCGGATCGGATGCTTTTCGATAGAGGAATTCCGTGACGGCGGGTAAGCCGCCACGGAATGTAAGCGGTCTCCTACAGACCGCTATTCTCGGCTGCGGTCTTCAGCGCGTCTTCGGGGGAAGCCTGGTCCAGCAGCGCTTCCTGGATTGCCTGTTGCAAGGCCGTCGACAACTCCTGGTATTTCGGCGTGGTCGGGCGCGGATACATTGCCGCCAACCCTAGCTTGGCTGCCGCGATCAGGTCTTCCTGCCCTTTGGTCACCGCCGCGTCTTCATAGGACGAAGCCCAGATCGGCAAGCTGAGCTTGGCATACTCGTTCTGGGTGGCTTGCGACGTCATGTGGACAACAAATTTCCAGGCCTCATCCGGATGCTTGCTGGTGGTGGTGACACCAAGGCCCATCGACCCGTTCATCGCCGATATTTCGCTTTTTCCGGCAACCCCGGGCGCCGGCACGATGCCGACCTTGCCGGCGACCTTGCTCTCCTTCGGATCGTTGGCAAGATTGTACATGTAGGTCCAGTTGAGCGCGAAGGCGGCTTCGCCGTTCTGGAACACCTTGCGCACGTCCTCTTCCAGGAACTCCTTCGAGTTGGGATTGGTGAGGCCCGACTTGTAGCTCGTCACCATGTAGTTCAGCGCATCGAGCCCGCCGCCGCTCTGGAACGCAGGCTTGCCATCCTTGAGGAATTCCCCGCCATAGGCGCTGACCAGCGTGGTGTAGTCGCAAATGGCAGCCTCCGCCTGAGCCCAGCTCCAGACGATCGGCGTGGCAAGCAGCCCCTTGTCCTTGACGATCTTGGCCTGTTCGGCCAGTTCGTCCCACGTCTTAGGCGGCGCCGTAATTCCTGCCTTTTCAAGGATTTCCTTGTTGTAGAACAGATACTTGGTATCGAGAATCCACGGCATCCCATACGACTTGCCGTCATATTGCACCGTGGTCCAGGCGCCCGGAAGGACGCCCTTCTTCATCTCGTCGGTGATGCGCGAGGAGATATCGACCAGTATGTTGTTGGTTGCATATTCGGCCGGCCAGATGACATCGAACAAAACGACATCATAGCCGCCGGAACCCTGCGCAAGAACGGTCTTGTCGTGCAGGCCTTCGTAAGGGACGAATTCGAGATTGACCTTGATGCCGGGATTGGCCTTGGTGAAAGCCTCCGTCATCGCGCGGACATCGTCTTCGCTATACGCCGCCTGCGCCATGAAAAGCGCATTGAGTGAGGTTTCCGCAAAAGCGTGCGGGACCATGAAGCCCCCGGCAAAAACCACCCCCAACAGTGTTCTACTGATTGATTTTAGCATTTGTGTTCCTCCCGTTTCAGACATTGGTAAGCTAGGCCTTCCGAATCGATCCGCAGCGCTGTCCATCCAACCAGATGTATGGCGAGCGCTCTAACGCCTTGATCGAGCATCGAAATAAACCGGAGATCGGTTCCCACTTTCGTGGCGACATGCTTTAAACGTCGATCCCGGCACGATGACTGTGAAACTTTGCCCTCCTGGCGAGGCCATGACCACCGGGTTTGACAATCGGATCGGGGTCGTCGCCCTCGTTATTAAGTCAATCCACTTGACTTAATATGTTCCGCAATCCTTTACTGGGTGTCAAGGGAAATTCCAGAGGTGGCTGAAATTCGCGAGATCAAGGCAAAAGGCGGCAGCAACCAGGAAGGCACGAGCGCCCATAATCGCCGCGTCATGATCGAAGCCTTGCGGCTGAACGGCACGCTTTCGCGGGCCGATCTTGCCAGGGCGACAGGACTTACGAAGCAGGCCGTTTCCAACATCATCGAGGAACTCGAAGATGACGGCTTCGTCGCCGCGCTGGAGGCCGTACGCAAGGGGCGCGGCCAACCGTCGACGCCTTACACTCTCGTCCCGGAGCGGGCCTTTGCCATCGGCCTGCAGATCGACCGTTATGTCACGCGCGCGCTTGTCGTCGACCTCGTCGGAAATATCCTTGTCCGTGCACAAGAGCCGCTGCCGCCGAACCCGGCCCGTGGCGTCGCCGTCATTCTCGACCTGATCACATCGGTGCGCCGCCAACTGGCGGCGATTTCGCCACAATCCGAGCAACGGCTTGTCGGCCTCGGCGTAGCCATGCCCGGGCCATTCGGTCTTGCAACGGCCGGCGACGATACGTGGTCCATGGAAGCCTGGCAGGCCTACCCGCTGCTCGAGACGCTGGCCGCCGGAACCGGCCTCAATGTAGGCTTGCAGAACGATGCCGCAGCCTGCGCGACAGCCGAGCGGCTGGTGGGTGCGGCCAACGGTGTCGAGCATGCGGTCTGTCTTTATATCGGCTACGGCATCGGTGCCGGCCTTATCCTCAACGGGGAATTGTATCGCGGCGGAAATGGCAATGCCGGTGAAATCGGCATGGCTTTGCTGTCTCCCGTAGGTTCCGGCCACATACCGCTTGAACACCAGGCCTCGCTGGCTTCGCTTTACAAGCAGGCGGACCTCGATCCCGCCGACCCCGATCTGAACAAGAAGATCCTGGCAATGGTGGCCGCACAGGACGCCAGGCTCGAAACCTGGCTCGCTGCCGCAGCGGCCGATCTGCGCTGGAGCATCCATCTTGTCGAAACCATCTTCGACCCCGACACCGTGATCGTCAGCAGCGCCGCGCCCGAAATCCTGACGAATCGTCTTTTCGACGCGATGCATCCTCTGATCCCGTCGATCGCCGATCGGCGGAACCGCATCCAACCCAGGCTGCAGCAGGGAATCGCCGACCCATGGTCCATTGCACTTGGCGCGGCCGCAGATCCGATCAGCGGCGAATTCGACCCGCGTTTTTCGGCAATGCTCAAGCCACGCAGCGACAGCGCATAGAAAACCGGGTCGGGAAGAAGGAAAAGCCGGCTTTCAGAAAGTCAGGGCTCGAAAACGAAAAACCCCGGCCATATCGACCGGGGTTTTTCGAAAGTTTGGTTGCGGGGGTTGGATTTGAACCAACGACCTTCAGGTTATGAGCCTGACGAGCTACCGGGCTGCTCCACCCCGCGCCAACATGTATGTAAGCATACACCTACATAATTTCGAAAGCTCGCCAAATGAAAAGGCCGCTTGCGCGGCCCAAAGTCCCGTTTGGCGCGCCTCATCGTAAGGAGAAGATTTCAAAACGTGCGTTTGGCAGACCTGGCAGCGACTTACTCTCCCGCGTCTTGAGACGAAGTACCATCAGCGCTGGAGCGTTTCACGGCCGAGTTCGGAATGGGATCGGGTGCAGCCGCTCCGCCATAACCACCAGGTCGGCAAAACGCACGTTTTCGAGAAGCTGTTTCTTTGTGCCGTCCTCGCTTTCACGATAGACATTAGGAATGAGAACGATCAAGCCGATCGAACTATTAGTACCGGTAAGCTTCAAGCGTTGCCGCTCTTCCACACCCGGCCTATCAACGTGGTCGTCTTCCACGGTTCTCAGGGAATACTCGTTTTAAGGTGGGTTTCCCGCTTAGATGCCTTCAGCGGTTATCCCGTCCGTATATAGCTACCCTGCAATGCGGCTGGCGCCACAACAGGTCCACCAGAGATACGTCCATCCCGGTCCTCTCGTACTAGGGACAGATCCTTTCAATATTCCTACACCCACGGCAGATAGGGACCGAACTGTCTCACGACGTTCTGAACCCAACTCACGTACCGCTTTAAATGGCGAACAGCCATACCCTTGGGACCTGCTCCAGCCCCAGGATGCGATGAGTCGACATCGAGGTGCCAAACAACCCCGTCGATATGGACTCTTGGGGGTCATCAGCCTGTTATCCCCGGCGTACCTTTTATCCGTTGAGCGATGGCCCTTCCACGCGGGACCACCGGATCACTATGACCGACTTTCGTCTCTGCTCGACTTGTCAGTCTCGCAGTCAGGCAGGCTTATGCCATTGCACTCAGCGAACGATTTCCGACCGTTCTGAGCCCACCATCGCGCGCCTCCGTTACTCTTTAGGAGGCGACCGCCCCAGTCAAACTACCCACCATACATTGTCCCGGACCCGGATAACGGGCCGCGGTTAGACATCCATAGTAATAAGGGTGGTATTTCAAGGTTGGCTCCACCAAGGCTGGCGCCCTGGCTTCAAAGCCTACCACCTATCCTACACATGCCACTACGAATGCCAATGTAAAGCTATAGTAAAGGTGCACGGGGTCTTTCCGTCTAACCGCAGGAACCCCGCATCTTCACGGGGAATTCAATTTCACTGAGTCTATGCTGGAGACAGCGGGGAAGTCGTTACGCCATTCGTGCAGGTCGGAACTTACCCGACAAGGAATTTCGCTACCTTAGGACCGTTATAGTTACGGCCGCCGTTTACTGGGGCTTCGATTCAAAGCTTGCACCTCTCCTCTTAACCTTCCAGCACCGGGCAGGCGTCAGACCCTATACGTCGCCTTGCGGCTTCGCAGAGCCCTGTGTTTTTGATAAACAGTCGCTACCCCCTGGTCTGTGCCACCCTCATCTACTTGCGTAAACAAGGGTCACGCTTCTTCCGAAGTTACGCGTGCAATTTGCCGAGTTCCTTCAGCATAGTTCTCTCAAGCGCCTTGGTATACTCTACCGGACCACCTGTGTCGGTTTCGGGTACGGTCTATAAGGAGGAGCTATTTCCTGGAACCACGCAGCAGCCTGACCAATCCGATAAGGTCAAACTACATTGATGATCCGTCACTACCTCCAGGCCCACGAATATTAACGTGGTTCCCATCGACTACGCGTTTCCGCCTCGTCTTAGGGGCCGGCTAACCCTGCTCAGATTAACTTTAAGCAGGAACCCTTGGTCTTTCGGCGGGGGAGTCTCTCACTCCCCTTACGTTACTCATGTCAGCATTCGCACTTCTGATACCTCCACCGCCCCTCACGGGTGCAGCTTCATCAGCTTACAGAACGCTCCGCTACCGCTTGGCCCTTGCGGACCAAACCCTAAGCTTCGGTGTATGGCTTTAGCCCCGTTACATTTTCGGCGCAAAGACCCTTATTTAGACCAGTGAGCTGTTACGCTTTCTTTAAATGATGGCTGCTTCTAAGCCAACATCCTGGTTGTTTTGGGATCCTCACATCCTTTCCCACTTAGCCATAACTTGGGGACCTTAGCTGTAGGTCAGGGTTGTTTCCCTTTCCACGACGGACGTTAGCACCCGCCGTGTGTCTGCCGACTAGTACTCCTGGGTATTCAGAGTTTGCTTAGGTTTGGTAATCCGGTGAGGACCCCTAGCCCATGCAGTGCTTTACCCCCCAGGGTATTCGGTCGACGCTCTACCTAAATAGATTTCGCGGAGAACCAGCTATTTCCGAGTTTGATTGGCCTTTCACCCCTAGCCACAAGTCATCCCAAACTATTGCAACAGTTATGGGTTCGGTCCTCCAGTAAGTGTTACCTTACCTTCAACCTGCTCATGGCTAGATCACTCGGTTTCGGGTCTAATGCGACGAACTGAACGCCCTGTTCAGACTCGCTTTCGCTGCGCCTACACCTACCGGTTTAAGCTTGCTCGTCACACTAAGTCGCTGACCCATTATACAAAAGGTACGTAGTCACCCAGGACGAACCTTGGGCTCCTACTGTTTGTAGGCAATCGGTTTCAGGTACTATTTCACTCCCCTTGTCGGGGTGCTTTTCACCTTTCCCTCACGGTACTAGTTCGCTATCGGTCAT
>NZ_LMGJ01000036.1:60000-103344 GCF_001427385.1 Mesorhizobium sp. Root157
GCTCCGGCTTCGGCGCCCGGCGGCATCCGATTCTGGGATATGTGCGCATGCACACCGGCGTCGACTGGTCGGCTCCCGTCGGCACGCCGATCATCGCGGCTGGCAACGGCGTCGTTGAAAAGGCCGGCTGGGCAGGCGGCTACGGCAAGCAAATCATGGTTCGCCACGCCAATGGCTACGAAACCTCGTACAATCACCAAAGCGCCTTCGCCAAGGGAATGGCTCCCGGCGTGCGCGTGCGCCAAGGCCAGGTCATCGGCTATCTCGGCCAGACGGGCCTCGCAACCGGCCCGCATCTTCACTACGAACTGATAGTCAATGGCACCAAGGTGAACCCGATGCGCGTCCGCTTGCCGGTCGGCAAGGTGTTGAAGGGTGACGAACTCATCACCTTCAAGCGCGAACGCGAGCGCATCGACGACCTGTTGAAGCAGGAAGAGAAAGATCAATTGAAGGTCGCCAGCGCCAGCAAGGCCGAAGGCTGATCGACGCGACCTGGCGATTCGCGTTCCCCTGCGAAAATTCATTCTTCTAGAGTGCGTCGCGATCTTTCGGATTCGCCGGCGCGCTCTAAGTACCTGTTTCTATGCATGGCGTTATCCCGAAACCGGCGCCCATTTTCGGGCAACATGCATTAAGGCTGGCGATCCTGCCACGGCCAGGCGCTGCCCGGCGTGCTGACCCAGGCGACAGCTGCCGAAATCAGGCACAGTCCAGCCGTCACCCAAGCCACCACCGCAAAGGCAAAATTGCTCGCGGCAATCCGGGCCATGTCGAGGCCTTGCCCGATAGTGCCGGCCACCGGCTCGCCAAAACCCGGAAAATCCGCAATCGCCTGCGGCCCGAGCGCCCAGGCATAGGCCCAGGCCGCGATCGACCCCATCGCCGCCACCGCCATAAGGCCGCCTATGCGCGAAACCGCGTTGTTGATTCCGGACGCAGCGCCCGTGTCGCTGTCTTCGACCGAGGTCATGACCGCCGTCGACAATGGCGACACCACCAGCGCCATGCCCAGCCCCATGATGACCATGAACGGAAAGATGCCCAGCCAGAAATGGCGGATGCCCATACCGACCGTTACAGCTGAACCGGCAAACGCCAGCCCGACCAGAAGGCTTCCCGCAGCAATCGGAAAACGCGGCCCGATCCGATCGGACAGGTTTCCCACTGGCCCCGACAGAACGGCGATCGCAGCCGAGAGCGGTGCGAACGTAAAGCCGACCACCGCGGTGCTCAGCCCCCAGCCGGCAATCAGCAGCATGGGCAGGTAGAACAGGACGGCGGATAACGCAAAATAGAGGAAGAAGGTGACGATGTTGGCACCCGAGAAAGCGCGATTGGCAAACAGGTAAAGTTCGATCATCGGCTGGCGCTGGCGTCGTTCCCACCAGATGAATGCGATGAGGACAAGAAACCCCGCCGCGACCGCAATCAGGCTTTGGCCGGCCGTCCCTGCCGGGCTTTCCCCGCTAACCGACGTCAGCCCGTAAGCCATCGCACCGAAGGCCACAGTTGCCAGCGCTGCCCCGCCGAGATCCAGCGACCGCTTTTCCGTCGGCACGTCGTTCGGTACTTTCGTCAACAACAGGAAGATCGCCAAGCCGCCCAAAGGCAGGTTGATGGCGAAGATGGCGCGCCAGATGCCATCGCCGAATGCCGACAGAACCAAGCCGCCAAGGATCGGGCCGAGCGCCGTGGTCAACGCCGAGGCAGCCGCCCAGATGCCAATCGCCCTGCCCCGCTCCTTCTTCGGATAAGCCTTGGCGATGATGGCGAGGCTGCATGGCACCATGATGGCCGCGCCGATGCCCTGAACGGCCCGACACAAAATGAGCACAGACGGATTCGGCGCGACGGCGCAGGCAAGAGATGCTGCAATGAAGAGAGCGATACCCGCTGCAAAGACGAACCGCAGCCCGAACCGGTCCCCTGCTGTTCCGCCGGCAAGAATGAGAGCCGACAAGGCGAGCGCATAGGCATTCGAAATCCACTGCGCCTCGACAAGGCTGGCGCCGAGATCGACGCGGATCGCCGGGATGGCGATGGCGAGAACGGAACCGTCAATGAACCCGAGCGCCGATGCCAGGATTGCTGAAATCAGTACGAACTTGCGCTGGCTCTGCGGGCAGAACGAGCGCTCTTGTCCCTGACCGTTCAGGGCGGCGGCTGTATCATTTGCCGAAGGCGCCGATTGCATCCGCCACGATTAGACCTTCGGCAGTCACGCGGCAATGCGGCGGCTTCCGATTCGCGGCACGGATCGACCTGGTCAGTCGACGAACTCCACGGTGACTCCGGGCTTCACCAGCTTCGCCAGTTCCGTCGCATCCCAATTGGTCAGGCGGATGCAGCCATGACTTTCGGTCTTGCCGATCTTGGACGGTTCCGGCGTGCCGTGAATGCCGTAGGTCGGCTTGTCGAGGGCGATCCAGATCGACCCGACCGGCCCGTTCGGACCAGGAGGAATGGTCAGGACCTTGTCGTTGTTGCCCTGCTTGAAATTGAGATTGGGATTGTAGGTATAGTTTGGGTTGACCGCGATACGTGAGATCGCGTGGATACCCGACGGCGATGGCGTATCTGTGGAGCCGATTGTTGCCGGATAGGCCGCGACCAGTTTGCCGTCCGCTCCATAGGCGCGCACCTGCTTCTTGGCCTTGTCGGCAAGAATTCTTGCCACGGGCTTGTTGACCAGCTTGCCGAAATTGGCGACCTTGATGATGGTGCCCGGCCGGTTGAAATTGAGACCGGGGTTGATCGCCTTCAGATAATTCTCGTCCATGTGGAAACGTTCGGCGATCGCCTCGGTCACGGAAGTGTAGGCCATGCGCTCCAGTTGCGCCTTCTGGCTGTAGTCTTCCGGAATGGAAGCGACGTAAGGGCCGGCGGCATCCTCGGGCGTGATGGTGTAGGATGCAAAGGCATCGCCGCCACTATTGGCAAGCGCTTCGGTGATGCCGACCGAATCCGTCGATTTCAGGTAATTACCGGTAATTTCGCGGTAAGCGGCGAGCGATTTGTCGACATTGGAACCGAAACGCCCGTCGATGACGCCAGGCGAGGCGCCGGCACGATCGAGCAGGACTTGTAGGGCGGCGACCTCCTCGCGCGCTCCGATCGATAGGGACGAATCGACCTTGCCGGAGACATTGGGGGCCGAGGCATTGGGGACGGCAGATTCCGTGAGACCCTCTTCCGGTTGCGCCGGCTGGATGGAAGCTTCCTCCAGAGGCCTGCGTTCGACCGGCGGCTGGCTTGTCACGCGAGGTTGCTCGCGCTCCGTCGCACCCGGATAGCCGTCATTGCCCGGCGCATCGGGAAACACGCCCTGGTCATATGGATCGTAATTGTCGACCGGCGGGGCGATAACGCGCCCCTCCTCTTCCAGTTGCCGTTGCCGCAACCGGGCCATGTCTTCCGGATCATCGAGATAGTAGCGATCTTCCCCGGCCGGTTCCTGGCCGAATTGCCGTGCCTGCTGGCGTCGCAACGCCCGCCGGTCCAGGCGCGTTTGTGGCGGTTGTATAGCCACGACCTCGCCGGTATTGGCGTCGACGATGACGCGGTTTCCACGGCCGTCATAATACACTTCGTAGTCGCCGTTCTGGGCAACGACAATGGCGCCGGCCTCGGCTGGGCGGTCGTTGTGCTGATCGCTCACGTTCTGCGAAGCCGCCGCACAGGTCGAAAAAAGCGCCGCAGCAACCGCTGAAAGCGAAAAGATCATGCGCAACATCTGGATCAGAACCTAGCTCTCCGGTGCATTTCGTGCCGCTCACCTCGAGCGGTTAAAGAATAGAGGTGCAACCGCGCCCCAAACCATTCATTCAAAATAAGGTTCCAACATGAACCGGGCATGAAGATGGCCGCATTGCTGCGGCCATCTTGTGTTGCATCGTCTGATTTCGCGGAGCTTACGCGGCCTTCTCCTCATCCTCGACCACTGTCGGCTTGGAGCGGAAGTTCAACCTGTCGGAACCGGCAGTCACCTTGACGGTCGAGCCATCGAGGATTTCGCCCATCAAGATCTTCTCCGCCAACGGATCCTGCAATTCCTTCTGCATGATGCGCTTAAGCGGGCGGGCGCCATAGGCGGGGTCGTAACCCTTGCCGGCAAGCCACTCGATCGCATCTGCATCGAGTTGAAGCTCGATCTTGCGGTCGGCCAACAGCGATTCCAGCCGCTTGAGTTGGATTTCAACGATATGGTCCATATCCTTGCGGTGCAGCCGATGGAAAAGCACGACTTCGTCTATGCGGTTGTAGAACTCCGGCTTGAATGACGCCTTGACGACGTCCATCACCTCGTTGCGAACGGCATCGACGTCCTGTTCCTCGCCGAGATTAACAAGATACTCGGCACCAAGGTTCGAGGTCATGATGATCAGCGTATTGCGGAAATCGACGGTGCGGCCCTGCCCGTCGGTCAGGCGGCCGTCGTCCAGAACCTGCAACAGCACGTTGAAGACATCCGGGTGCGCCTTCTCGATCTCGTCGAACAGAACCACCTGATAAGGTCGCCGACGCACCGCTTCAGTCAGCGCGCCGCCTTCCTCGTAACCGACATAGCCGGGAGGAGCGCCGATGAGGCGGGACACGGAATGCTTTTCCATGAACTCCGACATATCGATGCGCACCATCGCGCTCTCGTCATCGAACAGGAAGTTCGCGAGCGCCTTGGTGAGTTCCGTCTTGCCGACACCAGTGGGGCCAAGAAACATGAACGAACCGATCGGCCGGTTCGGGTCCTGCAAGCCGGCACGGGCACGGCGAACCGCTTTCGATACGGCCTGCACTGCCTCGCCCTGTCCGACAACGCGCTTGCCGATCTCGTCTTCCATGCGCAGGAGCTTGCCGCGCTCGCCTTCAAGCATCTTGTCGACGGGAATGCCGGTCCAGCGCGACACGATGTGGGCAACGTGATCAGGCGTGACCACTTCCTCGACCATGCCGCCCTGACCGTCGCGGGCTTCAGCTTCCTTCAACCGCTTTTCCAGTTCCGGGATCTTGCCATAGGCCAATTCGCCGGCGCGCTGGAACTCGCCCTTGCGCTGGGCAGTGGCCAGTTCGTTGCGCGCCTCTTCCAGTTCCTTCTTGAGGTCGGCGGCAAGACCGAGCTTCTGCTTCTCAGCCTGCCACTTCGAGGTCAGTGCAGTCGATTCTTCCTCAAGGCCGGCGAGTTCCTTTTCGAGCCGCACAAGCCGATCCTTCGAGCCCTCATCCTTCTCGACCTTCAGCGCCTCGCGCTCGATCTTGAGCTGCATGATGCGGCGGTCGACTTCGTCCAGCGCTTCAGGCTTCGAATCGACCTGCATGCGAAGCCGCGAGGCGGCCTCATCGACAAGATCGATGGCCTTGTCGGGCAGGAACCGGTCGGCGATGTAACGGTTGGAAAGCGTTGCGGCCGATACCAGCGCCGAATCGGAGATACGCACCTTGTGGTGCTGCTCGTACTTTTCCTTCAGGCCGCGCAGGATCGACACCGTGTCCTCGACGGTCGGCTCATCGACGAACACCGGCTGGAACCGGCGGGCAAGGGCGGCATCCTTTTCGACGTGCTTGCGATATTCTTCCAGCGTGGTTGCGCCAACGCAGTGCAGTTCGCCGCGCGCCAAAGCGGGCTTGAGCAGGTTCGACGCATCCATAGCGCCGTCGGCCTTGCCGGCACCGACCAGCGTATGCATCTCGTCAATGAACAGGATGATGCCGCCAGCCGCCGAAGTAACTTCCGACAGCACGGCCTTCAGCCGTTCCTCGAACTCGCCGCGATATTTGGCGCCCGCGATCAACGCGCCCATGTCGAGCGCCATCAACTGCTTGTCCTTGAGCGATTCCGGCACGTCGCCGTTGACGATGCGCAGCGCCAGGCCCTCGGCGATCGCTGTCTTGCCGACGCCGGGCTCGCCGATCAGCACGGGATTGTTCTTGGTGCGCCGCGACAGCACCTGGATGGTGCGGCGAATTTCGTCGTCGCGGCCGATAACCGGATCGAGCTTGCCCGCGCGAGCTTCGGCAGTAAGATCGCGGGCGTATTTCTTCAGCGCATCGTAGCCCTGCTCCGCACTCGCTGAATCGGCGGTGCGTCCCTTGCGCATATCGTTGATGACCTGATTGAGCGCCTGCGCCGTCACACCTGCCCTGGCAAGGATGTCAGCCGTCTTTGCCGACTTTTCCATGGCCAGCGCCTGCAAAAGCCGCTCGACGGTGACGAAGCTGTCGCCGGCCTTGGTCGCCAGTTCCTCGGCAGTCGAGAACACCTTGGCCAGCGGCTGCGCCAGATAGAGCTGGCCATTGCCGCCCTCCACCTTGGGCATCGCCTCAAGGGCTGCTTCGACGCCCAGCTTGGCGTCGCGCGCCCGCCCGCCTGCCCGCTCGATAAGCGAAGCAGCCAGGCCTTCATCGTCATCGACCAGAACTTTCAGGATATGCTCGGGCGTGAATTGCTGATGGTTGCGCGACAACGCCATGGTCTGCGCAGACTGGATGAAGCCGCGCACGCGCTCGGAATACTTCTCAAGATTCATACCTGTCTCCTTCCATCACCGGCCCGCTTTGCGGCACCGGATCAGCTTGCGGTGACGAACCCGCCGAAGGGCCGGGTCCAGTTCTGGACTGATATGGTACACGAACCCCGCCGCCTCAAGAAGCTTGAGGGCCAGCCATATCAAAATGTGGCCAGCCTCTAAGATAACACTGTAAAGCCCTCTCAAAGCAAAAACGGCGGGGATTTCTCCCCGCCGGATGCATTGCATGAATGGTTTCGAAATCAGGTTTCCGAAACCGCTGGCGCCGGTTCTCCGGCTCCAGTCTCAGTCTCCACTACATTGCCGTTCGCATCGTCGGCGCTCACGCGCGGGCGGCGCGGACGGCGTACGCGGCGTGGTGCAGCACTTTCCGCTGCGGCTTCGTTGAGTTCTGCCTTGGCGGCCAAAGCGGCAGGTCCAAGGTTCTCGACCGGCACCGACTCGACGGCAACCGGCTTGACTGGCTGGCTCTCTTCGCTCGGCGCCGCCGCTGACTGCGCCTCGCTTTGAGTGTTGTCCTGGTCATTGCGCGGGCGGAAATCGTTGCGCTGACCGTTCCGGCCATATTCGCTGTGACGACGATGCCGGCCGTTATTTTCGCGGCTGTCGCGATTGCCGCGGTCTTCACCAGTGCTGTCGGAATTGAGCGCGACTTCAGCAGGCGTCCCTTCGATCTCAGGCTGGGGGCCGGAACCGTTGGCCAAATCCTGGGCCTCGCCGCCATTCGCGTTTCCTTCGAAATCGTCGCGATCTTCCTCGCCGTCGTCATCGAAGTCGTCACGGGACTGCTGGGTGTGCTGGATCGGCATCTGCGCCTGGGCGGCGGCAATGATGCGGTTATAATGTTCGGCGTGCTGGAGATAGTTCTCCGCCATCACCCTGTCGCCGGAACTCATCGCATCACGGGCGAGCGTGGCGTATTTTTCGGCAATCTGCTGTGCGGAGCCACGAATTTTGACGTCCGGGCCATTGCTCTCGTAGTTGCGGTTGAGAGGATTGGGCCCCTTGCGATTGTTGTTGTTGTTATTGTTGTTGTTGCCGCCGCTATTGTTGCGACCGCGCATGCGTCTGTTCTGCTGTTGTGGCCTCATCAGACTCTCTTCAGTTGGATATTTTGAAAAACCCATCGCGAAAGGCGGCGCTCATGCAGCCAGCCGTCTCGTCATCCCGCCGGTGTTCGCCCGCATCGATTGCGTTGGCGCCACGTGCCATCCTGTTCTGGTCACATAACACTTGCCGGATGATTCCCGCACGAAGCTCAAGCGTCATTTGCACAAGAGGGCAGCTATTTCCAAGGAAACCGAATCGCTAGGAGCACTGCCTGCTTCGTCTCATCCGGTTGCCGCGACCCTATATATATTCCCAACCCTTGCCAAGCTTTATTTCGTTGCGCCCATAAGCCTTTTACCGATGGGCAAACACCAGAACCCGATCATTTCCGGCCAGATCGGCCAGCGCATGAAGCACGGCAAAACCGGCCTGCTCGAATATGTGGATCACATCGAACCTCTGCGTGCTGCCCATTTCGACTGCAACGACGCCACCTTCTTCCAGATGGGCAGCACTCTGCGTCGCGATGATACGATAAGCCTCAAGCCCATCGGCTCCGCCATCAAGGGCGCGAAGCGGATCAAAGGCACGAACTTCCTTTTGCAAGGTTCCGATTTCGTCGGACCTTATATAGGGAGGGTTCGAGGCGATTACATGATATCGTCCGGAAATACCTGCCAGCCAATCGGACTTGACGGCAGTGAACCGGTCCGACAGGCCGAGCGAGCGGGCGTTCGATGCAGCCGTCGCCAGCGCATCTTCGGAAATGTCGGTTCCAGTCGCCTCCGCTCGCGATTCGGCACTCAAAAGCGCCAGCGCAATGGCGCCGGTCCCCGTGCCAAGGTCGAGAATGCGGCACTTGCCCCCACGCGCCGCGACCATTCTCACAATAGGCAGCAAGGCATCGACCAGCGTTTCCGTGTCCGGTCGCGGCTCCAGCGTTTCGGACGAGAGCGCCAGATGCAGGCCATAGAATTCGCGAAACCCGAGGATACGGTGAACCGGCTCGCCTGCTGCCCGCCTCTCCAGCGCCGCCTCGATTGCCGCAACGGCGTCCGCCTCCACCACGCGGCTGGGATCGGCGATTGCGTCCGTCCGCCCGGTGCCGGAAATATGTTCGACCAGAAGCCGCGCATCCAGAGCAGGGTCGTCCACGCCGGCAACGACCAGGCGAGCGCGCGCAGCGCGGTGGATCGCCGCCAATGTCGCCGCAACGTTTACGGGCGGCAACACAGCCTCAGCCCTCGGAAATATCGGCCAGCAGCCTGGATTGGTGATCGGCGATCAAGGCATCGACGATTTCGTCCAGTTCGCCCATCATCACCCGATCGAGCTTGTAGAGCGTCAGGTTGATGCGATGGTCGGTCACCCGTCCCTGGGGGAAATTATAGGTGCGGATACGCTCTGACCGGTCGCCTGATCCAACCTGCGATTTTCGCGACGAGGAGCGCTCTTCGTCGGCGCGGCTGCGCTCGAGGTCGTAAAGCCTGGCGCGTAAAATCTGCATGGCGCGCGCCCGGTTCTGGTGCTGCGATTTTTCCGCCTGCACCACCATGATGCCGGTCGGCAGATGGGTGATGCGCACCGCCGAATCGGTGGTGTTGACGTGCTGACCGCCGGAACCGGAGGCGCGCATCGTATCGATGCGGATATCCTCCGACCTGATTTCGATGTCCACTTCTTCCGCCTCAGGCAAAACCGCAACGGTAGCCGCCGACGTATGGATACGCCCTTGCGCTTCCGTTGCCGGCACGCGCTGCACCCGATGCACGCCCGATTCGAACTTCAGATGCGCAAACACGCCCCTACCCGAGATGGTGGCGATGATTTCCTTGAAGCCGCCAGCATCACCATCGCTGGCCGAGGCCGTTTCAAACCGCCAGCCGCGCTCGGCGGCGTAGCGCTCATACATGCGGAAAAGATCGCCGGCAAACAAGGCCGCCTCGTCGCCGCCGGTGCCGGCGCGGATTTCCAGGATGGCATTCTTTTCATCGGCGGCATCCTTGGGCAAAAGCAGAATCTGGATATCCTGCTGCAACGCCTCGATCCGCTCCTCGACATCCGGCAAATCCGCCTCGGCCAGCGCCCGCATCTCGGCGTCGGTGCCCTTGTCGGCAAGCATCGCCTCGAGGTCGGCCTGTTCGTGCTCGGCCGCGCGCAACGCCCTGATCCTAGCGACAAGATCCTGGATATCGGCATATTCGGACGCCATTTTGACATAGGCGTCAGCTGCCGGCCCGGCCGCCATCTGCGCTTCGAGCATCTCGAAACGCTTGACGACCTGATCCATGCGGTCACGAGGAAGATTGGCCATGATTTCCAGACGCGGCTAGATAAATCTCAAAGCGGGATCGAACGGTCGTCGGCGAACGCCTGCAACAGTGCCCGCATCGGTATGCCGTTTGCCGGCGCCTGCAGGTTGTCGTCGAAGAAGGCTTCGAGTTCCGCCACCGGAAGTTCGCACAACATCGCCTTGACCGGGCCGATCGAGGCTGGCGACATGGAAATCGAGCGGAAGCCGACGCCGATCAGCGCCATGGCCGAGATCGGCTTGCCGGCCAGTTCGCCACACAAGGTCACCGGGGTATGGTTGCGCCGGCTGGCGTCTGCGATCTGCTTCAGCACGCGCAGGAACGGCACCGACAATGGATCGAAGCGGTCCGACACCAGGGTGTTGCCGCGATCGACGGCCATTACGAACTGGAACAGGTCGTTGGACCCGACCGAGACGAAATCGACCGACCTCATGAGATCGTCGAGCTGGAACAGGAGCGACGGCACCTCCAGCATGGCGCCTAGCTTGAGGCTGGTTGGCAAAAGGTGGGCGAAGCGTGACAGGTGGCGAACCTCGCGATCGATGATTTCGCGCGC
Organism: Mesorhizobium sp. Root157; assembly: GCF_001427385.1. GTDB lineage: Bacteria > Pseudomonadota > Alphaproteobacteria > Rhizobiales > Rhizobiaceae > Mesorhizobium. The sequence goes on from NZ_LMGJ01000036.1 coordinate 70,446, forward strand.
CTGGACAATCTCGCCGAGTTCGGTGACCATCGGCAGCATCAGCTTCAGTTCGCGCCCGCCGGCAGCCTTCAGCAAGGCCCGTATCTGCGTTCTCAAAAGACCCGGGCGATCCAGCGTGAGACGGATCGCCCGCCAGCCAAGTGCGGGATTTTCCTCCTGCACGGTGTTCTTGAAATACGGCAGCACCTTGTCGCCGCCGATATCGATGGTGCGGAAGGTGACCGGCTTGCCACGCGCAGCTTCGAGCACGTCGCGATAGAGCTCTTCCTGGGCTTCGGCACGCGGGAAGGTCGACGCCACCATGAACTGCAGTTCGGTGCGGAACAGGCCGATGCCGCCGGCGCCCGATTCGGCCAGTTGCGGCAGATCGACCATCAGCCCGGCGTTCATCAGGAGATCGACCTGCACGCCGTCCGTTGAGACGGAAGGCTTGTTGCGCAGTTCGCGATAGAGTTCCTGCCGCCGCGCCCTGAAACGCACCTTCTCGGCATAGGCCTTCTCGAGGTCGGATTGCGGCCGAAGATGGACCGTGCCTTCCTCTCCGTCGACGATAACGGCATCGCCGTTCTCAGCCATGGAGACAGCGCCCTTGACCTGTCCGGCCACCGGTATGCCCATGGCACGCGCCACGATCACCACATGGCTGGTCGCGGTTCCGTCCTCCAGAACCAGGCCTCGCAGCTTGTCGCGCGGGTAGTCGAGCAATTCGGCCGCGCCCATGGAGCGGGCCACGATGATGGCGTCCTTGGGCAAGGACGTCGCCACATCGTCCGGTCCGCGTCCCATCAACTGGCGCAGCAGCCTGTTGGCGAGGTCGTCGAAATCGCTCATCCGCTCGCGCAGATACGGATCGGTCATGTGGAGCATGCGGGCGCGCATGTCGCTTTGCACTTTTTCCACCGCCGCTTCGGCAGTCAGGCCGTTGCTAATCGCCTCCTCCAGCCGGCGCACCCAGCCGCGGTCGTTGGCAAACATGCGATAGGCTTCCAGGACTTCGCGATGTTCGCCTTCGAAGGCGACGTCGCGGCGCTCGAGCATGTCGTCGATGGAAAGCCTCAGCGAGCCGAGCGCACCGGCCAGGCGGCGCACCTCGTCTTCGCTGTCTTCGTTGAACAGGTTCGTGACGACGATGCGGGGTTCGTGCAGCACCACATGGCCAAGCCCGATTCCTTCGTTGAAGGAAACGCCTGCAAAGCTGGCCGGCCGCTTGAGATCGAGTTCGAGGCCGGGCCGTGTCAGACGGGCAAGGTCGCCGGTGGCGATCATTTCCGCGATCACCATCGCGGTGGTTTCCAGCGCCTCGACTTCGTCGTCGCGGTAGGTGCGCATGGTCTTGTTCTGGACAACCAGTACGCCAAGGGTGCGGCCGGCCCTCAGCAACGGCACGCCAAGGAAGGAGGAGTAAATCTCCTCCCCTGTTTCCGGAAGATAGGCGAAGGCTGGATGTTCCTGTGCATTGGAGAGATTGAGCGGGCGCGCGCTGGCGGCGATCGTGCCGACAAGGCCCTGGCCGAGCCGCAGTTGCGCCATGTGCACGGCGTTCGGGTTAAGACCCTCTGTGGCATAGAGTTCGAGCATGGAGTCGGAACGCAGCACATAGAGCGAGCAAACCTCGGCCACCATGTTGGAGGCGATGTCGCGCACGATCCGGTCAAGCCTCTCCTGCGGCTCAAGCGGCTCTTGCATGAGCTCGCGGAGCCGTTTCAGCAAAACGCGTGGGCCAACGGCCGTTTCACGCATCGAGGCATGTTCTCCAATGGCTTTCGCCCAGTGAGCACTGCTGCTCACCGGCGTTCAACGCAACAACCGACTCTTGACGCCCTTTATTGCCTATCTAGACCGTATACGGAATGGAGAGTGCGAACTGCAAGCTCTGTATAAGGTCCGTCGATCAGGATCGAGATCTTGATCTCCGATGTCGTGATGGCGCGGATGTTGATCGACTTTTCCGATAGAGCCTTGAACGCCGTTGCCGCGACGCCGGTGTGGCTGCGCATTCCGATGCCGATGACAGACACCTTCGACATGCCGTCGTCATGCTGGACAGCGTCGAACCCGACCGTTTCCTTGACCTTTTCCAGAACTGCCAGCGCCTTGCCGACATCGCCGGAAGGCACCGTGAAGGTCATGTCGGTCGACTTGCCGTCTTCCGAGATATTCTGGACGATCATGTCCACATTGATGCCGGCTTCGGCCAGCGGGCCGAAAATGCCGGCGGCAACGCCCGGCCGGTCGGCGACCCGGCGCAATGAAATCTGTGCCTCATCCTTGGCGTAGGCGATTCCGGTGACGACCTGCTGTTCCACGATTTCTTCCTCGTCGCAAATAAGCGTTCCGGGCGGGTTGATCGGATCTCCCATGCCGGGCGCGTCCGGGTCTGCAAATGACGACCGCACGAAGGTACGCACCTTGTGCACCATGGCAAGCTCGACCGAGCGGACCTGCAGCACCTTGGCGCCGAGCGAAGCCATTTCGAGCATTTCCTCAAACGAGATCTTCGCCAGCCGCCGCGCCTTCGGCTCGACGCGCGGGTCCGTCGTATAGACGCCGTCGACATCGGTATAGATATCACAGCGGTCGGCCTTCACGGCTGCCGCAATGGCAACGGCGCTGGTATCGGAACCGCCCCGGCCCAGCGTCGCAATGCGGTTGTCGGGGCTGATGCCCTGAAAACCGGCAACCACCGCAACCTGCCCCTCGCCGAACCGCTTGATCAGGAAAGACCCGTCGATGTCGGTGATGCGGGCAGCGCCATGGGCGTTGTCGGTCTTGATCGGGATTTGCCAGCCCTGCCAGGAGCGGGCATGCACACCCATGTTCTGCAAGGTGATGGCAAGAAGCCCGGCAGTGACCTGCTCACCGGAGGCGACCACCGCGTCGTATTCGCGCGCATCGTGCATGGGCGACGCTTCGCGTGTCCATGCGACAAGTTCATTGGTTTTGCCGGCCATGGCCGAAACCACCACGGCAACGTCGTGGCCGGCATCGACCTCGCGTTTGACATGGCGCGCAACATTGCGGATGCGGGCGATGTCGGCGACCGAAGTCCCGCCGAATTTCATCACGATACGCGCCATGGGAGCGGAATGCCTTTGGATACTCGACCGAGCTGGCCGAAAACGACTTTATTGAGCGTCCAAGATGTCTGAACGCCGATGCGCGGCCTCCTTAGCCAAAACGGCCAATGTGTGCAAGCGACAGGAGACCGCGCCTTGAGGTCTGACAAATTGTTGCCTTGACATTCGTCGCCCCGCGCACGACTTCCTATGACTTCCACGGAGATCAGGACATGCCCGACACCCGACGGTCAACCATCGATGCCGGTGAAGTGGAGCGCTTCTCGGCGCTTGCCGCGGAATGGTGGAACCCAAACGGCAAATTCCGCCCCCTGCACAAATTCAACCCCGTTCGCCTTGCCTATATTCGCGACCAGGTGGCTCAGCGCTTCGGCCGTGATCCGCGCGAGGCACGGCCGTTCGAAGGCCTGCGCATCCTCGATATCGGTTGCGGCGGCGGGTTGCTGTGCGAGCCGATGGCTCGGCTGGGAGCCGAAATTGTCGGTGCGGACGCATCATCCACCAACATCGAGGTCGCCAGGCTGCACGCCTCGGACTCCGGCGTCGAGGTCGACTATCGCGCAACGACGGCGGAAGACCTCGCCGAGGCCGGTGAAAAATTCGACGTGATCCTCAACATGGAAGTCGTCGAACATGTCTCCGACATCGACCTTTTCGTTGGAAAATGCGGTGAAATGGTCAAGCCGGGCGGGATCATGTTCGTCGCCACGATCAACCGGACGCTGAAGGCGCTTGGCCTTGCCATCATCGGGGCCGAATACGTGCTGCGCTGGCTGCCGCGCGGCACTCACCAGTTCGGCAAGCTGGTGCGTCCGGAGGAACTGGAACGCGCGCTCACCAGCGCCAGCCTTGCCATTACGGATCGCACCGGCGTCACCTACAATCCGCTTGCCGACCGCTGGCAGCGCTCGAAGGACATGGACGTCAACTACATGGTGCTGGCCGAGAAAGCGGCGGCCTGACCGTTATTACGGCCCGGTTTCCTGGCGCTGCGCCCTGGTGGTGACAATGACCCCAAGCGTGATGATCACGGCTCCCGTCCAGGTCAGCCACTGATAGTGCTCGCCGAGAAAGAAAAGGCCGGAGAAAAGGCCGATTGCGGCGGCCACATAGCCGATCTGGCTGAGATAGACCGGGCCCCCGACGGCTTGCAGCCGGAAGAAAAAGACAAACATGGCCGAGGCAGACGCGATCTGGGCCGCGGTGATGGCGGGCACTGCCCCCAATTGGCCGAATGGCTCGCCCCCTTGCACAACAAGGACTGCCGCAAGCAGCATGATCGCCGCCGCCAGATGGCTGCCGACGGCAAGTTCGATCGGGCCGGTTTCGCCGGGCCAGTCCCAGGTCCGGTAGATGTTGCCGACAGCGAGGCTCACCGGGATCATAAGCCCGGCCGCTACCCACAGCGGGTCGGCCGGCTGGCCCGCCTCGCCGCGCGTTACCGCCACCATGACGGCACCTGAAAAGCCGACAACTATGCCAACGACACCGAGCAGGTTGGGCCGTCTTACCCCAAGCAGGATCGAAAACATCAAGGTAATGACCGGCGACAGGGTGAACATGATGCCGGTGTAGCCGGCCCCGAGATGCCTGATCGCCGAGAACATCAAGAGATTGGGTAGAGCATAGGAAACGGCTGCCGTTACCGCAAAATAGCGCAGCTTGTGGGCATCAAGCCGGATCGGCTTGCGGCGCAGCAGCAGCGAGATCAAGAGGACGCTCCCCGCCCCGGCCGAAATCACGAAGGCCCAGACGATGCCCTCGACGCCTGCATCGGTGGCCAACTTCCCGAACGGAAGCGACAGACCAAGCAACGCGCCCGTGATCACCAGCAATCCCGGTGCCGAAGCCCAGATAGGGTTCATGGATTATCCCGACGTTTCGGTGTGTATTTGGCGCAAACGCAGTGTCGCGCGAATAAGCCAGTCGACGCCAAAGGAGAGGGTCAGTTCTGGTCGTCGGGGAAAACCGGCACCGGCATGAACTCCACGCCGTCTTCTACCAGGGCCTTTGCATCATCGAGCGTCGCCTCGCCATAGATGCCGCGCTTATCGGCTTCACCGAAATGGATCTTGCGCGCCTCCTCGGCGAACTTGTCACCGACGTAATCGGCATTGGCGCGGATCTTGTCGGCCATGGCCTTCATCTGCGCCATCATGCGGCGCTGGTCCTCTCCCATGGCAAGGGCGACCTTCTCCTTCTTGCCGCCTGTCGAGACCGCCGGCGCCATCAGCGCCTTCTCGATCTTGTGCGAACCGCAGGCTGGACAATCAACGAAACCGCGTTTCTTTTGTGCTTCGAAGTCATCGCTGGAGCGGAACCAGGCTTCGAACTCGTGCTCGCTGTCGCAGACGAGGGAAAAGCGGATCAAGACGCCGCCCCTTTCAGGTTCACGTCCCCGGACGCAAGTTTGACCGAGAATTCGCGCGCGTTCTTCAGGTTGGGTATCTTGCGCCGCGCCGCTGCCGATTGGGACGGATCGATCTCGGCAACGACCACTCCAGGTTCGTTGTGATCCGCCTCGGCAAGAACCCGGCCCCACGGATCGACGATCAGCGAATGCCCGTAGGTTTCGCGGCCGTCCTCGTGCAGTCCGCCTTGCGCGGCGGCAACGACGAATGCGCCGTTCTCGATGGCGCGGGCGCGCAGCAGCACATGCCAGTGCGCCTCGCCAGTCTGGCGCGTGAAGGCTGCTGGAACCGACAGGATTTCGGCACCGGCAAGCGCCTCCGACCTGAAAAGCTGCGGAAAGCGCAGATCATAGCACACGGCGAAGCCCAGCTTCGCGCCGTTCACTTCAGAAACTACAGCTTGGGCGCCGGGTTCGTAAGCAGCCGATTCGCGCCAGCTTTCGCCATTGTCGAGATCGACATCGAACATGTGGATCTTGTCATAGGAGGCCAGCGTCTTGCCTTCCGGCGAAAACAACAGCGCACGATTGGCGATCTTGCCGTCTGCACGCAGGATCGCAGTCGAGCCGATGTGCAGGAAAATACCGAGTTCGCTGGCCAGTTTGCGGGCGGTGGCAACGATGATGTCGCGATCCTCTGCAACGAACAACGCCGCGCGCGCCTCCTTGTCGCGCAGCAATGCGCCGGTCATCTCAGGCGTCTGGATGTAGGTAGCACCTTGCGCCACCGCATCTCGAACAAGCCGCTCCATATCGATCGCGTTGCGTTCCGGGCTCGTTCCTGAACGCATCTGAACTGCTGCAGCCTTGAAAACACTCATATCCTGACCTCAAACAAACGTGCCGTTGGCGAGCAGTGTATCAAGCCTGCCTTCCGCTTCCAACGCGTGCAGGTCATCGCAGCCGCCGACATGCGTCGAGCCGATGAATATCTGCGGAAAAGTCGTGTGCCCATTGGCGCGCGCCATCATCTCCCGGCGCAACTCCGGCGAGAACGAGGCGTCGTGCTCGGTAAACGCAATGCCCTTCTTTTCGAGCAGCCGCTTGGCTGCCGAACAATAACCACACATTGCGCGCGTATAGATCGTCACGTCGACCATGGGTCAACAATCCTGTCTTTTGTTACGACGCTTATATAGGCGTTGTTTCGTCGGCTCGGAAGTCCTCAGGCAGGACCCGCGCAAAAGTGAGGACGTCGACGGCGGCGGCGCCGCCCTTTCTCAGCGCCCTGGTGGCGGCGGCAACGGTAGCCCCTGTGGTATAGACATCGTCGATCAACAGCACCCGCCGGCCGGCGACCGCGATTTCTGCCTCCGGTGGGACGCGAAAGGCGCGATGCACGTTGTCTTCCCGCTCCTTGCGTTGCAGGCCGACTTGTTGGCGTGTCAACTTCACGCGTTTCAAGGCGGAAGGCGCAAGCGGCACGCTGCTCTGCCTTGATATGGCACGGCCGAGTTCGGCCGACTGGTTGAACGTGCGCCTGAAGAAGCGCCGCCAATGCAGCGGCACCGGCACGATCACGTCGGCGTCTGCAATAAGCTCGCTGCCTGCCCGCACCATCCACCTGGCCATCCAGGGCGCTAGATCGGTGCGGTCGTGATATTTCAGGCCCTGCACCATATCGCGGGCGACGCCGCCATAGGCGACAGCGGCACGCGCCCGCTCGAATGGAGGCGGATCGGCGATCGCCTCTGCCGAAAGAAACCCGTCGCCCATTTCATGCACGAACGGCGTGCCCATCACCGGGCACCAGGGCCGCTCAAGAAGCTTGAGCCTCGACCAGCAGGCGCCGCAAAGCACACCAGGCTCCAGCACATGTCTGCGGCACCCGGCGCAAATCGGAGGAAACAGGATTCGCACCGGCCACTTCAGAACCGTATGAGCAAAACTCTTGATCTCAGCCATCTAATCGGCCACGTGACTTGGGTAACGGCTCACCCTACAGCAGACGCCGGTTGAATCGAGACATTTCGTGCAGACGATCTTCGACACTCCGTTATGGCTTGCGCGCAAACAGCGAGCGCTTGCGGCCCCTGTTTCGGGCGCTGATTTCCTCATGAAACGTGCTGCCGAAGACCTTGCCGACCGCCTTGCCGCCGTGGAGCGGAGCTTCAACAAGGGCGCGGCCCTGTTTTGCCAGACCTGTGACGGTGCGCGTGTCCTTGCCGAAAGCCACAAGGTGGCCGAGTCCGTGCGGGTCGAGGCCGACACGGCTTTCCTGCTCGGCGGTGAGGAGGGAACAGAACTGGTCGCAACGCCCGAAACTGTGCCGTTCGAGCCGGAGAGCCTCGACCTCGCCGTGTCTCTCCTCTCGATGCAGGCGATGAACGACATTCCTGGCTTCATCGTTCAGGTCCGGCGCGCGCTGAGGCCGGACGGGCTTTTTCTGGGCGCCATGGCCGGTGCCGGCACACTCAACGAATTGCGCGAGAGCCTGCTCGCTGCCGAAACCGAACTCCATGGCGGCATCAGTCCGCGCGTCAGCCCCTTCGTCGACGTGCGAGATGCAGGCGCCTTGCTGCAGAGGGCAGGCCTGGCCTTGCCCGTAGCCGATATCGAAACCGTGACGGTGCGCTATGACAATCTGTTTGCACTGATGGCCGACCTGCGCGCGATGGGCGAAACCAGCGTGCTCGCCGACCGGTCGAGGCGACCGGGCACGCGTCGCCTGTTCACACGCACGGCTGAAATCTATGCCGAGCGCTTTTCCGATCCGGATGGGCGCATCAGGGCCAGTTTCGCCATAGTTTGGCTATCGGGCTGGGCGCCGGACCCGTCGCAGCAAAAGCCGCTCAAGCCAGGCTCGGCGAAGATGTCGTTGGCGAAGGCGCTGGAAAACCCCGGCAAATCCTAGAGCATCGGACTGCAAAGTGGAATCCGGTTTTCGGAATATCCGATGCTGAACAAGGCGATAGATCGCCACTATGCATCCGTCAGGATGCACGGCGATCTAGCGGAAAACTTTGGCGAGCTCGCTGTTGTTGCCGTTCCACAATTCGACCAGGGAATCGGCTGCAACTCCCACGCCGGCGATGATGACCAACGAAAGAACCGCGACAATCAACCCGTATTCGATTGCCGTCGCGCCTCGATCGTCGCTCAAGAACTCCTGGAGAAGTCGTGCCATGGCTGTCGATCCTCGTTGACCAACGCTACCATCCGGCCGTTAAGAAAGGTTAACGCAACGCAATTAACGCCCGGTGAAGCAACGGCGTAAAAACGATCAGAAACCTACCGACGTCTCGCAGGAGCCACAAGGCTTCAGCAGTCGCCGTTGCGCACGCCGTTGTCGCGGATGATGCAGACCGCGCTCGGCGACTGCTGCAGCACGCTACGCCTTACAGTATAGGTGTTTGTCCCCACCGATCCCGTGCTCATCAGGTCCAGTCCGCCAAATCCTGTGCCGACAGAACGCTGTCGGCCGTGATCAGCCAGATATGGCGTCGCGAAAAGGGCAAGCGCGATGGCGGCCGATCCGAAAAGCAGGGTAACACGCAACATGCCCATGCCGGCTTTGACGGTGCGAGCGCCACGGCTGGGGTGGTCTGGGTTCCAATCAGTGTCGAGGCTCATGCTGGATTCCCCGCAAATGCTGCTGCGCGGCCTGTTCTGGCTTCGCTCAATTTTTCACGGCAAGATAAATCTTCCATTAACGCTCGCAAAAGGCGGCATCCCGAAGCGGCACAACTCACAGGAGTTCGATCAGGAAGGGAATGAGCGGCGCATCCGCCGGCGGCATCGGGTAGTCGCGCAGTTGGCGCGGCTTGACCCACTTCAACGTCTGCGCCTCCTTCGGCTGCGGAATTCCGGTGAAACGCCGGCATACGTAGAGCGGCATCAGGAGGTGAAAATCATCGTAGCTGTGGCTGGCGAAGGTCAGCGGGGCCAGGCACGCAATCTTGGTCTCGATGCCAAGTTCCTCTCGCAGTTCGCGCACCAGGCATTCCTCGGGCGTCTCGCCCTTTTCCACCTTGCCGCCGGGAAACTCCCACAGGCCGGCAAGTTGCTTGCCTTCGGGACGCTGTGCAATCAGCACGCGCCCGTCGGTATCGATCAACGCACAGGCGGTAACCAGAAGCAGGCGTTTCCCCGCTGATTCCAAGGCTGTCATGATCCGGGTGGCCGCCTGTAGTGGTAGTGATAGACTTCGCTGAAGCCGAGCGCACGATAGAGCGCCAGCGCCGGGGCGTTGTTTGCTTCGACCTGCAGCCATGCCTCGCGAGCGCCACGCAGCCGCGCCCATTTCAGGGCCGACAGGATAAGCTGGCGCCCATGGCCCTGTTTGCGTACCGCCTCTCGCGTGGCGATCTCGAACAAGCCGGCAAGATCGGCTTCGTGGACACAGATCAGCGTGGCCAGCGGATCGTCGCCGCGCTCCAGCGCAAACAAACCCGCCTCCGGCTGGATGGCGCCGATGAGCTCGGACAGCCCCGCGCGCAATGCCGGATCGCTATCATGCACCCTCAATGAAGCCGTTACAAAGCGGCCGATATCCTTCAACGGTATCTGATCGAGCGCCAGCTCGACAGGCGCTTCAGCGAGCGGCAGGCGCATGACCAGCGATTCATCGAAGCGCGACCAGCCCTGCGCATCGAAATGCGCCGAAAGCTCCGGTCCGGACAGCGGCGAGACGCGAAAGGTCAATGGACGCCCGTAGGCCTCGAACCGCCGGCTGGCACGAGCGATGCGTTCGGAAATGTCGGCAATATCACCCGGATCGAGCGGGTTTATCGAATTCAGGCGTTTGGCCGGATGACCCGCCGTCAACCTGATCACCCATGTCCCGTCGTAATGAACGGCAGCCGCCGGCCACGACCGGAACCCCGCCGCCTCGTAGCGGCGCACCGCAGCCAATTGCTCGGAGGGATGGATCAAGGGCAATCAGCTCCGATAGTCGCCATTGATGGCGACATATTCCTTGGTGAGATCGCACGTCCACACGGTCGCCTTGCCGCGGCCGATGCCGATATCGGCTCGGATGCGGATTTCGTCGCCTTTCATGTAGGCAGACGTCGCCTCCTCCGAATAGGAAGGATCGCGCTCGCCCTCATGGGCAAGCCGGTTGTTGCCGAACCAGATCGACAGGCGGTCCCGGTCGGCTGGTTCGCCGGCCTTGCCGACAGCCATGACGACACGGCCCCAATTGGCGTCTTCCCCGGCAACCGCCGTTTTGACCAACGGCGAATTGGCAATGGCGAGCGCAATACGCTTGGCCGAACGCGCCGACTTGGCACCGGTTACGGTGACTTCGACCTGCTTGCGCGCGCCCTCGCCATCGCGCACCACTTGCAGCGCCAGCGTCTTCAGGATCTTGCCAAGCGCGCGGCGCAGGCTAGCGAGGCGCGGATCCTTCGGATCGTCGATCATGGCGGCACCGCGCTTCGCCGCAGCACCGGTCGCGAACAGCAGCAGCGTGTCACTGGTCGAGGTGTCGGAATCGACGGTAACCGCATTGAAAGTCTTGCCTACGCCACGCGACAACAGACCCTGCAGAACGGGTGCCGCGATCGGCGCGTCGGTGGCGACAAAGGAGAGCATGGTCGCCATATCCGGCGCGATCATGCCGGCACCCTTGGCGATGCCGTTGATGGTGACGTCGACATCGCCAAGCTTGACGGTTGCCGTCGCCACCTTGGGGTAGGTGTCCGTGGTCATGATCGCCTTGGCCGCGTCCGTCCACTGGTCCGGCTTGCCATCGCGGACGAGGCCGGCCAGGAGATGGCTGAATTTGCCGGCGTCGAGAGGCTCGCCGATCACGCCGGTGGAGGCCAGGAACACCTCGGCCGCGGTGCAGCCCGCAGCCCTGGCGGCCGCCTCGCCCGTCATGGAGGTGGTTTCACGGCCACGCTTGCCGGTGAACGCGTTGGCGTTGCCGGAATTCACCACCAGCACACGCGCCTTGCCGGCGGCAAGGTGCTCGCGGCAGAAATCGACTGGCGCCGACGGGCATTTCGAGCGCGTAAACACCCCCGCAACCGTCGTGCCGGCATCGAACACCATGGCCAGAAGGTCGGTGCGGCCCTTGTACTTGATCCCCGCCGCCGCGGTCGCAATGCGCACGCCGTCAACGGCCGGCATCTTCGGATATTTCTTGGGAGCGAGCGGCGAAACGGTTGCGGACATGGAAGCCTCGGGCGGATAACGCGAAATATCGCCGGTTTGCCCGATACCGCCGCGCCACGCAAGGCGTTTTGCACCCGTGTTGAGAAACTGGGCCGGCCTCGGCAAAGCCGCAGACGACCAGCCAGAAAAGGCCGATCTGGGTGATCGGCCTTCTCAATTCGGTGGGCAGGTCTACTGGGCGCCGCCGTCGGCGGCGTCGATCGCCTTCTTCAACTCAGCGTCGGGGATGTCCACCTTGGCGGCGGCGCGCGCTTCCTTGACCAAGGCGAAATATTTGTCGCGGATGAGCAGCGACTTTACCTGCTCCTTGACCTGATCGAAGGTCGGCGGCTGCTTGGCGCGCTTGTCCTCGAGCTTGATGATATGCCAGCCGAACTGGCTCTGAACCGGTTCCTTGCTGTAGGCGCCGACTTCGAGCGCGCTCGCCGCCTTCTCGAACTCCGGCACCATTTGGCCAGGACCGAAATAACCGAGATCGCCGCCGTTGGTCTTGCCGCTGGGGTCACTGGTGTGCTCGTTGGCAAGTTTCTGGAAATCGGCGCCGCCATCCAGTTGCTTGATGATGCCGTCGGCTTCTTCCTTGGTCTTCACGAGAATGTGACGGGCATGGACCTCGTTGACGGGAGGCGCTGCGGCGATCTCCTTGTCGTAACGGGCGCGAATCTCGTCATCGGTGATCTTGCCGACGACTTCCTTCTCGACCATCCAGCCGTGCAGCGCACGCTGTTGAAGAAATGCCACGCGGCGCTGAAAGTCGGTATCCTTGTCCAAGCCATCGGCAACCGCCTTGTCTGCCAGAACCTTGATCTCGATTGCCGCAGAAAGGGCGGCGGCGCGCCGTTGCTCGGGGGGAAGCTGCGCGAATTGCTGTGCAAGCTCGGCCTCGGCAAGCTCAAGATCCGCTTCGGTGATTGCCTTGCCGTTGATCGTTGCAACGACCGCATTCGGGTCAACCGGCTTGACGGCTTCGGCAGCGGGTGCCGCCGGAGCCGCTTCCTGCGCCGCAAGCGGTGCCAGCGCCAAGGCCGACAACCCGACTGCTATGCCGATACCGGCGAGCGAAACGCGGCGGGACGAAAATGACATGAAAAAGACTCCGATGGAGATTGTGAGGAGAGCGCTGACTTTCCAATCAGCCAGAATGTGGCGGAATTTGGCGTGTTCCAGCAAAAGATCGCAGCGTTGACATCAGTGGTGCCCCCTCTTATCTGTCCAACGACTTTGCGTCCAGAACCGTTTTCCGGGCGCTTTTTGGTGTTTCTTTCGCTCGAGGGCGGATAAGACGGGGCCATCCGGCTTCAGTCACAAGTGTTCAGGATTGCAATCGAAAGGGCCATTATATGGTCAGTTTTGGCGGTCTCGCCCGCAAAGTTTTCGGCTCCTCCAACGATCGGCGCATCAAGGCGACCAAGGCGCGCGTCGAAGCCATCAACGCCCTGGAAAGCGAAATACGAGCGCTTTCAGACGATGATCTGAAGGCTCGTACACAACAATTCCGTCAGGAACTTGCCGACGGCGCATCGCTTGACGATTTGCTCATCCCCGCATTCGCCACGGTTCGCGAAGCCGCCCGCCGGGTTCTGGGCATGCGCCCCTTCGACGTGCAGATGATCGGCGGCATGGTCCTCCATCGCGGCGGCATCGCCGAAATGCGCACGGGCGAAGGCAAGACGCTGGTGGGCACGCTTCCCGTCTACCTCAACGCGCTCGCTGGCAACGGCGTCCACGTCGTTACCGTCAACGATTATCTCGCCACGCGCGACTCGGGCTGGATGGGCCGCATCTACAAGTTCCTGGGGCTGACGGTTGGCGTCATCGTCCATGGCCTGACGGATGAGGAACGGCGCGCCGCCTACGCCTGCGATGTCACCTACGCCACCAATAACGAGCTTGGCTTCGACTATCTGCGCGACAACATGAAGTATGAGCGCGCCCAGATGGTCCAGCGTGGCCATCACTACGCGATCGTCGACGAGGTGGACTCGATCCTGATCGATGAGGCGCGCACCCCGCTCATCATCTCCGGACCGCTCGAAGACCGTTCGGAAATGTACAACACCATCGACAAATTCATGCTGAGGCTCGATCCGGCCGACTACGAGATCGACGAGAAGCAGAAGACCTCGACATTCACCGAAGAAGGTACGGAAAAGCTCGAGAACCTGCTGCGCGAGGCCGGCCTGTTGAAAGGCACGGCGCTCTACGACATCGAGAACGTGGCCATCGTCCACCACGTCAACAATGCGTTGAAGGCCCATCGGCTGTTCCAGCGCGACAAGGACTACATCGTGCGCGACAACGAGATCGTCATCATCGATGAGTTCACCGGCCGCATGATGCCGGGCCGCCGCTATTCCGAAGGCCTGCATCAGGCCCTCGAAGCCAAGGAACACGTGTCGATCCAGCCGGAAAACCAGACCCTGGCCTCGGTGACCTTCCAGAACTACTTCCGCATGTACAAGAAGCTCGCCGGCATGACCGGTACGGCGCTGACCGAGGCCGAGGAATTCGGCAATATCTACGGCCTCGAAGTGACCGAGATACCGACCAACCTCCCTGTCAAACGTATCGACGAGGACGACGAAGTCTATCGAACCGTCGAGGAAAAGATCAAGGCTATCGTGCGCGAGATCAAGGAGGCGCATGCCAACGGTCAGCCGACACTCGTCGGCACCACCTCGATCGAGAAGTCCGAGCAACTGGCCGATCGCCTTCGCAAGGAGGGATTCAAGGATTTCGAAGTCCTCAATGCCCGCCATCACGAACGCGAGGCATCGATCGTCGCCCAGGCCGGCAAACCCGGTTCCATCACCATCGCCACCAACATGGCCGGCCGCGGCACCGACATCCAGCTTGGCGGCAATGCCGATATGCGCATCGCAGAGGAACTGGCGGATATGCCGGAAGGCCCGGAGCGTACCGCCCGCGAGAAGGAAATCCACGAGGACGTGGCACGGCTGAAGGAAAAGGCGCTTGCTGCCGGCGGACTCTACGTGCTGGCCACCGAACGCCATGAATCGCGCCGTATCGACAACCAGTTGCGCGGCCGCTCCGGCCGCCAGGGCGATCCTGGCCGCTCGAAGTTCTTCCTGTCGCTGCAGGACGACCTGATGCGCATCTTCGGTTCCGAGCGCATGGACAGCATGCTGCAGAAACTCGGCCTGAAGGAAGACGAAGCCATCATCCACCCGTGGATCAACAAGGCTCTCGAAAAAGCCCAGACCAAGGTCGAGGCCCGCAACTTCGACATCCGCAAGAACCTGCTGAAATACGACGACGTTTCCAACGACCAGCGCAAGGTCGTCTTCGAGCAGCGGATCGACCTGATGGATGGCGAAGGCCTTTCCGACATTGTCACTGAGATGCGTGAGGGTGTCATCGAGGAGATCGTCGCCAAGGGCATCCCCGAGAACGCCTACCCCGAACAGTGGAACATCGACGGCCTCAAGGCCGAGGTTGCCGAATACCTGAACCTCGACCTTCCCATTGACGACTGGGCCAAGGAAGAAGGCATCGCCGAAGACGATATCCGAGAACGCATCACCGAGGCCGTCAACGCCGCTGCCAAGGACCGTGCCGAGCGTTTCGGCCCTGACGTGATGACCTATGTCGAGCGTTCGATCGTCCTGCAGGCACTCGACCTTCTGTGGCGCGAGCACATCGTCAATCTCGACCACCTTCGCTCGGTCGTCGGCTTCCGCGGCTATGCTCAGCGCGACCCGCTGCAGGAATACAAGCAGGAAGCCTTCGAACTGTTCCAGGCCATGCTCGGCAATCTGCGCCAGGCGGTCACGGCGCAGCTCATGCGCGTCGAACTGGTCCGGCAGGCGGCGGAAGCCCCGCCTCCCCAGGCTCCGGAAGCCTATGGCCAGCACATCGACGCCTCCACGGGCGAGAACGACTACGGCGAAACGGCCTTGTTGGCCAGGGCTGAGCAAAATGTGATCGTGGCCCCCGAGGATCGCGACCCGCAAAACCCCGCTTCCTGGGGCAAGGTCGGCCGCAACGAACTTTGCCCGTGCGGATCAGGCAAGAAATTCAAGCATTGCCACGGCGCATTCGCCTAAGGGCATCGGACCGAAAAGTGCATTCGGTTTCGGATTATTCCGATGCTCGATCAAACGGCTAGGCGTCCTTTATGCGTCCGAAAGGACGCACGGCGCGATAGCAAAACCTAAGAATAGCATGGAAGCGGGTGGCATCCCCACGATGCCGCCCGCTTTTCTTTCCAGCGCCGAAACGTCTCTAAAACGCGTGCGCTGACGGTCTCTGCGCAAGCGCCTGTCGCTCGCACACCATTCCTTAATCATACCGCCGAATGCCGGGGCGGCGCAGGCGGCCAAAACCTCAGGAACAACCTTTCTTAAAGGCAGTTCCTCCAATGTCGAACACCATATCGGTCGCTTAAAAGTTCGGGGTTTTTGTGCGTTTGACGGGGTTGGAGCGCTTCAAGCCAGGCAACTGGAAACGGGCGGCGACGCTTGCCGGCGGTTTCTTCGCGACGGGCGCTGCATCGATCCTTTTATCGCGCCTGGGCGACGGCATTGCCGGCCTTTGGCTGCCGAACGCATTTGCCTTCGCCATGCTGGCCCGGCAGAAATGCACCATCTCCATCGAAAGTGCCGTGATTCTGATCGCCACGTCGCTGGCAGTCAACATGGCATTCGGCTCAAGCCCGGAAATGGCCGCGCTCTTCGCCGCCGCCAATCTGTGCCATATCGCCATCGCCCTGTATCTCACCCGCAGGCTCATCGGAACGATAAGCCCAGAAAAGCTCGGCGCCCGCGATTTCGGTCTCGTACTTGGCGCTGCGGGAGGTATCGCATCTCTGTTTGCGGGGTTTGCCTTCGCCGCCGCTACCCTGGCCCTGAATGGGTGGGCCGTCGTAACGACCGGCTGGGCCTGGTTTTCGGCCAACGCATTGGGCTTTGCCATTTTTCTGCCTGCGATGGCCTTCGTCTCCCGCGCCAAACTGGCTGCATTGCTGGACGTTGGCGCGTTGGCAAGATTGCTGGCCATTTGTGCCGGCTGCATCGCGGTTACGTGCCTTTCCCTCACCTCCGGCCACTTCCTGTTCGCAATCGCAATGTTGCCGCTCATGGTGCTGACGCCGCGGCTCAGCGTCTTCGAACTGGCTCTGGTCTGCTCGGTAACCGGAGCGGCCGCTGTCGTCACCGCAATTTTGGGTTTCGTGCCGGATCTCGGCGAAGGCATCCAAGCCTTCAGCAACGGCTTCCAGGTAGCCGTGGCCATCACTGTGTCGACGCCGTTCCTCGTCGGCCTGTTCGTGCGCCAGGTCATCGATGACAAGGAGCGTATTGCCGAAACCGAGACACGCTGGAATTTCGCCCTCGCAAGTGCCAAGCAGGGCGTCTGGGACGCCAATCTGCAAAAAGGTACGACGGCCTATTCCGATACATGGCTCGAACTGCTCGGCTACCAGCGAGTTGGGCAGGAGAACGACCCGGACCTGTGGCTCAAGCTTGCGCACCCGGACGACATCGAGCGGATCAAGGCCGCCGATCAGGCGCACATGGACGGTACGGTTCCCTACTACGAGGCCGAATTCCGCATGCGCCACAAGAGCGGCAGGTGGATTTGGGTGCTCGATCGCGGCAAGGCGGTCATACGCGACCCGCAAGGCCGCGCCCTGCGGGTTATCGGCAGCATCACCGATATAACCGCGCGCAAGGAGGTGGAACTTCGACTAGCCCAATCGGCAGCCTTGCTGGCCGATGAAAAGGAGCGGCTGAGGGTAACTTTGCGATCGATCGGCGACGCGGTCATCTGCACCGACGCCATGGGCGCAATTACCTTCATGAACCCTCTGGCGGAAAAGCTCACCGGCGTTGAAAGCGCTACAGCGCTGGGCAAGGTGCTGGAAGCAGTTTACTGCACGGAGGACGAGGAAACCAGCCAGATACTCGACCTCGCCCGGTCGATCGCGTCCGATCGAAAGTCGGACCAGGACAACCGGGCAGTCCTAGTGCGGCACGACCGCACGCGCTGCAGCGTGCGCCAGGTGGTTTCGCCGATCACCAATGAAAGGGGTGAATTCTGCGGCTCGGTGGTCGTCTTCCAGGACTTCACCGATGCCCGCGCCTTGCAGCGGCAGCTTGCCTATGCCGCGACCCACGATGCCTTGACCGGCTTGGCCAACCGCTCTTTTTTCATCCAGAAAGTGACGGAACTGGTGGCGAAAGCGCAGCCTGACGACGCCGGGCATCACTTCATGTTCATTGACCTCGACCATTTCAAACAGGTCAACGACACCAGCGGTCACGCCGCCGGGGACGCATTGTTGAAGCGTGTAGCGGCCATCATTCGCAGCGGCCTCGGGCCAGCCGATCTCGTCGCCCGGTTGGGTGGGGACGAATTCGCGGTGGTCCTGCAAACGGGGTCCGCCGAGGCAGCACAAGAGGCCGCCAGAACGATCGTTGCTGCCATCGCGGCACTGGAATTCGATTGGAACGAGCGCTCACACTCGATCGGCGCCAGTATCGGCGTTACGCCGATCGACGCCGGCTACTGCGAGGTGGACGAGATCATCGCGCGGGCCGATATGGCCTGCTACGCGGCAAAGGCGGCCGGCCGCGGCTGCGTGTTCGTGACATCATCGGCCAAATCAGCAGCCGAACCCCTCGAAAAGAGGGCGTTCAAAGCCGCCAAGGCATTCTGATCTCGAAAACCTGTCGGCCCGCCGCCGATCAGCGCGTCGGAACCGGGGTTTCGCCGCGATAATCGTAGAAGCCGCGACCCGTCTTGCGGCCAAGCCAGCCGGCCTCGACATATTTCACCAAGAGCGGGCACGGGCGGTATTTCGAGTCGGACAAGCCATCGTGCAGCACCTGCATGATCGACAGGCAGGTGTCGAGCCCGATGAAATCGGCAAGCTGCAACGGCCCCATCGGATGATTGGCCCCGAGCTTCATCGCCGTGTCGATCGCCTCGACCGTGCCGACCCCTTCGTAAAGCGTGTAGATCGCCTCATTGATCATCGGCAAAAGAATGCGGTTGACGATGAAGGCCGGAAAATCTTCAGAGACAGTGATCGTCTTTTCGAGTTGCTTGACGTAGGTCTTGGCCACGTCGAAGGTCTGATCGTCGGTCGCAATGCCACGCACCAGTTCGACCAGTTTCATCAGCGGCACCGGGTTCATGAAATGAATGCCGATGAAACGCTCCGGCCGGTCGGTCTGGGCCGCCAGACGGGTGATGGAGATCGACGACGTATTGGTAGCCAGTATGGCGGCTGGATTGAGTTGCGGGCAAAGTTGCGCATAAATCTTGCGCTTGATGGCTTCGTCTTCGGTCGCCGCTTCGATGACGAGGTCGGCCGCGGCGAGGTCGGACATTGCCGGCGCTGCCGCGATGCGATCCACCGCCGCCTTGCGCTCCTGATCTTCGAGCTTGCCGGAAGCCACCTGGCGCGCCAGGTTGCCGCTGATCGTGGCAAGACCCTTCTCGATGCGCTCTGACGAGATGTCGTAGACGAGCACCTTGTAGCCGGCCAGTGCAGAAACATGGGCGATACCGCCGCCCATCTGGCCTGCTCCGACGATGCCGATGGTACCGATCTTGCTCATTTGATGATCCCGTCCGCCTGCTTTTTGTGCAGCGCAAACTAAAAGGGCGAGGCGACTTAGTCTACCCCGCCCTCCGACTATTTAATAGGCTTCGCCGCCCAGCGTCAAAGTGCCTTTTCGAGTTCCGGCAGGATTGTGAAGAGGTCTCCGACGATGCCGTAGTCGGCAACCTGGAAGATCGGCGCTTCCTCGTCCTTGTTGATGGCGACGATGACCTTGCTGTCCTTCATGCCGGCCAGATGCTGGATGGCGCCGGAGATGCCGCAGGCGATGTAGAGGTCGGGCGCGACCACCTTGCCGGTCTGGCCGACCTGCCAGTCGTTGGGCGCATAGCCGGCGTCGACGGCCGCACGGCTGGCGCCGACGGCGGCACCCAGCTTATCGGCAACCGGCAGGATGACTTCCTGGAACTTTTCCGAGGAGCCGAGCGCCCGGCCGCCGGAGATGATGATCTTGGCCGAGGTGAGTTCAGGACGGTCGTTTTCCGAAAGCTTGTTTTCGACAAATGAGGACAAGCCCGGATTGGCCGCAGCCTTGATCGTCTCGACCGCCGCCGAACCACCCTCGCCCCCCGCCTGGAAGGAAGCGGTGCGCACGGTGATGACCTTCTTTGCGTCGCTGGATTGCACCGTCTGGATAGCGTTGCCGGCATAGATCGGCCGCTTGAAGGTATCGGGCGAGACCACCTCGATGATCTCCGACACCTGCGCAACGTCGAGCAGCGCCGCCACGCGCGGCGATACGTTCTTGCCGGTCGAAGTCGCCGCCGCAACGATGGTGTCGTAGGAGCCGGCCAGCGAAACGACCAGTGCCGCAAGCGGCTCGGCCAGGCGTTCCGCCAGTTCATCGGCTTCGGCCAGCAGAACCTTGCGCACGCCCTTCAGCTTGGCAGCGGCGTCGGCGGCTGCCTTGGCGCCCTTGCCGGCCACAAGCACGTCGATGTCGGAGCCGATCTTGAGCGCCGCCGACAGCGCCTTGGCGGTCTGGTCGGAGAGCGAAGCATTGTCATGCTCGGCGATGAGGAGAATTGCCATTTTCTTTTCCTTTCCTGCCCGAACCCTAGAGGACGCCGGCTTCGTTGCGCAGCTTGTCGACCAGTTCGGCCACGGTCTTGACCTTCACCCCGGCCTTGCGACCACCCGGTTCCTCGGTCTTCACGACTTTCAGGCGCGGCGTAACGTCGGCGCCGAAATCGGCCGGCGTCTTCTCGTCGAGCGGTTTCTTCTTCGCCTTCATGATGTTGGGCAGCGAGGCATAGCGCGGCTGGTTCAAGCGAAGGTCGACCGTCACGATCGCCGGCATCTTCAGGTCCACCGTCTGCAGGCCGCCATCGACTTCGCGCGTCACCTTGGCATGGTCGCCGGCAAGTTCCACCTTCGAGGCGAACGTGCCCTGCGCCCAGCCGAGCAAGGCCGCAAGCATCTGGCCGGTCTGGTTGCTGTCGTCATCGATCGCCTGCTTGCCAAGGATGACAAGGCCGGGCTGTTCGGCATCCACGACGCCTTTCAGCACCTTGGCGACGCCGAGCGGCTCGACCGCCTCGTCGGTCTTGACCAGGATGGCGCGGTCGGCACCCATGGCGAGCGCGGTGCGCAATGTCTCCTGCGCCTGCTGCGGCCCGATGGAAACCACCACGATCTCCTCGACCTTGCCGGCCTCCTTCAGCCGGATCGCTTCCTCGACGGCGATCTCGTCGAACGGATTCATCGCCATCTTCACATTGGCAAGCTCGACACCCGAACCGTCCGCCTTCACGCGAACCTTCACATTCGCATCTACAACCCGTTTAACAGGGACGAGAACCTTCATCTCTTTTCACCTCTTGCGATGTTTCGGGTGCGCTATAGCAGCGCTTGCCCCTTCTGAGTTGTCGAATGCCGACATTCCGCACAGAATTAAGGTCTTCAACCGCCTGATTGTGGCGGGAAGGCTTCCGCAGGCGCGCCGGAACCTAGTTGCGGGTTTCTGGTACGTCAATATCAGCTCGGCGCGCAAATCGGTTGAATTACAGACCCTAATGCCGTCCCCAACGAGGCGCGGGCTGCGCCTCGATCGGTTCGACGGCGCTTTTCTGCTCCACCTTGACCGAACGCGGCGTGACCACTTCCCTGTCCAGTAGCGGCACGTTGCGGCGATTCAACACCACGACGAGCAGCGCACCTGAAATGATGCCGCCGACATGGCAGGCCCAGGATATCTGGTCCTCGCCACCAGCCGCGAACATGAAAAACTGCAGCCCGATCCACAGCGCCAGCACAATGTAGGCGGGAATGCGCAGCGGGATGCGCCCGAAAGCCAGGATCCAGACTTTCACCCGTGGGTGCAGGATGAGATAGGCTGCGACCACACCCGCAATCGCGCCGGAAGCGCCGATCAGCGGTGCTTGCGAATCCGGCGCAACCAGGCCGTGGAAGAAGGCCCCTCCAACCGCGCACAGCAGGTAGAAGATCAGGTAGCGGACATGGCCAAGCGCGTCCTCGACATTGTCGCCGAACACCCACAGGAACAGCATGTTGCCGCCCAGGTGGAAGATGTCGGCGTGCAGGAAGGCATACGTCAGATAGCTGAAATTCTCGGGGATGACGACGAACTGCGGCGACAATTCCGCCGTGTTGTGCACCACCGAAGGAATAAAACCGAGCCCCAGCACAGCGGCGTTGGAAAAATTCTCGCCACCCAGCGCGGTCAGGAAATAGCCTATGACATTGGCCGCGATCAGCCCGATCGTGACATATTGCAACTTGATGTAGTGCAGGCTGTTGGCATCATGAAGCGGAATGAACATTTGCCCCTCCGCTATCGGCTGGAGAATTCAGCGGTTCTTGCCCGGAACCCATAGCACATCGGCATTTCCGTTGTCATTGACCGTGCGTGCAGCCACGAACAGCAGGTCGGAAACCCGGTTGATGTACTTGATGCCTTCCGGATTAACATGCTCGTCCGCGTCCTGCGCCAGCGCCACCATCGCCCTTTCGGCGCGGCGGGCCACGGTACGGGCGAGGTGAAGGGCAGCCGCAGCCGGCGTGCCGCCATTGAGGACGAACGACCGCAACGGCGACAGGTCCTTGTTGAGCAGATCGATGTCCTGTTCGACGCGTGCGACCTGGGCCGCAATGATGCGCAGCGGTTCATAGTCGAGCGGTTTGCCGGTGTCCGGCGTCGCCAGGTCCGCGCCAAGATCGAACAGGTCGTTCTGGATACGACCGAGCATTGAATCGATCTCGGGATGAAGCGTGGTGGTGTGGACACGGGCAAGGCCGATGCAGGCATTGGCCTCATCGACCGTGCCATAAGCTTCAACACGGGGATCACACTTCAGCCGCCGTTCGCCGCTGCCAAGCCCGGTGGTGCCCTTGTCGCCGGTACGTGTGTAGATCTTGTTCAGCTTGACCATAGGCCGCTCCCCTCGTCCTGAAATATCGCTGCCTATTTGCGGGTGAAATAGACGGCGAGCAGGATCAGGACCAGCGCGACGAACTGCAGTAGCACGCGCGCCTGCATCAGTTTGTTCGACGTATTGCCGGAGCCGCCCCGCATCATGTTGATCAGTCCTCGCACCAACACCACCACGACGGCAAACATGAAGACGACGGCGACGATGTTGAAGACGGTTGCCATGAGAAAATCCAGTCCGGTTGTTCAGGCGGTCTTGGCTAACAGACGGTAGAGCAGTTGCGCCGGCAGGAGCCGCTTCAACAGGATGCCGATTCGAGCCGGAACCGTTACCACATAGTGAGGGCGAGGACGCCGCGACACAAGCGCATGGTGCAGAGCCCGATAGACGACAGCGGGGTCCGCGCGTCGTTTGGCCGGAGCCGCCCTCAGCCCTTCAAGCTGGGCGCGATAACCGGCCCGATGCACCGAATTTCCATAGTCCACATTCTTGAGGAACCAGGTCATGCCGTTCTTGTGGATGTTGGAGGCAACCGGGCCAGGCTCGATCAGCGAAACATGGATGCCGCTTTCGTCCAGTTCCTGCCGCAGCGAAAGCATGAGGCCTTCGACGGCATATTTCGAAGCACAGTATGCGCCGCGCAGCCGCGCCGGCATCAGCCCAAGTATCGATGAACAGTGTACGAGTCGGCCATGACCTTGTGCGCGCATCACCGGAATCACGCGGCGCGTGAGATCGTGCCAGCCGAAGAAATTGGCCTCGAACTGTTCGCGCAGCGCGTCCACCGTCAGGTCTTCGACCGCGCCCGCCTGGGCAAAGGCTCCGTTGTTGTAGAGGGCATCGAGGCGACCGCCGGTCCGCGCCAGCACCGCGGCAACCAATGCTTCGATCGACTGTGGTTCGCGATAGTCGAGATAGAAGCTCTCGATGCCATCGGCTTCCAGTGCCGCCAGGTCGGCCTTTTTTCGCGCGGTGGCAAAGACCCTCCATCCATCGGCCTTCAATGCGCGGACGCAATGTGCACCGATGCCGGATGAGGCGCCGGTGACAATGATGGTGCGCAACTCATTGGCGGTCAGGATCGTTGCTCCGGCAAGGCTTGTCATTTGCCGCAATCCCTTCCCATATTCACGGCTGGGATACAATTACAGGACGGGTCATTGTTACGGAAGATCGTTGCCCTCAAGCGGGTGCTCTATGATGCGCTCGGGCACTTCAATGTGGACGATGGCTGGTCCATGGCCAGCCATCTTGCCATCACCGCCTTGATGGCGTTGTTTCCGTTTTTGATCTTTGCCACCACGCTTGCCAGCTTCCTCGGCGCACAGGCTTTTGCCGACACCGCCGTCCACATTGTCTTCGACACCTGGCCCGAACAGATCGCCAAGCCGATCGCACGAGAGGTGCTGAACGTGCTGACCGTCCAGCGGACAGACCTTTTGACCTATGGCGTCCTGTTGGCCGCATTCTTCGCCTCGAACGGCATCGAAGCGCTGCGCACCTCACTGAATCGCGCCTATCGGGTGAGCGAAAATCGCGGCATCATCTACCGCCGCGTGCAAAGCATCGGCTTTGTCCTCATCGCCACCGCCGGTTTCCTAGCAATCAGCGTATTGTTGGTTTTCGCGCCACTTCTGGCTCGAGTGGCCGAAGCCTATCTGGAATGGATCAGGCCCTACACGGGCACCATCACCGTGTGGCGCTATATCATTGCCTCGACGGTCATCGTCGGCGGTTTGATCGCCGTCCATTTCTGGCTGCCTGCTGGCAAGCGCAGCTTCGTCTCGATCGTCCCCGGCATCATCTTCACGCTGGTCGCCTGGCTGATAGGCTCCACGGTGTTCGCCACCTACCTCGATCATTTCTCGTCCTACGTCACGACATATGCCGGCCTGGCATCGATCATGATCGCGGTCGTCTTCCTTTACATCGTTTCGGCGATCTTCATCCTCGGCGGCGAACTGAACGCTGCAATCAGCCGCTATCTCGATGCGCGCGCCCGCGTCGGCACCTGAGCCGTCGCAAGCCCCACCCCGAACGTGGTGATCGCCATGCCCACGATCTGCACGAGACTGAGTTCCTCGCCAAACAGCACCCATGCCATCACCGCCGTAACGGCCGGCACGAGGTAAAACAGCGACCCGACCTTGGACATCTCACCGTCGCGGATCATCACCATCAACAGGAAGATCGCCCCTACCGAAAGGACCAGAACCAGCCAGGCAAGCGCGAAGATGAGTTCGCCATTGATGACCACCTGACGCGTTTCGAGAAGAAAGGCAGCCGGCACGACGACGACCGCACCGCCGACATACTGCCAGAACGTTCCCGTGAGGAGATCGCCGCCGGAGCCGAAGCGCTTCTGCCAGACCGTCCCCGCGCTCATGCCGACGACAGAGACCAGCGAGGCCAGAAGCGTTTCGAAGGTGATGCCGCTGCCGATCGCACCAAGCTTCGGCCACAGCACGACGACCACGCCGACAAAGCCGATTGCCAGTCCCAGCCAATGGCGCGGCAATATCTTTTCACCCAGGATCTTGCCGGCCATGACTGCGGTGATCAAGGGTTGCAGCCCGACGATCAAAGCCGAAAGACCGGCCGGCATTCCCCGGTGGATCGCCCAGAACACACCACCGAGATAGATCCCGTGCATCAGCATCCCGGAGACGGAAGCGAAAAACGCCTCCTTGCGCGACGCCTTTTTCGAGCCGAGCAAGACTATCAGGCCGATGAACAGACCCGCGGCGATCACGAACCGTGCGCCAAGAAACGTGAACGGCTCAGCCCACGGCATGGCATAACGTGCGCCGATGAACCCGGTGGCCCACAACACGACGAAGGTCGCCGGGATAAATCTCTTGATGTCCTGCATGCCGATGGGTCGCCGTGCCTTGGTGAAATTTGTGCTAACGCGCTCGCTCTAATGCCACGGCCTGCTGCAAGCAAAAGGAAACGACTGAATTATAAGCTAAGCCCAATTGAATGGCCGGCGGCCTCAGACCGGCGCCAGCAGCGCATGCTCCGCCCAATTCAAACAAACCAAACCCGGATCATGTGCAAATTCAAGACTCTGGAGCGCGATCAGCGAACCGGAATCCCTCGTCAAACCGATCGCGTTCTGACCTCTTGAAGGGAACGGCCATGTGGGACATGGACATCAGCGGGCTCGCGATCGGCCTCACCGTCGTTGCCGCGATCGCATTTCTGTCGGGCACGGTGCTCGATGCAGTTGTGAAAGAGAACGGCTTCGGGCCGACCGGCAATGCCTTGCTCGTCACGGCCGGTTTCCTCACCGCCGTATACTTGGCCAATCGTCAGGGCTTTATTTTCACCGACCTCAAACTGGCGGCAGCCTACGGTCTTGGTGGCGGTTTTGCCCTGTTCAGCCTGCTCGCCCTGATCAAGGCGGGACTGGCGCGCCGGTAACTTCAAGCCCGACAAGGCGCCTCACATCAAGCGGCGTCACCCCGGCCTTGCGAAGCGCAGTGAGGCCGGTGTCCTTTTGGCTTTTCGACAGTTTGCGCCCGTCCGGACCCGGCACCAGACGGTGATGGAAATAGCGCAGCTGCGGTAGCCCAAGCAGGTCCTGCAGCAGGCGCTGGATGCCGGTGGCGAAGTAAAGGTCCATGCCGCGCACGACATGGCTGACCCCTTGCAGCGCATCGTCCACCACCACCGACAAATGGTAACTGGTCGGAATTTCGCGCCGCGCCACGATGACATCGCCCCAGGCCTGCGGTTGAGCGTCGACCAGGCTCATCTGCACCAGGTTCTCGTCTGAATACTCGCACCATGTCAGGGACGGGTCGATACGCGCCATCGCGGCCCGTACGTCGAGACGCCAGGCAAAAGGCGCGCCATCGGCGACGCGCCTGCCGCGTTCCTTCAAACCCAGCGTCCTATCGAGAGCCGGATAGAGCGGCACGCCGTCGGGATCGCGTGGCCAATCACGACCGCTACCCTCGCTGTCGGCGATGAAGGCGCGGATTTCGCCGCGGCTCATGAAGGCCGGATAGACAAGCTCTTCATCGATCAACCGCGACAGGGCTTGCTCATAGTCGGCGAAATGGTCGGACTGCCGTCGCACCGGCTCTTCCCAACTCATCCCCAGCCAACGCAGATCCTCGTAGATGCCAGCCTCGAGTGCCGACGTACAGCGGGTCGTGTCTATGTCTTCGATACGCAGCAGCATGCGTCCGCCATTTGCTTTCGCCATGGCATGGTTGAGCATGGCCGAATAGGCGTGCCCAAGGTGCAACTCGCCGTTCGGGCTTGGCGCGAAACGAAATGTCGGCAGTGTCATTGTGCGGGCGGTTTTCGGGTTGTGCTGCGCTTTAGCTGATTGCTACCTTGAGGACGCCAGCGATACAAGAAAGCCATGCAGCGCATAGTAACCCTCGACCACATCACCATGGGGCTGGACGCCTTATGCAGCATTGATCCGAGGCTGGGGAAAGTGCGCGCCATGGCCGGCGAAGTGCCGCTGCGCCTGTCTGAGCCGGGTTTCAGCAGTCTCGCCTCTATCGTCGTTTCTCAGCAGGTTTCGCGCGCCAGCGCCGATGCCATTTTCGGCAGATTGATCGGTCTTCTCGACCCGTTGACACCGCAAGCCGTTCTTGCCGCCGGCGAACAGGTCTTTCGCGAGGCAGGCCTTTCGCGGCCCAAACAGCGCGGCCTGGTTGCTGTCGCGCAAGCGGTGGAAGACGGGCTCGACCTCCATCGCCTTTGCTCGCTCGATGCCACGGAGGCGCTTGACCTTTTGACCGCTGTTCCCGGCATCGGGCCATGGACAGCCGAATGCTACCTGCTGTTTTCCGCCGGCCATCCCGACATCTTCCCGGCCCGCGACGTCGCCTTGCAAAGCGCCGTCGGCCACGCCCTCGAAATCAATCCGCGTCCAGGCGAAAAAGCACTGATCAAACTGGCCGAATCATGGAGCCCTTGGCGAGGCGTCGCATCACGTCTCTTCTGGGCCTACTATCGCGAAACCAGGGGCCGGGACGCTGCGCCACCCGTCTGAACTACAAAAAAACGCGGAAATCATGTAAATTTGAGGGGCGGCACAGCGGACAATCCGCTTCACATCCCTGTCATGTCGGGCTTACAGTATCCGTGCCGTTGATGATTAGGCGAAGGAGGTCAGAAGCGTGACGGTTGCCGTATCTCCGGATGGGCTGCCAGCACTGGTGCTGAACGCGGACTACCGCCCGCTCAGCTACTATCCTTTGTCGCTCTGGTCCTGGCAGGATGCCATCAAGGCAGTGTTCCTGGAACGTGTGAACATCGTCGCCGAATACGAGCACGCCGTCTCTTCTCCGACCTTCTCTATGAAACTGCCCAGCGTGGTCAGTCTCAAGACCTATGTGAAGCCTTCGCGCTATCCGGCCTTCACCCGTTTCAATGTCTTCCTGCGCGACCACTTCCGCTGCCAGTATTGCGGCACGCCGGAGGACTTAACCTTCGACCACGTTATCCCACGTCGTTGCGGCGGTGCAACGACGTGGGATAACGTGGTTGCCGCTTGTTCGCCCTGCAATTTGCGCAAGGGCGGCCTCCTGCCTGCAAAAGCCAAGATGTGGCCACTGCAGAAGCCGTACCAACCTACCGTTCAAGACCTTCACAACAACGGCCGTTCGTTCCCACCCAACCACCTGCATGAAAGCTGGATGGATTACCTTTACTGGGACGTCGAACTGGAGCCCTAACCCTCGCTTTACGCTATCGGGTCAGCCCACGCGACAACGCGCCGCGAAATGCCACGACGGCCAGGATCAGGCTGGCGATGGCGTTCCAGCCAGCCAGCGACAAGCCGAGAATGCGCAGCGCCGCCTTGTCGCAGGACGGCGGCACATACTGATCCAGCGCATCGAGCACGCCATTGCTGCCGGTGTCGATCGGACCCGCCACATTGGTGCAGTCGGTCGGACCCGGCCACCACGCCCATTCGACCCCGGAATGATAGATGCCGAGATAGAGGCCGTAGGCCATCAGCAAACCGCCGACGACCAGCAGTCCGCGTGTCGCCCAGGCCGGCAGCTTGACCAGCGAAGCCGCCACGGCGAGCAGCATCAACGGGATCCCGACATAATAGGGGATGCGCTGCTCGTAGCAGAGCTTGCAGGGAATGTAGCCGCCTATGTACTGGAAGCCGAGCGCCGAACCAACGGTCACCGCCATCGCGACAGCGAGGAACAGCGCGGTCAGCATCGGTCGGCGCCTGCCTTCGGAAAATACGGTGTCGGACATCGTGTTTGGCCTTTATCGTTCAAGAGCCGTCAGTGGGCATATTTGACCAGCGCATAAAGCAAAATCAGGGCGGCGGCGGCAGCGGCAGCGATGGTGCCAAGCCGCTTTTCGATAAATTCGCGGATCGGTTCGCCATACTTGCGCAACAGCCAGGCAAGGAACAGGAAGCGCGCGCCGCGCGCCACGATCGCCAGAACGATGAACAGCATCAGATTGACGCCGATGACGCCCGACAGGATCGTCACAACCTTGATCGGCGGCAGATGGGCAAGGCCGGAAGTGACCAGCATCAGGATGATGAAGCCGATGCCGGACGATGTCCGCATTGCCTCGAACTGGTCGTACTTGCCGTAGAATTCGAGCACCGGCCTGGCCAGCGCGTCATAGGCATAGTGGCCGATGAACCAGCCGGCGATGCCGCCCAGCACGGAAGCGACTGTGGCGATCAACGCATAGCGATAGGCGCGTTCGGGCTTCGACAATGCCATTGGCAGGTAGAGTACGTCGGCGGGGACGAGGAACACCGAGCTTTCCACGAAAGCGATGAGGGCCAGCCACCATTCGGCGGATTTCCTTGCCGCGAGCGACAAGGTCCAATCGTAAAGTCCGCGAAGCATAGGTCCCTCGAATTGCGCGCCGCTTGGAATAGGAAGAAATTCGTGGCGGCACAATGGCCGCATGGTCACGAAACCGACAGATGGTGTTTTGACCCATCTTTGCGAATAGCGAACTGGCCTGTTGACGAACCCCCCGCGGGCCGTATAGTCCGCGCCCATCGTGACCGTCCGGTCCGAGCCCCTATGGCGGAATTGGTAGACGCGCTCGACTCAAAATCGAGTTCCGCAAGGAGTGCTGGTTCGATCCCGGCTAGGGGCACCACTCAACCATCTTTGTTGCCGGTTGAAGCGGGCTCGGCGACAAAACTGTTGTGGCTTTCACCGATGTCATGCTTTTCCCACCCCCAAATCAATGCTGTTTGTCACCGGCATCTACCGCCGCTTGAGCAGACCGCGCACGCGGTTGCGCAACACCCGCGCCATGTTGCGGGTTTCGCGGTAGAGATGCAGTTGCGATGCGGCCTGGCGCACCGCCCGGTCCGCGTCCGGCGTCAGCCCGATGACGAAAGTTCCGACCCGCCTGCGCTCCGTCCACAGCCGGCTCATCACCGGATGATCCGGCACCGCGCAGGAATCGGTGAGGGTGATGTTGGGATCTTCGAGGTGCTGCCTGGTTACCTCGATCATCAAAAGAGTACCCGGCGAAAAGGCCGCTAGGTTCTCGTCGTAGGCTGTCTTCCACGTATAGGCGACGCCTTGCTCGACGAAGACGATCAGGCTGGCGATGGTGCGCCCGTCGAGGGTCAGCGTGTGGATGCGGCACATGTCCTGCTCGGCCAGCCCGTGCACGGCCTCGCGGGCAAAGGCTGCGAGGTAGCGGTCGATCGCCATCGCCGTACGCTCCCGGCCCTTCCAGCCGTCTGCTTCGAGCGCCAGAAAGCTTTCCGTGGCGTGGCGGATTTCATCCGGGCTGCGCGCTACCGTGTGTTCCAGCCTGCCAGTATCGGCGAGGCGACGCCACAGCCGGCGAAACTCCCGGTAGTGATGCGGGCGCAAGGAATCCTTGAGATAGGCGTCGCCGTCCAGGTCGCTGTCGAGGATCGGTCGTTCCACCTCGCCGGTCGTGACCAAGGTGAGATGTCTGGCCTCCGCTACTGAGGTAAGCAGGCTGGCCATCGGTCCGTCGAGACGCAAATCCGGCAAGGCCAGCACTTTCGGCAACTTGAGTCGCGGACGCGACATCATTTCGAGGAAGTCTTCCAGCACACCCAGCGGATCGTCGCGGTCGACAAGCGGCGTGCCGCTCGGCCCGAACGGGTTCGACCATATGCGCATGATCGGATGGCCCAGCGGCACGGTCGGGCGCTCCACGGAAAACGGCACCAGCAGGCGCAACCGGGAGCGGTAGTCGTCGCCATCGCGAATGACGGCCAGCCGCACCTCACGGTCTTCGAGGCGGGGCATGGCGGGCGCCAGAAAACGCGGGTTGAAGAAAATGTTGGACTCGACGGTGCGAACGCACAAATGGTCGAGTTCCTCAACCAGATCGAAGCCGGCGGATGCCGGGTAGATGGCAAGCCGCCGTTCTGGCCTGCCGCTGGCGAGAAGCTCGATCTCGGCCAGTTCGGCGGGATCGCGCGCCAGCCCGGCCAGGCCGGAGACCATGGCGCCGGCCGGCCCGCCGCTGGTCTCCTCAATCAGTGGAATGGCGGCCATCAGGCGGCACTCCGCACCGGAATGAATATCGCCATGGCGATACCAAGTTTTCGCCAGACCGTGAAGGACAGCGCCGCCGCTTCGAACATCATCGCCAGGGCCGTCGCGGTGGCCGCGCCCCACAAGCCGAACGGCGGCAGGAGAATGACGTTGAGGCCGACATTGATCACCAATGTCAGGGCGAAAACCGCGGCGCAGACGTTCTGGTTGCCGCTCATGGTGAGCAGGCTCTCGCAGGGACCGACAGAGGCGCGCGCCACGACGCCGAGGACAAGCAGAAACAACAGCGGATAACCCGCGACGAACTCCTTGCCGAACAGCGCCAGCATCGGCTCGCCGAGGATCAGCACCACCGCCGCCATGGCCAGCGACGGCCAGAACGTCCACGACACGGTCTCCTTGGCAAAGAGTGCCAGCCGCGCCGGGTCGCTGCCATGGGTGAACTGCGCGTAGCGTTGGGCGACCCCTGCCCTGACGGCGAAATAGACGAAGTGCACCAGCGCCAGCACCTTCACCGTCGCGAAATAGACCGCGACCTCCTCGGGAGGCCGATAGAACCCGACCATCAGCACATCGGCGTTCGTCACCAGATAGTAGAAGCTTTCGACCAGGAAAATCGGCAGCGACACCACGATCCAGCTGCGGAAATGGACCTTCGCCGGCCCGGCGGGAATCCGCGCTCCGAGTTGCCGTGAGAGGCCGACCAGCTGCGCCAGCGCCGTCACATAAGTCGCCGCGATCGCCGACAGGGTTGCGGTGATCGCGTCGGGTTTGAAGCCGAAGAGAAGCGCCAGGACCATGAAAACGAGGATCAGGACCGGGCGGGTGATGTAGGTGGGAAACAGCGCCGACAGCGCCCAGGAATGGGCCCGCGAGAAGCCTTGCATCAGGTCGGTCAGGGCAATCATCGGCAGGCAGACCATGCCGAGCAGGAACGGCACCAGATAGTAGCTCTCGATCGACGCCGAAAAGAGCCACACGCCCAGCGCGCCGACGCTGGCGATAATCGTCGAAGCGGCGACGACGAAATAGCGGCTGGCCAGAACGATGCCGCGCAATTCGTCCATCATGGCGCGTTCGCGAAATTCGGGGATGAAGCGAATGACCGAACTGCTGAAGCCGAGGCAGGAAATGCTGCCCACGATCAGCACCGTCAGCCACACCAGGACGAAAATGCCGTATTCGAAGCCGCCCATCCAGCGCGCCATCAGGACCTGGCTGACGAAAGCGATGAAAGCGCTGCCGACGCGCACGGCAAAGGCGATCAGCGACATGCGGCCGGCTTCGCTGCGCTCGTCGGCGCCAAAAAGGATTTCGTCGATGCGCACGAATAGCGGACGCGCGCGAGACGCCAACCGTCGCGGCAAAATCCGATCGGCTGCCGTGGCCGCGGAAAAGCGCACCCTGTCCGTCTCCCGTCTGCGCAAAAGTTGCTCTCGTTTAGCAAAGACACCTTAAGAAACGGTGGGGAGGCGACCGCCGCTTTGCCCCCGGGCGGATCACTGAGGAGCAGGACGGGGCCTTGTGCACCGTACCACGCTGCCGCTCCGTCACGGCATGGATCCCAGGGTCTGCGCGACGGCCTTCGGCCTGCTCCGCCCTAGGATGACGAAGGTGTGATGGCACATCTATTCATCGCCACGCCCGGCATCCGCCGTCTGGCCATTGTCAAAGAACTGACCTCGATTGCGAGGTCGGGAAGACGGGCGGCCGTTCGGACGCTCGTTTAGTAATTTAGTGCGACCTCGCGGCCGCCCGTCCGGTGGCTGTCATCCCGTCGACCGGTCCCA
>NZ_LMGJ01000036.1:103534-173304 GCF_001427385.1 Mesorhizobium sp. Root157
TTGGTTTGATCCACGATCTTTCCTGCGCCGCACGGCTTCACAGCAGCTAAAACCCCCTCATCCGACCGTTGGCGTACTGCCGCAATGTCACGGCATGGATCCCGGATACTCCCTTCTCGCTCCGCTCGAATGAGAATTCCGGGATGACGATGCTGAGGCTACGGCCCAGAGCGAGTCGCGATCTTTCAGATTCGCTGGCGTGCTCTAAGTATCTGTTTCTATGCATGTCGTTATCCCGAAACCGGTTCCCGCTTTCGGGCGACATGCATTAGCCCCGGCCGATCGCCAGCACGTCGGCCCATTCGCCGTGGCGACGGAATTCGGCGGCGACGTAGCCGCACACCGGCGTGATCTTGCCATTCGTGTCACGCGCGTCTTCGACGGCGTACGCCACCAACCGGGCCGCGACGCCGCGGCCGCGCGCGGATGGCGGCACGAAGGAGTAGTCGATCAGGATGTGCGCGGCACTGGAGCGCACGAAGGTGAGATAGGCCTCTTCGCCGCCAGGCATGGCGAGCACGTAACGGCCCCTGCCCTCCCGTTCTTCCTTGCGGATATCGACATGCGCATCCATTCGCTTACCTCGACGACAAACGCCCGACAGAAGATATAGAGGGTAAAGCCGCCCGAACCAGGCAGCGCCATGCTACCGCTTGAGCACGTCCGCCCATTCAGGATGACGGCGGAACTGCGACGCCGCAAACGGGCACAGCGGAATGATCTTCTTGCCCGATGCCCGCGCATCCTCGACGGCGCGCGTGACCAGCTTCAGGCCGACGCCCTGACCGCGAAACACGTCCGGCACCTCGGTGTGGTCGATGATGAGTTGATGCTCGCCGACCTTGGTGAAGGTCATCTGGGCCTCCGCACCGTCAGGGCCGTGCACCACGTAGCGCCCCTTGCTTGCGTTGTCTTCAAGCTGAACTTCAGGCAATTGCTCGTTCACTTCGCTGCTCCTTCTCGTGGCTGGCCGGCAAGGAACCGGCGCGCCGCCTCGATCTCGTTGGGCCGAACCTCATGGCCGCCCTCGTGCCACTCCATGGTGACCTCGGCCCCAAGGTCACGCAAATACGCTTCCAGCCGCGAGGTCAAGTTCGGCGGGCAGATCGGGTCGCGGCGTCCGGCCGTGACCAGCACGCGCCGGCCGGCAAAGCCATCCGGCACCTCCGGCTCGAACGGAATGAGCGGGTGCATCAGTACCGCCGCATCGAACAGGCCGGGTGCGGCGAACAATGTCGAAGCCAGGATGTTGGCGCCGTTGGAATAGCCGAGACCGATGACCCGCGACGCCTTGGCCGCCGTGACGTGGGCCTGCACGAAGCGTGTCATCTTGGCGGTCGCGCGCGCCAGGTCGTCCATGTCGTAGACGCCCTCGCCGGTGCGGCGAAAGAAGCGCGCAGCCCCCATTTCCGACACGTCGCCGCGCGGCGACACGATCGTGGCGTCTGGCACGAGATCGTGACCCAGCGGCACAAGCTGCGTTTCGTCGGCACCTGTGCCGTGGAAGACGAAGAAAAGCGGCCCGCCCGGCGTTCCGGGCACGACCTTGTGGATATAGGCGTCTTTGGTCATGGCACGCTCCTCAATCGCCCAAAGGCTGCAAATGCTGCTCAAGATGGGGGCGAAGATGCTCATGCTGCTTTGGCAGCTTCAGCGCCTCGCCGAGATGGGCTGTATCCTCGTCGCGGTCGAAGCCCGGCTCGTTGGTCGAGACCTCGAACAGCACCCCGCCGGGCGTGCGGAAATAGATGGCCCAGAAATAGTCGCGGTCGATCACCGGAGTGACCTGATAGCCGGTGTCCAGCAACGCCTTGCGGACCTCCAACTGCCGGGCGCGATCTTCCACCGCGAAGGCGACGTGGTGGACCGAGCCGGCGCCTAGCCTTGCTGCGTCCGAACCGGGCAGCGTTTCGATATCGACGAGATCGGCGCCGTTGCCGCCCTCGATGGCCAGCCGCTTGATGTTGCCTGTCTGGTCGACCTGGCTGTAGCCCATGAACTTCAACAGTTCCTCGGTGGCGCCGCCGTCGCGCAGCCTGAGCGATACGGAATGGAAGCCGCGAAGCGCCTCGTCGGCGGCGATGTCGGCCCTGGACCATGGCGCGCGGGCATCGTCCCGCGCCTCGACCAGCGCGAAACC
This sequence comes from Mesorhizobium sp. Root157, assembly GCF_001427385.1. Lineage (GTDB taxonomy): Bacteria > Pseudomonadota > Alphaproteobacteria > Rhizobiales > Rhizobiaceae > Mesorhizobium. The sequence goes on from NZ_LMGJ01000036.1 coordinate 105,675, forward strand.
ATCGCCGTCCGGACCGATGAAGACGAGGCGCTTTTCGCCGAACCGCTCCTCGCGGCCGACCACGCTGACGCCCTGTTCGGCAAAGCGCTGCTGCCAGAATTCGAGCGTGCCTTCCGGCACCGAAAACACCGTCGTGCCGACCTCGCCGACACCGGCGCGGCCCTTGGCGATGTCTGGAAACGGGAAATAGGTCATCACCGAACCGGGTGTGCCCACCTCGTCGGCATAGTAGAGGTGGTAGACGTCGGGCGCGTCGAAATTGACCGTCTGCTTGACCCGGCGCAGGCCGAGCTTTTGCGTGAAGAAAGCGTTGTTGGTGCGTGCGTCCTTCGCCATCGAGGTGACGTGATGCAGGCCCTTGATCTGCGTGAGCATGATGTGCCCCTTTCTGCGGCTCCCGCCGCTGATGAGGCCAATATGGGCCAGCAGCCTGTCGGAGCAAAGGCGGCAAACTCAGGATGATCCGTACTGAATAAGTGAACAATGTAGCGGATTCGTTTACCGCATCGGACACGGAAACGCGGCTGCGGCAAAAAAAGCCCGCGCCGTTGCCGGCGCGGGCTTTTCAGGATGGCCGGTGCTTGAAGCATCGGACCGAAAGTGGAACCCGGTTCCCGGGTTGTTCCGATGCTCCATCAAAGTGTTGGAGCATCGCCGCGCGTCCAATTGGACGCACGACGCTCTAACGGAGCATCAGGCGCTGTTCGTCGCGCTTTTCGGTATAGCTGCCCTTGTCGTAGGCGGCCTGCGCTTCGAGCTGTTCCTTGGTGAAGTCGGTGTAGAGGTACTTGTTGCCGTCCTTGTCGGTCATGATCTTCAGGTTGTCCATGCCGACCGCAACCTCCTTTTCACCGATGCCGAGGAAACCGCCGACATCGACGATGACGGCATCGACCTTGCCGTCGGCCGACAGCGCCACGTCACCGATCTCGCCGACCATGGCGTCGTCGGCACCGTAGACGGTGGTGCCGACCAGGTCCTCGGAGCGGATTTCGCCGGTCATCGGCATTTCGGTCAGCGTCGACTTGTCGATGGCCGCCGTCTGCGTGTCGTCAGGCACATCCGTCGTGTTGGCGGGCGCTTCGGCTGCCATTTCACCGGCAGGCGCAGCAGGGGCCATCGCATCCGGCTGGGCTTGCGTGTTGGCCGCTGTGTCGGTCGTCGGCGTCACAGCCGGGGCCGTTCCGGCATCTGCGGCGGTTGTCGCGGGGGTCGGATCATAGGCGCGACGGTCGAAATCAGGCAGCGCCTCAAGCGATTCTTTGCTCGCCTCGACCACCAGCCAGCGGTCGCCGTCCTTTTCGGTCCAGCTTGTCTTGCCGTAGTCGAAGGCGACGTTCTTCTGGCCAAGGCCAAGGAAGCCGCCGACGCCGATGACCAATTGCTCGGCCTTGCCGGCCTTGGACAGCACGATGTCATTGATGCTGCCGATGTTCTTGGCATCCTCGCCGGTGCCGTTATAGACGCTTTCGCCGATGATCTGCGTGGCGATGCTGCCATCGGCGCGCGCGATCGGGGGAACAGGTTCGGCCGGTGCCGTCTGCGCATCGGTGGCAGGCGCCATGGCCGTCGTGCCATCGGCGGGCGCGGTCGCGGTGGCCGGCACGTCGAGCGAAGCCTGCGGCGCCGGGGCCGGTTGGTATGGCAGCGGATCGAAAGCAGGCTGCGCCGTCAGTTCTTCCTTGGTGGCGGCGGCGATCAGCCAGCGGTCGCCGTTCTTTTCGGCCCATTGCAGCTTGTCGAAGTCGAAGGCGACGCCCTTGGCTCCTATGCCGAGGAAGCCGCCGACGCCGATGACGACCGACGTGGCGTTGCCGTCCTTGTCGAACACGACGTCGGTGACCTTGCCGATGTCTTCGGCATCCTCGCCGGGCCCGTTGAAGACCGATTCACCTACGATGTTGGTGACGAGGCTGCCATCGGCCTGCACGACCGGCACGGCAGGAGCGGCGCTATCCGTCATAGGCGCGGGCGTGGTGGCGGGCGCAGTGGTGTCCTGCGCCATGGCGCCGGAAGCAAGCAATGTTGCAATGGCTGTCGTAGCCAGGAGTGTGCGGATCATGATGTCTCTCCTTGAATACCGTTCATTTCCACCACGGCCAAAACTTGGGAGGACGGCCACGGTGCTGACAGACCGACAACGCCGTCGTAGCCCCGTGGTTCCGAAATTTTCCGGCATCGGCCGGCCCAGGCGAACCCGGCAAAACGAAGGGAACCATTTGCAAAAATTGCCGTTTTACGCCCAGAGGCCGGGCGATCCGGACTTGTAAATGATCATCCGGGAGGAGTGGCGCATGCGGTTTGCAGCAGTGCTGAACAGCGAGGGCGGCACTTTGCGGACCACGGACCTCGATGCTTTTTCCAAACGCATGACCGAAACGCTCGAAGCCGCCGGCCACACGGTCGATATCGATGTTGTGGCGGGAAAGGACGTGGCCGCGGCTCTGGACAAGGCGGTCGCCCGCCGCAGCATCGACGTGGTGCTGGCCGGTGGCGGCGATGGCACCATTTCGGCGGCAGCGGCAAGGCTGATGGGCAAGAAGAAGGCGCTCGCCATCCTGCCGGCAGGCACGATGAACCTGGTTGCGCGCGGCCTCGGCATTCCACAATCCCTCAACGAGGCCATAGCGGCCTTCGCCGATGGCAAAATCATGGAGGTCGATATCGCCAGCGCCAATGGCGAGCCGTTCGTGCACCAGTTCTCGGTCGGCATGCACGCCAAGATGATCCACCTGCGCGACAAGATGGACTTCGGCTCCAGGCTGGGCAAGATCCGCGCGTCGGCGCGCGCCGCCTATGCGACGCTGGCCAATCCGCCCAAGATGGATGTGACGCTGACCATCGGCGAGGCCGAGGTGATCGTGCGGGCCAGCGCCATCGGCGTTACCAACAATCTGTTCGGCGAAGGCCATCTGCCCTACGCCGACAACCCTGCCGGCGGCGTGCTCGGCATCTATGTGACGGTGGCGCGGCAGAAGGGCGAACTGATGAAGTTCATGCTCAATGTGGCGCGCGGCAAGTGGCGCGACAACGAGCATGTCGAAATCCACCAGACCGACAAGGTCAACCTGAAAATACGATCGAGACGGGGCAAGCTCTACGCCGCGATGGACGGCGAACTGGTCGACCTCGAGCCGCAAACGTCGATTGAAATCCACCCCAAGGCGCTGAAGGTGCTGGTGCCGGCCAGGCAATAGACGCTGCACCCAAGTTCGGTCAGTCACTCGGGCTTTGCCAGTTACTCGGGCTTTACCGGTTACTGGGGCGAATTCTGGGTGGGCGTGTTGGCTTGGTTGTCGATCGTTTCGCCATAGAACTCGACCCCGCCCCACACGACGACGGCCAAAAGCATGGCCACGATCAGCACGACGAGAACATGCCACCCGCTACGGCCCTGCTTGGCTTGCTGTTCGCGGAAAATCCTGACCATGATCGAGCCTCCATGCGCTGTCCGCTGGTCGGCCGACAGTCAGGACAATAACAGGCCCCGCACCCCAAGGTTCCGGACAAATGGCGGGGCGGCAGATTACAGTCCCGATCAGTCATCGTCCTTGTCGGCGGTTTCGCCGTCGTCGCGCTTCACGTTCTCGCGGTAGATGGCGTACGCGGCAAGCGCGGCGGCCGGACCGAGAACGGCGCCGAGCCCGCTTTTGCCGCGCAACAGCACCGGCAGGGCGGCAAGCGCCGCCGTCACGCCCACCGCCGTCATGTCGGCCTTGCGCCGTCGAACGCGGCGCACCGCGCGCGATTCCGCCTTGAAGCGAAAGATGAGAAGGATCAGACCGGCAAGCATGAGAAAGCCGATGCCGAAGCCGAGCGCGGCTTCCAGCGAACCGTAGCGCGCCGCCGCCCAGATATAACCGGCACCGACGAGAAAGCCGATGCCGCACAAGGCGGCGAGGCCGGCCAGCGCATAGGCCAAGGCCGCGCCACGGGCGCGGCGCAAGGCCGCGGCCGTTTCACCGGATGCGAAGCCCGCAATCAGCGATGCAATGAAGCCCATGATGCAGGCGGCCCGTCAGCGGCGTGACAAAAGCGCAAACAGGAAGCCGACGCCGGCCGCGATTGCCAGCGACGTGACGGGCTTTTCGCGCACATTGGCAAGCACCTGTTCTTCAAGGTCGCGTGCGTTGGAACGCAGGCTGTCCATCGCCGCCTCTCCCTGGGTCCGCAACTGCTCGACACCTTCGGACGCCGCACGTCGCGCCGTGCCGTAGCCATGCTCGCCGGTCTTGGCCATCTGCTTGGCCAGCTTTTCGATATCCGCCCTCAATTGCTTGATGTCGGCTTCGAGGTCGGGGGAGGTGTTTTCGTTGGCGGTTTTGCCGGCTGCAGTGGCCATTCTCAACTCCTTGCAATTGTATCGGATGTTGAACGCACGGACAGACCCAAGGTTCCGGACCGGTGCTCATATTGGTCGGCTTTTGCGGATCGGTGCCCAGCATCGGTACAGGCAACGATCAGACGAGTGGCCGGCGGCTTTCGCCCAGCCCTTCCCAGCCGGCTATCGCGCGCAAGCCATCCGGATCGATGACCGCGCAGCCGCCGTCTCGCCAGTGGATGAGCTTGCGCTCCATCAGCTTGCGCAGCGTCTTGTTGGTATGGACCAGCGAAAGGCCGAGCGTATCGGCGACGTGCTGCTGGGTGATGGGGATTTGCACCGGCTTCTTGCCGTTCAATCCAACCGCGCTGGCCCGCGCATGGATAAAGGCGATCAGGTAGGCGGCGCGCTCAAGCGCCGTACGCCGCCCCAGGCTGAGCAGATTCTCGTCGAGCATGCGCTCCTCGCTCGCCGCGAGCCAGGTGATGTCGTAGGCAAGACCGGGGTGACTGCGGTAGAGCCCATGCAGACTATCGCGCTCGAACACGCACAATAGCAGTTCGGACAGCGCCTCGACGGAATGCTGCATCTCGCCCATGACGCTGCCTTGCAGACCGATGAGATCGCCCGGCATGACGTAGTTGAGAATCTGGCGCCTGCCATCCTCCAGCAGTTTGTAGCGAAACCCCCATCCAGACAGAACGGTGTAGAGATGGGCACTGTTGTTGCCCTCGACCAGCACTGCAGCGCCACGTTCGACGGCCAGTTCGCCCTTCTTGAAGGTGCTGATGAAAGCAAGTTCCTGCGGCTCGAACTCCCGAAAGATGGGCAGCGGCCGCAACGGACACTTTTCGCAAGGGTATCGACGCGCCGTACGCGGACCTTGCCGTTCCGTCATCCTGGATTCCTCCCCGGAGCTGTTCGATCCGAACGCATTTCGGCCCTCGAAGTTCCGTCACGCGATTGCAGCGGCTATGTCATATTTAAATGACAGGGCGCGAAAATATGGCCATGACCTTGGCCCCATCCAAAGGAGAGCCGTGGCTTTGCCTGCTTTGCTCGACGGACTGCGCGTCCTCGTTCTCGAGGACGAATTTCTCATCGCCATGGACATCGAGCAGATTTGCCGCGACCATGGAGCCAGCGACGTCACGATCGTCGACAAATTGGATACATTCGACCAGGACGCGGTGTCCCGGTTCGGCGCAGCGATCATCGACCTGACGTTGAACGGCGCATCGACGCTGGCCGTTGCCGGGCAATTGCAGCGCGAGGGTATTCCCTTCGTGTTTGCCTCGGGCCATCCGATAACCGAAGAGACAAGATTGGCCTTTCCAGGTGTCCTGCTGGTCGAGAAACCCTATTCGGGCGATGATCTGATTGCCGCGCTGGCGCAAGCCCGCACGGCAATATCCCCTCAATCGGCAGGCGGCGACATCACCTGAGCAGAAATGGCGTCGGGGCCGAAATCGTCCTCGCCGGAAATCTGCAGGATTTCCTGAAGCCGGCTGCGGGCGCGGCTGACGCGGCTCTTGATGGTGCCGACCGCACAGCCGCAAATTTCCGCGGCTTCCTCGTAAGAAAAGCCCGACGCCCCGATGAGGATGATTGCCTCGCGCTGGTCCTCGGGTAGCTTTTCCAGCGCACTGCGGAAATCTTCGAGGTCGAGTTGGCCATGCTGGGCGGGATGGACGGCAAGCCGCGCGGTCATGATGCCGTCGCTGTCCTGCACTTCGCGGCCGCGCTTGCGCATCTGCGAATAGAACTCATTGCGCAAGATGGTGAACAGCCACGCCTTCAGATTGGTGCCCGGCTGAAAGCTTTCGTGCTTGTCCCAGGCCTTGACCAGGGTTTCCTGCACGAGATCGTCAGCCTTGTCGGCGTTCTGAGAAAGCGAAACGGCAAAGGCGCGCAGGCTCGGGATGGACCCGAGCAGATCGCTCTTGAAGCCCGGAGATACGGCCATGCGTCAGTCCTTCTTCAGTGCGGATTCGGTCTGTTCCAACTGACTGAGCAACTGGCTGAACCGGTCCGGCACTTCGTCGGCGACCAGGTCATTATAGTATTGCTTGAGTTTGCGGCCAATTTCAGAATTCGGCCCGAGCGGATCGCCCGCCCTGCCTTGGCGCCTTTCCGCCTCGGCAGTGTTGTTTTTATCCAGGTCTTTCATATTGCCTTATGCCCCATACCTACCGCTTTCGCCGCATGACAAGAGACAAAGCGGTGCCCCTCCAAGTTCGATTCCGTTGCAAACGCAGCGCGTTCGGATTGGTTCCGGGCAATCGGAAAATTTTTCGCGGAACTTTTCCATCGCCGGCGAGTTGTTACAATCGGGGCTTGCCAACATCCAGGCCTATCTGTTCATGCACACGTCAATCGAGGGAGACGTCACTGTGAGTCTATCTGCCAAAATCGCACCGCATCTACCTTACCTGCGCCGGTTTTCGCGCGCCGTTTCCGGCTCGCAGGAAAGCGGCGACGCGCTGGTCGCGGCAATGCTGGAAGCCATCATCGCCGACATCGGCATTTTCCCGCGCGCTACCAACGACCGTATCGCGCTCTACAAGATTTTCGCCAAGATGTTCACATCGATCGCGATCCGCATTCCGCAGGAACAGTCGGCGTCCGGCTGGGAGCAGCGCGCCGCCGCCAATCTCAACGCGCTGGCGCCGCGTCAGCGGCAGGCGTTCCTGCTGGTGGCGGTCGAAGGGTTTGATGAACGCGAGGCGGCCGAAATCCTCAATGTCGAGGAATCCGAGTTTTCCAGCCTCCTGTCACAGGCGAGCGGCGAAATCTCGCGCCAGGTGGCGACCGACATCCTCATTATCGAGGACGAGCCGCTGATTGCCATGGACATCGAAGAGATGGTGGAAAGCCTCGGCCATCGCGTCGTCGGCACGGCCCGCACGCACACCGAGGCAATGAGCCTGTTCGCCAAGACGCACCCCAAGATGGTGCTGGCCGATATTCAACTGGCCGACGGCTCCTCCGGCATCGATGCCGTCAACGAGATCCTGACCTCCACATCCTTGCCGGTGATCTTCATCACGGCATTTCCCGAGCGTCTCTTGACCGGCGAGCGCCCCGAGCCTGCCTTCCTCGTCACCAAGCCTTTCAGTCCCGAGATGGTCAAGGCGCTGATCAGCCAGGCGCTGTTCTTCGACCGGCAGGCCAAGGCCGCTGCCTGATACGGACGAATTTTAGCCAGCCGAGGAACCGTTGCGGTTGGCTCACGTTTTTCCTCCAGGGGAAAGAAGGAGTTTGAACAATGCTTTACTGGACGTTGGTGTTTCTTGTCGTGGCGATCATTGCAGGGGCACTCGGCTTCGGCGGCATCGCCGGCGCGTCCGCGGGCATCGCCAAGATCCTGTTCTTCATCTTCCTGGCCTTCCTGGTGATTTCACTGCTGGCCGGCATTTTCAGGCGAGCATGACAGCGTCTGAAACATCTTCTCGACGAGAAACTGGAAACCGCCCCCCTCAAACGGTTTCCAGCCGCCGCCGGACAGCCCTTGCAAAAGGACTGTCCGGCGGAACGTATTTGCAACCACAGGCAACTATCTAGCTCTTTCCAGGTCGGACAGATGGCCGAAAGGGAAAGAGGGGTTGGAAAATGGTTACGAGCCGCGGAAAGACACCCGCCGAAACGCTGGATAGCGAGGTCATCGATCCTTCGCTGAAGGACGATTCGCAGCTTGGCCAGGCGCTGCTCCATGCCTTGCGCAATGCCGGCGTTTCCGTTCTCTACCAGGACCATGACCTCAGGACCGTATGGGCGCGCAACATGCAAGCGCCCTGGGCGCTCGTCAGCGGCCCCATGGACACCATCCTGCCGCCTTCCCAGACCGAGCGCATCATCGCGGCAAGGCGCAAGGCGATCGAGACCGGCAAGCCCGACAGATTCGAAATCAGCGCTCCCGGCGATGACGGCGTGCGCTGGTTCGAGGTGTGGATCGACCCCGACCTCGCTCAAAACGGCAGCGTCCGTGGCGTCATGACCACCAAGGTCGAGACGACCGAACGCAAGCGGCGCGAACAGAGCCTGCGCGCGCTGTTGCGCGAGGTCAGCCACCGCTCGAAGAACCTTCTCGCCATCATCCAGAGCATCGCCAGCCAGACGGGGCGCTATTCCGGCTCCATCGCCGACTTCCTGACCCGCTTCCAGGGCAGGCTGCAATCGCTCGCTTCCTCGCAGGATCTGGTGACCTCGTCCAACTGGCGCGGAGCCCAATTGCGCGAGCTCATCTACGGGCAGTTGGGCCGCTACACCCGCGACGGTCAGCACGGGCTGCATTTCGAAGGCTCCAACCCCTATCTCAGCCCCAACGCCGCCTTGCATATCGGGCTGGCCATGCACGAACTGGTCGTCAATTCACTGAGCTACGGCGCACTGTCGCGGCCGGGCGGCACGGTCAGCATCTCCGCCGAACTGACCGACGCCGGCGATGCGCCGCTGCTTCGCCTGCTATGGGCCGAGCCGTTCGCAGACGGAGGGGAACTGCTCACTCAGCGTCATTTCGGACGCGTGACCCTGGAGAGGGTGGTGCCGGTGTCTCTGAACGGCAAGGCGTCGCTTAGCATCATCGACGACCGTCTCGAATACCTCCTCCTCATTCCGAACGGCAATTTCGAGACGGAATAGAAGCGCCCCTGCGTCTCGTCGATTGCAGGAACCATCGGTTACCCCGCGCGTTTTCTCTCACGAGAGGAAACCGCAATGGAACACATCGCTGCACTATTGCTGATCGTCGGCTGCTCGGCCGACCTTTCCCAATGCCGCGAGCTGTCGGCTCCGGTCACCATATTCGAAACCGCCGAAGAATGCGCAGCCACGCAAACCTATTCGCTGCGTGCACTGTCGGGGCAAGCCGAGCGCGTATTGGGCAAATGCATCGCCCTCGACCCGGCCCTGGAAGAAGACTATGCGGAGCTTTTCTGGTCGATCGGCCCGGACGGCAAGCTGGACGCATCGGTCGAAACCGCGACCGTTGTCGCATCGAACGGCGTCCGCCCTGAAAAAGACTATCTTAGCCAAGAATGAGAACGCTAACGCAGAATCGGCGGTCTCATGCTAGAGAGCAAGGATCGCTGTGAAGCGAGGAATATCAAAAGCGAGAGGAGTGACTGCATGCGTAAGATAATTGTCGTCGTGGCCGCACTCGCGGCAATCAGCGTAAGCGGCTGCACGACAACCGAGCAGGACGTAAGCGTGGGCACTGCCGCCGGTGCGGTCATCGGCGGCATAGCCGGTGGTGGCAGAGGCGCGCTGATCGGGGCGGCCGTGGGCGCAGGCTCCGGCCTTCTGGTGCGTAATCTGCGCAACGGCTACTGCCAGTATCGCGATCCGGATACCCGCCGCCTCTACACGGCGCGCTGCAACTGATCGGCATTGCCTGAAACCATTCGGAGGCCGGGGCAACCCGGCCTCTTTTTCAGAGGGACCCGGTTCCCGCTTTCGTGGAATTGTTTCTACCGCAGCGGAATTCTGATTTCGACCTGCAGCCCGTCGGGGCGAAAACGACGCTCGATGGTGCCGTTCAGTTCGCGCGTGATGTTCATGTCGATGAGCTTGGTGCCGAAGCCGGTCTTGGCCGGTTCTGCAAGGCCGCTTTGCCCGCCTTCGCGCCAATCGAGGACCAGCATCCTTGCGCGGTCCAGCCGCTCCGTGCGCCACTCCACCTTGAGCGCGCCGTCGGAATTGCCGGCCTCGCCGTATTTCAGCGCATTCGTCGCCAGTTCGTGGAAGGTCAGGCCCAAGGCCTGCGTGGCGGTTTCGTCAAGCAGCACCCGAGGTCCCGACAACAGGTCTTCCGGCAGATCCTTGCCGAACACCTGGCCGAGTTCGATCTTCAAAAGGTTGCCGAGATCGGCTTTCTGCCAGCGGGAGCGGGTCAGCATGTCCTGCGAGGCGGCCATCGCCTGCAGTCTCGCCGAGAACGAATCCGAAAACTCCTTGACGTTGGTTGCGCCCGATGCGGTCTGGCGCGCAATCGCCAGAACGCGCGCGATCAGGTTCTTGATGCGATGCTTCATCTCCTGAAGCATCAGCTCCTTTTCGAGCAGGCTTTTCTCGGTCGTCTCGTGAAGCTGGGCCGCGACGTCATAGGCGCGCATCTGGTAGCGGGCGACCAGCGCGATGGCGCCTGCAAGCAAAAGTCCGAACAGGCCGAGCATGATCGGAATGGCGCGCGAAGACGGTGGCGAAAACGCGCTCGTCGGCCTGAACTGCAACACCCATTGCCGTCCGGCAACCACTATCGTGCGGATATCGAGAAGCTTGGCGCCGACGGCTTCGACCGGCGGGCTCTCGGAGCGGAACAAAAGACTGTCGGAATTTGCCGTCTGGTCGTAAATCTCGACATTGACGGGCAAGAGCGGCGCCACGGCGAGTGCCGTCTCAAACAGGTCTTGAGACCGGAAGGCATTGTAGATGAGCCCTGTCCCCGGAGCCTCGGCACCGTCCTGCCCCATCTGCGAAGTCAGCCGCGTGAACACCAGAAAGCCGGTAAAGCTGCGGCTCGAACCGGTATTCCTGCCTAGCAACAGGCGGGCGGTCGCATGCTCCTGATCGTCGTCGATCGCCTGCTCGATGGCCTGCCGGCGCACCGGATCGACCATCATGTCGAAGCCGATGACAGGTTTGCTGAAGTCGTCGACTGGCGCCAGCATCATGGTTGGAGCCCGCCAGGGCAAATGCGATTGCGGATGGATTTTCGGCTCGCCCCCGAGATTACGGCTCATCTCCTGCTCGACGGCAGCCTCGTCCCCGGCCTTCACGACGCGCAGCAAACCGATGCCATGCAGACCGGCGAAATGGTCGGCGACATCCAGTGAATCGAAGAAGGTCTCGAATTCCTTCGATGAAACCACGCCGCCTTGGGAATCGAACAGGGCTTTGGTCGCACGCAGGAGCGACAGGTGCAGGTCGATGCGGCTTTCGATGCGGTTCAGAGCGTCGTCGGCGATCGCCTGGAACTTGATGCGAGCCGCCTCCTGGGTCGCGAAATAAGCAAACCCCGCCATCGTCAGGCTGGCAAGCGCGACAGCAATAAAAGCGGCAATCGGAAATAGCTTCTTCAACTGCGCCTTTCAACCTATGCGATGCGTCTGCCCTTTGTACCCCTTTAACACACCAGCACAAGACGACAGTCCCTTACGGAAGGTAAGGACCTCACGCTCTCGGTCGAACCAAAGCGCCTGACCGGGCAAGCCAATCAGGCCGCGATTTTCAGCGCCCCCGGCCCCGGAATGGCGCCCGGCGGGCATTTGCCGAGGATGATCATGCCCAGCACCTCGTCCTGGGTGACATCGCTCGTGCTCGCGGTGCCGACCACCTGCCCGTTCTTCATCACGCAGACCCGGTCGGCGAGGTCGAAGACATCATGGATGTCATGGCTGATGAGGAAGATGCCGATGCCGTCGGCCTTGAGCTGCTTGACCAGTTCGCCCACCTGAGCGGTCTCCTGCGGTCCAAGCGCCGCGGTCGGCTCGTCCATGATGAGGATGCGCGCATTGAACAGGATGGCGCGCGCGATCGCAACCGACTGGCGTTGCCCGCCCGAAAGCTTGATGACCGGTTCCTTGAAGCGCTGGAAGCGTGGGTTGAGGCGGCCCATCACCTTGCGTGCCTCGGCCTCCATGGCCACGTCGTCGAGCGTGTTCCAGCCCGTCATCAGTTCGCGTCCGAGGAACAGATTGGCGGCGGCATCGACATTGTCGGCCAGCGCCAGCGTCTGGTAGATCGTCTCGATGCCGTATTTTTTGGCATCGCGCGGATTGGAGATAGACGCCTCCTCGCCATTGACGAAGATCTGGCCGGCATCGCGCTTGTAGGCGCCTGACAGGATCTTGATCAGCGTCGATTTGCCGGCCCCGTTGTGGCCGAGCAGGGCCACGACTTCGCCCGGAAAAAGATCGACCGACGCATCGTCGACGGCGCGGATGCCGCCGAAGGCGATGGAGATGTTGCGCAGGTCGACCAGCGGGGTCGCGTCGGCGGTTTTTGCTGTAGCCATTGTCATTGCCCCTCTAAACGCGCTTGCGGTAGACGGTGTCGAGCCACACCGCGACGACCAGGACAGCGCCGACGACGATGCTTTGCAGCGGTGAATCGACGCCCAGCAGCACCATGCCGGATTGCAGCGACTGCATCAAAAGCGCGCCGAGCATGGCGCCGATGACAGTGCCCGCGCCGCCGGCCAGCGACGTGCCGCCGATAACGGCCGCAGCGATGACCAGCAACTCGTCCAGCGTGCCGAGAGCGTTGGTCGAGGCGTTGAGGCGTGCCGATGAAATCGCCGCGCTGATGGCGACGAGCGCGCCCATGATCATGAACACTTTCATCGTCACCCAGCGGGTGTTGATGCCGGCCAGGTTCGCCGCCTCCGGGTTGCCGCCGATGGCGAAGACGTAGCGCCCGAAGCGGGTGCGGTTGGTGACGAAGGTCATGACGAGGCCGACCGCCACCGCCATCAACACGGGAATGGCGACGCCATGGGCGATGAACAGGCCGCCTTCGGGAACGGCGATGCCGTTCGCTTCGGCATAGCGGCGCACGATGCCGACCGGCCACGGATAGGAATTGGCAACCCATATCGCGCCAAGGATGGCCCCGCAGGCAACCACGCCCAGCAAGGTCTCGGCCCACACCGGGCGCAGCGGAAAGCGGAAGCGCTTGCGCTGGGTGCGCCCGTTGAGCAGCATGAAGATGACGGCAAGGCAGGCGACGACACCGATGACCCAGCTCCATGTGGCGCCGATGGAGCCGCGCGGTCCGCCGCCCATGAGTTGGAACGTGGCGTCGAGCGGCGCCACCGTCTGGCCGCTGGTGACCCACCATGCCGAGCCGCGCCAGACCAGCAGGCCGCCGAGCGTGACGATGAACGACGGCACTTCCAGATAGGCGATGATGAAGCCCTGGAAAGCTCCGATCAGCAGGCCCACGGCAATGCCGCAGGCAAGCGCGATAACCCATATCCACGGGTCGCCGAGCGGAAGGCCCATGACGCGGACCAGGATCTGGGCCTGCAGCACGCCCATGATCATGCCGATGACGCCTTCGAGCGAGCCGACCGACAGGTCGATGTGGCGCATGACGATGACCAGCACCATGCCGGTCGCCATGATTGCGACGGAGGAGGTCTGAACCGAAAGGTTCCACAGATTGCGCGGCGTCAGAAACAGGCCACCCGAAAGGAAGTGCAACAGGACCCAGATCAGGATCAGCGCCGCGACCATGCCCAGCATGCGGGTGTCGAGTTCAGTCGCTTTCAGGAAACGGGCAACGGGGCCGAGTTCAGCCTCCCTTGCCCGGTCGACCGTCGTTGCCGAGGTCACATCACTCATGGTTTCCTCCCACCGGCTTGCCTCTGGTGTCAGATCGGCCCGCAACCAATCGGCGCCCTGCCCATCTGGCCGTCTTGCATCGGATCGATGTTCGCTGCGTCCTGTTGGGTCCGATGCTTCGGCACAGCATGCTCATGCTATTGTCTTTCCGGCGTTGCCGGAAGCGGAAAGCGCGTTGAACGGATACGCGGCTTTCAAGGCGTGCCTCCCGCCGTGCCAAAAGCGGCGTTCCGCAACCGGCCCGGCATTGCGCCCACGTCTGTTTTGAAAACGCCGCGGCTTTTGGGCCGCGGCGTTTCTTGTCCACTCGAGAGCGAACTCAGTTGCAGGCGGGAACGGCACCAGCCGCAACGCCGGCGCAAACCGCATCCTTGGAAATCCAGCCGGCGTCGATGACGACGTTGAGATTGTCCTTGGTGATCGCGATCGGGGTCAGGAACACCGACTTGACGGTGTTGCCGCCAGGCGTGGTGAAGTCCTGCACGTTGGCGATGTCGGTCATGGCCTTGCCATCGGCAAGCTGCGAAGCGATCTCGGCGGCGTTCTTGCCAAGTTCACGTGCGTCCTTCCACACCGAAACCGTCTGGGTGCCAAGTGCCACGCGGTTCAGCGCGGCATGGTCGCCGTCCTGGCCCGAGACCGGAACGGAGCCGGCCAGACCCTGGGCCGTCAGCGCCGCGACGACGCCGCCGGCGGTGCCGTCATTGGCCGCCACCACCGCATCGACCTTGTTGTCGTTGGCGGTCAGGAACTGCTCCATGTTCTTCTGGGCGTTGGCCGGCAGCCAGCCGTCCGTATAGGCTTCGCCGACATTCTTGATCTTGCCGCTGTCGATGGCGTCCTTGAGCACTTCCATCGAACCGGCGAACAGGAAGTCCGCATTCGGATCGGCACCCGAACCCTTGATGAAGACGTAGTTGCCTTCCGGCTTCACCTTGAACACTTCGCGGGCCTGCATGCGGCCCACTTCCTTGTTGTCGAAGGTAAGGTAGAAGACGTCCTTGTTCTCGATCAGGCGGTCATAGCCGACGACCGGGATGCCCTCGTCCAGCGATTTCTGAACTGCCGGGCCGATGGCCGAAGCGTCCTGGGCCAGGATGATCAGGGCGTTTGCGCCCTGCGAAATCAGGCTTTCGACGTCGGTGAGCTGCTTGGCCGCGGACGACTGCGCGTCGGCGGAGATGTACTTGTCGCCGGCAGCCTCGATCGCCGCCTTCATCGCGGCTTCGTCGGTCTTCCAGCGTTCTTCCTGGAAGTTCGACCAGGAGACGCCGATGACCTTGTCCTTGGCCTCGGCGGTCGCGACGAGCGTCAGCGACATGGCGGCACCCGCCAGGATGGCGGCGGTGATTTTCCTCATGATTTCCTCCCTGCGCCGCGCGGGCGCGACTAATCTGACCCGATGCTGGTACGGAAGCTCTTTTTTTCGAGCCTCGAAAAAAGTGTGACGCAACACCGAACGCCTGTCAACCGGGATTCGAAGGCCTCATTTGATTTTTTTCGGAACTCGAATTAAATAGTGACAGGGGATAACGCTTCTGCCACTATCATCCCGTTTGCCGGGGATAAGCGCGCATTGCAATGTCTGCGGCAACAGGGAGGACAAAGCGACATGACGGTGGGAATCCGCCACGACGATCTGCGCCGGCGCAACCGCGCCATGGTGATTTCGGCCGTGCGGCGGGGCGGCCAGACCTCTCGCACCGGGATCGCCGCGATCACCGGCCTCAGCCATTCCACCATCTCGTCGATCTCATCGGACCTGATCGCCGAGGGCATCCTGGCCGAAGCCCGCAACGAGCCGCTGGCCCTGAAGCGGGGCCGGCCCCAGGTGGGGCTGACGCTCGAGCCGAAGGCGGCGGTGGTCATGACCGTCGTTCTCTCCCTCAATTTCCTCGCCGCCACCCTGCTCGACTATGCCGGCGAAATCGTGGCCGAGGAGCAGCGACGGCTCGACACGCGCGCCATGCCTCGCAAGCAGTTGATCGACGAATGCGTTGCGATCGTCAGGCGCAGGCTGGACGACCGCAAGCGCGAGGGCCGCCGCGTGCTGCGCATCGTTCTGGCCATTCAGGGCATCACCGACGCGCCGGCGCGCGCCATGCTGTGGTCGCCGATCACGCCGCATACCGACATTGCCTTTGCCGACATTCTGGAGCGCGAGTTTTCCGTTCCCGTCACCGTGGAAAACGACTGCAACATGATGGCGGTGGCGCTGCGCTGGCGCGATCCGGAACGCTACAAGGACGACTTCATCGCCATCCTGCTTTCGCACGGCATTGGCATGGGCCTGGTGCTGAAAGGCGAATTGTTTACCGGCACGCATTCGTCGGGCGGCGAGTTCGGCCATATGATCCACCGCCCCGACGGCGCGCTGTGCCGCTGCGGCCGGCGCGGCTGCATCGAAGCCTATGCCGGCAACTACGCCATCTGGCGCAACGCCCGCATGATGGGCGAGGACGACGAACCGGTGGACGACATCGACGAAGCCGACATGCGCACGCTGGCGCAAGTGGCAAGAGAGCGGGACGGTCCCGAGCGGCAGGCCTATCGCAAGGCCGGCGAGGCGCTGGGCTTCGGCCTTGGCAGCCTGTTTGCGCTGATCGACCCGGCCCCGGTGGCGATGGTGGGGGCAAGTACGGCCGCCTTCGACCTCATCGAACCGGCGCTGCGCGAGGCGATCGCCAAGACGGCAGGCGGCCATCACTCGACCTCGATTTCGTTCGACACCGAACCGGACCAGATGGCGCTGCTGCGCGACGGCTGCGCCATGCGGGCGCTGACCTTCATCGACAACGACATCTTCGCGTCCGGCAATCCGGCCCAGATGGAACTGGCCGCTGGCCACGAGATGGCCTGAGCCCGCCTTACTCCTCTTGAATAGCGTAGCCGGCGCCGCGAATGGTGCGGATGACGTCGGGCATGCGGCCATTGTTGACGGCCTTGCGCAGCCGCCCGACATGCACGTCGACCGTGCGTTCGTCGATATAGATGGTCTCGCCCCAGACATTGTCGAGCAACTGGCCGCGCGAGAACACGCGGCCGGGATGGCGCATCATGAATTCGAGCAGGCGGAACTCGGTCGGTCCGAGCTTGATCTCGCTCTTCTTGCGATAGACCCGGTGCGATTCACGGTCGAGCACGATGTCGCCGACCTTGAGCACCGATGACAGCACCTCGGGCTTGGCGCGCCGCAGCAGCGCCTTGACCCGCGCCATGAATTCGGGCGTCGAGAACGGCTTGACCAGATAGTCGTCGGCGCCGGTGGAGAGGCCTCGCACGCGGTCGCTTTCCTCGCCGCGCGCGGTGAGCATGATGATGGGAAGCCGTTCGGTTTCGGGGCGCATGCGCAGGCGCCGGCACAGTTCGATGCCGGACACCGCCGGTACCATCCAGTCGAGCACCAGAAGGTCGGGCACGTTTTCCTGCAGCCGAAGCTCGGCCTCGTCGCCGCGCGTGATGACCTCGACCTGATAGCCTTCCGATTCCAGATTGTAGCGAAGCAGCACGCCAAGCGGCTCCTCGTCTTCGACGACCATGATGCGCGGTGCGATCATCTTGTTCGGCTTCCTGTCTTGTGCGTCAGGCGGCGGATACGGCTGTCTCGTCCTGCTTGGGACGATGGGCCGGCAATTGTTCGCCGGTCAGCACGTAATAGGCGTTTTCAGCGATGTTGGTGACATGGTCGCCGATGCGTTCGAGGTTCTTGGCGCAAAACAGCAAATGCGTGCAGGGCGTGATGTTGCGCGGATCTTCCATCATGTAGGTCAGCAACTCGCGAAACACCGAGGTATATTTGACGTCGATGCGCTCGTCCTCGTTGCGCAGGGTAACCAGCCCTGACGCGTCGCGGGCCGCAGAGCGCTCGATGACGCCCTGCACCTGGATAAGCACAAGCCCTGCCATGGCATCGATGGAGTGCGCCAGATCGCGCGGCGCGGCGGACTGGCCTACCGCGCTGACGCGCTTGGCGATGTTCTTGGCCAGATCGCCGATGCGTTCGAGATCGCCGGCCATGCGGATGGCCCCGACAACGGCGCGCAGATCCTGCGCCATCGGCTGGCGCTTGGCGATCAGCGTGATGGCGCGGTCGTCCAGGTCGCGCTGGCGCCTGTCCATCACCGCATCCTCGGAGACGACGCGCTGCGCCAGCGCGGTGTCGGAATTGAGCAGCGCGCGGGTCGCTTCGCTCACCATCGAACCGGCAAGCTCACCCATGTCCCTGATCAGCTTGCTGACTTCGTTGAGGTCCTCGTCGAAAGACCTGACTGTATGCTCACCCATGATCCTGTCCTTGCAATCCGTAGCCCACCGATGCCCGCATCTCAACCGAAGCGGCCGGTGATGTAGTCCTGCGTGCGCTTGTCGTCGGGGTTGGTGAACATCTTCTCGGTCGCGCCTTCCTCGACCAGATAGCCGAGATGGAACATCGCCGTGCGCTGCGACACGCGCGCCGCCTGCTGCATGGAGTGGGTGACAATGACGATGGTGTAGTTCTGGCGCAATTCGTCGATCAGTTCCTCCACCCTTGCCGTGGCGATCGGGTCGAGCGCCGAGCAGGGCTCGTCCATCAGGATGACTTCCGGCGACACGGCAATGGCGCGCGCGATGCACAGGCGCTGCTGCTGGCCGCCCGACAGCCCGGTGCCGGGTTCGTGCAGGCGGTCCTTGACCTCGTTGAACAGGCCGGCGCGCTTGAGGCTCGATTCCACGATGGCTTCGAGGTCGGTCTTGTTGCGGGCAAGGCCATGGATGCGCGGGCCGTAGGCGACGTTCTCGTAGATCGACTTCGGGAACGGATTGGGCTTCTGGAACACCATACCGACGCGGGCGCGCAGTTCCACGACATCGATGGCCTTGTCGTAGACGTCCTCGCCATCAAGCGTGATCTTGCCGATGACGCGGGCGCTGTCGATGGTGTCGTTCATGCGGTTCAAACAGCGCAGGAAGGTGGACTTGCCGCAGCCGGACGGCCCGATCAGCGCCGTGACCTGGTTTTGCCGCACCAGAAGATCGACATCGAACAAGGCCTGCTTGTCGCCGTAGAAGACGCCGACCTTGTCGCCGCGCATCTTGATGGCTTCATTGGATTGGCTGTTCATCTTGGCGTCCACTGCGCTTTCAAGGGATTTTTCCGTCATGATATTCATTGTCAGCCCCTTTTCTACCAGCGCCGTTCGAAACGCCGGCGCAGCACGATTGCCGTGATGTTCATGGCCATCAGGAAGACGAGCAGGATGATGATGGCGCCCGACATGCGCTCCACGAAGGCGCGTTCGGCCTCGTTCGCCCACATGTAGATCTGCACCGGCAGCGCCGTTGCCGGATCGAATGGCGTCGCCGGATAGTCGGCCACGAAGGCGACCATGCCGATCAGGAGCAGCGGCGCGGTTTCGCCGAGCGCACGCGCCAGCCCGATGATGGTGCCGGTGAGGATGCCGGGAGCGGCGAGCGGCAGAATATGGTGAAAGACCATCTGCATCCTGGACGCACCGAGGCCCAGTGCCGCCGCACGGATCGACGGCGGCACGGCGGCAAGGGCGGCGCGCGTCGCGATGATGATGGTGGGCAGCGTCATCAGCGTCAGCACCAGCCCGCCGACGATCGAGGCGGAACGCGGCATGCCGAGGAAATTGACGAACACCGCAAGGCCGAGCAGGCCGAACACGATCGACGGCACGGCGGCCAGATTGTTGATGTTGACTTCGATGAGGTCGGTGAAACGGTTCTTCCTGGCGAACTCTTCCAGATAGATCGACGCCGCGACGCCGATCGGCAGCGCCAGCAGGAGCACGATCGCCATCATGAAGAACGAGCCGATGATGGCAACGCCCATTCCGGACGTCTCCGGCCGGCTGGAAGCGCCGAAGGTGAACAGGCCGGTGTTGAAATGTTCGGCCATGACCCCGTCGGCCTTGAGCTGGTTCATCCAGGAAACCTGCTGGTCCGAAACCTTGCGGCGCGCTTCGTCGACGCCGAGGTCGATCTGGCCCTTGAAGGCGGAATCGATATTGGCCGAGGCAAGGATGTCCACGTCGCGCGTCGTGCCGATGACCGCGGGGTCGGCGATCACGATGTTGCGCAATTGCACGCGCGAGCTTTCCGACAAAAAGCCCTTCAGCTTGCGCACGGCCGCCTTGTCCTGCGGGTCGATACCGAGTTTGGCGATCAGGGCATTTTCGGCAAGCTTCGGATAGTTCGCCTTGATCAGCACATTCGCATCGGTGGCCCGCTCGCCCTGTGGATCGATGACTTTTTCGTCGAAGGTGATCGGCAATGTGACGCTCGTCTGCCAGAAGGCGGTATGGCCCTTGAGCACGATCGAGGCGAGCATGATGGCAAGGAAGACGAGTCCGACCGAGATCGCCATAAGACCGTAGATGCGGAATCGCCGCTCGGCGCGGTAGCGCGCCTTGAGGCCGATATCGCGCCGCACGGGTGCTGCCGCGGCAGGCATCGTATCGAAGGAAACGTCGGTCATTCGTACTGCTCCCGATACTTCCGCACAATGGCAAGGGCCACGATGTTCATGATCAGCGTCAGCCCGAACAGCGTCAGGCCGAGCGCGAAGGCGACCAGCGTCTGCGGCGAGTTGAACTCGAGGTCGCCAGTCAGCTGATTGACGATCTTGACGGTGATGGTGGTCATCGCCTCGAACGGATTGAGGGTGAGATTGGCGGCAACGCCGGCGGCCAGCACCACGATCATGGTTTCGCCGATGGCGCGCGAGGCGGTCAGGAGCACCGCGCCGACAATGCCCGGCAGGGCCGCCGGCAGCACCACCCGCTTGATGGTTTCGGAGCGCGTTGCGCCAAGGCCGAGCGAGCCGTCGCGCAAGGCGCGCGGCACGGCGGTGATGATGTCGTCGGACAGCGACGACACCACCGGGATCAGCATGATGCCCATGACGAAGCCGGCGACGAAGATGCTCTGGCCCTGGATGAACGGCGCACCGCCGGTCAATGCCGCGCTGAGGTCGCGCAGCCAGGGCCCAAGCGTCACCAGCGCGAAAATGCCGTAGACGATGGTCGGAATGCCGGCGAGCAACTCAAGTGCCGGCTTGACCACCGCGCGAACTTTGGAAGAGGCGTATTCCGCCATGTAGACGGCCGACATCAGGCCGACCGGGACGGCGACCAGAAGCGCCACGAAGGCGATGTAGAGCGTACCGGCAAGCAGCGGGATGAGGCCGAACTGGCCTTCGCTGCCGCCCGAACCGGCAGCGGCGAAGCGCGGGTCCCAAACGGTGCCGAAGAAGAAGTTCAGCGGCGAGACCGATTCGAAGAACTGGATGGTCTGGAACAGCATCGACAAGACGATGCCTATGGTGGTCAGGATGGCGATGGTCGAGGCGCCAAGCAGCCCCCACAGCATCAGCTTCTCGACATTGTTGCGGGCCCGCGCCCGCGGCTTGACGGCGCCGACCGAATAGAACGCACCGGTTGCCGCAAGCAGGATCGCGATCACCCCGCCGATCAGGCCGGCCCGATCCTGCGCGGCGTTCGCCTCCCGCGCGATCGGGATCATATAGTCCTTGGTGTCGGTGGCCAGCGCCACGCCTTTCTCAGCGAGCAGCGGCTGCAATTCGGAAAATGTGGACGGCAACGATGCCTGGGTGCCGTCATCGAGACGGCGCAAGCCCCTGGCCAGGCTGTTCACCAGACCGGCCGAGAGCTGTTCGTTGATCGGCGAACCGTCTTCGGCCTGCACCGGCAGCGCCGCATGGACCTGGCGATCGAGATAGACGGACGAGCCGATATCCCAGACCACAAGGACCAGCACGGCAGGCAATACGGCAAGCAGGAATGCCCACCATCCATGATAGTGGGCGCGGGAGT
Source organism: Mesorhizobium sp. Root157 (assembly GCF_001427385.1). Lineage (GTDB taxonomy): Bacteria > Pseudomonadota > Alphaproteobacteria > Rhizobiales > Rhizobiaceae > Mesorhizobium. The sequence goes on from NZ_LMGJ01000036.1 coordinate 127,178, forward strand.
GCGGCTTCACCTTGCCGTCGTTCTGCGCCACTGCGCGCTGCCTGCCGACGATGAAAGCGGCAAGGCCGATGGCGAGAACTATGGCGAGCACGAGCATTGATGACATGGGTCCATTCCGAAATCGGATGACCGTCGCCTCTCAAGAGACGGCGAACGCCGGGGCACGGTTGCCCGCGCCCCGGCGTTGTTGATGACTACATCGACTTTCCGGCGTCGAAGGCTTCGCGCTGGGCGGCGCGTTCGGCATCCGGAGCGGCGACGAGACCGTATTCGGCCAGCGGGCTGTCGGGGCCGACCATCTGGTCGTCAAGGAAGAAGTCGACATACTCCTTGAGGCCCGGAACGACGCCGAGATGCGCCTTCTTCACGTAGAAGTACAGCGGACGCGACACCGGATACTCGCCCTTGGCGATGGTCTCGACCGAAGGCGATATGCCGCCGACGGTGGCGACCTTCAGCTTGTCGGCGTTGTTTTCATAGAAGGCGAGGCCGAATACGCCGACGCCGGTCTTGTTGGACGCGATGCGGGCCAACGTCTCGGTGTAGTCGCCGTCGATATCGACCGCCTTGCCATCCTTGCGCACCGCCTTGCAGGCAGCTTCCGCAGCCTTGTCGTCAAGTCCGGAAGCGGTGCCTGCCTCGACGCCGCCAAGCGCCTTGCAGCCGGCGATGAGGAGCTTTTCCTCGAACACTTCGCGGGTGCCGTGCTTTTCGCCCGGAATGTAGGCGGCGATGTCCCAATCGGGCAGGTTCGGGTTGACCTGGTTCCACTTGGTATTCGGATTGTCGACCAGCTTGCCGTCGACGGCGATCTTGGCGGCCAGCGCCTTGTAGACGTCTTCCGGCGTCAGCGCCCAATCCGGGCCGTTGATGTCGGTGGCGAAGACGATGCCGTCATAGCCGATCCGGACTTCCTGGATCTCCTTCACGCCGGCGTCGATGCAGGACTGCACTTCGTCCTTCTTGATGGCGCGCGAGGAATTGGCGATGTCGATGGTGTTTTCGCCGACGCCCTTGCAGAATTCCTTGATGCCGGCGCCGCTGCCGCCGGATTCCACAACCGGGGTCTTGAAGTTGGTGAAGGTCTCGCCGAACTGCTCGGCAACGATCTTGGCATAAGGCAGCACGGTGGACGAACCGGCGATCTGGATCTGGTCGCGCGCCGAGGCAAAGCCAGCCGTTCCGGCCAGCACGAGCGCCGCAGCGGACGCCGTCAAAAGGTATCTTTTCATATGGCCTGCTCCTGTTCGGATTTGGTCTCTTGGCGCTTTCTTCTGCGCCCGGTGAGGCCATAACGTCCGTTTATAACAGTCGCATGACAGTTTCATGTCGGTCCGGTAAAGCTTGCAGGGCATGGCAACTCGGCATCCCTGTGCCGGCAGTTGCGCCGCGTATGTCAGCCGGTCCTGTTCATATCTGCGGCAATCCCGATCCAGCGATCGAGCTTGGCCGTCAGCGCCTTCGGGCTAATCGGCTTGGGCAGATAATCGTCCATGCCGGCTTCGAGGCACCGCTCGCGGTCGCCTTTCAGCGCATGTGCAGTCACTCCCACGATCGGCACATGCGTTCCCCGCTGCGCCTCCAGTTCGCGGATCTTTCCGGTCGCTTCGTGGCCGTTCATTTCCGGCATCGACACGTCCATCAGAATCATGCGCGGATTGAGCCGTTCGTAGGCTTCGAGCGCCTTGCGGCCGTTGGCGACGATCTCGAAACTGTAGCCGCTTTCGCACAGGATCTGGGTGAACACCAACTGGTTCACCTCATTGTCTTCCGCCACCAATATATCCAGCCGGCCGTGGATGCCTTCGACCATGCGCACACGCGTCGTCGGCGCAAGCAGCGATGCGCGCTCGACCGCAGCCTGCGGTACGTTCTCGACGATCACCGTGCCCGCAGCGTCGGACACGGCCACATGCTCGCCGCTCTTGGCCGCCCTGTGCCGCTGGATTGTCGCGACCAGCGTTTCCAAGAGCGAGGAGGCGCGTGTCGGCTTGGTGAGATGGGCGTCGATAGATAGATCGCGGTGGCTGGCATCGGCAAGCGACTGATCGACCGAAGTGAGCAGCACGATCGGCGTATCCGACAGTTCTGGCATCGTGCGGATGATCCGCGCCACCTCGGCGCCGTTCATGCCGGGCATCTGGTAATCGAGAACGACGCAATCAACGGCAAGGCCGTAGGCGGCGGCGGCGGAGAGCACCTTGAGGCCTTCCTTTCCGCTGGCGGCGGCGCAGGAATCGAAGGCCCACGAGGCCATCTGCTCGGTCAGGATCGACCTGTTCACCGCATTGTCGTCAACAATGAGGATGCGCGCGCCCGTCACGTCGATGGGCAGGCCGCGGCGGACAACCGTGCGCTGCACCCTTGGCAGCGTCACCTCGAACCAGAAGGTGGACCCCTTGTTCTCTTCGCTTTCGACCCCGACCTCGCCTTCCATCAGGCCGACAAGCCGCGACGAGATGGCGAGGCCGAGGCCCGTACCTTCGTGGCGACGCGTCGATGAGGCATCGACCTGGCTGAATTTCTCGAAAATCAGCGCCAGCTTGTCCTGCGGAATGCCGATGCCGGTATCGGTGACCGAGACATGCAGCTTGGTTCCATTGGCGGCGTCCTCGCCGGAAACGTCGACCAGCACATGGCCCTTGTCGGTGAACTTCACCGCATTTCCGAGCAGGTTGAGGACGATCTGGCGGATGCGTCCGACATCGCCGACGAACAGGCCCTCGAGGCCCGGTTCGACGCGCACGATGAGTTCGATGTCCTTTTCCTTGGCGCGGGTTGCGATAAGGGCGGCGGCATCTTCGATCGCTTCAGACAAATTGAACGGCGCGGGGTCAAGCACCAGCTGGCCGGCGTCGATCTTGGAGAAGTCGAGAATGTCGTTGATGATGGTCAAAAGCGCGTTGCCCGACTTGACGATGATATCGGTGAAGGTGCGCTGCTTGGCATCGAGATCCGACTTCGCCAGCAACTCGGCCATGCCCAGGACGCCATTCATCGGCGTGCGGATTTCGTGGCTCATATTGGCCAAGAATTCAGATTTCGCCCGGTCGGCTAGCACGGCGCGATGCCGGGCATCCTGCAACTCGGCCTCGCGTTCCTTCAGGTCGGTGATGTCGGTGCTGGTTCCAAGCAGGTGCACCGTGCCGTCGAGGGCCGTCAGCCGGTTCTTGCGGGTCATCAACTGGCGAACGGTGCCGTCGCGGTGGCGGATCGGTTCCTCGGCCTCCTTGACCTGGCCGGTGCTCACGACCTCGGCATCGTCGATGGCATAGCTGCGTGCAAACTCGACGCCGAAAAGGTCGCTGTCGGTGCGGCCGGTCGCTTCCTCCTTGGAGATGCCGGTCATCGCGCACCAGGCCTTGTTGACGAATTCCAGCGTCAGGTCCTGGCTCTTGGTGAAAGCTGCGATGGGCAGTTCGTCCATCATGTGCCGGAACAGGTCGATCTGGCGCATGCTGGCGCCGAGCGCCTTTTCGCGCTCCTTGAGTTCGGTGACGTCATAATAGGAGACCAGCCGCTTGCCGCCGGACAAGGCGGTGACGGAATAGATCATCGTGCAGCCGTCGGCGCGCTTGAACTCGCGCGGCGCAACGTCGCCGGCGCTGATCTCGCCCAGCCGCGAGGCGACGTAATTCTCCCAATCCGCGTCGGCGACGTCGTAGATGCCATTGTGGCGGTTGATGTCGATCAGTGCTCTGAACGGATTGCCCAGGGCAACCTGCTGCGGCGTCACCTTCCAGATATCGTAGAAGGCCTTGTTGATCAGTTCTACGTTCAGGCTGGCGTCGACAATGACGATCGCCAGTTCGAGCGAATCGATGGTCCGCTCCAGGTCGTACAGCAACTCGCGGCTGCGCTCTCCGGCGTTCGTGACCTCGACCTTGTGGCTTTCAAGTTCGGTCACATCGGTGCAGATCGAGATGATGCCGCCGGCATCGGTGCGCATTTCGCGATGCATGACCACGCGCCCATCGGCGAAGCGGATCGTTACGGGCGACCCGCACCCGACAAGGTGCCGTTCGAGGATCGCCGCCCGCCACTGATCCGCATCCTGACCTTGCGTGTCCCAAAGACCGCGGGCAAGACCGGCCTCGATCATCTGCGGCATCGTAACGCCAGGCCGGATCACGTCGGCGATGCCGGCATAGATCGAGTGCATCGCTGCGTTGTGCAGCATCAGCGCGCCGTTCTCGTCATAGAGGCACAGCGCATCGCTCATCACGTTGAGCGCCGCCAGGATCTGCCTTATGTTCCTGCGCCCGACCTGCGGGGCGACAGCCAGATCGGCAACCGCCTCCACGGTGGCGGTGACGTTGCGGGCAGCGCCCCGGTAGCCGATGAACTGGCCGGATGCATCGAAGCAGGGGAACCCGCTGGTGGAAATCCAGCGGCACTCCGGCGAACCGCCTTTCAGTTCATAGACGAATTCGCGAAACGGCCGATGCGCCTGCAGGTCCTGCAAATGGGTTACGGCCTTGTGGCTGCCCTGTTGCACCTGCTCCATGAAATCGAAGCGAAAATGGCCGAGCACATCGCCGGGATCGATCCCGGAAACGGCGCGGTAATTTTCCGACAGCCAGCAAAAGCGCAGATCGGCGTCGGTTTCCCAAAACCAGTCGCCGGCGAGATCGGCCATTTCATGCATGGCCTGGGGGGAATGCGCCGCATGGCCGAGCGCCGCCTTGTCGCGTCGGACATCGCCTGCGAGATGCTCTCCGTCAGCGCCCTTGGCACCCGACTCCCCCGAAGTCTCCATCGCAATCCAGTCCAACAGTCAAGCTCGGACAAACCCCGCGTCCGCAACCGGAATGTGGCCGATAAGACTTAATGATCTGCTAACCTTAACGCAAACGAACGGAACACCTGCGATCGGCTGGCAATGTCATCGTTGACTTACCCAAAACGATCGATTGCCACGCCGACCCTCAGCGCGCTATCAGTGCCGCAAATGACCGTGATGGCGCGAATTCTGATCTGTCTCCTGTCCGGCCTCCTGCTTGCGGGCGGCGGTTGTGCGCGCACCGACGACGGCACCGTGGTGATCCCCAGGCAGATCGATGCCCGCCGCATATGGGACAAGGGGCCTTCGTCCACGCAAACGCCGCCGGTCCAAAGCGGGGCGAATGTCTTTCCCGTCGTTGCGCCGCCTCCCCATGTGACGCGCCGCCGTTCCGCACCAGGCACATCCCCGGCGCCGGCAAACGAAAAGACGGTATCTTGCGGAACCGTCCAACAGGCCGGGCAACGCGTGCGCGTCGTCTGCCAATAGGGCCGCGCTGACCCCCGGCTACAATGTTGCAGCGCCTTTCTTCGGCTCTTCGGCGCCCAGTTTGTCCAAGGCGAACCGCACCAGCCGCAAATCCGCCTGCCAGCCGTCATCGTCGTCCATGGCGCTCTCGGATGCAGCCCGCTGCAGCGCCTGCGCCTCGGATTCGATACTGCACAGCTTTTCGATCTTCTGCTTCGTGGTCAGGGATGAATCGTCGACGATCTCCTGAACCTTCATTTCCCGGAACGTAGCCATCGTCTGCTCCCTTTCTCGAGGTCAGGCAAAACGCGCATCCAGAACCGAAGTTCCGTGGGCTCACGCCTGCCTGCGGGTAAGCGGTGCAACGGCTGCCCCAAACTCAAGGCGTCCTGAGCCGGCATCGCCGTCGCCGGCCAAAGGGTGGTTTCAGCCAACTTCCACGCGGTTGCGTCCCGCAGTCTTCGCCACGTGCAAGGCTTTATCTGCATTGGACAGGAGTGTTTCGAAACTCACCGAGGCGTGGTCGGTCGAGGTTGAAACGCCAATGCTGACGGTGATCAGCAGTGACGGCAGGCTGCCCGCAATGTGGAAAATCCGGACCGCTTGGCATATGCGCTCGGCAAGCCGATCAGATGATCCGGCAGACCCACAACAGCTTCAGCAAACGCGGCAGGCTGGGCATTGTGTTGACGGCGAAGTAGGTCTGCTGCTTCGTTCCGCCATAGCTGTCCTTATGCTTGGCGAGGCTCTGGAACGGATAGATGAACCGGTTGGTCAAGGCGTTGGTATAAACAAACCGAAAGCTGCGACGCACCAGCCAGTTCTTGTTGAAGTCCTTGTCATGGATTTCATGGAAGGGCGAGACCCCGAGGTGCAGGGTTCGAACGCCTTCGGCCCTGAATTTTTCGATCGCCGAGTGCAGCAGGTAGTAGCCCGCCAGCGGCTCGATCTCTGGCAACCGCCGCCTGGTCGACGACAGGTAGCCGGTGAGCATGCCGTTCTCGTAGACCGGGTCGAAAAAGGCGAAGGCGACCGGTTTCCCCGACGGGTCGAAGATGAAGAATTTTCGCACGTCCGGCTCGTCTGCGAGCACGACGGGCCTGACCAGAAAAGAAAGCTCGTGGCGCTTCGTCGTCCGCGTGCGACGCCATTGCTCGGAGATTGCGCGGGCGCCGTCCGGATGGAGCGCCGCGACAAGGCTTTCTCGCGCTGTATAGCCGCCCGCCTCGAAGCGCTTGACCGCCGTCCGAAAATTTCGCCTTGACGGTCCGCGGAAATCGAATGTCTTGAGATCGAGCGATGTCTCGGTCCCCATCTCGTTGATGTAAAAGCCGAGCCCTGACAGCATTTCGGCAGTGGGCCTCGAAATCTGGGCGAAGCAGACATCCTTCTTGGCCGCGATGAACTGTTCCAGAAGCGTCTGGCACCGGGTTGCATCAGCCAGAGGGTTGGACAGGACAAAGGCGGTGCGACCCACCATTCTGTAGGCCAGGAACCCGTCGCGGTCGCCGAAATAGGACAGTCCGGGCTGGAAGGCCGCCGAGTAGGCAAGGGCAAAGCTGCCATGCTGGTGGAGAAGGGCGCGCCGTGTTGCCTCGGGCAGATCAATCATCCCGTGATCCACCAAACTGTTCGACCGGGTTAAAATGCAAAATTTTATTGTGCCGTCTGGGCCGGACGGATGCAACAGGTATCGGGCTGCCGGCAGGCCTCGGAGAACTGGTACGCCCAAGGGGAATCGAACCCCTGTTTGCGCCGTGAGAGGGCGTAGTCCTTAGAGGCGGTCTATTCGCAATTGTTCACGCTTGTTTTTTATCTGTTCCCTGTCGGTTCTTGAAATTAGGTGGATATATTCGCCATTGTTCGCTATCGTGCGCGGGTGCATATTTGACGGATATTTGACGCATTTGGATTTGGGGCATGTCTAAGACCCTCCGCGAAGCATCATTGACGACGCCGAACGCTCGCAAGGGGTTGGCAGAGGGCGTCCATTGGCGCGGCATGAGCGCTGAAGTCCATTTGGGTTACCGCAAGGGCAAGCGCGCGGGGCGCTGGCTGGTCCGCTGGCGGCTCCCTGATGGCAAATACAAGCAGGAAGGCATAGGCGCGGCAGACGATGGCATTGCAGCCGATGGCGTCGAGACGCTGAATTTCGAGCAGGCCAGGGCCAAAGCAGCGCGGCATGTCGAGCAGGAGCGCCAGAAGGCGCGAGACGCCGGCAAGACGCCTATTCCGTCCGTTCGCGAAGTCGTTGAAGCCTATGCCGACGCCCGCAAGGCCAGGGCACAGAAACAGGACGGCGCAAGGCTTGATGACGCACGCGGAAGGCTGACATTGCATGTGCTTTCCCATGTCATCGCAGACAAATGTCTTGATACCCTCTCGGATGAGGATTTGTCCGACTGGCGTTCCGGCCTCTCGGACTCTCTCACCAGTTCGACGGTTCGCCGGATCGTCAACGACCTTCGGGCCGCGCTCAATGGTGTGCCGGTCAAGGTCCTGAAGCGTCTACCAGCCTCTTACCTCAACACGGTCAAGCTTGGCCTTAGAGCCGGCGAGGCAGAGCCAGCCGCGGCTCGCGATGGTGCAGCGCTCCCCGACGCCGACATTCGGCGGATCATTGACGCGGCGAAGGCCGTTGATGACGCTGAGGATTGGGCGGGCGACCTGTTCAGAATGGTCGTGGTGCTGGCAGCAACCGGCGCCCGCTTCTCTCAGGTGCGCCGGCTACTGGTGGGCGACGTGCAGACAGAGCAAGGTCGCCTGATGGTTCCTACCTCGCGCAAGGGGCGCGGGCAGAAGCGCGCAACGCACACCGCCGTCAGGGTGGGCGATGACGTGATGGAAGCATTGCGACCCGTTGTAACCGGTCGCCGGCCCGCCGAACCGTTGCTTGAGCGCTGGCGTCATCGACAGGAAAGACCCGATCCCACCAAGAGGCCAGTATGGGTGCGCGACAAGCGCGGCGCATGGAAATCCCCAGCTGAACTGACCCGGCCTTGGGCTACCATCACCGAAAGCGCCGGCTTGCCCGCCGATACCGTGCCCTATGCCTTGAGACATTCTAGCATCGTGCGCGGCCTACGCGCCGCCCTCCCGGTCCGCCTCGTCGCGCAACTGCATGACACGTCAGACAGGATGATCGAACGGCACTACGCCTCGGCAATCGTCAACGCTCTTGACGATTTGGCCGCCGCCGCTGTGGTGCCGCTGGTGGATGCCGAACGCGGCAAGGTGGTGAAGCTGCGCGGATGAAAATTGACGATATGGCAAGAGCTGGCACCGACAAAACTGACAAAAACCCCTTCCCTCGCTTTTGAGGAAAAGGTCTTAACCCGAACTCGCAGGGATAGGCCGGCCAGCCGACAAGCCGGGGTGCACCTCCCGGTTTCCCTACGGTCCACAAGGGTGCTCGCGAGGTGCGCGATGAGTGATCCGATCCCAGAAGGTTATATCTCTCTCACGGAAGCATGGGAGTCTTACGTTCGGGAATGTCTGGGAAAAACGGACCCAGAGCATTTGGTGGAACCATTTGCCAATGCTGAATTGCACGCCTTTATCCGGTTTCCTCAGTCCGACCAGAACTACAGGTTACCTCCCTCATCATGGCGCGAGCAGTTTTTTTCTGACCGTGCCTTTCTGGCCGACACTATCGCTCGTACCGAAGATGACCCTTGGTCAAAGTTTTCCGGTCGCACACCGTTCGTGAGTGAAACAGAGTTTCAACGATGGCTAGTGGAACACTGCCGCAGAGAGCGAAAAGCACTGGAGAGGCAGTTTGATCCCTTTGCGGAAGCTTGGTGGACCTTGCCAATGGCTGTCAAATGGATCGCAAAACGTACGCCAGATGCTGTACGTGAAACATGGGACGCATTCCGCCAAAGAATAGGCGGTGATCTGAAAGCGTCGATTGTGCTGATGGACCCTGACGAAGGGCCACTCGGCGCGGCGCAGGAGCTATTGAGCAGGGCCGCCTCTGGCGCGATCCAGATAATCGCACGGCGCGCAATCGACGACGATATTGTCACAATCCCCGCGAATGAGATTCCATATTTGTCGCTCACTTTCGACGGCCCGCCTGCGTTTGCGGCGCGCTTTGAGAAAGGGGCAAATGGCGGGAGTGGTACGGTTGTCTATCGCGACATGCGTGTTCCGTCTTCCGATCTGAAACGGGTTTGGCCCCGCCTGGCTAACCCAAGTCTTACGAAGGAAAGCCCCAATGCACCGGCCCAGGAGGGTACCCCGCACTCTCACCAACAAAGCCCGGAGGTATCTTCAGGGGCCTACATGTTTCTAGGCCAGGCTGTAGAGTGGATCATTTGTCGGGGGCAACCCGCTGATTCCAGTCATGTCGCCGCGAGGCTGGAGGCCGCCGAACGCGAATTGTTCGGCTTCCTTGATACGGAGAACGTCACGGTCGAGGGGTATCCCATCAATGGTAGGGCAAGGGTCTATGAGAGCCTACCAGCAGGGATTTGGGCCAATATGAACCGAAGATACGATTCCGGCCTTATGTTTTCGTCCATCGACGACACCGAAGAGCGGGAGGACGGTGGCACGGTGCACGTTGGCGACCTTCAATGGAACGGCGTAAGGCTAGCCACCAGCGTGGTGCTGAAACGCTGGCCGCCCGCAGACGCTCCAACCGAACAGCCAAAATCCATAGGCAGGCGCCCTCGCTATGATTGGGAGGCCTTCGACAAGGTGGCGCTTGCAAAGCTAGATGAAGAAGGCGCCTTCGATCCGAGTGTCGACACCCAATGGAATAAGGCGACGTTCGAGCGGTATATGGCGACCTGGTGCCAAAACAATTGGGGGAATGAGCCCGGTGAATCGACCATCCGTTCCAGGCTTTCCGAAATAGAAGCAGCCTATTTGGAAGGCCGAAAAGGCCAATAATTCTAAACTGGCCTTTCTGGCCTTTCCGTCCGATTTTTCGAACAGACGGAAACAGTTTCTCCGCATGCACCGCGTTGCGTTCTGGTGCGTCCACCGGAGAAATAAACATGACCAAACTTTCCGTAACAGTCCCCGAAGCGGTCCAGTTGACGGGCATCGGGCGTAGTAGCCTCTACAAGCTCTTTTCTGAGGGGAAGATTATCCCTCGCAAGAGCGGCAAGCGCACTTTGGTCCTCGTTGAGGATCTGAAGCGCTACGTCGAAAATCTTCCGGCGGCATCGTGAGGTGCCGTCATGTCTCCATATAGTGAAACGCCGCTCCTGATAGGCTCAATTGTCAGGAACGGCGGATCGGTAGTCGAAAAGATTTGGACCCCTTCCGAATACCGCAATCCGCCTCTCTCCGCAACGGAATTTGCCGCCTCAGTCGTGTCGCGGCGATTCCATCTCCCCATTTCAACCGCCCGGCTGGTCTGTGAACTCGCCGGCATCGGAGGGTTGCGCGCATGAGCGACAAACTTCGTCTTATCGCCAAGATTGAGCCTGACGGCGGCGTCCATGAAGTCATCGGACGCGATGCATGGGCTTTGAAGAACCTGATTGCAGCCGGCAAGCGGGGCTGTACCCCGATTGACCACCCCGGCCCGCGCTGGAGCCACTATGTCTACAAGCTTCGTGGCATGGGCTTCATCATCGAAACCGTGCACGAAGAACATGGTGGCCCGTTCGCCGGAACACATGCCCGGTATGTCCTGCATTCGGTCGTCACCATCCGCCAGGAAATGGGGAGGGCTGCCTGATGGGCATTGTTCCCTTCCCAAACTTCGTCGGTGTCGAAATCAACAGCGGCAAGGTGCAGTCAGCAACGGTGACCGACGAAAACGGCACACGGCCTGTCCTGAGCGATATCGGGCGCTTCTTCTACTATGTCGATGTGATCGAACCTGACGGCGGTCGCATCAGCATGTGGGATGGCACCAACAAAGCCGAAGCTGTCCGGCAAGCCAATCTTCTCGCCTTGGATTTCGGCGGGAAGATCTGCGACCGGACAGGACGCGAGCAATGAGCAGCCGCAAATTCTCAATGGTATCCCCGGCCATTTGGCGGCCGGGGAGGTTCCTGTCTCTCGGCGATCCGAAAGCGCAGATGCTCTACCTGTATTTCCTCACCTGTGAGCATCAGAACAGTGCTGGATGCTTCCGCCTGCCAGATGGCTATGCCTGCGCGGATTTGGGGTGGCTGCTTCCGCAGTACGTCGATGTTCGCCAAAAGCTGATTGCGGGAGAGATGATCGCCTTCGATTCCGAAACCTCCACGATCTATATCGAGCGATGGTTTCAGCACTGCGCGGCAATGTCGGACAAGCACGCTATTGGCATCCGCAAGACCATCTCGGCCATTGAAAGTGACGTGATCCGGGAAAAGGTCGAGGCCGATTTCGAGGCGTCGGAAACTCTGAGAAAAGGAGTTCAGAACCCGATCGACACGCCGTTCTCGAATGGATCGTCGCGCCTCATCAACTCCAACTTTCTGAGCGGGAGGGGCCGATGACGGGCATACCCTATCGATGCGGTATCAATACCCTACCGATAAACAGAAACGGAAACGTAAAACATAAACGGAAACGGAGACGGAAAGGACACCGAGAAAAAAACAAAAAAAAAATTTGAAACTTCCGCTTTCGCTTCGCTTCAGCGGGCGCTGGCGCGCCTCTGTTTTTCTCACTCTTTCGACAGAGTGAAATCTTCAACGGCCTACAGGTTGAAATGTCGCAAGGGGCTTATGAGAAAGAGGGGTCGCAACGGCAGTGCCCATCATGCCAGGGCGTTCGCGTCGGAGGGGTTGGCACGATAGACAATTCTAAGCCTCTCACACTCCGATGGCTGCCAACGAAGGCCCTAACGACCTAGCAAACTCGCAAGACGGCACCAGATGCGATATTCTGCAGCCTGCAAGAACGGGGCGCGCGACCATGCTCGATCTAGGTGAAGTTCTCGACCCATTTCGCAAGCAGGTAATCGATATCAAGGACGCGCTTGCCCGCGCCCGCTATCTCTATGACGGCCTCGACCTGATCTTGGAGAACGTCGAAGATCCAAAGATCCGCGGAGCCTCGCAAGAGGTTTTCGCGTGCGCCAGCGAAAGGATAGACGCAATCGACGCGATGTTGGACGAGTTTTATCGGCAGTTGTCTTCCGCGGATCGGACGCTGGAGAGTCACAAGGCCAATCCGAGAACATAGTGCTATTGTGTGTTTTATCGGCTCGGAGACATAGGTAGGGCGATAGGCTGCACTTGCGCTGGTAAAATTGGCTGGCGAGCGCCGCCCTCATTTTCCCATCGATCGAGTGATTTCCGCATTTGTGCCTTCTTAAGGGCGTGCGCCGATATATCGGGCATTCCCATGAACACCGCGACAAGGTCGTCCTCGCGAACAGTACCTCGTTGGAATTCGCCAACCATTATCGAGGCAACCTGCTCTTCTTCCGGTGAGTGCCGCTCCAAATCGTAGAGCAGGCGAACTTCACCTAGCGCTCGTTCAATCATCGCCATGTTGGCGGGTGTTAGATATTGTTGGAATTGTGTGGAAGACATGAATATCCTCCTTTCGTTGGGGCTAAGGATTGCAAGGCCCTCATCTGGCAGCGCCCTTGTCAGAAGCCGCCAGTGATTAAGGATAGACCTTAAGTCAGTGGTAAGCAAACGGCACGGCCGTTCCCACTGGTCAGGCCGATCTGCATCCAACCTTTGGCTTGCCGGTATCTGCAGGTTCTCTGAGAAGACCAGCGTCAGTGGCCGCATGCGCCCTGCCTTCCACCCCACTTATCAATCGCTAGACGCGGGCCGCTTAGCCATCAACCCGACCGGCTTCACCTGTTCCGCCGCTTCCATGAACCGAGCGATTGTCTCGATCCATGCACCTGTCTTCGTCGGGATTTCTTCCAGATCGTCCAGCCACGCATTGACGAGCAACACATCGCAGCCCAGCGCTTGGGCCAGCGTGTCCGGCGTCCAGCGGATTATGGCGAGGCAATCTTCAAGACGATTGGGCGTCATCCCTCGATCTAACCGCTTTTCCCCACTGATCACAAGCGGCTGTCACTCCATATCCGGCACATCACCGCTGACAAACAACGTTGTCGGCGGGCCATACTCCCCAACGTCGGGATTAGCCTCTCCGCCTCGATCTTTCCACCGATTGCGTTGGTGCACAACCACTGAGTTGTACAATGCTGGACGCTACGGGACAATCGTGGACGCCAGCGGGCAATACACTAAGATGCTGATTTAATTATCTTTTTGTGGTTACAAGGTGGGCCCGCCCGTGCTAGACTGTTTCGCAATAAATGGAGGCAGTCATGCGCTTTTCAGAACCGATGAATGAGGTAATCCGGGTGCGTGTCGCGACAGACGAAAAGCGCCACCTAGAAGAACTGGCCCGTCTCCGCGGCGTGACCCTGTCTGACCTCTTGCGGGGAAACGCAACGCAGGTTGCGAGGGTTGCCGCGTGAATGTCGTTTACGCCCCTCCCATGACGCTTATGCAGCTTTGGCGGCTCCATAGGGCCGAATGTCGGGCCGTTGGCTCCATCGTTGCGGATGCACGCGCCGGCCGGCTTCCGGGCGTCGAGCCTATGCCTAGCGGCTTCGGTTTCGCCATCACCAATCAACGCGCGGCCCTTGCCGCCATGCGGAAGGGCTTTGACCATGCCTCTTAACCTCCTGCAGCAGCTTTTCGAGCCGCCGGCCCAGCAGATGACGCAGCCGCGCCAGGTGCAGACGACGACAGGGCAGCAGCCATCATTCTTCCAGCAATTGCTATCGCCCGATGTAGCGCTGCCCGTTGCAGGCGCATTGCTGGGCAATCGGGGAAACGCCGGGAACTTCGGCGCAGCCTTCGGTGAAATGGGGCCGGCGCTGAAAAACAACAAGACGTTTCGCTATCTACAGGAACACGACCCGAACTTGCGGGCGCGATGCAAAACGGCCTGCTGGACGCAAAGGACGCTTATGGCCTCATGCTTCAGAAGCGAAAGGCGCAGGAGCCAAAATATCGCTACGACACCATTGATGGCAATCTGGTTCGCACCGATGAAAACGGCGGCGGAAGCGGCGTTGTTTATCGCGGTGAGGGCGCACGCCCAATGACGGCGCAGGAACGCCAGCAATGGGGCATCAGCGCCGACGATAGCCGGCCCTACATCATGGACGGCGGCAAGCCTCGCGCCCTTGGTGGTCAGAACATCAACCTCACCATGGGTGCGGAGAAAGCCTATGACTCCACCGTGGGCGGCGGTTACGGCAAGAGGTTTCTTGGCATCCAGGAAGAAGCCCAAGGTGCACAGAGGGCGCTAAACGCCCTTCAGGTGATGGAAGGAGCCATGAGCGACCCGGGCTTTTATTCTGGTGTCGGCTCTGGCTCGGTCATGCAGTTGAAGCGGGCGGCGACGGCTCTCGGGATGGATGCTGGCGGCGTGGACAGCATCGAGACGTTCAATGCGATGACGAAGCAAAGCGCGCTCGATGCGATGGGCGGTTCGCTCGGCACCGGCTTTTCGAACGCCGACCGCGATTTCGTGATTGACCAGGTTCCAAACCTCGCCAACACGCCGCAGGGCAACCAGGCGCTGGTCACCATTCAGCGCAAGATAGCGCAACGCAAGATCGATATGGCCAATCTGGCCCGCCAGTATGCCGAGGGCAATGGTGGCCGGATTGATGTGGGCTTCGATGACTATCTGGCGAAGTGGGCCGAGCAGAACCCGCTCTTTCCCGAAAATACGGGAGGCAACGGGAGGGGTGCCGGCCTCCCCAATGGGCGCCAGCGTCAACGGGCGACAAACCCCAATACAGGCGAAACCGTCGAATGGGACGGCAATCAGTGGGTGCCGGTGCGATGACCAAGCAGCAATCGAATTTCCCGACGCCTCCTCCAGGCTTTGTCATGGACGCCGATGCGCCCGCCGATACAGGCGCGCCACCACCGCCGCCAGGCTTCGAACTGGTCCAGAATGCTTCAGATCCGCATAACACCCCCAGCAGCTTGCAGACATGGGCGCAGGGTTTGGCCGACATGGTGACATTCGGCCATTCCGACGAGGCAGCAGCAGCAGTCGGCACTCTCGGCGGCATGCTCCCCGGTGGTCACGGCAAGGGCTATGGCCAGCTTCTCGATGAAATCCGGGCCGAGAACGAACGCGGGGCCGAGCAGCATCCCTATGCCCATCTTTCCGGGCAGCTTATGGGCGGGGTTGGCGGCGGCGCTGCAATGGTGCGGGGTGGCCTGTCGCTTGGCGCACGTGCCGCACAGTCGGGTGGCGGCTGGCTGGCTCGCCTTCTCGGTGTGGGGGCTGATGGTGGCGCTGCGGCAGCGGCCTATGGCTTCGGGAGCGGCGAAGGGGTCAGGGACAGGGTGGTTTCTGCTGCCAGCAACATTCCGCTCGGCATAGCGTTCGGTGTAGGTGGAGAAGCAGCGGCAACCGGAGCCGGCACGCTATATCGTTCCCTGTTCCGTGGAGCCACGGACGTGGCTCCAGGCGTCAATGCGGCTCAGGCGGTCAAGGAGGCCGGGGAGTTCGGCATTCCGCTCTCTCGCGGGCAGGCAACCCGCTCTGTGGCGCAAGCAGGCGTCGAGGATCAGCTTCGCAGCCGTGGCGCCATGTCAACATTCGACAATGCACAGCGTGAGGCCGTAGGCCAGTCGATTGAGGGTATGCAGACGCGCATCGCCAATGGTGGCCCAACCATTCCGAGCCAGTCAGCGGCCTATGAGAACATTCCTGGCGCCCTGCGCCGCCAACGTGATGCCCTGAAAGAAGCTGGGCAGGTCCGCTACGAGCGTACCGTGGACGATCCAAACATACTGGTTTCCGGTGAGGCCGTGCGCGAGATACCGGACTTTATCCGTAATCGCCTATCGTCGGAAAACATTGTTGTTGACCCGATGTATCATCAGGGTGCAGCGCGGGCCATATCGCTGATTGATGACTATATCAGCCGCATGCCAAAGCCGGGCGGCGATATCCGCGACGTGAAGGCGCAGCTTCGCTGGATCGAAAACCTACGCTCCACCTTCCGCAAGAATTTTCCGCCGATCGGTCAGGATGCGCCGGCCTTGAAGGCCATCGGTGGCGCGCTCGATGAATGGACCAATCAGGTATTCGACCGGGGACTGGTCAATGCCAGCGATGACGTTCTGAGGGATCTGAAGGACGCCCGCGCCAACTGGTCGAAATACAAGCAGATGACCGACCCGCGCTCGAAAATCGGCGGGCATCTCAATGCGCGATTCGAGGCTCAATCCAAGGTCCGCGCCCTCATGGACAAGGAACTGAGCGCCGAGGAAGTCGGGCGGTATCTGTGGGGCTCGTCCGTCGCCACGCCGGCCAAAAACTCCTACATGACCGCAATCGAGATGCGTCGCCTTCTTGGAGCCGACAGCCCGGAATGGAGCGCCATCCGGCAATCGTTCTGGCTCAGGGCCACAAGGGCGAACGATGAAGCCCTGTCACCCAGTCAGATTGCCAGGAATCTTGATGGCTTCCTGAATGGCCAGGGCAAGTCGGTAGCGGCCATCCTCTACAATCCGACCGAACGCGATGCCATGCGCTCTTACCTTGGCGTCATGCGCATGTTGTCACTGCCCAAGGCAGGGCTGAACAACTCCAACACGGCCAATCGCCTTATGCCCGCCTTGCAGCGCTACGCAACGAACATCATGGGCCTGCTCGGCAGCGGCGCAGGTTATCTCGCCGGCATGGGGCCGATGGAGTCCCTTGGGGCGGGAACAGCAGCGGTGATTGCAGGCCGTGGCCTTGGCGCGGCGGCGCGGGCGGGGCGCGTTCATGCGGCAACGCGCGTTCCGGTTCCGTCTTCTCCTGGCGGCTATGGAAGCGCCACCTTGCGGTCAGCACCTATGCCGATGCTTTCCGATCAGCGCCAGCGCACCCCGCTCGAAATCACTGTGGGGGTGGGCCGAAAATGAGATTGCCAACCCATTCGCCGAACGGTCTGCCGACATATTCGTTGATGAGTGGTGCTACGAAGTATGCGGCAGCGCTCATGACGATAGCGACCGTCACCAGGCACAGCACCCGGAAGCCAATCTTGCCCGCTGGTGAAAAGTGTTCCGGTGGGCGGAAATGGTCATATGACATGGGTGCAGACGATAGCCGTTCGCCTGAATCTTCACAAGCCACATGGAGAAACCCTCATGGACAACCTTCCCTTTCCTGACATGCACGACTGGATGGAAAAGCATTCGGCAGAGGTTGCAGCCGGAATGTCCGCCATGCCGCCCGTCGAGGCGGTTTCCAATCGTATCGGTGACCTGATGGGGCAGGCTTGCAACGGCGATGTCCACACACAGGCTTCAATGCTTGAATACGTCGCCACGGCACACGGTCTGCATCAGGCGTCAGCTCTTGTTCGTGCAGAAGGGCGGGAAAGCTGGGCCAATGACCTGTTCGGGGTTGCCCAACTGTTCCTGCACTACGCCGTGGACGATATCGCGGCCATGGCGGTCATGACGAGGGCTTGCGCGCCCAATCCATCGGGATTGAACGCGGTCCATTGAGCCTGCCTGAACAGGGATTTCGCAGAAAATGACGGATGACGGCGAACAGCCGAAAGATACGCGCTTCAAACCGGGCCAGTCGGGCAATCCGAAAGGCCGGCGCGCCGGTACGCGCTCCAAGGCACTGCTTGCCCTCGACGCGCTTGCCGAGGGCGAAGCCAATAAAATCGCACAGGCCATGATCGACAAGGCCAAGGAGGGCGACACCACGGCGGGCCGCATGCTGCTTGAGCGCATATGGCCTGTCCGCAAGGGGCGTGGCATCAGCTTCGAACTGCCGGAAGTCGCGAAAGCCGACGAGTTGCCTGACGCCATTGCCAAGGTCACGCGCCAAGTTGCGGATGGCGATATCTCCCCAGACGAGGGAGCAGCCATTGTGTCCCTTCTGGAGGCGCACAGGAGGGCTATCGAGACGAGCGACCTTGCAGCCCGCGTCGAAGCCCTTGAGGAAAGGATGGCCAAGAAATGAGCCTTTCACGCCGACTTGAACGCATTGAGGCCGCTATGGCGCCGATGACGCCAGTCGAGATTCAAGCTGCTGACGAAGCCGACGCGCAGGACCGCTTTCTCGATGCCTTGCTGCAATGCTCTCCCGGCCCAGTCTGCATCGCCACGACAATTGCAGGCGCCCGCACCGAATGGCGCGGCAATCTGCATACGCATGAAGAAACCCTAGCGCTTATGGAAGGAATAGGCCGATGAAAGGACCGCTGAGCACCCGCTTGGAGAAGCTAGAGGCAGCCTTTCCAGATCCGAAGAATGCCAGGCAAAAGCGTGTCATCCGCATCGTTGCCAGCGACAAGGAAGAGGCCGAGGCAATGGAATTAGCCAAGGCAGAAGGATGGGAGCCTGACAGCGATGATATCTGTATCATCCGGCTGATTGCCCCAGGCACCAAAACCACCGGCGTTACGAGCCAACCGCCCCGCGTCATGTCCAAGAACTGGTGAGCCAGCCACCTATCAGATCGATGTCAGACTAAATGCAAGTTGCATTTCCCAGCTCTTTATCGATAGCCTGAGTTCGAAATTTCGAGCTGGGGGGCTCAATGTATTTGAATCGGGGGATCAGGGCCGTTGCGACGGCCTTTTTGGCGCTGTCTTTGGCATCTTGCACAACGTCACGAGAGGCGCTGAACAAAGACCCAAAAGCAATCACTACTTCAGCGTTGTGCCGCTCATTTTTCTCCACCAATGATCAGCAGTTCAAAGTCGATATTCTTGTTGAGCTATCGCGCAGGTCCGTATCTGCAGAGCAGTGCGCAACGATGGTTAAACAGCAGAACCAAGCTATAGCGGCGGGAGTTGCAATTGCAGCGGTCGGGGCCGCTGTCGCCATCTGTGCAAACAATAATTGTGGTGGCGGTGGCTATACCCCGAACTATTATCAAGGGGCCGACTGGGACGCATTTTACAATCAGTACGGGCAGATTGTTTGGGCCTGCAGAGCAATCGCAACTGGGCAGTTCACCTACGCCAGCAATTGCTATGGAAAGGCGCAGACGGATTGGCGGTGGCCTGGGAAATACCGCTTCTGACTGAGTGAACTATCCGAGCAGATGGACCGCCGCCCATATCGCCAACGGGATCACTACACCCAACACCATGCCGAACAGCACCCAGCCGCGAGGCCAAGGGGCTGGATCAGGCTTTTGGGGATTCGGAGCCAACATGGTCTATTACCGCCGAGCCTTGCGCCAGCCGGCTTGCCTGGCATCGGATTCAGAACAGAACCAGCGTTCCCCCTTGTTCTCCGAAATCCGGGTGTCGTCGTAGTTCTCCTGGCCGGGAACATGATAGATGCGCTCACCCTTTGAGCTGATGTTGCCCTTGATATTGCAGCCGGACGATCCGGTCTGCATCAGAGGGACAGGCGCGGCGGCCGGCTCGATGTTTCGTTGTGCGGCTCGCCAGTCCCACGGCTTTTGAAAGTCACCCTGCCACATACCTCGTCTGGACGCTCTTGCCGTCGCTTCCTGCGCGGCGAACGCTCCATTCGAGTATCGAGGCCAATCGAGCGCATGGCCATTCACTACAAGCCACTCCTGTACCGATTTTCCGTCAGCGCGGGCACAGTTGCCCACGAAGCGCCCGTACTGATCCCATTCGACAAACTGGCATGAAACAGGGCGAGAGGCGGCAAGGAACTTGTCTAGCGCATTGGCAGCCGCTCGCCCGCAGGCATATGGCTGGCCCTTGCCGTTCCTGCATGATTGTTTGCCTTCAGGAGCATCAATCCCGTTGAAGCGTACCCTTTGGCCGGAAATCTCAATGGTATCGCCGTCTATGACTGAGGCGCGGGCTGTGATCGACTTTCCTGGAGGCGAACCATCGGAAGAATGTTGGGCGACCGTCGATTCATTGGGTCGAACAGGATCAAGGCCGTCGCCCGCAAAATATCCGATAGCGGCTGCCACGGGTATCAGGATCATGCCTATCTTGGGGAAAGCCATCACTTCAGGCCCAGATCGATGCCGTTCTTTGCGCTGACGTAGCCGATCCGGTCTTTCAGCCAGCATTCGCTTTTCTTGCGAACGTACGCGAAGGCCCGGCATTGATAGTCAGTTTCGCAGGCCGCATAGCAGGCGATAAAATTGGTGTTTCGAATCCGGCTATAGTCGCCGCCGGCCATGTCACGGCCTGATCTGATAACGAATGTCGAAAAGATGAGACTACCCGCCAGGTTGCTCTGAACGCTCGCCACGGCATCGACATTACGGACAAGGATCTTCGCATCGCTCTTCAGGAAGCAGAAGTGGGCCTTCCTGTTATAGGTCGTGGCCTTGCACGATAGATCGTCCTGGCAAGCGCTTGTGCACTCGGCTTCGGAAACATTCTTCAGGGTCGCGTAATCGAAGCCCATAACATCGTAGCTGTCGGCAGGGCTGAACGAGCGGAAAGCGGTGCGAGGCATCGTGCTCGGCACTGTCGGCTTATCGGGCGTCTCGGCTTCGGCCACGGTTGCGGCCCCACCGTGACAGAGAACCTTCACGACAGCCGGAACCGCCTTGTCGGACAGATCGGCCGTGGACAGCGGTTTGTCATCTTGTCCCGGATCGGCACTGTCGTACTTGATATCCCGGCTTTGCAGGAACATTTCGACCACATTCGACCGAGCCGCGAAATTGACGTTCTGCGGCGCTATTCCTGTTGCGTCGGTGAATTTCGTTCCGAGCACGGCAGTCGAGACGCCGACGATTGATCCCCACTGATCGAGGATCGGGCCACCGGAATTGCCGGGCTGGAGGGGCGTCGACACCTGCAGATAGCGAGTGTCGTTTTCCATCCCCACCAGGGAATTGATATTCCCCGTAGTGACCTTGATGGAGTCGGACAGGATGCCATCGAGCGGAAATCCATACGCGGCGATATCCTCGCCAAGCCTCGGCTGAGAGCGCCGCAGCGGCAGGTGTGGCTTCCCGACCCCGGATGTGAGCTTGAAGGCGGCGAGGTCATTCTGCTTGTCGACCGCCAGAGCATCACCAGTTCCCATCTGCGGGACGCTGACGCTCGTGCAGCCTTCCACGACATGGGCATTGGTGAGCACCCAGCCTTGATCGTTGACGAAAAATCCCGTTCCGGAACTGGTGACATCACCCGCGAAAGCGATGCCTGCTCCGGCCCCGATAGCTACCGCCATGAAGACAGCAGAGAACGCCGTCCGCTTCATCGACACCATAACCCAAGCCACTTGCCAAACACCCGAGCGCAGTAAGGCGCGAATATCGTCCGGCGGCAACCCAAGATTTCCGTCGAGGTGAACGGCATCTTGATAGCGCTGCCTTGCTCCCTCTGCACACTTGGCCACTTCGTTCTCGCACGGAAGTCTAGGGGTGGACGATATCGTCCGAGGCGATTTATGGTCACCCCCCTGCTTGGGAGGCAAAGGAATGGCGGACGAAGAGGATCGAAAGTCTCATCTCCGATTGGCGGTTGAGAATAGCCAAACCGACATTGACAAGGAGTGGGCCAAACGGGAGATCGAATGGCCGCTTTGGGAACTGGCCGCCAATATTATCCGCGTCGTTCGAGGGGCCGGAAAATCTTATGAACTTGGCAAGCAGTGCGTTGCCGTCATTGAGGCTTTCGAGCGATATCATGACAAGGTTGGACACTGGCCCGCCAGCTGGGAAGTCGACCAGATTCTGTCGTTTAGGCGAGACGATTCGAACCCGACCTATGACGAAGCATGGGAACGTGAAGATGCCCGCGAGACTATTGTTAGCGGTGCTCTTCAGGTGGTTGCCTCTCGTTTGGTGGGCCAAAACATGCAAGAGCGGCGCGGCCGATCCGAGATGATGGACGGCGTCAATGCTCTCGAGAGAATTCGAGAGGAAGCACGGAAGCGCTTCGCCGAAGCCGAGCGCGCACGTCGTCAGGCGAATAAATCAAAGCCTCCTGCTCGAAAGAAGGCCCGGAAGGTGTCCGCTCGAGCTAAGACCGATCCAAAGCTATAGGGCCGCCTTCTTACGGAGACGGACTCCAGGGCCTTCGCCATTCTCCGCAACGAAAACAATACCGCCCGCCTCCAGTGCTGCCACGAGCGCATCGACCGTGCGGGCCTGAGCAGCCAACGCGCCGGGTTGGGATTCCAGTCGTTTTATCGAAGGTAACGAAACCTTCGAAGCCGCAGCCAGGTCCTTCTGCTCCCACCGGAGCAAGGCTCTCGCCGCTCGTATCTGTTCGCTCGAAATCGACATGAAAATTTAGACCCTCAGGAACTATATAATACCTCAGGTATTGACAGCAGTGCAATAGCCATGCTTAATACCTCAGGTATCGTAATTGAACTTCTGGGGAAAGACCATGCCGAACATCATCGTTCCGGCGAGCGGCGAAGCTTTGCCGAAAATCGCCTTCGACCGGGCCGCAATAATGAACGAGGCCCACCGCTACGCCCGTATGTATGCCGGCCGTGAGTGGTCCTATTCCAAGCTCATATCGTGGGGCCTCAAGGCCGCATGGAAGCAGGCGAAGGATGGCACGACGCCTGCCCAGCGTAGGGCTGAAGGCATCAGGGCCGAAATTGACGCCCTCCAATACAAGAGCCTCCGCTACGACACGGTTGCGATGCGCCGCCGCCTCGAAACCCAACTGGCCGCGCTGGCGGCCTGATCCCCCTCACCAATAATAGGAGAACGCCGCCATGACGAACGACGCCACGCGGGCGACTGCCACCCCTTTGCCTGAAATCAACCGCAGGCGCTTTCTCATCAACACGGCTACGGCTGGCGCTGCGGTCGCAGTTGCCGTCCCCGCGGCTGAGCCAGCCATGGCAATGCCAGGAGCGGTGAATATAGTTCCTAAGGCTTCACCAGATATCGAAACAGCCTTCAAAGCTGTCACGGATGCCAGGCGCGAACTCGTCGCAGCGAAAGACGCCCGCGACTGGCTAGCGGACGAATGGCGACACCTCTGGCCGCGTGCGCCCGAGAGCATGCGCTGGTACGGTTTCATGTCCGGCACCTTTGAAACGGATATCGTCGATCGCTCCATGCTCGACGACAGCGGCAAAGCCATAAAAATCAAGTCAAGCAAGGAAGTGAGCGACCACCGGGCTCTGATGGAGCATCCCCGTCCACTTCGCGCCAACGCTTCGGCGCGAGTGAAAGAGCGCGCCGAACAATGGAGACAGACAGGCCTCGCCGATGTCGAGGAAATGGAGGCATATCTCGCCGAAACTGAAAAGCTTCGAGAGGCTGCAGGCTCCGGCGCAGTTATCGCCCGGGTCAGGGAAGCTGAGAAGGACCTGGACCGTGCAATCTCCGCTCTCATGGAGGTTCCCGTCGCCAATGTCGCCGATTTGCATATCAAGGCGCGGGCGGCGCTGATCTCCAGCGACAGCAAGGACTTCACACCAGAAATGGCGCGATGTTTTCCCATTTTGGGAGCCTTCGTGAATGTCGTCTTCGACGTGATCGCTTTGGCGGAAGGCGGTGCAGCATGAGCGCTGCTAGCCGCAAGCCTAAGGTTTCCGACTTCATGAAAGCCGCCGATGAAATCCAGGAAAGTCTGGAATTGTTTCGCAAGGCACCGCCAGAAATCCGGGCCGAGATAATGGCTATGTTGCGCGAAAATTCGAACCATACGGAAAAGGGTGAAGCATGACCGCCGCTCTTCCCCTCATCATGGCATTGTTCCGCGACTGGGATGCGCAACACCGCCATGCGAACCGCAAAGCTGATATCAAGCGCCTCGCTGATATTAGCCTTCGGGAGACGGTGTGATGGGCAAGAAAGCACACTGCTCCGACAACCATCTCCTGCGGCTCGAAGCTAAGTTCTTCGTCCGAAGTGACGAGTGGGACGAGGCTACCGCCACGACGGCGAAAATCGAGGAGACCTTTGACCGGCTCTTGTCCCGGCTTGAGAAGCGCCGTCGATCCCGGGTTCATAAGACAGAGCGTGAGGAAGAAGGTAGGGCAGCGGCAGTGTCCCGGCTGTTCTTCAAGATCATGAAAACCCGCGCGAACGGCCTGGCCGGCATCCTCGCAAAGGTGAGAGTCTACGAACGCTGGAACGCGGACGACGAGGACAGCGAGGGAACGTTCTTCAAAAGCCTTATGAAGGATATAAAGGCGATGGAGGCGCGGCCATGACGGCATTCCACGCGTTGGGGCCTAGCCCTGCGTCGCATCGAGCGCCAGCAGGGCTTCCACTCCGGCCGGCGTCAGCCGTGCCCAGTAATCGCCCTACACGCCAAGGCCTCACATTCGAAGCCGCCGCGGTTGCGGTCGGCATGTCAAAGTCAAGCGTGTACCGGATTTGCACTGGCGGGTAATGCCTTGACAAAACCGACTGGTAAAGCTGGATTGCTTCATGTCGCTTGTCGCTGGGGAGGGATAGGGGTGGGCAAATCCACTAGGGCGGTTTGGATTGTAGTTTCCTTGTTTGTGATACTTCCTACGGCTTCCAACGCCGATGCCGTTTGCGGCCCCGGTAAGCATCTAGCCAGCAATGCCTTTGCATGCCTGCCGGGCGACAGGCCTCGATCCACGACAAATTCATCTAGCAATGCTGGTGGCCAGGTTGCGGCAGGTCTAGCAGTCGGGGCAGCTGTTCTATCCATCATCCAATCCCTCGCGAGCCAAAGCCAGATGACGGACAATCTCGGCAGCGTTCAATTGGATCAGCAGCGCCACGGAACAATGAGCCGTTCCCATAATCGGAAGGGCCTGGCTTTGCAGCAGGCCGGTAAATTCAACGAAGCGCGTATCGCCTTTCTGAAGGCGTCGGATGAAGCCGTTAAGGCGGGCAATCTGCGCGAAGCCAAAATCAACGATAAGAACGCCGATATAGCAGATGCGCTGCACTGGCTCAGAACCGGTTTCGAAGCAGAGAAGGCAGGCAAGACCACGAAAGCGAATATTGCCTATCGCATGGGCATCGACGCGGCGGAGCGGGCGGGAGACAAGAAAACGGCCAGACAATTGAGGAAGGCCAACGACGCACTAGTAAAACAAAAGGGAGGCAGCGGTTCATATAAGTCGACCGGCGAGAGCTGCGCTCTCATTAATGGCAAATATGCTTGTAACTAGAGGTGCGCCGTGAAATTGTTCATACCCAGTCTTGCAGTCGTTATTGGCTTGGTCACCCCAGTTCAAGCTGCTGAAAAATTTCCCTTCAAATATATACAAATCGAGTACTCGCTTCAGATAGACGACCATTCCTGGGACCCTCTGAAAAACGACTTCCAACTCTTTCGACACAAGTATGCCAGTAACGGCCTCGCCATTACCCAGATGCGGGTCGAGGGCAAAGAAATGCTGGTCGCTCAATACGGCGGCAACTTCATTTCCGGCTGTGATGTCGACGGAAGGTTCTCAGGGTTCGCACCGATGTTCCGGCTGGGCGGCAAACATTCGGATGTCATACGTTGTTCTAACCCTGCAAAACCCGGTGAGACGGGAACAATCAAATACTCGACCACCAGCAGCTTCAGCGGGGGTATTCTGACGTTAAAAAGCCAAGCCACGGAGATCAAACGTTTCCCGGCATCTGGTGACATTATCGGGTGGGATGCCGTTGATAAAATCGAGTTTCAGGTCAGGCTAGGCGGTGGGACTTGCAAGGTCGTCAAGGGAACTTATCGGGGCGAGCGGAAAAAATTTGGCCAGAAGGGGTACGCCAAGGCGTTCAGCAATGTGACAAAGCCAAACTGTAAAGTTTATTAGCGCCTCATTTATTTTTGGGCGACAGACTTGGGAGGGGACGTCTGGCCGATGCTGTCTCCTTCAGTGACGCGAGTCGCATCAGCCAACTGCCATCCAAGGCTTGGTTGGCCCTCGAATGAATGGCGTAAGTCAAAGAGATAACTCCGCACTTGTCGAAAGGCGCTTAACTTTTGAGGTCGCAGCATCTTCAGTGTGGTGCGCCAGACTTATGGAACTGGCGATTCTGCCGCTCAATCTCCTTGCGCTGCTCGGCTTCCTGCCGCTCACAAACGCGCTTATTCGACCGTTATTTGACGGTTTCGACGGATGACAACCTAAACTATTGAAATTGTTGGTACGCCCAAGGGGAATCGAACCCCTGTTTGCGCCGTGAGAGGGCGCCGTCCTGACCGCTAGACGATGGGCGCAGCCGTGAGGGCGATATAGGCTGGCGAATTCGAAAAAGCAACCGGTCGATTTGCATCCCTTTTTCGTCGTGCCTAGCGCTGTTGCTGCTCGTCGTCCGGCGAAAAGGCAAGCTCCACCGGCAATGGCGCCTGAGCCGTCATCGGCGCGAAGCTGCCCGTTTCATCGGCAGGCACAGCCTGGGTGGTGGCGACGCGCCAGATCACGAAAACCAGGAATGCGGCGGCTATGATCACGGCCACATACATGAAGGCCTGCGTGCCCACGACCACCGACAGGCCGGTGACGATGCCCGGAACGACGAAGCCGGACAGCGACCACGCAAACAGCAGCGAACTTGACAGCGCCACCAGATCGTCCTTGCCGGCCCTGTCGTTGGCGTGGGCGCTACCTAGCGAATAAATCGATTCCGAAGCGCCATCCCAGATCACATAGATGACGATGAGCAACCCCAGCGCCCCGCCGTCGAAGCCAAGCGCCAGCAGGCCGCCGGCGGCGGCCAGGCCGGAAGCGCCGATCAGCACGTAGCGGCGGTCGGTGCGATCGGAAATCCAGCCGAACGGAATTTGCAGCAACAGCGTGCCGAGCGGCATGCACGACAACAGCAGCGCCACATCGGCCTGGCTGTAGCCTTTGGCCGTCGCATGGATCGGGGCAAAGCCGGTGATGGTCATCGACAGGCCGCCGACCGCCAGCATCGCCGCAAGGCCGACGGGAGAAATGCGCCAGGCTTTCTTCAAGGCAACAGAGGCGGCCAGTGGCGGCGGCGGCTGGGCCAGCCTGGTCAGCCCCACGGGCAGGATAGACAGCGCCGTGAAGGCGATGCCGATCAGCGGCGCCTCTGCGGTTGCCAGATCGATGAAGGCTAGCGTGAAATAGCCGACGCCGAGACCGGCGGTATAGGCGACGTAGAACACCGCCATGACCCGGCCGCGTATGGTGTTGGCGACGACATCGTTCAACCAGCTCTGCGCCACGATGAACAGGCCGCAAATGGCAAAGCCGTAAAGCGCGCGCGCAGCGATCCACAGCACCGGATAAGTGCCTGCGCCCACGCTGGCGTTGGACAGGGCAATGAGCGCCGACAGCACCATGAAAGCGCGCGCATGGCCGACACGCCGCACCAGCGGCCCGGTGAAGATGCAGCCGGCAAGCCCGCCAGCCGACAGCCCGGTCACGATCAGGCCTGCCCAGGTCGGGTCGAAGCCTTCCGCGCCGAGGCGCACGGGAATGTAGGCGAACATCAGGCCGTTGCCGATGGCGACCAGGCCCATCGAGACGATGACGCTGGCAATCGCAATCAGCGGCGTGGGTTCGCCGGCAGCGCCCGCGCGGTCGTCTACGGCTTCAGTATCGAAGGTCTTGTTCATCGCCCGATCATGGCCTGTCCGCCTCGCTCGAGGCGGCAGCAAAAGCGACACGCTTTGGATACAACTACGTCTTGGCGCCGTTGCGAATGGCCGTGGACGACAGCACCGAGCGCGGGCCGTGGATGAAGGTCCAGGCAGGCGCCTTCATGCGCGCCAGGCGCGGCGCATCGTTTTCGTCGACGCGCGCATAGTCGAACGTCTTGGCCACCACCGAGGACAGGAACGACAGCGTAGCCCCCGGCCGGTCGATGACGGCAATGGGAAAGGTCAGCATGATCTGGCGCCAGCGCTGCCAGCGGTGGAATTCGCGCAGGCTGTCGGCGCCCATGATCCAGACGAAATCGATGCCGGGGTTCTTCGCATGCACCAGCGCCAGCGTGTCGGCGGTGTAGCGCACGTGATGCGCGGCCTCGAAGGCGGTCACCTTGACGCGCGGATCACGTGCCGTGCGCTCGGACAGGCGGATGCGCTCGGCAAGCGGCGCCAGCTCGCGCGTCGCCTTGAGCGGATTGCCGGGGGTGACGATCCACCAGAGCTGGTCCAGCGCAAGTCGTCTGAGCGCAATGTCGGCAACCAGTGCGTGGCCTGCATGCGGCGGATTGAACGAGCCGCCGAACAGGCCGACCTGCATGCCTTTTTCGACATGCGGCATGCGCAGATACTGGCGGGCGACGGCAGGCGGCACGGACGAGAGCACGCCCGCTCTCACTGCCTGACGGCGAAGCCGGTCAAGGCCGCACCTGTCCGGAACCGCGCACGCGATACTTGAACGAGGTGAGTTGTTCGACGCCGACCGGGCCGCGCGCATGCATCTTGCCGGTGGCGATGCCGATCTCGGCGCCCATGCCGAACTCGCCGCCATCGGCGAACTGGGTCGAGGCGTTGTGCAAGAGAATGGCCGAATCAATCTCGTTGAAGAAGCGCTCGACCGCTTTGGCATCCTCCGCCACGATTGCCTCGGTGTGGTGCGAGGAATAGGTCTCGATATGCTCGATGGCTCCGGCAACCCCGTCGACCAGCTTCGCCGAGATGATGGCGTCGAGATATTCCGTGTGCCAGTCGGCCTCGCCTGCCGGCGTGGCATCGCCGAACGCGGCCAGCACATCCACGTCCGCCCGTATCTCGCAGCCGGCTGCGCTGAGCGCTTCCAGAACCGGCTTCAGGTGCGTCGAGACAACCGCACGGTCGATCAGCAGCGTCTCGGCCGCGCCGCAGACGCCGGTGCGGCGCATCTTGGCGTTGACCGCCACCTTCACCGCCATGTCGAGATCGGCGGACTTGTCGATATAGAGGTGGCAGATGCCTTCCAGATGCGCGAACACCGGCACCCGCGCTTCGGTCTGCACCCGCTCGACCAGGCTGCGTCCGCCGCGCGGGATGATCACGTCGAGATTTCCGGCAAGCCCCTTCAGCATCTCGCCGACAGCGGCGCGGTCGGTGGTCGGCACGAGTTGGATCGCCTCTTGCGGCAGGCCCGCAGTCCTCAAGCCTTCGACGAGGCAGGCATGGATGGCCGCCGACGAGTTCAGCGAATCCGAACCGCCGCGCAAAATCACCGGATTGCCGGCCTTCAGGCACAGCGCCCCGCCATCGGCTGTGACGTTCGGCCGGCTTTCATAGATGACACCGACGACGCCAAGCGGCGTGCGCACCCGCTCGATATGCAGGCCGTTGGGCCGATCCCATTCGGCAATGACGTCGCCTACCGGATCGCGCAGTTCGGCAATGGCGCGGATGCCGTCGGCCATGGCGCGGATGCGCGCCGGCGAAAGCTTCAGGCGGTCCATCATCGCCGGCGACAGGCCGGCCTCCTCGCCGTTCGACATATCGATGGCGTTGGCGTCGAGGATATCCTGTTCAGAAGCGGCGATGGCCTCGGCCATGCCGACCAGCGCGGCATGCTTGCGCTCGGCCGTGGCGATCGCCAGTGGCCGTGCGGCAGCGCGCGCCTTGCGGCCGATCCCGGCCATCATGGCAATGGTGTCGTCAGTGGATCGGTCATGCGCCTTCAGCATGTCTCATCCTTCCGCTTATGCTTCGACGTCGCTCACCACCAGATCGTCGCGGTGGATCATGGCCGAACGCGCCTCATAGCCGAGCACAGCCTCGATCTCGGCAGTTTTCAATCCGGCGATCCTTACGGCATCGGCGGCATCGTACGCAACCAGCCCGCGCGCGATCTCGCGGCTGTCCGGCGAAAGGATCGCCACCGTATCGCCGCGCGAGAAATTGCCGCTCACCTGTTTTACGCCGGCCGGCAGCAGCGATTTGCCCGACAACAGCGCCTTGACCGCGCCCTCGTCCACCGTCAGCCGCCCCGCCGGCTCGAGCTGACCGGCGATCCAGGTCTTGTAGCCCTTGACCGGATGCGTGCTCGGCCGAAACAGGGTCGCCCGCTCGCCGCGCTCGATCGCCATCAACGGCGACTGGCGCGTGCCGGCGGTAATGATCATCGCGGTCCCCGCGGCCGTGGCGATCTTGCCGGCGTCGAGCTTGGTGCGCATGCCGCCGCGCGACAGTTCGGAAGCGGCAGCCCCCGCCATCGCCTCGATATCGGGCGTGATGCGCTCGACCAATGGAATGAACGCCGCCTTCGGGTCGCGCGCCGGCGGTGCCGTGTAAAGCCCGTCAATGTCGGAAAGCAGCACCAGAAGGTCCGCCCCCATCATGGTGGCGACGCGTGCCGCCAGCCGGTCGTTGTCGCCATAGCGGATTTCGGAAGTCGCCACCGTGTCGTTCTCGTTGATGACCGGGATGGCCTTCATCTTGAGCAGCGTCGAGATGGTGGCGCGCGCATTGAGATAGCGGCGGCGCTCCTCGGTATCGCCAAGCGTGAGCAGGATCTGCCCCGATTTCAGGCCGTGGCTGCCCAGCGCATCCGACCATGCGCCGGCTAGCGCGATCTGGCCGACCGCGGCGGCCGCCTGGCTTTCCTCCAGCTTCAGCGCCCGCTTGCCGAGCCCCAGAATGGTGCGGCCGAGCGCGATGGCGCCGGACGAGACGACGAGGATTTCCGCGCCGCCTTCGGCCAGCGTTCCGATGTCGTCGGCAAGCGAAGCCAGCCAGTCGCGCTTCAGCCCCTTGGTGCGGTCGACCAGCAGCGCCGAGCCGATCTTGACCGCGATGCGGCGGTAGCTCTTCAGTGAAAGCGTAGTCGAGCCCGTCGCCATAACCGTCAGGCTTTCCACCGATCGTCGGCCGCCTTGGCGCTGGCCGGCAGACCCCGCGCTTCTTCCACCACGGCCATCAACCCGCGCAACACGGCCTCGACCCCCTCGCCGGTCACGGCAGACAACAGCACTGGCGCCTTGCCGGCCGCCCGCTTCAGCGAAGCGAGCTTCTTCTTGCGCGCATCGGCGTCAAGGATATCGACCTGGCTGAGCGCCACGATTTCCGGCTTTTCGGCAAGGCCATGACCATAGGCTTCGAGTTCGCGGCGCACGGTCTTGTAGGCCTTGCCTGCATTGTCCTCCAGCGCCGACACCAGATGCAGCAACACGCGCGTGCGCTCGACATGGCCGAGGAAGCGGTCGCCGATGCCGACGCCCTCATGCGCGCCTTCGATGAGGCCCGGAATGTCGGCAATGACGAATTCGCGCGCATCGATGCGGGCAACGCCGAGACCGGGATGCAGCGTCGTGAACGGATAGTCGGCAATCTTCGGCTTGGCCGCCGTCACCGCAGCGAGGAAGGTCGATTTGCCGGCATTGGGCAGGCCGACCAGCCCGGCATCGGCGATCAGCTTCAGCCTCAGCCAGATGTTCATCTCTTCGCCCGCCAGGCCGGGATTGGCGCGGCGCGGCGCCTGGTTGGTCGAGGTCTTGAAATGCTGGTTGCCGAAGCCGCCATTGCCACCCTTGGCAAGCAGGAAACGCTGGCCGACCCGAACCATGTCGCAGATCAGCGTCTCGTTGTCTTCGGCCATCACCTGCGTGCCGACCGGCACTTTCAGCGTCACGTCGGTGCCCTTGGCGCCGGTCATGTTGCGGCCCATGCCATGCGTTCCGGTCTTGGCCTTGAAATGCTGCTGGTAGCGATAATCGATCAGCGTGTTCAGCCCGTCGACCACTTCGACCCAGACATCGCCGCCGCGCCCGCCGTCGCCGCCGTCCGGCCCGCCAAACTCGATGAATTTTTCGCGCCGGAACGATACCGAACCGGCGCCACCGTCGCCGGAGCGTATGTAGACCTTGGCTTGATCGAGAAATTTCATCGGACGCTGCTGTTTCCGCTGCTATTGCGTTTCATGGAACGGCCTTCCCTACCCTAAGGTGGCGCCCAGCGCGAGAGCAGGCAAATCGATTCTGGCGGGTGAACAGGAGATATCGCAATGAAGCTGGTGACTTACAATGTGCAATTCGGCGTCGGCCGTGACGACAAGGTCGGCCTTGAGCGCATTGCCGAAAGCGTCGCTGGTGCCGACATCATCGCCTTGCAGGAGGTCACCCGCAACTATCCCACCAATGGCGGCATCGACATGGTTGCCGGCCTCACCGCTCTGTTGCCAAACCATTTTCACGTCTACGGCGCGGCGATGGATATCGATTTCGGCGCTCTGGTGCCCAATCCGCCCAAGCCCGCGCTGCGCTTCCAGTTCGGCAACATGCTTTTCTCGCGCTGGCCGATTGCTTCCAGCCGCAACCTGCTTTTGCCGCGCAGCCGCACCTACGACAAGGCCAATCTGCAGCGCGCCGCACTCGAAGGCCTGATCGTCACGCCGCTGGGGCCGCTGCGCGTCTACAGCGTCCATCTCGACCATGTGAACCCGCAAGAGCGCGTCATGCAGGTCCGCCACCTGAAAGAGCGAGCCTTCGCCTATCCCATGGAAGGAGGCTCCATCACCGGCGCCGGCGAATACGGCTTTCCCGAACCGCCCTGCCCCGAGGATTTCATCCTCATGGGCGATTTCAACATGCGCCCCGGCGAACCTGAATATGCCGAGATGACCGGCGCGCCCGATCCCCTGTTCGGTCGCCGCATCGTTGCCCATCATCCCGTCGACGCCTCCCGCCTCGCCGGTCCGCCCCCCGAAGGCAGCGTAAGCTGGACCGATCTTTCCGGCGCCGGCAAGCACTCGCGCCTCGACTATTGCTTCGTGTCTGCCGGCCTCGCCCGGAACGTGAAGGAGTGCTGGATAGACAATGACGCCGACGGCTCTGACCACCAGCCGGTCTGGACCGTGCTGGAGTAATCCAGAGCGCTCATTTTGCCCAGCACAAGCGAATCCAGAGTGTCGAGAATCCGATGCTCAAACAAGGAGCTAGGTCGCCACTATGCATTTTCGCCGCATTCAGGGGCGATTTTGACCCGACCCAGAAGAGGCCGCGCTGCTGCGCAGCCAAACGTTTATTCGTCGCTACGACCTAGCGGCTGCCGAAGATCGCCGACCCGACACGTACGCTGGTGGCGCCGAAAGCTATTGCCAGTTCGTAGTCGCCGGACATGCCCATGGAGAGTTTGCCCACGCTGGCTTCGCGCGCCAGCTTTTCCAGCAAGGCGAAATGCGGCCCCGGGTTTTCTTCCGCGGGGGGAATGCACATCAGGCCTTCGATGGCGAGCCCGTGCGCTTCGCGGCAACGCTTGACGAAGGCGACGGCGTCTTTCGGGTCTATGCCTGCTTTCTGCGGTTCGGACCCGGTATTGACCTGGACATAAAGCCTGAGAGCCCGACCTTGCCTGGCCATTTCCTTGGCAAGCTCCGCTGCTATCTTTTCGCGATCGACGGTTTCGATGACGTCAAACAGCGCTACGGCTTCCTTGGCCTTGTTGGATTGCAACGGGCCGATCAGGTGTAGTTCGATGTCGGGAAATTCGACCTTGAGGGCGGGCCACTTGCCCTGGGCTTCCTGCACCCGGTTCTCTCCGAACACGCGCTGTCCGGCCTTGATGACAGGGCGAATCGTTTCTGTGTCGAAGGTTTTGGAAACGGCGACAAGGGAAGCAGCGCTTGCCTCACGATCGGCTTGGCGTTCGGCTGCCGCGATCCTTGCCTTGACCAGCGCCAGTTGTTCGACCGCATTGCCCATACCGTAATCCTGTCATTTCAAACATGCCGATTTTGCCCCGGCGGTGCACCATACGGTTGACGGGTTCTCGAAACCGTGGTGAAGACCGGGGCCATGCTCCCGCAACCGGCGCAAGCCCGGCTGCTTTCCGTATGCTTTTAAAAGAAAAACCGGTCATGGCAACCGAACGATACAATCCGCGCGCGTCCGAACCCAAATGGCAGAAGGCCTGGGATGCCGAGAAGCTGTTCGAGACGAAGAACGAGGACCCGCGGCCGAAATATTACGTGCTCGAGATGTTCCCCTATCCGTCGGGGCGCATCCATATGGGTCATGTCCGCAACTATACGATGGGCGACGTGGTCGCGCGTTATCACCGCGCCAAGGGCGAGAACGTGCTGCACCCGATGGGCTGGGACGCCTTCGGCCTGCCGGCCGAGAACGCCGCCCGCGACAACAAGGTCAATCCCCGCGACTGGACCTACGCCAACATCGAAACGATGAAGGGCCAGTTGAAGACGATGGGCCTGTCGCTCGACTGGTCGCGCGAGATCGCCACCTGCAATCCGAGCTACTATCGCCACCAGCAAAAGATGTTTCTGGATTTCTGGCGGGCCGGTCTGGCCGAGCGCAAGTCGGCCAAGGTCAACTGGGACCCGGTCGACATGACCGTGCTCGCCAACGAGCAGGTCATCGACGGCAAGGGCTGGCGCTCTGGCGCTCCCGTCGAGCAGCGCGACCTGACGCAGTGGTTCTTCAAGATCACCTCGATGGCGCAGGACCTGGTCGACAGCCTGGCGACGCTTGACCGCTGGCCCGAAAAGGTCCGCATCATGCAGCAGAACTGGATCGGCCGTTCAGAAGGCCTTCTGGTACGCTGGCCGCTGGCCGAGGGAACCGCGCCGGCGGGCGAAAGCGAACTCGAAATTTATACGACCCGCCCCGACACCATTTTCGGCGCTTCCTTCATGGCCATTGCCGCCGATCATCCGCTCGCCAGAAAGGCGGCCGAGACCAACCCGCAGCTTGCCGCCTTCATCGACGATGTCCACCATATGGGCACTTCCGCCGCGACGCTCGAGACGGCGGACAAGAAGGGATACGATGCCGGCATTCGCGTCGTCCATCCGTTCGACCAGAACTGGACGCTGCCGGTCTATGTCGCCAATTTCGTGTTGATGGACTATGGCACCGGCGCGATTTTCGGTTGCCCCGCACATGACCAGCGCGATCTCGATTTTGCCAACAAATACGGCTTGCCGGTGGTGCCGGTGGTCAAGCCTGACGGCGTCGATGCTGCCACCTTCCAGATTACGGAAGAAGCCTATTCCGACGGCGGCACGATGATCAATTCGCGCTTCCTGGATGGCATGGCACCGGAGCAGGCGTTCAACGAGGTCGCGACGCGGCTGTCCGGCGTCGCCATCGGCAACCGGCCGCAGGCCGAGCGCAAGGTGCAGTTCCGCTTGCGCGACTGGCTGATCTCGCGCCAGCGCTATTGGGGCTGCCCCATTCCGGTGATCCACTGCGACGACTGCGGCGCAGTGCCGGTTCCTGTCGAGCAACTGCCTGTCGAACTGCCGTCCGACGTGACCTTCGACAAGCCCGGCAATCCGCTCGACCATCATCCGACCTGGAAGCATGCCGATTGCCCGAAATGCGGCAAGAAGGCCCGGCGCGACACCGACACGATGGATACTTTCGTCGACTCGTCGTGGTATTTCGCGCGCTTCACCGATCCCTGGAACGAGGCCGAGCCAACGACGCTGGCC
Organism: Mesorhizobium sp. Root157; assembly: GCF_001427385.1. GTDB lineage: Bacteria > Pseudomonadota > Alphaproteobacteria > Rhizobiales > Rhizobiaceae > Mesorhizobium. The sequence goes on from NZ_LMGJ01000036.1 coordinate 162,626, forward strand.
TATGTCGACGGCAAGAGCGGCTGGCTGCCGGTCAACCAGTATATCGGAGGCATCGAACATGCGATCCTTCACCTGCTGTATTCGCGCTTCTTCACCCGCGCCATGAAGGCGACAGGCCATGTCAACGCCGTCGAAGAGCCGTTCGAGGGCCTGTTCACGCAGGGCATGGTTGTGCACGAGACCTATAAAGGCCCGATGGGCTGGGTCACGCCCGCCGAAGTCAGCATCGAGGAGATCGATGGCAAGCGCCAGGCGACGATGATCGCCGGAGGCACTCCTGTCGAAATCGGCTCGATCGAGAAGATGTCGAAGTCACGCAAGAATGTGGTCGATCCGGACGACATCATCGCCAGCTACGGCGCGGATACGGCTCGCTGGTTCATGCTGTCGGACTCGCCTCCCGAACGTGACGTCATCTGGACCGAGGCCGGAGTCGACGGCGCCCACCGTTTTGTCCAGCGCGTCTGGCGGCTGGTTGCGGACGCAGCGCCGCCCTTGCAGGGCATTGCGCCGAAGGCCGCGTCAGACGGGGACGCGGCGGCCGTGTCGCGCGCCGCCCACAAGATCCTCAAGGCGGTGGGGGAAGACATCGAGCGGCTGCATTTCAACAAGGCCGTGGCCCGTCTCTACGAGCTTACCAATGTGTTGTCGCCGCAGGTTGCCGCGGTCATCGAGGGCAAGGCCGAACGCGCCGGAGCAGTCCGGCAAGCGCTCGAGTTCCTCGTCATCATGATCGCGCCGATGATGCCGCATCTGGCCGAAGAATCCTGGCACGCGCTGGGTGGCAAGGGGCTGGTGGCAGCTCAACCGTGGCCAGTGTTCGATCCGGCGCTCGTCGTCGACAACGAGATCGTGCTGCCCGTGCAGGTCAACGGAAAAAAGCGCGGCGATTTGACAATCGCCCGCGACGCGGATCAAGCTGCGGTCGAAAAGGCGGCACTGGCTCTCGACTTCGTGCAGAAGGCACTTGAGGGCAAGACACCGCGCAAAGTGATCGTCGTGCCCCAGAGGATCGTCAATGTCGTTGCATGAAGACAGCAAGCCCGCCGTGGCGCGCCGCTTGCGCCCCGCCTTGCTAGCTGGACTGTTTCTTTGTGCGGCACTGGCCTCGGCCTGCACGGTGCGCCCGCTCTATTCCAATGCGCAGCTCTCGGCGGGCAGCGACGTCGGCGCGGCTGAGGAATTGGCATCGATTGCCGTCAAGCCGGTCAAGACGCGCTACGCGCAGCAAGTGCGCAACAATTTGATCTTCGCCTTAACGCGCGGTGCGGGCGAGCCCGCCACGCCAGCCTATTCGCTCGACCTCGGCGTGACCAAACTGGTCCAGTCCGCTGCCACCATCCAGGTGACCACGGATCAGGACGAACCGACCGCCGGAACGGTGACGCTGACGGCGGCCTACAAGCTGGCTGAGACCGGCACCGGCAAGGTTGTCGGTACGGGCCAGCGCTCGATCTCGTCGTCATTCGACAGGCCGACGCAGGAGTTCGCCTCCTACCGAGCCCAGATCGATGCCGAGAACCGCGCCGCACGCGAACTGGCCGAACTGTTGCGTCTGGCGATTGCCCAGGACCTGACGAAGCGCCAGTAGCGCTTCGTCGTTTTATCCGTCGATCAGTGGCCGATCTTCTGGCCGGTCTTGGCCCAATCGGCGAGGAAGGCTTCGAGCCCCTTGTCGGTCAGCGGATGCTTGACCAGTGCACGCAAAGTGGCGGGTGGCACCGTGGCGACATCCGCTCCGATGATCGCCGCGTCCTTGACGTGGTTGATGGTGCGTACCGAAGCGACAAGGATTTCCGTGGCGAAGTCGTAGTTGTCGTAGATCTGGCGGATCTCGGAAATCAGGTCCATGCCTTCGATGCCGGTATCATCAAGACGACCGACAAAGGGCGAGATGAACGAGGCGCCGGCCTTGGCGGCAAGCAGCGCCTGGGTGGCCGAGAAGCACAGCGTGACGTTGACCATGCGGCCTTCCGAGCGGATCGCCTTGCAGGCCTTCAGCCCGTCGAATGTCAGCGGCACCTTGATCGCGACGTTGTCGGCGATCTTGGCCAGCACCTTGGCTTCGGCCATCATGCCGGCATAGTCTGTGGCGGTGACTTCGGCCGAGACAGGACCCTTGACGATGTCGCAGATCTGGCGCGTCACTTCATCGATCTTGCCGCCGGATTTCAGGATCAGTGAGGGGTTGGTGGTGACGCCGTCGACCAGTCCCAGTTCGTTCAGTTCGCGGATTTCCTTGATGTCGGCGGTATCAACGAAGAATTTCATATCAGTCTCCTTGGAATTTTCCGGGTGGCGGGAGGGCACGCTCGGCGTTGGCCTTTGCTCTAGACCAAAGTCGGGGCAAGGTCACGCTTGATGAGCAAAGATTCGCCTTTCGATGCAGCCGTTCCGGTATTGGTTCCCATGCCGGCGGAACGCCCCTACACCTATGCGGTTCCGAGCGGGATGTGCGTGGTGCCGGGTTCGATCGTGCGCGTGCCGCTCGGACCGCGGCAGGTTGCCGGCATCGTCTGGGACGGTGCGGTCGAAAACATCGACTCGAAAAAACTGCGGCCTATCGAACAGGTGTTCGTCTGTCCCCCGATCGATCATGCCACGCGTCGTTTCGTCGACTGGGTTGCTCAGTACACCCTGTCGCCGCCCGGCATGGTGGCGCGCATGCTGTTGCGTGCTCCCGAAGCCTTCGATCCCGAGCCTTGGATCGAGGGCCTGCGGCGCACGATGGCGGAACCGGATCGGCTGACAGCGGCGCGCTCGCGCGTCCTCGAAATGGCTTCGGACGGCTTATCCTGGACACGTTCCGGGCTGGCCCATGCGGCCGGCGTATCCTCTACAGTTATCGACGGGTTGAAAGCGCAAGGCGTGTTCGAGCAAGTAAAGATACCGCCGCGCCCGGTGGTCGTTGCGCCCGATACCAATTATGCCGCGCCCGACCTGATGCCGGACCAGAAGGATGCCGCCGACATGTTGCGCGCCGGCTTCGCGACTGACGGCTTCAGCGTCACACTGCTCGATGGCGTGACCGGCTCCGGCAAAACCGAGGTATATTTCGAAGCCGTGGCCGCTGCCCTGCAGCAAGGCAGGCAGGTTTTGATCCTGCTGCCCGAGATCGCGCTCACCCATGCCTTCCTCGAGCGCTTCCAGAACCGCTTCGGGGCCAAGCCGGCCGAGTGGCATTCCGACTTGCCGCCACGCATGCGCGAGCGTGTCTGGCGGCAGGTGGCGGAAGGCACGGTTCGGGTAGTGGCTGGCGCCCGTTCGGCGCTGTTCCTGCCGTTCAAGGAGCTCGGCCTGATCGTCGTCGACGAGGAGCACGACCCCGCTTACAAGCAGGAGGACCGGGTCTTCTACAATGCCCGCGACATGGCGGTGGTGCGGGGCCATATCGGTGGGTTTCCGGTGGTGTTGGCTTCGGCGACGCCTTCCGTCGAAAGCCGCGTCAATGCCATGCAGGGCCGCTACAAGCGCGCCGTGCTGTCGTCGCGCTTTGCCGATGCGGCCCTCCCGGACCTCAAGGCTATCGACATGCGTCGCGCACCTCCTACACGGGGCGGGTTCCTGTCGCCCGTCCTGCTTTCCCATATCCGGCAAGGGCTGAAAAAACGGGAACAGTCGCTGTTGTTCCTCAACCGGCGCGGTTACGCGCCGCTCACGCTGTGCCGGGTCTGCGGCCACCGCTTCGGCTGTCCTGTCTGCTCGTCCTGGCTGGTCGAGCACCGCTTTCGCGGTCAACTTGTCTGCCACCACTGCGGCCATGCCGAGAAGCGGCCCGAAGCATGTCCGGAATGCGGAACCTTCGATCATCTGGTCGCTTGCGGGCCGGGTGTCGAACGCATCGCCGAGGAAGTTGTGACGCATTTTCCCAATGCCCGCACCATCGTCTTGTCCTCCGACATGCTGGGCGGCGTGCGCCGGCTGAGGCTGGAACTGGAGGCCATCGCCAACGGCGACGCCGACATTGTCATCGGCACGCAACTCGTCGCCAAGGGCCACAACTTTCCCAACATGACGCTTGTCGGCGTGGTCGATGCCGACCTCGGCCTCGCCAATGGCGACCCTCGCGCCACGGAGCGCACCTTCCAGCTATTGTCCCAGGTCACGGGCCGCGCAGGGCGGACCGGCAAAAAGAGCCTCGGTCTGTTGCAGACCTACCAGCCTGACCATCCGGTGATGCAGGCAATCGTCTCGGGTGATTCCGAAAATTTCTACATGCGCGAGATCGCGGAACGGGAGCGTGCCGCGCTGCCGCCGTTCGGGCGGTTGGCCGGCATCATCGTAAGTGCCGCGACGCGTGCCGAAGCAGAATCACATGCGCGCGGCCTGCGCCGGGCAGTACCCGAGGCATCCGAAATCCACCTCCTCGGCCCGGCGGAAGCGCCGCTGGCGCTAATCGGCGGGCGGCACAGGTTTCGGCTCCTGGTGCATGGCGAACGCCGCTGCGACATTCAAGGCTTCATCCGCCAGATACTGGCGGCTGGCCCGAAACCGCGCGGCTCGGTGCGCGTGCAAGTCGATATCGATCCGCAGAGTTTTTTATAAGGTCAAGGAGGTCGCCCTTGCCTTTCTCGCTGCTTAGGGGGAAGGCTAAAGCATGTCGCCCGAAAGTGGGAACGGGTTTCGGGATCACGACATGTGTAAAACCAGAGACTTGAAGCGCGTCGCATGAATCCGTTTGAGCGCGACGCGCTGTAGGTCGAAGTGGCGGACAAAGAGGGATCGCGATGGAGTTTTCGTTTCCGTGGCCGATGAGCCAGGGCGAGTGGCTGGCATGGTCAAGTGCCGCCGTCACTGTTGCGCTGGGGCTCATATTGTTCCTGGCGCCGGGACTGGCGTTCAGGGCGCTTAGGCTCCAGCCGCATCCCGACAAGCCGGAAGCGATTGCGGAAGGACGCAGCCGTATTGCCGGCTTCTATCTTGGCCTCGGTTTGTGTGCCATTTTGCTGGCGCAACCTCTGCTCTATATGGCCCTCGGTTTTTCCTGGCTGTTCACGGCATTCGGCCGAATCCTCGGCATGATGACAGATGGCGCGAATACCCCCTACAACTGGGTCGCGATTCTGGTCGATCTGGTGTTGGCGGCATTTCCGCTTGCCTTCGCCTTCGGCTTTTTGCCCTGAAATGGCGGTTCGCGGCAGAGCTTGATCGCCGGATGCGACAATAGTGCCGGAATTCCTTGCCCGTCGATGATTGCGGTATGAAAAGGCCTGTGCTAGACGGCAATCGACTTTCAGCCGGGGGAAGCGGAAGCCGCTCCCTTGGGCTTGAGAAAACCTAAGTAAGGTCAAAGATTTAGCCAGAGTTTTTACTCGCGCCACAATCTATGGCCTGTCAAACAAGAGAAAAGACGGTCCGTGGCACAGTCGTCCTCGCCAATCTCGGGTGTTGCAGAGCGTTATGCAGGCTCACTTTTCGATCTCGCGCTTCAGGAGAATTCCGTCGCCAAGGTCGAAGCTGCGCTGACCAGCTTCGAGACCATGCTGGCCGAAAGCGCCGATCTGAAGCGCCTCATCGAAAGCCCGGTGTTTGCCGCCGAGGATCAGGAGCGCGCCATCTCCGCAATCTCCGATAAGGCCAAGATCACGGGTCTCGCCGGCAATTTCCTGCGGGTCGTGGCCCAAAACCGCCGGTTGTTCGCGGTTCCGGGCATGATCAGGGCATTCCGCAAGATTGCCGCCGAACATCGTGGCGAGGCGTCTGCCGACGTCACGTCGGCGCATGCGCTCAGCGCTGCCCAGCAGACGGAACTCAAGGCTGCGCTGAAAGGCGTCGCCGGCAAGGACGTGACCATCAACGTTACCGTCGATCCTTCGCTGCTCGGCGGCCTGATCGTCAAGATGGGCTCGCGCCAGATCGATACGTCGCTTAAAACCAAACTCAATTCGCTCAAGCTTGCACTTAAAGAGGTCGGCTGATGGACATCCGCGCCGCGGAAATCTCCGCAATTCTGAAAGATCAGATCAAGAATTTCGGCAAGGAAGCCGAAGTTTCCGAAGTCGGCCAGGTTCTGTCGGTCGGTGACGGCATCGCCCGCGTTTACGGTCTCGACAACGTTCAGGCCGGCGAGATGGTCGAGTTCCCCGGCGGCATCCGCGGCATGGCCCTCAACCTTGAAGCCGACAATGTCGGCGTCGTCATCTTCGGCAGCGACCGCGACATCAAGGAAGGCGACACCGTCAAGCGCACCGGCGCCATCGTCGACGTGCCGGTCGGTCCGGAACTGCTCGGCCGCGTCGTCGACGCACTCGGCAATCCGATCGACGGCAAGGGGCCGATCAAGACCAAGGAGCGCCGCCGCGTTGACGTCAAGGCGCCCGGTATCATCCCGCGCAAGTCGGTGCATGAGCCGATGTCGACCGGCATGAAGGCCATCGATGCGCTCATCCCCGTCGGCCGCGGCCAGCGCGAACTGGTCATCGGCGACCGCCAGACCGGCAAGACCGCCATCATCCTCGACACCATCCTCAACCAGAAGGCCATCCACGAGAGCGGTCCGGAATCGGAAAAGCTCTATTGTGTCTACGTTGCTGTCGGCCAGAAGCGTTCGACGGTCGCGCAGTTCGTGAAAATTCTCGAAGAGCGCGGCGCGCTCGACTATTCGATTATCATCGCGGCCACCGCGTCCGATCCGGCCCCGCTGCAGTACATTGCTCCCTTCGCCGGTTGCACCATGGGCGAATATTTCCGTGACAACGGCATGCATGCGCTGATCTCCTATGACGATCTGTCCAAGCAGGCCGTCGCCTATCGCCAGATGTCGCTGCTGCTGCGCCGCCCGCCGGGCCGTGAAGCCTACCCCGGCGACGTGTTCTACCTGCATTCGCGCCTGCTGGAGCGCGCTGCGAAGCTCAACGACGATCATGGCAACGGTTCGCTGACCGCCCTGCCGATCATCGAGACACAGGCCAACGACGTGTCGGCCTACATCCCGACCAACGTGATCTCGATCACCGACGGCCAGATCTTCCTGGAAACCAACCTGTTCTTCCAGGGCATCCGTCCTGCCGTGAACGTCGGCCTGTCAGTGTCGCGCGTCGGCTCCTCGGCCCAGATCAAGGCGATGAAGCAGGTTGCCGGCTCCATCAAGGGCGAGCTTGCGCAGTACCGCGAAATGGCGGCATTCGCACAGTTCGGTTCGGACCTCGACGCTTCGACCCAGCGCCTGCTCAATCGCGGCGCACGCCTGACCGAATTGCTCAAGCAGCCGCAGTTTTCGCCGCTCAAGACGGAAGAGCAGGTTGCGGTGATTTTCGCCGGCGTCAACGGCTACCTCGACAAACTGGCCGTCGGCGATGTCGGCAAGTTCGAGCAGGGCCTGCTGTCGCATATGCGCTCGACCGGCAAGGACGTTCTGGAAGCCATCCGCAAGGAAAAGGCACTCTCGGACGATCTGCGCGGCAAGCTGAAGGCCGAGATCGACACTTTCGCCAAGACCTTTGCCTGAGCAGAGATCGGCCGCGGGAACAGAGTTTGAAGCATGGCGTCACTGAAAGACCTTCGTAACCGCATCGCCTCAGTCAAGGCGACGCAGAAGATCACCAAGGCGATGCAGATGGTCGCCGCGGCGAAACTGCGCCGCGCCCAGGAAGCTGCCGAGGCCGCGCGTCCCTATTCGGAGCGCATGGCGGCGGTTCTGGCCAATATCTCCCAGGCCGTCGGCGGCGGCGGCGATGCTCCCGCGCTGATGACCGGCACCGGCAATGACGACGTGCATCTGCTCGTCGTCTGCACCGCCGAGCGCGGCCTGTGCGGCGGGTTCAACTCGCAGATCGCGCGCTTTGCCCGCGATCATATCCGCAAGCTGCTTACCGAGGGCAAGACGGTAAAGATCGTTTGCGTCGGCAAGAAGGGCTTCGACATCCTACGCCGCGATTACGCTTCGATGATCATCGAACGTGTCGATCTGCGTGAGGTCAAGACGCTCGGCTTCGTCAATGCTGATGCAATCGCCAGGAAGATCGTTAGCCTGTTCAACGAAGGCGCCTTTGACGTCTGCACCTTGTTCTATTCGCAGTTCAAGTCGGTGATCTCGCAGATCCCGACCTCGCAGCAGATCATTCCGGCTGCTACGGTTTCGACGGGCGAGGCCGCAAACGGCAGCGCCGTATACGAATACGAGCCGGAGCCCGGCGAAATCCTTTCCGATCTCATTCCGCGCAACATCTCGGTGCAGGTTTTCCGCGCGCTGCTGGAAAACGCGGCTGGCGAGATGGGCGCCAAGATGAGTGCGATGGACAATGCGACGCGCAACGCCGGCGACATGATCAACAAGCTGTCGATCACCTACAACCGGCAGCGGCAGGCGCAGATCACCAAGGAACTCATCGAGATCATTTCGGGCGCCGAGGCGCTCTAGCATGTGCCATGGAGGCCGGTGGTCTTCGTGGCGTCATGTGAGAAACAAACGGACGAAAAGGGTTAAAGACGATGGCAAAGGCAGCGACCCCCAAAAAGGCGACCGCTAAGACTTCAGCACCGGCGAAGGCCGCTGCACCGGCCAAGAAGGCGGCAGCGCCCGCCGCTGCGGCAAAGGCTCCTCGTGCGGCCGCCAAGGCCACCGGTGCTGTCGGCAAGGTTCGTCAGGTCATCGGCGCCGTCGTCGACGTGCAGTTCGAGGAAGGCCAGTTGCCCGCGATCCTGAACGCGCTGGAGACCGAGAACGTCGGTCACCGCCTTGTTCTCGAGGTTGCCCAGCACCTCGGCGAAAACACCGTGCGCACCATCGCCATGGACTCCACTGAGGGCTTGGTTCGCGGCCAGTCGGTTACCGACACCGGCGGTCCGATCTCGGTGCCGGTCGGTCCGGAAATGCTCGGCCGCATCATCAACGTCATCGGCGAACCAGTCGACGAGGAAGGCCCGGTCAAGGCGACCGAATTCCGCGCCATCCACCAGCCCGCCCCCGACTATGTCGATCAGTCGACGGAAGCCCAGATCCTCATCACGGGCATCAAGGTTCTGGACCTGCTGGCTCCCTACGCCAAGGGCGGCAAGATCGGCCTGTTCGGCGGCGCAGGCGTCGGCAAGACCGTTCTGATCCAGGAACTGATCAACAACATCGCCAAGGCGCATGGCGGCTACTCGGTGTTCGCCGGCGTCGGCGAGCGTACCCGCGAGGGCAACGATCTCTATCACGAGTTCATCGAATCCGGCGTCAACAAGAAGGGCGGCGGCGAAGGTTCCAAGGCCGCACTCGTCTACGGCCAGATGAACGAGCCGCCGGGTGCGCGCGCCCGCGTCGGCCTCACCGGCCTGACGGTTGCCGAATATTTCCGCGACCAGGGCCAGGACGTGCTGTTCTTCGTCGACAACATCTTCCGCTTCACGCAGGCAGGTTCGGAAGTGTCGGCGCTGCTTGGCCGTATTCCTTCGGCCGTAGGCTATCAGCCGACGCTGGCCACCGACATGGGTCAGTTGCAGGAGCGCATCACGACGACGCACAAGGGCTCGATCACGTCCGTGCAGGCGATTTACGTGCCCGCCGACGACTTGACCGACCCGGCGCCGGCAACCTCGTTCGCCCACTTGGACGCGACGACGACGCTCAACCGCTCCATCGCGGAAAAGGGCATTTATCCGGCCGTCGATCCGCTTGACTCGACTTCCCGCATGCTCGACCCGCTGGTGGTCGGCGAAGAACACTACCAGGTCGCGCGCCAGGTCCAGTCGACGTTGCAGCGCTACAAGTCGCTGCAAGACATCATCGCCATCCTCGGCATGGACGAACTGTCCGAGGAGGACAAGGTCACGGTTGCGCGCGCGCGCAAGATCGAGCGCTTCCTGTCGCAGCCGTTCTTCGTGGCCGAAGTGTTCACCGGTTCGCCCGGCAAGCTGGTCGACCTCGCCGACACCATCAAGGGCTTCAAGGGCCTTTGCAACGGCGAATACGACCACCTCCCAGAGGCTGCCTTCTACATGGTCGGCACCATCGAGGAAGCGGTCGACAAGGCCCAGCGTCTGGCGGCCGAGGCGGCTTAAGCATCGTTCAGACTTGCGCGAGTACCTGCCCGCGCAGATCGATCCAAACCACTGTGAGACGTCATGGCTGAGAGCTTTCAATTCGAACTGGTTTCGCCGGAGCGCCTGCTCGTTTCGGAACAGGTCGAGTCCGTCGTCATTCCCGGAGCCGAAGGCGAAATGACGGTGATGGCCAACCATGCGCCGGTCATGACCACTATCAAGCCGGGCGTCGTCACCCTCAAGGTTGCCTCCGGCCAGGAGGAGCGTTACGTGGTATTCGGCGGCTTCGCCGATATCCTGCCCGGAGGTTGCACGCTGTTGGCGGAATCGGCTGTATCGGTCAATGACATCGACCGTGAGGATATCGCCCGCCGCATCCAGGAAGCGCGCGAGGACGTAACGGACGCCAAGGACGACGATGCGCGCTCCAAGGCCGAGCGGTTCCTGAACCAACTCACGACGCTGGAAGGCGCCATCCTGCCGGCATAAGCAAGCAGCACGTCTCTTCATCATGGAGAAGCCGGGTTTCGCCCGGCTTTTTTTTATTGACGTTGCCCCGAGCCACGGCTGTGTGTTCGACCAATGAGTTGCAACAGCCGAAAAGAAGAGACCCGCGTGTTGGTTTCCACGCGGAACTGAGCCGGTTTTTCCACCGAGAAGTGAGCCACCTCTGAGTATGGTTTTCTGATCAGGGTTTGGTCAAGGGATTGGCCTTT
>NZ_LMGJ01000037.1 GCF_001427385.1 Mesorhizobium sp. Root157
TGTGCGCGGCGGTGACAAATTAGGCCATGGAGCGCCGGCATAATGCTGGTGCGGGCGGAGTAAAAACCGTCCAGTGGCTAGGCTGATCCCTTTGGGGGTCGGCCGGGATGTTTGCCGTGGAAGTCTATGCCGCCGTCCGGCATTTCGTTTTCGTTGAAGGCAACAGCCGTCGTGAGGCGGCGCGGGTTTTCGGGCTGAGCCGCGAGACGGTCCTGAAGATGTGCCGTTTCTCGCTGCCGCCGGGCTACACGCGCTCCAAGCCGGTGACGAAGCCGAAGCTTGGTGCTCTGCTGCCGGTGATCGACGCGATCCTTGAGGCGGACCGGACTGGCCCGGTGAAGCAGCGACACACGGCGAAGCGGATCTTCGAGCGACTGCGTGATGAGCATGGGTTCGGCGGCGGCTATACGGTGGTGAAGGATTATGTCCGGGTCGCTCGGGCGCGCGGCCGTGAGACCTTTGTGCCGCTGTCGCATCCACCGGGCCATGCGCAGGTGGATTTTGGCGAGGCGGTCGGCGTGATCGGCGGGGTTCGGCAGAAGATCCACTTCTTCTGCATGGACCTGCCGCAGTCGGATGCGCCGTTCGTGAAGGCCTATCCGGCGGAGACGACGGAGGCGTTCCTGGACGGCCACGTCTCGGCCTTCGCCTTCTTCGGCGGCGTGCCGCTGTCGGTGCTCTACGACAATACCAAAATTGCGGTGGCCAAGATCTGTGGCGACGGCAAGCGGGATCGGACGCGGGCCTTCACGGAGTTGGTGAGCCATTATCTGTTCAGCGACCGGTTCGGCCGGCCCGGCAAGGGGAATGACAAGGGCAAGGTCGAGGGGCTGGTGAAGTATGCCCGCTCGAACTTCCTGACGCCGATCCCCGTGGCGGCGAACTTCGATGATCTCAACGCCATGCTGGCCGCGCGCTGCCGGGCGCGGCAGAACGAGCGTGCTGGCCGCCATGATGCGACCATCGGCGAGCGCCTTGAAGCCGACCTTGCAGCGTTCAGGGACTTGCCCGCCGTCCTTCTGGAGCCCTGCGAGAAGCGGGTGGCCCGGGTCTCGTCAACGGCGCTGGTGCGCTACCGTGGCAACGACTACTCGGTGCCGACGGCCTATGGCTTCCAGAGGGTTCTGGTGAAGGGCTTCGTCGACCAGGTCGTCATCCTGTGCGGCGGCGAGGAGATTGCCCGCCATCAACGTTCGTATGGTTCGGGCACCTTCGTGTTCGACCCGCTGCACTATCTGGCGCTGATCGAGACCAAACCCAACGCGCTTGATCAGGCAGCCCCCCTGAAGGACTGGAACCTGCCCGAGACGTTCCAGCATCTGCGTCACCTGATGGAGGCACGCATGGGCAATCGCGGCAAGCGCGAGTTCATTCAAGTGCTGCGGCTGATGGAGGCGATCCCGAAGGATGTGGTGACCTACGCCGTCACCGAGGCGATCCGGCTCGGTGCAATCGGCTTCGACGCCGTCAAGCAGATCGCGCTGGCCCGGATCGAGCGAAGGCCGGCGCGGCTCGACCTCGCCGCCTATCCGCATCTGCCGAAGACCAGCGTGAGGACGACATTGGCGGCCGACTACGCCGTGCTCATTCCCGGGAGAGCAGTATGAGCAAGGGAACAGTCGACGTGATGCCGGCGGGAACGACGAGCGGCACGCCGCAGGTGCTGCTCGGCCATCACCTCAAGCAGCTGAAGCTGCCAACGGTGCTGCGGGAATATGACAAGGTTGCCCGCGAGTGCGCCCGCGACGGCGTCGACCATCCCCGCTACCTGCTGCGCCTGGTGGAACTGGAACTGATCGACCGGGAACGCCGCGTCGTCGAACGGAGAATCAAGCAGGCCAGGTTCCCGGCCACAAAGAGCCTCGACACGTTCGACTTCACCGCCATCCCCTCGCTCAACAAGATGCTGGTGCTGGAACTGGCGCGTTGCGAGTTCATCCTGCGCCGCGAGAACGTCATCGCGCTCGGCAACAGCGGAACCGGCAAGACCCATGTCGCGCTCGCCCTTGGCCTTGCCGCCTGCCAGAAAGGATTCCCCGTCGCCTTCACCACCGCGGCCGCCCTCGTGCATCAACTCATGGAGGCCCGCGACGAGAAACGGCTTTTGAAGCTGCAGCGTGAACTGCAGGCGGTGAAGCTGCTCATTGTCGATGAACTCGGCTACGTGCCGCTGTCGCCGACCGGAGCGGAGCTGCTGTTCGAAGTGCTCTCCCAGCGCTACGAGCGCGGCTCGACCATCGTCACCTCGAACCTGCCTTTTGAAGACTGGACGTCAGTTCTGGGATCGGAGCGGCTAACCGGCGCGCTGCTCGACCGCCTGACACACCATGTCCACATCCTCACCATGAATGGCGACAGCTACCGCCTCAAACAATCTGCCGGACGGCGTCGCGCCGCTGCCACGGCCGACGCGGCGGAGCAAAACCAGGCCACCGCCGAAACGGGCGATCAGCCAGGCACCGTCTGACCCGCGACAACCACGCCAAATCCTGACGGCCGCTCGCTCGCTACGGCGCTATGGAAAAGCGCGCTTCGCGAGCGGCCTCCGCCGCGCCCAGACTGGCCCGGTTTTACTCCGCCCCAGTGGCCTGGTTTTGCTCCGCCGTTGACATGTGAATTTATGTCCANGCGGAGCAAAACCAGGCCACCGCCGAAACGGGCGATCAGCCAGGCACCGTCTGACCCGCGACAACCACGCCAAATCCTGACGGCCGCTCGCTCGCTACTGCGCTATGGAAAAGCGCGCTTCGCGAGCGGCCTCCGCCGCGCCCAGACTGGCCCGGTTTTACTCCGCCCCAGTGGCCTGGTTTTGCTCCGCCGTTGACACGCATTTGCGAAGATTGTGCGCAAAGAAGTTGCGCAACTGGAAAATGACATCACGCCGTTCAGCTAGGCGGTCGCTTCGCCACGGGGTGAGCATGAAGCCTTGGCCAAAAAGCTCACCACCGAGCGTCAGAACGACCCAAGATGGGTGCGCCTTTCCCTCGATACGCAACGCTACCTGAATGACCTCCACATCCGTATCCAGAACCGGACAGGCAGAAAACCACCCAAATCAGCCTTTGATCAACTACGCTCAGATCCCGCTTTCCAAGTTACGCGGGGCCGAGGCGAAACTTATTTCCTCGCCCAATAGGCCGCGAACCAGAATCCGGCGCATAAAGTCAATGAGCCGGCAAAGATGACGGCGAGAACGGCGCCGTAGCCGCCGCTCGCCTGCCACAGAAGGGCGGCGCCGAACGGGGCGAGCGCCGTCACCATGTTCATCGGCGCCACCAGCGAGCCGTTGACGGCGCCATAGGCTTCGCGGCTCACCATTTCGGGAACGGCGACGCCGCGCACGATGGTGATCATGCCGTTGGCCGCGCCGTAGAAGGCGGCGATGGCCGCGAGGAGCAAGGTCTGCGGCGGGGCGAAGGCAAAGCCCAGGATCGCCAGCGGAAACACCACCACGATGAAGGAGCCAAGCTTGCGCACCGGCGCTTCCGCCGCCAGCGCCCCGATGGCGATGCGTCCGGCGACCTGGGCCGGGCCGATGACGGCGAGCACCGTCACCGCCCCCCTGGTGTCGAGGCCGCGTTCGAGGAACAGCGGGAAGAAGTGATAGGTGAGGGAGGAGAACGCCAGGGCATAGGACGCCCAGGCGACCATCAGGCCCCAGTAGGCCGGCTTGCGCATCGCCGCCGCCACGGCGGCGCGCCCGGCGGCGGGAACGGGTTCGCCAGGTTGCGCGACGTGGCGCGGCGCGTCCCTTGCCGGGTCGATGGCGCGGAAATAGAGGCCGCCGCAGACCAGGATGTTGACGGCAGCCATGACCAGCAGCGCATCGCGCCAGCCGCGCATTTCGATGACGAACTGGATGATCGGGATGAACACGGTGCTGGCGAAGCCGCCCCACAGCGTCAGCGCGGTGATGCCCCTGCGTGCTTTCAGCGCGCCGACCCTGCGGGCGACCACCGCAAAGGCGGGTTCGTAGAGCGTGGCCGCCTGCATGCAGCCCAGCCCCGCCAGCACGAGATAGAAGGCGGCGATGCTTTCGACCTGGGACCAGGCGGCAAGCAACAGCCCGGCGGCGACGGAGGCCCCCGTCATGATGAGGCGTCCGTGGCCGCGGTCGATGGCCGCGCCGACGGGATAGGCGGCGAGGCCGGCAAGCAGCACGCCGATGGTGGCCGCGCCGTAAAGCTCCGATTTCGACCAGCCGAGATCGGCGCGCATGGCTTCGGCGATCAGCGGGAAGCCGTAGAAGATGGTGCCCCACGAGCAGATCTGGGCCGCGCCCAGCGCGCTGATGAACCATCCGGTTCCGCTGCTGTCAGCCTTCATGGCGCGCTCCGGCAGGAAGGTAGGTCATGGTTGCCGCCGCCGCCGATGGCGGCGGCGGGCAAGGGGTGCCAGACTTCGCCGCCGGGCGCGATGGTCCACGACCGCCCGACCGCATGGGCAGCAGGCGCCGGTGGGGTTTTCAGGCGCCCGCCGTGTAGGCGGCGATGGCGGCCATGTTGACGATGTCCGAGTCCTTGGCGTTGAGGGGCACGATCTGGACCGGCTTGTTGAGGCCGACCAGCAGGGGGCCGATGACGGTCGAGCCGCCGAGTTCCTGCAGCATCTTGGTCGAGATCGAGGCCGAGTGGTAGGCGGGCATGACCAGCACGTTGGCCGGTCCGGTGAGACGGCAGAACGGGTATTGGCGCATGCCGTTGGGGTTCAGCGCCACGTCGGCGGCCATCTCGCCGTCATATTCGAAATCGACGCGGCGCTTGTCGAGTATTTTTACGGCCTCTTGTATTCTCTCGGAGCGCTCGCCCTGCGGATGGCCGAAGGTGGAGTAGGCGAGCATGGCGACGCGGGGTTCATACCCCATCCTGCGGGCGAAATTGGCCGCTTCCTCGGCGATGTCGGCGATCTGCTCGGCATCGGGCATGTCGTGCACGGCGGTGTCGGCGACGATGACGGTACGGCCGCGCGCCAGAACGATCGAGGCGCCGATGACGCAATGGCCGGGGCGGGCGTCGATGACCCGGCGCACGTCCTCCAGCGCGGTCGAGTAATTGCGGGTGACGCCGGTGACGATGCCGTCGGCGTCGCCCAGCGCCACCATGCAGGCGGCGAAGTGGTTGCGGTCGTTGTTGATGAGGCGCTGGCAGTCGCGCAACAGGTGGCCCTTGCGCTGCAGGCGCTCATAGAGGTAGTCGGCATAGATGGCGTTGCGGCGCGACAGCCGCGCATTGATGATCTCGATGCCCGGCTTGTCGAGGTCGATGCCGGCATTGCGGGCGTTGTCCTTGATGACGTCGTCGCGGCCGAGCAGGATGGCGGTGCCGAGGTTCTGGTTCACATAGGAGACGGCGGCGCGCATGACCTGCTCCTCCTCGCCCTCGGCAAAGACGATGCGCTTGGGCTGGCGGCGCACGCGGTCGTAGATGCGCTGCAAGGTGGAGGCGATCGGGTCGCGGCGGGCCGACAATTCGTTGACA
The DNA here is from genome assembly GCF_001427385.1 of Mesorhizobium sp. Root157. Classification (GTDB taxonomy): domain Bacteria; phylum Pseudomonadota; class Alphaproteobacteria; order Rhizobiales; family Rhizobiaceae; genus Mesorhizobium. Next base: position 5,478 of record NZ_LMGJ01000037.1, read on the forward strand.
TACTTGTCGAGGTCGATGATCGGCCGGAGCGCCACGCCGGTTTCCATCGCCGCCTTGGCGACGGCAACCGGGATGGCCGAGATCAGCCGCGGGTCGAACGGCACCGGGATGATGTAGTTGGGGCCGAATTTCGGCCGGTTGCCCTGGTAGGCGGTGGCGACGTCGTCGGGCACGTCCTTGCGGGCAAGCTCGGCCAGCGCATGCGCCGCCGCGATCTTCATGGCGTCGTTGATGGTGGTGGCCCGCACGTCGAGCGCGCCGCGGAAGATATAGGGGAAGCCCAGCACGTTGTTGACCTGGTTCGGATAGTCCGAGCGGCCGGTGGCCATGATGACGTCGGTGCGGATCTCGGCCACTTCCTCGGGCGTGATCTCCGGGTCGGGATTGGCCATGGCGAAGATGATCGGGTTCCTGGCCATCGACTGCACCATGGCGGTGGTCAGCGCGCCCCTGGCGGAGAGGCCGAAGAAGACGTCGGCGCCGTTCATGGCCTCGGCGAGCGTGCGCGCCTCGGTCTTGACCGCATGCGCCGACTTCCACTGGTTCATGCCTTCGGTGCGGCCCTGGTAGACGACACCCTTGGTGTCGCACAGGATGACGTTTTCGGGCAAGAAGCCCATCGCCTTGATCAGCTCGATGCAGGCGATGCCGGCGGAACCTGCGCCATTGCAGACGAGCTTCGTCGTCTTCATGTCACGCCCGGTGACCTCGAGCGCATTGATGAGGCCGGCGGCCGAGATGATGGCGGTGCCGTGCTGGTCGTCGTGGAAGACGGGGATGTCCATCAGTTCGCGCAGCCGCTGCTCGATGATGAAGCACTCGGGCGCCTTGATGTCTTCCAGGTTGATGCCGCCGAAGGAGGGGCCGAGGTATCTGACGCAGTTGATGAACGCGTCGGCGTCCTCGGTGTCGACCTCCAGGTCGATGGCGTCGACATCGGCGAAGCGCTTGAACAGCACCGCCTTGCCTTCCATCACCGGCTTGGAGGCAAGCGCGCCGAGATTGCCCATGCCCAGAATGGCGGTGCCGTTGGAGATGACTGCGACCATGTTGCCGCGGGCGGTGTAGTCGAAGGCTCTGCTCGGGTCGTCGGCGATGGCCTGCACCGGCACCGCCACGCCCGGCGAATAGGCGAGCGAAAGATCGCGCTGGGTGGCCATCGGCTTGGTCGGCACGATCTCCAGCTTGCCGGGACGCCCCATGGCGTGGAACTCCAGTGCCTCCTGTGCGCTGACCGATGGGCCTTGCTCGTCCTTGCCGTCCTTGCGTGCCATGCTGCTGGATCCTCCGTGGGCAGACGCCTGGCCGGCGCGCGCCGTCTTTCTTTTGTGGGTTGTTCGGGATTAAGGCTACACTTCGCCGCCGTAAAGCGCCAAGCAGATGAACTGGCAAATAATGGAAAGAGTTTCTTGAACGACACCACTTCCATCCGCATCGGGGCCATGGCAGCGTCGGACGGCGCTGGCGTGCCGGCGCCTGCTGCCGGCGGCGTGACGCCGATGCCGGCCGCCGCGGGCGGCGCTACACCGATGTCAGCCGCCGCGGGCGGCGTTACCCCGATGATGGAACAATATATCGAGATCAAGGCGGCGAACCCGGATTCGCTGCTGTTCTATCGCATGGGCGATTTCTACGAACTGTTCTTCGACGACGCGGAAAAGGCAAGTGCGGCACTCGGCATCGTCTTGACCAGGCGCGGCAAGCACCAGGGCGCCGATATCCCGATGTGCGGCGTGCCGGTGCATGCGGCGGACGATTATCTGCAAAAGCTGATCGGGCAAGGCTTTCGCGTTGCGGTGTGCGAGCAGATCGAGGACCCGGCCGAAGCAAAGAAGCGCGGCTCCAAGTCGGTGGTGCGCCGCGACGTGATCCGGCTGGTGACGCCCGGCACCATCACCGAGGACAAGCTTCTGGCGCCGTCCGAATCGAGCTTCCTGATGGCGCTGGGGCGGGTGAAGGGCGCGACAGGCACCGAAGGAACCTACGCGTTGGCCTGGATCGACATTTCCACCGGTGCCTTCCGCGTCGCCGAGACCACCGGCGAGCGGTTGCTGGCCGACATCTTCCGCGTCGATCCGCGCGAACTGATCGTCGCCGAGCCGGTCTTCTACGATGCCGGACTGAAGCCGGTGCTCGACGTGCTCGGCCGCGTCGCCAGTCCGCAGCCGCCGTCGCTGTTCGATTCGGCAACGGCGCCCGGCCGGATCGCCCGCTTCTTCGACGTGGCGACGCCGGACGCGTTCGGCAGCTTCAGCCGCGCCGAACTGTCGGCAATCTGCGGGGCGATCGCCTATGTCGAGAAAACGCAGAAGGCGGAGCGTCCGCCGCTGTCCAGGCCCGAGCGCGAGGAGGCCGGCTCGACGCTGTTCATCGATCCGGCGACCCGCGCCAATCTGGAGCTTTTGCGCACGCTGTCCGGCAGCCGCGACGGCTCGCTGTTCAAGGCTATCGACCGCACCGTGACCGGCGGCGGCGCGCGGCTTCTGGCCGACCGGCTGATGGCGCCGCTGACCGATCCGGCGGCGATTGCAGCAAGGCTCGACTCGGTGTCGTTCTTCCGCAACGAGCCGCGCCTCGGCGAGGCGGTGCGGCTTGCGCTGAAGGGCGTTGCCGACATGCCACGGGCGCTGTCCAGGCTGGCGCTGAACCGTGGCGGGCCGCGCGATCTCGGCGCCTTGCGGGCAGGATTTTCCGCTGCTATGGCCATCGCCGACATCTTCGCCAATGCAGCACCCCCGACTGAAATCGCACAGGCGCTGAGCGCCATTTCCGATTTGCCGCCGCCGCTGGCCGCCCATCTGGAAAGGGCGCTTGGCGATGAACTGCCGCTGTTGAAACGCGACGGCGGTTTCGTGCGCGCCGGCTACGATGCGGAACTGGACGAGATGCGGGCGTTGCGCGACGGCACGCGCCGCGTCATCGCCGCCATGGAGCGCGACCTCGCCGAAGAAACCGGCATCCGCTCGCTGAAGATCCGGCACAACAATGTGTTGGGCTATTACATCGAGGTGACGGCCAATCATTCAGCCGCCATGACCGGTACGGACGAGGCGCGTGGAAAATTCATCCACCGCCAGACCATGGCCAGCGCCATGCGCTTCACCACCACCGAGCTTGCCGGGCTGGAGACGAAGATCGCCAATGCCGCCGACCGGGCGCTGGCCATCGAGCTTGCCGTCTTCGAGGCGCTGGTGACGGAGGCGGTGGCGGCAGCGGACGCGATCCGCGCCGGGGCTGGAGCGTTGGCCGTGCTCGACGTTTCGGCGGCGCTGGCGCTGTTGTCCGAGAGTGAGAACTGGTGCCGCCCGCAGGTCGATGCCAGCCTCGCCTTCGACATCGTTGGCGGGCGTCACCCGGTGGTCGAACAGGCGTTGCGCCGCTCCGCCGAAGCGCCGTTCGTTGCCAATGACTGCGACCTGTCTCCGGAAGGCGACGCCAAAGCCGGGGCGATCTGGTTGCTGACCGGGCCGAACATGGGCGGCAAGTCGACCTTTCTGCGCCAGAACGCGCTGATCGCCATCCTTGCCCAGACAGGCTCCTATGTGCCGGCGACGAGCGCCCATATCGGCGTCGTCGACCGGCTGTTTTCCCGCGTCGGCGCTTCCGACGATCTGGCGCGCGGGCGCTCCACCTTCATGGTCGAGATGGTCGAGACGGCGGCGATCCTCAACCAGGCCGGTGAACGGGCGCTGGTCATCCTGGACGAGATCGGCCGCGGCACCGCCACCTATGACGGCCTGTCGATCGCCTGGGCGGCGGTGGAATACCTGCACGAGAAGAACCGCTGCCGCGCGGTCTTCGCCACCCATTTCCACGAGATGACGGCGCTGGCGGGAAAGCTGGCGCGCCTGCACAACGTCACCATGCGGGTGAAGGAATGGGAGGGCGACGTGGTCTTCCTGCACGAGATCGGCAAGGGTGCGGCCGACCGCAGCTACGGCGTGCAGGTGGCGCGGCTTGCCGGCCTGCCGGAGGCGGTGGTGGCGCGCGCCAAGGAGGTTTTGCACCAGTTGGAGGAAGGCGAGGTTTCCGGCAAGACCGACCGGCTGGCTGACGATCTGCCGCTGTTTTCGATAGCGGCCAAACGCGAGGCCCCGAGGTCCTCAAGCCCGGTCAAGAGCGATGCGGTGGGCGAAGCGCTCGGTTCGCTCAATCTCGACGAGATGACGCCGCGCGAGGCGCTGGAGATGCTCTATCGGCTGAAGGCCATGGTGTAGGTCAGAACGCAGACCACGTTGTTATTCGCCGCTGCGTGCTGCATTCTTGAAGGCCGACGCTGAACAACGGGGAGGACATCGATGCGCCGCAACCTGTTTCGTGCCGTCTGCGCTACCCTGTTTGTCGGCACAACTGCGACCGCCGTGTGCGCTGCAAGCAAAGCCGATTCGGTGACGGCCTGCAGCATTGCCGCATGGACGACCGACAAGGATCCCAACGGGCTCAATGTGCGCGCCGCAGCGGGAACCGACGCCGCCGTGGTGGCGACGCTTCCTCCGCCCGTCGAGACTGAGGGCCATTCATTCGGGGCCGAAGTTTCGATCACAGGGTCGAAGGACGGCTGGTTCCGCATCGAAAAGGCGGTGCGGGAAGACTATGTCGGCGATCAGAAGACCAAGGTTCTCTTCGAGGGCGAGGGCTGGGTGACGGGTCGGTTCCTTTCGCTTACCGTCAACGCCATCGACCTGCGGCGCGACCCGTCGATCAGCGCGCCTGTCGTCACCCGACTCATCGGCCAGGATGCCGAGGGCGTAGGCGCAGGACCGGATTCCTTTGCCATCGAGCGGCTCGAAGCCTGCGAGGGCAATTGGGTGAAGATCAAGGGGACGTTTCTCGGCAGCGAGTTCAATGGCTGGACGACGGGGACCTGTTCGAACCAGGTGACGACCTGCCCATGACGGGCGCGGCCAGCGGCAACACTCAGGCGAGCGCCGCCGGCCGATGCGCCTCTTTTTGCCGGGCGATCCAGTCCACCGTCGGGGCAATGCCGCCGAACGGGTAGAAGTGGAGCCGGATCGTGCCGAGGTCATCGGCGGCGAGCCTTTTTCCGAGTTGCGCGAGAAACCGTCCCGGCCCGACCTTGCTGAGAAGGTTGGCGAGCGAGAAGCCGTATTTGTGCGCGATTGCCGCCGAGGTGCCGACGCCGAACTGTACGGCAAAGCGCAGCAGGCGCCTGACATCTGCAGGGCCGGGAACGCCGATGCGGATCGGCGCGTCGATGCCCAGCGCCCGCACCCGTTCGATCCAGACGATGACGGCCTCGGCGTCGAAGCCGTATTGGGTGGTGATCTCGACGGTTCGCCCGGCCCCGCGCAACAGTTCGACCTTGCGGGCGAGCGCATCCCACAGTGCCGCTTCGACGATCTTCGGATGGCCTTCGGGATAACCGACGATGCCGACATGGCGGATGCCGTGGTCGTCGAGGATGTTGCTGGCGATGAGGTCGAGCGAATCGCGGTAGGGACCGGCTGGCGATGACGGGTCGCCGCCGACGAGGATGACGCGCTCGATATGGGCGGCGCGGACAAGGCCGGACAAAAGCGCGTCGCGGTCGTCCTTCGACTTCAACCGGCGCGATGAGATGATCGGCACCGGCAGGAAGCCGCACTGGCGGATGACCGTGGCGGCGTTGATGCGCTGGTCGTGGCTCTCATTGCCGAGGAAGGCAATGTTGATGGGGGTCGACGGGGCGATTGTGGCCCGCGCTTCTCCGATCTCGGCGATATCCTTGCCGGTGATCTCCAGCGCATAGGTTTCGAACAGGCGATGGATGGGGTGCGCGGTGATGGTCATCTGGGTTCCGTCGATTGGTCCTGGTCCTGCCGGGCAGGCGCGGCGAAGGAGGACTTGCGCGCCGGCCCTGCACCGGTGCTTTATGATGCCGACCCCGCGGACAACGGCAATGCGGCCAACGGCCTCGCCATTGTCTGCGAAAAGTGAACGAACAGTCCTCGACCGTCTCTATTTATGGAACCAGTGCGAAGGCCGATATTGCAGGTCGAAACGGACCATCAGTCCAAGGAGGACATCATGACACTGCAACTGACAGGCATTCATCACCTGACCGCGATCACCGCCAATGCCCCGGCCAACAAGCGCTTCTACACCGAGACGCTAGGCCTGAGGCTGGTGAAGAAGACGGTCAACCAGGACGACACCAGCGCCTATCATCTGTTCTATGCCGATGGCAAAGCCTCGCCCGGCACCGACCTGACCTTCTTCGACTGGCCGGTGGCGCCCGAGCGGCGCGGCACGCATTCGATTTCCCGCACCGGTCTGCGCGTTGCCGGCCACGCCAGCCTCGACTGGTGGCGCGAGCGCCTGGTGAAGGCGGGCGTCAAGGTTGGCGATGTGGTCGAGGTCGATGGGCGCGGCGGGCTCGACTTCGAGGATTTCGAGGGCCAGCGTTTCCGGCTGGTCGATGACGGCGGTGCCGGCGAAACGCATCCGTGGCAGGCAAGCCCGGTGCCGGCCGAGCACCAGATCCGCGGCCTTGGCCCGATCACCATTTCCGTGCCGGATCTGTCGCGTACCGAACCGGTGCTGACCAAGGTGATGAACATGCGCGAGACGCGCAGCTATGCCTCGCCGGACGGCGAAGGCACGGTGCACGTATTCGAGATGGGCGAAGGGGGAGCGGCGGCCGAATTGCATGTCGCGGTGCAGCCGGGGCTGGACCCGGCCGGGCAAGGGGCAGGTGCCGTGCATCATGTCGCCTTCCGCACGCCCGATGTCGCCAGCATCCACGAATGGACGGCACGGCTGAAAGGCTTCGGCCTGCCGTCGAGCGGCGAGGTGGAGCGTTATTACTTCCGCTCGCTCTATTTCCGCGAGCCGAACGGCATCCTGTTCGAGATCGCCACCGATGGGCCGGGCTTTGCCGTTGACGAGCCGATGGAGAGCCTTGGCGAGCGGCTGGCGCTGCCGCCGTTCCTGGAGCCGAAGCGCGCCTCGATCGAGGCGAAACTGAAGCCGTTGGGTTGAGCTTATGCTGCCGGGGGTCCCTTTGGGCTCTCGGCTGTTCTCGGCCTTGTCTGGTTGAGCGTGATCGTGCCCGAAAACCGGTTTCCACTTTTCGGGATCAAACACCTAGATCATCTCCAGCGGGCGCTTGCGCTGCGGCGGCGGGAAGGCCTTGTCGAGTTCGGCGAGATCTTGCGGCGTCAGTTTGATGTCCAGCGCGGCGATGTTGTCGCGGACATGCCGGGGCCGCACCGCCTTGGGGATGGCGATGACGCCGGCCTGACTGATCGTCCAGGCAAGCGCGACCTGCGCCGCTGTCGCATCGTGGCGGGTGGCGATGGCGTCCAGCTTGCCGCTGCGGGCCAGCGCCCCCTGGTCGACCGGCGAATAGGCCATGATCGACAGGGCCCGCTTGCGGCTCCATGGCATAAGGTCGAACTCGATGCCGCGCCGGGCGAGGTTGTAGAGAACCTGGTTGGCTTGGCAGGCGCTGCCGCTCGGCACGCCCTCCAGTTCGTCCATGTCGTCGAGATCGAAATTGGAGACGCCCCAGTGGCGGATTTTTCCCGCCGCCTTCAACGCCTCGAAGGCGGCGACGGTTTCGGCCAGAGGCACGCCGCCGCGCCAGTGCAGCAGGTAAAGGTCGATGCGGTCGGTGCCGAGCCGTTTCAGGCTGCGCTCGCAGGCGGCGATGGCGCCGGCGCGCGCGGCATTCGACGGCAGCACCTTGGAGACCAGGAACAGCCCGTCGCGGCGGCCCTTGACGGCCTCGGCCACGACAAGCTCGGCGTCGGCATACATTTCGGCGGTGTCGATCAATGTGGCGCCAAGGTCGAGGCCGAGGCGCAGTGCCGCAACTTCATCGGCAAAACGGCTTTGCGCCTCGCCCATCTTCCACGTGCCCAGCCCGAACACGGGAACCGCTTCGCCGCAGGGCAGTTTCGTGGTCCTCGTTGTCATCGTCATGCTCCGTCGCCAAGGCGGTCACGGGCAAAAGGCCACAAAAGGCGTGGCGCGCCAACCCGGAGCGCCGCGACAATCGGCGAGTGGGTTACTTCGGCGGATTCGCGGCCAGCCATTCCTGCATCTGCCTGATTTCGGCCTCTTGGGCGGAAATGACCGCTTCGGCGAGCTTGCGCATGTCAGGGTCGTCGCCGTGCTCGAGCAGCACCTTGGCCATGTCGATGGCGGCCTGGTGGTGCGGGATCATGCCGCGCGCGAAATCGACGTCGGCATCGCCGGAGTATTCGAGCGCGCCCATGTCGGCGTGCATCTTGTCCATCGCCGCCTTGTAGCCGGCCGTGGAGGTGCTGTCCGCGCCCATCGCCGCCATGTCGTGGGTGCTGTGATCGGTCTGTGCCGAGGCGATCTGGAAGGTAGCGACGCCGCCAGCCAGCGCGATTGCAAGTGCGGCGAATTTCAGTTTGCTGGAAATCATCGATGGTCTCCTGTTGGTTGACCCGCCCGAATTGCGAAAAATCCTAGAGCTTCAGCGTCCGCAGGCGCAGCGCATTGGCGATCACCGAGACCGAGGACAGGCTCATCGCTGCCGCCGCCAGCATCGGCGACAACAGCGCACCGGTGAGCGGATAGAGAACGCCGGCAGCGACCGGCACGCCGAGCGCGTTGTAGAGGAAGGCGAAGAACAGGTTCTGCTTGATGTTGGCAAGCGTGCCTTGCGCCAAATGGCGCGCCCGCACGATGCCGGTGAGGTCGCCTTTCAGAAGCGTGATGCCGGCACTTTCCAGTGCAACATCGGCGCCGGTGCCCATGGCGATGCCGACATCGGCGGCTGCCAGTGCGGGCGCATCGTTGATGCCGTCGCCGGCCATCGCCACCACCGCGCCGCGCGCCTTCAATTCCTCGACAAGCTTTGCCTTGGCCTCCGGCAGCAGCCCGGCGCGCACGCGCTTGATGCCGAGTCTGGCGGCGATGGCTTGCGCGGTGCGCTCGTTGTCGCCGGTCGCCATGACGATCACCATGCCGGCTTCGGTCAGCACCTTCAGCGCTTCGGCGGCGGTCGGCTTGATCGGATCGGATACGGCGACGATGCCGGCCGGCTTGCCGTCGATGGCGACCAGCACGGCGGAGCGTCCGTCCTGCCGCAGCGCATCGGCGCGGTCGGAGAGCGGCGCGGCATCGATGCCGAGCTCTCCGAGGAACAGCGCGTTGCCGAGTACGATGCGGTGCTTGCCGACCGTGCCGGACACGCCCTTGCCGTTGACCGCCTCGAAGCCGTCTGCGGCGGCGATCGCGAGCTTGCGGTCGTGCGCGCCTTCGACGATGGCGTCGGCCAAGGGATGCTCGGAGCCCTGCTCGATGGCCGCGGCAAGCGAAAGCACCTCGTCCTCGCCGAAGCCGCCGAGCGCGACGACGTCGGTCAGCTTGGGCTTGCCTTCGGTCAGCGTGCCGGTCTTGTCGACGATGAGCGTGTCGACGGCGGCCAGCCGCTCGAGGGCCGCGGCTTCCTTGATCAGCACGCCTGCCTGCGCGCCGCGCCCGGTTGCCGTCATGATCGACATCGGCGTGGCGAGGCCGAGCGCGCACGGACAGGCGATGATCAGCACCGACACCGCCGAGACGATGGCGAAGACCAGCCGCGGTTCAGGGCCGAGCAGCATCCAGGCGACGAAGGCCGCAATTGCCACCAGCACCACCGCCGGCACGAAATAGAATGACACGCGGTCGGCCAGCCCCTGGATGGGGGCGCGGCTGCGCTGCGCCTTGGCCACCAGTTCGACGATCTGCGACAGGGTGGTTTCGGAGCCGACCTTTTCGGCCAGCATGACCAGCGTGCCGTTCTTGTTGAGCGTGCCGCCGATGAGACTGTCGCCCTCGGCCTTCTCGACCGGGATCGGCTCGCCGGTGATCATCGATTCGTCGATGGTGGAGCGACCCTGTTCGACCGTGCCGTCGACGGGCACCGCTTCGCCGGGGCGAATGCGCAGCCGTTCACCGGCCTTGACCTCGGATAGCGGCACGTCGCGCTCGCTGCCGTCGGCACCGATCAGCCTTGCCGTCTTGGGGGCGAGGTCGAGCAGGGCGCGGATGGCCGAGCCGGTCTTTTCGCGGGCGCGCAGTTCCAGCACCTGGCCGACGAAGACCAGCGCGACGATGACCGCGGCGGCCTCGAAATAGACGGGCACAGCGTCGCCATGGCCGCGTATCTCATGCGGGAACAGGTCGGGGAACAAGGTGGCGGCGACGCTGTAGAGATAGGCGGCGCCGACGCCGAGCGAAATCAGCGTCCACATGTTGGGGCTGCGGTTCAGGATGGAGGCGAAGCCGCGCTTGAAGAAGGGCAGCGCCGCCCACAGCACGACCGGGGTGGCCAGCGCGAATTCGATCCAGATGGCGGTGCGCTCGCCGATCCAGTCGCGCAACGGCAGGCCCAGCATCGGCGCCATGGCGATGATGAACAGCGGCAGCGCCAACAGCGCGCTGATCCACAGGCGCCGGGTGAAATCCACGAGTTCCGGGTTCGGCCCTTCGTCGCCGGTCGGCACGCCCATCGGCTCCAGCGCCATGCCGCAGATCGGGCAGTCGCCCGGCTTGTCGCTGACGATCTCGGGGTGCATCGGGCAGGTATATTGCGTGCCCTTCGGCATCGGCGCCGGGGCAGGCCGGTCGCCAAGATATCTGCCCGGCTCGGCCTCGAATTTTTGCAGGCAGCCAGCCGAGCAGAAATAGAATTTCTCGCCCTCATGGCGCAGGAAATGGCGGGCGCTGGCGCGGTCCACGTTCATGCCGCACACCGGGTCTTTCGCGGTCAGGTAGTTTTCCGGGTGCGTGACGAATTTGGTCCGGCAACTCGCGCTGCAGAAATGGAAGGTGCGGCCTTCATGGTCGGCAGACGGCTTGCCGGCGGCAGGATCGACCGTCATGCCGCAGACGGGGTCGCGCACCACTTCCGCTTGTGCCGGGGGCTTGGCCGAACAGCAGGAGCCGTCGGCGGAATGGCCATGCCTGTGGGTGTCCCCGTGGGTGTCCTCGTGGGTGCCGTCGTGATGGTGATGATCGTGATGCGAATGCGCCATGGCGAGACCTCGAAATCGTTTTGTCGTGCAGAGATAGGGCTTCCAGTAACTGGAAGGTCAAGGCCCCTTGTGGCGAGGCGCTTTTGACAATGCCGGCTTTTCAACGAACGGCTAAAATACGAAGCAATTCGATAACCCTATTGCATCGTAATCCAGATTAAGGTCCGGCCACTATGAATCAACGTACCAAGCGCATTACCGCAAGAACTTTGCTCGTCATCGGCCCGGCTGTCGTGGCGACGTTTGCGATCTCGTTTTCGCTGCGCTGGGCGCTTTCCATGACGATCGACTGGCTGAGCTGGGTTGAGTGCCTGGCCATTCCCGTCTTCGTCGGCACGCCGATTGCCGTCTATATCTTTGTCCAGGCGGAGAAGCTGCAAAAGACGCATGACAAGCTTGAGCTGTCATTCGCCGATCTCGCCAGGGCGCATGAACGATTGAGCTTCGTTGCAAGTCACGACCAGCTGACCGGGCTGCTCAACCGGGAAGGTTTCCTGCGCCATGTCGACGAGCAGCGTGACCGTAGCGAAGGGCATTTCCTGCTGATCGTCGATGCCGATCATTTCAAGGATGTCAACGACCGCTACGGCCATCCGAAGGGCGACGAGGCGCTGGTGAAGATTGCCCGTGCGCTGCAATACGCCGTTCGCCGCAAGGATATCGTCGGCCGCATCGGCGGCGAGGAGTTCGCCATCCTGCTGGTTTCGGTCAACAAGGACGAGGCCATGCAGATAGCGGAACTGATCCGCCGCCAGGTGCAGTGCATCCCCTGGCAGGTGGAAAGCGAGGAGGCAGCCGCCCTGACCGTCAGCATCGGCGGTGCCGAAGTCGGGCGCCGTCGCGTCAAGTTCCCGGATGTCATGCGGCAGGCCGACCGCTGCCTTTATGAAGCCAAGCGGCAAGGCCGTAACCGCGTTTCGTTCGAGTACGTGCTGACCGCCGTCGCGTGAGGCGACGTCCGCCCGATAATCGCCAAGCCCATACCGTTTGCTGCAAAAACACGCTATAGACGCCGCCGAAACGAAGAGACGTTCCGGCGCATATGGCGAAAATCTCCCTCAAGCTGGATGAATTGATCGACGGCGCAGCGCTGCGCCGCGCGCTTTCGGCGCTGGTGGTCGAAAATGCCGCCTCGGCGCCCGAGACGCGCGCGGCGGTCCTCGATCTCCTCAAGCAACGCAGGGCGACCGGGATGACGGTCGCCGAAGCAATGCTGAGGAAGGACGGCGGCGGCACCGCCTGCGCGGCCAGGCTGTCGCATGTCATGGACGAGATCGTGCGCGCGCTGTACGACTTCGCCACCGCCCACGTCTATCCGGCCAAGAACCCCTCCGCTGCCGAACGCATGGCGGTCGTCGCCGTTGGCGGCTACGGGCGTGGCACGCTGGCTCCCGGCTCCGACATCGACCTGTTGTTCCTGCTTCCCTACAAGCAGACGCCATGGGGCGAGCAGATCGTCGAATACATGCTCTATATGCTGTGGGACATGGGCCTGAAGGTCGGCCACGCCACCCGCAACATCGACGACTGCATCCGCCTTTCCCTCTCCGATATGACCATCCGCACCGCCGTGCTCGAAACGCGTTTCCTGTGGGGCGAGGAGAAGCTGTGCCAGGAGCTTCTGAAGCGGTTCGACCGCGAAGTGGTGGCCGCGACCGGGCTGGAATATGCGCAGGCCAAGCTGGCCGAGCGCGACACGCGCCACGCCAAGGCCGGCGAGAGCCGCTATCTGGTCGAGCCGAACGTCAAGGACGGCAAGGGGGGCTTGCGCGACCTGCACACGCTGTTTTGGATCGGCAAATATTTCTACCGGGTGCGCAGCGGTGCCGAACTGGTCGGCAAGGGTGTGTTCACGCAAGGCGAATACCGGCAGTTCCTGAAGTCGGAAGACTTCTTGTGGGCGGTGCGCTGCCACATGCATTTCCTCACCGGCAAGGCCGAGGAGCGGCTGCATTTCGACATCCAGCGCGATATCGCCGAGCGGCTGGGCTACACCAGCCATCCCGGCCTGTCGGCGGTCGAGCGCTTCATGAAGCACTATTTCCTCATCGCCAAGGAGGTCGGCGACCTGACCCGCATTTTCTGCGCGGCGCTGGAGGAAGAGCAGGCCAAGCACGTGCCGGGCTTCGACCGCATGTTCTCCGGCTTCTCGCGGCGGCGGCGCAAGCTGGCCGGGACCAGTGATTTCATGGTCGACAACCATCGCCTCAATGTGGCCGACGAGGGGGTATTCGAACGCGACCCGGTGAACCTGCTCAGGCTGTTCTGGTTTGCCGACCGGCACGGGCTCGAATTTCATCCCAATGCGCTGAAGCTGGTGAGGCGCTCGCTGCGGCTGGTCGACAAGACGCTGCGGCGCAACGCCGAGGCCAACCGGCTGTTCCTCGACATCCTGACTTCGGATCGCTCCGCCGAACTTAATTTGCGCCGGATGAACGAGGCGGGGCTGCTGGCCAGGCTGATCCCCGATTTCGGCAAGATCGTCGCCATGATGCAGTTCAACATGTACCATCACTATACGGTGGACGAGCATCTGATCCGCTGCGTCGGCGTGCTGGCCGAGATCGAACGCGGCGACGATGCCAGGGTGCATCCGCTGTCGCATTCGCTGATGCCGGGGCTGAAGAAGAGCCGCGATGCGCTCTACGTCGCCGTGCTGCTGCACGACATCGCCAAGGGCCGGCCCGAGGACCATTCGGTGGCGGGCGCCCGGATCGCGCGGCGGCTCGGCCCTCATATGGGCCTGTCGGCGGCCGACACCGCGACGGTGGCGTGGCTGGTGGACAACCACCTGGTCATGTCGATGACGGCGCAGACCCGCGACCTGAACGACCGCAAGACGATCGAGGATTTCGCCGCCATCGTGCAGTCGGTCGAGCGGCTGAAGCTGTTGCTCATCCTCACCGTGTGCGACATTCGCGGCGTCGGCCCCGGTGTCTGGAACGGCTGGAAGGGCCAGCTTTTGCGCAACCTCTATTACGAGACCGAGTTGCTGCTGACCGGCGGCTTCTCGGAGATGTCGCGGGCCGAACGCGCCGCCGAGGCGCGCGACAAGCTGGCCGAAGCCTTGCCCGGCTGGCCCGAAGCGGAACGGCGCGCCTATGTCGGCCTGCACTACGAGAACTATCTCCTGACCGTCGATCTGGCCGATCAGGTGCGCCATGCCGAATTCGTGCGCGAGGCGGATGCGGCTGGCCACAAGCTTGCCACCATGGTCAAGGCGCACGAATTCGAGGCGGTGACCGAGATCACGGTGCTGGCGCAGGACCACCCGCGCCTGCTCTCCGTCGTTGCCGGCGCCTGTGCCGCCGCCGGCGGCAACATCATCGAAGCGCAGATCTTCACCACCTCCGACGGACGCGCGCTCGACTCGATCCTGATCAGCCGCGAGTTCGAGATGGACGAGGACGAGCGCCGCCGCGCCGAGCGGGTCGGCAAGCTGATCGAGGACGTGCTGTCGGGCAGGGCCTGGTTGCCCGAGATGATCGCCAAACGCACCAGGCCCAGGCGCGGCGCCAAGGTGTTCCGCATCGCCTCGCGGGCCGAGATCCGCAACAGCCTGTCCAACCGCTTTTCGGTGATCGAGGTCGAGGGGCTGGACCGGCCCGGCCTGTTGTCGGAGATCACCGGGGCGCTGTCCGACCTGTCGCTCGACATCGCTTCGGCCCATATCACCACCTTCGGCGAGAAGGTCATCGACACCTTCTATGTCACCGACCTGACCGGCCAGAAGATCGACAATCCGGCCCGCATCAAGATGATCCGCACCAGGCTGGTCGAGGCGCTGGACGGGTCGGTGCATGCACAGCTCGCCAGATCGAATGCGGCGGCGGAATAGAGTGGGGATCGGTGCCTTGAAATCCTCCCTGTCCGCAGTGGCCACAAGGAAGAAGCTCGCACAATGAGCCTGGTCAAGAAATTCGCGACGGTTGCGTCGGGGACGCTGGTGAGCCGCATTCTCGGCTTCACCCGCGAAATGCTGATGGCGGCGGCCCTTGGCACCGGGCCGGTGGCCGATGCCTTCTATGCCGCCTTCCAGTTTCCCAACACCTTCCGCCGGCTGTTTGCCGAAGGGGCCTTCAATACCGCCTTCGTGCCGCTGTTCGCCAAGGAGATCGAGGCCGGCGGCGTCGACGGCGCGCGGCGCTTTTCGGAGGAGGTGTTCGGCGTTTTGTTCAGCGCGCTGATCGTGCTGACCGTTGTCATGGAACTGGCGATGCCGCTTCTGGTGCGCACGGTGATCGCGCCGGGCTTCGCCGACGACCCGGAAAAATACGACCTGACCGTGGCGCTGGCCACCATCATGTTTCCGTATCTGGTGTGCATGTCGCTGGCGGCGATGATGGCCGGCATGCTGAATTCGCTGCGGCGCTATTTCGCCGCCGCAATTGCGCCGGTGTTCCTCAACGTCATCCTGATCGGCGTGCTCTACCAGGCCTGGCGCACCGGAGCGGACGGGCTGACCGTCGGCTACGCCATGGCCTGGGGCGTGATGGCGGCGGGCGTGGTGCAACTGGCGATCGTCTGGATCGCGGCGCGCCATGCCGGCATCGCCATCGGCTTTCGGCGGCCGCGCATGACGCCGGGCGTGAAGCGCCTTCTCCTTCTGGCACTGCCTGCGGCTGTGACCGGCGGCATCACCCAGATCAACACGCTGATCGGCACGGCGATCGCCTCGACGCAGGACAGCGCCGTCTCCTCGCTGGCGCTGGCCGACCGCGTCTATCAACTGCCGCTCGGCGTCGTCGGCATCGCGGTCGCCATCGTGCTTTTGCCGGAACTGTCGCGGGCGCTGAAGGCCGGCAACCTCGATGAAGCTGCCAATTTGCAGAACCGGTCGGTCGAATTCGTGCTGTTCCTGACCTTGCCGGCCGCCGCCGCCCTTCTGGTCTTTTCCGAGCCGATCGTGCGCCTGCTCTATGAGCGCGGCGCCTTTGCCGCCAACGGGTCGACGCCGACAGTGGCCGCGATCCTCGCCATTTTCGGCCTCGGCCTGCCGGCCTTCGTGCTGATCAAGGCCTTCACGCCCGGCTACTTTGCCCGCGAGGACACCAGGACGCCGATGATCTTCGCCGCCATTTCGGTCGCGGTGAATGTCGGCTTCGCGCTTTTGTTATTTCCGCGCATGGGCGCGCCGGGCATTGCCTTTGCCTCGGCGGTCGCCGGCTGGATCAATGCGGTGATGCTGTTGGCGGGTTTGGTGCGGCGCGGCCATTGGGGACGCGAAGCAGCGCTCATGAAGCGCATTCCCCGACTGGTCGCCGCCGCTGTCATGATGGGGGCAGCGCTTTATTTTGCCGGCATCTGGTGCGCGCCCTGGCTGGCATCGTCGTCCCCGCTTGTCACCAAGGCGGCGACGGTGGCCACTTTGTCGGGGGCCGGCGCGCTGCTTTATTTCGGGCTCGCCTTCGCCATCGGCGGGGCCGATCTCGGCATGGTCCGCCGCAGCATGAGGCGCGCCAGACCGACCGGCACGGAGAGCTAGAGCATTTGCAGCCAGACGGAATCGTCTGGCGTCGCACAAAATGCGGCTAAAACAACAAGGTAGAGCGGTAGCCCGGATTTATCCGGGCGTCCGCCGCTCTAGGATGCCTGTGCGCGGGCGTCGCGCCAGCATTGCAGGATGGCTTCGGCTGAGCGGCGGATGTCGTCTTCCGTTGTCGAATAGCCGATCACCGACAGGCGCATGGCCCAGCGGTCCCGCCATTTCGCCACGCCCGCGAAGCAGGTGCCGTCCTGTTGCAACCGCTCGATTGTCGAGAGCGTAAGCTTGTCGCCGGTATCGGCAGGCTCGGCATCTCCAAAGCGCACAAGCACCTGATTGAGCACGACCTCGTTGAGGATGGCCACGCCCGGCTCGGCGCGCAGCAGGCCGGCCATCAACGCGGCCAATGTGCAGTGGCGGTCGACCAGTTCCGCCACGCCCTGGCGTCCGAGGTGCTTCAGCATTGCCCAGGTTGCGAAGCCTCGAGCCCTGCGTGACAGTTCCGGCACGTAGTGCGATGGATCCCGCTCCGAGCCGTTGACTGGCGGCAGATAGCTGGCGGCAATGGTCATTGCGCGGCGATGGGCCTCTGCGTCGCGGACAAAGGCATAGCCGCAGTCATAAGGTGTCTGCAGCCACTTGTGCCCGTCGGTCGCCCATGAATCGGCGGCCTCCACGCCTTGTGCCAGCGAGGCCCGGCTCGGACAGGCACGGGCCCAGAGGCCGAATGCGCCATCGACATGGATCCACGCGTCGCGCGACCGGGCCAGTGGAACGATCGCCTGATGGGGATCGAACGCCCCGGTGTTGATCTGGCCGGCTTGGGTGATGACGATGACGGCCCCCTCGGCCTCGCCGAGTTTTGCCTCGAAATCGTCCATGGACATGGCGCCTCTGGCATCGGTGGCTACCCGGGCGAGATTGTCCCGGCCGAAGCCAAGATAATGCAGGGCGGAGAACACCGTCGTGTGAGCGTCGTCGCCAATGAGGACGCGGATCGGCGGCGAGCCGGACAGGCCCTTTTGCTCGACGTCCCAGCCGCTATGCCGCAAGACGGCATCCCGCGCCGCCGTCAGGCAGACGAAATTGGCCATCGTCGCGCCGGTGACGAAGCCGACCGAGGCTTGCCGGGGCAGGTGCAGCAAGTCGAGCATCCATGCCGCGGCGACGGCCTCTGCGGCGGCGGCGGCCGGTGCTGCGGTGTGGTTGCCGGCGTTCTGGCCCCAGGCGGATGCCAGCCAGTCCGCTGCGACGCCCACCGGGTGCGAGCCGCCGATCACCCAGCCGAAGAAGCGGGGTCCCGTCGTGGCGTGCAGGCCTGGCGCGGCCAGCCGGGCAAGTTCCTCCAGCACGTCCGGGCCAGCGTCACCGGTTTCGGGCACCGGCGCTTCGAAACGCTGCCGCATTTCGCCGTAAGAGCGCTCAGGGCGCTGCGGCCTGTCGGTGATCGATGTTCTGAAAGAAAGCGCATGCGCGGACGCCCGGCTGAAAAGGGCTGTCAGTTCATCCCGGTTTGGATGCATGACCACCTCCGCCGCTTGAGCCCGGCGAGGCGGGTTCAACGCGCGGCAATGATGGATCATCGCGCGAATTTTGGCAACGAGGCCGGATCGGGTTGATGGATCCGGCCTCGGAATTGGACGGCTGAACGGCCGTCGGGGTCGCTGTTACTTCAGCGCCGCAGCGGCATGTTCGGCATGCTGCAGGTGGCCCTGGAAGAGCTTGAGGCCGGTCTCGAGCAGGCTCTTCAGCTCGGGATTGGTGGCCGACGGGATCAAAAGGGTTTCCAGCGCGCCGTTGACCTGGGCGTGGTAGGCAACCTCGTTGTCGATATAGGCCTTGTCGAAGGCGGCGCCGTCGAGCTTGGATAGTTCGTCACGCTTGGTGGCGGCGGCAGCGGCCAGCGCCTTCGAAGTGTCGTTGTCTTCCGGCGTCACGTTCAGCTTCTTGACCAGGTCGAGCGCCTGGACGTTGACGGCTTCGTGGTCGGCCAGCATCGAGTTGGCGAAGTCGACGACTTCCTTGGTCTTGGACTTCTCGACGGCGAGCTTGGCGGCCTCGATGTCGATGACGCCGGCGGTGTAGGCGATATGGGCGATCTGCGGATCGGTCGGCTTGTCAGCCGCCTGGGCAAAGCTGACGGCGCCGAGCAGGCACGCGGCCGCAACGGCGAGATTCAATTTGATGGTCATGTCGAACTCCATTTTCAGGCGCGGCAAGGGGTGCGCGCCACCTTCTGACACTGCTTGGATGCGCACCGCACCAAAACGTTCCCGAGTTTTCGCGCGGGGTCAGGAAACATTCCGGCCGCACTGGAATTGCCGCAGCGCGCCCTGGCGAATGCATGACGCCCGAAGCGGGAACCGGTTTCGCGATCACGACATGCATAAAACCAGAGACTTGAAGCGCGGCCCGCAAATCGCGACGCGCTAGGCGCCGGCGCGATCGCTGGAGAGGCCAAGCCTGCGCATGACCTTTTCGGTGACGCCCGCGCAGCGCTCGCCGGCAAACGGAAAGGCCTCGGCAAGCACTTCGCCGACCTGCGTCTCCAGCTGCTCGCGCAACAGCTTGCGGGCGCGGAACAGCCGGGTCTTGACCGTTTCCGGCTTGAGGTCGAGCAATTCAGCGGTTTCCTCCACGCTCAGGCCCTGGATAGCCCGTGCCATGAACACCGCCCGGAAGTCCTGCGGAAGACTGTCGGTGGCCTTTTCGACCAATTCGAGGATTTGTCTTTGTGCCATTTGTCGTTCCGGATCGACCGGGCCCGTGGTGTAAGGAAAAGCGATAAGTTCTACCGCCTGCATGCCGCGCTGCGGCGGCGGCACGGTGGGAAAGCGTCGCTTCTTGCGCAAGCGCGCGATCGCTTCGTTGATGACGATGCGCGACAGCCAGGTTGCCAGCGTGGCTTCGCCGCGGAAGCCGGCGAGACCGGCAAAGGCGCGCATATAGGCCTCCTGCAGCACGTCTTCCGCTTCGGTGTCGTCAATGAGGATGCTTCGCGCCAGCCGGTAGAGCCTCTGGTTGTGTCGTGTCATGATGGTTCGTAACGCGTCGGCATCCTGCGCCAGCGCGAGACGAACCATGGCCTGGTCGTCAAGGTCGCCGGCGCGATCGCGCGCGCTTTGCTTCGGCAACGGCATGAAGAATTCCTCCGTCCGAGCCATTGGATGACATGCGGGCAAAAACGTTCCCGGGATGGGTATCGTATCACGCGGTTGCCGGCCAAGACAGCGTGCGACCTACTTCGCTCCGGCCCTCTTGATCGCGCCCTTGCCATCGTTCATAAGCGCGCCGTCGAACAATTTCGCCGCGCGGGTTTTCCAGCCGCACTATCCTGTCCGGAAGGTCCGAGACCCGGGGGACATGCTCGAACGGCCCTCCACAAGCCACGGGGACATTATGACCGCCTTCAAGCCGCTCGTCTTTTCCGGCGTACAGCCGACGGGAAACCTGCATCTCGGCAATTATCTCGGCGCCATCAAGAAATTCGTCGCCCTGCAGGAGACTTCGGACTGCATCTACTGTGTCGTCGACCTGCATTCGCTGACCGCGCAACTGGTGCATGAGGACCTCAAGGACCAGACCCGCTCGATCACCGCCGCGTTCCTTGCCTCGGGCATCGATCCGAACAAGCACATCGTCTTCAACCAGAGCCGGGTGATGCAGCACGCCGAGCTTGCCTGGATATTCAACTGCGTGGCGCGCATCGGCTGGATGAACCGCATGACGCAGTTCAAGGACAAGGCCGGCAAGGACCGCGAGAACGCCTCGCTCGGCCTGCTGGCCTATCCGAGCCTGATGGCGGCCGACATCCTCGTCTACCGCGCCACCCATGTGCCGGTGGGCGAAGACCAGAAGCAGCATCTGGAACTGACCCGCGACATCGCCCAGAAGTTCAACAACGACTTCTCCGGCCGCATCGCCGAACTTGGCGTCGGCGTCGAGATGAAGGTTGGCGACGAGACCGTCAACGGCTTCTTCCCGATTACCGAACCGGTGATCGGTGGTCCGGCGGCGCGCATCATGAGCCTGCGCGACGGTTCCAAGAAGATGTCGAAGTCGGATCCGTCGGACCTGTCGCGCATCAACCTGACCGACGATGCCGACACCATCTCCAAGAAGATCAAGAAGGCCAAGACCGACCCGGATGCCTTGCCGGGCGAGGTCGACGGCCTGGCGGGCCGCCCCGAGGCGGAAAACCTCGTCGGCATCTATGCCGGCCTTGCCGAGATCACGAAAGAGGCTGTGCTGAAGCAATATGGCGGCCAGCAGTTTTCCGCCTTCAAGCCGGCGCTGGCCGACCTTGCGGTGGACAGGCTTGCGCCGGTGGCCGGCGAGATGCGCCGCATTTCCGCCGACCGCGCCTATGTCGATGCCGTGCTGAAGGATGGCGGCGAACGCGCCGGCGTACTGGCCGAAAAGACGATGCGCTCGGTGCGCGACATCATCGGCCTGCTGCAGGACTGATGCAGGCCGCCCCTGAAAGTGGGAACCGGTTTCGGGACAGCGGCATGTATCAGGACGAAGGCTTGAAGCGAGTCGCGGGAACCTGATCGGCCGGCGCCCCGCTTTCACGCGCCGGCGGGGCCGGCTCTATCTGGCTGCGGCCAGGAAGCCCGGCAGTTCGGCAACCGAGCCCAGCACGACATCGGCGATCGGCGCGAGGCTTTCGCGCGTGCCGGTGCCGGAAAGAACCCCGATCGCGAGGCCGCAGCCGCTGGCGCGTGCCATTTCGAGATCGTGGCGGTTGTCGCCGACCATGGCGATCTCGGAAGGTTTCAGCCCGGTGAGATCGCAAAAGGCCACGACGGTGTCCGGCGCCGGTTTCGGGTTGGCGACGGCATCGTAGCCATAGGCGGCGTCGAACAGTTGCGCGATGGCAAGGGCCGCCAGCGTCCTTTCGCAGCCGAGCGTGGAATCGTTGGTGGCGACGCCCAGCCGGTAGGGCCTGGCGTGGAGCGCGGCCAGCGCGTCGACGATGCCCGGCAGGGCCACCGCCATCGCAGCCCCCTGTTCGGTGGTGATGGCGTTGAACCGCGCCACCGCTTCGCTCTGTTGCGCCCGTGAAAGATGCGGCAACCACAGTTCGATCACATCGAGATTGGTGCCGGCGGCGAACACCGAATCCGCCTTGAAGCGGCGAGTTTGCGGATCGAGGCCGGCTGCCGCAAGCAGTCTGTCGGCCTGCGCCCTGTCGCCTTCGGCAGCCTCGAGCGCCATGAAGTCGGCAACGCCCGACCATGTCGCGTTGAAGTCGACAAGGGTGCCGTCCTTGTCGAACAATATGCCTTTGATGTCCGCCAAACCTACCCCCTCAAACGGTGGATACATGCCACCAGACCCGCCGTCGAGGCATCTCTGCCTGCGGCATCCTGCTTGCCCTCGACGACAGGCAGAAGCTGCGTCGCCAGTTCCTTGCCCAGTTCGACACCCCACTGGTCGAACGAGTTTATGTCATAAAGCACGCCCTCCACGAAAACGCGATGCTCGTAGAGCGCGATCAGGCGGCCGAGCGTGCGCGGGTCGAGGCTCTTGTAGAGGATGGTGACAGAGGGCCGGTTGCCGGAAAAGACCCGGTGCGGCGCGATCTTCTCCACCTGTTCGGGTTTCATGCCCTTGGCCAGCATCTGGGCGCGCGCTTCCTCCAGAGTGCGGCCCTTCATCAGCGCTTCGGACTGGGCCAGGCAATTGGCGAGCAGCAGGTCATGATGGTGCCTCAGCTCCGGCTCGTGGCCGCTGGCAGCGGCGAGGAACTCGACCGGGATGGTGTCGGTGCCCTGATGCAGAAGCTGGAAGAAGGCGTGCTGGCCGTTGGTGCCGGGCTCGCCCCACACCAGCGGCCCGGTGGGGGTAGCAACGGGACCGCCTTGCAGCGTGACGCTCTTGCCGTTCGATTCCATGTCGAGCTGCTGCAGATAGGCCGGCAGGCGCGACAGGCGCTGGTCATAGGGAATGACGGCGCGGGCCGGATAGTCACACACCACCCGGTGCCACCAACCGACGAGGCCAAGCAACGCCGGCAGGTTCTCCATCAGCGGCGCGGTGCGGAAGTGCTCGTCCATCTCATGCGCGCCGGCGAGCAGGGCTCGGAAGTTCTTCGGTCCGACGGCGATCATCACCGGCAGGCCGATCGCCCCCCACACCGAATAGCGGCCGCCGACCCAGTCCCAGAAGCCGAACACGCGTTCGGGCGCGATGCCGAATTTGGCGACGAGGTCGAGCGCGGTGGAGACGGCGGCGAAATGCCTGCCGACAGCGTCGGGGCCGAGCGCGCGCTCGATCCAGCGCCGGGCGGTCTCGGCATTGGTCATCGTCTCGACGGTGGTGAAGGTCTTGGAGGCGATGATGAACAGCGTCGTCTCGGCATCGAGGCCCTTCAGCGTATCATGGATGTGGGCGCCGTCGATGTTCGACACGTAATGCGCGCGCGGGCCGTCATGGTAGGGCGCCAGCGCCAGCGTCGCCATGGCCGGGCCGAGATCGGAGCCACCGATGCCGATATTGACGATATCGGTGATTGCCTTGCCGGTTGCCCCCTTGGCTTTGCCGGAGCGGACCGCCTCGGCAAAGGCGCTCATCGCGTCGAGCACGGCGATGACGTCGGCCCGCACGTCCTGGCCGTCGACGGTGAGGCCGTTGCCGGAAAAATTGCGCAACGCCGTGTGCAGCACGGCGCGGTCCTCGGTCAGGTTGATGTGCTTGCCGGAAAACATCGCCGCCCGCCGACCCTCGACATCGGCGGCGGCCGCTGCCTTGCCGAGCAGGTCCATCGTCGTTCGATCAACGGCGCATTTCGACCAGTCGAGCAGAAGGTCGCCGTCGGTGGCGGAAAAGCGGGTGAAGCGCTTCGGATCGGCGGCGAAGGCCGTGCGCATGTCGCCCGCCGTTGCTGCTCGATGGGCGCGCAACGCGGCAAGGTTTTCCTGGAAAGATGATGTGTCCACGAGGAGGCTCCGATCGTTCGCGAGGCAGTCTAGCAGACCTCGCCCGCCTGCGGCGAGGCTTGAGGCATTCTGTCTAGTTGAATTTCAATCGATTGAATAGCATTTCCGAATGCCGAAAGCGTGCTGGCCGCATGGCCATCGATCACTGGCATAAATCCTAGCGATCAGAAAAATTGATTGGCTTAATTGTTTGTGCCACGGCACATTCGACTGGTCCACCAAAATGGAAAAGACTGACCACCCAGATTTTGACCCCCAGGGACTGACGACCGAGGAAACGCCCATGCCACAGCGAAATGACACGGCCATATGGTCGGGCTTGTTCCGCATTTCGGCGGAATCCGGCCAAACCCTCCAGGCGCAGATCAGGCAGGCGATCGTCGCGGCCATCCTGGACCGGCAGATCGCCGCCTCCATGCCGCTCCCGTCTTGCCGCATCCTGGCGGAGAAACTCGGCGTGGCGCGCGGTACGGTCGTGCTGGCCTTCCAGCAGCTCGTGGACCAGGGTTTCCTTGTCGCCCGCGAACGGCGCGGCCATTTCGTCAACCCCGAAGTGCTGGCGACGCCGGCAAGGCCGCAGAAGGCTCCCGAGCAGGCCAACGAGATCGACTGGAAGGCGCGCCGCCAGATCGCGGCCAGCGACATGCCGCCGCCGGCCAAGCACGAAAACTGGATCAAGTCGTCCTATCCGTTCGTCTACGGCCAGTTCGACCCGGCGCTGTTTCCGACAGCCGAATGGCGCGAATGCAACCGCATGGCGCTGGCGGTGCTGGAAATCCGCAGCTGGGCCTCCGACATGGTGGACCGCGACGACCCGCTGTTGATCGAGCAGATCCAGGCACGGCTGTTGCCGCGGCGCGGCATCTTCGCCAATCCCGACGAGATCATCGTCACGCTGGGCGCGCAAAACGCCCTCTACATGCTGGCGACGCTCTTGATGACCAAGGGCTCCAAGGTGGCGATGGAAGATCCGGGCTATCCGGATGCGCGCTCGATCTTCCGGCTGGCCGGCGCGCAGACGCTGCCGGTGCCGGTGGACCAGTCCGGCATCGTGACCAGCGCCATTCCCTCGGATGCCGGCTTCGTCTTCGTGACGCCCAGCCACCACTGCCCGACCATGGTGCCGCTGTCCGACGAACGGCGGCAGGATCTGCTGGCGCGCGCCAACCGCAACAACCAGATCATCATCGAGGATGGCTACGACAGCCAGTTGCTCGACGAAGCGCCGCAGCAGGCGCTGAAGAGCGTCGATCGCTCCGGGCGCGTGGTCTATGTCGGCTCGATGTCGAAGACGCTGGCACCTGGCCTGCGTCTTGGCTACATCGTGGCCTCCGCCGACCTGATCGCCGAATTGCGGGCGCTGCGGCGCTTCATATTGCGGCATCCGCCGGCCAACAACCAGCGCGCCGTGGCGCTGTTTTTGTCGCTCGGTCATCATGAGGCGCTGGTGCGGCGGCTGTCGTCGGCCTTCGAGGAGCGCCGCAAGCGGCTGGTCCACGCCATTTCCGCCTTCCTGCCCGAATGGCGCCCGACCGATTCGGCCGGCGGAACGTCGCTGTGGCTGGAGGGGCCGCGCGGGATCGACGCGCGCGACCTTGCTGCCGCCGCAGCCAGCCGCAGCGTCATCATCGAGCCGGGCGGGCGCTTCTTCGACCAGAACGACAAGCCGTCGCGGTTCATGCGGCTGGGTATTTCCTCCATTGCGCTCCAGCATATCGAACCGGGCATCCGCGAACTCGCCACGGCGGCGGGGCGCCGGCCGGCGGCCGCCTGATCCAGCCGCGCGCCGCTTCCATTTCGACCGCTGATTGAGTCCGGACCCCGGGGTATCGGGAGGCGCTTTCCTGGCCCATCTGGTGCAATGTGCTGGCTCATGGTCCGGGTCGATGGCTGGAGCATAGTCGCCCTCCTATAAGGGAAGAAAGCCGGCAAGCGGTGGACCAACCATCGAGGCATGGCTTTGCGGAAACCAGGAGGAGCCAGCCATGTCGGCAATCGCTGAAAAGCAGGAAGAAGGCGCGGACCAGCGTTCGCGCCGGGCCGGCGGCCGTGAAGCCAGGCGCGCCATGCGGGCCGCCCCGCTGGCCGACGATGTCAGGCCGATCCGGCCCGGATTGGAAGGCGGCAGGTACAAGCCGTTGGACCAGAACGACCTCGAACGAATCCACGAAGCGGTTCTCACCGTTCTTGAAACGGTCGGCTTCGCCAACGCCATTCCCTCATGCATCGAGGCCTTGACGCGGGCTGGGGCAACGCTGGGCGAGGACGGGCGTCTCCGCTTTCCGCGCAACCTGGTGCTCGACACCATCAAGCGCGCCGCGCGGCATTTCACGCTTCACGGCCAGGACCCCAAGCACGACATGGTGATCCAGGGCACGCGCGTTCACTACGGCACCGCCGGCGCTGCCGTGCATCTGGTCGATGTGGAGAAACGGCAGTATCGCGAGTCGCTGCTGCAGGACATCTACGATGCCGCCCGCCTCGTGGAAGGGCTGGACAACATCCATTTCTTCCAGCGCCCGATGGTGCCGCGCGATATTCCCGACCCGCTCGAAATGGACTTCAACACGCTTTACGCCTGCGTGATGGGCACCTCGAAACATGTCGGCACGTCGTTCACGGTGCGCGAGAACGTCAAGCCGGCCCTCGACCTGCTTTATGCGATCGCCGGCGGCGAGGACAATTTCCGCGCCCGGCCGTTCGTCTCCAATTCGAACTGCTTCGTCGTGCCGCCGATGAAATTCGCCGAGGACGCCTGCGGCGTGCTCGAAGCCTGCGTCGAAGGCGGCATTCCGATCCTGCTTCTGTCGGCTGGCCAGGCTGGCGCGACGGCACCGGCGGCAATAGCCGGCGCGGTCGTGCAGGCGGTGGCCGAAGTGCTGGTCGGCCTCATCTATGTCAATGCGTTGAAACCCGGCCATCCGGCGATCTTCGGCACCTGGCCGTTCGTCTCCGACCTCAGGACCGGCGCCATGTCGGGCGGTTCGGCGGAACAGGCGGTGCTGTCTGCCGCCTGTGCCCAGATGGCGCAATTCTACGACCTGCCCGGCGGTTCCGCCGCCGGCATGTCGGATTCCAAGCTGCCCGATATCCAGGCGGGTTACGAGAAGGGCATCACCAATGTGATGGCGGGTCTGGCCGGGCTCAACCTCGTCTATGAATCGGCCGGCATGCATGCCTCGCTGCTCGGCTTCTGTCTTGAAAGCTTGATCATCGACAACGACATGCTCGGCCACTGCCTGCGCTGCGTGCGGGGTCTCGAGGTCAGCGACGAAGCGCTGTCGGTCGATACCATTTCGGAGGTCTGCCTGAGCGGTCCCGGCCATTATCTCGGCAACGAGCAGACGCTGAGGCTGATGCAGACCGAATATTTCTATCCGGCGGTGGGCGACCGCTTCTCACCCAAGGAATGGAACGAGAAGGGCCGGCCCGATATCCTGATGCGGGCGATAGCCGAGAAAAAACGCGTGCTTGCCGAGCGCTTCCCGCGCCATGTCCCGCGTGTCGTCGACGAAAAGCTGCGCGCCCGCTTCGAAGAACTCATCAAACTGCCGAGAAGTGGAATGGGCGGATAGATTCAGATGATGGTGGCCTGCAAATGGCGGCTTTCTGCGCTTCCGGTGCTCATGTACCAAACGTACACTGCGCTCCGGTTCTCGAAAGCCGCTAGTTTGGACGCTACGCGCCCATCTTCGATTCCGGCTCGCCCTGACCTGAGTTTCAGGCGCACCCTACGATACGTGCATCCATTTCGGAAAAGGTCTCAGGCCGTCACCGTACCGATCGACCAGGGCATCACTTCGCCGCCGCGAAAAACGACGACCTCCTGGTCGTCCACCGCAACGGCTGAAAGCACGCTGGCCGGGCGCTTGAGCAGGGTGACCGTGCCGGCATTCGGCTCCAGGCCATGGAAGCGGGCGCCGTTCAGCGATGCGAAGGCCTCGAAGCGATCCAGCGCGCCTTCCTCTTCGAACACCTGCACATAGGTCTGCAAGGCGGTGACGCCGCCGAAAATGCCGGCGGAGCAGCACTCGGCCTGCTTGGCGCCGCGCACATGCGGGGCCGTATCGGTGCCGATCATGAAGCAGCTTTCACCTGAGGTGACCGCCTTGCGCAGCGCAAGGCGGTGGCTTTCGCGCTTCGCCACTGGCAGGCAATAGAGGTGCGGGCGCAAGCCGCCCTGGAAGATCGATGTGCGGTTGATGACCAGGTGATGCGGGGTGACGGTGCCGGCGACACGCGGCGCGTGCGCCCGCACGATGTCGACGGTGCCGGCGGTGGTGACATGCTCGATCACCATCTTCAGGCCCTGGTGACGCTTGATGAGCGGCAACAGGCTCTGTTCCATGAACACGTCTTCGCGATCGAAGATATCGACTTGCGGGTCAGTCGATTCGCCGTGGACCAGCACCGGCATGCCGATCTTTTCCATCCGCTCCAGCACCGGGGCGAGCGCAACAAGATCGGTCACGCCATGATGGGCATTGGTGGTGGCCCCGGCCGGATAGAGCTTGGCGGCGATCCAGACGCGCTCGGCAAAACCCTTCTCGATCTCATCCGGCCTGGTGCGATCGGTGAGATAGCATGTCATCAAGGGCTGGAAGTCGGAACCGAACGGCCGCGCCGCCAGGATGCGGTCGCGGTATGCCGCGGCGCCGGCAACGGTCGTGACCGGCGGCACCAGATTGGGCATGACGATGCCGCGCGCGAACTGGGCGGCGGTGAACGGCAGCACGGCCTTGAGCATGGCGCCGTCGCGCAGATGGATATGCCAGTCGTCGGGGCGGCGAATGGTGATGGCAGGCACGGTGCCTTCGGGGGCCGCCGAATCGAGAAGCTCATCGATGCTCATCGCACTGCTCCTTTGCGGAAATCCAAAGCGCGTCGCGATCTTTCGGATTCGCTGCGCGTTTTATGCGCTTTGTTTAGAGTATCGGACCGAAAAGTGGAATCCGGCTTTCGGAAAATCCAATGCTCAAACAAAGAGATAAGTCGCTACTATGCATCCCTCAGGATGCGCGCCGAGCCGTAGGCAGTCCCGGCGCGGCCTCAGGCGTGGCCGTACACGATCAGCCGGTTCAGCACCGGTTGCAGCCGGTCGGAGGTGATGGGCTTGGCCACGACGACATCGATCAGGCCGGACAGCGACAGGTTTTCAGGCGTGCCGTTGCGGTTTGAAAGCAGGATCACCGAAGGCCTCGATTGGCCGGAGGCTTGCCGCAACGCCGCAATCGCCGGCATCAAGGCCTCGCAGTCCTTGTTGTCGGGCCCGCCGTCGAGCACAATCGCGCCGGGCACCAGGGCCAGCAGCACTTTCGCTGCGGTCTCGGGCGTTTCCGAGGTCGGCTTCAGCCCCAATCTCTCGATGATTTTTGAAACCACCACCTGATTGATCCGGGATTTGCCGACAATCAGGATTTTCGACATGTCCACGACCAGTGGCCCTGTCGCGCCTCGCGCGGCTCTGGAAGCTTCGTCGTTTCGATCGGAGGTATGCGTAGGCAAGGCGACTACACCAAACATTCAATTAAGGGTTGAAATCTATGTAACCTTTGGTTGATACGGTAACCTGTGTCAAGAACCAATGGAACGGGCCGCAGCGCTTTCGCCAGCGGGGCGAGTAAGGCAAATTCCATCACCTATGTCTATAGGGTCTAGATCGCCCAAAATGAAATCACCCGCGCGTGAAACGCGCGGGTGATTAACAAATCCTGACCGGTTCCCGATCGTGGAAACGATGTCGGCTCAGCTATGACTTTGCGTCACGATGACCGGGATCAGCAGGTCGCCCCAGTTGCCGTCGCCGCCATGGTGGCGGGCCGAGCGCACCAGTTCGACGGAAACGCCGGCTTCGACGGCCTTCATAACCGACTGGTTGAGGCGGTGCAGGTCGTTGGCCAGCATGCGGATTGTCGCCTGCTGATCGGTATTCATGGTCGAGGACTGTTCCTCGGCCCTTTCCTTGACGCGGCTGATCGAAGCCATTTCGGTTCTCCCTGGGTTGACGACCCTTTTGGGCGTCGCTGGTGGTTATTCCGCAGCCGGCTTGAACTGTGCCTGCTCGGTCGATTCCTTCATTGCCGTCGTCGACGACTGGCCGCCGGTGATGGCGAGCGACACGGCGTCGAAATAGCCGGTGCCCACTTCGCGCTGGTGCTTGGTCGCCGTGTAGCCATTGGCTTCCGCCGCGAACTCGGCATCCTGCAGCTCCGAATAGGCCGCCATCTGGCGATCCTTGTAGCCGCGCGCCAGCTCGAACATGCCGAAGTTGAGCTGGTGGAAGCCAGCCAGCGTGATGAACTGGAACTTGTAGCCCATGGCGCCCAGTTCGCGCTGGAACTTGGCGATGGTGGCGTCGTCGAGGTTCTTCCTCCAGTTGAACGACGGCGAGCAGTTGTAGGCCAGCATCTTGCCCGGATGGGCCTTTTGCACCGCTTCCGCGAACTTCCTTGCCTGCCCCAGATCCGGCTTGGAGGTTTCCATCCAGATCAGGTCGCAATTCGGCGCATAGGCGATGGCGCGGGCAATGCACGGCTCGATGCCGTTGCGCACCTGGTAGAAGCCTTCCACCGTGCGTCCAGCATCGTAATCGACGAAAGGCTGGTCGCGCTCGTCGATGTCCGAGGTGAGCAGCTTGGCGGCCTCCGCGTCGGTACGGGCAACGATCAAGGTCGGCGTGCCCATGACGTCCGCTGCAAGGCGGGCGGCATTGAGGTTGCGGATGTGGGCAGCGGTCGGGATCAGGACCTTGCCGCCGAGATGGCCGCACTTCTTTTCCGACGCGAGCTGGTCTTCGAAGTGGACGCCGGCGGCACCCGCCTCGATGAACGCCTTCATGATCTCGAAGGCGTTGAGCGGGCCGCCGAAGCCGGCTTCCGCGTCGGCGACGATCGGCGCGAACCAAGTGTCGACCGACAGGCCCTTGCCCTCGGAAACCTCGATCTGGTCGGCGCGCTGCAAGGTGCGGTTGATGCGCTTGACCAGTTCGGGCGCGGCGTTGGCCGGATAGAGCGACTGGTCGGGATACATCGCCGAAGCGGTGTTGGAGTCCGCCGCGACCTGCCAGCCCGACAGATAGATGGCCTTCAGGCCGGCACGCACCTGCTGCATGGCCTGGTTGCCGGTCATGGCGCCGAGCGCATTGACGAAGGATTCCTCATGGATGAGCTTCCACAGCCGGTTGGCGCCGTTCTCGGCCAGCGTGTGCCTGATCTGCACCGAGCCGCGCAGCCGCTTCACGTCTTCCGGGGAATAGGGGCGCTCGATACCGTCGAAGCGGCCTTCCGATGCGGATGGGACGAGGTTGTAAAAATCAGTCATTTGCGGCTCCAGCTATCTTGCCTTGAAAGGAAAGCACCACTTCCGCAGCCCGGATTGATGATGCATCGATATGACTGTCTTTACATTGCGCCGCGAAAAGAGCGAGAAAAACAGTATGAAAGGCCGAAAAATAAAGGAAAATCTGTGTTGCCTTTGACATTAGGGCGTTGTAAATTTGTAAAAGGTGTAAAAGACGTTGCTGGTCTTCGGGTCGGTCAAATTTTGTAAATTGCTGTAAAGCCGGAATGTAGGGCGACAGGCATGGCCGAACAGAAGATCTTCGCCGGGCCGCGTATCCGCCGCATCCGCAACGCCAAGGGGCTGACCCAGACGGCGATGGCGGAGGGGCTCGGCATTTCGCCGTCCTATCTCAACCTGATCGAGCGCAACCAGCGGCCGCTG
This sequence comes from Mesorhizobium sp. Root157, assembly GCF_001427385.1. Classification (GTDB taxonomy): domain Bacteria; phylum Pseudomonadota; class Alphaproteobacteria; order Rhizobiales; family Rhizobiaceae; genus Mesorhizobium. The sequence continues at coordinate 36,626 of NZ_LMGJ01000037.1, forward strand.
ACGGTTCAGCTGATCCTGAAGCTGGCTTCCGTCTACAAGGTCGAGCCCGACGAACTGCAAGGGGAGGCGCGCGGCTCGATCGCGGCGCTGAAGGAAGCGTTTTCCGACCCGCTGCTGGCCGGCGAACTGCCCGGCGACCAGGAACTGGTCGAGGTCGCCGAGGCCGCGCCCAACGCTGCGGCGGCCATCGTCAAGCTCTACCGCGCCTATCGCGAGCAGGCCGAACGCCTGTCCGACCTCAACGAACTTCTGGCGCATGAAGGGCGTGGCACGGCCCTTTCCGGTGCAAGGCTGCCGATCGACGAGGTGCATGAGGTCTTCGAGCGGCGGGCGAACCATTTCGCCAATATCGAGGAAGAGGCTGAGGCCTTCACCAGCGTGCTCGATCCGGGCGACGACCTGTTCGGGGCGCTGAAGGCGTGGCTGAAGCGCGAATACGGCATCGTCGTCAAGGTGCTGCCGGTGGCCACCATGCCCAACTGGCGCCGCCGCTACGACCGCCATTCGCAGCGCCTGTTCCTGTCCGAGCGGCTGTCGCCCTTCGACCAGTTGCGCGAAGTGGCGATGGAAGCCTGCCTGATCCGCATAACGGTGGCCGTCGCCGGCGAGATCCAGGGGCTCAAGCTGTCGAGCGACGAGGCGCGGCGGCTGGCCCGTTTCGAGCTTGGCCGCTATGGCGCGCATGCGCTGATGATGCCCTATCAGCCGTTCCTGGCGGCAGCGAACCGGTCCCGCTACGACATCGACGTTTTGCGTTCGCGCTTCGGCGTGTCGTTCGAGCAGGCCGCCAACCGGCTGACCATGCTGCAAAGGCAGGGCAGCGCCGGGGTGCCGTTCTTCATGCTCGAGATCGACAATGCCGGCCACCCGTTCCGCAAGGCCGGCAGCCTCGGCTTTCCGCACAGCCGCTTCGGCGGCGGTTGCCCCAAGCTGCCGGTGCATGCCGCCTTTACGCAGCCCGGCCAGATCTTCGTCGAGGCGGTGGAGATGCCGGACGGGGCGGAATTCCTGTGCGTGGCCCGCACGCTGGAAGGCCCGCAAGGGGCCTTCAACGAGCGGCCGCGCCGCACGGCGCTGCTGCTCGGTTGCGACATCGCCTTCAAGGATGAGGTCGTCTATGGCGCGGCACTCATTGCTGCGGCCGGCAAGGCTGGACAAGGAGCGGTCGCCACCACCCCGGTCGGCGCCGCCTGCCGGCTGTGCGAGCGGCCGGGCTGCCTGTCGCGCGCGGCCCCCCCGGTGACCCGTCCGCTCGGCCTCGACGAGATGGTGACGGGGCTTTCGGCCTTCGACTTCCAGTAGGCTGGATCCGGCCCACGGGTTGGGCCGATCGGCCGGGCGCATTGCCACAACCACGAACAGCGCGTGGATCACGCAAGCGCCTGCGGTTTGCGTTATCCAGACCGCATCACAACCGGCCGCCGACGGCATATCCGCTCTCTTTTTTGAAACCGCCGCCATGACCGAAGTCGTCTCCAGTCCAGTACAATCCGGCCCGGCGCTTGCGCCGCGCGACGAACGCCGCGGCGTCTTGCTCGTGTTCCTGTCGGCTCTGATGTGGAGCTTTGGCGGTGCGATCGCCCGCTATATCGACATCGCCGACAGCTGGACCGTGGTGTTCTGGCGCTCGATATGGGCGGCGGCCTTCCTGCTCTGCTTCATGGCCTGGCGTGACGGAGGGCGGGGCACGCTGAAGCTGTTCCGCGACATGGGGTTGCCGGGCTTTGCCGTAGCACTATGCTTTGCTACCGCCTCGACCAGTTTCGTGGTGGCGCTGGCCTATACGACGGTTGCCAACATCCTGCTCATGCAGGCCGGCGTGCCGCTGATGGCGGCGCTGTTTGCCTGGATCGCCTTTCGCGAAAAAGTGTCGACCGCCACATGGATCGCCATTGCGGCGGTCATCGCCGGCGTCGGTATCATGGTGTCGGAATCGCTCGGCGGCGCGGTGTCTCCGGTCGGCGACGGGCTGGCGCTGCTGATTGCGGTCCTGTTTGCAACGGCAACCGTCATCACGCGGCGCTTCGCGCATGTGCGCATGACGCCCGCCACCTGCCTTGGCACCATGCTTGCCGCCGCTTTTGCCCTGAGCCAGGCCTCGACGCTGATGGTGTCGGCCCATGACATGGGTTTCCTGTTCGCCTTCGGCGTCGTCAATCTCGGCCTTGGCCTCGCCTGCTTTGCGACCGGCGCCCGCATGATCCCGGCGGCGATGGCAGCACTGCTCGGCACCTTCGAGCCGCTGCTCGGCCCGATCTGGGTCTGGCTGGCGCATGCGGAGGTTCCCTCCAGCCGTACCATCGTCGGCGGCACTGTGGTTTTCGCCGCGCTGCTTATCCATCTGGCACTCGAATTCAAGCGGCAGACGCAGCCCTCGCGCCCCGGCGTCAGCGGATTGCCATCCCCCAACTGACCGCCACGCGGTCGCTGTTTTGTGAAGGGCCATCGCAGCGCCGCTCCGCTTAGCCATTGACAAGTCATCGACGCGCCGGGCAGGCTGTGCGGGAAGGCAACAACGAGACAGGCTCATCTTGCCCCTTGTTCCAACCAGTCCGCTGGCGGCTGGCCGAAATCATCGATCTCGCGCCTGCGCCAGCACTGGAACAGCGCCGTTGCGCGGCCTCAGGCAAAATCCGGCGGCAGCCGGACACATTGCCCGTGCTGCCCGGAAAGGCTCTCCCACTGCGGCCAATTGCTGCTTGTTAGGAGCCAAAAAGCTCAATAGAATTAGGCACATGTAGACCGGTTGCGGCATCGCCGCGAACCGGCAAGGGAACATTCATCAAGGGAGAATCGAATGAATAACAAGGCAACATGGCTTCTCGCCACAACCGTTCTGGCGGCTGCGTCCTTTGCTTTCGGAGCACAGGCGCAGGAGCGCGTGGTCAATGTCTACAACTGGTCGGACTATATCGACTCCTCGATCATAGAGGATTTCACCAAGGAAACCGGCATCAAGGTCGTCTACGACGTCTACGATTCCAACGAGATCCTGGAAACCAAGCTTCTGGCAGGCGGCAGCGGCTATGACGTGGTGGTGCCGACCGGAAGCTTCCTCTCCCGCCAGATTCAGGCCGGCGTCTACCAGAAGCTCGACAAGTCGAAGCTGCCCAATCTGAAGAACATGTGGGACATCGTTTCCGAGCGCACCCAGATCTTCGACCCCGGCAACGAATATTCCATCAACTACATGTGGGGCACGGTCGGCATCGGCTACAATGTGAAGAAGGTGCAGGAAGCGCTCGGCACCGACAGCATCGATAGCTGGAAGGCCGTGTTCGATCCCGAACAGGCCGCCAAGCTCAAGGACTGCGGCATCAATTTCCTCGATTCGCCGACCGACATGATCCCCGTCGTGCTGGCTTATCTCGGCCTCAACCCGGACAGCCATGAGGCCGAGGACGTCGCGAAAGCCGAGGAGGCACTGCTCAAGGTGCGCCCATATGTGCGCAAGTTCCATTCCTCGGAGTTCATCAACGGCCTCGCCAACGGCGACATCTGTGTGGCGGTCGGCTGGTCGGGTGACGTCTTCCAGGCCCGCGACCGCGCCGACGAAGCCAAGAACGGCGTCGAACTCGCTTATGCCATTCCGAAGGAAGGCACGCAGATGTGGTTCGACCAGATGGCGATCCCGGCCGACGCACCCCATCCAGCCGAGGCGCATGAGTTCCTCAACTACATGATGCGGCCTGAAGTCATCGCCAAGTCTTCGAACTACGTCTATTATGCCAATGGCAACAAGGCATCGCAGGAATTCCTCGATGCCGAGGTGCGCGAAGACCCGGCTGTCTATCCGCCGGAGGACGTGCTGGCCAAGCTGTTCGTCAACACATCGCTTGACCCGAAGACCCAGCGCCTGTTCACGCGCAGCTGGACCAAGGTCGTGACCGGTCAATAACCGACACAATCAGAGCCCCGGCGATATCCCGCCGGGGCTCTTGCCACCAGCGTAGAGCGCCCGGGCGGGCGTGCAGGGACGGAGCGGGACATGAAGTCACTGGGCAGTATACGCAGGGATTTTGCACCGTGGAACGATCCGGATACCAAGCCGTATATCCGCTTTGAAAACGTCACCAAGCGTTTCGGCGACTTCACCGCCGTCAACAATCTGTCGCTGGCGATCTTCGAGCGCGAATTCTTCGCGCTGCTGGGCGCGTCCGGTTGCGGCAAGTCGACCCTGCTCAGAATGCTCGCCGGATTCGAGGAGCCGACGGAAGGCCGCATCCTGCTCGACGGCCAGGATTTGCGGGGGATTCCGCCGTATCGGCGGCCGGTCAACATGATGTTCCAGTCCTATGCGCTGTTTCCGCATATGACGGTGGAGAAGAACATCGCCTTCGGCCTGAAGCAGGACGGCATGGCCAAGGCCGACATCGACGCGCGGGTCGCCGAGATGCTCAAGCTGGTCAAGCTCGAGCACTTCGCCCAGCGCAGGCCGCACCAATTGTCGGGCGGGCAGCGCCAGCGCGTCGCACTGGCCCGTTCGGTCGCCAAGCGCCCGAAAGTGCTGTTGCTCGACGAGCCGCTCGGCGCGCTCGACAAGAAGCTGCGCGAGGAAACCCAGTTCGAACTGATGGACCTGCAGCAGGAACTCGGCCTCACCTTCGTCGTCGTGACCCACGACCAGGAAGAGGCGATGACGATGGCCGACCGCATCGCCATCATGGACAAGGGCGAAGTCATGCAGGTGGCGACGCCGGCCGAGGTTTATGAGGCCCCCAACTCGCGTTTCGTCGCCGGCTTCGTCGGCAACGTCAACATGTTCGAGGGGTCGGTCGCCGAGCGCACCGAAAAGACGGCGCGGATCACCGGATCGACCGGGGCCGAAATCCTCGTAGAAAACGCCGGCGACGCCACGGCGGGCGCCAGCGTGGCCTTCGCCATACGCCCGGAAAAGATCAAGGTCTCGTCCAGGAAGCCGGCCGACGCGGTCAACGCGCTTGAAGGCGAAGTCTACGACATCGCCTATCTCGGCGACATGACGGTCTATCACGTCAAGCTGGAAGACGGGCAGGTGGTTCGCGCCAGCACCATGAACGCGTCCCGTACCGTTGACGACCCGCTGACCTGGAGTGATCGCGCATGGGTCTCCTTCCGGCCGGACGCCGGTGTCGTCTTGACGCGCTAGGGGGCGGTTATGACCAATGCCGCCGCCTCAGTTTCGGTCAACGCACCAGCCGGAGAAAACAAGTCGCGCCTGTCCCGGATCATCTCGGGCCTGGCAGCGCGCCTGGTCATTATCATTCCCTATTGCTGGCTGCTGTTCTTCTTCCTCGTTCCGTTCGTCATCGTGTTCAAGATATCGCTGTCGCAGACGGCGATCTCGATGCCACCCTACATGCCGACCCTCGACCTGGGCGGCGGTATCTCCGGTCTTCTGGGTTCGCTGAAAGAGCTGAGCTTCGACAACTATCTGTGGCTGACCGAAGACGCGCTCTATTTCAACGCCTATGTCTCCAGTGTCGTCATCGCCGGAATTTCGACGGTGCTGACGCTGCTGGTCGGTTATCCGATCGCCTATGGCATGGCGCGCGCTCCGGCCTCGCTGCGGCCCACGCTGCTGATGCTGGTCATCCTGCCGTTCTGGACCTCGTTCCTGATCCGCGTCTATGCCTGGATCGGCATCCTGAAGCCGGAGGGCCTGCTCAACCAGTTCCTGATAGGCGTCGGCGTCGTCTCGGAACCGCTGATCATCCTCAACACCTACACCGCCATCTTCATCGGCATCGTCTACTCCTACCTGCCCTTCATGGTGCTGCCGCTCTATTCGACGCTCGAGAAGATGGACAATTCGCTCATCGAAGCCGCCAACGATCTGGGTTGTCCGCCGATCAGCGCCTTCTGGAAGATCACCTTTCCCCTGTCGCTGCCCGGCGTGATCGCCGGCTGTCTTCTGGTGTTCATCCCGGCGGTGGGCGAATTCGTCATTCCCGACCTGCTCGGCGGATCGCAGACCCTGATGATCGGCCGCACGCTCTGGAACGAATTCTTCAACAACCGCGACTGGCCGGTCGCTTCGGCGGTGGCCACCATATTGCTGCTCGTCCTGGTCATCCCGATCGTGCTCTTCCAGCATGCGCAGGCCAAGGCGCAGGAACAGGATCGCTGACATGAACACGACCTGGAGCCGCTTCAACATCACCTCGATCGTGCTGGGCTTTGCGTTCCTGTATCTGCCGATCGTGCTGCTTGTCATCTTCTCCTTCAACGCCTCCAAGCTCGTCACCGTGTGGGGTGGCTTCTCGACCAAATGGTATGCGTCGCTGTTCCAGAACCAGGGCTTGATGGATGCGGCCTGGGTAACTATCCGCGTCGCGCTGGTCTCGGCTTCGGTGGCGACGGTGCTGGGCACGCTGGCCGCCCTGGTGCTGACCCGCTACACGCGCTTCAGGGGCCGGGTGCTGTTCACCGGCATGGTGTTCGCACCGCTGGTGATGCCCGAAGTGATCACTGGCCTGTCGCTGCTGTTGCTGTTCGTCGCCGTCGGCCTCGACCGCGGGTTCCTTACCGTCACGCTGGCCCACATCACCTTTTCCATGTGCTTCGTTGCGGTGGTGGTGCAATCGCGCCTGCTCACCTTCGACCGGTCGCTGGAAGAGGCGGCTATGGATCTTGGCGCGCCGCCGGTGAAGACCTTCTTCCAGATCACCTTGCCGGTGATTGCGCCGGCGGTGATTTCGGGCTGGATGCTGGCCTTCACGCTTTCGCTCGACGACCTCGTCATCGCAAGCTTCGCATCGGGGCCGGGCGCAACGACGCTGCCGATGAAGATCTACAGCCAGGTGCGCCTTGGCGTGACGCCGGAGATCAACGCGGCCTGCACCATCCTGATCGCCATCGTTGCCGTCGGCGTCATTGCCGCGTCGATCGTCAACAAGCAGCGTGAAGTGCAGCGGCGACGCGACGAGCAGGCCGCACAGCGGGCTTGACCCGCTTCCTGTCTGACCATGAAGCGCCAGAGCGCGCGTCGCGATCTTTCAGATTCGCCGGCGCGCTCCAGTTACCGGTTTCTATGCAAGTCGTTTTCCGACATGCACCAGATTATTCGACTGGGATTGCTGGCGTTATCGGCGAGATGAACGGCCTGCTCCAGCTGCCGCCGACGAAGAATTGCGTCTGGTTCGCGTTTGCGGCTGCCACGCTTTCGCTATCCTTCGGGGCGGCTGCGGGGGTCGTCGGGGCGATGCCGCCGGACAGGGCAAGGCCGCGCCCCGCATAGGGCATGATGCCGGTCAGCCATAGCCGCGACTTGCCGGATGTGGCCTGCGCCTTGTCGATGCGCACGACGCCCTTGGCGATGCTCGCCTTCAACTCGGCGCCGTCGATCGCCACGGTGCCGTCGTCGACGTCGTCGAGCGGGAAGAAGCCGCGCTCGGAGTTGCGTTTCAGGAATGCCGGCAGGTTCAGGCCGGTCAGCGAGCCAGGCCCGAACGTCGCCGATATCGAGCCGTCGGCATTTTCGAGGATCGAGTTCCAGCCCTTGCCGGGGCCTTTCAGGATGATGGAGACGGTTCCTGTCCCGGTCGGCATCAATCGCGCCATGCCGGCCGCCTCGCCGAAAGCCCCGCCATTGATGTCCGAGGCAAGCAGCCGCATCTCGACCTGGGTGCCGCCTGGATTGCGGTCGAAGCGCAGGCTGGTCTGGACATGGCCTCCGAAAGCGGCGGCATCCGACACGTCGAAGGCGGCGAGCCCGTTCTTGACCTGCGCGGTGGCCGCGACCTCGGCCAGCGTGATGGCGCCTGCGGTTGCACGCGCCGCCGACAGCCTGAGGTCCAGGTTGAGCCGATCAGCGAAGGAGGGGTCGATCTCGCCGGAGACCTGGCCGGCCGGCGAAGAAAGCGGCGTGAAGGCGGACAGGAATGAAACGAGGTCGAGCGTTTCGAAGGCGAGTGTGCCGGAAATGACCGGCCGCCCCTCGGCAATGGCAAAATCGAGCGCGCCCATGCCGGGGTTCTTGTCGAGGACGATCTCGGCGCTGTCGAATTTCACGCGGCCGGCGCTGCCTGCGACCTTGCTCGAAATGGAAACGGAGCCGATGGCGGCTCCGGGCGCGATGCCGGCGCCCGACCAATCCAGCATGCGCCGCAGCGACGGCGCCGAGAATTTCAACTGCCCGTCGACATAGGCATTGGCGGACAGGCTGGCCGTCCCTTCGAAAGAGAGATTGGCGGGCGCCGCCTTCAAATTGAGGGTGACGGGGGCGGGGCCGCCGGCGGCAAGCAGGAGCGGTTTGGCCGAAGCAGCGTCGAGGGTCACGCTTTCGCCATGCCAGATTCCCGAGGCCGACAACGATGCGCCGCTGTTCAGCGTCGACCAGTTCGCCTGCCCGGTCAGGCTGGTGACGATCTCTTCTTCCTTGCCGTTGACCGCAGCAACGATTCGGCCGTCGCGAAATTCCAGCAGGCCCAGCGCATCGGCGGGCAACCTGCCGATATCGGGGTTGGCGGGATCGGCGCTCAACAGCGCGCGCGCAGTGTCGATGGAGCGGTTGATGCGGCCGCCTTCCGGCAAGGGCGGCATGTAAAGGCCCTTGGCCGTGCGCTCGACCCTGAGCGTGGGGCGGATCAGGCGAGCCGAAGAGAACACGACATCGCCGCGCAAGGCGGCCATCGCCGACAGGCCGATCTCGACGCGCTCGGCTGCGACCACCGGCCGCTCGTTTGCATCGGTCCATTGCGACAGCGCGACTTGCGTCAGGATGGCGCGGAACTGTGGCCAGACCTCAATGTGCGGAGCGCCGGCGATGGTGACGCGATAGCCGCTCCACGCGCTCATCTCCCAGGCGATGCGGTCGCGCACGATCCGGGTCGAGGCGATGAAGGGAAGCGCCACGAACACCAGTGTCGCGACGATCACGACAAAGCCGGCCGCCCATACGCCTCGTCGTATCCAGGTTGATGGCATCTCGCCCCTTCTTTGCGTTCCGCCAAGCCGACGCAAGGTGTAACCGGTGTCGGATGCATTTCAAGTCTTTATGACCTCGCCAAGGCGCATTGCCCACATCGACGCCCCGTGCCCGCACATATGCTTGCCCTGTCGCGCCACGGTGTGCTTAACCGGGCCGGCAGACATGTGACGCGCCGCTGCCTTTGTTCAGGACACGCTACGGCGCGAATGGAGGACAGATCATGACCACAACAATGCCCTTGTGGGAGCCGAGCGCGGAGCGCATCGAGGCTTCACCGCTGACGGCATTTGCCGCGAAAGCCGAGACGCGTGCCGGGCGCGAGCTTGCCTCCTATGGCGCGTTGCATGCGTGGTCGGTTGCCGAACCCGAGGCTTTCTGGGACCTGGTCTGGGACTTCTGCGGCGTGATCGGCGACAAGGGCGGCTCCGTGCTTGCCGATGGCGACCGGATGCCCGGTGCGCGGTTCTTCCCCGAGGCCAGGCTTAACTATGCCGAGAACCTTCTCGGCACCAGCGGGCCGGGCACGGCGATGGTGTTTCGCGGCGAGGACAAGGTCGAGCGGCGGCTGTCGTGGAACGAACTGCACGCGCTGGTCTCGCGCCTGCAGCAGCTTTTCGTCTCTCTTGGCGTCAAGCAGGGCGATCGCATCGCTGCAATGATGCCGAACATGCCCGAAGCGATTGCCGCGATGCTGGCCGCAACCTCGCTCGGCGCGGTCTGGTCGTCGTGTTCGCCCGACTTCGGCGAACAGGGCGTGCTCGACCGCTTCGGCCAGATCGAGCCGGTGGTGTTCATCGCCCCCGACGGCTATTGGTACAACGGCAAGGCCATCGAGGTGGCCGACAAGGTCGCTGCGGTGGCGGCGAAGCTTGCCAGCGTGAAAAAGGTGCTGATCGTCGACTATCTCGGCACCTCGGACGACGTCGCGTCGTCGATCGACAAGGCCGCCGCCCTTTACGCGGCGATCGAACCTTTCGCCATCAAGGAGGTGACGTTCGAGCGGCTGCCGTTCTCGCACCCGCTGTTCATCCTGTTCTCGTCGGGCACCACCGGCATTCCCAAATGCATCGTGCATTCCGCCGGCGGTACGTTGATCCAGCACGTCAAGGAACACCGGCTGCATGCCGGGCTGGCCGAGGGCGACCACTTCTTCTACTTCACCACTTGCGGCTGGATGATGTGGAACTGGCTGGTGACCGGACTGGCGACGGGTGCGACCCTTCTGCTTTACGACGGCTCGCCATTCTATCCGGACGGCAACGTGCTGTTCGACTACGCCGACGCCGAGAAGATGACCTATTTCGGCACCTCGGCCAAGTTCATCGATTCGGTGCGCAAGGCCGGGCTGAAACCCATTGGCAGCCACGATCTCGCCAGCGTGCGCACCATCTCCTCGACAGGCTCGCCGCTGTCGCCGGAAGATTTCCGCTTCGTCTACGAAGGTATCAAGCGCGACGTGCACCTGGCCTCGATCTCGGGCGGCACCGATATCGTTTCCTGCTTCGTGCTGGGCGTTCCGACCGAGCCGGTGTGGGAAGGCGAGATCCAGGGGCCGGGACTGGGCATGGCGGTCGATGTCTGGGACGACGACGGCAAGCCTGTCCGGCAACAGAAGGGCGAACTGGTCTGCACCCGACCGTTTCCGGCCATGCCGATCGGATTCTGGAACGACCCTGAAGGCAAAAAATATCACGGCGCCTATTTCGAGCGCTTCGACAATGTCTGGTGCCATGGCGACTTCGCGGAATGGACCGATCATGACGGTATCGTCATTCACGGCCGTTCGGACGCCACCCTCAATCCCGGCGGGGTCAGGATCGGCACGGCCGAGATCTACAACCAGGTCGAGCGGATGCCGGAAATCCTCGAGGCGCTCGCCATCGGCCAGGACTTCGACAATGACGTGCGAGTGGTGCTTTTCGTGCGGCTGGCGGCTGGCGTTGCCCTGGACGAAGCTCTGGAAAAGCGTATCCGTGCAAAAATCCGCACCGGCGCCAGCCCGCGCCATGTCCCGGCCCGCATCGTCGCCGTCACCGACATTCCGCGCACCAAATCCGGCAAGATCACCGAACTTGCCGTGCGCGACGTCGTCCATGGCCGCGCGGTCAAGAACAAGGAGGCGCTGGCCAATCCCGAGGCGCTGGACCTGTTCAGGGATCTGCCCGAGTTGGCAAGCTGATGCAGATGGTCAAGCCATGATGGTAAACGAAAGCTGAACGGACAAATTTACCTAAACTTCAGCTGTGGTACGGATTCGTAAAGTTTCTGCCGGCCCGGTAAGGATTTGTTAACGTCCTCGCCCCGATAGTCGCGGGCAACTTGAGGGAGAAATCCCGTTCCTCGGCCCCCGCCAAGGCGCTGAATTCGCTCAAGCCCGTTGTGACAAATTCCATAATTCAGGCGCCCTCCAGGGCGCCTTTTTCTTTACGCGGTGAAAGCCTGGCTATTCGGCCAGCACCCGCGTCGACGGGAAGGCGACCTCGACCAGCGTTCCTTCGCCGGGGGTCGAGCTGATGGTGAAGCGGGCGCGGTTGGCCTCCACCATCGCCTTGGTCAGCGGCAGGCCGAGCCCGGTGCCGTCGCCGCGGCCACGCTTCAGCGCGTTGATCTGCTTGAACGGCTTCAGCGCCTGTTCGATCTCGGCCTGCGTCATGCCGATGCCGGTGTCGCGCACGCGCAGCACCACATCGCCCGAGATTTCATAGGCGGTGGAGACGATGACCTGGCCACCGGCCTGGGTGTAGCGGATGGCGTTGGACAGGACGTTGAGCGCGATCTGGCGCACGCTGCGCAAATCCGCCACCACTTCCGGCAGCCGCGAGGCGAAGCTGGAGCGGATGATGACCCGCTCGCGGTTGGCTTGCGGCTGCATCAGCGCCACGGTTTCCGCCAGCGTGTCGTTGAGCGACACCGCTTCGTAGTCCATGTCCTGCTGGCCGGCTTCGATCTTCGAGATGTCGAGCAGGTCGTTGACCAGATCGAGCACATGGTTGCCGGACCGGTTGATGTCGCGCAGATAGTCGCGGTAGCGGTCGTTGGCGACCGGGCCGAACTTCTCGTCCACCATCAGTTCCGAAAAACCGATGATGGCGTTGAGCGGCGTCCTGATCTCATGGCTGATGCGGGCGAGGAAATCGGTCTTCTGCGACGACGCCCGCTCGGCAACGGTACGGGCCTGGGTGAGATCCTCCTCGGCCCGCTTCCACTGGGTGATGTCGCGCACCACGGCGCAAAAGCCGCTGTCGCCGGGCAGGCGGCCGATGGTCATGAACAGCGGGATGAAGCGCCCTTGCGACTCGCGTCCGATGACCTCGCGGCCGTCGTTGAGGACACTGGCGACGCCATGCTCGGTGAGGCCGGCGAGATAGTCGCGGGCGGCGCGCTGGCTCTCTATGGCAAACAGTGAGGAAAATGGCTTGCCGTTGACCTCGTCGCTGTCGAAGCCGAACAAAGCCTCGGCCGGCCGGCTGATGGAGCGGATGTTGCCGTCGCGCCCGATCAGCACCACACCGTCGGTGGCGGTGTCGATGATGGTGCGCATTTCGGCTATGCGCGCCTTGAGCTCCGACACGTCCGGCTGCTGCGGCGCGCTTGCCGCGGTCTGCGGTGCCGCGGGTTCGACAGCGACCGGGGCGCGGGTGTCGCCGGTGCGGCGCACGACCAGCAGCAATGCCTTGCGGTCCTGCCAGGGCACCGAGCGCAGGATCGCCTCGACCGGGAATTCGCTGCCGTCCCGGCTGCGCAGGCGCAGCGCACGGTCGGCCTCGTCGGCAGTCCCGTCATCGGCGTAGGGTTCGGCAAACAGCGTGTCCAGCCCGCCGGCCTCGTCGAGTTCGTCGAGCGTGCCGTAGCCGGCGAGATCGAGGAATTCGTCATTGGCGTAGTGAAGGACGTCGCCGGAATGGATCAGGACAGGCACCGGCAGCTTGGCCAGGATCGAGATATCTGGTGCGTCCGGCTCCCCCTCGGCAAAGGCGGATGGCAGGAAGCTGCCGGCCTGTAGCGGCAATCCGGCAATGGAGCGGGCAGGTTCGGCGGGCTTGACGGCGAGGTCAGGCGCTGCGGGCGGCGCCACGGTATCGTCGCCGCCGGGCTCTTGAAACGCGGCATCGCGAAAATCGGCGACAGCCATGCTGTCGTCATCTGCGACGGGGTCGGCCGCCGAATCCGCGTAGTCGAGCAGCGAGCCGTGCGCCACCGACGCTGCCGGTTCTTGCATCGCTCTCCCGCTTTCAGGCGCAGCTTCGCTCTGCGGCGCAACTGGCTTGCTTGTGCCTTCGACTTCCGTGACGGCTTCCGGTAAAGGCATCGGAGCGGTCGTGTCGGTGGCTTCGGACGGCGCGGGGCGCAATTCGGGCTCGCTCACCTTCTTCAAACGCTCGCCGATCTCCCGGAAAGCGCTGCGCTCAAGCGTCGACAGGCCCTTGTCATTGGCCGGCGGCCGGTGTTCCGCGAGCCGGATGACCTTGTCGGTGAAACGGCGCTCCGGCTTCGGAGCAATCGAAAGAGCCGGCACTTCACCCTGGAAAGGGTCTGGACTTTGGATGGGGTCTGGCGTCGCGGCTTCCGTGTGGCTTTCCGGCGGTGCCGGTTCGGCGGCCGGCTGCGGCTGGTTTGGAACCAGCGCCATGCCGATCCCTTCCGGGTCCGCTACTGCATCGGCCATGCGGGCAACGCCGAATCCGCGAAAACCCTCGAACTCGCGGTTGCGGCTGTAGACGGGCAAGGCGGCGAGATCGACCGGCACTTTCAGGCCCGTGCCTGCCAGCGGCCACAGCACGGAGCGGCCAGACCACGTGTCGCGCCGCTCGAGAAGGCCGGAGATTTCACCCGACGGATCGAGACCGAAGGTCGTGGAGACATCCTTGAAACGCCGGCCAAGGACATCCGCCGCCGGTTGGCCGACCGCATCGGCAAACTCCTGCGAGACGGCACTGAACCTGCCCTCGGCGTCGGTGCGCCAGACAAAGCGGACAGGGGCCGGTGCGCGCTTCGGCGGCTCTGCGCCGGAAAGGCCATCCGTGGCCGTATCGCTTTCGGAAGTCGCCGTCTGCTCCGCCTGCGAAGCATCTGGAGCCTCCGCATGGCCCGGCTCCTGGTCGGGTTCGGCGTCTGGCGCGGCATCGCCATCGCTGAAATACCAGTGATCGTGATGATGGTGCCTGTCGGGCGGAGCGGTATCTGCATGTCCGGCGCCGGAGCCGGGAACCGCCGATGCGGCTTCGGCCGCACTGTGGGCCAGCGCCGATGGTTCGATGCCGCCGACCTGGCCTTCGTCGATGACGACGAGAAGGTGGCGAGCGGGATCGTCGGTGAGCCGGGCCATGCCCGCCGGATAGGAATTTTTACCCGCCTCGACGAGACGCTTGACGATCCTGTCGCTCTCATTGGCAACCTGGCCGACCAGCGCGACCAGCGTCGGGGGCGCGATGCCCAAATCGGAAAAACCCGGCGACGCGGCCTCGACTTCGCCCTTGCCGTCGATGAAGGCGAGGAAATGACCGTCTTCGGTGAAGCCGCCGATCGCCTTCGCGGCATGGCCGGTTGAGCCGGCCTGCTCGTCCTGCGCGACCGGGACGGCCATCAGGATGGCCTTTTCACCGTCGGGCATGGTCACGCTGCTGGCGACGAAGCCGACCGCGTGGCTCACCATGCCGCTGGTCAGGCGAACCATGAGGGATCGGTCGCTGCCGATGTCGGGAAAGCCGGAGGTCGCCATGATCTGCCGCCGCGCGACTGGGGAAAGGCCGGAGGATTCGCCGATGATGCGTTCGATGTCCGGGTAGCCGAACAGCGCAGCGCCGGGGCCGTTCGCCCACAGCACCTGCTCCAGATCCGTGGGCAGGATGACCAGCGCGTCGCCGGCGGCAAAGCGCTGCCGCACCGTATCGAGTACGGCGACGTCGAGGAAGGAGTAGCTGTCGGACGGCATTGCGCTTGGCGAACCCTCGCAGGTCGGGCAGATTGCAGTTAACGCTTTGTTAATAAAAGCCGATGGCGCGAAGGTCCACAAGCCATGGCGTTTGGGAGCCGAAATCTGGCCACGTGGTTAACGCCCGGCCCGACCGAAATGGTGCGTCGCAATAAAAATATTGCATTGCACAAAATTCGTGCTATATACAGCCATCATACATGAACGAGACGGCTTTGTGTCAAAGTCGCTTCCCCTGAAAGGATGGAAAATGAACAAGACCAAGACCGCCGACATCATCGGCAATGTCGAATTCCCGAGCTTTGACGCTTCCAAGGCCACCGACCAGATCCGCGCTTTCGCCGAAAAGGGCGTCGAGCAGTCGAAAGAGGCCTATGCCAAGCTGAAGACCGGCTCGGAAGAGGCCCAGAAGGTTCTCGAAACCACCTACGAGACCGCCAGGTCCGCCACCAGCGACCTGTCGCTGAAGGCGATCTCTGCGCTGCGCACCAACGCCGAAGCCAATTTCTCGCATCTCGAGGCTCTCGTCGGCGCCAAGTCGCTGTCGGAAGTGTTCGAGCTGCAGACGGCGTTCCTGCGTCAGCGCGTCGAGCAGACCGTCGAGCAGACCAAGGATTTCCAGGCTGCCGCTTCCAAGGCCGCCGAGGACGTTTCCAAGCCGGTCAAGGCCGTCTTCGAGAAGACCTTCAAGGAACTCAAGGTCGCGTAATCCTACTTCAGGTCGCGCAATCTTTCGGGGCGCCGGTTTTCGGCGGCCAGGCAAATACCCGGCGGGTGGTTCCTCCTCCCTCTGCCCGACGGGCGAAGCGGCCAGCATTTCTCCGCTGGCCAATAAAGGAAAAGGCCGGCACCTCCTCCCGCCGGCCTTTTTCTTTGCCTGCTTTTCAAGGGAGGATGAGGGCAATTCGCGCAAGCGACCTTTTGCCTTCCCAAATGGCTTGAATTACACTCCATTAACCCGTATTGACGCTTCGCCGAACGACAAAGCTTATCGCAAAGGATGGACTTTTCGCCGATCGGGCCAAGCCGATGTGCCGTTGTAGCTCAGTTGGTTAGAGCGCCGGATTGTGGATCCGGAGGTCGCTGGTTCGAGCCCAGCCAACGGTACCACCCCTCCAAACGAATCTGTTGAAACCTTGAACTCCGTCAGGCCCCGGGCTGTCGATATGCTAGGGTTCCGACCCTGGGCCTGATGAATGCCAACGCAGTTTGAAACAAACGGCATCTTTTTGGAGACGCCGCAGGTTACAACCAGACCAGGACATACAGGGCATTGGAATGAGTGAACATGCGATCAAGTTCCTGCAGGAATGGATCGGCGAGAAGTGCCAGACACCCGCCTTGCCGATAAAGATCGAACAGCACGCCGAAACGCTTGCCCGCGAATGCGCCGCCACAGCTGCCGAAGCCGGGATTCCGCTGGAAGATATCCAGGAAGAGGTCGGCGACATCCAGGAACTCATCGCCTCGCGTCTTGAGGATGCCGTCGAAATCGACGACGGCGCCATGGACGAGACGCCGGAAGGCGAAGGCGAGCGCCCGGCGCGGTCGAATCCGGCGCCGCGCTGAGTCCAACCGGAACTGCACGGAATTGGAAAACAATTCCGATAATAGAAAATTATTGAAATATTTGTCTTCGACAATGCAGGCCTAAGTCTGCGATCAGTGCGCGCATCGGGAGCAAAAGGAGCTATCCGATGACGAGCACCGCAAAAATCGAACAGAACGCCGTATTCGACCGGGTGAGGCCGCCCTATGGCTCGGTTCTCGACCTCATCGGCGAGACGCCGGTGGTCGAACTGACCAAGTTCGACACCGGGCGCTGCCGCCTGTTCATCAAGCTGGAAAGCCAGAATCCGGGCGGCTCGATCAAGGACCGCATCGCCCGCTCGATGATCGCCGCCGCGGAGCGGGACGGGAGATTGTCGAAAGGCGGCGTCATCATCGAGGCAACCGCCGGCAATACCGGCCTTGGCCTGGCGCAGGTCGGCATCCCCAAAGGCTATCGCATCGTCCTGGTGGTGCCCGACAAGATGTCGCGCGAGAAGGTGCAGCATTTGCGCGCGCTTGGCGCCGACGTGCGCCTCACGCGCTCCGATGTCGGCAAGGGCCACCCCGAATATTATCAGGACATGGCCGAGAAGATCGCCGCCGAGACGCCGGGCTCCTTCTACGTCAACCAGTTCGCCAATCCGGCCAATCCGCTTGCGCACGAGACGACGACCGGTCCGGAAATCTGGCAGCAACTCGACGGCGATGTCGACGCCGTCGTGGTGGGTGTCGGCTCGGGCGGCACGCTGACCGGCCTTGGCCGCTTCTTCGCCAAGGTGTCTCCGAAAACCGAAATGATCCTGGCCGATCCGGCCGGGTCCGTGCTGGCGCCGCTGGTCAAGACCGGCCGGCTGGAGCAGGCCGGAAGCTGGACGGTGGAAGGCATCGGCGAGGACTTCGTGCCGCCGAATGCCGACCTTTCGCTGGTCAGCCAGGCCTATACGATCTCGGATCGCCACTCGATGCTGGCGGCGCGTGACCTGTTGTCGAAGGAAGGCATACTGGCCGGCTCCTCGTCGGGCACGCTGCTTGCCGCGGCACTTCGCTACTGCCGTGAACAGCAGACGCCCAAGCGTGTCGTCACCTTCGTTTGCGACAGCGGCAACAAATACCTGTCAAAGGTGTTCGACGATTTCTGGCTGGCCGAGCAGGGTTTGGCGGAACGGCAACAGCATGGGGACCTCTCCGACCTCGTCGCCCGCTCGCACCGCGAGGGCGGCACCGTCTTCGTCGGCTCGGACGACACGCTGCTCACCGCCTATGGCCGCATGCGGCGCGGCGACCTTTCGCAGCTTCCCGTGCTCGACGGCGGCAAGCTGGTCGGCATCATCGACGAGAGCGATATACTGGCCAGGGTCGACGGCAACTATCAGGGCCGCTGGCAGCGTTTCGAGGCGCCGGTGCGCTCGGCGATGACCTCGGAACTTCACACGCTTCAGGCCAGCCAGACACTGGATGCGCTGTTGCCGGTGTTCGACCGCAACGAGGTCGCCATCGTCTTCGACGGCGACGAGTTCGTCGGCCTCATCACCCGTATCGACCTGATCAACCATTTGAGACGCTCAAGATGACCCAACAGCCGCCAAAGGGCAGGAACCGCCTCGCCTTCTCGACCCGCACCATCCATGGCGGCCAGAGCCACGATCCGACGACGGGCGCGGTGATGGTGCCGATCTACGCCACCTCTACCTACGCCCAGCAAAGCCCCGGCGTGCACAAGGGCTTCGAATATGCGCGCAGCCAGAACCCGACGCGCTTCGCCTTCGAGCGCGCGGTGGCCGATCTCGAAAGCGGCACGGCGGCTTTCGCCTTCGCCTCGGGTCTGGCGGCGATCGCCAATATCTTCGAATTGCTCGACGCCGGCGCCCATGTCGTCGCCACCGACGACATCTATGGCGGCACGTTCCGCCTGCTGGAGCGGGTGCGCAAGCGCTCGGCCGGGCTTCAGGTGACGTTCGCCGACTTCACCGATCTGGCCAAGGTCGAAGCAGCGATCCGCCCCGACACCAAGATGCTATGGGTCGAGACGCCGACCAATCCGTTGCTGCGCATCGTCGATCTGGCGGCGGTGGCGGCGCTGGCGAAACGCAAGGGCATCATCGCGGTTGCCGACAACACCTTCTGCAGCCCCTATATCCAGCGGCCGCTGGAACTTGGCATCGATCTGGTCGTGCATTCGACCACCAAATATCTCAACGGCCATTCCGACATGATCGGCGGCACCGTCATCGTCGGCGAGAACGCGGACCTGAGGGACAGGCTGAAATTCCTGCAAAATGCCGTCGGCGCCATTTCCGGTCCGTTCGACAGCTTCCTTGCCTTGCGGGGCCTGAAAACGCTGGCGTTGCGCATGGAGCGCCATTCTGAGAACGGGCAGAAGATCGCCCGCTGGCTGGAGGCGCGGCCGGACGTGCGCCGCGTCATCTATCCCGGCCTCGAAAGCCATCCGCAGCATGGTATCGCCAAGACGCAAATGCACGCCTTCGGCGGCATGGTGACGGTCGAACTGGACCGCGACCTGGCCGGCACCAAGCGCTTTCTCGAGCACACCCACCTGTTTGCCCTGGCCGAAAGCCTTGGTGGCGTCGAAAGCCTGATCGAGCATCCGGCGCTGATGACGCACGGGTCCATTCCGGCCGAGCAGCGCTCCGCGATCGGGATTTCGGATTCGCTGGTCCGGCTCTCCGCCGGCATAGAAGACGCCGACGATCTGATCGCCGATCTGGAGCAAGCGCTTTCGGCCTGACCCTGTTGAGGCCTGCAGCGCGTCTTTCAGGTTCGCTGGCCGCGCTTTAAGTATTTGATTTTATGCATGTCGTTATCCCGAAGCCGGTTCCCAGGGCGACATACATCAGTAGAAGCTGACCGGGAAGTAGCGCAGATAGAGTTCGGCAAAGACGCCCTTCTCGGAAATTTCCTGCAGGGCGTAGTCGAAGGCAGCCGCCAGCATCGGTTGGTCGGCCTTGGCCGCGATGGAGAGCCCCGTGCCGAGATATTCGGGCGCGATGTAGGGGCCGCCGGCAAAGCGGCAGCAATTTGCGGCATCGTCGCTTGCCAGCCAGAAGGAAAGCCGCATGCCGTCGCCAAAAGCCGCATCGACCTTGCCGGCCTTGAGACCGGCATAGAGTTCGTCCGGCTTGGCGAAGGGCACGGTCTTCACCTTGCCGAAATAGTCTTGCAGCATGCGCTCATGCGCGGAGCCGGCCAGCACGCCGACGGACTTGTCCTGGATCTTGTCATAGATGGGCTCGGTGAGCGGCTTGGCCTTGGGTACGATGAAGCGGGCCGGGAACTGCAGATAGGGGCGCGAGAACACGTATTTCGCGCGCGTCTCGCGGGTCGCGGCAATGCCGGCGATGATGGCCTCGCCATTGCCTTTTGCGAGTGCATCCTCCAGTTCCGCCCACGGCAGCGCCTCGATCTGGCATTTGTCGGAGATGCCGAGTTCGGCGCAGACCGCCCGCGCCAGATCGATATGGAAGCCGGACAGGCGGCCGCTGCCGTCGAGGAAGTTGAAGGGCGGGAAATCGACGGTGGTCAGGAACCGGAGACGCGGCAGGGCCGAAAGGTCCGGCTTCGGCAAGCGCTCCTTGGCATCCCACAAGATAGGCATCTCAGGCGATTGCGCATGAACCGCCTGCGCTGACGGCAGCAGAATAGCGAGGGCGGAAAAGACGCCGATCAATGCCCGAAACGCCACGAATCGCACTCCTGTTGCCATGGGACCGCTGCGGTTTTGGTATGAAAAAAGCACCGCCACAAGCTCTTGCGCCGCAATAGAGATAAGTCGCATTGTCCCCGGCTTAACGCAGTGATGCCACAATTTGCCTTACTATCCCCGGCTGCGGATAGCCCATGGCGGTGAAATCTGCCACACTGTCCGACGGGAGTGCGAGACCGGCGCTGGACGGATCGGGCGTTGAACCGATCCTCGAATGAAAGAACGCCGGCTCTTTTGGAGATGTCTAGGTGAAGGGGCTATCGAGTTTCGGCAAGCCGGGACGGCAGCGCATTTCGATGCAGTATGGCTATGATGCGCGGCGCTCCTGGTGGCAGGAGGTCAAGGCGCACGCGCATCTTGTCATCGCCGCGGTCGGAACGATGTCCCTTCTGGCCGTGGCCGCGGTCGCATTGTGGCTGGCCATGCCGGCAGGCGAGCGTCAGGCCTTTGCCGAGGCCAAGGTCGATCAGCAGCCGGAAATTGTGGCCCCGGCGACCGCGATCTCGACCGATAGCGCCGGGATTACCGCTCCGGAAACCGAGCCGCCGCCTGTGCACGCCGTTGAAACGGCCTCGGTTGTTCAGCAGCCTGAAGCACCGATGGCGCAGCCGGAAATCCCCGAACTGGACCCGCAGGCCGCCGCAGCCATCGCTGTTCCGGCGGTGGATGGAGATGGTACTGCACCGTTGGCCTACAGCGGTAAGGATGGGGCCGCGCAGCAAATGCCGCTGATCGCCGCCATTCCGACGCCGAGGCCGACGCCGCCGGGCGAGGCTGGCGGCACGGATACGGATGCCAAAACGCCGAAGGATGGTGCGCCAAACGACGCGGCATCCGGCCACACATTGCGGGCCGTGACGATGCGGTCGGGTCCGAAAACCGGCGCTGCCGCCATTGGCACCGTTCCGGCCAAGACCCCGGTCGAGGTGGTCGCTTGCGAAAAATGGTGCGAAATCGTCTACGAGGGCAAGCGCGGCTTCGTCTACAAGAGCTTCGTGCAGCGCGACTGACCCTGCCTCTCATTCGGCCTGATCCATCGCCGAAGCCGGCCCCACTTTTCGGGATCGTTTTTCTACCAGCACGATCTTTTCCGAAAACCGGCCTCCACTTTTCGTGATCGTGCTCAGATGCAGCGGCCGCCATCCACTTCCAGTGCCACCCCGGTGATGAAGGCGGCCTCGTCCGAGGCCAGCCACAGTGCCGCATTGGCGATGTCGAGCGGGGTGGACAAGCGCCCAAGCGGAATGGACGCGCGGAACTTCTCGCGGATTTCGGGCGTATCGGCGCCCATGAATTTTTCGAGCATGCCGGTGTCGCCGGCAACCGGGCACAGGCAATTCACCCGGATGTTGTGCGGCGCGAGTTCCACGGCCATCGATTTCGTCGCCGTGATCGCCCAGCCCTTGGACGCATTGTACCAGGTGAGTCCGGGGCGCGGCCGCAGACCGGCCGTGGAGGCAGTGGTGAGAATGACGCCGCCGCCCTGCCTTTGCATGGTCGGCACGACCGCAACGGCGGCGTGATAGATCGCCTTCATGTTGACGGCGGTGATGAGGTCGAACGTGGCTTCGTCCACGGCAAGCATGTCGCCGTTTCGATGCGTGTATCCGGCATTGTTGACCATGATGTCGACCCGGCCGAAAGCGCTCTTGGCCGCATAGACCAGTTCCTCGACATCGGTGCGCTGCGACACGTCGGTGGTGACGGCGATGGCCGCCTTGCCGATTTCATTTGCGACGCGCTCGGCCCCCTTGGCGTTCAGGTCGGCAACCACCACCCGGGCACCCTCCTCGGCAAAGCGTCTGGCCATGCCTTGGCCGAAACCGGATGCCGCGCCGGTGATGATGGCAACCTTGTCTTTCAATCTCATCTTGTCGTCTTTCCGATCTGCAATGCACTTGCCGCGAGAGCGCCAGCCTAACCGTGATTGAACACGATCGTCTTCGTAGCCGACATATCGTAGAGCGCCTCAAAACCTTTCTCCCGCCCATGGCCGGACCGCTTGAAGCCGCCGAACGGCAGTTCGATGCCGCCACCGGCGCCGTAGCCGTTGACGAAAACCTGGCCGGAACGCACGCGCTTGGCGACTCGATGCTGGCGGCCGCCATCCTTCGTCCAGACGCCTGCGACGAGGCCATAGTCGGTAGAATTGGCGAGACGGATGGCGTTTTCCTCGTCCTCGAAGGCAAACAGCGCCAGCACCGGGCCGAAGACTTCCTCGCGGGCGATGACAGCATCGGGGTTTACCGACCCGAACAGCGTCGGCGCGAAATAGTAGCCGCCGGCGGGCGCATCCTTGTGCACCGTGCCGCGCGCCAGCACCGGGACGCCGGCCTTTTCGGCCTTGGCGACCATAGCCGCGACGCGCTGCTGCTGTCTTGAGTTGATCAGCGCGCCGAGGTCGAGGTCCGCGTCGTGCGGGCCGGCGACGAGGCGCGAGAAACGTTCGGCAAGCCCTGACGCCACGTCCTCATAGACCGATCGCTCGATCAGCACGCGGCTGCCCGCCGAGCAGGTCTGGCCGCCGTTCTGGATGATGGCGTTGACCAGCACCGGCAGCGCCTTGTCGAGGTCCGCATCGGCGAACACGATCTGCGGCGACTTGCCGCCAAGCTCCATGGTGACGCCACGATTGTTGCCAGCCGCCGCCTGCTGGATGGCCGTGCCGGTGGCCGGCGAACCGGTGAAGGTGACGTAGTCGACGCCCGGATGCGCCGAAAGGGCGGCGCCCGCATCGCGCCCAAAGCCGGTGATGACGTTGAAGACGCCTTCGGGAAAGCCGGCCTCCAGCGCCAGTTCGGCAATGCGGATGGCCGTCAGCGAAGCGTCTTCCGCCGGCTTGACCACCAGCGTGTTGCCCATCGCCAATGCCGCGCCGGCGACGCGGGCAAGAATCTGCAACGGATAGTTCCAGGGGATGATCCCGGCAACGACGCCGTGCGGCTCGCGCAGCGTCAGCGCCGTGTAGCCGTCGAGGAAGGGGATGGTGTCGCCATGGATCTTGTCGCCGGCACCGCCGTAGAATTCGTAGTAGCGCATCGTCGAGGCCACGTCGGCGCGGCCCTGCCTGAGCGGCTTGCCGGTATCGCGCGCCTCGAGTGCGGCAAGCTCGCTGCCGTTCTTCTCGACCAGGAGCGAGAGGCGTGTCAAAAGCCGGCCGCGTTCCACCGCCGGCATCTTCGCCCATGAGCCGCTGTCGAAGGCCCGGCGCGCGGCCTGCACGGCGCGGTCGACATCGGCGGGCGCCGAGGCCGGGATCGAGGCGAACACCTTGCCGTCAGATGGACACAGGACGTCGATGCGTTGGCCCGACACTGCGTCGACGGCCTTGCCGTCGATGATCTGCTGGAAAATACGCCCTTGCGCGACGGTCGTCGAAAGATGCGCTCCCATCTTCGATTCTCCCTTGGCTGCATTTTGCCGGCCGGCCTATGATGGCGGCGCGGCACGTCGTGAACTATCGCCTGCTACCATTGTATCCGCTTGGACCAGTAACGATGCCGCAGATGTGACACCATGGCACTGGTCAAATTAAATCGATTAGATTATATCCTCTGCGGCGTAATGAGCTGTGGCAACACGGACAAACCATGACAAGCCAGATCATACCTGTCGACCCTTTCGACTTCATCATTTTCGGTGGCACCGGCGATCTGGCGGAGCGCAAGCTCTTGCCGTCGCTCTATTATCGACAGCGCGACCACCAGTTTTCCGAACCGACCCGCATCATCGGAACCTCGCGTTCGAAGATGAGCGACAGTGAATTCCGCGCCTTCGCCAGGAAAGCGATTGTGGAACATGTCGCCAAGGCGGATGTCGATACCAAGGAGCTAGACAAGTTCCTGGCCCGAATTTCCTACATCGCCGCCGATGCGGTCAGCGGCGAGGGGTTCGACAGCCTGAAGAAGGAACTCGGCGACAGCGATCGCATCCGGGCCTTCTATCTGGCGGTGGCGCCGACGCTGTTTGGCCAAATCTCGCACAAGCTCAAAGAACACAAGATGATCACGCCCAATTCGCGGATCGTCGTTGAAAAGCCTATCGGCCGCGACCTCGATTCCGCCCGCGCGCTGAACGACCTCATCGACAAGGACTTTCACGAAAGCCAGATCTTCCGCATCGACCACTATCTCGGCAAGGAGACGGTGCAGAACCTGATGGCCCTGCGCTTCGCCAACGCGCTTTACGAGCCGCTGTGGAATTCCGCCCATATCGACCATGTCCAGATCACCGTTGCCGAAACCGTGGGGCTGGAAGATCGCGTCACGTATTACGACACGGCCGGTGCGCTGCGCGACATGGTGCAGAACCACATTCTCCAGCTGCTGTGCCTGGTTGCGATGGAGGCCCCGGCGTCGATGGACGCGGATGCGGTGCGCGACGAAAAGCTGAAGGTGCTGCGGGCGCTGAAGCGCGTCAACGGTAACGAGGCGCCGAAGCAGACGGTTCGCGGCCAATATCGCGCCGGCGCTTCGGCCGGCGGCCCGGTCAAGAGCTACGTCGAGGAACTGGGCAAGGAGAGCGACACCGAAACCTTCGTCGCCATCAAGGCCGAGATCGCCAACTGGCGCTGGGCGGGCGTGCCGTTCTATCTCAGGACCGGCAAGCGGCTGGCTTCGCGCGTTTCGGAAATCGTCATCGAGTTCAAGCCAATCCCGCATTCGATCTTCGGTGAAAATGCCGGACCGATCTTCGCCAACCAGCTTGTCATCCGCCTGCAGCCGAACGAAGGCGTGAAGCAGTATATCATGATCAAGGATCCCGGTCCGGGCGGCATGCGCTTGCGCCAGATTCCGCTCGACATGAGCTTTGCCGAGTCCTTCGACGGGCGCGCGCCGGATGCCTATGAGCGTCTGATCATGGACGTCATTCGCGGCAACCAGACGCTGTTCATGCGCCGCGACGAGGTCGAGGCGGCCTGGAGCTGGATCGACCCGATCCAACAGGCCTGGGAGAGCGCACGCCACGAGGCGCAAGGCTACACGGCCGGCACCTGGGGCCCCTCGGCTTCGATCGCGCTCATCGAGCGCGACGGACGCACCTGGCACGAGAGCGCCTGATGGCCAGCCAAGCCGGCTATGAGTGGATCGAATTCGCCGGGCGCGCCGCATTGGCGGACGCGTTGGCGAAGAAGATTTCCTCGCTTCTGGCTGAATCGATAACGCGGCGCGGGACCGCTTTCCTCGCCGTATCCGGCGGCACCACGCCGGCGCGGTTCTTCGAGGCGTTGTCGCAGCAGCAGATCGGCTGGGACAAGGTTGTCGTCACCCTGATCGACGAGCGCTTCGTGCCGGCCTCTTCGCCCCGCTCCAACGCCGGGTTGGTGATGGCCAATCTGCTGCGGAACGAAGCGGCGTCCGCCCGGTTCGTGTCGCTCTACCGGGATGACGCGGACATCGATGATGTGGCCAGTTCGGACGACGTGGAACTTGGTGCGCTGCCTTGGCCGCTCGACGTCGCCGTTCTCGGCATGGGCACCGATGGCCACACCGCTTCCTTCTTTCCGGATGCCGACAACCTTGAGACGCTGCTCGATGCGAATTCGAAACGGATCGTTTTGCCGGTCGATGCGCCGAGCGCCGGCGAACCGAGGTTGACGCTTTCTGCTGCCCGCATCGTCGAGGCGGGCTTCATCGCGCTGCACATCGAAGGCGCGGACAAGCGCACCGCCTTCGAAGGCGCGATGGGACCTGATGGGACAAAGCCGATCGGCACGGTGATCGACATGGCACAGAAGCCGGTCGCGGTGTTCTGGGCGCCATAAAAGCGCAGGATTCGGCCGACGGTCGAAAGGACAAACGAGATGACAGCCAGACGAGACATCGAAGCCATCACGGACCGTATCCGCGAACGCTCCCGCGCCAGCCGCGAAACCTATCTCGGGCGTATCGCCGATGCGGCGGGCCGCAGCGCCAACCGCGCGGTGCTCGGCTGCGGAAATCTGGCGCACGGCTTTGCCGTATGCAGCCCATCGGAGAAGATCGCGCTCAGCGGCGACAAGGTGCCGAACCTCGCCATCATCACCGCCTATAACGACATGCTGTCGGCGCATCAGCCGTTCGAGACCTATCCCCGGCTGATCAAGGCAGCAGCGGCGGAAGCAGGCGGCATCGCCCAGGTTGCCGGCGGCGTTCCGGCAATGTGCGACGGCGTCACCCAGGGCCAGCCCGGCATGGAGTTGTCGCTGTTTTCGCGCGACGTCATCGCCATGTCGGCAGCGGTCGGCCTGTCGCACAACATGTTCGACGCCGCCGTCTTCCTCGGCGTCTGCGACAAGATCGTGCCGGGCCTGCTCATCGCGGCGCTGAGCTTCGGCCATTTGCCGGCGGTCTTCATCCCGGCGGGGCCGATGACAAGCGGCCTGCCCAATGACGAGAAGGCCAAGGTGCGGCAGCTTTATGCCGAAGGCAAATGCGACCGCGCGGAACTGTTGGAAGCGGAATCGAAGTCCTATCACGGACCGGGCACCTGCACCTTCTACGGTACGGCCAATTCCAACCAGATGCTGATGGAGATCATGGGCCTGCATACGCCGGGCGCCTCCTTCGTCAATCCGGGCACGCCGCTGCGCGATGCGCTGACCAGGGAAGCGGCCAAGCGGGCGCTCGCCGTCACCCAGCTTGGCAACGCCTATACGCCGGTTGGCCGCATGATCGACGAGCGCGCCATCGTCAATGGCGTGGTCGGCCTGCACGCCACCGGCGGCTCCACCAACCACACCATCCACCTGATCGCCATGGCCGCCGCCGCCGGCATCAGGCTGACCTGGCAGGATATTTCCGACCTGTCGGAAGCGGTGCCGCTGCTGGCGCGGGTCTATCCGAACGGCCTGGCAGACGTGAACCATTTCCAGGCGGCGGGCGGCATGGGCTTCCTCATCCGCGAATTGCTCGATGCCGGACTTCTGCATGAAGACGTTCAGACGGTGTGGGGCGAGGGCCTCAGGACCTACGCAATCGAGGCTCGCCTTGGCGCGGACGGCACGGTGGCCCGAGAACCCGCGCCGGCTGAAAGCGGCGACGAGAAGGTGCTCGCGCCCGTCGCCAAGGCTTTCCAGCCGACCGGCGGCCTCAAGGTGCTGTCGGGCAATCTTGGCCATGCCATCATCAAGACCTCGGCGGTCAAGCCCGATCGCCGGGTCATCGAGGCCCCGGCGCGCGTGTTCGACAGCCAGCAAGGGTTGAACGACGCCTTCAAGGCCGGAAGCCTGACCGGGGACTTCGTCGCGGTCATCCGCTTTCAGGGACCGAAGGCCAACGGCATGCCGGAACTGCACAAGCTCACCACCGTGCTGGGCGTGCTGCAGGATCGCGGCCAGCGTATTGCCATTGTCACCGATGGGCGCATGTCGGGCGCATCCGGCAAGGTGCCGGCGGCCATCCATGTGACGCCGGAAGCGCTGGAAGGCGGCGTGATCGGCAAGATCAACGAAGGCGACATCATCCGCCTCGACGCCGAGGCGGGCACCTTGGAGGTGCTTGTACCGGCGGGCGACCTGGTGCTGCGGCCGGTCGCGGAAGCCGAACTCGAGGCCAACGAGTTCGGGTTCGGGCGCGAGCTTTTCGCCGGCTTCAGGCAACTGGCCGGCCGGGCCGACCAGGGCGCCAGCGCCTTCGGCAACGCTGCCTGATACGAACAGGCAGCAAAAGCCGCTTGCTTCGAGACGAGGCCGCTCCGGTCAGGGTATCTTTATTTCTGCCCGTTCTCCGGCAGTGATGGTCACATTCATCTCGGATTTGACGTTGTCGTCTCCGCGCGTGGCGACAACGACGTAATCTCCGGCATTCAATGTCGTCTGGGATTCCTCGTCGTAGGAGTACCAGACGCTTTCCCGATCGCCCTGTATGTCCTTGGCGGCCTTGAACACGCGCGTTTCCTTCGCGCCCGATGCGGATATGGCAAGAACACCCGCGTTGAGCACGACATTGGCTTCCGTGCGTTCAGCCACCCGCACCGTGAACGGCGCTTCCGCCTTGGCGGCATGCAATTCGGCGAAAAGCACATAGTCGCCCGGAGGCAGGTCGTATGCGGTGTCGGGGCCGTAGCCGTAGGTCACGTCCTCGCGGGTTCCGTCGATGCGCTTTGCCGCCTTGAACACGCGCACCGCCAGCCCGCCGGCATCGACCTTCATGCCCTCCTTGTAGAAGGCGTTGGCGACGACATGGCCGACGCCGGCAATGATGGTCTTTTCGATTTTCTTTCCGGCCTCAAGCGTGAATTCTTCCGTCGCCACGCCCTTGCCTATGGTGACCGTCACCTTCTGCTCGCCGGCCGGAACGACGACCTTGGTCTCGCCATATTCGGTGGCGTCGCCGCCGGGATAGGTGAAGTTGACCGTTGCGCTGTCGCGAGGCTGTTCGCCTTCCGCACCCAGCGGCCGGATCACAAGGGTGCCGGCGTTGAGGATGAAATGCGGCTCGGAAAGCTTGCCGTCCTCGATGGTGACGCGCTGTTCGGTCTCGGCGCGCCCGAAGCGGGCGGTCACGATGTAGTCGCCCGCTTCCAGATTGCCCTTCCAGGCGTTGTATTCGGTGCCGACGTCCTCACCGCGGGTGCCGTCCGCTTTTGCCTTGAAGAAGTTCCAGCTTTGGCCTTCGTCGCCCAGATCCTCGGTGTCTTCCGACAATGCGAGCGTGGGGGCGAAGTTGAATTCCACCTTGGCCGGTTCCGGCGCCGGTTCCGGTTCGGGCGCTGGCTCAGGCACCGGTTGTGCCGCGACCGTTTCCGCCAATGCGTCCTTCAAGGCAGCTTCGTCGGAGGCCTGGATATATTTGCCGCCGGTGTTTTCGGCGAGGCAGGCGACCTGCCTGCCTTCTTCCGCCGTCAGGCCGAAGCCGACCACGTCGGCGGTGAAGTCGACACCGGCCGCTTCCAGTTCCTTGCCGAGTTGGCATGGATCGGCGTTGCAGGTTTCAAGGCCATCGGTGATGAGGATCACCCTGGCCTTGTCTTCCGTGTATTTCAGCGCTTCCGCCGCCTGGCGCACCGCGGTGCTGAGCGGTGTCTTGCCGAGGAATTTCAGATTGTCGGCGGCTGTGGAAATGGCGCTGGCAGACCCGGCCTGCGGCGGCACGATCAATTCGATGTCGTCGCAACTGCCCTTCTGGCGATGGCCATAGGCCATGAAACCGATTTCCTCATCGCCGGGCACCGCCTGCAAAACGGTCTTGAGCGACTGACGCGCAATCTCGAGCTTGGGCTTGCCATCGATCTGGCCCCACATCGAGCCGGAGGCATCGAGGATGACGATCACCCGGTCGGCGGCGCTCGCCGCCGCGCACGTTGCCACCATCATGAAAAGGCCGAGCAGAATGCGTGTCAGCGCCGTCATCACTTCCCCCGTGGTTGTTTCCGCGTCCGGTGTCGGTCTTTGTCTGGATGTGCCGCAGTTTAGCGCGGCAAGCTAGCGAAGCCGTCCTGCACTGGCAAGCGGTCGAGTACACGCATCAGTAGGTGGTGCGGCGCTCTTCCGAGGGCGGGCGGCCGAACTGCAGCCGGTAGCTTTGGGCGAAATAGGAATGCGAGGTGAAGCCGGTGGCGATTGCAACGTCCAGGATCGGCATGTTGGTCTGGCGCAGCAATTCGCGCGCGCGCTCGAGTCTCAGCCGCATGTAGTAGCGGCCCGGCGTGACGGTGAGATGGCGCAGGAACAGGCGCTCGACCTGGCGCACCGACAGCCCTGCCGACTTGGCAAGCTGGACCGCCGACAACGGCTCGTCGAGATGGCCGGCCATCAGTTCGACGATGCGCTTGAGCTTTTCCGACTTGCCGGTCAGGTCGCGCTCGGGGCCGACGCGCTGGCGGTCGCCGGCGGATCGGATGCGCTCGTGCTGGAACTGGTTGGCCACGCTGTTGGCGAGATTGGAGCCGAAGTCGGAGCGCACGATTTCCAGCATCAGGTCGATCGAGGTGGTGCCGCCGGCGCATGTGTAGCGTTTGCGGTCGATCTCGAAGACGTTTCCGGTACAGTCGATGTCAGGGAAGCGTTCGACGAAGCCGGCGCGGTTTTCCCAGTGGATGGTGCAACGGTAGCCGTCGAGTTGGCCGGCTTCCGCCAGAAGATAGGAGCCGACCGACAAGGCTCCCAGCGCGCTGCCGCGCCGCCCCCAATTGCGCAGGGCCGCCAGCACCTTGCTCTTGCCGGGAAATTCCGTCGCCAGCCCGACCGATACGAAGACGATGTCGACCGGCGGCAGGTCGGCAACGGCGTAGTCGATCCTGATGGAAAGGCCGTTGGAGGCGATGACGGCCTCACCATCCGCGGACACGGTTTTCCAGCCGTAGAAATCGTGGCCGAGCAGGCGGTTGGCCGAGCGCACCGTATCGATGGCCGCGGCAAGCGAAAACATCGAGAACTTATCGACCAGGAGGAATGCGAATTGCCGCCCGCTCGTTACCGGGTTGTTCGTCGTCGCACGGTCGACGGAAATTGCAGGCGTCGGCAAGGCGTGTTCTTTCCGGGATCAGAAGGAGGGGCGTTCGAGACCTGCGGCAAGATAAGCAGAAATGACCGTGTTTGCCATCGGCATGGCAATCGTCATCGGCCCGGCCCCGCCGTCAGGTGTCGGCTCCCCTGTGCATATTCACGAAAATTCGGCGGTTCAATCACGCCAATGCGGCATTGCATGCCGTAAACCTGGAAACAGGCGGGTCGATCGAGATTGTCAGACGCGACGACCGCGGCTGCGGCTCTCGGCCAGTTCGCGCACGGCTTCCCGGAACTCGCGCAGGCTGGCGCGGATTTCCTCGATCGACGGCTGGCCGGTCTCCGCCTCGTCGGGTGCCGGCTCATGAACGTCCGGGGATATCGATCCGATGCCGGCTTTGCCGGAGGGCGCTTGTGGCGGCGCGAAACGTTCGTTGCGGCCTTCGAGAGCGACTTCGCGGCGCCGGCCCGGCACGCGGTTTTGCGGTGTGTGCTCATCGGCAGTGGCGCGAAGGCTTTCATAAGCGCCGCGCGTCGCACCCAGCCCGACGCCTGAGGCAAAGCCGAGCAGCAACCCGGCCAGAGCCATCACCGCCCGCGAGGGGCCGTTCGGCTCGAGCGGCGCGAACGCCTTGGAGATGACGCTGATGTTGGCGGTGTTGATGTCCCTGCGCTCGCTGGTTTCCTTGGCCCGCAACAGGAACGCTTCATAGACCGAACGCTTGGCTGCAGCCTCGCGCTCGAACTCCCGCAAGCTGACGAGGTCGTTGCTCACATCGCCGCTGCGCACCTTGAGCTGCGCCAGCCGGGCCGACAACTCCTGTTCGAGTTGGACGGCCCGCCGGAGGTCGACCTGCAGCGAAGAGGCGATGCGGCGCAACTCGGCTGCGATGCGGTCGCGCGCGCCGGCAAGCTGGGCTTCGAGCGCCATGCGTTCGGGATGACGCGGCCCGAGCCGCACGGCGGCGCGGTCGGCTTCCTGCTTCAGCGTCGAATATTGGGAGCGTAGGTCCGCCATGGCGCTGGAGCTTATTTCTTCCGGCAAGGCGCCGCCCAGCACCGAATCGACATTGACGGTTTTCGCCGACGCGGCCCTGGCATTCAGTTCCAGCGTATGCGCGCGGGCAAGCGACAATTGCTCGTTGAGTTTGAGCAGTTCGTCATCGGAAATAAGGCGGCCTTGCGCGTCGACGAGATCGTGGGAGGCCCGGAATTCCTCGACCTTGCGCTCGGCCTCCTCGACGCCCTTGCGCAACTCGCCCAGCCTTGCCGTCAGTTCATCGGTTGCCCGCCCGGCCGTATCGGACTGGATCTGGCCGTAGGTTTCAAGGAACACCTCGGTCATGGTGTTGGCGATCAGCGCCGACTTGTCGCCATCTTGCGTAACGGCGCTGACGGTGATGACGAAGGTCTTGCCACCGCGCTCGACACTGATGCTTTCGGCAAGGTTGCCGACGGCCAGCGCCCTGCGCCTTGTATCGTCCGCGCTGCCCGGGCCATCGTCGCGCGACAGCAGCGAGCGGACCAGGTCAAGAACACCCGGGCTGCCGCCCTGGCCGTTGAACTCGGGGTCGCTGACGAGATTGAGCTTGTCCACGACCTTGTTGAGCACCACCCCGGAGGTGAGCACGCGCATCTGGTTCTCGACGATGGCCAAGGTGGCATCGGAGGCGATCATGGTCTGGGTAAGGTCGCTTTCGGTGATCTTGAGATCGCGCGGATCGACGATGAGTTCGGTAACCGCCTCGTATTTCTTCGGCGTCGAGAGCGCGATCGAGATGCCGACAAGCGCGCCAAGCAGGGTCATGGTGACGATCAGCGCTTTAGAGCGGGCAACGCCGCCGATCACCGTCATTGGATCGATCAGCGGTTTCCAGCGCACGTCCATGTCGGACTGTGCCGCATCGAGTTGCGTTGTACCTGGCTGCTGGTCCGGTTCGGCCGCGATGACGCTATCTGGAGCGGGCGCGGAGCCGGATCGCTCCGGCGCAGGTTCGACGGCTTCAATCTCTTCGACGTCAGGTCGGGCGCGCTTCAGTTGCGCCCAGCGCGGAAGCCAACTGGCCGGCGAAGGAGGAAGCTTGTCCTGCGCCGGCTCGGCACTGGTCGCCGCAACAGGGCCGGCGCTGTCGTCCGTTACGGCGCTGGAAATGTAGGCATCGCGCTCCGCTGCCGCCTCGCGCCGCGAGCGCGCTATCTGATGCCGTTCGACGGCGTTGTCGCGCCAATCGGCAGGCGTTGCCTGGGCCAATGAAAGCAGCGATCCTGACGGCTGCGGCGTGTCGTCTTCGCCACGCATGGCCCGGCCGAGCGCCTGCAGGGAGCGTTCGTGTCTCCAGTCTTCCCTGTCGACCCTGTCATTCATATCCGGGCATTACCATTGGAGACCGTCGGGCAGGCGGCCATTCGTTAAGCCAAGCTAAACAGGCATGGGAAACAAAAGGTTAATTTACCGGTTGAGCGCCGCGCAATTTCAACGCCGTCAAGGATGCAGCCTCTTGCGGCACCTGCTCCGAAGGGCGGCATTAAGTTTTCTTCACTACGCTCGATGGCGATGACAGAGGCCGGAGACATCATTAAGCAGGGAAGGCTTGCCCGGCTCGGTAGCTTCGTTGCCGAGCGCAAGGGCTTGTTGCGCGACTATTTGTCGGCGGTGAGTGGCGCCGGCGGACGGCTGGTGTTTTCGCTGGTCTATTTCATTGCGCTGGCCAACACGCTTTCCATTGCCGAGTTCGGCATGTTCGCCACCGCTTCCGCCGCCGGGGTGATGCTG
The DNA here is from genome assembly GCF_001427385.1 of Mesorhizobium sp. Root157. Lineage (GTDB taxonomy): Bacteria > Pseudomonadota > Alphaproteobacteria > Rhizobiales > Rhizobiaceae > Mesorhizobium. Next base: position 69,940 of record NZ_LMGJ01000037.1, read on the forward strand.
TCGCGGCTTTTGGCTTTCGGCTTCATTTCAGCGCTTTACCGGACCGCCACCATCCGCCCGAACCTGATCGGCACGTTCACGGCCGGCTTCCTTCTGTTGGCGCTGCTATCGCTGCCGCTGCTGGCTGCCGCTTCCTATGGCGTCTATCTCATCTTCTTTTCCGGCTACGTCGCGCTTGCGGCCTTCGCCGCCATCGTGTTCGCGGAGGCGCTTCTGTGGCGTCCGGTGGAAGTGGCGATGATCGTCAACAACGGACTTGGCCTGTTCGGCAAGGCGGCCTTGCTGGCCATTCTGACGGCGGCGCTGCGCGCACTTGCCGCTGTCCTGTTCATGCTCTTGCCTGCCCCCACGCTCGAATCCTGGTCGTGGTTCTATATCGGCGCCAACGCGATAGCGCTGCTCGTCGCATTCGGCGCCTTCTATCCAAGGCAGCGGCTTCGGCTGCGCATCGAACTCTACTGGCGGCGGCTCGCCGATTCGGTTTACGTGGCCGGCGCGGAAGTGCTGTTCTACCTGCAGATGGAGTTCGACAAGCTGCTTGTGCTGGCAATCGGCGGCCCGCACCTGGCCGGCCTTTATGCGATCATCATGCGGCTGGTCGATCTCACAGCGATCCCGATCCGCACCTTCTCCATGATGCTGGTGCAGCGCATGATGCGCACGCCTCAACTCCTCGCGCGGCTTTCCGTGCGCAGCGGCATCGAGGGCGGCATCTTCGCGGTTTCGACGCTGGGCCTCGTGGCGCTCGGCGGCGTCCTGCATTTCTTTCCCGCCGCGCTCGGCAGGAACGTGGCCGAGGCAGCGCCCCTCGTCCTTCTGGCGCTCTGCGTTCCGGGCCTGCGCAATCTGGTCGAATACCAGGCCGAGCTTCTGTTCGCGCGCGGGCAGACGCTGGTGCGGGCGCTCAACCTTGCGGTGCTGGCCGGGCTCAAGGCCGTGCTGCTTGTGGCCGTGCTGAAAAGCTTCGACCAGACCTCGCAACTCGTCCTGGCGCTGAACGGGGTCTTCCTGATCTTGTATCTGGCCTCGGCCGTGCTCACCTATTCGGCGATGCGCCGCCCGCCAAAGGCGATCTGACCTGGTTACGCGCCAGTATCGATCAGCCGGCGAATGCGGCCAAGATCGGTGCCGATGAAGGATTGCAGGCCGATGGCGACCTGTTCGGGCGTCATTGCCGCAACGAAAGCGCGGAACGCGTCGTCAGACAGCGCCTCGCCCGTCCAATGAACCCGGCAGAACTCTTCCGCGCCATGGAAATGATCCGTGCCGCCGAGGACTTCGTCAACGAAGCGGCCATAGACGAGGCATTCCGAGAACCGGCGGTCCGCCCCCATGGCTTCGACCCAGTCCCGGCCCTGTACTTGCTCGATATGCGCGCACATGGCCGTAACCGATTTGCGACGCCAGGCGACCAGCGTGGAAATGTAGTCGTGGGGCGAGACGGAAGGCGCGGCGATGCCAAGCAGCTTGCCGGCGTTGCGCGACCAGGTTTGATGTTCCTCCGGCACGCTCCTCGCAAAAGCATGATCACGTCGAAACAGCCGCACCTTGCCGTCGCGCCAGAACGCGCCGCAGTCGAACGGCTTGAGGAACGCCACGTCGGAATCGCAATAGACCAGCACGTCCTCGATAATGTGAGCCGCAATGGCGATGCGGCGAAGCTGCTGGACATGCCAACCGCGCAGCGGTTTCGTCCGCAGGCTCAGCCAGATGCGCCGGTTGAACAGGCTGAGCGGGTCCCTTAACGCACGCAGCCATCGCGGCAGGATGTCTTTTTCATCGACGACCGTGCGATGCCGGCCTTCAAGTTGCCGGAACAGCGCCACGTCGCGCTGCTCGACCAGAAGGTAGTGATGGCTTGTTCCGGTAACGTAACGATCCAGCGTTTCGCAAAGCAATCGGCACCGCTCCAGGTCAGGGGCGTAGCTGGCCGTAACGATGGCGGCGGATGGCGCCGCTATGGGCTCCAGCCGTTTGGCAAGGGATTGCGGTTCGGCCCGGCTGTTCACCGCGGTTCTCCGGCAGGCTCCGGCCTGCCAAGAAATTTCTGGCGGGCGACACGCCAAAGGAACAGCGGATTGCCGACAATGTAGCGCCGCCACAGCCGGCCCGGTTCGATCAGCAGGCGAAACACCCATTCGAGGCGCAATCTGCGCACCCAAAGCGGCGCGCGGGGTACCGCGCCGCTCATGAAATCCAGCAGAGCACCGACCGCGATCGGCATTGTGCAGTGGCTGGCATCGATGTTGCGGGCAATCCACAATTCCTGCCGCGGCACACCCATGGCGACCAGAAGGATATCGGGCCGCAAGCGGGCGATGCGATCGACGATGCCGGTTTCTTCCGGGGCCGAGAAATAACCGTCGTGAATCACTTCAAATCGGTGCTGGGGCGACAGGGCGCTGAATTTGTGCGCCGCCGCCTCGGCGTTGATCCGTGTCGTTCCGAGCAGCCCAACCGTCAGCGGGCGGATCGACGACTGCAAAAGCGCTGGGACGAAGTCGGTTCCGTTCAGGTTGGCCGGGAACGGCGTCCCGTACAGAACCTTGGCGGCGAGGTCGACGCCCACGCCATCGGGCAGGATCAGGAAATCGTCGAGCGCCTCGGCAAAGACCGGATCGGCATAGGCAAGATTGGCGTTGTGCGCGTTGAGGAAGGTGACCTTGGTGAAACGCCGGTCATCGATCATGTGGGTGAGCAGCGAAATCGCCTGGTTCCAGCCGACGCTGACCACGGGAATGCCGAGGATGGATTTCCAGGCATTGCGGCCGAAGGCGGCGCGTGCGGCATGGACGTTCACGCGAACGCCTCTTGCCTTGCAGGGTCGAGCGCCCGCAGGCCTCTGGCGATTGCATCGTCCAGAGCCTTCATTTGCCGGGTATGGAATGCCGCGCCGTCTGCATCGCTACCCGGCGCCGAGGCGGCCTTGACCAGTGCCGCCGCGAAAGCTTTCGGGTCGTCGGTCACGATGCAATTGGCGGGCCGGTGGGCGATGCCGCGCAGCGAGCGGCTGGTGGCCACCGATGGCAGGCCCAGTTCGAACGTCTCGATCGTCTTCAACTGCACGCCGGAGCCGGCGGTGCTGATCAGCGGGATGACGGCAGCGCTGCGCACGAAAGCCCGCGCGTCGGTGACGCGTCCGACGAATTCGACGCCGGGATGCGGGCTGGACAGGTCGGCCGGCGCGCTGCCGGCGATACGGATGCGGAAATCACCCGGCAGATAGGGCACGACATGACCGAGGAACCAGTCAAGCCCGATGCGGTTGGGTTGCCACGTCCAGGTGCCGATGAGGGCTGCGTCGCAATCGATAGGGCGCGGCGTTTTTCGCGGGGCGAGCGGGGTCGTGACCAGAGGCAGGGCAATCGAGCGCGCACCGGAGGCGACCCCCAGCGCGGCGCGGTCCTCTTCCGCCAGGGTGAAGACGAAGCGGGCGCGGGTGCAAAGCCTCTCCTCCAGCACTTTGAGGAGCCGGGCCTCGCGTCGGAAGAGCAGGCGCTGGATCATGCTGGCGGCCGCGGCCGCGTTCTCGCTGGCGGAATTGTGCTCGACATTGTGCGCCACGAACAGCGTTGGCCTGTCGCCAAGCACACGTTCGAAAGCGCCCGCGAACTGCACCGAGTTCAACACATAGGCGTCGAAAGGTCCGGCCTCCCGGATCGCTTGGCGCACTTTCGCTTCATCGACGATGCGCAGTTTCGCGGAAGAAAATGTCAGTCCGGAGCAGATGGCCCTGGCCGCCCAGGCAAGCCTCTGCATTGCCGACGCGCCTTGCGTGCGCACATCGAGGCTGCCCAGCGCCACCGTGCGGTCTGGATCGATGGGCGGCTTCCCAGGCCAGGTAAAGCCGATCACCGTCACGCCGGCACCTGCACGGCGCAAGGCGTCAATGATCGCGGCATTGGCGATGTCATAGCCGGACGAAGCAGCGCCGTCTGGCACGATCGATGTGGCGAACAGCAGGTTCATCTGACCTTTCCGAGGTCTGTCCACTAGCAGCGCCAGCGTGAAACCTTGCTTAAGCATGGACCGCTCGTAATCCGATTCTGGTATTTTCAGTCGCTTCGCAACGAAAGGTGATTAACGAAGTCTTATCGTCAGGGTGCTATCGCAGACGCCGGAACGCTTGACCCTTTGCGATGAATTCCTTGCCAACACACGATGTCATATCCATCGTCGCGCGCTCGCCCGGCCTGAACACCGAGGCGATCGAAGCGGTGGTGACGCTGCCGACCTTCAAGCGCCCGGAGCAGGTGTTGGCCACGCTCGATTCGCTGCGGCTTCAGAAGACCCCGCGCCGCTTCGCGGTGATCGTAATGGAGAACGAAGCAGAGCTTCGCGAAGGCGCCGTCGCGGCATCGCCCCTGTTCCAAAACGCCGTGCTTGAAGGCATGATCATCATTGCCCACGAGCGCGGCAATTGCAGCGCCTACAACGCCGGCTGGCAAACGGCAGTCGCCAATTTCCCCAACTTTCGCCATCTGCTGGTCATCGATGACGATGAGGTCGCCGATCCCGACTGGCTGGAACATTTGTGCACCGCCGCCGAGAGCCTGCCAGCCGATATCGTCGGCGGGCCGCAAGTGCCGCTTTTCAGCGAGCCCTCGGATGCCGCATGGGCGTCGCATCCCGTCTTTGCCCCGCCGCACCGCGAAAGCGGCCGCGTCGCCGCGCTCTATTCGTCCGGCAACCTTTTGGTCGGCCGCGCCGTGCTGGAAGCCATGGGGCCGCCCTATCTCGACCTGCAGTTCAACTTCATGGGCGGCGGCGATTCGGACTTCCTCAGCCGTGCGGCGCAACGCGGCTTTACCCTTGGCTGGTGCGCCGAGGCAAAGGTGCTGGAGACAGTCCCGGCGCGACGCACCGAAGCCGGCTGGATCCGCGCACGCAGCCTGCGCAACGGCGTGATCTCGACGCTGGTCGAAAAGAAAAAGCGCGCCGGCACCCCCTTTGCCACGGCCAGGGTATTTGCAAAGAGCCTGGCGCTGCTGGCCGCATCGCCGTTTCGCGGACTGTTGCGCCTCGTCAGTACCGGGTCGCCGTCCGTAGCCGCCTACCCGGCCTATGTGGCGCTCGGGCGCGTCATGGCCGAATTCGGATATGCCAATGAGCAATACCGGCAGCCTGAAAAGAACTGAGCGCGCGCCGCTTGCCGCCGCGTTCACGCGCGACGGCGTGGCGACGGCGGTCGCGGCACTCCTGTTCACCGTGCTGCTGGTTTCGTTCCGGCCCTTCCAGCCGTCAGGCGCGGAAGGCGGCGGCGACGGCGGCGACATCGTCAACCAGCTCGGCTTTGGCGCACTTGGCGCGATCTCGCTGTTTGCGCTGCTCGCGCTTGCCGACCCGAAGGTCGTGCGTTCGCAGCTCAGTCCTTCCTGGCTTTTGACGCTTTGCTTTTTTATGCTTTCCGTCGCCATGGCAGCCGATCCGGCCACAGCCATGCGTACCGCCTCCTTTACCCTGATCGCCATGATGGCGGTGGCCACGATCCTGGCCCTGCCGCGCGATGCCGAGGCTTTTTCCACCGTCCTCATCTTCACCGTCGTGATCGTGATGGGCCTGTCTTACGCCGGCTTGATCGTCTTCCCGCACGAGGCGCTGCATACGGCCGATTCGCAGGAGCCCGAGCATGCCGGCCTGTGGCGCGGCGTATTTGCGCACAAGAACATCGCCGGCCCCGTCATGGCCTGCTTCAGCTTCGCCGGGCTCTACCTGTTCCGGCGCGGCCGGCGCATCTGGGGCGCCTTGATCTTTCTCGCCGCCATGAACTTCATGCTGCACACCGGCTCCAAGACAACGGCGGGGCTGGTGCCGTTCTCCATCCTTATGGTCATGCTGCCGGGCCTTGTCGGCATGCGGCTCGGTACGCCGGTCCTGTTCCTGCTTGCCATCGGCGCGACCGCGCTGGGAACGCTCGGCATCGTGTTCCTGGAGCCGATGAAGGTGCTTGCCGCGCACTACTTTCCCGACCTGACCTATACCGGCCGCACCACTTTGTGGCAGTTCGCCGGCGAGATGCTGGCGAAACGCCCATGGACCGGTTATGGCTATGAGAGCTTCTGGGGCACGCCGCTTCTGTTGAACCAGGATCAGCCATTCGACCGAGCCTGGGATATTCGCTCCATCGTGCATGGTCACAACGGCTATCTCGACGCGGCCGTGCTGATGGGGATTCCGGCGCTGTGCGTGATTGCCTATACCTTCCTTGTAGCGCCGTTGCGCGACTACATGCGCATCCCGCTGCGCAAGGAAAACGTCTATCTCGGCGACTTCTTCATGATGGTGGTGCTGTTCGCCGCCCTCAACGCGTTCCTCGAAAGCTTCTTCTTCCGCCGTGCCGATCCGGTCTGGCTGTTTTTCCTTTTCGGTCTGCTTGGCCTGCGGCAGGTATCACTGCGGCCGATCGCTTCCGCTCTTCACCGCTGAAGGCCTTTCCCGCAGCGGAGGGATTGTCTATTGAGGGCCGTTCTCGGAGGATTTCCATGACGATCAGGCTTGTTCTCGTCGGTTGCGGCAATATGGGCTACGCCATGCTGTCTGGCTGGATAAAAGCCGGCAAGCTGAAGGCCGGGGAGGTCTTCGTTGTCGAGCCGAACGACAATCTGCGCGGCCGTGCGGCGGTGCTCGGCTGCCTGACTGCTGCCAATGCCAACGCGATTGCCGCCGATGCGGTCCCGGAACTGGTGGTGGTCGCGGTCAAGCCGCAGGTCATTCGTGGCGTCGTCGAAGGCTACAAGCGCTTTGGCGACGGCCGCACCACTTTCGTCAGTATCGCCGCCGGCACGGCGGTGGCGACGTTCGAGGCCATACTTGGCGAACGCGCGCCGGTGATGCGCTGCATGCCCAACACACCCGCCGCCATCGGCAAGGGCATGATGGTGCTCTATTCCAACCGCCTCGTCAGCGACGCGGCAAAGAGCCTGGTCGCCGACCTGCTTTCGGCCAGCGGCGAAGTGGCGACGATCGAGGACGAAGCCCTGATGGATGCCGTCACGGCAGTGTCGGGCTCGGGACCGGCCTACATTTTCCATTTCATCGAAGCGCTGACGCAAGCCGCGCAAAAGGCCGGCCTGCCGGCCGAGACCGCCAAACTGCTCGCCAGGCAAACGGTATACGGTGCGGCCTCGTTGGCGGCTGAAAGTACCGAGGAACCGGGCGTGCTGCGCCAACAGGTCACTAGTCCGAACGGCACCACGGCGGCGGCCCTTGCCGTGCTGATGGGTGACGACCGCTTGACCAGATTGCTCACCGAAGCCGTCGAGGCAGCCCGCCTGCGCTCGGTCGAACTGGCCGGCTGAAGGTCGAATGCGGGCTTGTCGCGTGTGGCACGCTGCGTCTTGTCGATGAGATCGGGTTGGGAAGGAATGGTGCTGCCAGAGAGGATTGAACTCTCGACCTCTCCCTTACCAAGGGAGTGCTCTACCACTGAGCTACGGCAGCATTCCAGATGCGGCGGACTTCTGCCACATCACTTCCCAGAGCGCAAGGCATCTGTGGCAGCTTGTGAAAAGCCGTTGCCGCCGACATGGGCTTGCCACATTCCCGGCTATTGGTTTTCGACGCTGGGGACAAGCGGATGACACAAAAGAAGGAAGCGGCGAGCGGCGGCGACAACAGGCGCAAGGCCCGTCTGGCGGAGGCTCTGCGCGCAAATCTGCAGAAGCGCAAAGCGCAATCGCGTTCCCGGCGCACCGGCGAGGCGGATACGCGCCCGGAAGGGCTGGCGGCGGCGGAGAGGCCAAAAGAGTGACGCTGGCGACACGCAAGCGGCATCCGAAACATGCAATTTCTTGAACAGTGCCGGCCAATCGTTTAGACGGACCGGACTCAACCGATTGAAAGCTGGCCGTTCTGGCCGCAGGGATCTCTCTTCATGGATCGCATCAGAATTGTCGGGGGCAACGAGCTCTCCGGAAGCATACCGATTTCGGGCGCAAAGAACGCGGCGCTGCCGTTGATGATTGCCTCGCTGCTGACCGATGGCACGCTGACCCTCGAAAACGTGCCGCATCTGGCCGACGTCGAGCAGCTGACACGCATTCTCGGCAACCACGGCGTCGACTATTCCGTCAACGGCCGCCGACCCAAGCAGAGCGAAGCCTATTCGCGCACCGTCAACTTCACCGCCCGCAATATCGTCGACACCACCGCCCCTTACGAACTCGTCTCCAAGATGCGCGCTTCGTTCTGGGTCATCGGCCCGCTGCTTGCCCGCATGGGCGAGGCGCGCGTCTCGCTGCCCGGCGGTTGCGCCATCGGCACGCGGCCGGTCGATCTGTTCATCGACGGCTTGCAGGCGCTGGGTGCCGGGATCGATGTTGAAAACGGCTATGTCATCGCCAAGGCCAAGAACCGCCTCAGGGGCAACCGCTACGTCTTCCCGAAGGTTTCGGTCGGCGCCACCCATGTGCTGATGATGGCGGCATCGCTGGCGCGCGGCGAAACCGTGCTGGAAAACGCCGCCCGCGAGCCCGAAATCGTCAACCTCGCCGATTGCCTGAACGCGATGGGCGCGAAGATTTCCGGGGCCGGCACCTCCACCATCACCATTGACGGCGTCGACCAGTTGTCTGGTGCCAGCGTCCGCGTCATTCCCGACCGCATCGAAACCGGCACCTACGCGATGGCCGTGGCGATGACCGGCGGCGATGTCTTGCTGGAAGGCGCCGAGCCGGACCTTTTGCAGGCAGCGCTCGACGTCATCGCCCAGACAGGCGCCGAGATCACGCCGACCAATGCCGGCATCCGCGTCAGGCGCAACGGCGCCGGCATCGCGCCGGTCGACATCACGACGGCGCCGTTCCCCGCCTTCCCGACCGACCTGCAGGCGCAGTTCATGGGCCTGATGACGATGGCCAAGGGCAAGTCGCACATCACCGAGACGATCTTCGAAAACCGCTTCATGCACGTGCAGGAGCTTGCCCGCCTCGGCGCCCACATCACCCTTTCGGGGCAGACGGCGATCGTCGAGGGCGTGTCGAAGCTGAAGGGCGCGCCGGTGATGGCAACCGACCTGCGCGCATCCGTCTCGCTGGTCATTGCCGGTCTCGCCGCCGAAGGCGAGACCCTCGTCAACCGGGTGTATCACCTCGACCGAGGCTTTGAACGTCTCGAAGAGAAGCTTTCCGGCTGCGGCGCCGTCATCGAGCGCATTTCCGGATGATTGACCCTCGCCTTCGCATCCCGGTTGCGCGGGCTCGAAAGACCGCCTAACAGAAGGCTGAACGAAAAACCTTCGCAGGTGCGAAACCGGCATGGATGCACTCAAGCTCATCGCGCTCGACGGCCAGGACCTGAACGTCATCTCGGCGCATGTGCAGGATGCCGTGCTGAAGGTCGGCGATCTCGAATTCCTGCCCGCCGCCAAGCGTTTCGTAGTTGCGATGAACCGCTTCGCCTGGGAGCGGAAAACAGGCTTCCTGCGCAAGCACAATGAGCGTCGCCAAAGCGTGCTCCATTTCGACCGCGTGCTGGGCGCCAAGACCTCGGGCATTGCGCGCAGCAAGCCCGAAGACGTGCTTTCCCTGCTTGCCGTCAGCTACATTCCGATCGCTGCGCCGGCCGGCATCGTCGAACTGGTTTTTTCCGGCGGCGGCGCGGTGATGCTCGATGTCGAGTGCGTCGAAGCGCGCCTTGCCGACCTTGGCGGCGCATGGCAGGCAGCGTCGCGTCCCTGGCACAGGATCTGAGCAAGCGATGGCCATTACCCTTAGACAGTCCGAACCAGGGTTCGCGCAGCGCTTTGCCGCCTTCCTGTCCACCAAGCGCGAAGTCTCGGCCGATGTCGATGCGGTCGTGCGCGACATCATCCAGCGCGTCCGCGCCGATGGCGACAAGGCGCTGATCGATTACACCCGAAAGTTCGACAGGGCCGACCTTGGCGAACTCGGCATCGCCGTCTCCGGGGCCGACATCAAGGCTTCCTATGCGGCAGCCGATGCCGCGACCGTCGAGGCCCTGAAGCTGGCGCGCGACCGTATCCATTCCCACCATGCCCGCCAGAAGCCGGCAGACGACCGCTATGTCGATGCCATCGGCGTGGAGCTCGGTTCGCGCTGGACGGCGATCGAATCGGTCGGGCTCTATGTGCCGGGCGGCACGGCAAGCTATCCAAGTTCCGTCCTGATGAACGCCGTGCCGGCCCTGGTGGCGGGCGTCGAGCGCATCGTCATGGTGGTGCCGGCCTCCGGCGGCACGATCAACCCGCTGGTGCTGGTCGCCGCCGATCTCGCCGGCATTACCGAAATCTACCGCGTTGGCGGCGCGCAGGCGGTGGCCGCCCTTGCCTTTGGTACCGAAACGATCCGGCCGGTGGCCAAGATCGTCGGTCCGGGCAATGCCTATGTGGCGGCGGCCAAGCGCCAGGTGTTCGGCACGGTCGGCATCGACATGATCGCCGGGCCGTCCGAGGTGCTGGTCGTAGCCGATGCTACCAACGATCCCGAATGGATTGCGGCGGACCTGCTGGCCCAGGCCGAACACGATGCGTCGGCGCAGTCCATCCTCATCACCGACGATGCCGGTTTCGGCAAGGCGGTCGAGGCTGCTGTCGAGCGCCAGTTGCGGGATCTGTCCCGCGCCGAAACGGCGGCGCAGAGCTGGCGCGATTTCGGCGCCGTCATCCTGGTCGATTCGTTCGATGACGCGGTGCCGCTGGTCGACCGCATCGCGGCCGAGCACCTGGAATTGGCCATCGACGAGGCGGAAACCTTCCTGTCGCGCATCCGCAACGCCGGCGCGGTGTTCATTGGCCGTCATACGCCGGAAGTGATCGGCGACTATGTCGGCGGCTCCAACCACGTACTGCCGACAGCGCGTTCGGCCCGCTTCTCGTCGGGCCTCTCCGTGCTCGACTTCGTCAAGCGCACCTCGATCCTGAAGCTTGGCGCCGCGCAGTTGCGGGCGCTGGCCCCGGCAGCGATCGCTCTGGCCAAGGCCGAAGGCCTCGACGCGCATGGGCGCTCCGTCGCCATCCGCTTGAACATGTAGGCGGCGATGCCGGGCCACGATCCGAACCGCAACCGGCTGATCGACGTCGAACTCGACGAGACGATCGGCCGCTCTACCCCCGACGTCGAACATGAACGCGCGGTGGCGATCTTCGACCTGATCGAGGAGAACAATTTCCGCCCGGTCACCGACGACGGGAGCGGGCCCTACAAGCTGAAACTGTCGCTTGCCGAATCCAGGCTGATCTTCGCCGTCAGCCGCGAGAACGGCACGACCGTGGTCACCCATATCCTGTCGCTGACGCCGTTCAGGCGCATCGTCAAGGATTACTACATGATCTGCGAGAGCTATTACGACGCCATCCGTTCGGCGACGCCCAGCCATATCGAGGCGATCGACATGGGCCGGCGCGGACTGCACAACGAAGGCTCGCAGACGCTTCTCGACCGGCTGTCCGGAAAGATCGACATCGATTTCGACACGGCGCGGCGCCTGTTCACGCTGGTTTGCGTGCTGCATTGGCGAGGTTGACCTGTCAACGGTTGCCTCAGCGCCTCGCTCCATACTGTTCATGTGCGGCATGAACGCGGTGCGCTCGCCGATGGCCGAGGTGCTGGCGAGAAACGTTCTGCCGGCCGACATATTCCTGGCATCGGCAGGCGTGCATCGGGGCGATCGCGACCCGTTCGTCGATGCCGTGCTTGCCGAAGACGGAATCTCACTTGGCGAGAGGCATCCCCGTTCGATGGAGGAACTGGAAGATGCCTATTTCGACCTGATCATCACCCTGTCGCCGCAGGCGCATCATGCGGCGCTGGAATTCACACGCTCCATGTCAGTCGATGTCGAATACTGGCCCATGCCCGATCCGACGACGATCACCGGAACCCGCGAGCAGATCATGGCCGCCTACCGCGATGTCCGCGAGCGGCTGAAGGCCCGTATCCGCGGCCGCTTTCTGCCATCGGACGCGCAAGGCAGGCAGACATAGGACAACATCGATCCAACATGCTCTAAGCATGTTCACAAAAGCGAGTTTATCATATAGGTTCCGCGCAATTTCCAGCCGACGCGCCGGAAAGCCATCCAAGCAAAGGTATCGAATGCCGAAGGAAGAAGTCCTCGAGTTTCCGGGCGTGGTGACGGAATTGCTGCCGAACGCCATGTTCAGGGTCAAGCTCGAAAACGAACACGAGATCATCGCCCATACCGCTGGCCGCATGCGCAAGAACCGCATCCGCGTGCTGACCGGCGACAAGGTTCTGGTCGAGATGACGCCCTACGACCTGACCAAGGGCCGCATCACCTATCGTTTCAAATAGTCATCGCTCAGGGCACGGCTTTGAATGGCTGAGAGCAGACCGCACAAGCTTGTGCTTGCCTCCGGCTCGCCGCGCAGGATCGAACTGCTGCAGCAGGCGGGCATCGAACCCGATCGCGTGTTTCCGGCCGATGTCGATGAAACGCCGCTGCGGGCCGAGCACCCGCGTTCTCTGGCCAAGCGCCTTTCGAAGGACAAGGCGGAGAAGGCGCTCGTCTCGCTGATGGCCGAGGCTCACTACGCGCCTGGCTTCGTTCTGGCCGCCGATACCGTGGTGGCTGTCGGCCGGCGCATCCTGCCCAAGGCCGAAACCATCGACGACGCCGCCAATTGCCTGCAATTGCTGTCCGGCCGCTCGCACCGCGTCTATTCGGGCATCTGCGTCGTTGCGCCGGGCGGCAAGCTGCGTCAGCGGCTGGTGGAAACGCGTGTGCGCTTCAAGCGTCTGTCGCGCGAGGAAATCGAAAAATACATCGCTTCGGGCGAATGGCGCGGCAAGGCCGGCGGCTACGCCGTGCAGGGCCTGGCAGGCTCGTTCGTGGTCAAGCTGGTCGGTTCCTACACCAATGTCGTCGGCCTGCCGCTCTATGAGACGGTAGCCCTGCTTTCCGGCGAGGGCTTCAAGACCCACGCCAACTGGCCGGCAAGCGGATTGTCATGACGGCGGACAACAAATCGGCGGTGACACCGCTTCGCCCCAAAAGACCGTGCCCGGAATGCGGCAGACCGTCGGCGCGCGACACCTATCCGTTCTGCTCCAAGCGCTGCAAGGACGTCGACCTCGGCCGCTGGCTGAAGGGTGCCTATGTCATCCCCGCGCGCGACGACGAGGAAGAGGCGGAAGATGGGCCTCCGCCCACTCCCCCGGAGTAACCAGCAACCGCTTGTATTGACGCTTCGTGCCGCGCAGCCGTTTCGGGGTGCGCGGCACGAGCAGTCAGCCTTGGGAGGAGGCGGTCACATCAGGCGGCTTCGGGCAGCGGCAGCGGGTCTGTCAGGGCATTGCCGATATCGAAGCCGATCTTGGTGAAGAACTCGGCGGCAGACATCTTGGCGCCGCCTTCCGGCTTGACCTTGATGAGTTCGACCTGGCCGCCCTGCACGATGATGCTGGCGCCCTTTTCGCCGATGGCGCAGATCTCGCCCGGCTTGCCGCGCACGTCCTCGAAGCGCCGCACCGGATGCTTGCGGGTCTCGTAGATACGCACCTTGATGCCGCCGATGGTGGTCCAGGCGCCGGGCGCCGGATCGCAGCCGCGGATCAAATTGTAGATCTGGTCGATATGGGCATGCCAGTTGATCTGGGCTTCCTTGTCCTTGCACCAGCCTTCGTAGCTGGCCCGGTTCTCGTCCTGGACGATCTCCTGGTGCTTGCCGGCAACCACCAGGTCGGCAGCTTCCAGCATCGCCTCGACGCCGAGCGGGAACAGATGGTTGAAATAGACGCTGCCCAGCGTGTCGTCCGGGCCGATGGCCGCGGTCTTTTGCAGGATCACCGGACCTTCGTCGAGCCCATCGTCCGGGCGGAAGATGGTGAGGCCGGTCTGTCTGTCACCCTTGATGATCGGCCAGTTGATCGAGCTTGGACCGCGATACAGCGGCAACAGCGAGGGATGGTACTGGATCATGCCGTGCTTGGGGATGTTGACGAAGTCCTGCGGCGCAAACTGCAGCACATAGGCCATGACGCCGAGTTCCACGTCGAGTTGCTTGAGCGCCTGCTTGGCCGGTTCGCCCTTCAATGACGGGAACTGGAAGACCTTCAGGCCTTCCTTTTCGGCGGCGAGCCGCAACGGGTCCGGCTTGGCGCCGGCCTTCTCCGGGGCGCAGAACACGCCGGCGATTTCGTCGCCGCGCTTGATGAACGCTTCGAGGACGCTGGCGCCGAACGCCTGTTGTCCGATGATGGCAATACGCATGGCTGCTCCTTTCGTGTGAAGGCACAGCTTTCCCGATCCCGCGGCATGCGGGTTTTAAGAGAAAACAGTGCGGTTGGGGCAATCCCGGCGGCTGCGGATACCGCATTCCGTCAGGAGTTGCGTGAAAACAAGGTGCTAGTGGCTCAGCGGCCGGTGTTGATCCAGACCACCTTCGGTTCGGTGAAGTTCTCGATGGCCATGTCGCCGTGCTCGCGGCCGAAGCCCGAATCGCGCGCCCCGCCCCACGGCAGGCGAATGTCGGTCGGGCCGTAGGTGTTGATCCACACCGTGCCCGCCTTCAACTGCCGCGCGAAGCGGTGAACACGGTTGATGTCGGCGCTCCACACGCCGGCGGCGAGGCTGTAGACGGTGCCGTTGGCGATCCGGAGCGCATCCTCGTCGTCGATGAACTTGATGACGGTGGCGACCGGGCCGAAGATCTCTTCCTGCGACACCCGCATTTCGTGCTCGACGCCGACGAACACCGTCGGCTGGACGTAGTAGCCGGTCTCGGTGGCGCGCGCGCCGCCCGCCACCACCGAAGCGCCTTCGTTGCGGCCTACGTCGATGTAGTTGAGCACGCGGTTCATCTGCACTTCGGAGACCAGCGGCCCCATCGAGGTCGAGGCTTCCAGCGGATCGCCGAGACGCATCGACTTGGCGCGCGCTGCCAGCCGCTCGACAACCTCGTCATAGATATCGGCATGGGCGAGGATGCGAGAACCGGCCGAGCACACCTGCCCGGTGTTGAAGAAGATGCCGGAGCCGGCAGCTTTCACAGCCGCGTCGATATCGGCATCGGGGAAAATGATGTTGGCCGACTTGCCGCCGAGTTCCAGCGTGACGCGCTTGAGGTTGCCGGCAGCGCTTTGCAGGATCTGGCGGCCCACCACCGGAGAACCGGTGAAGGTGACCTTGTCGACATCCCGATGATCCACCAGCGCCTGGCCGGCGACCTTGCCGAAGCCTGGAACGACATTGAGCGCCCCGGCCGGGAAACCGGCTTCCAGTGCCAGTTCGCCGATCCTGAGGGCGCTGAGCGGGGTGATCTCGGCAGGCTTCAGCACAACCGAGCAGCCGCAGGCCAGCGCCGGCGCCATCTTCCACATGCCGATCATCAGCGGGAAGTTCCACGGGATGATCGCGCCGACGACGCCGAGCGGTTCGCGCACCGTGTAGGTTAGGGCATCGGTGCGGGCCGGAATCACCTGACCGTTGATCTTGTCGGCCATGCCCGCATAGTAGATCAGCGTGTCGATCACCGCCGGCAGGTCCTGGCGGCGGATGGCCGAAACCGGCTTGCCGGAATCGAGGCTCTCCAGCATCACCAGTTCGTCTTCGTTCCGGCCGATAAGGTCGGCGAGCTTCAAAAGCAGCCGGCCCCGATCGCTGGCCTTCATGTGGCCCCACTCGCCTTCGAACGCCTTGCGGGCCGAGCGCACGGCTGCATCGATATCCTCGACGCCTGCCTCTGCGACCTGAGCGATCACCTGCTCGGTCGCCGGGTTGACGGTGGCGAAATAGCGCCCCGTCAAGGGGGCGACCCGGCGCCCGTCGATCAGCAGGTCCTGCATCTCCAAAGCTGTCATGTCGTTCATTGTCGTCGGCCTCCCGAGCGTGTCCAGCCCGGATGGGCAGGTTCTCCCTCATAGGGTCGGCGAGCGGCAAGGGCATGTAAATATGATATTTTTTGCAAGTGTAATAGGCACCCGAGATGACAATACTTCTGCGTTTCGCGTGCTTGGCTGGTGGCAAAACGTCGATTTGGGACCAGCTTATGTCGGCGGTTGCGTACGGCAAGGTCTTATGAAATCCCATAAAAAAGCCCGCCGCCAGCGAAGCTGACAGCGGGCCGGGCAGGCGTTTTGGCTTGCAGGCCGGGTGTTTATTTTCCCAGCCAGACGGTGCCGGATTTGTTGGTCACCGGAACGCCGACGGCATTGCCATATTCGGTCCAGGAGCCGTCATAGTTGCGCACTTCATAGCCGAGCAGGCGCTTCAGCGCGAACCAGCTATGGCTGGACCGCTCGCCGATACGGCAATAGGTGATGACCGGCTTCGAGCCGTCGACGCCCTTGTCGGCGTAGATCTTGCGGATCTCGTCGAGCGGCTTGTAGGTGCCGTCGTCGTTGACGATGGTCGCCCACGGCACGTTCTCGGCGCCGGGAATGTGGCCGGCGCGGATCGACAGTTCCTTCACCCCTTCCGGCGCGAAGATCTTGCCGGTGTATTCGTCCGGCGAGCGAATATCGATCAGCTTGCCGTCGATGCGGCCTTCGGCAACCTCGAGCACGTTTGTGAGACGGGCGCGCAGGCTGTTGTCGCGGTTGGGCAACTCGATGGCTGAAGCCTTGAAGGACGGCACGTCGGCGGTCAGCGGCAGCTTGCGCGCTTCCCACAGCTTGCGGCCGCCGTCGAGCAGCTTGACGCGCGCGCCGAAGCCATAGATGTCGAGCACCCAGGCGCCCCAGGCGGCGAACCAGTTGTTATGGTCGCCGTAGATGATGACGGTGGTATCGTTGTCGACACCGGCCTTGCGCAGCGTAGCCTGCAATTTCTCGCGCGAAGCGATGTCGCGGTTGATGGTATCGACCAGATCGACATGCCAGTCGAGGTTGGTGGCGCCGGGAATATGGCCGCCGGCATAGACGCCGGGATCGACGCTGACCTCGAACACCCGCACTTTCGGATCATCGAGGTGATCCTTCAGCCAGTCGGCTGTGACGAGGGAATCGGAAACTGGATTTGCCATGGCGAAACGTCCTTTCTATGCAAGTCCTTGTCGCCGGCGGAGCGGAACCGGGTCGTCTTTCTTGTTGCGCCAGGCCGCTCCCGGCGTTGTCGAAGGTCGGCGATCCGCCGCCTCATTAGAATTCAGGCGTTGAAGAGCCTGCCTTCCTTCACTTCGGCGGCGTAGCCGGCGCGGATGGCGAAGTCTCCGAAATGCTCGCCCGTCAGGCGCTCGCGCGCGAAATGGCCGATCACCTTGGCAAGCAGGTCGAGGATGGCTTTCTCGCCGACATTTTCGAGCACCATCTTGTTGAGGCGCTGGCCGTGGAAGCCGCCGCCGAGATAGAGGTTGTATTTGCCCGGCGCGCGGCCGGTCAGGGCGATCTCGGCGATATAGGGCCGCGAGCAGCCGTTCGGACAGCCGGTCATGCGGATGGTGATCGGCTCGTCGATCAGGCCATGTTCGGCCAAGATCGCTTCGATCCTGGTGACGAGCTCGGGCAGGTAGCGCTCGCTTTCCGCCATCGCCAGCCCGCAGGTCGGCAAGGCGACGCAGGCCATCGAGTTGAGGCGCAGCCCGCTGCCTGCCTGCAGGCCGTCGAGCTTGTATTCCTTCAGTACCTTCTCGATTGCCGGGCGATCTTGCGGCGCGATGTCGGCGATGATCAGGTTCTGGTTTGGCGTGACGCGGAACATGCCGTTGTGGATGCGCGCCACGGCACGCAGCCCGTCGAGCAGAGGCCGATCCGGGAAGTTGCTGACGCGTCCGTTCTGGATGAACAGCGTGCAATGCTCGCGTCCGTCCTCGCCGGTCGTCCAGCCGATCGGATCGCCGTTGGAGGTGAATGCGTAGGAACGGGCCTGTTCGAGCGAAAAGCCTAGCCGGCTTTCGATTTCGCCGGTGATCCAGTCGAGGCCCTTGTCGTCGACGGTGTATTTGAAGCGGGCGCGCCCCCGGTCAAGGCGGTCGCCGTAGTCGCGCTGCACCGCCATGACCGCATCGCAGGTTTCCAGCACCTTGTCGGCCGGCACGAAGCCGATGACGCTGGCAAGCCGCGGATAGGTCTGCGGCGCCTGGTCGGTGCGGCCCATACCGCCGCCGATGGCGATGTTGAAGCCGGCAAGCTTGCCGTTCTCGACAATGGCGATGAAGCCGAGGTCCTGGGCGTAGACATCGATGTCGTTGATCGGCGGGACGACGAAGCCGATCTTGAACTTTCGCGGCATGTAGGTCTTGCCGTAAAGCGGTTCCTCCGGCCCGCTGACCGGGGTCCGCTCCTCGCCATACCAGATCTCCTTGTACGCGCCGGTCTTGGGAATGGCATGGTCGCTGGCTTTCTTGGCCAGCGCATGGACCTGCGCATGCAGTGCCGACAATTGCGGATTGATCGACGCCATGACGCCGCGCGAATCGTCGCCGCAGGCAGCCTTGGTGTCCAGCAGGACGTCATGCAAACCCTGGATCAGCGAGCGCAGGTTCTGTTTGTGGATGTAATGGAACTGGAAGGTCTGGCGTGTCGTCAGCCTGAGCGACTCGCCGCCATAGGCACGGCCAAGCTCATCCAGCTTCAGCCATTGCGCCGGCGAAAGGACGCCGCCCGGCAGACGCACCCGCGCCATGAAACGATAGGCCGGTTCCAATTTCTGGCGGCGGCGCTCGTCGCGGATGTCGCGATCGTCCTGCTGGTAGACGCCGTGGAACTTCATCAGCTTGATGTCGTTGCCGGGCACGGCGGCCGTCAGTTCGGCGTCGAGGCCGGCAGCGATGGTGCCGCGCAACTGGTCGCTGTTGGCCTTCAGCGTTTCGTCCGCGCCCAGCCTATCGAGCGGCTGGGAAAGGTCGCGGCTGCGGTCGTTTTCAAGCAGGGTCATGGCCGGCCTCAATAAACGTCGATCTGGTAGCGGTGGCTGCTCTTGAGCGTGGCGAGGTATTCGGCGGCGGCGGCCTTGCCGAGCCCGCCCTGTTCACTAACGATCGACGCCAGCGTGGAATGGACGTCGGGAGCCAGCCTCGCGCCATCACCGCAGACATAGAGGTGGGCGCCTTCCTCCAGCCATGCATAGACGTCGCGCGCCTGTTCGCGCAGACGATGCTGCACATAGGTCTTGGCGGCGCCGTCGCGGGAGAAGGCGACGTTCATGCGGCTTAGCACACCGTCCTTGAGCAATCCTTGCCATTCGGTCTGGTAGAGGAAATCGCTGTCGAAGTTGCGCTCGCCGAAGAACAGCCAGGATTTGCCTGACGCACCCCTCGCCTCGCGCTCCTGCAGGAAGGCACGATAGGGAGCGACGCCGGTGCCGGCGCCGATCAGGATGATCGGGGCGTCGTCCGCAGGCAGCCGGAAATGCGGGTTGGCCTTAACATAGACCGGCAGCGTCGTGTCCGGCTCGGCCTGGCGGGAGAAGTGACCCGACGCGACGCCGAGGCGCGGCTCGCCATTGAGGTCATAGCGCACCGTGCTCACGGTCAGATGCACCTCATCGGGTGCCGACGACAGGCTCGACGCAATCGAATAGAGGCGCGGCTGCAACGGCCGCAAGCCCGCGGCGAAGGTCTGGGCATCGATGCCCGGAGCCGGGAAGCGCCGAACGATATCGACAACATGGTTGGATCGCAGGAAGGCGGCGCGCGCTTCGACCGCGGTCTCGCCGCGCAAGGCCTTGAGGTCTTCGGCCCCGCTCAACTCAGCCCAATGCTCGATGAAGCGCGGCGTCGCGGCGGTGATTTCCAGCGTGGCGGACAAGGCTTCGCCGAGCGTCGTGGCGCGATCCTTGACGGCAAGCGGCGCATCGGCGGAAAGCGACAATGCGGCCAGGAGGGCATCGACGGCGGCGGGATCGTTGCGCGGCATCACGCCCAGCGCATCGCCCGGCTCGAAGGCGAGACCCGAGCCCGCCAGCGACAATTCGATGTGCCGGGTTTCCTTGCTCGACCCCCGCCCGGTCAACGTCAGATTGTCGATGACGGTCGCGATGAACGGCGAGCGCTTGTCGTAGGCGGGAGCATCGGCAGAGGCGGCAGGAGCGACCGAAGCAGCTACGCCGTTGAGCTTGCCGGTGGGCGTGCCTTCAGGTTTGATCTTCCCAATGGCGGCCTTGAGCCAGTCCGCCGCCGGGTCGTCGTAGTCGACATCGCAATCGACGCGCTCATGCAGGCGTTCCGCGCCCAGTTCGGCCAGCCGTGCATCGAGTCGCTTGCCGGCGCCGCAGAAATACTCGTAGGTGGAATCGCCCAACGCCAGCACGGCATAGCGCACGCCTTCTAGACGTGGCGCCTTGCGGCTTTCCACGAACTCGAAGAATCCGACCGCCGAAAGCGGCGGCTCTCCTTCGCCATGCGTGCTGGTGACGATCAGGATGTCCTGCTCGTCCTTCAGCTTGCGCGGCTTGTATTCGGCCATGTCGGCGAGCGCCGGCTCGACCCCCGCCTTGCGCGCGGCCGCGGCCAGCAGTTTGGCGATGCCGGTGCTGTTGCCGGTCTCGCTGCCATGGAGAATGGTGAGCGTGCGGGCGGCGACAGCAGCCGGGGCGGCTATCGGCTGTCCTGGCAGCGGGAAGGCCGGGTCCGAAGCGCCGGTGAATGCGCGGGCGCTATGCCCGATGCCGGCGAAGTAGCCGCTGATCCAAAGCGCCTGGCCGGGCTGCAATGACACCGCCAGCGAGCTCAGCCGCTCCCACTGCTCCGCCGAGAACCCTGGACCGGGGAATTGAAGTGCCGTCATCCGTTTGCTCCCTCGTCCACATGGCAAAGCATCGTCGTTGCCGCCGCAGCGTGCGGCAGCGCGAACATGTTGAAATCATGCGGTTTTGAAGTCCGTCGGCAGGAGAGATGACTCGGCAATTTCGCCGACACAAACGAATGATATTGCTAATATGATGCAAGAAAGTTGCTACGAACTATTCTTGAAACGCGCATTCTGCCGAGTGTCGGACGCACATATCAATACTTCTAAGAACGCCGCGCAGCTTGGATGAAAAGTGCGACCGGGAAGCGCACAAATTTTTCTTCGAGGAAGCGAACTGACCCGAAAAACCGGGCCGGCACGGCGCACAAGGATGGATTTTTAGCAAATTCGCCTTGGAAACGCGATGCGGGTCACGCTCCGGAGACTTGACTACCGGTTCACCATAGCCACAAAAAAACCTCTGCCCGGCAAATGGAAAGGGCAAAGCAGGGACGACCACCCTCGTCCTGCATGCTCGCTTTCCGCTGCCGGGCAGAGGATGTGCGCGGCAAGGGCCGCGCTGACCTCAGCCTTGCAATCCCGGAAAGACGACAAGCTGTTTCCCGGAATTGCCTTATGCATGTCGCCCGAAAACGGGAACCGGTTTCGGGATAACGATATTCATGAAAACAATTACTTAGAGCGCGCCGGCGTATCTGTAGATCGCGACGCGCTCCAGGGGCTATGGATCAGATGCCTTTCAGGTACTCGACCAGATCGGTCTTGTTGCGCTGGCTGAGTTTCAGGCTGAACTGCTTGTCGTAGTGGTTGACCACGTCGAGCAGGCTGGCAAACCGGCCGTCATGGTAGAAGCCGCCCTTCTGGTGTGACCACAGTCCGGCCAGCGGAGCCGTCCGGTACATGTGCGTCGGGGAGCGGTCGGCCTGGAAGCTGTCGACACCGATCTCTTCCGGCGTATGCATGTTGTAACCGGGTTCGGTGAACAGCGGCGGCACATGGCAGGTCGAGCACTTGCCCGCACCTTCGAACACCACCTGGCCGCGCTTGAAGGCCGCCTTGTCGAAGGACCCGGCGGGAGCTTTCGGGGCAGGCAGGGAAAGCTGGTAGAAATGCAGCGCCGCCAGCTTGCCGGTGGCATCGTCGGGCGAATGGCGCGTATGACCGGCACCCGATTTCGCGGCGACCGGATATTGCTTCTTGTCGTCGAAGCGCTCGTCGATGAAGGTCGCCATGCCGTGCATCTGCGTGCCGGCGACGTAAGCGTTCCAATAGGTCACCGAGCCTGCGCCCGTCGAAGTCGCAAGGTTGAAACCGGCAAGGCCGAAGGCCGGCGGGATCATCGTCGCGGCAGACTTGCCGTCCGGCCGCAGCGCCTTGCCGTCCTTGTCGAGATAGGCGTCGTAACGGCCGGGACCCCAGGTAGCCAGGACCTTCCTGACAGTATCGGCGTCGACGCCGAGCAGGTCTGTGAAGGGCTTGAGGCTTGGCGCCAGGGAAACGATCGCGCCGACATTGAGGTCACGGTTGGCCCAGCCGTCGAGGCGCTTGCCGATACCCGGCGCAAAGGAATCGTCGACGGTCGAGTGGCACAGCGAGCACTGGACGCCCATCGACCTGACGCTGCCGTCCTTGTTCAGGAACGCCTTGACGCCGACCACCGCATTCAGCTTGAGCAGAGCCAGTGTCGTTGCCGGATCGTCGAGATTGACCTTGCCGGCAGCGATCTTGCGCTTGAGGGACTTGGGCAGGACATCCGCATCCACCTTCAAGCCGACCGCAAGCGCCGTCTTTGGCGAGACGCCGGGGCCGACGCCTCCATTCTTTTCGCCGGCTACAGCCTTGTGCAACTGCAGTGCATCGCCCCAGAAAGCCTCGCTGCCGAACGTATCGTAGCGAAAGGTCTTCTTGCCCTGATCGAGCATGGTGCGTGCGTACTTGCCGGCCGTCGCGTCGTATCCGTCGACCTTGGCCGCGGTCGTCGCGCCGACAGCCATAGCCATTCCGAGCGAAGCCGCCGTTCCTATCAGCAGAGCTTTCCGTTTCATGACACCCTCAGACATTCGAGTTCTTTTGCCACTACAGCGCCGGGCGTCCAATTGGACGCGCAAAGTACGCTGTAGAACTTTGAATCTGCGCATGGTCCCTTCCGAAGATCGAAATCGATTTTCGGGGTCATACGCTGGAATTCGATCACATCCAGGATTTCAAAGGACGCATCAAATTCTATTGTCGATGGTTACGCATGGAAGGAGGATTGTCAGTTACCATTGTAACAACCTGGATTTATTATCCGAATGAAAGATCGGACAACGCTTCCAGTTTGTCTTGGTCAACCATGAGAAGGCCGCGCGTCGTGTATTGCACGACGCCATTTCTTCTAAGGGTGTTCAAGGCCGTCGATATTCTTTCTCGACGCGCCACCACCATCTGCGCGATCTCTTCCTGGGTAAGATAGATGGGAATTTCGACCATCGGGCCGGCTTGCCGGCCGACCTTGCGGGCCAGCACCGACAGCACATTGGCCAGCCGGCGGACGGTGCCGTCGGCGGCCAAAGTGTTGATCTGGCCGTAAGCGTCCTTGAGGGTATGGCCGAACACGTCGATCATTGCCGCCATCATCGCCGGCTTCGCCGCCAGGATCTGCCTGATTTCGTACAAAGGCACCGCGACCGTTTCGACCTTCTCCAGGGCGATCGCCCAGTCCGGACGCTCCGTCTCCGTGAGACAAAGTTCGCCCACGACATCGCCGGAACGGCGCAGGTCGTAGATGACGTCGCTGCCGCTCGAGGTCGTTGCGCCCACCTTCACGAAGCCGCTCTTGATGAAGAAGAAGACACGGTCGTGGTCGCCGACATTGTAGATGACGTCGTTCTTGCGGAAGGACGTCAGCCGCCTGCTCGACAGGAATTCGGTGCAACTGCCCTGGCCGAAGGCAGTGCACAGGGCGTTCGAAATGGTTGCCTGGCGGCCCATGGCTAGGTCTGCGGCAACCTGCTCGCCGCGCTTGTTGCTGAGTTCGGAAGATACGGCTTCGCGCACGGCAAGTGTCATGAGGCACCCCGGATAGAGTTGCTGGACTTTTCTACTGTGCCGCCACGCGATGTTCGCGAGCCGGAGCCGGCCAGGCCGGTGCGCCGCGAAGGGGAACGGCGCACCGATGGAAAGCCAGCCTGCGGCGGCTGTCGGAGGCTCTCCTTGCCTGCCGCGCGTCACAAGCCGACGCGTGGCTCCTGCATGCCTCCCCGCGAGCCGTCACCGGCCGGGAGAGGCGGGTCTGTGATCCGATGCCTGCCTGCAGCAATTTGCGCAGGCTCGTCCGGAACCGCCTTTACTTGGCGGATACGATGATGCGGCCCTTCATGTTGGGATGGAACCGGCAGTAGTAGTCGATCATGCCGGCTTCCGTCACAACGTAGGTTCCCGCCTTCTTCGGCGGCAGCATCACTTCCCAACCGCCTTTCACCGTGGCGGTATGCGCGAACGGATCATTGTTCACCCACTCGATCGTATCGCCGACCTTCGCCTGAACGTCGATCGGGTTGAAGACGAGCTTGTCGATCTTGACCTGAATTGTTTCGGCATGTGCAGCACTGCCGATCAGGGCAAATGCCAACGTTGCCGCGATGAAAATGGACTGTCTCAATTCCTGATTCCTACCTTGTACCGGCCCGGTTCGAAGCGTCGCGCTTGATCCGTGGTCCGTTACTCATTGGATACGCATTACGCACAAACGTTCCCGGAAATCGCATAGTCCGGAAGCTGCAGGCTACTCGCAGACGCCGAGACGGCCGAGCACGGCGACGGTCAACCGCTCGCAGCGTCGGCCCGCGAACGGGAAGGCGTCCAGAAGCACGGGGCCGATCTGCGCGTCCAGTTCCTTGCGCACAAGCTGGCGGGCGCGGTGGAGGCGCGTCTTGACCGTCTCGGGCTTGACGCCGAGCAGTTCGGAAGTCTCGTCGATGTTGAGCCCCTCGATCACGCGGGCAACGAACACCGTGCGATAGACATCCGGCAGGTTGTCGGTTGCCCGTTCGACCAGTTGGAGGATTTGCCGTTGCGCCATGGTCCGCTCCGGATCGTCATTGCTAACGTTGATGGGAAACTGAATGATGTTGGCTTCCGCCTGCGGATAGCTGGATTCCGGCACTTCGATCGAACGCCGTTTCTTGCGCATGCGCCCCAGCGCCTCGTTGATGACGATGCGCGAAAGCCAGGTGGCGAGCGAGGAATCGCCGCGAAAGCCGTCGAGATGCGAGAAGGCGCGAACATAGCCTTCCTGGACGATGTCCTCGGCTTCGCTGTCGTTGCGCACGATGCCTCTCGCAAGCCGGTAGAGCCGCTGGTTGTGCGTCTTCATGATGGTGCGGAAGGCAGTCGCGTCACGGGCTTGCGCCCGCTCCACCAGTTCGCTGTCGCTGAGAGCTGCCGTGCCTTGCGCAAGGGGTTTGCCAACAGATGCCATGGGTTATCCTCCGCGTTCTGTGCATTGGATGGTATTGCACGAAAAAGGTTCCCGTCATTGCGTATCGGCAAGTTCGGTGGCGATGATGGCTTTGCCGGGGAACCTTTTCGGCGTTAACTCATCCAAATTCCCAGACGGTGCTCGCTTCATGAGCACCCGTTTTTGAGAGGGAACGCCGCTATGTCATCGCATGAACCCCAGGAAACCGGCCCCGACCTGGCTCAAGGCGTGTCGGTCGATGCTTTCGGCGACAACGGGCTCCTTCAGGGGCACGTCGACGGCGAGCCCGTGGTCCTTGCCCGCGTCGGCGATGCGATCATGGCCGTCGGTGCCACCTGTACCCATTACGGCGCGCCGCTGGCGCAGGGCATCATCGTGGGCGATACGGTCCGTTGCCCGTGGCACCATGCCTGCTTCAGCCTGCGGACCGGCGAAGCCGTCGGCGCGCCGGCCTTCGACCCTCTGGCGCGCTGGAAGGTGGAGCGGGACGGCGACAGGGTTACGGTCCATGGCAAGTTGCCGCCAGAGGATGGTTCGGCTGCCGGGCCGGCCCCCGGCGCTTCGGCGCATCCTGAAAAAATCGTCATCGTCGGTGGCGGCGCCGCCGGCTTTGCCGCCGCCGAAATGCTGCGCAGGAGGGGTTATCAAGGCGGCCTCACCATGCTCAGCGCCGATGTCGACGCGCCTTACGACCGCCCCAACCTGTCCAAGGACTACCTTGCCGGAACCGCGGAGGAGGCGTGGATGCCGCTGCGCTCGGACGATTTCTACGCCGAACACGGGATCGACCTGCAATTGTCCACGGTCGTCGACCGGATCGATACGGACAAGCGCACCGTAATTACCGGCGACGGCCGCGTCTTCGGCTATGACCGGCTGCTGCTGGCGACCGGAGCGGAACCGATCCATCTCAAGATTCCCGGCGCCGACCGGGACCATGTCTTTGTCCTGCGCTCGATGGCCGACAGCCGCGCCATCATCGACAACATCGCGCGGGCGAAGTCCGCCGTGGTGCTGGGCGCCGGCTTCATCGGGCTGGAGGTCGCGGCGGCTCTGCGCAGCCGTGGCCTGGACATCCATGTCGTCACGCAGGACAGCCGGCCGTTCGAGCATATTCTCGGCCCGGACCTGGGCAATTTCATCCGCTCCATCCACGAGGAGCACGGCGTTGTCTTTCACCTCGACACGACGATCGGAAGCATCAGCGACAAGACGGTGATGCTCACCAACGGCCGCGAACTGGCCGCCGATATCGTCATTATCGGCGTCGGGGTCAGGCCGCGGGTCGAACTGGCAAGCAGTGCCGGCCTTGCCGTCGACCAGGGCATCATGGTCAACGGGTATCTCGAGACGAGCGTGCCGGGCATTTTCGCCGCCGGCGACGCCGCCCGCTGGCACGATATCGCCAGCGACCAGTCGCGGCGCGTGGAGCACTGGGTCGTTGCAGCGCGTCAGGGGCAGGTGGCGGCCGAAAACATGCTTGGCCTGCACAGGCCTTTTGCGAGCGTGCCCTTCTTCTGGAGCGCGCACTACGATGTGACGATCCGCTATACCGGCTATACGCGCTCGTGGGATGCTGTCGAAATCGAAGGCAGCCTTGCCGACCGCGATTGCACCATCAGCTACAGACTGGGCGGCAAAATTGTCGCGGTTGCCTCGATCGGACGCGACGCGCAGTCACTCGCCTGCGAAGCCGCGATGGGGGGCGAAACGATCGGAGATCAGAGCGCTTCCATCTAACCATGAAGCACTCAGGAGGCGGCGCGATCTTTCAGATTCGCTGGCGCGCTCCAAGTATTTGTTTTCATGCATGTCGTTGTCCCGAATCGGTTCCCTCTTTCGGGCGACATGCATTAGGAGGCGACGCGCGGCCTTCCGGTCGCCGTCGCCACGACAAAGGCTTCGACGAAACTGCGCTCGCCCTCGATGGTCGCCACCTTGATGTCGCGGGCGATCTCGATGCGGGCCTGATCGGTCCCGGCGCGTTGGGCCAGCAAAGCCGCCATCTCGCGGATATGCGCCTCGGCAGCCGCCATCGCTTCTTCCTCGGTCTCGAAATCATCGAGCTTTTCACCGGCATTGACCCGAAACAGGCCGATCTCGGGCTGGCTGACGCGCGCCTCGGCCGACATGCGCACCTGCCCGACCACGGCGCCCAACGCATTGGCGACGTCGGCGTCCCTGGCGATTTCGCAACCATTGCCGACCAGCGCCGACAGATTGGCATAGTGCAGATGCGCGGAGGCACCGAGGCCGATCACCGGCCGGTCGAGCGCGATCGACAGGCGCGCCATGCCGCCCCGCTTGTCGATTGCCCTTTGCACCAGTGCGTCGGCAACCGAAGCTTCGCCCTCCAGCCCGTCTTCTGCAAAGACCGTCTCGATCATGGTCTCGGCAGAGCGGCGGGTGACGGCGGCAAGCACGATCTCGCAGAAGGCATCCCCATTCCGGGCAACGGTCTGGCCCTGGCCGTTGCGCCGGCGTGCCAGGAGTTCCGCGCCAAGCCGGGCGGCCTCGGCATTCCAGTTGTCCTGGCGGCCGAGCGCGTGGGCGGCATCGGACGGGGTGAAGCCGATGATGTGGGCAAGGCCGCGCGCAACGAGCCGGTTGAGCGTCGCGATCTGCGAGGTCGAGCCGAGCAGCCGGTCGAGCGGCGCCGGCTCGGGTGACAGTTCCGCATAGAGCCGCGCCTCGGTGCCTGAAAGACCGGAAGCCAGCCGTTCGGGAACGCCGGTGCGCATGGCAAAGCGGCCGTCCAGCCGGCTGACTGTCGGGCTGAGCAACTGCCGGTTCAGGCTCTTGGCGATGATCTCGCTATGCTTGACGGCTGCCAGAGACAGCGGCACCAGCCGGCGCGGTCCAAGCACGATCGTCGTCACCAGCGAATGGTCCTTGAGCGCGACTTCCGAATCCCCGCCAAGCCCGAAGGTGCGCATGGCCACGGCCTCGACCATGGTGCGCATGCCGCCGACGGTCGCACCGTCCGGGTCGAGCCGCAGCCGGCCGCCGTCGAGAACGGCGATGTCGGTCGTGGTGCCGCCGATGTCTGAAACGACGGCGTTGTCCAGGCCGGTCATATGCCTGGCGCCGACAAGACTTGCAGCCGGGCCGGACAGGATTGTCTCGATCGGCCGGGCGCGGGCAAATTCCGCCGTGATCAGCGCGCCGTCACCGCGCACCACCATGAGCGGCGCGGCGATGCCGCGCTTGTGAAGAAAGCCTTCGGTCGCATCGACCAGCCGGTCGATCATCGAAATGAGACGGGCATTGAGCAGCGTCGTCAGCGCGCGCCGGGGTCCGCCGAGCTTCGACGTCAATTCGTGCGAGCAGGTGACGGGCAGCCGCGTGCGTTCGCGAATGAGGGCGCGCGCCGCGATCTCGTGCTCGGGGTTGCGCACGGCGAAATAGGCGGCGACCGCCACGCCGGTCACGGTTTCCGCCAAGGTGGGAAGGGCGGCTTCCAAAGCCTCCAGCGAAAGGTCGCCGGCGTTGCCATGCACGTCATGGCCGCCGGGGCAGAAGATCACCGGGTCGGAACCCAGCGCGCCCGCCAGTCCGTTGCGGGAAAGATCGTCTTCGCCGAAACCGATCATGACCAGCGCGACCCGGCCGCCCTGGCCCTCGACCAGCGCATTGGTGGCAAGCGTGGTCGACATCGACACCAGCTTGATCACGCCGGGTTCGATGGCGGCTTCGGCCAATACCGCATCAACCGCGCCGGAAATGCCTTCGGCAAGATCGTAGCGCGTCGTCAGCGATTTCGCCTTGGCGACGATGCCGGTGGCTTCCGACCACAACACGGCGTCGGTGTAAGTGCCGCCCGTGTCGATGCCAAGATAAAGCGACGATGTCTGCACTGCTTGAGCTGTCATGTCCGGTCGGCCATTCCTAAACCTACGTGAACATGTGCGCCCTTGCCATTCGGCATGGCAACGAACGGACAAGCCCGTTCATCGGATTTGACGGCGCGCGATGTCACGGCAAACTCTGCTCTGCGGCAACCTGCAGCCCGACCCCAAGAAGGGGAAGGACGCGATGGCCAGACCCATTGCCCGCACCTTGGAATAATTCAAGCGAAATTTATTGCGGACTCGCGACAATAATCTTGCGCTGAACGACCGTCGCGTGACGTCGCAAGTCAGGCTTTCCATGCTTTCCGTTTCGTGCAGTGTTGCACGGCGGAACGCCAGCGAGAGGCGGGCCGTGGCTTCGGATCAATGCGCGCGGCAGCATCCGTCACGATAATCCGATGCAGAAGCAATGAGATAAGATGGTTTGGCGGCTCTATTTTCGCCAACCGGGCAAGGCATGAAAGAGACTGGCGTGACGATCGGTTGGAATGAACTCACCAAGGAAGAGCAGACGGCGCTCAAGCGCATGAACCGTGGACCCTATCCCGAACTGGACAAAACATTGGGCCAGCGGCTGATTGCGCTGGGGCTGGCGCAAGACAGGCCGCGCGGCATCGGCATCAACCGGACCGGGCGCGAACTGGTGATCGGCACATTGCTTGCCGCGCGCGATGCGCCGGCATCGGACGGTTGATGCCGACCGGCTCTTACCGGACGACCTCTTTCAGTCCCCGTAACGCTTCCTGAATGTCGGCGCGCGCTTCGCCGGCTTCCGGGTAAATGGCATAGGCCGGGTAGGTGAATTCGGGTGCGCCTTCCACGAGTTCAAGCTCTCCGGATTCCAGATAAGGGGCAACCACGCCCTTGCGGAAGTAGCCCTTGCCGCCGGCGCGCAGGATGTAGTTCAGGCCGAGCGGGCCGAGGCCGACCAGAAGGCCGGGTTCCCCGAACGCAGCCGAGCCGGAATCGTGCTGGGCCGCGAAAAGCGGGCCCCAATCGACATAGACATAGTCCGTGGCGTTGCTGGCTTCGGTGTCCCTGCTGCGCACCAGGACCAGTTGTTCTTCTTCAAGAAGTTCCACCCGGAAGCCCGGCAGGAGCTTCGGCGCATAGAGTATGGCGATGTCCAGCACGCCGGTCCTGAGTTGTTCCAGCAACTGGTCCGGCACACCGACATGGGCATGGATGGCGATTTCGGGCTTGGACTTCTTCATCCACACCAGCCAGTCGAGCAACAGCGGGTTCCACAGGCTGAGTTCGCCACCAAGCGCCACGACACTCGTACGCCCGCTGGGTATCGCAAGCTGATGGCGGGCGCGTTCCCAGATCTGCACGAACGACTGGGCGAAGCGCTCGAACTCCTTTCCCGCCGGTGTCAGGTGGGCGCCGTTGCGGTTGCGCACGAACAACTGCCGGCCAAGCTCGTCCTCGAGCGTGCGGATGCGGGCGCTGACCGTGGTCTGCGTGACGAAGAGCCGTTCGGCCGCGCGCAGGAAACTGCCCGAATGCACGATCTCGAGAAAGGTGCGCGCACGATCTACATCCACGGCGTGTTCCTCTTAATGCAATAATATTGCGCCAATAAAGCATTTAATTCCGTTTGTGTTCTGCTTTCAAGCGGCGCACCGTCGCATGCGAGGTGGGGCGGACCAAGGCCGCAAAGGCGGCATGAACGGAGCACATATGGCGGACAAGCGAACGGGGATACCCGAGGCTGGCACCTATGCGTCTCCGCCATGCTTCATGCACGAAGTATCCGAAGATGGCGTGTGCGATACCCCGGTCAAGCAGGATGGCTGGGCGGATGTCGCGCGCTGGCGCAAGGCGGAGCGCAACCGCCTGATCGAGGCGCGGCTGGCGCTGGACGCGCAGGAACGGCAGGCCCGCTCGGAGCGGATCGCCGTCACGCTCGACCGCATCGTCGGCCGGGTCAGCGGCCGCATCGTCGGCAGCTACTGGCCGTTCCGGGGCGAACCGGACCTGCGCAACTGGTCGATCCGCATCATCGAACGTGGCGGCCGCATCGCCTTGCCCGTCGTGATCCGCAAGGGCTGGCCGCTGGAGTTCCGCATCTGGTCTCCGGGAGATCCTCTGGAACGCGGCATCATGGACATTCTGGTTCCCTCGCGCGGCCCGTCGGTCCAGCCCGATGTGGCCATCGCGCCGGTCGTCGGCTTCGACGCGGCCAATTTCCGGCTGGGCTATGGCGGCGGCTTCTTCGACCGCACTCTGGCGGCGATGCCGCGGCGGGCGTTCGTCATCGGCGTCGGTTATGCCGAAAGCCGGCTCAACACGATCTATCCGCAACCCCACGACATCGCGATGGACGCTATCGTCACGGATGAATGAAAACGAAGCAGGCTCGGCCTTTTCCGACCCGTGACGCCA
Organism: Mesorhizobium sp. Root157; assembly: GCF_001427385.1. GTDB lineage: Bacteria > Pseudomonadota > Alphaproteobacteria > Rhizobiales > Rhizobiaceae > Mesorhizobium. Next base: position 101,247 of record NZ_LMGJ01000037.1, read on the forward strand.
GGTTCCCCACCCACCGCCACCCGTAAGGACCGAAAGCCTGCCAATATGAAAGGCAGGTAAGAAACCATGTCCGACACCACGACAGCCGAGGGCGACCACAGGCCCGGCTTCATTGGCCGCTGGGTATTTTCGACCAATCACAAGGATATCGGGACGCTCTATCTGCTGTTCTCGATCCTCTCCGGGATTTTCGGGACGGGCCTGTCGGTTCTCCTGCGCATGGAACTGCAGGACCCCGGCATGCAGATCTTTGCCGATCCGGCCGTCTACAATGTCGTGGTCAGCGCGCACGGGCTGGTGATGATCTTCTTCGTCATCATGCCGGCGCTGATCGGCGGTTTCGGCAACTGGATGGTGCCGATCATGATCGGCGCGCCGGACATGGCCTTCCCGCGCATGAACAACATCTCGTTCTGGCTGCTGGTGGTGTCGCTGATCCTGTTCGTCACCTCCATGTTCGTTCCGGGCGCGCCGGGCGCGCTCGGCCATGGCGGCGGCTGGACGCTTTATCCGCCGTTCTCCACCGATGGCCAGCCCGGTCCCGCCGTGGATCTGGTTATCCTGTCGATCCACCTGTCGGGCGCGTCCTCAATCCTCGGCGCGATCAACTTCATCACCACCATCCTCAACATGCGCGCTCCCGGCATGACCATGCACAAGATGCCGCTGTTTGCCTGGGGCATGCTGATCACCGCCTTCATGCTTCTCCTGTCGCTGCCGGTGCTCGCCGGGGCGGTGACCATGCTGCTTACCGACCGCAACTTCGGCACCACCTTCTTCAGCCCCGCCGGCGGTGGCGATCCGATCCTCTACCAGCACCTGTTCTGGTTCTTCGGCCACCCCGAAGTCTACATCATGATCCTGCCGGGCTTCGGCATCATAAGCCATGTCATCTCGACCTTCTCCAAGAAGCCGATCTTCGGTTATCTCGGCATGGCCTATGCCATCGTCGCGATTGGCGCGATCGGCTTCGTGGTGTGGGCGCACCACATGTTCACGGTCGGCCTGTCGGTCGATTCGCAGCGCTATTTCGCCTTCGCCTCGATGGTGATTGCGGTGCCGACCGGCGTGAAGGTGTTCTCCTGGCTCGCCACGATGTGGGGCGGTTCCATCGAGTTCAAGACGCCGATGCTGTTTGCCACCGGCTTCGTGCTGCTGTTCACCATCGGCGGCGTGACGGGTGTGCAGCTTGCCAATCCGAGCCTCGACCGTCCGCTGCAGGATACCTACTACGTCATTGCGCACTTCCACTACGTGCTGTCGCTCGGTGCGGCCTTCGCGATATTCTCCGGATTCTACTACTGGTTCCCGAAGATGAGCGGCTACATGTACAACGAGGCCCTCGGCAAGGTGCATTTCTGGACGATGTTCATCGGCGTCAACCTGGTGTTCTTCCCGCAGCACTTCCTCGGCCTTGCCGGCATGCCCCGCCGCTATGCCGACTATCCCGATGCCTTCGCCGGCTGGAACTTCGTCTCCTCGGTCGGCTCCTACATCTCGGCTGCCGGCCTGCTGATATTCCTGTTCATGGTGGCCGAGGCCTTCAACCGCAAGCGTGCAGCGGCCGCCAATCCCTGGGGCGTGGGCGCGACGACGCTCGAATGGACGCTGTCGTCGCCACCGCCTTACCATCAGTTCCAGCAACTGCCGCTGGTGCGCTGACGGGCGCAAACAAGGCCGGCCCGCAGGGCAATGGACCGCTCTGCGGGTCGCCATGCGTTTGCGCATCGACCCACGGAAACTCAATCGGACGGCCCGGCCTTCGGTCCCCCTTTCATTCCGTCGACCGAAGCGGCATACTCCGGCCACTTCAACTTGTTCTGGTGATTGATGCCGCCTGCTAAAAAGGAAATTCGTCCGAAACGCGCCCGCACTCCCGCCTTCGTCAAGAACCTGCGCGGAGTGAAGAACTGGAGGGAAGCCACCGATTGGCTTGAATGGCGCGGCATCGAAGACATCGAGTGCATCACCCCCGACCAGGCAGGCGTTGCTCGCGGCAAGATGATGCCGTCGAAGAAGTTCACTTCCAACACCTCGCTTGCCTTGCCGTCGGCGGTGTTCATGGCGACGATCTCCGGCGGCTATCCGGAAGATGGCAACGGGTTCGTCTATCCGGAGGATGACGGCGACCTCAAGCTCCTGCCCGATCTGTCGACCCTGACCGTGGTGCCGTGGGAGGAGGACCCCACCGCTGCCGTGATCTGCGATCTCGTGCATCAGGACGGCCGTTCGGTCGAATTCGCGCCGCGCAACGTCTTGAAGCGTGTGCTTGCCGCCTACGACAAGCGCGGGCTGAAACCGGTCGTCGCCCCGGAAATCGAATTCTATCTCGTCCACAAGAACCCTGACCCGGATTATCCGCTAACCCCGCCGGTCGGCCGTTCGGGTCGCGCCATCGGCGGCGGGGCCGGCTATTCCATCGCCGGCGTCAACGAGTTCGACGAACTGATCGACGACATCTATCATTTCTCCGAAAGTCAGGGTCTCGAGATCGATACGCTGATCCACGAAGAGGGCGCCGGCCAGCTCGAGATCAATTTGCGCCATGGCGATCCGGTGGAACTGGCGGACCAGGTGTTCATGTTCAAGCGCACCATCCGCGAGGCGGCGCTGAAGCACGACATCTATGCGACCTTCATGGCCAAGCCGATCCAGGGGCAACCGGGTTCGGCCATGCACATCCACCAGTCGATCCTCGACAAGAAGACCGGCAGGAACATCTTCACCGCCGAGGACGGTTCGGAAACGGATGCCTTCTTCCACTTCATCGGCGGCATGCAAAAGCATGTGCCGAATGCACTGGTCATGTTCGCGCCCTACGTCAATTCGTACCGGCGGCTGACGCAGGCGGCGTCCGCGCCGGTCAACACCAGATGGGGCTATGACAATCGCACCACAGCCTTCCGCGTGCCGCGCTCGGAGCCGGCGGGGCGTCGCGTTGAAAATCGCATTCCCTCCTCCGACGCCAACCCCTACCTTGCACTCGCCGCATCGTTGGCCTGCGGGCTGATCGGCATGACCAACAAGCTCAAGGCCGAGTCGCCGGTGGTGACTACCGCCAACGAGGATGAGATCGACCTGCCGCGCGGATTGCTCGAGGCCGTCGATCTGTTCGAGGGCGACGAGATCCTGTGCGAGATGCTGGGCAAGACCTTCGCCACCACCTATGCGGCGATCAAGCGGGCCGAATTCGAGACCTTCATGGAGGTCATCAGCCCATGGGAGCGGGAGTATCTGCTGCTCAACGTGTAGGCGAATAGCGAAGAGGCACTCTTGCCCTGTTCAATTCTGCAAGCACGAACGTCTGGAACAAACCATACTTTCTTCCCTATATTCACTCGCCGCTGAGACCATGCCCTACCAGTCTCCCATCTCGCCCGGCCGCTCGTGGTACGAAGACACGGCCGGACCGCGCCCAGAATATCCGGCGCTTGACGGCAGCCGCCAGGCCGATGTCGTCATCATCGGCGGCGGATTCACCGGCTTGTCGGCCGCGGCCCACCTCGCCAAGGCCGGCAGCGATGTCGTCCTGATCGAAGCGCATCGCTTCGGCGATGGTGCGTCCGGCCGCAATGGCGGCCAGCTCGGCACCGGACAGCGCGCCTGGGCCGAAGAACTGGAAGCAGAATATGGCCTGACTCGGGCCAGGGCGCTGTTCGGCCTGGCCGAGGAAGCCAAGGCGCATCTGCTGGAATTCGCCGAGGCCAACAAGATCGATATCGACTATGCGCCTGGCCAGATGTCGGTAGCGCACAAGAAGCGCTTCGTCGACGGCTACAAGGCGCATGCCGAGACCATGGCCAGCCGTTTTTCCTATCCTCACATCTCCTTCATGGACGCCAGGGAAACCGCGGAGCGGCTGGGATCGGCTCACTTTTTCGGCGGCGTCCGCGATGTCGGCACGGGTCATATCCATCCGCTCAAGCTGGTCGTCGGCACGGCGCGTGTTGCCGCCGAGGCAGGCGCCCATCTTTACGAAAGCACTCCGGCCACCGGCATTGTCGCCAGCGGCGGCAAGGTACTGGTGACGACGCCGACAGGAACGATCACAGCCGACAAATGCCTGATCGCGGCCAATGCCTATGGCGGCACGCTGGAGCCGGTCAGCGCTGCGCACATCATGCCGATCGGCTCCTTCATCGGCGCGACCGTGCCGCTCGGCGCAGACTCGCCCGTGCTTCCCGGCGGCGAATCGGTCGACGATTCCCGTTTCGTCGTGCGCTACTTTCGCAAGTCGAAGGACGGGCGCCTGCTGTTCGGCGGCCGTGAGATCTATGCCGTCAGCGACCCCAAGGACATCCATATCGGCATCCGCAAGCAGATCGCCGAGATCTATCCGGCGCTGAAGGACGTCGAGATCACGCATGGCTGGGGCGGTTATGTCGGCATCACCGTCCCGCGCAAACCGTTCGTGCGCGAAGTCATGCCCAACGTCATTTCGGCCGGAGGCTATTCCGGCCACGGCGTCATGCTGTCGAATTTCGTCGGCAAACTTTACGCCGAAACCGTCGCCGGCAACCGCGATCGGCTGAAACTGATCGAGGACCTGAAAATCCCGTCCTTCCCGGGCGGGCGCACCTTCCGCACCCCGCTGCTGTTTTTGGCGCTGAACTGGTTTGCACTGCGCGACCGGTTCTAGACTTGGCGTGGAAAACGCGAACGTTCAGTCTTCCGCCACTTGCCGGGCTATGTCCCAGAACGCCTTGACCAGTTTGCCGCTGGAGCGCTCGCGCAGGCAAATCAGCGCCTCGTCCATCAGCGTTTCCGGCCCGTCGATGAGGATCGGCTTGAGGCGTGCGTCGAGGCCGAATTCGGCGCGGGTGACGAAGCCGACCCCGACACCGGACGCCACGATTTCGCGGATCGCCTCGCGCCCCTCCGCTTCGATGGTGGGCGCCAGTTTGATCCCCTGGCTCTCGGCCAGTTGTTCCAGTTTGTGCCTGGTCTTGGAACCGCGTTCGCGCAGCACCAGCGGCTGTTTGGCGATATCGGCAAGGCTGAGTTTGCGGGCTCCGGCCAGGGGGTGGTTGTGGGCCACGAAGGCGACGATCGGCGAGGAGTTCAGCTTCAGGATGTCGAACTCGCGCCCTTGCGGGATTTCTCCCAGCACGCCGATGTCCGCCTCATAGGCAAACAGGCTGGTAATGACGCTCTCGGTATTGCCGGCACGGACCGTCACCTGAATGCCGGGATATCTGGCGCGGAACTGGCCGAGTATCTGCACAAGATGGTGCGCGGCGTCGGCGACGATGCGCAAGGTGCCGGCCCTGAGCGCACGTGATTCCGACAGAAGGTCGAGCGCCTGCTGCTCGGTATCGAACATGCGGTGCGTGATCTCCAGCAAACGCTGGCCCTGATGGGTGAGCGTCACCTGCTTCTTGTGCCGGTTGAACAGGAGGACGTCATATTCCTCCTCCAGCTTGCGCACCTGGTCGGAAATCGCCGGCTGGGTCAGGAACAGCGCCTCGGCGGCCCTTGAGAATCCACCGCAGACCGCGACATAGTGGAAGGCACGCAATTGCACATATCGCATCAGTCGCACCCTTAACGATAAGCCAGATCGATATAACTATAGAAACTAACGAATTGACTTATGTAAAGCGGAAAGTGACCCTGTTTCATTGTCCGATCGAGGCCGGCCATGCATTTCTCGCTCATCCTGCTGCACCTGGCGGGTGCCACTTTGCTGTTGCTTTATGCGGTGCACATGGTGCGTACCGGCATGGAGCGTGCTCATGCTTCGGCGCTGAGGCGGCTGCTCGGCAACGCCAAAGGCAGCGAGATCCGGGCGGTGCTCGGCGGTACGGTGGTGGCGGTTGCGTTGCAGAGTTCCACGGCCGTTGCCATGCTTGCCTGCGGCTTTGCGGCGAGCGGCATGCTTGCGCTGCCGGTCGGGCTTGCCTTGCTGCTCGGCGCCGACCTCGGCTCTGCGCTGGTCGTGCGCGTGCTGTCATTCGATCTCGGCTGGCTGATCCCGGTGTGCCTGCTCACCGGCGGGATCATGCATCTCAAGCTTTCCGGCCAGACGATGCGGGAGACGGGCCGCATGATTCTCGGCGCCGGCTTCATGCTTCTGTCGCTGCGGCTGATCGGCGAAGCGACCGGCCCGTTGCGGGACTCCGCGATGCTGCCAGCGCTGTCGGGCTATCTTGCCAGTGACTATGTCACCGCCTTCCTGCTTGGCCTGGCCTTCACCTGGCTGATCCATTCTTCCGTGGCTTCGGTGCTGATGATCGCCGCCTTCGCGGCGCAGGGGCTCGTTCCGCTCGAGGCCGGCGTGCCGCTGGTGCTGGGCGCCAATGTCGGCAGCGGCCTGATCGCGTTCTGGCTGTCGCGCGGCATGCCGGCGCAGGCGCGGCGTATTCCCGTCGGCAATCTCATCTTCCGCCTTGCCGGCGCCGTTGTCGCCCTGGCGGCGAGCGAGGCGCTTGGCCTGCCGGTCGAAAAGCTGGGCGGCGGCGGCACCGCCCTGGTCAATCTTCACGTCGTCTTCAACGCCTGCCTTGCCATTGTCAGCTTGCCTTTCGCCGGAGCAATGGCCCGGCTGACGTCGCATCTGGTACCCGACCCGGTTGCCAGGGAGGGCGACAACGGCTTGCTTGGCCGCCGCGCCTCCGCGCTCGACCGCACCGTGATCGACAATCCGAAACTGGCCCTCACCAGCGCCACCCGCGAATTGCTCAGGATGGGAGAACTCGTCGAATCGATGTTTCACCCCGCCATGCACCTTCTGGTCGCAGGCACGAAGCAAGAGATCGCCCGCATTCGCAAGATCGATGAAGACGTCAACAGCACCCATACCGAGATCAAGCTCTACATCGCCGAACTCAACCGCGGCGGTCTGTCCGCGCAGGATATTCGCCGCGGCATGGAACTGACCAACGTGGCCATCAACCTTGAGCATGCCGGCGACATCGTCGCCAAGGGCCTGCTCGCGCTCGCTGCGGAACGGGCCGAGAAGCGGCTCGAATTCTCGTCCGCCGGCCGTGAGGAACTGGAGGGCCTGCATTCGCGCGTCGCGGAAAACCTGCAACTGGCGCTGAATGTGCTGGTTTCCAACGATTTGTCCACGGCCCGGCAACTCGCGGCGGAAAAGGAACGGGTGCGCGACATGGAGCGGCACAGCCACGAACAGCATTTGATGCGGCTGCAATCCGGCTTGGCGCAGAGCATCGAAACCAGCGATATTCATCTGGAAGCGGTGCGGGCGCTGAAGGAATTCAACTCGCTTCTGGTGACCGTCGCCTATCCGTTGCTGACGGAAAGCGGCGACCTGTTGACCAGCCGGCTGACCCGTCTCGGCTAATGCATAAGCCTAACCTATATAAGAATACAAAATAACGATTTTTCAAATGCATCGCAACGACGCATCATGATCTCGACCAACGTTATTCCCTTGGAGAGATTGTCATGCCGGGTGAGACGACGATTGCAACCGAAGGCTTTGAGCGACCGGTACTTGGCGAGCCCTATCTGCTGACGCCGGGACCGCTTACGACCTCCTACGCCGTCAAGCAGGCCATGCTCAGGGACTGGGGTTCGTGGGACGACGAATTCCGCGCCATGACCGCCGAGATGCGCCGCCGGCTGCTCGCGCTCACCGGCGACAGGAAGGGCGAGTTCGACTGCGTGCCGATCCAAGGCAGCGGCTCGTTCTGCGTCGAGGCGATGCTGGGCTCCTTTGTGCCGAAAGACGGCAAGATACTGGTCCTGGCCAATGGGGCCTATGGCCTGCGCGCCGCCCAGACGATGCAGTATCTCGGCCGCGCCCACACCCTGATCGACAAGGGCGACTATCTGCCGCCGCGCGGCGACGAGGTCGCCGCAGCCCTCGATGCGGACCCGGCGATCACCCATGTCATCGCCATCCACTGCGAAACCAGCTCCGGCATCCTCAATCCGGTCGCCGAGATTTCCGAAGCCGTGTACGCCAGGGGCCGCAAGCTGCTGGTCGATTCGATGAGCGCCTTCGGCGCGATCCCGCTCGACGTCAACGACATCCGCTACGAGGCGATGGTCTCCTCGGCCAACAAATGCATCGAGGGCGTCCCTGGCTTCGGCTTCGTCATCGCCAGGAAGAGCGAGCTGGAAGCCGCCAAGGGCCGCAGCCATTCGCTGGCGCTCGATGTCCATGCGCAATGGGCGGCGATGGAAAAGACCGGTCAATGGCGCTTCACCCCGCCGACACATGTCGTCGCCGCCTTCCTCGAGGCGCTCAAGATCCACGAGGCCGAAGGCGGCGTCCCAGCCCGCGGCGCCCGCTACGCGAAGAACCGCGACGTCGTGGTTGCTGGAATGCGCGAACTCGGTTTCGAGACGCTGCTCTCCGACCGCTGGCTGTCGCCGATCATCGTCACCTTCTTTTGCCCGGCGCACGAAAACTTCGCCTTCAACCGCTTCTATGAACTGATGAAGGACAAGGGTTTCATCATCTATCCTGGCAAGCTGACCATCGTGGACTCCTTCCGCGTCGGCTGCATCGGCCGCATGGACGAACATGTCATGCGCCGCGTCGTCGATGCCGCTGCCGCCTCGCTCGCCGAAATGAACGTGCCCGATGCATCACCGCCTCGCCACGCGCTCGACGAGCGCGCCAAGCTTGCTGCCTGAATTTCTCTCGAACACCAGGAAAGCCCCTGCGATGAACCAGATGTCCCCCGTCAGCGTCGACGCGAATGGCCGCACCTATGCTTGGCCGCGCGTTCCGGCGATTGCAATCTGCCTTGACGGTTGCGAGCCCGCCTATCTGGATGAAGCGATCAAGGCCGGGCTGATGCCGGCGCTTGAGAAGATCAAGGCCAAGGGCACGGTGCGCACGGCGCATTCGGTGATCCCGAGCTTCACCAATCCCAACAACATGTCGATCGCCACTGGTCGGCCGCCGGCGGTGCACGGCATTTGCGGCAACTACCTCTACAATCCGGAGACGGGTGAAGAGGTGATGATGAACGATCCCAAGTTCCTGCGCGTGCCGACCGTGTTCAAGGCCTTCTACGATGCCGGCGCCAAGGTGGCGATCGTCACCGCCAAGGACAAGCTGCGCGCCCTGCTCGGCAAGGACCTCGGCTTCAGCGATAGCCGCGCCATCTGCTTCTCTTCCGAAAAGTCATCCTCGACGACGAAGACCGAGCACGGCATCGACAATGCCTCGGCTTGGCTGGGCCGGCCGGTGCCGGAGGTTTATTCGGCGGAATTGTCCGAGTTCGTCTTCGCCGCCGGCGTCAAGCTGCTGAAGGAGTTCCGGCCCGACGTGATGTATCTCACCACGACCGACTATGTTCAGCACAAATACGCGCCGGGCGTGCCCCAGGCCAACGCCTTCTACGAGATGTTCGACAAGTATCTGGCCGAACTCGACGCGCTGGGTGCGGCCATCGTCGTCACCGCCGACCATGGCATGAAGCCGAAGCATCACGCCGATGGCTCGCCGAATGTCGTCTACGTCCAGGACCTGATGGATGAGTGGCTGGGCAAGGACGCCGCGCGCGTCATCCTGCCGATCACCGATCCTTATGTCGTCCACCACGGCGCGCTGGGTTCCTTCGCCACCGCCTACTTGCCCAAGGGCGCGGATCGCGAAGGCATCATGGCCAAGCTGCGCAAGATCGAAGGCATCACGCTGGTGCTTGGCCGCGAGGAAGGCTGCACCCGCTTCGAGCTGCCTCAGGACCGCATCGGCGACATCGTCATGATCTCGGGCGAGAACAAGACCATCGGCACCAGCGAGCACCGCCACGACCTTGCCGCGCTGAACGAGCCGCTGCGCTCGCATGGCGGCCTGACCGAGCAGGTGGTGCCGTTCATCACCAACCGCAAGCTGCCGGACCAGCCGGGCGCGCCCGAACTTCGCAACTTCGACGCCTTCTATTACGCGGTCATGGCGGCGGCGCAGCCGAGCTAGGCGTTTTTTCACCCTCCCCCATGCGGGGAGGGTCGCGAACGAAGTGAGCGGGGTGGGGGTGCCTGGCTCGCTTTTCCTAACCCACCCCGGCGCTTGCACGCCGACCCTTCCCGCATGAGAAGGGTAAAGGAGCTACAATGACCAAGGCTGAAACCTCGATAAAAGTACGGCACGAGCCGATGCGCATCGCCGGCCGCAAGGTCGATGCCGAGGGCCTCGTCGAGGTGCGCTATCCGTGGAACGACACTGTCGTCGGCACGGTGCCGGCGGGCGGGGCCGATCATGCGCGTGAGGCCTTCGAGATCGCGGCCAACTACAAGCCGAAACTGACGCGCTACGAGCGCCAGAAGATCCTGCTTCGAACGGCCGAACTGCTCAACGCCCGCAAGGAGGAGATTTCCGATCTGGTGACGCTGGAACTCGGCATCTCCAAGCAGGATTCGCTCTACGAGGTCGGCCGCGCCTTTGATGTCTTCACGCTGACCGGCCAGATGTGCATCGTCGATGACGGCGAGATATTCTCCTGTGATCTCACCCCGCATGGCAAGCAGCGCAAGATCTTCACCACGCGCGAGCCGCTGAAGGCGATCTCTGCGATCACGCCGTTCAACCATCCGCTCAACATGGTCTCGCACAAGGTCGCCCCGGCGATCGCTACCAACAACTGCATCGTGGTCAAGCCGACCGAACTGACGCCGATGACGGCGCTGGTGCTGGCCGACATCCTCTACGAGGCCGGCCTGCCGCCGGAAATGCTTTCGGTCGTCACCGGTTGGCCGAAGGACATCGGCGACGAGATGATCACCAATCCGAACATCGACCTGATCACCTTCACCGGCGGCGTGCCGGTCGGCAAGCTGATTGCCTCGAAAGCCGGCTACAAGCGCCAGGTGTTGGAGCTTGGCGGCAACGATCCGCTGATCATCTTGAACGACCTCTCCGACGACGATCTGGCCCGTGCCGCCGATCTGGCCGTCGCCGGCGCCACCAAGAACTCCGGCCAGCGCTGCACCGCCGTCAAGCGCATCCTCGTTCAGGAGAAGGTCGCCGACCGTTTTGTCCCGATGGTGCTGGAACGTGCAAAGGCCATCAAGTTCGGCGATCCACGCGATCCGGCCACCCAACTCGGCACCGTCGTCCACGAAAAGGCGGCGGCGCTGTTTGAAAAGCGCGTCTACATGGCCGCCGAACAAGGGGCCGAGGTCCTCTACGATCCCGGCCGCAAGAGCGCGCTGCTGCCGCCCATCGTCGTCGACCGCGTGCCGCATGGCTCCGAACTGGTCATGGAGGAAACCTTCGGCCCGATCGTGCCGATCATCCGCGCGCCTGACGACGACGACGCGCTGATCGCGCTCTCCAATTCCACCGCCTTCGGTCTCTCGTCGGGCGTCTGCACCAACGACTTCCGCCGCATGCACAAATACATCGCCGGCTTGCAGGTCGGCACCGTCAATATCTGGGAAGTCCCCGGCTACCGCATCGAGATGAGCCCCTTCGGCGGCATCAAGGATAGCGGCAACGGCTACAAGGAAGGCGTTATCGAAGCGATGAAGTCTTACACCAACGTCAAGACCTTCTCCCTGCCATGGGGGTAAAGCGCAGCCGTGAGCAGGGGAGATTGATCGATGACGTTTGACCTGGCGGTCGTCGGAGCGGGAATTGTCGGCTTGGCGCATGCGCTGGCGGCGGCGCGGCGCGGCTTGCGCGTTGTCGTCATCGATCGCGACGCGCAAGCCAACGGAGCCTCCATCCGCAATTTCGGCCTGGTGGTGGTGTCCGGTCAGGAGCCGGGGGCCTCGCTGCGGCGTGCGCAGCGCTCCCGCGAAATATGGCTCGAAATGGCGCCGCAAGCCGGCATCGGGGTCATCCAGCAAGGCATGTTGGTCGCGGCCCAGCGCCCCGAAGCGCTTTCGCTGCTGGAAGCCTTCCAGCAAACCGGGCAGGGGCAAATGTGCCAGCTTTTGACCCGGAACCAAGTAGCCAGCCATCAGCCGGAACTCGACGCCTCGAAAATCGCGGGCGGCCTGCACAGCCCTTTCGAGCTTCGCATCGAATCGCGCGAAGCCATCCCCCGGCTGGCTTCCTTCCTTGCCGGGCATCATCATGTGGAATTCCGGCGCGGCGTCACGGTCCTGTCGGTCGCGCCGCCGGCCGTCGAGACCAGTCACGGAACCATCAAGGCGGATAAGGTGGCGGTTTGCCCCGGCGACGACTTTGCTACACTCTATCCGGACAGAATCGGCAGGCATGGCGTCCGCCGCTGCAAGTTGCAGATGCTGAGATTGGCAAATCCCGGCTTCGCCTTGCGTTCGGCGCTCGTCTCCGATCTCAGCCTGATCCGCTACGAGGGGTATGCCCAATTGCCGGAAGCTGCGATCTTGCGGGGCAGGTTGCGAAATGAATGTCCGCGCACCATCGAAAACGGTGTCCACCTGATCGTCGTGCAGAGCGCCGACGGTTCGCTTGTGGTCGGCGATTCCCACCATTACGCGGAGACGCCGGATCCCTTCGCCTCGGAGGAAGTCGACGGCCTCATCCTCGATGAACTGGCGACGTTGTTGGGCGGCGCTCTGCCGGCCGTGCAGGCCAGGTGGACAGGCACCTACGCATCCGCATCCGACAAGCCCGCCTTCACCGATGCGCCGCAAGACAATGTCCGTCTCGTCATGATCACAAGCGGGACCGGCGCCAGTACCGGATTTGCCATCGGCGAGGAAACCATCGCCGATCTGTTCGGGTAGGGAAAGATTGTCCGCAACAGCGCTTTCGATCGTTCTCTTCGCCGCCTTCCTGCATGCGAGCTGGAATGCCGTGGTCAAGGCCGCACCCGACCGCGCCCTGACGCTGGCGGCGGTATCGGGCATGCACGCTCTGGCGGGCGTCGTGCTGATCTCGATTTCTGATCCGCCTCAAATGGCGAGCTGGCCTTCGATCGCCACGTCGACGATCATCCACTACGGCTATTATGCGCTGCTGTTCCACGCCTACCGGCTGGGGGACCTCGGCCAAGTCTATCCGATCTCGCGCGGCATGGCGCCGGCCTTGGTCGCCCTCGGCACGTTTCTCCTGATCGGCGAAAAACTGACCTCCCTGGGCTGGACCGGCCTTGGCCTCGTCACTTTCGGCATCGGGCTGCTCGCCCTGCAACGAGGCGCGGTCGATGCCGACAGGAAGGCCATCGGCGTGGCTGCCCTGCTTGGCGCAAGCATCGCTGCCTATTCGGTTGCCGATGGCATCGGCGTGCGGTTCTCGGAAAGCCCGACCGGCTACATGGGTTGGCTTTTCCTTCTGGAATCGCCGGTGACGCTTGCCATCCTGTGGAGCCGCAAAAGAGCCGGGGTAGCCTTCAGCTGGCATATCTTCGGCATCGGCCTGATCGGCGGCCTGTTCGCCGTCACCGCCTATGGACTGGTGCTGTATGCCAAGACCATCGCGCCGATCGGCGCCGTCTCGGCGGTCAGGGAATCGAGCGTCATCATCGCCGCCCTGATCGGCACATTGTTGTTTCATGAAAGGCCATGGAAGGGGCGCATCCTGGCAGCGACCGTGGTTGCCGGCGGCGTCCTTCTGCTTGCCGTTTCCGACTAATGCATATCGCCCGAAAGTGGGAACCGGTTTCGGGATAACGACATGCATAAAAACAAACGCTTAGAGCGCGCCGGCGTATCTGAAAGATCGCGACGCGCTCTATGCATGTCGCCCGAAAGTGGGAACTGGTTTCGGGATAACGACATGCATAAATCAAAGTACAGCCCAACCAATTAGAAAGATCGCTACACGCTTTGGCTCAGGATTGGCGCGTCAAATCGGCCTTCGCTGCAATGTGACGGGGCGGTTACAAATATCGCCCTGACCTATGATCCTATCAATTAAATAGATTTTACTTATCGACGGCTCTTCGCCACGATCTCCGCAAGGACGACATCGACCGGCACCACGACCGGAAAAATGCCTGAGAGCACGAGCGTCCCGATGCACCATATTTGTGTCAAACCATGGGGAACTCGATCATGAAGACATCTGCATCTCTGGTCATCGCTGCCTTTGTGGCGGGCCTGACCACCTCGGTAGCCTTCGCCGAGACCGAGCTTACCGTCTACACCGCCGTCGAAGCCGTCGACCTCGACCGCTACAAGGCCGAATTCGAGAAAGCCCATCCGGATATCAAGATCAACTGGGTGCGCGACTCCACCGGCATCATGACCGCCAAGCTGCTCGCCGAGAAGGACAATCCGCAAGCCGATGTCGTCTGGGGCGTGGCTGCCACGTCGCTGCTGCTCCTGAAGGCCGAAGGCATGCTCGAGCCGTACGCGCCGGTGGGCGTGGAGAAGCTAGACCCGCGCTTCGTCGATTCGTCGACGCCACCGACCTGGACCGGCATGGATGCCTATGTCGCGGCCATCTGCTTCAACACCGTCGAAGCTGAAAAGCTCGGCATTCCGGCTCCCAAGAGCTGGAAGGACCTGACCAAGCCCGAATACAAGGGCCATGTCGTGATGCCGAACCCGAATTCGTCCGGCACCGGCTTCCTCGACGTTTCCGCCTGGCTGCAGATATTCGGTGAGAAGGACGCCTGGGACTTCATGGACGGGCTGCACCAGAACATCGCCTCCTACACCCATTCCGGCTCCAAGCCATGCAAGATGGCGGGCGCTGGCGAAACCGTCGTCGGCGTATCGTTCGAGTTTCCGGGTGCCAAGGCAAAGAGCGCCGGCGCGCCGATCGACATCATTTTCCCCGAGGAAGGTTCTGGCTGGGAGGCTGAGGCCACGGCCATCATAGCCGGAACGGCCAAGCTGAAAGCCGCCAAGACGCTGGTCGACTTCTCGGTCTCGAAGGAAGCCAACCAGATGTACAATGTCGGCTATTCGGTGGTTGCCTATCCGGGATTGGCCCAGCCGGTGGAGAACCTGCCGCCCAACGTCGCGGAATTCATGATCAAGAACGACTTCGAGTGGGCTGCCAACAATCGCAAGGCGATCCTGGCGGAATGGGCCAAGCGCTACGACGCCAAGTCCGAACCGAAAACCTGATCAAGTCCTCGTCGGGCGCCGCTTTGTTCATTCCGGTGGTCGTAGCGCTGGCAATTCTTGCCACCTTTGCCGGGACGGAATAGGATTTGCACCCGAAGCCGGGAACGCAACTGCGGTGAAGCCGACCTTTCTCAAGATCGAGAATATCTGGAAGACGTTCGGCGAATTCGTTGCACTCAGGGGCGTTTCCCTGGAGATCAGGGAAGGCGAGTTCGTCTGCTTCCTCGGCCCTTCGGGTTGCGGCAAGACGACCTTGCTGCGTGCCATCGCCGGCCTCGACCTGCAAACGCGCGGAACCATCCATCAGGCAGGCAAGGACATCTCGACCCTGCCGCCGTCGAAGCGCGACTACGGCATCGTCTTCCAGTCCTACGCGCTGTTCCCGAACCTGACGATCGAGAAGAACATCGCCTTCGGGCTCGAAAACACCCGGCGCCCCAAGGCCGAAATCGCCGCCCGCGTCGCCGAATTGCTCGATCTGGTCGGGCTTTCCGCCCAGGCCAAAAAGTACCCCGCCCAGCTTTCCGGGGGCCAGCAGCAGCGCATCGCGCTTGCCCGCGCCATGGCGGTGTCGCCGGGCCTCTTGTTGCTGGACGAGCCGCTCTCCGCGCTCGACGCCAAGGTGCGCGTCCATCTGCGCCACGAGATCAAGGAACTGCAGCGCAAGCTCGGCGTCACGACCATCATGGTCACCCACGACCAGGAAGAAGCGCTGTCGATGGCCGACCGCATCGTCGTCATGAACCATGGCGTCATCGAGCAGGTCGGCACGCCGACCGAGATCTACCGCCAGCCCGCGACCCTTTTCGTCGCCGACTTCATAGGGGAAACCAACCGGTTTCCGGGCAGCGTCCGCGCCGACGGCAAGGTGGCCATGGCTGGCACCGAACTCTTGTGCGCGCCGCATGAACTCGGCGCAGGCGCGGAGGTCACCGCCGTGATCCGTCCCGTCGATATCATCCCCCACAGCCTCGACAGCGCCGAAACGGTCAAGACGCCGGAAAATCTTGCCGACGTGACCGTCGAGGCGATGGAGTTCCTCGGCGCGTTCTGGCGCACGCGGCTTTCCTCGCCACGCTTCGAAGATCGCGTCTTCGTCGCCGACTTTTCGATCAATGCGGTGCGCCGCCTGGACATTGCGGTGGGCGGCCGCATGCGCGTGGAACTGCCGCGCGAGCGTTTGATCGTCTTTGCCAGGGACGCCTGAGATGAGCGCGGCCCTGACCCTGCCGGCCGGGCGCGCGCCGCGGGCGCAAATCTCCTCGGACGATGTCATCAAGCGCGGGCTGATGATCGTCATCTCGCTCTATCTGCTCGTCGCGCTCGCAGCACCTCTCTATGTCCTTTTGTCCAAGTCCGTCTCGACCTACGAGTTCGACCTCACGGCCTTCGAAATCCAGCGCAGCGACGAGAGCGGCCTGAATTTCGGCGAACCGAAGACGGCGGCCGCGCTCAATCTCGAAACCGGCGCCATCGCACCTGGAGAACTCGCGACCGGCTCCGACGGGCGGCTCGCCGTCACCGGACTGTTCAAGGATTTCAGCTTTCGCAGCCCGGTGAAGTACCGCATTCGCGGCACCCATGAGGGGGCGGCCTATCTGGTCGGCTCCGACCTTCATCGCGGCACCGACTGGCTGGAACTCGATTCCAACACCTTCCGGCGCGTCGTGCTGCGTCCGGACCGGCAGACCGGGCTCGACAATTTCGTCGCTTACTTCTCGACACCGAGCCTTGCCCAGTCGATCTTCAATTCGGTTTTGATAGGCGCGATCAGCACCGTGATGGTCATCTCCATCGCCTTTGCGCTCGCCTATGCGATGAGCCGCAGCCAGATGCGCTTCAAAGGCTTCTTCAGGCTGGTCATGACGATCCCCATCCTGGTGCCGTCGCTTCTGCCGGGCATCGCGCTGGTCTATCTGTTCGGCAATCAGGGTCTCTTGAAGGATTTCATGCTGGGGCACAGCATCTACGGCCCGATCGGCATCGTCATCGGCTCCGTCTTCTTCACCTTGCCGCACGCGCTTCTCATCATCTCCACCGCCCTCGCCATCGCCGATGCGCGCCACTACGAGGCGGCAACCTCTCTGAGGGCGTCGAAGTGGCGGACCTTCTGGACGGTGACCGTTCCCGGCGCGCGCTACGGCATTATCTCGGCAGCCTTCGTCGTCTTCACCTTGGTGATAACGGATTTCGGCCTGCCGAAAGTGATCGGCGGCCAGTACAACATGCTCGCCGTCGACATTTACAAGCAGGTGATCGGCCAGCAGAATTTCGAGATGGGCGCGGTCGTGTCGGTGATCCTGCTCATTCCCGCCGTCGCCGCCTTCTTCGTGGACCGCGTCATCCAGAAAAAGCAGGTCGCGCTGCTGTCGGCCCGCTCGGTGCCTTACCAGCCGAAGCCGAATGCGCGCTTCGACTGGCTGTGCTTTGGCTATTGCACCGTCGTTGCCCTGTTCATCCTGACGATGATCGGCGTGTGCCAGTTGGCGGCCACGGTCAAGTTCTGGCCATACGACCTCTCGCCAAGCCTGAGGAACTTTCATTTCGACCTGATGGATGGCGGCGGCTGGGCCGCATACTACAACTCCATCGAACTGGCTTGTCTGACCGCTTTCTTCGGCACCATCATCGTCTTTACCGGAGCCTATATGGTGGAAAAGAGCGATGGCTTCAAAACCGGCCGCACGCTCTTCCAGTTCCTGGCCATGCTGCCGATGGCCGTCCCCGGCATGGTGCTCGGGTTGGCCTACATCTTCTTCTTCAACGACCCGGGCAATCCGCTCAACCCCATCTATGGAACCATGGCGATCCTGGTCGTGTGCACCGTCACTCACTTCTACACGGTGTCGCACCTGACCGCGCTGACGGCGTTGAAACAGATGGACCGCGAGTTCGAGCCGGTGGCTTCATCCTTGAAGCAGCCCTTTCACAAGCTGTTCTTCCGGGTGACGATTCCGGTGTGCCTTCCGGCGATCCTCGACATCTCGATCTATCTGTTCGTCAACGCCATGACGACGGTTTCAGCGGTCGTGTTCCTCTATTCGGCCCACACCCAGCTTGCGTCCGTTGCCGTGCTCAACATGGACGATGCCGGCGACATCGCGCCCGCAGCGGCCATGGGCATGATGATCTTCTACACCAACATCGCCGCCCGGCTTGTGCATGCGCTTGTGTCGCGCGTGCTGCTTGGACGCACGCAGGCCTGGCGCACCAGATAGGGCGACGGTCCGGTCAACACGAAGGGCCGGCAAAGCCGGACTTTCGGGCAATGGACACGGCAATCGCGCCGCGCTACCGTTCAAGCCTCGTCACATTGGGAGGTCCGCATGGCGCTGGTGATCGAAGGCGAAGAACGCATTTCCGCCCCCGTGGAAAAGGTATGGGCGGCGCTCAACGATCCGGACGTGCTGAAGGAAAGCATCCCCGGTTGCCAGTCCCTCGAAAAGAAGTCGGACACCGACCTCGCCGCCACCGTCGTGTTGAAGATCGGCCCGATCAAGGCGACCTTCAATGGCGAGGTGACCTTGAAGAATCTCAAGCCGCCCCACTCCTACACCATTCAGGGCGAAGGCAAGGGCGGCATCGCCGGTTTCGCCAAGGGTGGCGCCGACGTCACATTGACGCCGGACGGCCCGGATACGACGATACTGACATATGCAGCCAAGGCCGATGTCGGCGGCAAGATTGCCCAGCTCGGCAGCCGCCTGATCACCTCGACCTCGAAGAAGCTGGCCGGCCAGTTCTTCTCGACCTTCAGCGAGAAGGTAGGCAACGGGGGCTGACTACTCGAAGACGATAGCTGGCGTCGCCGCCGCGGCTGCGCCTTTTTCTTCCTGCAAGCGCTCCCATACCTTGGCGGCGATGGCGCGGTAGATGCCCGCTTCGGGCCCGTCCGGCTTGACCGCCACCACCGGGCGGCCCGCATCCGAGCTTTCACGGATGCCCATCTCGAGCGGCACTTCGCCGAGGAAGGTGACGCCGAGGCGCTCCGCCTCGCGCCTCGCGCCGCCATGGCCGAAGATGTCGTAGCGCTTGCCGGTGTCCGGGGCGACGAAATAGCTCATGTTCTCGACGATGCCGAGCAGCGGCACATCCACTTTCTTGAACATGTTGAGGCCCTTGCGGGCATCGATCAGAGCCAGGTCCTGCGGTGTCGAAACGATGACGGCGCCGGCCAACGGAACCTGCTGGGCCATGGTCAGCTGGGCATCGCCGGTGCCGGGCGGCATGTCGACCACGAGCACGTCGAGCTGGCCCCATTCGACTTCGCGCAGCATCTGGGTCAGTGCCGAGATGACCATCGGCCCGCGCCAGATCATCGGCGTCTCCTCATCGACGAGGAAGCCCATCGACATCGCCTTGACGCCGTAGTTTTCGAGCGGCTTCAGGATCTTGCCGTCGGCGCTTTCGGGCCGGCCACGGATGCCGAGCAGCCGGGGCATGGACGGTCCGTAGATGTCCGCGTCGAGCACGCCGACCTTCAGGCCGTTGGCGGCAAGGCCGAGCGCGATGTTGACGGCGGTGGTGGACTTGCCGACGCCGCCCTTGCCCGAGGCCACGGCGATGATGGCTTCGATGCCGGGTACGCCGCGCTTGCCGGAAGCGCGCGAGGCCGGTGCCGGATGCTGGGCGTGCGGTGCGGCCCCCGCAGGACGGTGCGCAGGCGCGGACGGGGCCGGGCGTGGCGGCACCGATGCTTCCATGCCGCCGCCCTTCTTTTCAGCCGTCAGCGTTACGACCGCTCCCGTTACGCCGGGGATCGCTTTGACGACACGGTCCGCCGCCGCCCGCAGCGGCTCCATCTGTTGGGCCCGCGCCGCAGGCACCGTGATGGAGAAAAAGACCTTGCCGTCGGCGATGAAGATTTCGGAGATCATGCCCAGGTCGACGATGTTGCCGGAAAAATCTGGCCCGCTCACCGTCTTCAGGCGTTCAATGACGGTTTCTTTTGTAACGGACATGGCTCGTTCCTCAATGGCTTGGCTGAGGTCTGAGATAGTGCAGATTTCCCCGCGCTCCAAGCATGGGCGCGACGTTAGCTGAGCAATTGCGTCAAGTAAAATGTCGCAGCGGCGATCGCGGCCGTAGCGGGAAGCGTGATGACCCAGGCCCACACGATGCTGCTGGCCACACCCCAGCGCACCGCTGAAACGCGGCGGGCAGCCCCGACGCCGATGATCGCGCCGGTGATGGTGTGGGTGGTGGAGACCGGAATGCCCATCCATGTGGCGGCAAACAGCGTGATCGCGCCGCCGGTTTCGGCACAGAAGCCCTGCATCGGGTTCAGCCGGGTAATCTTGGAACCCATCGTATGCACGATGCGCCAGCCGCCGAACAGGGTACCCAGCGCCAGCGCCGACTGGCAGGTCAGCACCACCCACAGCGGCACGTGGAAGGTGTCGCCGAGCATGCCTTGCGAATAGAGCAGCACTGCGATGATGCCCATCGTCTTTTGCGCATCGTTGCCGCCATGACCGAGCGAATAGAGCGAGGCCGAAATGAACTGCAGGAAGCGGAAGCTGCTGTCCACGGCAAAAGGTGTCTGGCGCACGAACAGCCACGAAACCAGGAGCACGAGCAAAAGCGCGAGCAGGAAGCCCACCGTGGGCGACAGCACGATGGCGAAGGTCGTCTTGAGCAGCCCGGCCCAGACGATGGCGCCGCCGCCGGCCTTGGCGACGCCCGCCCCGACCAGGCCGCCGATCAGCGCATGCGAACTGCTTGACGGGATGCCGGCCAGCCAGGTGACGATGTTCCAGACGATGGCGCCGGTCAGCGCCGAAAAGATCACCGCCGGCGTCACCGTGTCGGCGTCGATGATGCCCTTTCCAAGGGTCTCGGCGACATGCAGGCCGAAGAACAGGAAGGCGATGAAATTGAAGAACGCCGCCCACAGCACCGCATATTGCGGCCTCAGCACGCGCGTCGAGACGATGGTGGCGATCGAGTTGGCGGCGTCGTGAAGCCCGTTCAGGAAGTCGAAGAACAGCGCCACGGCGACCAGGCCGAACAGCAGCGGAAAGGCGAGCGTGGCGTCCATCGAGAAGCTATACGTTTTCGACGACGATGCCGCTGATTTCGTCGGCGACGTCCTCGAAACGGTCGACGACTTTCTCGAGCTGGCTATAGATTTCCTTGCCGACGATGAATGCCATTGCGTCGCCGCCGGCATGCCGGTGGAAAAGATCCTTCAGCCCCTGCTCGTGCAGGTCGTCGGAGCGGTCCTCGAGGCGTGTGATTTCTTCGGCGATTGCGGTCAGGCGCGGCACGTTCTGGCCGACCTTGCCGAGCAGCGGGATCGCTTCTGCAACCAGCTTGGCGGCGTCGACGATGACGGTGCCCATTTCCTGCATCAAAGGGTCGAACTTCGTCATCTCGAACAGGCGCACGGTCTTGACCGTCTTGTGCATCATGTCGATGGCGTCATCCATCGACTGGATCAGATCCTGGATGTCGCTCCGGTCGAAAGGGGTGATGAAGGAGCGGCGAACCGCAAGCAGCACCTCGGCGGTGATGGTGTCGGCTTCGTTTTCCAGGCGAACGATTTCGCCAGCCCATTGCTGGACGTCTTTCCCGGTCAGAAGTTTCTGCAAGGCTTCGGCGCCGCCGACCACGGTGCGCGAATGGCGCTCGAACAGGTCGAAGAACCGATCCTCGCGGGGAAGCAGCTTCCTGAACCAGCCAAGCATGTTGGACCTTTCGTCGCTTGCAAACCGTCTCCCCATAGCGCCGCATGCGCCGGGGGGAAACAGATAGCCGGCTGAAATGTGTGGATGCGCACGACATTCGGTTGCCGCGGGGATTTTCCGGCCTGGCGCTGCCGCGATATTCACACCTGCTAAAATAACAACCTGCCGTGGCCGCAGCTTTCTGGTATGATCGGCTCAGGCTGGAAAAGAAAGATTTAGAGCGGTTCGTATTTGAACGGGACCGCTCTACCGCTCTGCGGATCAATGCTCGTGAGGCCGATCGAAACACGATACGCGCGCAGCGGCGACATCCGGATCGCTTACCAGGTGATCGGGCAAGGATCGCTCGACCTCGTCTTCGTTCCGGGCTTCATTTCCAATCTCGACCTGCATTGGGAAGATGAAGGCTATAGCCGTCTGCTGAAGCGGCTTGCATCGTTTTCCCGGCTGATCCTGTTCGACAAGCGCGGTACCGGCCTGAGCGACCGCGTCGACGCCCATGCGCTTCCCAGCCTCGAAGCGCGCATGGACGACGTGCGCGCCGTGATGGACGCCGCCGGCAGCGGGCGCGCCGCCATTCTTGGCGCCTCGGAAGGCGCGCCGATGGCGATGCTGTTCGCCGCCACCCAGCCCGAGCGGGTGCGCTCGCTGGTGCTCTATGGCGGCTATGCCAATTTCCACCGCTGGGTGATGTCGCGCGAACGTCTCGAAGACTTCATCGAAACGGCGGAAACGGCGTGGGGCAGCGGCGCCACCTTGCAGAATTTCGCGCCCGGCCGTGTCGACGACCCGCATTTCGCGGAATGGTGGGGGCGCTTCGAGCGCCTGTCGGCAAGCCCGACCGCAGCGGTAGCACTGGCGCGCATGAATGCCGGCATCGATGTGTGCGGGGTTCTGGCGAGCATCGCGGTGCCGACGATGGTCATGTACCGCCGCAACGATGCGCGGGTCGATCCCGCCGCCAGCCGCTATCTGGCCCGCAAGATCAGCGGTGCGCGGCTGGTCGAGGTGCCGGGCCGCGATCACCCGATCTGGACCGGCGACGTCGACCGCATCGCCGACAATATCGAGGAATTCCTGACCGGCGCCCGTGCCGTGCCGGACATCGAGCGGGTCCTTGCCGCCTTGCTCGTCACCCGCATCACCGACACGGCCAAGCTTGGCGACCGCATGTGGAGCGAGCGCGCCCAGCGCTTTCAGCAGACGTGGCGCCTGCTGGTCAGCCGCCACGGCGGCCGCATCTCGGGGCTCCATGGCGACACGATGCTCTCGCGTTTCGAGGGGCCGGCCCGCGCCATACGCTGCGCGGCGGCACTTTGCGACGCCGCCAACGACATTGGCATCGCTAGCGCGCAAGGCATTCATGTCGGCGAGATCGACGTGCGCGGCCCGCCGACCGGCCTGACCGTGCGGATCGCGGCCCAGATCGCCGACCATGCCGGCCGTGGCGATATTCTCGCCTCGCGTCTCGTGGCCGACCTCGCCGTAGGGTCCGGCCTGCATTTCGCCGATGCCGGGCAACTCGCCCCGGACGAACTGGACCAGCCTCTGCCGCTGGTGCGGGCCAATTCCGAGCAGCATCTGGAGCCGGCCTGCCGGCGCGACAAGCCACGGGCGAACAAGCCGTCCGCCCTGACATTGCGCGAGAACGAGGTCGTGGCGCTGATCGCCGACGGCATGAGCAACGCCTCGATCGCTGCCGAGTTGCGGCTCAGCGCGCATACGGTCAAGCGCCACGTCGCCAACATCCTGTCCAAGCTCGACCTGCCTTCGCGCGCCGCCGCTGCCGCTTTCGCGGTCCGCCACCCTGGCCCGGACGGGCCATAGGAGCCATGGTGCTTTCGGGCGAAGCGGCGGCATGGCCGAAAGCGCTATTCATCTTGCCCTGATTTCCGGCGCATGTGCCGGATCGGCACCGGCGGAAGGCGTGAAGGCCGTCGCCGGGCGAAACCGTCAAACCTGTCAACCCGCAAGGCCCGTCCAACCGGATGGGCCAACAGGAGGATGCGATGCTTCAGACAAAGGACGCCGTGAACAGCACGACCATCAGGAAGGCCATCGAAGGACGCGACGGAGCCATGCTCTCAGGTTTCTATGCCGACGACGCGGTGGTGCGGGTGATCGACCGTAACAATCCGCCCAGCAAGCCGCGCGAAATTCGCGGCAGGGCATCGATCACCACTTTCTGGGACGACATCTGCAGCCGCGCCATGAGCCACAAGGTCGAATCCACGGTGACCGAGGGCGACCGGCTCGCCTTCACCGAGGACTGCGCCTATCCGGACGGCACCAGGGTCTATTGCGCGACGGTGGTCGAGCTGAAGAACGGCCGCATCGCGCGCCAGACCGTCGTTCAGGCCTGGGACGAGTGAGGGAGGCCGAGCATGTTCAGCGCCAGATGGCAGATCGACGCCAAGTTCGGTCACAAGCAGACAGTGCTGGAACTGTTGCACAAATGGGAGCGCGACATCGGCTCCCAAGCCGGCATCGAAGACCTCAAGTTCAGGATCATGACCGGCTCGATCGGCGCCCGCGAAGCGACGATCGAAACGCACCACGAGGCAGAGAGCCTGGCCCGGCTGGAGGAGTTCTTCGCCAGGATCGCCAAGATCGACGCCCATGCCAAGTGGGGCAAGGAAATGGAGCCCTATGTCGTATCGGGCACCAGCCTGTGGAACATATTCCGCATCGTTGAGTAGCCAGAGCATCGGCAATTCCGATGCTCAAACAAGGAAACGGATCGCCGCCGGCGCAATTTATCGCGCCGGCGGCGGCAAGGAATGGCTACATCAGCCCAAGCTGCTTGTAGAAGCCGAGCGCATCGTAATAGTCGTTTTGAGCGGCGATCTTGCCGTCCTTGACCGTGAACAGCGATGCGCCGGTGAACGAGAACGTCTTGCCGGTCGCCTTCGTGCCGTCGGCCCAGTCGCCGCTATTGGTGCCGGAAAATTCCCATTCGAACGAGACGCGGTCGCCCTGCGCCACCGGCTCGCCCTTCATCTTCCAGACGGCATCTGGAACGGCGTTGAGGAAATTGTCGATGACATTTGTCTTGGCGGCATCCTTTCCCTTCACCGGCGTGCCGACCGAAGCGTCGTAGTAGGTCACGTCGTCGGCAAAATAACTGGCGGCCTTGGCCGAATCGTGGGCGTTCCAGGCGGCGAGATAGGCATCGACAACCGCCTGCGAGGTGTCTTGCGCGAAGGCCGGTCGTGTGGCCAAAACGGCTGCTGTGGCTGCTGCGGATATCAGGAACTGGCGGCGTTGCATGTTCGTTCCTCCCATGTTGAACGGCCAATCGTCCCTTCTCCCCTTATGAAAGAAGGCGGCCGAGCGAAGAAAGGTCGGGCGAGAGGCCTCGGTCACAACCTGCCTCTCACCCGGATCGCCAACCTCGCCGCAACGCGGCTCGAGGCGATCCGGACTCTCCCGCAAGGGGAGAGGTCAAGCATCACCCATGCGCGATCATGACGTGACGGACGGCGGTGTAATCCTCCAATGCGTAGAGGGACATGTCCTTGCCGTAGCCGGACTGCTTCAGGCCGCCATGCGGCATCTCGTTGGTCAGCATGAAATGGGTGTTGATCCAAGTACAGCCATATTGCAGCTGCGCCGCCGTCGCCATGGCGCGCGACACGTCCTTCGTCCATACCGAGGATGCCAGGCCGTAGTCGCTGTCGTTGGCCCAGGCCACCGCCTCGTCCGTATCGGAAAAGCGCGTCACCGATACCACCGGCCCGAACACCTCGCGCCGCACGATCTCGTCTTCCTGAAGCGCGCCCGCCACCACGGTCGGCTGGTAGTAGAAGCCCGAACCGTCGCCCGGCTTGCCGCCGGTGGTGATCTCGATGTGCTTGAGTTCCGAAGCCCGCTCGACGAAGCTCGACACACGGTCGCGCTGGCGGCGCGAGATCAGCGGGCCGATCTCGTTTTCGGTGTCGTCGGACTGGTTGTACTTGATGGTCGAGACTGCCGACGACAGGTCGGCGACCAGCCTGTCGTAGACCTTCTTGCCGGCATAGATGCGGCAGGCTGCCGTGCAGTCCTGGCCGGCATTGTAATAACCGAAGGCGCGCAGGCCGTTCACCACCGCGTCGATATCGGCGTCATCGAACACGATGACCGGCGCCTTGCCGCCCAGTTCCAGATGTGTGCGTTTCACCGATTTGGCGGCGGCCTGCAGCACCTTCTTGCCGGTGGCGACGTCGCCGGTGATCGAGATCATGTTGACCTTGGGGTGGTTGATCAGCGGGCTGCCGACGCTTTCACCTCGGCCGAGCACGACATTGACCACGCCTTCCGGCAGGATATCGGCCAGGACGCGCGCCAGTTTCAGCGCCGTCAGCGGCGTCTGCTCGGACGGCTTGAAGACGACGGTGTTGCCGCCGGCAATGGCCGGCGCCAGCTTCCAGGCCATCATCATCAGCGGATAGTTCCACGGCGCGATGGAAGCGACGATGCCGATCGGGTCGCGGCGGACCATGGATGTGTGGCCGGGCAGGTATTCGCCGGCAACCTGGCCGGGCATGGTTCGTACTGCGCCGGCAAAAAAGCGGTAGCAGTCGACGATGGCCGGTATCTCGTCGTTCAGCACGGCGTTGATCGGCTTGCCGCAGTTCAGCGCTTCAAGCGCTGCGAATTCGTTGGCTTCGGCTTCGATGCGGTCGGCGATCTTCAACAGATAGCCGGCGCGCTGGCCAGGCGTGGTGCGCGACCACGAGACGAACGCCTTTTCGGCCGCAGCAACGGCTGCGTCGATCTGCGCGGTGCTGGCTTCGGGCAGGTTCAGGATTGTCTCGCCCGTCCTCGGGTTGAGGATCGGTTCCTCGTCTTCGGTGCCTTTCTGGAATTTCGCGCCGATCAGCATCTCGGTGTGCATGGAACTCTCCTTCATGGAAGCGGGTAGATGATAGCGAAGAGCGGCCAGCTTTAGGTCGTTGTTCCCGGTTCGCTATTCGCCAATCCCTATTCGCTGGGTTTTCATTTGCCCGACCCGGCGATCTGGTCGCCGTCGCGGGTGAGGTAGTAGGCAAGCAGGATGGGCAAGAGCGTCACCAGCACCACCACCATGGCCACGACATTGGTGACCGGGCGCTGGCGCGGCCGGATCAGTTCCTCCAGCATCCAGATCGGCAGCGTCTGCTGCTGGCCGGCGGTGAAGGTGGTGACGATGACCTCGTCGAACGACAGCGCAAAGGCCAGCATGCCGCCGGCAAGCAAAGCCGTTGCGATATTGGGCAGCACGACGTGGCGAAAGGTCTGGAAGCCGTCGGCGCCGAGGTCCATCGAGGCCTCGATCATCGAGCCGGAGGTGCGGCGGAAGCGGGCGACGGCGTTGTTGTAGACCACCACGACGCAGAAGGTGGCGTGGCCGAGAATGATCGTCCAGAACGAGAACGGAATTTCGGTCAGCGCGAAGGCCGAGCGCAGCGCGATGCCGGTGATGATGCCGGGCAGCGCGATGGGCAGGATGACCAGCAGCGAAATCGTCTCGCGGCCGAAGAATTTCGAGCGCGACACGGCGGCTGCGCACAGCGTGCCGAGGACAATGGCAATCGCGGTCGAGATGGCCGCGACCCTCACTGATAGCGACAGCGCCTCCCACACGTCGGGTCGATTCCACGTCACGGCAAACCACTGCGTGGTCAGGCCGGGCGGCGGCCACTGGTAGCTCTTTTCCTCGGTGGTGAAGGCGTAGACGAAGATCAACAGGATCGGCGCATGCAGGAAGACGAGGCCGAGGCCGGCGGCAATCTTCAGGCCGAGGGGTGACTTCTGGCTGCGGTCAGATCGCATCGAAGGCCCCCATGCGCTTGGCCATCCACAGATAGAGGCCCATGATGACGATCGGCACCACCGCGAAGGCGGCGGCCAGAGGAATGTTGCCCGCCGTGCCTTGCTGCGAGTAGACGGCCTGGCCGATGAACAGCCGCGAGGTACCGATGATCTGCGGGATGATGTAGTCGCCGAGCGTCAGCGAGAAGGTGAAGATCGAGCCGGCGACGATGCCCGGCAGCGCCAGTGGCAACAGCACGTTCCAGAACGTCTGCCGGGGCGAGGCACCAAGGTCGGACGAGGCTTCGACGAGGTTGCCGGGCACGCGTTCGAGTGCCGCCTGCATCGGCAGGATCATGAACGGCAGCCAGACATAGACGAAGACGATGAAGGTGCCGGTGAAGGAAACCGACAGCGAATTGCCGCCGACGATGGGCAGCGACAGCCACGCGTCGAGCAACCACAGAAGATTCAGCTTAGCCAGCACCCAGGTCAGGATGCCTTCCTTGGCGAGGATCAGCTTCCAGGCATAGACCTTGACCAGGTAGCTCGACCAGAGCGGCAGCATCACCGCGAGATAGAACAGCGCCTTCCAGCGGCCGCGCGCATAGCGGGCGGCATAATAGGCGATGGGAAAGGCGACCGCGATGGAGGCCAGCGTCACCGCGGCCGCCATGGTGACGGTGCGCAAGATGATGTCGAGATTGGCGGCTTGCAGCAGGTCGCCATAGGTCTTCAGCGTGAATTCGCGGTTGATGAGGCCGGAAAACTCGTCGATCGAGAAGAAGCTCTGCAAAAGCAGCGCAAACAGCGAGCCGATATAGACGACGCCAAGCCACAGCACCGGCGGCAAAAGCATGAGAATCAATAGCAGCTTCGGCTTGCGCCAGAAGGCGTCCGACAAGACGCCGCGAATGCCGCCGGCCGCTGGGAGGATGGCCGGGGCGACGCGATATGAATTGGCGGTGGACATGCTCATCCCGCCTCGTCCATCAGATGAAGCTGGTCGCGGTTGAAGGTCAGCACCAGCGCCTCGCCTTCTTCCGGCAGCTTGGTGCCGGCGGGCACCACGGCGTGCAGCCTCAATCCGTCGGCATCGAGCGCCAGCCGTGTCGTGGCGCCAAGATAGTTGGCCGAAACCAGCCGCGCCGAAACGCCGTCGCCGCGCGTCGCCTTGCCGACGCGGATCGCCTCCGGTCTCAGGCTGCCCCAGCGGTGCTGGCCGGAATAGCGCTGGACGAAATCCGGCGGCAGGACGTTGGACGAGCCGACGAAATCGGCGACGAAGCGCGTGCTGGGCCGTTCGTAGATGTCCTGCGGCGTACCGACCTGCATGATCTTGCCGTCGTTGAACACCGCGACCCGGTCCGCCATCGACAGGGCCTCGCCCTGGTCGTGGGTGACGAAGATGAAGGTGATGCCCAGTGCCTTCTGCAGCGCCTTGAGTTCCTCCTGCATGTTCTCGCGCAGCTTGAGGTCGAGCGCGCCGAGCGGCTCGTCCAGCAGCAGCACTTTCGGCTGGTTCACCAGCGCCCGCGCCAGTGCCACGCGCTGGCGCTGGCCGCCGGACAGCTGGCTGGGCCGCCGCCCGCCGAAGCCAGGAAGCCGGACAAGCGCCAGCGCCTCCTCGGCTGCCTTGTGGCGTTCGGCCTTGCCGATCCCCTTGACCATCAGGCCGTAGGCGACGTTGTCCAGGATGTTCAGGTGCGGGAACAGTGCATAGTCCTGGAACACGGTATTGACGTTGCGCCGATAGGGCGGAACGCCTTCGGCGCGCTCGCCGAAGATCGAAATCGAACCGGCGGTCGGCTGCTCGAAGCCGGCGATCAGCCGCAGACACGTCGTCTTGCCAGAGCCGGACGGTCCCAGCATGGCGAAGAACTCGCCCGGCGCCACGTCCAGGTCGACCGCGTCCACGGCCTTCACCTTGCCGAAATGACGCGAGACTTTCTGGAAGGAAACAGCAGAGGTCATGGGTCAGGTCTCGATTTCATGATCGCAGTACCGCGTCTCTTTCAGCACCGCTCATGCGGCCTCGCTGCGAGGTCGGCTGAGCGGGCTGAAAGGCGCGTGACGGCAATTCAGCTGCCGCCACGCCGGTCAGGCGCTCGCTCAGCGCCCGCCGATGACGCCGATATAGTCGGACACCCAGCGGTAGTAGGGCACGCACTGGTTGTCCTGGCTGGCGCACTGCGTCACCGGCGTTTTCCAGAACTTGATCTTCTCGAAATTCTCGAAGCCGTTGGTGGCGCAGCCTTCGTCGGTCAGAAGTTCGTTGCCCTTACAGGCTGCCGGCACGACCGGCACAGAACCGAACCAGGCGGCGAGATCGCCCTGCACTTTCGGCTTCAGCGAGTGTTCCATCCACATATAGGCGCAGTTGGGGTGCTCGGCATCGACATGCAGCATGGTGGTGTCGGCCCACCCGGTCGCACCTTCCTCGGGCACCGTCGAGGCGATCGGCTGCTTGGCCGCAATCAGCGTGTTGACCTGATACGGCCAGGAACTGGAGGCGACGACACCCTCGTTCTGGAAGTCGTCGACCTGTATCGCGGCATCGTGCCAATAGCGGCCGACCAGCGTGCGCTGCGTGCGCAAGAGGTCGAGTGCCGCCTTGTACTGGTCCTCGTTCAGTTCGTAGGGATCCTTGATGCCGAGTTCAGGCTTGTGCGCCATCAGGTAGTTGGCGGCATCGGCAATGTAGATCGGCCCGTCATAAGCCTGCACGCGGCCCTTGTTCGACTTGCCGTCGGACAGCGTCTGCTCCTCGAAGACGACGTTCCAGCTCTTCGGCGCTTCCTTGAAGATGTCGGTATTGTACATCAGCACGTTCGGTCCCCACTGATAGGGCACGCCGTAATGAACGCCGTTGACCGTGTACCAGGGCGCATTCTGCAGCCGCTCGTCCACCGTCTTCCAGCTTGCAATGAGATCGACATTGACCGGCTGCACGCGCTTGCCGGCCACAAGGCGCAGCGAGGCGTCGCCGGAGGCGGTGACCAGGTCGAAGCCGCCCTCGTTCATCAGCGCCACCATTTCGTCGGAGGTGGCGGCGGTCTTGATGGAGACCTTGCAGCTGGTCTCCTTTTCGAAATCGCTCACCCAGTCGTAGGCCTTGTCGGTTTCGCCGCGCTCGACATAGCCCGGCCAGGCCACGATCGAGAGCGCGCCTTCGCCCGGCCCGATCTCCTTCAGCGCCTCCTGTGCGGCGGCTTGCCCGACGAAGGCCAGCGCCACAGTGAGAGCCGTGCATGATTTCAGAAATGACTGCATGGTCGATCCTCCCGTTTCGAAAGGGGCTGCTCGTCCATGGCCTCCCCCTTTTAAAGAGGGTGTCCTGAAAGCTGCGGTTTCGCAAATTCATTTATCAGAAAGGCGATATCGGTTTTTCCGATATCGTTGGTCAAGGCCGTTGCCGCACCGTGCGTTGCGACTGGGCGATGCCGATGAAGTCGCGGGCGGCTTGCGACAGGCCGGAGCCGCGCCGCCACACCATGCCGACCTGCACCACCGGCAGCGAGCCCGATACGTCGCGGGATTCGATGCGGTCGCCTTCCAGCGACCACGGCCGGTAAACCAGGTCGGGCAAGAGCGCCACGCCGGCGCCGGTGGCGACCAGGCTGCGCACGGCTTCCACCGAGCGGGTGCGGAACGCGACATGCGGCTTGGCGCCGATGGCCGCCAAGAGCTTGCCGGTGTTCTCCTCGATCTCGTCCACGGTCAGCATGATCAGCGGCTCGCCGGCGATGTCGCCGATACCGATGATGTCGGCTGCCGCAAGGGGATGGCCGAGCGGCAGCCACAGCCGGTAGGCCGAGACTTCGAGGATTTCCGATTGCAGCGCGGTGCGGTCGCGCAAATTGGAGGTGACCATGACGGCGACGTCGAGCTTGCCGCCGACCAAAAGGTGCTCGAGATAATCGCCATTGTCCTCGATGGCCGAGATTTCCACCGCCGGGTTGGCGCGGCGGTAGCGGGCAAGCAGGTCCGACAGCACGTAGCCGGCCACCATCGAGGTGACGCCGAGCTGCAGCCGCCCAGGCACAGCCGCCTGCGCGCCGAAAAAGGCGCGGCGGGCGTCGGAGACGCCGGACAGGATCTTGGTTGCGTGACGCAGGAACTGGTGGCCCTTGTGGGTGATGTTCAGCCCGCGCGAATGGCGCTCGAACAATTCGACGCCGAGATCGTGCTCCAGTTCCTTGATTGCCTCGGTCACCGACGACTGCGAGATCGACAGGTTCTGGGCAGCGCGCGACACCGTGCCTTGCTCGGCCACGGCAACGAAATACTGCAACTGCCTCAAGGTGAACGCCATGAGATTGAATAAGCATGGCTGCAGCCAAACTGCAAAGGGCGCCCTCTATCCGTTGGCGATCTCAAGCAGGGAATCGATAAGCACCTGCCGTTCGTCCTCGGCCAGCAGGCCGATCTCGAACAGGCTCAGGCTGCGCAATCCCTCCATTGCCAGATAGGTGACCAGCAGTGCCTTCAGGTTGGGCGTTTCCGCCTTCAACTGCGCGAAAAGCTGGCGTTTGAACGTCTTCAGCGGGGTCAGGAAATCAGGGTCTTCGGCGATGGCTGAAAATATCCATGACGCCGCGTCCTTGGTATCGTCGCATTCCTGCGCGGAAAGGCGAAGGTAGGTGGCCAGAAGGCTCTTGTCCGGCTCTTGCGCGCGCGCCGTTTCCATCGCCTGCTGGAAGTCGCCGAGATATTCCTCCACCAGCGCCTGCATCAGCTTTGCCTTGCTGGGGAAGTTGTAGAGCAAGCCGCCTTTCGAGACGCCAGCCCGGCTGGCGACGGCCTCCAGCGACAGGTTGCCGGGGCCTGCCTCGCGGGCCACGTCGGCTGCCGCCGCCAGAATTTTTTCGCGAGAGTTTGACTTTTTTATTTTCATGATGACTCCATCGCGAAGCATAGACCCAATTGACAATACCGTCCAGACGGTACAGTAAAGAGTCAGATCGAGGCGCCCCGGCGTCCGCTTGCCCTATTGTCATAGCCGACCGAAAGGATCACCCGTGATCAAGCGCTTCCTCATCGCTTTCGTCCTGCTCGTGCTTGTTTGCGGCGGTATCGTCGGTTTCAACCTGTTCCGCGACAAGGCGATCAGCGACTTCTTCGCCAACATGCCGGTGGTCCCGCTTGCCGTCTCCACGGTCAAGGTCGAGCCTGTCACCTGGACGCCGGGCATCGAGGCCATCGGCACCGTTTCGGCGGCGCGCGGCGTCGATCTGACCGTGGAAACGACCGGCATCGTCAAGGACATCCTGTTCAAGGCAAACGACCGTGTCGAGCAGGGGCAGCCCTTGGTGCGCCTCGATGACGCCGTTCAGCAGGCCGATCTTGCCGCTGCCAGGACACAGGCTGCATTGGATAGGCAGGCGCTCGACCGCGCGCTGGCCTTGCAGGAGCGCGGTGTCGGCAGCGATGCCACGCTCGATGCGGCGCGCGCTGCGTCCTCGGCCTCGGTCTCGCAGGTCGCCAAACTGCAGGCGGTGCTCGACCAGAAGCTTCTCAAGGCGCCGTTTTCCGGCACCATCGGCATTCCGAGGATCGATGAGGGCCAGTATGTCGCGCCGGGCAATGCGGTTGCCACATTGCAGGACATCGACACCATGCGCACCGACTTCACCGTTCCGGAACAGCGCTTCGGCGAGTTGAAGATCGGCCAGCCGGTTCGCTTCGGCCTCACGTCCGACGATCTGCCCTATGAGGGCAAGATCATCGGCATCGACCCCAAGATCGATCCGGTCAGCCGCCTGGTATCGGTGCGCGCCGAAGTGAGCAATCCCGACGGTCGCCTCAGCCCCGGCCAGTTCCTGCAGGTTCGCGTCGACCTGCCGAAGGAAGACAACGTCATCGCCGTGCCGCAGACGTCGCTGGTGAGCAGTCTCTACGGTGATTTCGTCTATGTCGTCCGTCCGTCCGAAAAGCCGAAGGCGGATGCCGCCGCTCCGGCGACTGCGGGTGAGGCGGCTGCCCAGCCTGCCGAACCGGCGCTCACAGCCACGCAGATATTCGTCAAGGCGGGCAGACGCTCGGATGGCCGCGTCGAGATCGTCGACGGCATCAAGGCCGGTGAAGAGATCGTCACGGCTGGCCAGAACCGCCTGTCCAACGGCGCTCCCGTCAAGGTCGACAACACCGTCGACCCGGTTACGAAACTCGGCAAGGAGACGGCCGAATGAACTTCTCCGCGCTCTTCATCCGCCGGCCGGTGCTGGCGACAGTCGTCGCTCTGATGATCCTGCTGCTCGGCTTCCAGGGTCTGTTCAACCTGTCGGTGCGCCAGTACCCCAAGGTCGACGAAACCGTCATCACCATCACCACGATCTATGCCGGCGCCAGCCCGGATCTCATCCAGGGTTTCGTCACCGCGCCGATTGCGGCGGCGGTCGCGACCACCGAAAACATCGATTACGTGACCTCGCAAAGCACGCCGTCGGCCAGCGTCGTCTCCGTGCAGATGAAGCTCGGTTCCAATCCTGACACCGCTTTGACGGAAGTCATGTCGAAGGTGCAGGAGGTGCGCGGGCAATTGCCGGCGGACGCCAAGGATCCGACCATCGTCAAGGGAACCGGCCAGCAGTTCGCCATCATGTATATGGCGCTGCAAAACCCCAACATGACCGCCGAGCAGCTCACCGAGTATATCGAGCGCGTTATCCGCCCGCGCGTCTCGACCATCGAGGGCGTGGCGCAGGTCCAGGTGCTGGGGGCCGCGAACTATTCGATGCGGGTCTGGATCGATCCGATCCGGCTGGCGGCGCGGGGCCTCACCGCGGCGGAAGTGCTGGCGGCGATCAACAGCTCCAACTTCCTCGCCGCTCCCGGCAAGACCCAGAACGAATACGTCGCCTATTCGATCACGCTGAAATCGACGCTCCAGACTCCGGAATCCTTCGGCGCGCTGCCGTTGAAATCCGATGGCGACAGCGTCGTGCGCCTGCGCGACGTAGCCAAGGTCGAACTGGCCGCGGCCGATACCGACACGCGGGTTTCCTTCAACGGCCAGCCCGGAACCTTCATCGGCATCTTTCCGACACCGTCCGCCAACCCGCTGGACACTTCTGAAGCCGTGCTTGGCGAATTGCCTGCCATCCAGGCGAGCCTGCCGCACGGCATGACCATGGAACTGGTCTACGATGCGACCGAGCAGATCGGCGCATCGATCGACGAGGTGTTCAAGACCATCGCCGAAGCGGTCGTCATCGTCGTCCTGGTCATTCTGCTCTTCCTCGGCTCCCTGCGCTCGGTGCTGATGCCGGTCGTCACCATTCCGCTTTCGTTGATCGGCGTGTGCTTCTTCCTGTTCCTGATGGGCTACTCGATCAACCTTCTGTCATTGCTGGCCATGGTTTTGGCCATCGGCCTGGTCGTCGACGACGCCATCGTGGTGGTTGAAAACATTCACCGCCACATGGAGGAAGGCATGGACCCCATGCCGGCGGCCTTCACCGGCATGCGGGAGATCGCCGGACCGGTCGTTTCCATGACCATCACGCTGGCTGCGGTGTTCGCGCCGCTCGCCTTCACCGGCGGCCTCACCGGCTCGCTGTTTCGCGAATTCGCGCTGACGCTCGCCGGGGCAGTCGTCATTTCGGGCTTCGTGGCGCTGACCGTCACGCCGATGATGGCGGCGCGTATCCTGAAGTCTGGTCATCAAAGCCGCTTTTCGGCGTTCGTCGACAACACCTTCGAGCGCATCGCCAATGGCTACGAGAAGCTGGTCTCGGGTTCGCTGAAATACCGGCCCGTCACCTTGATGATTGTTGTGGTGCTGATCGCAACGACCGGCTTCATGTTCATGAAGACGTCGACCGAGCTTGCGCCTGAAGAGGATCAGGGAGCCTTGTTTGCCCTGGTGACGGCCCCACGCTATGCGACGGCGGACTATCTCAATCTTTACACCGATCAGATTTACGATCTGACCAAGGACATTCCCGAAATCAGGGCGAGCTTCTCGGCGCTCGGGATGGGCGGCGCAACCAATACCGGCTTCTCCGTCTGGGCGTTCAAGGACTGGGCCGAGCGCACCCGTTCGCAAAAGGAACTACAGGCCGACATCCAGGGACGCCTGTCCAAGGTTGCCGGCGTGCAGGCCCTGGTCTTCGCCCCGCCCTCGCTGCCCGGCGCCGGTGGCGGCCTGCCGATCTCGATGGTCATCCAGTCCACCGGCGAACCTTCGCAGGTCTATGAGATCGCCGAGCAGATCAAGCAGAAGGCGCAGGCTTCGGGACGTTTCATCATCGTCCAGAACTCGCTTTCCTTCGACGCGCCACAGGTCACCATCACCATCGACCGCGACCGCGCCGCGGCGCTCAATATCCCGATCCGCGATATCGGCACCACGCTTGGCCTGCTGGTCGGCGGCGCGGAAGTGGCGCAGTTCGACCGCGATTCCAACAGCTACGACATCATCCCGCAGGTGCCTCGGGAATTTCGCGACAACCCCGCCCGCCTCGGCGAGTTCTTCGTGCGCAGTTCAACCGGCCAGATGGTGCCGCTCTCGGCGGTGGTCAACATCTCGACCAATGCCTCGCCGGCCTCGATCGAGCAGTTCAACCAGTTGAACTCGGCGACGATCTCGGCGCTGCCGCTTCCCGGCGTCACCACTGGCACCGGCTTGCAGACCATCGAGGAGATTGCGGCTCCGCTGCTGCCGAGCGGTTTCTTCACCGATTATTCGGGCCAGTCGCGGCTGGAGAAGGATCAGGGCAACACCATCCTGATCGCCTTCGCGCTTGCCGTGGTCGTCATCTATCTGGTGCTGGCGGCGCAGTTCGAAAGTTTCCGCGATCCGCTCATCATCATGATGTCGGTGCCGCTGTCGATCTTCGGCGCCATCATCCCGCTCAACCTCGGGCTTGGCACCCTCAACATCTACACCCAGGTCGGCCTGATCACGCTGATCGGCCTGATCACCAAGCACGGCATCCTGCTGGTGGAATTCGCCAACCAGCAGCGCGAGGAACATGGGCTGACCCGGGTGCAGGGCATCGTTGCCTCGGCCAAGGTTCGCCTGCGTCCGATCCTGATGACGACGGCGGCGATGGCGCTGGGCGTCGTGCCGCTGATCACGGCGGCGGGTGCAGGTGCCGCGGCCCGCTACTCGATGGGTCTGGTCATTTTCTCCGGCATCCTCATCGGCACGACATTCACCTTGTTCGTGGTGCCGATGTTCTACACCTTCCTTGCCCGCAAGGACGTCGCCGTGCCGGTCAGCGAAACGATGCCAGCGGCCGAACCTGCCGCGCAACACTAGAGCATCGGACCGAAAGTGGAAACCGGTTTTCGGAAAATCCGATGTTAAAACAAAGTGCCAGAGCGTCCTTTGTGCGTCCGAAAGGACGCACGGCGCTGCAAACGCAAACGAAAAAGCGGCGGAGAAATCCGCCGCTTTTTTTTGGGGAGAAGGGCTGGGCCGCAACTCCGGGCAAAAACCGGGGCCGGCTTTCCTGGGGGGGTGCTCTACCCCCGCGCCGCTTCCTCGATCTTGGCGACGTCGATCTTGACCATCTTCATCATCGCCTGCATCACGCGGCCTGCTTTGGCCTTGTCGGGATCGTTCAGCAGCTTCGGAAGCACGTCCGGCACCACTTGCCATGAAACGCCGAACTTGTCCTTCAGCCAGCTGCATGCGACCTCCTTGCCGCCGTCGGCGGTCAATGCGTTCCAGTAGTGATCGACTTCCTCCTGCGACTTGCAGTCGATGGACAGCGAGATCGCTTCGTTGAACTTGTGCTCGGGACCGCCGTTCAGCGCCTGGAACGTCTGTCCATCGAGTTCGAACGTCACCAGAAGCACGCTGCCTTGCTTTTCCGGGGCCTCCTTGCCCCAGCGCAGGATCTGGCCCGCCTTGGCGTTCCTGAAGATCGAGACGTAAAAATTCATCGCCTCTTCGGCCTGGCCGTCGAACCACAGGCACGGTGTGATTTTCTGCATCGTCGTCTCCTCGGTGTGAACTGCGTTGGCTACAATTTCTCGGTCTGGCCGGACGGCGTTCTTGGCCGCCGTTGGTTTAAAGACGGCTCTGTCAGGCTCCATCCGACATCGGCCTTGAAAAATCGCCCGGCAGGCTGCGCCGCAGATCCTAAACTGGCGCAGCGCAAAAGCGTGGCAACAGGAAAAGATGGCGTGTATAACGCTTGCGACCTATTTTGATGGAGCGGCGCGACTGCACGCCCCCCTAAAGCCAAGGACAGTTTGAATGCCTCCCTATCGTTCACGCACGACCACCCATGGCCGCAACATGGCCGGCGCGCGCGGCCTGTGGCGCGCCACCGGCATGAAGGACGGCGATTTCGGCAAGCCGATCATTGCCGTGGTGAACTCCTTTACCCAGTTCGTGCCCGGCCACGTCCATCTGAAGGACCTCGGCCAGCTTGTCGCCCGCGAGATCGAGAAGGCGGGCGGCGTCGCCAAGGAATTCAACACCATCGCGGTCGACGACGGCATCGCCATGGGCCATGACGGCATGCTCTATTCACTGCCGTCGCGCGAGATCATCGCCGACTCGGTCGAGTACATGGTCAACGCGCATTGCGCCGACGCCATGGTCTGCATCTCCAATTGCGACAAGATCACGCCCGGCATGCTGATGGCGTCGCTGCGCCTCAACATCCCGACCGTGTTCGTTTCCGGCGGCCCGATGGAGGCCGGCAAGGTGGTGCTCGCCGGCAAGACCCAGGCGCTCGATCTGGTCGACGCCATGGTGGCGGCGGCAGACGACGCCGTCTCCGACGAGGATGTCCAGGCCATCGAGCGCTCGGCCTGCCCGACCTGCGGTTCGTGCTCGGGCATGTTCACCGCCAATTCGATGAACTGCCTGACCGAGGCGCTCGGGCTGTCTCTGCCCGGCAACGGCTCGACGCTCGCCACCCACGCCGACCGCAAGCGCCTGTTCGTGGAAGCCGGCCACCTGATCGTCGATCTTGCCCAGCGCTACTACGAGCAGGACGACGAGACCGCTCTGCCGCGCACCATCGCCTCCAAGGGTGCGTTCGAAAATGCCATGACCCTCGACATCGCCATGGGCGGCTCCACCAACACCGTGCTGCACATCCTTGCCGCGGCGCATGAAGGCGAGATCGATTTCGACCTCGCCGACATCGACGCCCTGTCGCGCCGCGTTCCTTGCCTGTGCAAGGTGGCGCCGGCCAAGTCCGACGTCCACATGGAAGACGTGCACCGCGCCGGCGGCATCATGGCCATTCTGGGCCAACTCGACCGCGCCGGCCTCATCAACCGCGACCTGCCCACCGTGCATACGGCAACCATCGGCCAGGCCATCGAGCATTGGGATATTTCCTCGACGACAAGCCAGAAAGTGCGCGACTTCTATCTCGCCGCCCCCGGCGGCGTGCCGACCCAGGTAGCTTTCAGTCAGGACCGTCGCTGGGATGACCTCGACACGAACCGCGAAACAGGCGTCATCCGCTCGGCCGAACATCCCTTCTCCAAGGACGGCGGGCTTGCCGTGCTCAAGGGCAACATCGCGCTCGACGGCTGCATCGTGAAAACCGCTGGCGTCGATGAATCGATCCTCAAATTCACCGGCCCGGCCCGGGTCTTCGAAAGCCAGGATTCCAGCGTACTCGCCATCCTCAACGGCAAGATCAAGCCGGGCGACGTGGTGGTGATCCGCTATGAAGGTCCGCGCGGCGGCCCCGGCATGCAGGAAATGCTCTATCCGACCAGCTACCTGAAGTCGAAGGGCCTCGGGAAAGTGTGCGCCTTGCTGACCGACGGGCGTTTTTCCGGCGGCACCTCGGGCTTGTCCATCGGTCACGTTTCGCCGGAAGCCGAGGAGGGCGGCCTGATCGGGCTGGTGCGCGAGGGCGACATCATCGAGATCGACATCCCCAACCGCACCATCAACCTCGCCGTCGACGAAGCCGAACTGGCCAGCCGCCGCGCAGCCCAGGATGCAGCGGGCTGGAAGCCCACGGAAGTGCGCAAGCGCAAGATCACGCAGGCGCTGCGCGCCTACGCGGCCTTCGCCACCAGCGCCGACAAGGGCGCGGTGCGCTACGTGCCGGAGTAAGAGGAACGCCGCTGGCCCGCGCTGTCTTCTCAGCCGGGCCGCAAGCGCTCGTGATAGGGTTTACGGCCCCTATCTCGGGGTATGGATTCCCGACCTAAACCAAGGGCTAGAAAATGGGCTTCGACCTCATCGTACGCGGCGGCACGCTGCCTGACGGTCGCGTCGCCGATATCGGCATCAAGGGTGAAACCATCACGGCAATCGAGCCGAAGCTCGACGCCGAAACCGGCACGGTGATCGACGCCACGGGCAACCTCGTTTCGCCGCCCTTCGTCGATCCGCATTTCCATATGGACGCGACGCTGTCCTACGGCCTGCCGCGCATCAATGCGTCGGGAACGCTGCTGGAGGGCATTGAACTGTGGGGCGAGTTGAAGCCCTTGCTCACCCACGAAGCGGTCAAGCAGCGCGCGCTCGCCTATTGCGACTGGGCGGTGTCGATGGGCCTGCTCGCCATCCGCACCCATGTCGACGTCTGTGACGACCGGCTGCTCGCCGTCGAAGCGCTGCTCGAGGTCAAGCAAGAAGTCGCGCCCTATATCGACCTGCAACTGGTCGCCTTCCCGCAGGACGGTTTTTACCGCTCGCCTACAGCCCGCGCGAATACCATTCGCGCTCTGGATAAGGGTGTCGAGATCGTCGGCGGTATTCCGCATTTCGAGCGTACCATGGCCGATGGCACCCGTTCCGTCACCGAACTGTGCGAGATCGCCGCCACACGCGGCCTGATGGTCGATATGCATTGTGACGAAACCGACGACCCCAATTCGCGCCACGTCGAGCAACTGGCCTATGAAGCGCAGCGCCTTGGCCTGCAAGGCAGGGTGACCGGTTCGCACCTCACCTCCATGCATTCCATGGACAATTACTACGTCTCCAAGCTGCTGCCGCTGATCGCCGAGGCTAACCTCTCGGTGATCCCCAACCCGCTCATCAACATCATGCTGCAAGGCCGCCACGACAGTTTTCCCAAGCGCCGCGGCCTGACGCGGGTGAAGGAGATGCAAGCGCTGGGCATCCGCGTCGGCTGGGGCCAGGACTGCGTGCTCGACCCGTGGTATTCGCTGGGCACCGCCGACATGCTCGACGTCGCCTTCATGGGCCTGCATGTGGCGCAGATGTCGTCGCCCGCCGACATGGCGAAATGCTTCGACATGGTGACCAACGTCAACGCCGCCATCATGGGGCTGGGCCATCTCGGCCTTGAAGTCGGCAAGCGCGCCAGCCTGGTCGTGCTCGATGCCGGAAACCCGATCGAGGCGATTCGGCTGCGCCCTGAGCGGCTCTGCGTCATCGCCCGCGGCAAGGTCGTGGCCGAGCGTGAAAGGCGGGAGACCAAACTGGCCATCTCCGGCCGCCCGGCCATGGTCAACCGACGCCACGTGCCACCGTCGCGCCCGGCATAGGTCTCGCCACGATCCTGCCCCAACATTGCGTCACGTTGAATTTATCCGACCCCATAACCCTCGCGGACCCTCGACAATGCGCCTGCTTGCCCCCCTCGCCATTGCTGCCCTTGCCCTCACGCTTGCCGGCTGCATGACGGCTGAGGAGCAGCGTGCCGCCGACGAGGCCAAATGCCGGTCCTACGGTTTCGAGCGCAACAACGACGCCTTCGCCGAATGCCTGCAGCGCATCGAACTCGACCGGCGCGCGGATATGCGCGAATTGCGCCGCGATCCGTTCTGGGAGCCTAGGGTCATCTACAGGCCGGTGGTCGTGCATCCGCCCGCAAAATAGCCGCCCGTTTCAGGCACGCCCTGTCCCAATCGAATTTCCTCGCCAATACGCCGCCATCCGGCTAGGTCGTGGCCGCAAGCACTTCCGCAACCGGCCTTCCCCGGCGGTTGAGCGGAGGATCACAGAGACACCGTCGATGCCCAAA
Organism: Mesorhizobium sp. Root157; assembly: GCF_001427385.1. Lineage (GTDB taxonomy): Bacteria > Pseudomonadota > Alphaproteobacteria > Rhizobiales > Rhizobiaceae > Mesorhizobium. The sequence continues at coordinate 142,579 of NZ_LMGJ01000037.1, forward strand.
ATTCCGATCCGCAACATGCTCGTTGCCGGCATCCTGTTGATGCTGGCGGGCGACTTCATGTTCGCCCTCAACGACGCGATGGGCAAATGGCTGGTGGCGAGTTTTTCCGTCGGCCAGGTGGTGTTGGTCCGCTCGATCGGCTCCTTCATCATCCTCGGCCCGATGATCGCCCATCAAGGCGCGGCTAAGCTGTTCCACATGGATCGTCTCGGGCTGCAAATCCTGCGGGTTGTCGCCACCACGCTCGACACCGTTCTGTTCTATGCTGCCGTCGTCTATCTGCCGCTGGCCGACGTGATGAGTTTCTACATGGCCGGTCCGATCTATGTCGCCGCCATGTCGCATTTCCTGCTCGGCGAGAAGGTCGGCTGGCGCCGTTGGGCGGCGATTTCCATCGGCTTCTGCGGCGTGCTCATCATGTTGAAGCCGTCATCGGCCGCGTTCTCGCTGTCCTCGCTGTTTGCCCTGATCGGCAGCATTTCGTTCGCTGTCGGCCTCGTCCTCAACCGCAGCCTGCGCGGCACCAGCGACACCACGCTGGTCACCTGGCAGACCGTCGCCGCCGGTCTTGTCGCCGCAGTGATGGCCATCGGCAACTGGCACCCGGCGTCGGCATTCGACTACGGTGCCATGCTCCTGCTCGGCGTCGTCTCCGGCGCTGCCCATTTGATGATCACGCGGGCCTTGAAGCTCGCGCCCGCCTCGACGCTGGCGCCGTTGCACTACACGCTGCTCTTGTGGGCGGTGGTGTTCGGCGTGCTGTTCTTCAGCGATGTGCCCGGCCCCCGTATTCTTGTCGGCGCCGGCATCGTCGTTCTGGCCGGTCTGTTCATCTTCCACCGCCAGAAGGTCAAGGATACCGGAGTGCCGCCCGAAAATGTGCCGAAGGGCGTCAACTGAGGCTTCCGTCGCGCTGTTTCGAGGCGGTGCGGTCTGCCTCTTGTTCGAACGTCCGGTAAGGGCGTATCACCGCGTCAGGCCGGAGCCTTCATCCTTCGGCGGAGAAGAACCATGTTTGCAGCCCACGCCATCGACACCAGCGACAAGCCACGATTTTATCGCGAACTCGCGACCCAACTGGAGGGCCTGCTGACCGGCGAGAGCGATGCCATCGCCAACGCCGCCAACACCTCGGCGCTGCTGTTCCAGGCGATGCCGGACGTGAACTGGGCCGGTTTCTATTTCCTGCGCTCGCCCGACGAACTGGTCGTCGGCCCGTTCCAGGGCAAGCCTGCCTGCGTTCGAATCGCCGTCGGCCGTGGCGTGTGCGGCAGTGCGGTTGCCGAGCGCCGCTCGATCGTGGTCGAGGATGTCGCTGCCGTCGAAAACCACATCTTCTGCGACCCCGATTCGCGCTCCGAACTGGTCGTGCCGCTTGCCCGCGGCGGCGAAATCTTCGGCGTGCTCGACCTCGACAGCCCGACGCCGGGCCGTTTCGACGACGACGACCGGGCCGGCATCGAGCGGCTGGCCGAAATCTACGTTGCCGCTAGCGCCGCTTTCTGATTTCCTGCCGCCGGCTTGGCATCGTATCGGGGGCAGCGGTGGCGGATAACATCTTCGGAAAGGCGAGCGCGCTGATCCTGACCGGCGCCGGCGTGTTGGGAATAAGCTACGGCATCGCCAAATACGTCACCGATTTCGAGGCCGCCAAGGGCGAGATCCAGAACCTGCGCGGCCAGATCGCCCAGTTGCACGAAGTTTTGGCCAAGACCCAGTTCGGCTCCGATCCTGCCCGCATCGACCGTCTCGAAGCGCGTATCGGCGAACTCGAAAAGAAGCTGGAAGCCCGCGAATCCACTGCTGCCCCAGTTGCCCCCGCACCGGCTGCCGCAACCATCAAGGCCCATCTCGATGCCGGCGGTTTCGACGGCACTGCCTCCGACGGCACCGCCCGCTGGCCGTTCCGGGTCACCGATGTCAGGCTGGGTGCCGATTTCCAGTTCGAAGCCGCGATCGAATGGACGACGATGAAATCGCAGCACCTGATCCGCGGCCGCTATTCCGATACCTCCCTGTTCTTCAAGGAGGTCGAGGCCATCAAGGCGGGCAACAACACCGTGATCGGCTGCGAATACACGCTCGCCTCGCAGCGCCCCGATGGCCTGTCCGGCACCTATGAAAAATGCGACGGCAACGCAGCCGGCGGTACCATCGACGTCAAATGGTGGTGAGAGGCTTCAGGCGGCCTGCTTCTTCGCCAGCCTTGCCTTGATGCTGGCCACGTCGGCGCGGGGCGTCGCCGCGAAAAGCGTCCTGGTGTAGCTGTGCTGCGGATCGGAGAACACCGCGTCGCGCGAGCCATATTCCACCGCCTCGCCGAAATACATCACCATCACCTCGTCGGCGATGTAGCGCACCACCGACAAATCGTGGCTGATGAAGACATAGGTAAGCTCGAATTCGTCCTGCAGGTCGGCAAGCAGGTTGAGCACCTGCGCCTGCACCGAAAGGTCGAGCGCCGACACCGGCTCGTCCAGCACCAGAAGGCGGGGGTTCAGCATCAGCGCGCGTGCAATGGCGATGCGCTGGCGCTGGCCGCCCGAGAACATGTGCGGATAGCGGTTGAAATGCTCCGAGCCGAGGCCGACCTTCTTCAGCATTGCATGGGCAAGGTCGCGCCGCTCCTCGGCCGGCTTGTCGGTGTTGATGAGCAAGGGCTCGCCCAGTATGTCGCCGATCTTCTGGCGCGGGTTCAGCGACCCATACGGGTTCTGGAACACGATCTGCATCTTGCGGCGCATTTCCTTCGACGTGCCGTCCTTGGCGATGTCGATCTTCTGCCCGTCGATGTAAAGCTCGCCTGCCGTAGCCGGGTCGATCAGCGTGATGATGCGCGCCAGCGTGGACTTGCCGCAGCCGCTTTCGCCGACGATGGCCAGCGTCTTGCCCTGCTCGACGCGGAACGAAACGCCCTTCACCGCATGAACCGTGCGTGCGGGGCGGAACAGCCCGCCGCTAACCTGGTAGTCGCGCTTGATGTTTTTTCCTTCGACAACGGCACTCATCGTCAGGCTCCAGGCGCAGGTTCGAACAACATGTCGGAGACGGTCGGAAGGCGGTCGCCGGTGGCGTTGTCGGGCAGCGCCGAAAGCAGGGCGCGCGTGTAGTTGCTTTTCGGATTTTCGAACAACGCCAAAACTTCGGCCTCTTCCATCTTGGAACCCTGGTACTGGACGATGACCCGGTCGGCGGTCTCGGCCACCACGCCCATATTGTGGGTGATCATGATCAGCCCCATGCCGTATTCGGCCTGCAGGCTGACCAGCAGGTCGAGAATCTGCTTCTGGATGGTCACGTCGAGCGCCGTGGTAGGCTCGTCGGCGATGAGGAGCTTGGGGTTGCAGGCAATGGCGATGGCGATCATCACCCGCTGGCATTGCCCTCCCGACATCTGGTGCGGGTAGGAGCCGAGCCGTTCCTCCGGCTCGGCGATGCCGACCAGCGACAACAGCTCGATGGCGCGGGCCCGCCGCTTGGCGCGGTCGAGACCCAGGTGGAAGCGCAGCACTTCCTCGATCTGGAAGCCGACGGTGAAGCACGGGTTTAGGCTCGCCACCGGCTCCTGGAAGATCATCGAGATTTCCTTGCCGACGATCTTGCGGCGGTGCGCCGGGTCGAGGCCGAGCAGGTCGATGCCGTCGAAGGCCATGCGGTCGGCCTTGACGGTGGCGGAAGCCGGCAAAAGCCCCATCACCGCCAGCATCGACACGGACTTGCCCGAACCGGATTCGCCGACGATGGCCAGCACTTCGCGCGGCTCGATTGACAGGTCGATGCCCTTGACCGCCATGAACGGGCCGGTCGATGTGTCGAAGGACACCGTAAGGTTCTTGATGTCGAGAAGCGGCATGGTCACGACCTCTTCAGCTTCGGGTCGAGGGCGTCGCGCAGGCCGTCGCCGATCAGGTTGATGGCGAGCACCGTGATCAGGATGGCCACGCCCGGGAAGGTCACCACCCACCAGGCGCGCAAAATGAATTCGCGCGCCTCGGCCAGCATCGTGCCCCATTCGGGCGTCGGCGGCTGGGCGCCCATGCCGAGGAAGCCGAGGGCCGCGGCATCGAGAATGGCGTTGGAGAATGACAGCGTTGCCTGGACGATGAGCGGACCCATGCAATTGGGCAGGATGGTCACGAACATCAGCCGGAACGGGCTGGCGCCGGCCACCCGCGCCGCCGTCACATATTCGCGGTTCTTTTCCGACATCACCGCCGCGCGCGTCAGGCGCACGAAATGCGGCTGCAGGACGAGCGCGATGGCGATCATCGCATTGGTCAGCCCCGGGCCGAGCACGGCGACGAGCACCAGCGCAAGAAGCAGCGACGGGAAGGCCAGGATGATGTCCATGACGCGCATGATCACCGTGTCGACCCAGCCGCGGTAGTAGCCGGCAATGACGCCGACGACGATGCCGCCGGTCAGCGCGATGGTGGTCACGAAGATACCGATGAACAGCGAATAGCGCGTGCCGTAGAGCAGGCGCGAAAGCATGTCGCGGCCCACCGCGTCGGTGCCGAGGAAAAAGGCGGCCCTGCCGCCCGCCTCCCAGAACGGCGGCAAAAGCACGGCGTCGCGGTATTGGGCGCTGGGCGCGTGCGGCGCAAGCATCGGTGCGAGCAGCGCCAGCACGATGGTCAGGATGAACACCCACAGGCCGATGACGGCGCCGCGGTTCTCGGAGAAATAGTACCAGAACTCGGCCAGGCGCGCGCGCCGGGAACTGTCGATGTTGACGGAAGGGGCAATGGTCGTATCGGTCATGGCCTCGCTCCTCAAAGCCGGATGCGCGGGTTGATGAGGCCGTAGAGCAGGTCGACGCCGAGATTGACCAGCATGATGATGCCGGCGATCAGCAGCAGCCCGCCCTGGATGACGGCGTAGTCGCGCCGGAAAACCGAATCGACCATCCATTTGCCGATGCCTGGCCAGGAAAAGATCGTTTCCGTCAGGATGGCGCCGGCCATCAGCACGCCGACCTGCAGCCCGATCGTGGTGATGACGGGGATCATGGCATTGCGCAAGGCGTGGATGCCGATGACCCGCCAGGGCGACAGCCCCTTGGCGCGGGCCGTCCTGACATAATCCTCGCCAAGCACTTCGAGCATGGCCGAGCGCGTCTGGCGCGCGATCACCGCCAGCGGAATGGTGCTCAGCACCACCGAAGGCAGGATCAGGTGGCTGACGGCGGATTTGAAGGCGCCCGCCTGGCCCGAAAGCAGCGAGTCGATCAGCATGAAACCGGTGACCGGCGGGAAGAAATACATCAGCGAGATGCGGCCCGACACCGGCGTCCACTGCAGGATGCCGGCAAACAGGATGATCAAAAGCAGCCCCCACCAGAAGATCGGCATCGAATAGCCGACCAGCGCCGCCCCCATGATCGACTGGTCGAAGAACGAGCCGCGCTTGATCGCCGCGAAAATGCCGGCGGGAATGCCGACAAGAACGGCAATGATGATGGCGCAGAGCGACAGTTCGACGGTTGCCGGGAACAGCGCGAAGAACTGGTCGATGATCGGTTTCTTGGTGACGATCGAGGTGCCGAAATCCCCCGTCAGCACGCCGCCCAGATAATCGAGGTACTGGATCGGCAAGGGGCGATCGAAGCCGAGCGTATGGGAAATCTCGGCATGGCGTTCAGGCGACATCACGCGTTCGCCGGCAAGCAGTGCGACCGGATCTCCGGGCAGAAGCCTGATGAAGGAAAACGCGATGATCGAGACCCCGATGAATGTGGGGATCAGGACGGCTAGCCGCCCCAGCAGGAACCGGAGCATTTCAGACCTTTGATGATTTCGATGGGTGTTCCGCCATGGGCGGCAAGATAGCACAAATACGAGGCAGGGGCGCTTGTTGTGCAAGCGCCCCCGGCCGGTATTGCATCGGTCGAGAGGCCCAAATTACTCGGCCAGGTCGACACCTTCGAAAGCGAAGTCGCCGAGCGGGCTCTGAACGAAGCCCTGGACTTCCTTGCGCATCGGCACGACCGACAGCGAGTGGTCGAGCGTTGCCCACGGGGCTTCGCGCTTGAACACGACCTGCGCCTGTTCGTAGAGCTTGGTGCGCTCGGCCTGGTCGGAAGTCGCCTTCGCGTCCAGAACCAGCTTGTTGAACTCCTCGTTGCACCACTGCGCGCGGTTGTTGCCGCCGACCGCATCGCAGCCGAGCAGGGTGTGGAGGAAGTTGTCCGGATCGCCGTTGTCGCCGGTCCAGCCGAGGATCACCGCGCCGTCGCGGTCCTTGGCCTTCGAGCGCTCGAGATACTCGGCCCATTCATAGGACACCACCTCGACCTTGACGCCGATCTTCTCGAAGTCCGACTGGATCAGTTCGGCGGCGCGGCGCGCGTTCAGCATGTAGGGACGCGAAACCGGCATCGCCCACACCTTCATCGACAGGTCCTTGACGCCGGCGTCCTCGAGCATCTTCTTGGCGGCTTCGGGATCGTACGCGTCGTCCTGGACGGCGTTGTCATACGACCACATCGTCGGCGGGATCGGGTTCTTGGCCGGCGTTGCCGCACCCTGGAACACCGCGTCGACAATGGCCTGCTTGTTGATGGCCATGTTCAGCGCCTTGCGCACCTCGACCTTGTCGAACGGCGCCTGCGTGGTGTTGTAGGCGAGATAGGCGACGTTGAGGCCCTCCTGCTCCATCACCTTGAGGTTCGGATCAGCCTTCATCGCCTCGACGTCGGCCGAGTTCGGATACGGCATCAGGTGGCATTCGCCGGCCTTCAGCTTCTGGTAGCGCACGGCCGCGTCCGTGGTGATGGCGAACACCAGGTCGTCGATCTTCTGCTTGCCGCCCCAATAGTCGGCATTGGCCTTGTAGCGGATGACGGCGTCCTGCTGGTAGCCGACGAACTGGTACGGCCCGGTGCCGAGCGGCATCTGGTTGAGCTGTTCCTTCTTGCCGTCAGCGTCGAGCTTGTCGGCATATTCCTTCGACATGATCGAGATGAAGGGCATCGCCAGGTTGGCAAGGAAGGGGGCTTCCGGCTTGTTGAGCGAAATCTTCACCGTCAGGTCGTCGACTTTCTCGATCGACTTGATCAGTTCAGGCATGCCCATGCCGTTGAAATATTCCCATGAGGCGCCGGCGACGTACTGGTTCCAGGGATTGTCCTTCTTGAGCTGGCGCTCGAAGGAGAAAATGACGTCGTCGGCGTTCAGTTCGCGCGTCGGCGTGAAGAATTCGGTGGTCTGGAACTTGACGCCGGGTCTGATCTTGAAGGTGTATTCAAGGCCGTCGTCCGAGATCGTCCAGCTTTCCGCCAGGCCGGCAACCGGGTTCGTCGTGCCGGGTTCGAACTCGAGCAGGCGATTGTAGACGGTGTGCGCAGCCGCGTCGAAGGTCGTGCCCGCCGTGTAGAGGCCGGGGTCGAAGCCCTCGGGCGATCCCTCGGAGCAATACACGAACGTCTTTGCATTGGCCACGCCGGACATAACTGTTGCGGCGAGCAACGCTGCCGCAAAGGTCAGTTTGATTTTCATTGAGCACTCCCTGATGTTCTTCCAAGCCCCCTAACCAGGCTCGTGAAGCGCGCATATAAGCACCGTTTTTCCGGCTTTGGAACTCCCTGCCTGCCTGCCCTTGCGGAACCGGAACAAAATTCCCCAGATCGTCGATGTCGCGCAACAAAAGGAATGGCAAGATAGGCTGCAGCGACCGGGTATGACCGACGCGATAAGCCGCATCCGATGTCCATCGCCGGCGTCGGGCCGCTGGCGGTCGTTTCGACGCCGGCGTCCGGCGTTTCCGCTACGCCTGCCCTTAGGGCACGGCTTGCAAGGTCCGGAACTGTCGCAATACAGTGCAAGCGTGGCACTCCCGCCGGCTGGCAGCGAGCGGGCCGCGACGCCACCGGTGACGCGAAACCAGGGGAGGCAGTATTGGTCAAGGCAAGCAGGACGGGGCCGGCGAAAGGCAAAGCGGCTCAGCAGAAAAACGACAGCGCGAGCACGGACAAGAAGCCGGCTGCGATCAAGCCCGCGGCCAAGGCTCCGGCAAAAGCTGCCGCGAAGCCCGCGCCGAATGCCGGCGCCGGCAAGCCCACGCCGAAGGCTGCGGCGAAGCCGGCTGCGGCAAGCCGCAAATCATCATCTGCCCAATCTTCATCTGCCAAGCCATCCGCCGCCAGGCCGGCACCCGCGAAACAGGCGCCCAAAAAGCCCGCAGCCGACAAGCCGCTGCCGAAGGCCATCACCCGGCTGGCAGCCGGGTTGCCGCAGAAACCCTGGCTCGCCAGCTACCCGAAGAACATGCCGGCCGAGATCGGCCCGATGCCGTCGGCCTCGATCGGCGATCTCCTAGTCACCGCCTGCAAGGAGTTCGCCGGCAATCCGGCTTTCACCTGCATGGACAAGACGGTGAGCTTTGCCGAACTCGAGCGCCTGTCATCTGCCTTCGCCGCCTATTTGCAATCCACGGGTTTGCGCAAAGGCGCGCGCGTCGCGCTGATGATGCCCAACGTCCTGCAATATCCCGTCGCCATGATGGCCTGCCTGCGCGCCGGCTATGTCGTCGTCAACGTCAACCCACTCTACACGCCGCGCGAGCTTGAACACCAATTGAAGGATTCCGGCGCCGAGGCCATCGTCATCCTGGAGAATTTCGCCGCAACCCTGCAGGCCGCCATCGGCAAGACCCCTGTCAAGCATGTCATCGTTGCCTCGATGGGCGAAATGCTCGGCGGTTTGAAAGGCGCGCTGGTCAACATCGTCGTGCGTCGCGTCAAGAAGCTGGTCCCGGCCTGGTCGCTGCCCGGTCACGTCAAGTTCAATGCTGCGCTGAAGGCCGGCAACGGCCTTGCCTTCACGCCGGTCGAGGTGTCGCCGGACGACATCGCCTTCCTGCAATATACCGGCGGCACCACCGGCGTCTCCAAGGGCGCGACGCTGCTTCACCGCAACGTTCTGGCCAACGTCGCGCAACTGGCGCTGTGGGTGGAGGACGCCTATACGGTCAAGCCGAAGCCGGCTCATCTCACCTATATCTGCGCGCTGCCGCTCTATCACATCTTCGCGCTGACGGTGAACGCGCTGATGGGCATGCAGCAGGGCGCCCACAACATCCTGATCCCCAATCCGCGCGACATTCCGGGCTTCGCCAAGGAACTGCGCAAATATTCCTTCCACATCTTCCCCGGCCTCAACACGCTGTTCAATGCGCTGCTCAACAACGAGGACTTCCGCAAGCTCGACTTCAAGTCGCTGACGCTCAGTCTCGGCGGCGGCATGGCCGTGCAGAAGGGCGTCGCCGACCGCTGGAAGGCGCTGACCGGCAACCACATCACCGAAGGCTACGGCCTGTCCGAAACCTCGCCGGTGGCGACCGCCAACAAGTGCAGTTCGCCGGACTTCACCGGCACCATCGGCCTGCCCATTCCTTCGACCGAGATCGCCATCCGCGACGACGAGGGCGGCAACCTGCCGCTCGGCGAAGTCGGCGAGATCTGCATCAAGGGGCCGCAGGTCATGGCCGGCTACTGGAACCGGCCCGACGAGACCGCCAAGGTGATGACCAGGGACGGCTTCTTCAAGTCGGGCGACATGGGCTTCATGGACGAAGCCGGCTTCACCAAGATCGTCGACCGCAAGAAGGACATGATCCTCGTCTCCGGCTTCAACGTCTATCCGAACGAACTGGAGGAGGTCGTCGCCCAGCATCCCGGCGTGCTTGAGGTCGCCGCCATCGGCGTGCCCGACGAACATTCGGGCGAGGTACCGAAGCTGTTCGTTGTCAGGAAGGACCCCGACCTCACCGTCGAGACGCTTATCGCCTATTGCAAGGTCAATTTGACCGGCTACAAGCGGCCGAAATATATCGAGTTCCGCACCGAATTGCCGAAAACCCCGGTCGGCAAGATCCTGCGGCGGGAACTCAGAGGCTAGGTCAGGACCTGGGAAATCACCGGCTTGTCGCCGGCTGCCGCCGGTGGCAGATTGCGCCGGTTCAACGCCACGAGTCGTACAGCGCACCATGGTTTCCAAACGTCTCAGCCGCGAAGCGGGTCACCGCCGCAAGTTCCTGGCCGTCATCGACGACACGCCCGAATGCGAACGGGCCGTGTTCTACGCCTCGATGCGCATGAAGGTCACCAACGGCGTGCTGGTGCTGCTCTACGTCATCGAGCCCGACGACTTCCAGCACTGGCTGGGCGTGGAAAAGATCATGCGCGAGGAGGCGGCCGCCACCGCGAATGCAGCCCTCGACGGCTACGCCAGCAAGGTGCGCCAGAAATTCGGCATCGAGCCGGAACTGGTGGTGCGCGAAGGCAAGAAGGTGGAGGAAATCCACAAGCTGATCGAGGAGGACCAGGACATTTCGATCCTCGTTCTGGCCGCCGGGTCGGGAAAGGAAGGCCCCGGTCCGCTGGTGGCATCCGTCGTCGGCAAGGGCGCGGCGTTCCCCATCCCCGTCACCGTCATTCCGCAGATCCTGTCGGACGAGGACATCGAAAGCCTCGCATAGGATGCGGTTACCGTCCGCCGGGATCGCCGGCGCAAACCTCTTTCCCTTTTGCCGGGCAGGCCCTAGAACACGCCAGCCAGCCAGCGCCAGTTTTCGCAGCCAGCTCTTTCCCATCCGCCTTATCGCTTGAATAAGCCAGGCGGGAGGTCTATTTAGAATTATTCCAATCTGAACGGCCGCATGCGGCCATGGAGACGGCCATGTTCATCCAGACCGAGGCGACCCCCAATCCGGCGACCTTGAAGTTCCTGCCGGGCAAGGAAGTGCTGCGTGAAGGCACCGCCGATTTCCGCGATGCCGACAGCGCTCGCGAAGCTTCGCCGCTGGCCGGACGCCTGTTCGACATTCCGGGCGTCACCGGCGTGTTCTTCGGCTACGATTTCATCACCGTGACCAAGGATGGTCCCGAGTGGCAGCATCTCAAGCCGGCCATCCTCGGCACGATCATGGAACACTTCATGTCCAGTCAGCCGGTCATGAGCAGTTCGGCGCCGGCAGCCGAAACCAGCGAGACGGAAGAGTTCTACGACAAGGCCGACGAGGAACTCGTCTTGACCATCAAGGAACTGCTCGACACCCGCGTGCGCCCGGCCGTTGCCCAGGACGGCGGCGACATCACCTTCCGCGGCTTCGAGAACGGCACCGTCTTCTTGCACATGAAGGGGTCGTGCGCCGGCTGCCCGTCTTCCACCGCGACGCTGAAGCACGGCATCCAGAACCTGCTCAGGCACTTCGTGCCGGAAGTCCAGCAGGTCGAGCAGGTTTCCTGACGAGGCGCCACGCCCAGCCTCCTCGATAGCGCAACAAAAAACCGGGCTGCAAGGCCCGGTTTCCTGTTTGGGACGTCCGTGTTGCCTGGACGGTCCGCATGCAATGCTTGTTACATCACGATGACCTTGGCGCCGTTGTCGACGCGGTTGTAGAGGTCGATGATGTCCTGGTTCATCAGCCGGATGCAGCCCGACGACATCGCCTTGCCGATGGAGTTCCACTCCGGCGTGCCGTGCAGCCGGTAGCCTGAATCGCCACCCTTGTTGAAAAGATAAAGCGCACGGGCACCGAGCGGGTTCTTCAGCCCCGGCTCCATGCCGCCGGCATATTTGGCCAGTTCGGGCTGGCGCTTGATCATGGCGGCGGGCGGCGTCCAGGTCGGCCATTCGCGCTTGATGGCGATGCGGGCCGTCCCGCGCCATTCGAAGCCTTCGCGGCCGACGCCGATGCCGTAGCGCATCGCCTTGCCGTCAGCCATGACGAGGTAGAGGAACTTCTTGCTGGTGTCGACGACGACGGTGCCGGGCTTTTCCTTGGTGTCGTAGTTGACGATCTGCCGATGGTATTCCCGCTTGACCTTCTCGATCGGGATGCGCGGCAGCGTATAGCCGGCGTCCGTCACCGAACCGTAATTGCTGGAGAAGATCGGCATCGAGCCGATGGTGCTGCAACCGCTGAGTGCGGTCGCCAGCGCCGCGGCAAGAAGGAAAGCTTTCACCCGCATGTAAAACCGTTGCCCCCGCCCGAAACTATCTGGCCGAATCGGCCTCGATTTCTGCGGCATATTCTTGCTGGCTATTTTTTTGCTTGCCAAGCAGGCGCTGCTTATATGGTAGGCATCGCCGCCGCGTAAGTTGCAGACTGCGGCATTTGCGCAACAGGCTTCACGATAATGTGAAGCAAAATCAATGACCGCAATTTCGCAAGCGGCAAGGCAGTTGGAGGTTTGTCGAATGAATGTCGGTGATGCCGCCCGCCGCGCCGGGCTCCCCGCCAAGACCATCCGCTACTATGAGGAGATCGGCCTGATCGCCCCGCAGCGCGCCGGCAACGGCTACCGCGCCTATTCCGGCGACGACGTCCATCGTCTGGCGTTCCTCAAGCGCGCCCGCGACCTCGGCTTTTCCATCGAAGTCTGCCGGCAGTTGATGGCGCTCTACCAGGATCGTTCGCGCGCCAGCGCCGATGTCCGCCAGATCGCCTCCGATCATGTCCGGGCGATCGAGGACAAGATCCGCGAACTGCAATCGATGCGCGCCACCTTGCAGAAGCTCGTCCACGCCTGCCACGGCGATGAGCGCCCCGACTGCCCGATCCTCGAGGAAATGGCGGGGGAGAGCGCCGCCGCACAATAATTGCAGCCGTTTCGGATTTTCCAGACGCCGGGTTCAAAACGTGAACAAACTCTGGCATGGTGCGTGTCATGCCGATCGTTTCCCCACTTGCCCACAACCCTCTCGCTGACGGCCGCCAGTCGGAGCGCGCGCTTCTGGTCCGGCGCGGCGTCCAGCGCCTGCTCACCAATCTCGGCGCGCATGTGCTGCCGGAGCTTTCGCTGGCCACCGGCCGCCGCGCCGATCTGGTCGCGCTGACGCGGCAGGGCGACATCTGGATCATCGAGATCAAGTCGTCGATCGAGGATTTCCGCGTCGACCGCAAATGGCCGGACTATCGGCTGCATTGCGACCGCTTCTTCTTCGCCACCCACCCCGGCGTGCCGGCGGATATTTTTCCGCAGGAATGCGGTTTCATTTTCTCGGACGGCTATGGCGCGGAGATCATGCGAGAAGCGCCGGAGCATCGCATGGCGGCACCAACCCGCAAGGCGTTGATGCTGCGCATCGCCCGCGCCGGTGCTGCCCGCCTTCTGGCGGCGGAACTTGCCGGCGTGGCGGTGCCGGCGCTTGAGGGCGAGAGCGAATAGGGAAATCCTAGTCGCTACTCGCTACTCGCTACTCGCTACTCGCTTAGTTCGCTACCTTGGCGCGCGCTTGGCCAGGATGCGCTGCAAGGTGCGCCGATGCATGTTGAGCCGGCGCGCGGTTTCCGAGACGTTGCGCTCGCACATCTCGTAGACGCGCTGGATATGTTCCCAGCGCACGCGGTCGGCCGACATCGGGTTTTCCGGCGGTGCGGCGCGTTCGCCGGACGTGCGGGTCAGTGCTGCGAACACGTCGTCGGCGTCCGCCGGCTTGGACAGATAGTCGATGGCGCCGAGCTTCACCGCGGTCACGGCGGTGGCGATATTGCCATAGCCGGTCAGGATGACGGTGCGCGCATCCTCGCGCTTTTCGCGGATGGCGGCGACCACGTCGAGGCCGTTGCCGTCGCCGAGCCGCATGTCGACCACCGCATAGGCCGGCGGGTTGGCGCGGGCCTTGCCCACCGCTTCCTCGACGCTATCGGCGGTATCGACGACAAAGCCGCGCGTTTCCATGGCGCGCGCCAGCCGGGTGAGGAATGGCTTGTCGTCGTCGACGATCAGCAGTGAAGTGTCGTCGCCCGTTACCATGCTGCCAGTGACTTCTTCGCCGGTCATGATCTGTCAGTTCCCAATCCGTTGTCGTGCAAGAAACCGTTGTCGTGCAAGAAAATAACTTTCACGCGCAAATACAGGTGTTGAGCGCCGCTGTCCAACTCCGGACCCTGACTCTACACCGTGGCGAACGACGTGCCAGCCACATTGTCGGCGTAGACGAACATGCTGCGCGGCCATTTCACCTGCACCACGGCGCCTTCGCCGGGGCCGCTGGAATTGCGGAAGACGATGCTGGCCCCCGAGCGTTCCAGCAGCGTCTTGGCGATGAAAAGGCCAAGCCCGAGCCCGCCGCCCGGCTCGGCCCCCTGGCGCGTCGACATGTAGGGTTCGCCGATGCGGTCGATGACTTCCACCGGGAAGCCCGGGCCGTCATCGGTGATGGCGAGAAGGATCGAGGCATCGTCCCAGTTCCAGCTCACGCTGACGCTGGTATGGGCGAAATCGACGGCGTTTTCGACCAGGTTGCCGAGACCGTAGATGACGCCCGGATTGCGCCGCCCGACCGGCTCCGGCCCGATACGCTCGCCCGGCTTGAGCTTGATCGAAATGCCGAAATCGCGATGCGGCGCGATCACCTCCTCGACCAGCGATGTCAAGGGCAGGCGCGCAAGCTGCGGCTCGCCCTCCGAAGACAGGCTGGTCAGCCGCTTGAGGATTTCGCGGCAACGCTCGCTTTGCGTGCGCAGCAAGGTGACGTCGTCATGGTGCTTCGGGTCCTTGCCGAGCACCTTTTCCATTTCCTTGGCCACCAGCGTGATGGTGGCCAGCGGCGTGCCAAGCTCGTGCGCCGCCGCCGCCGCCAGCCCGTCCAGCGCCGAAAGATGCTGCTCGCGTTGCAGCACCAGTTCGGTCGCGGCCAATGCATTGGCAAGAAGCCGCGCTTCCTCGGCCACGCGGAAGGCATAGATGGCGGTAAAGGCGATCGACGACAAAAGCGCCATCCACATGCCGGCAACGTAGACGAACGGCATCACCAGCGGCGCGTTTTCGATCCATGGCAGCGGGCGGTGGAAGAAGGCCAGCAGCGTCGCGGCAGCCATCACCAGGACGCCCAGCACCGCGGTGAGCCTGAGCGGCAGCGACGTTGCCGAAATGACGACCGGCACCGTCATCAAAAGTGAGAACGGGTTGGTCAGGCCGCCCGTCATGTAGAGCAGGCCGGCAAGTTGCAGGCTGTCGAAGGCAAGGATGCCCAGGGCGGCCAGCGGGCTTAGCCGGTGCGCCGCCGGATAGCGGAAGGCCAGCCAAAGGTTCATCCAGGCCGACCCGGCGATCAGCGCGAAGCACATGCCGACCGGCAACGGGTATTGCAGCCAGTAGGCGACGACGAGAACCGCGGTGCTTTGGCCGAAAATGGCCAGCCAGCGCAAGCGGATCAGCGTGTTGAGGCGCAGCCGGTTGCTCTGCTGCAGGTCGGGCGAGCTAAGCGAATTGATCATTGCCGAGGATTTACAGCGGGTTTCGGTGGAACGCCAGTCTAACCGCCGGTTGCCGTGCGCACCTTGGCCGCGATTTCGGCGACAAGCGCTTCGGCCTTCGCGCCGCGCTCCTTGCGCGAGGCCACCAGGCAAGCCTGCGAGCGCAGCACCACGCCGTCGGCAAGCACCTTCAGCCGATTGGCGCGCAGCGTCGATCCGGTCGAGGTGATGTCGACGATGACGTCGGCCGACCCGGCGGCGGGCGCGCCTTCGGTGGCGCCAAGGCTTTCCACGATGCGGTAGACCTGGATGCCGTGCTTGCCGGAAAAGAATTGCTGGGTGAGGCGCCAGTATTTGGTCGCGATACGCAGGCGCCGGCCGTGACGGTGACGGAAATCGGCGGCGACATCGTCAAGGTCGGCCATGCTGTCGACGTCCAGCCAGACGTCGGGCACCGCGACCACGACGTCGGCATGGCCGAAGCCGAGGCGAGCCACGATTTCGGCGCGCTGCTCCCAGTCGGTCAGGGTTTCGCGCACCAGGTCCTCGCCGGTGACGCCGAGATCGACCGCGCCCTGGCCGATTTCGCCGGCAATCTCGGAAGCCGACAGGAAGGCCACCTCGATGTCTTCGCGGCCTTCGACATGGGCGTGGTACTTGCGCTCGTCGCTGGGCAGGCTCACAGCAAGCCCGGCCTTGGCCAGCACGTCCAGCGTCTGTTCCTTCAGGCGGCCCTTGGAAGGCAGGGCGACGGTAATGCTCATGAAAGGGCCTCCCGCAGCGCTTCGATCCGGTCTAGCCAGACCGAGAAGCCGACGCCGGGGATCGGCGTCTTGGCGCCGAGCAGCGTCAGCAGCCGGTCATAGCGGCCGCCACCGGCCAGCACCCGTGGAGAATTGCCGGTCGCCGCGATCTCGAACACGAGACCGGTGTAGTAGTCGAGCGGACGGCCGAAGGCGGCATCGTAGCGAACCGTGTCGGCACCCAGTCCGTGCGCGGCGATCGCATCGGCGCGGGCGGCGAATTTTTCCAGCGCCTCGCCGAGCGACAGGTGGGCGTCCGCAGCGAATTTTTCCAGCGCGGACGCCGCTCCGGCCAACGGCGCGTCGATGGCGAGGAAGCTTTTCAGCGCGGCAAACGCGTCGTCCGACAGGCGCACGCTGCGCAACTGCACCTTTTCGATCAGCCGGCGTGCGATGTCGGCGGGCGTGCGGCCAGCCGACGCCGACAGGCCCGCTTGCTCCATTTCGGTTGCGATATGGGTGGCAAGCCCCTCGCCATCGCCATCGGCGGCGAGCAGCGCAACGGCACCGTCGAGCTGGCCGTTGCGCGGCGGATTGGCAAGGTCGGCAAGGGCTGTTTCCAGCATCGCATCCGAGCCGAAGGCGCGCGCCAGCCGCATGCGCCAGCCGCGTGGCAGGCCAAGCGCCGCCAGCACCGCCTCGAACACCGCCTGGTCGCCGAGCGTGACGGTCAGCGCCCGGCCGGGCAACGCCAGCGAGATCAGCGCATGCGCGTCCGCTACCGAACGGGCGTCGGCGCGCGCCGTATCGCGGTCGCCGAGGTCCTCGATACCGGCCTGGAAGAATTCGTTGGCGCCTTCGCGGCGCTGACGGAACACTTCGCCCAGATAGGCATAGCGGCGCGGTGTGCCGGCCTGCGAGGCGATGTGGTCGAGGCACACCGGAATGGTGAATTCCGGGCGCAGGCAAAGCGTGTGGCCGGTCTCGCTTTCGGTGAGGAAAATGCGGCGGCGCAAATCCTCGCCGGCCATGTCGAGAAACGGATCGGCCGGCTGCAGCACCGGCACGTCGACCGGCAGCGCCCCGCGCTCGGCAAACAGCTTGGCGATGTCGATGGCGATGGCTGGGCGCGAGGTCATGACGTGCGCTTGCGGTCCTCGGCCTGCGCGTCGAGCACCTTGCGGACTTCCGCCACCAGATCGGCCTCGGCGACCGTCACCTGCCCCGGCCGCGCCTCCTTGTAGTCGGCATGGTCGGCAATCGCCTTCGCCTGCCGCGCGCCTTCGATCAGATCCTTGATCTGCACCTCGCCCTTGGCGCGCTCGTCGCCGCCCTGGATAATCGCCACCGGACAGCCGCGGCGGTCGGCATATTTGAGCTGCGCCTTCATGCCGGCGCCGCCGAGATACATTTCGGAGCGGATACCGGCCTTGCGCAACTCCGCCACCATCTTCTGGTAGCGGCCAAGGCTTTCCGTGTCCTTGTCCATGACCAGAACCACCACCGGCTGGATCACGTCGGACGTGTCGAGCTTGCCGAGGTTCTTCAGCGCCGTCATCAGGCGCGAGACGCCGATGGAAAAGCCTGTCGCCGGCACCGGCTCGCCGCGAAAGCGCGACACCAGCCCGTCATAGCGCCCGCCGCCGCCGACCGAGCCGAAGCGCACGATTTTTCCATCCTCGTTAGGAATCTCGGCCAGCAGTTCGGCCTCGTAGACCGGGCCGGTGTAATATTCGAGGCCACGCACGACGGAGGGGTCGATGCGGATGCGGTCAGGACCATAGCCCGCGGAGCGCACCAGTCTTCTGATCTGATCAAGCTCGTCCAATGCAATGTCAACGAGTTCAGGCAAATTACGCAGCGGAACCCACATTCGAAAGTACCGCTTGTATGCAGCGACGGAAAACGGTTTCGACCATGGATAGTCAAGCAGTCGCTTTATGCCCCCGACTATTGCAATCTGCTGCTCGTCGAGACCTGCACCCTTCGTGAAATCGCCTTCGCCTTCCTTGCCACCGTCCCATCTGCCGGCACCCAGCAAGAGACGGACACCCTCAACACCCAGCTTGTCCAGCTTGTCGATGGCGCGCAGCACGGTCAGCCGCCGTCCGGCATTTTCGTCGCCGCCAAGGCCGATCGCCTCGAGCACACCGTCCAGCACCTTGCGGTTGTTCACGCGGATGACGTAGTCGCCGCGCTTGATGCCCAGCGCTTCCATCACGTCGGCCATCATCATCGCCATTTCGGCGTCCGCCGCGACACCCGGCGTGCCGACCGTATCGGCGTCGAACTGCATGAACTGGCGAAAGCGTCCCGGCCCCGGCTTCTCGTTGCGGAACACCCAGCCGGAGCGATAGCTGCGGAACGGCTTCGGCAGCCGCTCGTAGTTCTCCGCCACGAAGCGGGCCATCGGCGCGGTCAGATCGTAGCGCAGGGACAGCCATTGCTCGTCGTCGTCCTGGAAGGAGAACACGCCCTCGTTCGGCCGGTCCTGGTCGGGCAGGAATTTGCCCAGCGCATCGGTGTATTCGATCAGCGGCTGGTCGGCCGGCTCGAAGCCGTAAAGCTCGTAGACTTCGCGGATCTTGGCCGTCATCTTTTCGACGGCGCGGATGTCTTCCGCGCTGCGGTCAGCAAGCCCGCGCGGCAGCCGCGCTTTCATCTTTTCCGATCGTTCGGCCATGGATTGGGTACTCGGCGGTTCAGGACATGGCGCGGCGGTAAAATTACCGGCTCCGCGACGCGGCTGTCCTAACCGATGCCGCCCAATGCGGCAAGGGTTTGGGCGGCAAGGGTTTGGGCGGCGAGGATCGCACGCCTTGCCTTTGCCCGTAAGCCGTCAGCCGGGCCGCTTGAAGCGCTGGCGCTCGGCCTCCACCTCGGCCCGGCACGCGCAGCCTTCGAGATGGTCGTTGACCAATCCCATCGCCTGCATGAAGGCATAGACGGTGGTCGGGCCGACGAAGCTCCAGCCGCGCTTCTTCAATTCCTTGGAAATGCGCACCGAGACGGCGGTGGTCGGGTTGGCTCTCAGATGGGCGAGGTCGACCACTTCCGGCCGTTCCAGGGGTCCGGGTTCGAATTTCCAGAACCAGGCGGCAAGCGAGCCTGCCTCGTCGGCCATTTCGCGGGCGCGCTTGGCGTTGTTGATGGTGGAAACGATCTTGCCGCGATGGCGGATGATGCCGGCATTGCCGACCAGCCGCTCGACATCGCTGTCGCCGAAGCGCGCGACGCGGTCGATGTCGAAACCGGCAAAGGCTTCGCGGAAATTGTCGCGCTTCCTCAAAATGGTCAGCCACGACAGGCCCGACTGGAAGCCTTCCAGGCAGATCTTTTCGAACAGCCTGGTGTCGTTGGCCACCGGCCGGCCCCATTCATGGTCGTGATAGTGCAGATAGTCCGGCAGATTGCCGTGCCAGAAGCACCGCTCGACGCCGTCCGGGCCGGTGATCAAGCCTGTCGTCTGGTCCATGGAATGTGCCCGTTAACCTGTTTCGCGTCGCCTTTTACCGGCGCTTTACCAGATTCCTGAACGCGCCGATAACCATACCAAAAGCTTTACTGACAAAACCGCATTTTATGCATTCCGATTCACGTTTCGGTTGCAGCTCGCAGCCAACATCGCGCCATGGCCGGATCGGGTGTTTCCGCCCGGCCAAGCCGATCGAGTTGAGAGCACACCCTGATGAAACGACTTTTCGCCTCCCTGTTCGGCGCCGCGAGCGCCCTGGCCCTGGCGGTATCGCCATCCCTGGCCAGCGACCGTTACGCCGAGCGCCCGCCGGTCATGGTCAGTCCCGATCTGTCCGCGCCCTGGGTCATGCAGCTTGGCCAGCAGCCAGGCGCGATCCGCCCGCTGAAGCGTACGCCGAAAATCCGGCAGAAGCGCGCTGTCCAGGCGCCGGCGCATGTCCAGGTTCAACCGGACAGGCAACTCCGCACCGCCGCCGTGCCCAAGCCGCAGAAGCGCGCCGTGCGCCGTGAGATCAACCCGATCTACCTGCCGCAGCAGGTCGCCTATGACGGGCCGCAAAAGCCCGGCACCATCGTCATCGATACGCGCGACAACTTCCTTTATCTCGTCGAGAAGAACGGCAAGGCGCGGCGCTACGGCGTCGGCACCGGCAAGCCGGGCTTCGAATGGGCCGGCACCCACAAGGTGTCGCAAAAACGCGAATGGCCGGACTGGTATCCGCCCGCCGAGATGATATCGCGCGAAAAGGCCAAGGGCCGCTATCTTCCGACCCATCTTGCCGGCGGTATCGAAAACCCGCTCGGCGCCCGCGCGCTCTATCTCGGTTCGACGCTCTATCGCATCCACGGCACCAACCAGCCCTGGACCATCGGCGGGGCCGTCTCGTCGGGTTGCATCCGCATGCGCAACGAAGATGTCGTTGACCTCTATGAACGCGTACCGGTTGGCACAACGGTCGTCGTGATGTAGAACGCTCCGCAACAACGGGGGACGGGTCGTGTGGGGACATGACCGGTCGCAGGAAGGGCAGTCGGCAACGCCGCGCTGCCCTTTTTGTTTCCCTCCCGACGACCACGTTCGGCCATGGCCGCAAATACCGCCGCAAGCCGCTTTCACGTTGCTCTCGGCGGAATTGTCGGCTATCTCCGTATGCAAACCATTTTCCACACAGGAAACACCAAATGTCCGTCTCCGATGATACGCGCTACCTGAAGGGCGGCCCGGTCGCCCAGCGCATCATTGCCTCGGTGCGCGAGCAGGCCGAGGCCGCCGCAGCCGACGGCTTTCCGCCCAAGCTGGTGTCGATCACCGTCGGCGATGTCGCCGCGGTCGGCGTCTACGTGCGCAACCAGCGCGCCAAGGCAGAGTTGGCGGGTATCGACTTCGAGGAGAGAAATTTCCCCGCCGACCTCACCGCCGCCGAACTGGAAGCCGCGATCCACGGCATGAACGCCGATCCGCGCGTCACCGGCATCATCATCCAGCGGCCGGTGCCCGCCCATATCCCCATCAAGGCGTTGCAGGCGGCGATCCATCCGCTCAAGGATGTCGAGGGCATGCACCCGGCCTCGATCGGCAACATCGTCTACAACGAACTCGATCTTGCGCCGTGCACGGCCGCCGCCTCGGTCGAACTGCTGAAGGAAACCGGCCTCGACCTCAAGGGGCTCGAAGTGGTGATCGTCGGCCATTCCGAGATCGTCGGCAAGCCGATCGCCTTCCTGCTGATGAGCGAAGGCGCCACCGTCACCGTCTGCCACCACATGACGCGCTCGGTCGCAGCCCACGC
The DNA here is from genome assembly GCF_001427385.1 of Mesorhizobium sp. Root157. Classification (GTDB taxonomy): domain Bacteria; phylum Pseudomonadota; class Alphaproteobacteria; order Rhizobiales; family Rhizobiaceae; genus Mesorhizobium. The sequence continues at coordinate 163,796 of NZ_LMGJ01000037.1, forward strand.
GCGCCGAGCCGACGCGCTGTTCGTCGCCGTCGGCAAGCCGCGGCTGATCAAGGCCGACATGGTCAAGCCCGGTGCCGCCGTCATCGATATCGGCATCAACGCCGAGATCGGCCCGGACGGCAAAAGCCGCATTGTCGGCGATGTCGATACCGAGAGCGTCAGGCAAGTGGCATCATGGATCACGCCGGTTCCAGGCGGTGTCGGCCCCATTACGGTGGCGATCCTGCTGCGCAACACCATGGTAGCCTTGAACCGCCAGCGCGCGCGCTACCAGTCGACCTACGCCACCGAGATTGCGGCGGAGTAAGCAGACTTGAAACTGCGTCGTGCTGGAAGCTTGAGCGCTCTCTGAGCAGTGTGGCTCGGGTAACCGGAGCGGGGCGGCAAACGTAAAACAGCGTAATGCGGCCAAGGGAGCGCAACCTCTCCGCTTTGTCATCCCGGAATTCTCTTTCGAGCGGAGCGGGAAAGGACTGTCCGGGATCTCCGTGACGGTGCGGTGGCCTGTCAACGATGCCGACCGGGCGACAATGCACAAAAGAGGATCGATCCGTCCACCTGCCGCCCCACCATCCGGTCAACCCGTTGTTCCCATTAACTTTCCGCAAAAACCTCTCACCGTCCTTGTCCACGCCCTCTCAACCTCTTCCATAATCCGTGCCATCGCTTCTGCGGGAAACTCGGTGCGCACCGGGTATCGAGGGGAAGCGTCGGTGCCGGATTGGTCGCATGACG
>NZ_LMGJ01000038.1:0-52966 GCF_001427385.1 Mesorhizobium sp. Root157
CCCCCGCCACTCACCGCGTTGGGGGAAGGTTCACATGGCTCAATTCTCAATGGAAATTATGCGCCTAACCGGCTCAGTTCCGCGTGGAAACCAACAGTGCGTACTTTGGGCGTCATAGAGGGACTGGATCGCGTGGCCAGGACCATCCGCTCCGGCCATGCCGGCGACTTGGTCATAGCAGCCCATCCAAGCGCGGCGATCTCGCTGCTGCCGCCTGCACTAGCGGATTTCAAGTCCCAACGGCCTGAGGTGCGTATCGAATTGTTGACCCGAAATTCCGATGAGGTCCGAGCGCTGTTCCCGTCGCGCAAGTACGACCTGGGCATCGCGGAGTTGCCGATCGACCCGTCGGGGCTTTCAGTCGAGCGCTATGTTATGGACTGCGTGGCCATCGTGCCGGAACAGCATCGGCTTGCAACGCATGCAACCCTTACGCCAGAATTGTTTCACGCCGAAAGCTTCGTCATCGTCTCGTCGCGAAGAGCGATCTTCCATCACATAAGCAGCGCATTCGCAGAACGCGGCGCGACCTTGAATATAGTAGCGGAAGTCGAAATGTTCGCGTCGATCTGTGCAATGGTCGCGTGCGGAAGCGGCGTCTCCATAGTTGACCCGGCTTCAGCGGGGATGTTCAGCAAGCTCGGTTTTGTCTGTCGACGCTTTGAGCCACAGATAACCTATGACATTGCGCTTTTTCGATCCGCAGATCACGAACCATCGGTTGTCGCCCAGGCATTCATGGGCTTAATGAAAGAGCGACTTTCCACTTTCTGTGTGCCGCGATCGAACGGGTAGTAGGACAAGCAGAGAGATTGCGGAGCGGTTAGATTAATTCCGACGGCACGGGCCGGAGAAAGTATCGCAGACGCTAGGTCTAAAGCGGCAAACCCGCCTTGATATAACCGTCGAGGAAATGTTGTCGGTCCTCATCGCGCCTAAAAGGCTGCGTAGCTGCCCAACGAGATGCGAGGAAGCCGGGATTTATCTCAAGGAACCGGCGGGCTTCCTCGTGAGCTTCGGCGAACTGACCGAGCTGCGCCAAGCTCGCAGCAAGGATGCGCTTTGCCGGTAGCCGGCCAACCTCCTCCTTGCGGAGAACCCTGACTGCCTGGGTATAGTGGCCGGCAGCATAGTACGCGAAGCCGAGGTCCCAGTAGTACCAGCCCGGCGGATAGGGGTTGAGGCGGAGAGCATTCTCAGCCAGTTCGACGGCGTCGCCGGGCCGGCCTTGCAGGACTCTCAAGTTCGCCATGTTCACCATCGTGTCGGCATGGTTCGGGTTGATCCGCAGCGCCGTTTGGAATGCGGACTCCGCCTCTTCGAGTATGCCCTCGCAGAGCCGAGCAAACCCAAGAACGCTATGTGCCATAGGATCGCTCATATCGAGCGACATCGCCTTCTGAGCGTAAGCGAGCCCCAAAGCCTGGTTCGCGTTAAAGTCCTCCCCGTAGTGGATCGCCGCGTTGTAGTGCGAAACGGCGAGCCATGCGTAGGCCTCAGCCAAATTCGGATCGAGCTCGGCGGCCTTGACGAGGAGAGTACGAGCAAGATCGTTTCCGGCGGGCGAGTGCATGACAAGAACGCGCCCGCGAACGAGGAAATCATACGCTTCGATAATCGTCGTCCGGCGCCGGGTAGACGGCGCGTCATCGAGCGCTGGTTCAAGCGGCAGCACGTTCGCCAGAGCCGCGACGACCTTGCGCACTACTTGGTCCTGCAGACGAAAGACGTCGGCCAGATCGCCATCAAACCGCTCAGCCCAAAGACATCTGCTCGTCGTCGCCTCAGTGAGATGAATCCCAATTCGGACCTGGCCTGCGACGCGACGCACGCTGCCCTCGATGACATAGCGGACACCGAGTTCCTTCGCGATCGATTGCGTATCGGCGGACATTGCCTTGAAAGCGAACGATGAATGGCTTGCGATCACCAGGAGACCCGGCACCTTCGACAAGTCGGTGATCAAATCGTCCACCAAACCGTCGGCGAAATGCGCCTGCTCCGGATCGAGGCTCATGTTCGCAAAGGGCAAGACTGCGATAGAGGGGTCCGCTTCGAGCGCCCGGCTGGGATCGACGATTGGAGCCTCGCGCTGTTGGATGGTGAGCGGGCCTGTGAACCGATAGCCCACCCGCGGGAAAGTCGCGATCCACTCTTCCCCGTCGGGCGAGACCCGCAACCGTCTCCGAAGAGCAGCGATCTGAACCGTCAGATTGCTTTCTTCAACGTAGGTATTTGGCCAGGCAGCGTCCATCAAGGCCGCCTTGGGCACCACTTGACCGCGCGCCTCCACCAAGGCCTGCAGCAGCGCAAGGGGTTTGCTTCCAATCGCAACAGGCAGGCCGTGCTCGAATAGTGCGCCGTCGCGAGCGTCAAGCACAAAGGGACCAAATGCAAAGCGCAGAGGCACCATAGCCTATCATACGACCTTCGGAAAAATTTTGCGATCAATTCGGAGCCTCTTTAGGATTGGCGCCGCGAAATCGCCGATGCTCTCCACCTCGGGCCAGCCTGAACGGAAAACGGTCCGTAGCCTAGCAGCTTAGCACGGCAGCAAGGGAGTTAATGATATGACTAAACTAACATTGGCGATGAGTGTGCTTGCCGGCGTGACCGGGCTTTGCGGCGATGCCGTAGCCGATTCCTCAATGGCCGGCCCGACATACATCGGGGACAGAGCGGCGGACCCCGAGGACGAGACGTTCGCCTACTTGGTGAAGACTGAAGGCGATCGCCCGCTCGCTTTCATCGGTCCAGCCCGCAATGTTGGTCCCGTCACGGGCGACGCGGAGAGGGACACGTTCGCGTACCGGCCGCTGCTTGGAGTGCAGAGAGACGGTCTTTGGACATTCGTGCTCGTGCGGGAGTGCGAGGTTTCAGATGCGGCGAGGGCTATGGATTGCCGCCTGCCCCCGCCCACTGTGACGGTTTTGCGGCAGCGGGCCGCGGTCGGGGGCAACTGATCGAATGTCCCTTTCGAGTGCGCGAGCGGCAATGAGGCTCTTACAGTCGGGTTGCCGCCTTCGCCTGCATGCGTCTTCACAATCCGGAATTTTGTCTGGGTCCGGCCCTACGCCAGACCCAATCTGCTCTTGCGCTCCGCCGACCATGCGGTGATGAGTTTGTCGGCCGTCAGTCCCATGAAGGCCACGCACAGGCCCAGCACCAGGCCTTTGCCGGCGTCATTGAAGGTCAACGCCCGGAATATCTCCTGCCCGATATCCTTGGTGCCGATGAAGGCGGCAATAATGACCATGAACAGTGCGAACATGATGGTCTGGTTGATGCCCAGCATGATTTCCGGAAAGGCCAGCGGCAAGCGAATGTTCCACAACAGTTGGCGCTCGGTGCAGCCCGAGGTGATGCCGGCTTCGACAATATCCTGCGGGACGTTGCGCAGGCCGAACACGGTGTAGCGAATGATCGGGATCATCGCGTAGATGATGATCGCCGAAATGGCCGCGACGTCGCCCACCTTGAACAGCATGATCACCGGGATCAGGTAGATGAAGGATGGGAAGGTCTGGAACGTATCGCACCAGAGCTTCGCCATCTTTGCGCGGCGGTCGGTCTTGGAGGCCCATATCCCGACCGGCAGACCGATCAGCACGCACAGCATGACCGCGACCGCCACCATATAGGCGGTGATCAGCGAGCGTTCCCAAAAACCGGCAAAGGCAATGAAAAGCACGAAGCCGGATACGACAAGCGCCAGACGTACGCCCCCAAGCGACCAGCCTGCCACAGCGACCAGCGCCACCATTGCAGTCCACGGAATCTGCTGGAACAGCCCACGCACCGGGATCAGCACGTAAAGCAGCATCGCATCCCGGAAGTATTGCAGCGGATCGAAGAAGTAGAGCGTGATCCAGTCGACCAGTCCATCCCACAACGGTGCCGTGCTCAGTGTAAGTTCGTCAGGCCACACGCTTGCGTATGGCGTGATCGCCGACAAAAGCAGCGACACACCGCATACGGCTATTGCAGCAGACAGGAACGGGAAGCGCGCCAACCATGAAACGTTGTCGGCCAGATGGCTTGGCTGCTTCTCGGCAGCCGCACGGCTCAACTGGTCGAGGACGATCGCCATCAGTACGATCGCGACGCCGCTTTCGAGCGCCTGACCAATCTTGAGCGATTGAAGGCGAAACAGAAGATCGTGCCCAAGCCCGCGCGCGCCAACGAAGGAGGCGATAACGACCATCGCAAGGCATTGCATGATGACCTGGTTGACGCCTACCAGCAGAGCCTGGCGGGCCGCCGGAATTTCGACCATCCAGAGCATCTGGAAGCGGGTGCACCCCGCCATCTTGCCAGCTTCACGGATCTCTTCGGCTATGCCTTTCAGGCCGAGGATCGTCAGCCGCGCCATGGGCGGGATGGCAAAAATGATCGTGGCGATTGTTCCGGCCTTGTGGCCCACTCCGATGAATACGGCGATGGGAATCAGGTAGGAGAAGTGCGGCAGCGACTGCAGGACGTTGAGGAGCGGCACGATCACGGCCTCGAACCATGGCTTCTTGACCGCCATGATACCGAGCAGGAATCCGATACTACCTGCTATCGGCGCTGCAACCAGAACGACCGACAGCGTGATCATCGACAGTTCCCATTTGCCGAAGATCGCCATGTAGGCAACGCAGCCCGCGGCCAACGTGCCAAGCCGCCAGTCACGCAAGGCCCACCCCAGGACACCGCACAAGCCCGCGGTCATCACCCACGGCATCGCTGGTATACCAAAATCCGGAAAGCCCGAGACAAGCAAGCCTTCGACCAGCGCAAGCGGCCAGGTAATGAGCTCGGCAATCCAGCGGGTAAAATCCCTGAACGAGAAAAGACCAAACAGGGCATCTTCGCGCAGATGATCGATGACGGCATTCGTCCAGTCGATGAATGGAACCGTCCACGCCTGCGGCACTTTCATCATCCAGTCCGGTAGCAAGGATGCGCACAGGAACAGGATCAGAAACGGCAGCACGGTGAGCGCCGGTTTCGCCGCCCTGGCAAGCGCTCCCGGTGCGCCAACCTTGGTGGGGCGCTCCATGGCCACCGCGCTCACCGCGCCGGTTCCTGGTCGTAAAGGGCATCGATATAGGTGCCGCGATCCAGCGTACCTACCAATATGCCCTCGTCATCGACGACGTCGATGGGGCGTTCCGTGGTGACGATCTGGCGCGCGATGCTCGCCAGCAGGGCGTCGGCCCGGATCGCATCCTTGGCCGGCTTGCGGGGAGATGTCGACGCCATGACACTTCTTACCGACAGCAGCCGATCTCGCGGAATATTCTCAGTGAACTTCGCAACATAAGGCGTGGCTGGGCGGGTTACCAACTGCTCAGCCGTGCCAAGCTGTTCGATGGCCCCGTCCTTCATGATGGCGATGCGGTCGGCGACGCGTATGGCTTCGTCAAAATCGTGCGTAATGAAAACGATCGTCTTGTTGAGAACCTTCTGGAGCCGCAGAAACTCGTCCTGCATTTCCTTGCGGATCAGCGGATCGAGCGCAGAGAAGGGTTCGTCGAGGAACCACAGGTCCGGCCCGACTGCGAGCGAACGGGCTATGCCGACGCGTTGTTGCTGGCCGCCCGAAAGTTCACGCGGATAGTAGCCTTCGCGCCCCTTCAACCCAACCAGTTCGATAACATCGCGCGCCCGGCTTTCCCGCTCCTGCCTAGCCGTTCCCCGCACCTGCAAGGGGAACGCGACATTCTCCAGGACCGTCCGGTGCGGCAGCAGTGCAAAGTTCTGGAACACCATGCCCATCTTGTGCCGGCGCAATTCGATCAACTCGCTGTCGGAAGCCGTCAGCATGTCGCGGCCTTCGAACATCACCTCGCCGGCCGTGGGTTGGACAAGCCGCGACAGGCAGCGCAGCAATGTCGATTTTCCGGAACCGGAAAGTCCCATGACAACGAGAATCTCGCCGGGCATGACGTCGAACGAAACGTCTCTAACCGCCGAAATATAGCCCTGCGCCCGGATGGCCTCGATGGAAGGACGGCCATCGTGTCGTTTCAGGAAACCGACCGGATCGGGGCCATATAGTTTCCAGAGATTTCGGCATGCAATCTTGGGGTCGCCCATGGAAATTCCCTTTGCCGTTGGAGGGCAGCACTGTGCCTGCGCGAGAGGGAGCGCCCGCAATCAGGCGGGCGCTGCCAACTATGCAGGTAGAAGTCTGGACGTCGGGATCAGCTTGCCGAGCCCAGCCATTCCTTCCAGCGGGCTTCATTGTCAGACAGCCATTTGTCTGCAGCCTGCTCCGGCTCCATGTTGTCGATATCGGCAAGCTTGGCCTGCACCGCGACATCCATGTTGGTGAAGTTGATCTTCTGAAGCACGGAGTAGGCCTTGGGCCACTTGTTCGGGAATTCCTTCCACGCGCCGATCTTCAGATAACCGTCCTTCGGGTTCCCGCAGTCATAGGTGAGATCCTTGTTGGTTCCCCAGGAAGCATCGTCCTTGCACTTGGGATCGAAGGGCGGGAACTCGACGAACGCGCCTTCATACAGGGCCTCGATGAAGTTGGGCGTCCAGTTGAACAGAACGATCGGCTCCTTGCGCTTCTCGGCCGAGGCAAGTTCCGCCCAAAGTGCTGCAGCAGAGCCTGCGTTGACCACCTCGAAGTTCATGCCGAAGGCTTCGACACGCTCGGAATCGTGCTTGAGCCAGTCGACCGGTCCGCCAAGGAACCGGCCCTTGGGCGAAGTCTCGGCGGTGGCAAACTTGTCCGCGCACGCATTGAGCGCTTCCCAGGCAGGCAGGCCGGGACAGATTTCCTCGACGTATTTGGGATACCACCATTCCTCGCGGGTCTTCGCGTCATGGGTGGCGGCATCGATGGCGCAGCCTTCCTTTACGACCTTCTCGAACGCAACGCCGAAGGCACCTTCCCAAACTTCATGGACGAGATGCACATCACCTTCACAGAGCGCCGTATAGACGACCTGACTATCCGCCGACACGTATTCTACTTTCGCGCCGGTCTTCTCGAGCAGCTTGCCGACGATATGCGCGCCTACGATCTGGCTCGACCAATTGTGAGTGGGTATCTTGATGACGTCGGTGGAATCCTGGGCAAAGGCGGTGGTTACCGTGAAAGCCAGGATCGCAGCTACGCTTGCGGATATCGTGAGTTTTCTCATTTCTTCTCCCTTTTATTCCTCGTTCCAGACGAGCGGATAATCACCTCTGCGGGTAGTTCTGATACGCTCAGCCCAGCAAGAATAGCTGCCAGAAGTGAACCGGTGTCGTCGTCGATGTAAAAGTCGTGGCTTGCCATGTGAAAAGATGTTAATCGGAGCGCGGGAGGAATTCGGCATGCGGCTCCAGCATCACATTGTGATCGTGGAGGATGACCCGGTTACGCGGGCGAAGCTTGCCGGGTATTTTCTCGCCGAGGGCTACAAGGTCAGCGAAGCCGGCGATGGCGAACAGATGCGCAGCATCGTTGGACGCCATCCTGCCGATCTTTTGATGATCGACATCAACCTGCCAGGCGAGGACGGGCTGAAACTCACCCGGGAACAGCGGGAACGGTCCGATGCGGGGATCATCCTTGTGACCGGTCGCACCGATACCGTCGACCGCATAGTCGGGCTGGAAATAGGCGCCGACGACTACGTGACCAAGCCATTCGAGCACCGGGAGCTTCTGGCGAGGGTCAAGGGCCTCCTACGGCGCGTCGGCAAAAGCCGGCAGCCGAACGCCAACACCTCCACGCGCGCCTTTTACGGCTGGATTCTCGATGTCGCCCGCCGCACCTTGCAAGCAACAGACGGAACTTTCGTCGATCTGACCGGGGCCGAATTCAAACTACTGTCTGCCCTCACTGCCAATCCGGGGCAAGTGCTGTCGCGCGAACGGCTGCTGCACGAGATATCGAGACGCGAATGGGATGCCAGCGACCGTACCGTGGACGTGCTGGTCAGGCGTCTTAGGCAGAAGCTTCACGACAATCCACGCGCGCCCCGTATCATCGTGACTGCACATGGCGAAGGCTACTTCTTCACCCCGGAGGCGACGCCGCCTATACAGCGGGATGTACCGCGTTACTGAAAACGCAGCGCAATCAGCCGATCACTCTGCGGCGGTCCGCTCTATGGGCCGATCGGCTGAGAGGATTTGTGACAACTGCGCAGAACCGTCTGCAAACGCTGCCTCGCATTCGACGACGATTTGAGCCACCTCCTCGATGGAGGCCGCGGCTGAGGCCGTCTCCAGCGCAACCGCTGCAGCCAGCAACCTCGGGAAGCCGAGCGACCCCGCCGAGCTTTTCGTCGCGTGAGCCAGGTCTCGCAACGCCTTGCGGTTGTTGCTTCGCAAGGCCTCGTGCATCGCCTCGAAGCGGCGCGGCAGGCTGTCCTGCGCTATGCGGTACAGGCGTTGGACAACCTCCAGCCCCAAGGCGTGAACGTCTGCCTTGCAGGCAGCTTCATCAAATGCGGCCAGAAGGGTAGCAGTCGGAACACGGTCGCTCAGGGCCGCAATAGCTTCGATCAATTGCTCGTCGATGATCGGCTTGGCAACGAAGGCATCCACACCGGAATTGAGATAGCGCTCGACCTCCGAAGTGAAAACGTGTGCCGACATCGCAATAACCGGCAAGCCCGGCGAATCGAGAGCCTTTCGAACACGTTTCATGGCTTCGAGACCGTCGATCCCTGGAAGGCTGATGTCCATGACGAGGATGTCAGGCTTGAAATCCGCGACCGCCTCGACCGCCGCGTAGCCGGAACTGACAGCCCTGACATGGTGACCTGCCTTTGACAGCACAGTGTCGGCAACCAGCCGCGTCGCTTCATCGTCCTCGACCATGAGAATGTTGAGTGCGGACGTTGGCTTGGTGGCGCGTTGGCGCATTTGCACGCGGCTAGGCCGACGCGCGGTTTTCATCGCAATTTCGAAAGTGAAAGTACTTCCCTCACCTTCTACGGACTCGACCTTCAGTTCGGCCCCCATAAGCCGCGCGAGTTCACGGCTGATTGCCAGACCGAGGCCCGTACCGCCAAATCGCCGTGTGATCGATGCATCGGTCTGCGTGAACGCCTGGAATATGTGTTCTTGCTGTTCCGGCGAAATGCCGATCCCGCTATCGGCAATGGAGACGACTACACGCTGCGAACCCTTGCCTGCTTCCTTCCCGGCAACCTCCACCCGCACTTCGCCATGTTGAGTGAATTTGATGGCGTTGCTGACGAGATTGAACAGGACCTGTCTTATCTTGGTGGCATCGCCGGAAAACGCCGGTGAAAGCTTGCGGTCAATGTGAAAGCTGAAATCGAGGCCCTTTTCGGTTGCTATCGGCCGCATGAAAGCGACGACGCCCTCGACCAAGGTGGCCATGTCGAAGTCAACCTGCTCCAGCACCACATTGCCGGATTCGATCTTGGAGTAATCGAGTATCGCGTTGAGGATGCCAAGCAATGCCTCGCCTGAATTGGCCGCGATGGAAAGGTGCTTGCGCTGGGTTGAACTGAGCTTGGTATCGGCGAGCAGGCGCATCATGCCGAGCATACCGGTCATGGGCGTACGTATTTCGTGGCTCATCGTCGCAAGGAATGCCGATTTCGCACTACTCGCCTGTTCGGCGTGTTCGCGCGCTTCGGCGTGATCCAGGGCTTCCTGGCGCAACTGCGTATTGACCAGCCGTATCTGTTCGGTTTGCTCCTCGACCAGTTGCTGCAATTCCTCGCGGTGGCGCTTCAACTCGACAGTGATGCGCTCGCGCTCCTGCTCCAGGTCGAGCCGCCGCTGTGACTCGTCGCGGAACCTGTTCACCGCCACTGCCATCGTGCGCAACTCGTCGTCGCCATCTTCCGCGACCTGAACGGCGAGATCGCCGGCCGTCAGTCGCTGCATGGCGCGCGACAGGCCGCCCAGCCGCCGGACGAGGTTCCGTTCGACATAAAGCCAAACGATGCCGCCAGACACCAGAACCGCGCCGAGCAGGGTCAGCACAAGCACCACAACACCGATGCGCAACGCATGATCAGCACGCTCCGCTGTGGTCCTGGCAAACTCCCCGGATCTATCGAGAATGCTTCTGGCAACCACGTTCTGTTTTGCAGAAAGATCACGGTTGGCTGCCGCGATCGTATCCAGGTGGCCGATCAGGTCGACCACACGCTGGCGACGCCCGAACAGCGAGCCGGCCACGGGAACGTCGCCTGCCGCGGTTTCGATCGCGCTGAAGAATTCAAGCGCCTGCTTGCGTCGTACCGGGTCGTCTATACCCAGAATGCGCCGCCGGATAACCGTCATGTGGTCTTGAAAAATGTGGCTGATTTCTTTGATTTCCATGCCCGATTCTGCACGCGTCAGGCGATTGACCAGAAGGCTGATCTGGGCGCTTCGGTGGCGCAGTTCATACATGCGCTCCATGAGGAAAATGTCATGCTCAATCAGGCGGTCGATGGCATTGTAAGCATCCTCACGCCGCGAAGGATCGCCGATGAGCCCGTATAGGTTGGCCGTGACCGCGGAGGCGCCGGCCGAGGCGTTGGAAATCAGCGTTTCGGACAGGAGCAGGATCGATTGCGCCGCCTCCGTGACCTTCTCGGCACTGTCGCGATAGGCGGCATCCTCCTCCAGCCTTTGACGCACAAACTCGTAATTGCTCTTCAAATTGGCGAGCATTTTTTCGACGGCGCCTGCGAACTCCTCCACAAGCTGGGTGTCGATCGCCAGCTTCCTGGCCTCGTCGAGCGACGCCACCATCTCCTGGGCAAGGCGCGACAGCTTGGTCTGCTCGGCAGACAGTGCGGCTCTCGACTGGACGGCGGCAAGTGCGGGAGCCGTCGCGACCAGTTTGGCACTGAGTTCGGCGGTGTGCTGGGTTGCAGCAACTGCCGGCAAGGCTTGCGCATTCACCACCGCCTGGGCCGCAGCGATATGACGAAGGATCAGCCAACTGGCGATGCCAGATGACAGCGACAGGCCAGTGATGCACAGGAAGGCGAGAAACAGCCTTCCGCCGATGCCGAGCCTACGAAACATATTTCATATAACCACGGTTTGCGCTGTCCGCGTAAGCCGTCTAGGGTCAGGACCTGTTAATTTGGCTCGAATGGTCGGAGCGGATTTGTGCGGATACGCGAAGCAATGCCGCAGGAAGGCTCAAGCCTTTCGAGACATTGCGACAAAGTAGCCCGGGCAAACCCGCTCCGACCATTCGAGCCAAATTGACAGGTCCTGACCCTAGCGTTTGCTTTATGAAAACAGCGGCAATCTTCAGCGTGGTTTGCGCGGCAATCCTTGTCATGGCTGCGTCGGACAGCGGTGCCAAGGACAGACCCGTCACATGGCGGCTCGACACTTGGCAACCGCCTTTCGACTACTCCCGCCCACCTGTGGCGGTCGATTATGAGCCTGTGGCCAAGGCCGCAAAACGCTGGAAGATCTGTGCCTCCTATCCGCACCTGAAAGACTCCTACTGGGTCAGTGTCAATTACGGCATGGTCGAACAAGCAAAGGCGACCGGCGTCGGGCTAACGGTTGTGGAAGCCGGAGGCTACCCCAATCTCGAACGACAGATCGAACAGATAAAGACGTGCAGCGCCGATGCCGATGCGTTGATCGTGGGTACCGTATCCTATGACGGCTTGACCCCGACGATCAGGGAAATAGCCAGCCGCATCCCCGTAATCGCAGCGGTGAACGACATCGACGACACCGGCATCACGGCAAAGACCGGCGTGTCCTGGGAAGAGATGGGCCGGTCCATCGGGGCCTATCTGGCGAGTCTTCATCCGGCGGGCACCGAACCGGTCAAGGTGGCATGGTTTCCCGGCCCGAAGGGAGCCGGCTGGGTTCAGTTCATCGAAGCCGGCTTCCAGAAAGGCATCAAGGACAGTTCGGCAAGGATTACCGCTGTCAAATGGGGCGATACCGGGCTCGAGATCCAGCTTCTCCTGATCGAAGAGATGCTGGAGGCACAGCCGGATGTCGACTACATCGTCGGCAGCGCGCCCACCGCGGACGCCGCCGTCAGTGTCCTGCGCGCCCAGAACCGGGAAGGTCAGATCAAGATACTGGCCGACTACTTCACCCACGGCACGTTCCGAGGGATAATCCGTAGCAAGGTGCTTGCCGCACCAACGGATTCCCCACCAATGCAGGGCCGGATTGCCATCGATCAGGCGATCCGTGCCATCGAAGGGACCTTGCAGTACAAACATGTCGGGCCGCATGTGACGATCATCGACAAAAACAACGTGCTCTCGCTCGACTTGGACCAGAGCCTCGCGCCCGCATGGTTCAAACCGACATTCCAGGTAAAATAGCAGACGTCCGATCGCAATTTTTCACAGCCGGCTTGCTGATTTTCACGAACCTCGTCGGACCGGTTCATTCACTGCAGCCAAGCTGACACCGCTGCCGCGCCCTGCGACCTGGCTGGGCTTTAGCCCAGCCAGGTCACCCGCTGGCGATCTCAGGGATTGAGATATGCCAGAACCTCATGGCCGCCGCGGTAGATCATCTCCAGCGCGACATAAAGGATAACGGCGAGACCGACATAGGCGATCCAGCGGTAACGCTGCAGCAGGCGGGCGATAAATGTTGCCGCCAGACCCATCAGGGCGATGGACAGAACCAGACCGAATATCATGATGGTCAGGTGATCGCGCGCCGCACCCGCGACGGCGAGCACGTTGTCGAGCGACATCGATACGTCGGCGACGACGATCAGCCATGCCGCCTGGGCGAAGGTTTTGCGACGGGCGCCGTCATCAGGGTTGGCGGCGCGGCCTTCGATGGCATCAGTTGCCTCCTGGCTATGGCCGGCGCGCAATTCGCGCCACATTTTCCAGCAGACCCATAGCAGAAGGATGCCACCGGCAAGCAGCAATCCAACAATCTGCAGGAGCTGGGTGGTGACGGCGGCGAAGCCGATACGCAGCACCGTCGCTGCGATGATGCCAATGAGGATGGCTTTGTTGCGCTGGCCCTTCGGCAGGCCTGCCGCGGCAAGGCCGATGACGATTGCGTTGTCGCCAGCCAGGACCAGGTCGATGAAGATGACTTGCAGGAGGGCGGAAAGGGCTTCCGGGGTAAGAAGTTCGCTCATGTGGGACCCGTTTTTCGTTGGGGCGCCCGAATGTCATGGATCGACCGGATGCAGCAGACGCCCGAGCCGGCACTTTCGTGCCCGGGGCGGGTTGCGCTGCAAGGCTAAGTCAATGAAATTCCACGAACACCAGGCCACCTGTTTGGATATCCAGTCCGACATCACGGTTCATGGGAACCGTCAGAGGGGCCCGGTCTGGTGCGCACCGTTTACCCGCACGAGTTTGGAAATTCAAGGGGCCCGTGCGTCGACGCGCAGTCTCGATCCACCTTGCCGCACCCCACCCGCAAAAAGTTGACGGTCATGATGTTTTTAACATGAGGCTGCTCTTGAAACTCGATGCCCTTGCGCCCAATTCAGGTGCGCGGGCCAGGCCCCTCTGACTGTCGCCTTCTAGCGACCGTGATGTCGGACCGCGTGAGAGGGCCCGTTCCAAGGTGTTGAAGAACATCAATCCGGTTCGAGTGGGCTCATGTCCAATGTCGGTTCGGAGATTCGCATGACATCTTCCCTCCTAGGCCTGGTTTGCCCTTCCTGCCGCGTCGCACTGGTGATGAGCGAACGCCAGGGCATAGAGATCGACTATTGCCCGCAATGCCGTGGCGTCTGGCTCGATCGAGGCGAACTCGACAAGATCATCGAGCGTGCCAGCAAGGACGCGGCGCCCCAGCCTCAGCCGCAACCACAGCCTTACGCCCCGCCTCAGCCAAGGCACGGCCATGACGACGACGATTATGTCCGCTCGCAGGGCCATCGATATCCAAAGCGCAGGAAATCGTTCCTCGAAGAATTGTTCGACTGACCGCGCAAAATTTGCGCGAGACAGGCTATGCGCCTGTCTCGCGCAACGACCGCTCGCCCGAGAGCACAAAGCAGCCAAGACAGCATTCACTGAGGAACATCCGATGTCGACTTCGCCTACCGTCCGATTTGCAGCCCTGTTTGCGGGCCTGTTCCTGGCATTCTCCATGACGGCGATGGATCACGCGGAGGCCCGGCGCGGCGGCAGCTTCGGCAGCCGGGGCGCGCGCACTTTCCAGGCGGCACCGCCGACCAGAACTGCGCCTGCGCCAACCGCTCCGGTCGAACGGTCGATCACACCCAACACCGGAACCAACGCAGCAAGCCGCCAACAGCCGGCCGGTATGCAGCGCCCGGGCTTCATGAATGGTCTCGGCGGTTCGATGATGCGCGGCCTGTTGCTTGGCGGCCTGCTGGGCGTTCTACTGGGGCAAGGTTTTGGCGGGTTGGCAGGCATGTTCGGCTTTCTCCTCCAAGTGCTGCTGATCGGTGGCGCGATCATGCTGGCGGTTCGGTTTTTCCGCTCGCAATCGGCGCGCACGCAGACACCGGCGATGGCTGGGGCTGGCTATTCCAACGGCGCGCAGGGCTTCGGGCGTGCTGACAGCCACCAACGCCAAACGGCCAATGCATCTTCATTCAGCATTCCGGGCATCGGCTCCGGCTCTGGATTTGGCGGAAAGGCCGAGGCGGCTGTGTCCGAGGACATCACGCTGACCCAGAACGATCTCGAGACATTCCAGCGGATGCTGACGGAGGTCCAGGAAGCCTTCGGACGCGAAGACCACGGTGCGCTGCGCCGGTTGGTGACGCCGGAAATGGTTTCCTACCTGTCGGAAGAGCTCGCCGACAACGCCCAGAACGGTGTCCGCAACGATGTTTCGGACGTCACTTTGCAGCAGGCCGATGTTGCCGAAAGCTGGCGCGAAGGCGACCGCGACTACGCGACGGCGGCATTGCAGTATTCCTCGCTCGACGTGACCCGCGACCGCGCTACGGGAGAAGTCGTGGACGGCGATGCCGACCAGCCCACGGAAACGACCGAGTTGTGGACTTTTACCCGCCAGAAGGGCGCGGAATGGAAGCTCTCGGCAATACAGCAGGCCTAGGACCAATCGACATCATCGCCATGACCACGCTGGCAACTATCAGAATGATTGGCATGACCCTGGATCGGGTGCCAAGCGCAAACCAGCACGAGTTGACAAGATGATGGAGTCTTCCCCGAAGGGTCATCCCAATGTCGCGTCGCACCAGAATCTCGTCAACGAGTTCAAGAATCCCGCCCTCATCATGAAACCCAGTGGTCGCGGCCACCCAATGCGATGTGAATCGACTTCACCTCCATATACTCCTCGACACCGTACATGCCGGTATCGCGGCCTATACCCGACTGCTTGAAGCCGCCGATCGGCATTTCCGGACCTCCGGCGATGGTGGTGTTGATCCAGGTGCGGCCGGCCTGGATGCGTCGAATAGTGCCAAGCGCCTTGTCGAGGTTGGACGTCCAGACGCTGGCGGCCAGCCCGTAGACGCTATCGTTGGCTATAGCGATTGCTTCGTCCCGGGTTGTAAAAGTGATCATAGTCAGGACCGGTCCAAAAATCTCCTCACGCGCCACCGCCATGTCGTTGGTGACGTCGGCAAGCAGCGTCGGATGAATGAAGCGGCCGGCCTTGCTGGCAACGGATTCACCGCCGCAGGCGAGTCGGGCGCCTTCTTCACCGCCCTTGCGGATATAGCCCAAGATCTTCTCATTGTGCGCGGTCGAGACGATGGCTCCCAACTGCGTGCTTGGGTCAAGCGGATCACCGATCCGCACCCGGGCGAACTTTTCTACCAGTAGCTTCTCGAATTCGTCTGCCACCGATTTTTCGACGATAAGCCGGCTGCCGCTGACGCAGCATTGGCCGGCATTGTGGCAGATTCCGAAGACCACGCCATCCGCGGCATCATCGAGGTTGGCGTCGGCAAACACGACCTGCGGGCTCTTGCCGCCCATCTCGAGGCCGGCTTTCTTGAAATTGGTTGCCGAAGCCAGCAGCGCATGCCGGCCAACGGCGGTCGAGCCGGTGAACGATATCTGGTCGATGCCCACGTGTTCGGTCATTGCCTGACCAATCTCCGGGCCGGTGCCGGTGACGACGTTGAAGACGCCGTCAGGAAGCCCTGCTTCGGTGAGAATCTCGGCCATGATCAGCGTCGTGGCGGAGGTCATTTCGGACGGCTTGGCAACGATGGTGCAACCTGCCGCCAGCATGAAGGGGATGCGTTCCGCCAGGATGAAGAACGGGAAGTTCCACGGCGTGATCAGACCGACAACACCGATCGGCTCGCGGGTGACGATACCGAACAGCTTGTCGCCGAGGTTGTTGAAACTGTCGCCATGCAGGCACCGCGCGGCGCCGGCGCCGTACTCATAGATGCCGGCAGCCCCTTCGACCTCGGCGCGCGACTGGGAGATCGGTTTGCCGGTCTCAAGCGTTTCCCAATAGGCGAGTTCCTCGGCGCGCGCGCGAATACCTGCCGCAGCCCTGAGCAGCACGGTCGCCCGCTCCGCGCCCGAAATGCCGGACCAGACACGGCTGTCGAAGGTCTTGCGCGCCACCGCCACGGCTTCATCCAGGTCCTTGCGCGTGCAAAGCGTGATGCGCGTCACCGGCACGTCATGGCCGGGGCTGAGCCGCTCCATGGTCTCGCGCTTGCCGGTTGCGATCCAGCGACCACCGACATGAAAGCCGAATTCTCGTGGCTTCGGCGGCAGGGAAAGAGTTGGGTTTTTCGCGTCCATCGTGCTTGCTCCTATGCTTTGTGGCCGCCCTACCGGGCGACCGGTTGGTGCAACTGCCTCTTTGTTTGAGCATGATCTTTTCCGAAAACCCGCACCCACTTTTCGGGAACATGCTCTATGTGCCCGCCTTGACGAGGTCTGCGCCTTTTTCGGCGAGCGCCATGGTCGGCCCGTTGGTGTTGCCGCTGGGAAGTTTGGGCATGACCGAGGCATCGATAACTCTCAGCCGCTCTATGCCACGCACCCTGAGTTGCGGATCGACGACGGCGGCATCGTCAATGCCCATCTTGCAGGTACCGACCGGATGATAGTCGCAACAGGCATACTGGCGCGCATAGGCCATGATCTCTTCATCCGACTGGGTTCCGGGTCCCGGCAACCGCTCGTTGTCGATGAGATGGGAGATGGCGCTTTGCGACAGCACCTCGCGGATGATCCGGACCGATTTCAACGCCATGGCGCGGTCCTTCGCATCGCCAAGATAATTTGGATCTATCAGCGGTTCGTCGGCGGGATCGGCTGAACGCAGGCGCACCGTTCCACGACTTTCCGGCCTCAGGAACGTGGAATTGACAGTGAAGCCATGGCCGGGGATCGTCGTCTGGCCGCCGCGCACGACCGTTCCCGGCGCAACATGAATCTGCAGGTCGGGCCGGGTCGCGCCCTCGCTCTTGAAGAAGCCGCCGCCCTCGACAATGACCGAAGCCGCCGGCCCGTTGCGATAGAGCAGCCACTGGAGGCCGTGCGGAATCGAGCGTGGAAATTTGTCGTGGCCGTCGTAGCTGATGCGTTCCTTCGTACCGACATGGATGTTGGTGCACAGATGGTCCTGCAGGTTCTTGCCGACGCCGTTGAGATCATGCTGCGGCTTGATGCCGAGTGCTTTCAATTCGTCGGCAGGGCCGATGCCGGACAGCATCAGCAGGCGCGGCGAGTTGATCGTACCGCTCGCCACCAGCACCTCGCGGTCGGCCCGTTCCGTCCGTAGCGTGCGGCCGTTCGCCAGTTCGACGCCGACGGCCCGCCCGCCTTCAACGGCGATACGGACCACGCGCGCACCGGTCCTGACCGTCAGGTTGCGGCGTGACTTTACGGGGTGCAGGTAGGAGACGGCGGCCGAGCGGCGGCGACCATGGCGGCAAGTGACCTGATAGAGCCCTGCGCCATACGGCGTCTCACCGTTGAAATCGGCGTTGTAAGGCAGGCCATATTGCTGCGCGGCGCGGACGAAAGCGCGGCTGATCGGATGCGGCGAAATCTGATCCGACACCCACAGCGGCCCGCCCTCGCCGTGATAGCGGTCGGCTAGCCGGTCGTTGTCTTCGGACTTGCGGAAATAGGGCAAGATGTCTTCATAACCCCAGCCGGTGTTTCCAAGTTCGGCCCAGTGATCGTAGTCTTCCTTCTGACAGCGAATGTAGATCATGGCGTTGATCGAACTCGAACCGCCGAGCGTCTTGCCCTGCGGATACCAGATTTCGCGATTGTCGAGGTTCTTCTGCGGCACGGTGTGGAAGCGCCAGTTGACGCCAGGGCCGAACAGCTTGCCGAGCCCGCCGGGGATATGGATCATCGGGTTCCAGTCGCGGCTGCCCGCCTCCAGCAACAGGACACGCACGGACGGGTCTTCACTCAGCCGGTTGGCAAGCACGCAGCCGGCCGAGCCGGCGCCGACGATAATATAGTCCCAGGCGGTTGCTTGCCGGCTTGCCATGTCAACGTCCCTTGAAGTCCGGTTTGCGCTTCTCGGCAAAGGCACGCAGACCCTCGATGCGATCCTCGGTGTCGAAGGCTTCCACGGTGAGCCGGTGCTCGAATTTCAGCCCTTCCTCAAGCGGAAGTTCGGCTGCTGCCTTCACCGCGCGCTTGGCATAGGGCGTGATGGCCGCCGACATCGCCGCAATCTCGCCGGCGATCTCCAGCGCCCGTTCCATCAAGGCGTCGAGTGCAACCACTTCACTGATCAAGCCCTTTCGCTCGGCAAGTGCTGCATCGACCATCATGCCGGTCAGCACCATCTGCATGGCAAAGGATTGCCCGACAAGGCGTGGCAGTCGCTGTGTGCCGCCATCGCCCGGAAACGAGCCGATGCGAATTTCCGGCGAGGCAAACTTGGCCGTGTCGCTGACGACAATGATGTCGCACAACAGCGCCAGTTCCAGCCCGCCGCCCATCGCATAGCCGTTGACGGCGGCAATGAGAGGTTTGCTGAACGCCTCAATGCCTTTCCAAACCGAGAGCCGTTCCGGGTCGGCGTAGGAAGCCACGCCACGCGCCAGCATGTCGGTGATATCCGCACCCGCGGCGAAGGCGCGACCGGCGCCGGTCAGCACCACGCAGCCGATGGATGGATCGGCTTCGGCCTCTGCCAGCCGGTCGAGAAGTTGCCGCAGCAATTCCTTCGACAAGGCATTGAGTTTTTCAGGACGGTTGAGCGTCAGCACGACGACGCTTTGACGGGGCCGTTCGGCAATCACCAATTCCGGTAGCTGAGCGGCTGTCATGCGGCCTGCCCCTTGGTTGTCTCGATACGGTTGCCGCGCAGGAAATCCGAGGCTCGCTCGCCGATCATGATCGACGGCGCGTTGGTATTGCCAGAGACAAGACGCGGCATGATAGAGGAGTCGGCCACCATCAGGCCATCGACACCATGAACCCGCAGTTGCGGGTCGACAACCGCCATCTCGTCGGTGCCCATCTTGCAGGTTCCGACCGGATGATAGCCGGACCGTGCCTCGCGCCGTACATAGGCTTCGTAACCGGCTCGCGTATGCACGTCCGGCCCCGGCACGAACTGATTGGCGATGTATCTCGCCATCGATGGTTGCGCCATGATCTCCTGCCCGATCTCGAGTGACTCCACCGTACGGTCGAGATCGTAGCTTTCAGCGAGGAAGTTCGGGTCAATGTTCGGAGCGATGCCCGGATCGGCACTTTTCAGCGTCACCGACCCGCGCGAGCGCGGGTGCAGGAAATAGGCGTTCAGCGTGCAGCCATTGCCGGAAGAGTGGCCGTCGGTAACCGCCTCGATGCCGGTTCCGGCAAGGAAATGGAACTGCAGATCCGGCTGGGCGAGCCCGTCACTCGTCGCCCAGAACGCGCCGCCCTCGACCACCGTGGCGCTGACCGGCCCGTTGCGGAAGGCAGCGTACTGGATACCCGCCCATAGCTGGCGATGCGGCTTGCGATAGGCGTCGTAGCTGGTGATGCCTTTCAGGTTGTACATCAAGAAGACATCGAGATGGTCGTGCAGGTTCTGACCGACGCCGGACAGGTCGACCTTGGTGTCGATGCCGTGGGCGGCGAGGTGCGCCGCCGGCCCGATGCCCGACAACATCAGGAGTTTCGGGGAATTGATGGCGCCGGCCGTCACCACGACCTGTGCATCGGCGTTCACCTCAACGAGGCGACCGTTCTCAATATATTCGACGCCGACGGCGCGGCCGTTCTTCAGCACGATGCGATGGACCTGCACGCCGGTCCGCACCGTAAGGTTGGCGCGGCCCCGCGTCTTGCCGAGATAGCCGACGGCCGCACTGCAACGGCGGCCATTGCGGTTCGTGACCTGATAGAGTCCGCAGCCGCTTTGGCCGGCGCCGTTGAAGTCGGCATTGTAGGGCATGCCGTATTCCTGGCAGGCCTGCACGAATACCTTGGAGAGAGGATGCGTGTGGCGCTGGTCGGAAACGCCGAGCGGGCCTTCCGTTCCGTGATAAGCGCCGGCAAACCGCTCATTCGATTCGGAACGCGTGAAATATGGCAACACCTCACGGTACGACCAGCCGGGGCAACCCATGTCCACCCAGCCATCATAATCCTGCGCGCTGCCGCGAATATAGACCTGTGCATTGATGGAACTGCCACCGCCAAGCACGCGCCCCTGCGCATAGGCCGGCGTGATGCCGTCCTGACGCTGTTGCGCGGCAAGCTCGAAGCCCCAGGTCAGCGGCCCCTTGGTGGTCTTGTAGTAACAGACCGGCAAATGGATGTAGGGGCTGCGGTCGACGGGCCCGGCCTCGAGCAAAAGGACGTGGCGATCAGGGTCTTCGCTGAGCCGGCTGGCCAGCGCACAGCCGGCCGAGCCACCGCCGACGATGACGTAGTCATAGGTTTTTGCCGCGCCTCGCGTCATGACACCCATTTCAGGATATGTTCGCCGACGCAGACCAGGTCGCCATGCTGGTTGGTGATGGTGATGGTCGAGCGCGTACGCCTCCTTTGAACATCCACCTCCTTGACGGCATAGCGCAGGTTCAGTCGGTCACCGATATAGACGGGCTTGATGTAGCGGATGCCGTCATAGCCGAGCGAGACCGGCGTCTCGGTTGCCCGCACGTTCGGCACCCGCTCGACGATCTCGGTCGAACAGGCCGACATGTAGGCGACCAGCATGGCGCCATGGGCAATGCGTCCCTTGTAGGTGGATTTCGCCATGTCGCCTTCATCGACATGGTTGGGCGAATGATCGCCGCTGAGGCCGGCAAAAGTGTTCACCGCTGCCTCGGTCACTTCACGGTCAAGACTGACTTCGTCGCCGACCTTTAGATAGAAATCAGCCATTCGGATGCTCCTCCGATCAGGCCGCGTATCTGTAAACCGAGGCCGGCGTCAGACCCGCCTGCGCCGCAAGCCGCCTGATCTTCTCGATCTCCACCGCCGAGGGCTTCACCAGAGGCGGACGCACATGCGCTGACTTCATCTTGCCGAGAATGACCAGCAACTCCTTCATGCGATTGTGCATGTCGACCAGCGGATGGTCGTAGAAGGCGCGAACCGTCGGATAGATGCGGTCGTTGATTGCCTTGGCGGTGTTGAGGTCGCCGGCCTGAACCGCACGAAACAATGCCACCTGCAGGTCGGCGATGACGCTGCCGGCCCCGGAAAGCAAGCCATCGCAGCCGAGCACCAGTGAGCCGAGCAGCCATGAACTGTGCGTGGTGAGCGTCTTGACCGGCCGGTCCAGCGCCTTCAGTTCGCGTATCTGGCGTTCGTGCAGATTGCCGTCGCCGCACATGTCCTTGATCGCCTTGATCGCCGGGAAGCGCTGGCAAAGCTCAAGCAGCGTCGGCAACCGATAGGCAAGATTGGAACCGAGCGGAAACTGGAACAGGATGATCGGCAGGCCTGAGGCGTCGGTGATGCGGCGCAGGTGCTCGTAAATCATCTCGGGCCGCATATGGCCGCCAAGCGTCAGGATGTCGGGCGGAAATACCAGCAGCGCATTGGCGCCTTCGCGTTCAGCGTCCGCCGCCATGCGCGCGGCTTCGAGGCTCGAATTGGTGAAGATGCCGACGATGGTTGGCACGCGCTCCTGCAACACGTCCTTGGTGGTGACGATTGCCTGATGCTGTTCGTCGAGCGTCAGCGCATGCACTTCGGCAGCGTGGCCGTTAATGGTGATTGCGGCAATCCCTTCGACCGAGGCCACGTCTGCGAGATGATCGCGATAGGCGCGTTCGTCTACAGCTAGATCGGCGTCGAACGGCATCAACACCGCCGGGATCACGCCTTTCGGATCGAAATGCTTGGCCTGAGCCACGAGAGTTCTCCTTGAAATTGACCGAATGAAACCCGCGCGACCCGATGGCCGCGCGGGACCGATTTGTCGGTTCAGAAGCCTGTACCGAGCATTTCCTTGATGTTGGCGGCATCGACCTGCTTGCCGGGAAGAACGACTTCCGCATCCACCTTCTCACCCTTGGCGAGCTTGTAGGCGATCTCAATGCCTTCAGGCGCGACATAGGGGTAGGTGAAAGTGGCGGCGAGCTTGCCGGCTGCAATGGCTTCGAAAGCGTTGTTCTGGCCATCGACGCCGACGACCTTGACTTCGCCGAGGCGATTTGCGGCTTCGAGCGCCTGGATGGCACCCAATGCCATCTCATCGTTATGTGCATAGACGGCCTGGATTTCGCCGGGGCCAAAGCGCTGCAACTGGTCTTCCATGAACTTCACCGCGTTCTCACGCAGATAGTCACAGTTCTGTGAGGCAACGACTTCCAACCCGGATCCCTCGATACCCTTCACGAAGCCGTCGTGGCGATCCACTGTGGCCGATGCGCCGCCAGTGCCCTGCAATTCGATCACCTTGCCCTTGTTGTCGAGCGCCTTAACCAGGAACTTTCCGGCAGCCTCGCCGATCGGCAGGTTGAGCGCGCCGACATGCACGGTCACCGGAATGTTGACCTTGCGGTCCATGGTGACCACCTTGATGCCGGCGTCGAGCGCCTGCTGCACGACGGGTGTCAGGGCATCCGAGGTCAGCGGGCTGATCATCAGCACCTTGACGCCGCGTGCGATCAGACTTTCGACGTCTGCCACCTGCTTGGCCGAGTCGTTCTGGCCGTCAGTGACGACGAGTTCGACATCCTTGTAATGCTCCTCGGCATACTTCTTGTTGCCGTCGACCATGGCGACACGCCACGGATGGTTGAGAGTGCCCTGGCTGAAGCCGATCAGGATATTGTCGGCGGCGAATGAGGCGCCGGCCATAGCCAGCACGGCGGCGGCCCCGGCAAATGCGATGCCGGCCCTCTTCAGGCTTTGTTTTAGTGACATGAACAGTCCTCCCTTTGGTTGTAGCTCTGTTTCCAGCGCCTGCCGCACTTTCCCGCGGCGGTCTTCGCGACGGCGAAGTTTGTGGGCCAAGAGGTCATTTGCGCTTGCGTTGCATCTCGTAGAGCACGGCTCCCACGATGATGGCTCCCTTGACGATCTGTTGCGTGAACGGCGAAATGCCGACCAGATTCATGATGTTGGCGAGCACGGCCAAGATGGCCGCACCGATGATGGTGCCGAAGATGCCGCCTTCACCGCCGAACAGGCTGGTGCCGCCGATCACGGTAATGGCAATGGCTTCAAGCTCGATGCCTGTGCCCGCAGTCGGCTCGCCGACGGTCAGGCGCGACACAAAGATCAGTGCCGTCAACGCCGCAAGGAATCCGCTGATCACATAAACATAGAAGTTGACGAGGTTGACGCTGATGCCGGACAGGTGCGCGGCTTCCTCATTGGAACCTACGGCATAGATCTGACGACCGAATGGGGTGTAGCGCAGCACGAAGATGGCGATTGCTGCGACGACGGCGAAAATCCAGACCGGGACAGGTACGCCGAGCATGGCGCCACGACCGAGCCAGGCGAAGCTGGCGGCGGCTTCCTTCAGTCCGATCGGCTGACCGTTTGCCAGCGTCAACGCGAGGCCACGCGCCATCACCATCATGCCGAGCGTCATGATGAAGGGCGGCACACGCCCGACAGCGACGCCGATGCCGTTGACCGCTCCGAGGCCAGCGCCGATCAGAAGCACGACCACGACGGCCAGCCAGGGCGACCAGCCGCCTGTTAGCAGTAAAGCTGCCGAGACCGCGCAGACACCCAGTATGGAGCCGACAGACAGGTCGATGCCCTTGGTCAGGATGACGAAGGTCATGCCAACGCTGACGATGCCGTAGAGCGCCACCTGGCGGAATACATTCATCAGGTTGGCGGGATTGAGGAAAGCCGGCGACAACAACGCGGCAACCACGCAAAGACCGAGGAACACCCACAACAGGCCCGACGCCTTGAAAACCGAAGCGGAGAGTTTCTGCATGCTCGACTGTGGTTGCATCGTGCTGATGTCGCTCATGGTCAGATCTCCGCGGAGCAGGCCGCCGCCCGGTTGGCGGCGATGATTGTGTCTATGGCGAACGCTGCGCCAGCGTGTGCGTTTGACCAGGTGACCCAATCGGCGGCCCGTCTGACAACTTCCGTGCCGTTGCCCATGGCCACGCCGAAGCCGGCCCACCGGATCAGGTCGAGGTCGTTTTCCGAATCGCCGATGGCGGCGACGTTTTCCCGATCTACACCGAGGCGTCGCGTCAGGGCCGCGACCGCGCCCTGTTTGGAAACGCCTTTGGCGGTGATCTCGATCAGGCGCTTGTCGGAGCGCACGAAATTGAATTCTGCGGCGAAGTGCGCCGCCAACCGATCAAGGGCATCACCCGAGCCTTCAGTCTCCAGGCACAGAACCTTGAATACAGTTTCTCCAATGTCATCCAGCGATGGCGTCATCACCGGGTCGGTTTGCGTGGCACACGCCTCCCGTTCGACGAGGTGACCGTGCGACAATGCATGCCAATCCGTTTCGGTGAACCAGCATGGGTTCAGACCGGCCGCTTCGGCCTCGGCGATCAACGCCTTGGTCCGTGCGAGGTTCATCGACGCACCGTGTTCCATCACAGCTTCGTCGGGCCGTATGGTTCCCGTCCAGGCGCCGTTGAGGCATATGCTCGGCCCCTTGAGGTCGAGAGCCGCCGCAATGCCGCGCAGCGCGTTAGGCGCCCGGGCCGTGGCTGCGACCACCAAAACATCAGCCTTCGTTGCCCGCCCGACCGCCTCGATGACCGCCGGCAGGAGACGGTAGTCATCGGTCAGTGTTGTCCGGTCGACATCGAGGGCGATGAGGGAAATCGGCTGGCGCATCACTCCTCCTCAGTGCACCGTCGCGTACTTCATGATTTCTTCTTCCGTCGCATCGGCCTTGGCCAGTTCAGCCGTGATGCGGCCTTCGCACATGACCAGGATGCGGTCACACATCCCGATCACCTCCGGCAGGTCGGACGAAACCATGAGGATGGCGAGGCCGTTGTGCTCGGTGAGGTCTACAAGCAGATCATAGATTTCGCGCTTGGCGCCGACATCGACGCCGCGCGTCGGCTCGTCGACCAGAAGAACGTCGCATTTGGCATGGAGCTGCTTGGCGATCACGCACTTCTGCTGATTGCCGCCCGATAGATTGCCGACGCGGGCATCGACGTCTGGCGTCTTGATCCGAAGCCTTGCGGCAAGGTCCTGAGCCGTCTTGCGCTCGTGGGCGAGGTTTAGCCAGAAACCGCTGAGAACATCGCGCAGGCGCGAAATGGTGATGTTGAAGCTGACCGATTGGGACAGAAACAGGCCGTCGGTCTTGCGATCTTCCGGCGCAAAGCCGATGCCGAGCGCAATCGCCTTGCGCGGCTTGTCGATGACCAGCGCCTTGCCGTGCAATTCGATGCGGCCACGGTCGATGGCATCAGCCCCGATGATGGCGCGCAACAGTTCCGAGCGCCCAGCGCCGGCAAGGCCGCAAATGCCGACGATCTCGCCGCCACGCAGATTGAGCGAGATTTCCTTCAGCACCTTGCCGCGGTTGATATTGCTGATTTTCAGTACGTCTGCGCCGAACCTGGGATTGCGGGCGGGGAAATAGTCGCCGATCGAGCGCCCGACCATCGAGCGGATCAGGTCGTCTGTCGTCATTTCGCTGGTTGCGGTGGAATTCACCACCTTCCCGTCCCTGAGCACTGTAACGGTCTGGCTGATGTCGAAGACTTCCTTCAGCCGGTGCGAGATATAGATGAAGGAGACGCCCTCCTCCTGCAGGCTGCGAATGGTGGTGAACAGCTTCTGCAGTTCGTTGTCGCCGAGCACCGCCGATGGCTCGTCGAGCACGATCAGCCGGGCGTTGCGCGACAACGCGCGTGCGATTTCCACCATCTGCCGCTGGGCGACGCTCAGTCGATCGACGCGCGCCAGAGGATCGACCGTGAAGCCGAGACGGTCCATGAAACGCTTGGCATAGTTTGCCGCCTGCTTCCAATCGATCAGCCCGAACCGCGTGCGGGGCAAACGATGCAGGAAGATATTCTCCGCCACCGTCAGGTGCGGGGCCTGCGCGAATTCCTGGTAGATGACCGCAATTCCTAGGCCGATCATTTGCGACGGTGTCGGGAAGGCAACCGCCCTTCCATCGAAGGTGATCACGCCCTGATCCGCCTGATAGGCACCGGAGAGGATCTTCATCAGCGTCGATTTGCCGGCACCGTTCTCGCCGACCAATGCATGAACCTCGCCGCGCCGCACCGAGAAGCTGACGCCGTCAAGCGCGCGCACGCCAGGGAACGACTTGGCGATGCCGGCCATCTGCAGAATCATCGTCGGATCGAAGGTTTGACTGTTCATCGAGGTTGCCTCCAACGGCATGGTCCCGATCCTCTTTCGTTGTCCAATTGGGCAGAGAAATCGTTTTCTCAACCAGAGCGCGAAACGTCCTTGAAGTCATCAAAGTTGATGGATCTGCATACCTCCGCCGATGTTGTAGATATCGCCGGTGCTGAACGGCATGGCGCCCGTCGCCAGCGTGGCGATGCCGCGGGCGATGTCCTCGGGCTCGCCCCAGCGTCGCATCGGGCAGATGTCGCCAGCCGCCACAAGCGGCGAGTAGCGGTCGTATACATCCACCGTCATATTCGTGCGGATAAGGCCGGGGCGGATTTCATGCACCCTGATGCCCTCCTCGGCGAGCCGCAGCGCAAATTGCTGCGAGGCCATCGAGAGGCCGGCCTTGGACACGCAATACGGCCCCTTTTCCGGTGATACCAGACCGGCATTGGCCGAGGTGATGGTGATGATCGAGCGCTCTGCGGCGGGAGTTGTCTGCGCCACCATGCGGCGTGCTACCGCCTGGGTAAGGAAGAAGGTGCCGCGCAGATTGATGTTGATGAGATGATCGAACATCTCCTCCGACACTTCAAGGAGATCGCCTCGAACCGGCACCTGGATGCCGGCGTTGTTGACCAGGCAACTGATCGCGCCGAGTTCGCCTTCCACCCGATCGAGCGTAGCGTTGTAGGAACCGGTATCAGATATGTCGCATTGCCTGAACAGCGTCTTGCGTCCCGCCTGCCTCACCATCTCGACGGTTTCGCGGCCACTGTCATCGTCGATGATGTCAATGACGGCGATGTCAAAGCCACTCCTCGCGAGTTCGCGACATATGGCTCGGCCGATGCCGCGGCGCCCACCAGTGACCAAGGCAACGCCCCGCTCGCCGGCACCTGTCTGGGGTAGTTGCGACGTTTCGCTTGCGCGCGGAAGGGGTTCACTCAACGTCATGACAGTTCTGTTGCCTTGCTGTGTTCGGTACGCGACGCGGCTACCGCACTCGCTTCGATGAGGTCGTCGGTTTCAGCTCGCGAGTAGCCGAGTTCGCCCAGGATTTCGCGCGTGTGCTCACCGATCTCCAGCGCCAGAACCCGCACGTCCGGCACCTCGCCGTCATAGCGGTTGGGGTGATTGACGAGATGGATGGTCCGGCCCCTGACGTCGATGCGCCGGAACACCTGCATATGGGTGAGTTGCGGGTCGGCCAGTAGGTCGTCGTAGTAGGCGATCGGAGCCCACCAGATACCGCGCTCGTCGAGACGCATGGCGAGTTCGTCGGTGGTGAAGACGGCGGTCGCCCTGTCGAGCATGCGGGCATACTCGTCACGGTTCTTGTAGCGGTCGACGGTGACGGCGGCGCGCAATTCGTCACTGTCCACCGCCTCGGCCAGCACGCTTGCCTCACACAGCGAGATGACGACATGGCCATCGCGGGTCGGATAGACACCATAAGGCGCGGCGTGAAACCATGTTGCCAAATTGTGTTCACGCTTCAGCACTTCGCGCGTCATGCCGCCGGCGAAATAGTTGACCAGGGCCTCGCCCTGCAGGTCGATGGCGGAGTTGATAAGGCTGGATTCGACGCGCGTCCCGAGACCTTCGCGGAGCTTGCGGATCAGGGCGCCGAGAATACCCATCGCCATCAATGCGCCACCGTGCTGGTCGACCACCGCGACGCCGACCGGTGTCGGTCCGCCCTGCGGCGTTCCTGTTGCGCTGATCAGGCCGGAGCGTGCCTGGCACAAAATGTCCTGGCCGGGTTTCTGCGCCATCGGGCCGCTGGAACCGTAGCCGCTCGCCGAGGCAAAAATCAAATCTGGATTGATCTCGCGCAGCGCGGCTTCGTCGAAGCCGAGCCGTGAGAACACACCTGGACGAAAGTTCTCGGACACGACATCTGCCGAGGCGATCAGCCGACGCGCTACGGCTTTGCCTTCCTCGCTCTTGAGGTCGATGGCGATGGAGCGCTTGTTGCGATTGGCGCATAGGTAGAAGCCGCTGACGCCCTCGACATAAACATCGGCGCCAGACCAATGCCGCTCGTAGGCCCCGGTGAGAGGCTCGACCTTGATGACGTCCGCGCCCATGTCGGCCAGATACTGATCTGCGGCCGGACCCTGCAGAAAATGGCAAAAGCTGACGACCTTGATGCCATTGAGCAGCATCCGCTGTTCTCCCCTGAACTCCTTCGATGAGAAAACGTTTTCACATAGAAACTTGCGAGTCAAGCGAGTTTTTGCTTCGATCGCCTATGTGATTGTGCTAGATCAAGAAAAACTGATAAAACGTTTTCACAAACAGGAGAGCATCGCTTGGCTGGACGAGCCCAAGGACCAGACAGCGGCGGAGCCAAGCTGATCGACGTCGCCCGCCTCGCCAATTGTTCGCTTGCAACTGCCTCGCGCGTGCTCAATGGCAATCCGCGTGTCGGACAGGACGAGCGCGAGCGCGTCATGCGCGCGGCTGCAGATCTCGGCTATGTGCCCAACGGCTCGGCTCGGGCGCTGCGCTCGACCCGCTCGCGGCTGGTCGGCGCGATCATTCCGACGCTGGATCACGCCATCTATGCCACCATGGTCGATGGTCTGCAGGCGAAATTGGCCGAGAGCGGCGTTTCGGTGATCATCAGCACTTCGCACTATGATCTTGACCTGGAATTCGAACAGGCTCGCCTGCTTGTCGAGCGCGGTGCGGAATCAATCGTCCTGGTCGGCTCGGCGCACAGTGCGCAGACCATGGCCTTGCTTGACCAGAAGCGTGTCGACTACGTTCTCACCTATACGTCGGTTGCCGCCGACACCGGAGCGGCGATCGGCTTCGACAACGAAAAGGCCGGTGCCGCCGCCGCCCGATTTCTGATGGATCTCGGTCATACCAGGCTCGGCATGATCGCTGGCATCACAACCAACAATGACCGCGCCAAGGGCCGCCTCGACGGCTTCCTGGCCGAGGTCGCTGCACGTGGCCACGATCCGGAGGCCGTGCCCGTGGTCGAGGGTGCTTACAAGGTCGAGAGCGGCCGGCAGGCGATGCGCTCGCTGATGGATCTGCCGGTGCGGCCAACCGCGGTATTCTGCGGCAGCGACATCCTGGCCACGGGCGCCATCAAATATTGCCAGCAGCAAGGCATTGCGATGCCGAAGGAAATCTCCATCGTGGGCTTCGACAATCTCGAGATTGCCGAACTCACGGCGCCGGAACTGACCACCCTGGAAGTGCCTGCGCGCGAGATGGGCACCCTTGCAGCCAACTACATTCTCGCACCCGTCGCGCAGAAGAGGTACCTGCGTCAGACGGAGCTGCCCATCCGCATCATCGTGCGCGGCAGCACCGGAGCCGCGCCCAAGTTCTCAGAGTAAGCGCGGTCCTTTCAGCACACGATATAGACCAGCCGGTTGGCATTGCCTCATCGCAACAAGAGTACCCGCAAAGTGGAACACAGTTGGCCACGGCTGCGGCCCGCTCAAGCCAACCTTTGCTCTGTCTCGCGGTCGAAGTAACGTAGTTGGCCGGGCTCGACGGTGAGATACACTGGAGTACCCGGTTTCAGATCACGCTCCGCTTCGACGCGCGAAACCATGATCCGGGATTCTTCGGCAACGACCTCGACAAGTTGCTCGGCCCCGAGTTGTTCAGTCAATTCGATGCGGCCATGAAGCGCGTTCTCGGCCTTGGTTTCGCTCAAGCGAATATGTTCCGGCCGAAGGCCAACGGTCACGTCGCGCCCGTCGTGACCGGCCAATCCGGTCGCGTTGGCATCGGAAACGTGGAACGTTCCGCCCGGTGTCTCGACATGGAAACCCGAGCCGTTGCTCCGGACCCTGCCGTCGAGGAAATTCATCGCCGGCGAACCGATGAAGCTCGCGACAAAGCGAGTTCGCGGGTGCGCATAGATCTCCCACGGCGTTCCTACCTGCTCGATACGGCTGTTGTTCATGACGACCACCCGATCGCCCAGCGTCATCGCTTCGACCTGGTCGTGCGTGACATAGATGGCGGTGGTTTCGACGCGCCGGTGCAGCCGCTTGAGTTCGAGACGCATGTGCGCGCGCAATTTCGCATCCAGATTGGACAGCGGCTCGTCGAACAGGAACACCTTGGCGTGCCGCACGATGCAACGACCGAGCGCGACCCGTTGCTGCTGGCCGCCCGACAACTCGCGCGGCTTGCGCTTGAGCAGGTCACGCAGGCCGAGAATGTCGACGGCCCGGTCGATTTCCGCCTTGATCTTGTCCTCCGGCACCTTCCGGTTGCGCAGGCCGAAGGCGAGATTGTCGTAGACCGTCATGTGCTGGTAGAGCGCATAGTTCTGGAACACCATGGCGATATCGCGCTCGCGCGGCGGCAGATCGTTGACCGTCTGGTCACCGATGGTGATGGTGCCATCTGAAATATCCTCCAGACCGGCGATCATCCGCAGTGTCGTCGACTTGCCGCAGCCGGACGGCCCGACCAGCACGACGAATTCCTTGTCGCGGATGGTCAGGTTGACGTTGTCGACGGCGTTGTAGCTACCGTAGCGCTTGCACACATCGCGCAGAACGACTTCAGCCATATCAAAACTCCGAATTGGGGCGCGTTCAGATGCGCAGGCCCTGGATCACGTATTTCTGGGCGAACAGCGTAATGATGACAGCCGGAATCATGGCCATTACCGCCATGGCGCTCATCAGATTCCATTCCGTTCCGAGTTCCGTCACAAACTGCGCCATCGTCACGGTAAGGAGCGGCGTGCGGTTGCCGGTAAGGATGAGAGCGAACAGGAATTCGTTCCATGTCCACAGCCAGGACAGGATGCCGAGTGCCGCGATCGCCGGACCGGCAGCTGGCAGCGCCACCCGACGAAACGCCCCCCAGCGCGTGCAGCCGTCGATCATGGCGGCATACTCCATCGACGGGTCGATGCCATCGAAGAAGCCTTTCATGATCCACGAGAAGAAGCAGACATGAACGGCGACATGGGCTGCCAGGATGCCGAAAAACGTGTCGTAGAGGCCGAGGGATTCATTGACTATGTAGAGGGGCAGCACCCAGGAAATGTAGGGCACGGTCCGGAACACATAGATGGAGGTGAACCAGGTCTTCGGCAGCCAGCCCTTGAAGCGGGAGAGCATATAGCCACTGGTCACTGTCACTCCCAGCGAAAGGATCGTCGCCACAGTCGAGAGCAGGAACGAATTGATGAACGCCTCGACAACCACGCTGCGCTGGAAAACTTCGACGTAGTTGGCCAGCGTGAACTCGGTGCCGCGATAAATGTAGTAGACACCCCATCCCGGACGCAGCGACGTCACAACCAGGATGATGATCGGCGCCAGGAACAGCACAACCACGGCCGTAACCGCGATTGCAGTGAAGGCGGCGCGTGCGCCCGGCTGCAGGAAATCAAACAGGCGGGTCCGTCGTGGCGATGACTGAGCGGTGGAAGCAAGGCTCATCGGGACACATCCATGAAGCGGTTGATGAGGGCGTAGAGTGCCAGACCTGCCACCATGATGATCAGCGTGCCGATGACAGCTGCAGCAGACCCGCGGGCGAAATTCAGGTTCTGGAACGCTTCCATGTAGACGTAGATACTGAACACCTCCGTGGATCGGGCAGGCCCCCCGCCTGTCAGCAACCAGACCTGGTCGAAGGTGCGGAAGCAATCGATGGCCCGGATGACGACGCACACTCCGATGACCGGGCGCAGCATCGGCACGGTGATATGGGTGAAGGTGCGCCAACGCCCCGCCGCATCCAGTGCCGCCGCCTCAAACGGCTCCTTGGGCAGGCTCTTCAGTCCGGCAAGCAACAACAGGCCAAACCACGGCGTCCAGATCCAGACATCAGTGAAGACGATTACCCCGAACGCATACCAGCGATCGGCTAGCCAGGCAGGTTGGCCAAGCCCGAGCCAGCCAAGGAATGCGTTGACCACGCCGAACTGGTCGTTGAAGGTCCAGCGCATCATCGTCGAAGCAATGACGGGGCCGATCATCAACGGCAGCAGCACCACCGTCTGGACCAGTCGCTGGGCGGCGAAACCGCGATGGAGGAGCAGCGCGACCGCCATGCCGAGCGCCAACGAAAGACCGACGGAACCTACCATCAGCAGAAACGTGTTTGGCAGGACGGTGAAAAGGAAATTGGTGTCGCTGAGCACATAGCGATAGTGCTCGAGCCCGACCCAGGTCTTGTCCGGATCGTAAAGGGTCCAACGCCGGAAGCTTGCATCCGTGCCGATAAAGATCGGTACGACCTGGAACAGCAAGAGCACCAGCACAGACGGCAGGATCAGGCCGATCTGGAAATTCAGCCGCTCGCCGATCAATCGGCTACGGCGGCGCGTCGCGGGGATTGCTCCCCGCGACGCTGGTTGACGATCTGCGGCAACCGTCGGCATCGCGTTATTTCGCGATCTGCTGGACGGCTGCATCGTGCAGGGTCTTCATGCCCCGCTCCAATACAGCGGGTATATCCTCCCGCTTGCCGCTCAAGGCTTCGGTCGAGATATCAGCGTAGGCCTTTTGCACCGCCGGCCAATTGGGGAAGTAGTAAGCCGACAGGATGTGGTCCTGCACGTCGAAGACGACCGCCTTGAGCTTGGCGAACACGGGATCCTGGCTGGCCAGTTCAGGCCACAATGTCGTGTTGGGCGGCGGTCCGCCAGTGCCCTTCCACTGGTCTATCTGGCCCTCTTTATCGAGCAGCATGGCGCCGAGCGCTTGCTTGGCGATATCCTTCTGCTTGGCATCCAGCGCCTTGGGGATGCCCCAGGCCCAGACGGTGTCCCAGGCCACATTGTGATCGAGGCGCGGCCCCATCGGCCACAGTGCCATCCCGACTTTTCCGGCGATCTTCGACTTTTCGGGATTGTTGAACTCTCCCAGGAAGGTCGAGTCGGCGAAGGTAAAGGCCGATTCTCCGGCCATGAAGATGGCGTTGGCTTCGTTGCGTCCGTAGGAAACCATGCCCTCGGGGCTGATCTTGTCCTTGTGCAGGTTGTCCCACCAGAACTCGATGGTCTCGCGGTGGCAATCTTCCGTCAGCGTCGGCACCCAGCCGCTCTTGTCGAGAACGGCGTTGTCGCGTTCGAATTTCGGATTGAAGATGTCGCAGCCGTTTGTCCACAGCGACCACCAGATGGAGAACCAGGTGTTCTGGTGGGTCATGCCGCCGACATAGCCCCACTTGGTCTTCCCTTCTTCCTGCAGCTTGTGGCCAACAGCCACCATGTCGGCCCAGGTCTTCGGCACGTCATTTTCGGCGACCAGATCGGTGCGGTAGAAGAATGTTCCGACTGTGTGCGCCAACGGAACCGCCGTCGGCTGACCTTCGTCGTTGGGGAAGGCGCGCATCGGCCCCTTCTGGATGGTATCCATGCCGGCGACGTCGGAGGTTTGTTCCACCCACTGCTTCCACAGTTGGCCCCAATCATCATTGTGCCAGAAGATATCGCAATCGGTGCCGCCGCTGCTGAGCATCTGGCTCATTTTCGGCAGATAGACCGAATAGGACATCGGATTCTTCTCGAATTCGACGTCGTTTGCCTTGGCCCATTTTTCCATCATTGCGACGTTCGCGTCGATAACGGGATGGCTCATGTAGCAGATCTTGAGCGTGCCTTCCGCCTGCGCAGGGGTAGCCCCAAGCGCAGCCAAACCGAGCACCATGCTCCCGGCCAAAGGCAGCCCTGTCAGTTTTCGTTTCATCAACTTCCTCCCAAGAAATCCGGTTCGCGCCGTCCTAAGCAAATTGCGGACCGTGCGATTTGCGATGCTCAGTTACATACCGCTCCAATTTATGAAACCGCTTTCATTTCATTTCGAAGAACAATGGCGCACGCGATTGGGGCGCCAGAACCGGCCTCTGACTCTTGGATTAGCCCGCAAATCTTACTGTTTTGCGACGCAGGAAGTCAAGCGCCGGACATCGTTTTTGGATCAAATACGACGAAGGTCTGGTGCAATTGATGTCAAGTTTGCATAATTTCTGTGCTATTTTGCCCCCGGATTCAAATAAACATCTGTTTTATATGAGTTTTAATTTCTGCAAACGCTTTCATTCATTTGGCACGATGTACACTTGGTGCTACGCTGGATGCTGCGGGATTCGCGCAACGCAAGAGGAGTTTCGATGACGCAGTCACAGCAGGACGAGCCGAAGCGTCACCGCGCGCGCCGAAGCGTCAAGCGCAAGATGCGGCTCGCCGACGTTGCGCGCCACGCGGGCGTCTCGGAAGCGACGGCTTCGCGCGCCATCAACCGCCCTGAACTCGTCCGACAGGAGGTGCGCGAACGCGTGGCACGCGTGATTCAGGAACTGAGCTACGTCGCCCATGGCGCAGCCCGCGCCCTTGCCTCGGATCGAACGCATTCCATCGGCCTGATCGTGCCGACCTTGCGCACTGCGGTGTTCGCTGAATCAGCCGAAATCCTGCAGCAGGCGCTTAACCGCAGCGGCTACCACCTGATCATCGCCAGTTCGGAATATGACAAGGCGCGCGAATTCCACGAGGTAAGGGCGCTCTTGCAGCACGGCATCGACGGCATGGTCCTTGTGGGCCACGACCATGCACCTGAACTGTGGCAACTGCTCGAAACATCGGGCCTGCCGTTCGTCACCGCCTTTCAGTATGCGAGTGACTCTCCCTATCCGTGCATCGGCGTGGACAATTGCCAGGAGTTTTACGACGCGACGCGATTTCTCATCAATCTGGGCCACACCAATATCGGCGTGCTCACCGCCGAGACGCATAGCAACGAGCGGCTTGCGGCTCGTGTCGAGGGAGCCCGGGCCTGTATTGCCGATCACGATTTGCCCAAACCCGATGTGATCGAGGTGCCGTCCACGCTGACCGATGCGCGCCAGGGGCTGCGCCGCCTTGTCGAACGCAAGCCCCATGTTACCGCAGTGGCTTGCACCAACGACCTGATGGCTTTCGGCGCGCTGGCCGAGTGCCGAACCCTTGGCATCGAGGTGCCGGAGCAGTTGTCCGTGATCGGCTTTGACGATCTCGACATTGCAGAGCATACGCAGCCTTCGCTGACCACCATCAGACTACCCCTGGCCGAGCAGAGCCGGCGCGTCGGCGAGTATCTGCTGGCTCGTATCGAGGGGCGCGACGGTGCTTCTTCGACCAAGCTGAAGGCATCCTTCATCGTGCGTGAATCGACCGGTCGCCCGCCGGAGCCGGCAAAAGCTGACGCTCAGCGCGGCGGGCAGGATTCCGGACCCGTGC
The DNA here is from genome assembly GCF_001427385.1 of Mesorhizobium sp. Root157. Taxonomy (GTDB): domain Bacteria; phylum Pseudomonadota; class Alphaproteobacteria; order Rhizobiales; family Rhizobiaceae; genus Mesorhizobium. The sequence goes on from NZ_LMGJ01000038.1 coordinate 35,848, forward strand.
AGACCCCATCTGCGAAAAGGCGGGCACGCTCCGCCGCCGAATAGCCAAGCTCCGCCAGAATCTCGACAGTTTGAGCACCCAAGGGCTGAGGCGTAAGGCGCACCGCCGGTGCGGCACCATCGTAGCGGACGGGGTGTGCCACCAATGTTATGGGGTCGCCGGCGGCGCTGCAGGTGTCGATGAAGCAGCCATTGTGGCGCACTTGCGGGTCCGCCATCACGGATTCGTAGTCACCGACCCGTGCATGCCAGATGCCTGCCTTTGCAAAGATCGCTTCCCATTCGGCGCATGGTTTTTGAACAAGAACGTCCTCAAGCAAGGTGCAAATGCGCGTGCGGGCCGACCAGGCGTCGGCGTCGTCAATGGCCGCCAATTCCACCGATCCGGTTGCAGCGGCGAGCACCTTGAGGCTGGTCAGCGAGATCGCCAGATCGGCATCCGCAGTGCGGTAGATGCCGTAGGGTGCCGGAAAATACCAGCCGCCCAGCGAGCCTTCGGTAGCAACCCCTGCGTCAGGGCGCGGACCGTTCAGGTAGGTGACGAAGGATTCAAGTTGAAGGTCGATGGCCGCGTTGAGCAAGCTGACGTCGACGCGACAACCCTTTCCCGTGGTGCTTCGCCGGTAGAGTGCGGCAAGCACGCCGAGCGCCAGCAGCGATGCACCGTGGTGGTCGACAGCCGAAACGCCTACCGGGCGCGCTGTTTGCCCAGCGCGCCCGGTGATCGCGGCCAACCCGCTCATAGCTTGGATCAGAAGGTCCTGGCCTGGGCGGTCGCGATAAGGGCCGTCAGCTCCGAAACCGGAAGCCGATGCGTAGACGACCTTGGGATTGAATGCCTGCACGGTCTCGAAACCGAGACCGAGTTTGTCCATGACGCCAGGCCGATAGTTCTCGACGATGACGTCGGCCTGAGCGACCAGCCGCCGAGCAATCTCGGCACCGTCCGGCGACTTCAGATCGAGTGCCAGGCTGCGCTTGTTGCGGCCGCCGGCCAGAAATAACGGCGTGTCTGGTCCGATCCACTTGCCCGCCGCAGCCCAATGCCGCTGCTGGCCGCCGCCGAGCGGCTCGATCGCCACCACGTCCGCGCCCAGGTCCGCCAGATGCTGCACACCAACCGGGCCCATCAGGAAGTGGTTGAAACTCACAATTCGGACGCCATCGAGAAGAGTCACGGAATCCCCAATTTATGTAAGCGATTACATTATTACCAATGAACAAGTTCGTGGGTAGAGCATATATCTACCTGTTTTAATGGCTATTATCCAAGGGTATCGTTGACTTGTGGCTGGCAGTGTGACAGATCGACCTTATTTATGAAAGCCTTTTCATAACGAGGTGACCGTGACGCTGCTGATCGAGACAAGCGAGCCTACGGCCGGCGTGCGGTTGATCCGCCTCAATCGGCCAAGTCGGCTGAATGCCTTAAGCGGCGATCTTTTGGTCGAACTTGCGGCCGAGCTTGGAGCTTGTGCCTCCAGCAGCGGCGTTCGCGCGGTTGTGCTGGCTGGCGATGAACGCGCCTTTTCAGCTGGAGCTGATGTACACGAAATGGCTGCTGCCGGGATCGAGGCGATCTATGGGGCGCGCAGGCTTGATGCCTGGAAGTCTGTCGATGCCTTCGAAAAGCCGCTTATCGCAGCGGTCGAGGGCATCGCCTTTGGCGGCGGACACGAACTGGTCATGCTCTGCGACATCGTCGTCGCTGGTGCCAACGCCCGCTTTGCCCAACCCGAGATCGACCTTGGCTCGCTACCCGGCGATGGTGGCACGCAGCGCCTGCCCCGCAGCCTAAGCAAGGCACAGGCGATGCGCCTCGTTCTCACCGGCGAAGCAATCGACGCAGCGACTGCCGAACGCTGGGGCCTGGTCTCCGATCTGGTAGCTGCGGGCGAAGCGGTTCACCGTGCGGTGGAAATTGCCGCGCGGATCGCTGCCAAGGCCCCCATTGCTGCGCGTCTGGCCAAGCAGGCCGTACGCACGGCCTATGAGACCACGCTATCAGCAGGTCTTGATGCCGAGCGCGAGCAGGTCCGGTTGAGTTTCCAGACTACCGATCACGACGAGGGCGTCGAAGCCTTCATGACGAAGCGCAAACCGAATTTCCAGGGACACTGAACAATGGCACGCAGCATCATGGTCACGGGCGCCGCCTCCGGCTTCGGCGAGGCGATCGCCAGGAGCTTCGCCGCGGCGGGCGACGCAGTCATGCTTGCTGACCTCAACGAAGCCGGCGGCCGGCGTGTGGCGCATGAGATCGAGGCGGCCGGCGGCAAAGCCCGTTTCCAACACACCGATGTTGCCGACGCACGTTCGACGCAAAAACTCATCGACGCTACAATCCAATGGTCGGGGGGTATCGACGTACTGGTCAACAACGCCGGCATCACGCATCCGCCGGTTCCGGTTGAAACCATCAACGAGGTGGAGTTCGACCGCATTTTCGCCGTCAACTTCAAGTCCGTCTACCTGATGGCGACGCAGGCCATTCCGGCACTACGCAAACGCAAGGGTGTCATCGTCAATGTCGCCTCAGTGACCGCCGAACATCCGCGCTGGGGACAGTCCGTCTATGCCGCGACCAAGGGGGCCATGATCAGCTTTACACGCGCCCTGGCGATCGAATTGGCGCCAGACGGCGTACGCGCAAATGCCGTCGCACCGGTCGCCTCCCTTACCGGTATGACCAAGAACACGCTGGGGAGTGCCGACCCGCAGGAGCGTCGCCGCCAGATCGAAGCAACGATCCCTCTTGGAAGACTTGGCGAGAGTTCGGACATCGCCGGCGTCGTAACCTTCCTGGCATCTCCGGCCGCAGCATTCCTCACCGGCATATGCCTGCCGATAGATGGCGGGCGCTCAATTTAGGAATTGTATCGTCAATCAATTGGCGAAAGGCGCTGTTCGCTCGGCGCAACCGCTATTTTCCAATATCGATGACCTCGAAGTCATGGGTGATGGCGGCTGTTTTCGCGAGCATCGCCGAAGCGGAACAGTATTTTTCGATCGACAAATCGATGGCCCGTTTCACTTTCGCATGCTCAAGCCCCCTTCCCGTCACCACGAAATGCATGTGGATTCGCGTGAACACCTTGGGCTCGCTTTCGGCCCGTTCCGCATCGAGTTCGACCACGCAGTCCTGGACCGCCTCGCGCCCCTTTTCCAGAATGTGAACAACGTCGTAGGCCGAGCAGCCTCCGGTGCCGATCAGGACCAGTTCCATTGGGCTCGGCCCCGGCGTAGAGCCCTCAGGCCCGAAGGCCGTGCCCAACACCAATTTGTGCCCGGATCCGGATTCACCGACGAACGTGCGGTTTTCAACCCATTTAATGCGCGCTTTCATTGAACACGTTCCTTTCATCTCGGCATTCGGGCATCACGCCCTGCACTTTGATTTGTGTCCCGCGACCGTCCAGCGTTCAAGCCCTGCTCGATCGCCTTTGCACCTTTGGACATCAGATTTCATCGGTAGGGCCTTCACCGCCTCGGGCATTTTTGTACCGCAACCGTGGTCAACTGCCCCGAGCGCGATAGTTAGCTTCATGCGGCGGTCGCAACGACTACCGTATTGGCCGGCGTGAATAGCCCAAGCTATTGCACACACGCCGGCCAAGCCTGCCGGCCTCGACAAAGCAGCGTCATTTCAACCGGATTCGTGCTGGTGCAGCCGGGCCTTTTCGTTGACCCCGCCCTGCGTGCTATTTCACGCGGCCGCAAATCGACGTAAACGATGGCGACAGGAGCGGAGCGGCAAGATGACGTTCGATTATTGCGTGGTGGGTGCCGGCATCGTCGGGTTGGCCGTGGCCACGGAGCTGCTGCGGCGCGAACCGGGAGCGCGCGTCGTGGTGCTGGAGAAAGAACCCGCCGCCGCCGTGCACCAGACCGGTCATAACAGCGGCGTGATCCATTCCGGCATCTACTACCAACCGGATTCACTCAAGGCGCGCCTGTGCCGCGAAGGCGCCGAGGCGACCAAGCAATTCTGCCGCGACAACGCTATCGCGTTCGACCAGTGCGGAAAGCTTCTGGTGGCGACCAACGCGCTGGAACTCGAGCGCATGGATGTGCTCGCCAAGCGTGCGGCCCAAAACGACATTGCCTTCAAATACCTTGATGCCCAGCAACTGCAGAATACGGAGTCCCGCATTTCAGGCCTGGGTGCGCTGCTGGTGCCATCGACCGGCATCGTCAACTATCGCACAGTGGGCGAGGCAATGGCCGGGGCGATCCAGGCGAAAGGCGGTGTGATCCGTTTGGGTGCGAATGTCTCGGCTTTGCGGGAAGAGGATACCGGCGTCGTCATTGAGGCCGGAGGCGACAGGATCGAAGCCAGACGGCTGATCGCCTGCGCCGGCCTGCAATCCGACCGGCTGGCGCGCCTGGCCGGCCTGAAAATCAAGCACCGCATCGTGCCGTTTCGCGGCGAATATCATGTGCTTCCGCCTCGCCTCTCCAATATCGTCAAGCACCTGATCTACCCCATACCCGACCCCGACCTGCCATTTCTGGGTATCCACCTGACAAGGATGATCGACGGCAGCCTGACGGTGGGGCCGAACGCCGTGCTCGGTTTCGACCGAGAAGGCTATCCGAAAGGCCGGATGCGGGGGGCCGACATCGCCGACATGATGGGTTTTGCCGGCTTCTGGAAATTGATCGCCGCCAACTGGCGCTCCGGCCTGTTGGAATTCGGCAACTCGCTGTTCAAACGGCGCTATCTCGAAGCCTGCCGCAAATACTGCCCGGAACTCGAGGCCGGCGACCTGCAACCCTGGCCGGCCGGCATACGGGCACAAGCGGTGATGCAGGACGGAACGCTGGTGCACGACTTCCTGTTCGTGCAATCCGAGCGCATGCTGCATGTCTGCAACGCGCCTTCGCCAGCCGCAACATCGGCAATTCCAATTGGCAAGATGATCGTCGATAAGGTGCTGGCCGGGTAGCGCAACGACAGAGCGGCTAGATTCTGCTTGCCGCCCTATCTCACTGTTTGTGAAGCGGATTTTTCGGTTTTCAGACAGCTCGTCTTAAGAGCTTGGAGCCAATATTCTGATTCATAAAGCCGGCCCAACATATTGATGATGCGCCAAAATCAGAATGTCACCGAGGTCCGCGAGAAGGCGTCAGAACGGGATTTCGTCGTCCAGATCGCGCGAACCGCCGCTGCCGCCACCACGGCTTGCGCCGTAGTCGCCTGGGCCGGATTGACCGAAGTCGGAACTGCGCCCACCGCCGCCGCCGGAATAACCGCCGACCTGGCCGCCCTCACCTTGGCCGCGCGCATCCAGCATTTGCAATTCGCCGCGGAACTTCTGCAGCACGATCTCGGTCGTGTAGCGTTCGACACCGTCCTTTTCCCATTTGCGGGTTTGCAACTGGCCCTCGATGTAAACTTTCATGCCCTTCTTGAGGTACTGCTCGGCAACCTTGGCCAGATTGTCGTTAAAGATCACCACCTGATGCCACTCGGTCTTTTCCTTGCGCTCCCCGGAATTCTTGTCGCGCCAGCTTTCAGAGGTTGCAATGCGCAAATTGACGACGGGCTCGCCCGAATTCAACCGGCGGATTTCAGGATCTGCACCCAGATTTCCCACCAGAATGACCTTGTTGACGCTACCCGCCATCACGCTTCTCCACGCTTGTCCGAAACCAGATTTCCCGCCGCACCTTACAGGGCGGCGTTCCACTTCGCCTGCCTCACGCAGGCCTTTCCCACAGGGTTTTTGTTCTCTTTATGTTCTAAATATTCAAAGCTGCCTTGTCAAGACTACGACCTTTGCAAAGACCGGGCGGCAAATCCGCATCCATCGAAAATCTTCGGCGGCAAAATTTAGGCCCCGCCGCTACGGTCACGAGCGGACAGGGCCTTCCATGGGTTCAACCCACAATGCCGGGAGCGTTTTACCGGCTTTGAATTCGGATGCTTCGCGGCATTCCGCCGACGATCCGACAATGGTTTCTGATTGTAGGGGAAACGATCACACGGCACGTCTGCAACCAAGGGCCTTGGCTGGGTGCCCTGCAAATCGCGGCTTCGCTCAGGCGCGAAGCCTTCCGAGACTGTCCGGTGGAGTCATACCTCGCTCCTTCTTTCCGTTGCACAGTCGTCCGGGAGCGCTTCATCCGCTGGTCTGCGGCGTCTCACAGACCGCCTGCCGGCTGCGAAGATCGCCCTTGGGCGATCGGCTTCCCTGACCTTCAAAGACTGGCGCTTCCAGGCATCCGCGTCAACCTTTGACCGGCTGACCGACCAAAATGTGATCAACTGTAACATGCCGAGGCAGGTCTCGATTTTTGTCAGGAGCCTGTTCATTTTTTGTTCTTTTCGCTTGCCCGCCTGCCCGAAAGGCGCTTAAACGCTGACGGGGAAGTGCGGCTTCTCTCGAAACCGCGCCGAGACGACCTATATTGGCGGAAGGCCGGGACAACCCGCCATTCCGAGACTTTCATCATCTGAGGCGGCGGACCGGCCATGGCCGATCATAAATACATTTCCATTCGCGGCGCGCGCGAACACAATTTGAAGAATGTGGACCTCGATTTGCCGCGCGACTCCCTCGTGGTGATGACCGGCCTGTCGGGCTCCGGCAAGTCGTCTCTGGCCTTCGACACCATCTATGCCGAAGGGCAGCGCCGCTACGTCGAGAGCCTGTCGGCCTATGCCCGCCAATTCCTGGAAATGATGCAGAAGCCGGACGTCGACCAGATCGACGGCCTGTCGCCGGCCATTTCCATCGAGCAGAAGACGACCTCGAAGAACCCGCGTTCGACGGTCGGCACCGTCACCGAAATCTACGACTACATGCGCCTGTTGTTCGCGCGCGTCGGCGTTCCGTATTCGCCGGCGACCGGGCTGCCGATCGAGAGCCAGACGGTGAGCCAGATGGTCGACCGCGTGCTGGCGCTGGAGGAAGGCACCCGCCTTTACATCATGGCGCCGATCGTGCGCGGCCGTAAGGGCGAGTACCGCAAGGAACTGCTGGAACTGCAGAAGAAAGGCTTCCAGCGCGTCAAGATCGACGGCACATTCTACGAGATCGCCGAAGTGCCGGCGCTGGACAAGAAATACAAGCATGACATCGACGTGGTGGTTGACCGTATCGTCGTGCGCGCCGACCTTGCCACCCGCTTGGCCGATTCCATGGAGACGGCGCTGAAGCTCGCCGAAGGGCTGGTGGTGGCGGAGTTTGCCGACAAACCGCTGCCAGCCAGCGAGACATCGGAAGAATCCGCCTACAAATCAAAGAACGACACGCATGAGCGCGTGCTGTTCTCGGAAAAATTCGCCTGCCCGGTATCCGGTTTCACCATTCCGGAGATCGAGCCAAGGCTGTTTTCGTTCAACAATCCGTTTGGCGCCTGTCCGACCTGCGACGGGCTGGGCAGCCAACGCGCCATTGATGCCAGCCTGATCGTGCCCGACGATAACGTTTCGCTGCGTGGCGGCGCGGTCGCGCCTTGGGCTAAATCGACCTCGCCCTACTACGCGCAAACGCTGGAGGCGTTGGGCAAGGTCTATGGATTCAAGCTTGCCGACAAATTCAAGGATCTCGACGGCGAAGCCAAGAACGCCATCCTGCATGGCACCGGCAATGTCGAGATTCCGTTCCAGTACGATGACGGCCTGCGCTCCTACAAGACCACCAAGACCTTCGAAGGCGTCATCCCCAACCTCGAACGGCGCTGGAAGGAAACCGAATCCGCCTGGATGCGCGAAGAGATCGAACGCTTCATGTCGGCCACGCCCTGCCCTGCCTGCAACGGCTATCGCCTGAAGCCGGAAGCGCTGGCAGTCAAGATTGCAGGCAAGCACATCGGCGAGGTCACCGCACAGTCGATCCGCAAGGCCGACCAGTGGTTCACCGAACTGCCGAAGCAGCTCAACGACAAGCAGAACGAGATCGCTGTGCGCATCCTCAAAGAGATCCGCGAGAGATTGCGCTTCCTCAATGATGTCGGACTTGACTATCTGACGCTTGCCCGCAATTCCGGCACGCTGTCGGGCGGTGAAAGCCAGCGTATCCGGCTTGCTTCGCAGATCGGCTCGGGATTGACCGGCGTTCTCTACGTTCTGGACGAACCCTCAATCGGGCTGCACCAGAGGGATAATGAGCGTTTGCTCGATACGCTGAAGCACCTGCGCGATCTCGGCAACACCGTCATAGTCGTGGAACATGACGAGGACGCCATCCTGCACGCCGATTACGTCGTCGATATCGGCCCTGCCGCCGGCATCTATGGCGGCCGCGTCATCGCCCAGGGTACGCCGCACGAAATCATGGCCAATCCCAATTCGATCACCGGCAAATACCTGTCGGGCGAACTGGAGATCGCAACGCCCGCCGAGCGCCGCCAGGCCAAGAAGGGCAAGCGCATCAAGGTGGTTGGCGCGCGCGGCAACAATCTGAAGAACGTGACGGCCGAGATTCCACTCGGCACCTTCACGGCGGTGACCGGTGTTTCCGGCGGCGGCAAGTCCACCTTCCTCATTGAGACGTTGTTCAAGGCCGCCTCGCGCCGCATCATGGGCAGCAGAGAACATCCGGCCGAGCACGACCGCATCGAGGGTCTCGAATTTCTCGACAAGGTCATCGACATCGACCAGTCTCCCATCGGCCGCACGCCGCGTTCCAACCCCGCCACCTATACCGGCGCCTTCACGCCGATCCGCGACTGGTTCGCCGGCCTGCCCGAATCCAAAGCGCGCGGCTACCAGCCCGGCCGCTTTTCCTTCAACGTCAAGGGCGGCCGCTGCGAAGCCTGTCAGGGCGATGGCGTGATTAAGATCGAGATGCACTTTTTGCCGGATGTCTACGTCACCTGCGACGTCTGCCACGGCAAGCGCTACAATCGCGAAACGCTGGACGTTCTGTTCAAGGGCAAGTCCATCGCCGACGTGCTCGACATGACGGTCGAGGAAGGCGTCGATTTCTTCGCCGCCGTACCAGCCGTGCGCGACAAGCTGGAAACGCTGAAACAGGTCGGCCTTGGCTACATCCACATCGGCCAGCAGGCGACGACGCTATCGGGCGGTGAAGCACAGCGCATCAAACTCGCCAAGGAACTGTCGCGCAAGGCGACCGGCAAGACGCTCTACATTCTCGACGAGCCGACGACGGGCCTGCACTTCCACGATGTCGCCAAGCTCCTGGAGGTGCTGCACGAACTGGTCGAGCAAGGCAACACGGTGGTGGTCATCGAGCACAATCTTGAGGTGATCAAGACATCGGACTGGGTGCTCGACCTTGGCCCCGAAGGCGGCGACGGCGGCGGCGAACTGGTAGCATCCGGCACGCCGGAAGATATTGTTCGCGAGAAACGCAGCTACACCGGCCAGTTCCTCAAGGAATTGTTGGAACGACGGCCGGGCAGCAAAAGAGAAGCGGCGGAGTAATGGCAGACAAGGGCCTGGTGACGGTCGAGAGCCGCTTTGGCGTGCGCGAAACCATTGACCGTCTGGCCGAAGCCGTGCTGCAGGCCGGTTTGAACATTTTTGCCCGCATCGACCATGCCGCCGGAGCGCACGGCGTCGGGGCTTCGCTGCGTCCGACCGAACTTCTCATATTCGGCAATCCGAAAGGCGGCACGCCGTTGATGCAGGATCGCCAGACCGCAGGCATCGACCTGCCGGTCAAGGCGCTCGCCTGGGAAGACGACCGGGGCAAGGTCTGGCTGATCTATAGTAGCGCGGAATGGATCGCCGACCGGCACGATCTGGGCGCGCCCAGCCATGAAGCCGTTGCCGCCATTGCAGCAGGCATGAAAAAACTGGTAGCAGCCGCCAGCGGCACGAACCCGACCTGACTGGAGCGCGCCTTGAAGCCCAGAATAGCCCGACCTGACGATCTCGCCGCCGTCGTTGCGCTGACCGATGCTGCCTACGCGCCCTGGACGCCCTTGCTCGGCGCGCCTCCTGTGCCGGTCACCGAGGACTATGCGCCCCGCATCGAACGCGGCGAGGTCTGGCTGCTGGAGGAAGGCACCGAAACCGCCGGGCTCATCGTGCTCGAACGACATGCCGACCACGCGATGATCTTCAGCGTCGCCGTCAGCCCGGCGTTCCAGCGCCGGGGGCTCGCTTTGGCTATGCTGAAATGGTCGGAAGAACAGGCGCGCGCTTGGGCTGTGCCGGAGATTCGCCTTTTCGCCAGTTCGAAAATGGAGCGGAACCTCGCGATCTACCAAACCTATGGTTTTCATGAAACGGGTCGCGGACCGCACCCTTATCGGCAAGGATGGACGATCGTGAACATGGCGAAATCGATAGGCCCAATTGCGGCCTGAGAATCAGGGAGCAGAATATGGCCCAAATAGGAACAATCCGCGCAGGCATGGGCGGCTGGACGTTCGAGCCTTGGGACACTTCTTTCTACCCTGAAAAACTGGCCAAGGCGAAACAGCTTCACTATGCCTCGCGGCAGGTGCCTACCATCGAGGTCAACGGCACCTATTATTCGAGTTTCAAGGAACCGACCTTCGTCAAATGGGCGAATGAATCGCCGGAAGGCTTTATTTTTTCATTGAAAGGTAATCGCTTCGTCACCAATCGCCGGGTTCTCGGCGAAGCCGGCGAATCCATGATGCGTTTCCTGGGATCAGGTGTCGCTGCTCTCGGTGACAAACTAGGGCCGATTCTTTGGCAATTCATGCCGACGAAAAAATTCGATCCCGACGACTTCGAAGCCTTCCTGAAACTCCTGCCGGAAAAACAGGATGGGGTGAGCCTGCGCCATGCGGTCGAGGTGCGGAACGACAGCTTTATCGTGCCGGAATTTCCTGCGCTGGCCCGCAAATACAAGGTGGCGATCGTTTATGCCGACCACGAGAAATATCCGGCGATTGCTGATGTCACCGGCGATTTCGTCTATGCGAGGCTGCAAACCGGCAAGGACGTCAATCCTGACTGTTACGAGCCCAAACGGCTGGATGAATGGGCGGATCGTGCAAAGACATGGGCTACTGGCCAAGAACCCGGTAGCCTGTCCAAGGCAGATCAGAAGACGAGCGCGCCTGCGAAGCCGCGAGATGTGTTCGTCTACTTCATCACCGAGGGCAAGGTACGCGCGCCATTTGGGGCCATCGCGCTAATGAAACGGGTTTCAGGTGGGTAGGCGCCGCCCAAGAAATTGTATCCGGACACGCCTCTAGATCTTTGTTTTAATTAAAAAAATTTATCGTAAGAGGCACCCAGTTCGGGTTACCCGTTGGGCTTGTTCGCTTAAGCGCCGCGCGCGACCCGTTCGATTTCTTCTCGCACCAGGCGCTCGACCAGCGTCGGCAGGTTGTTGTCGAGCCAGTCCTGCAACATCGGCTTGAGCATTTCCTCAGCCTTGTCGTCAAAGGTCTTCTTGCTGCGACTGGCAAACGCCTCCGACAATTCGCCGAAGGCTGCCGCGACCTGGCGGCCAGTCTGCTCGGACACGATCGCCAGCCTGGAAGCCGGCACGTCCGCAACCGGGCGGACAGGCTCCGCCTCGGGCAGTTCGGACGTCACGTTTTCTGCCGCGTCGGTGCGGATAACGGGCGATGCCGCCTCCACGTGCACGGGTGACACGCTGTCCGTTGGCTCATCCCATGGTTGCCCGGCCGCGATGGTGTTGTGTATCGTGCTTGCCACCACCTCTTCGCGCCTGTCGGCGACATCGGGTGTCCGGCTCGGCGACGGCGCGCCGTTAGAAGCCATGCCTGTGGTTTTTTGAGCATGTAGTTGCGCGCCAACTTCCGCCAAGGTGACAGGGGCCGGCTGCTCGGTCGACGGAACAATACGCCCGCGCTCGGCCAAGGCTACTGAAGATTGCGTTTCCGCCAAATCAACAGGCCGCGATATTTTAGGTTCGGTGCGGAATTCTGCGCGAAAGGCATCGACATCGGCAATAGCCGGTGCTTCCTGCGGCTCAATATCCTGCGTGATCCCCGCCATGTCTTCCGGCTTATTGCGGCCGGTATCGCTGTCTTCGATGATCCTTCGGATCGAAGCCAGGATTTCTTCCATGGAAGGTTCGCGCTGTATGCTGCTTGCCGTCGCCATTGTCACGTTCGCCGCCCCTGTGACCCGGTGCTCGTTTCATCAGCCAACCGCGGCTGCACCCGAATCACGCTGTAAGCGTACCCGACCGATGGCCATCCGAGAATCCCCAATCTCGAACTGCATCGAATTTCAACAGATTAGAGGTGTTGCACCCTATCCGGCCAAACAGAAAAGGCCCGGCTAAATAAGGGCCTTTCCGAATGCTAACCAAATAAGTGTTTCCGAGCCGCAGTCAGCGGGTCAGCGCCCATCCGGCGTGCGCAGGCCGTACCACTTGTCCTTGACGGCGTTGTAGTGCTCTTGCGGCCGATATTCGGCGACTTGCAACCCCAGCCGATCGACGGACAGGCGTCCCATCGCCTGCAGGATCGCATAGCTGGCCAGAACCACGTCGCGTTCCGACCCAGCCAGATTGATCTTGGCGCTGATAACATCAGCCTGGGCGTTGAGCACGTCGAGCGTGGTGCGCTGGCCGACATTGCGCTCTTCGACCACACCGTTGAGCGCCAGTTGCGCGGCGTTGACCAATGCGCGGTTGGCAACAACGCCTTCCTTGGCGGCAGCATAAGACGTCCACGCGGCGGTTACAGCCTGACGAACCTGGTCACGGCTTACATCGACCTCGATGCGCGCTTGGCCGAGCGATTCCTTGGACTTGCGCACCTGCGCCGACGCGCGGCCACCCTGATAGATCGGAATATTCAGCGTCGCGCCGATATTGGCCGAGGTGGATTCCCCCATTGTCCCGCTGGAAAATCCGGAACTGCTCACATGAGTCTGGGAGATACCAGCTGAAGCGGTGACCGACGGCAGCAGCGCGCCCTCGGCAGACTTCACCGCAAATGCGGCCGCATCGACCAGATGACCTGTTGCCAGGATGGCCGGATGCTCCGCGGACGCAATGGAGACTGCCGAATTGAGGCTTGAAGGCAACTGCTTTCCAAGCGGCGAGGCCGCTTTCAATTTGCCGGGCTCTTCACCGACCAACTGATGATACGCAGCGGCGCTGGCTAAAGCCTGGGCTCGCGATGCGCTGAGTTGAGCCTCCGCGCCGGAGCGCGCAGCATCGGCCTGCGCAACGTCGGTGCGCGTGCCCTCGCCGACATCGAAGCGCGAGCGCGCCGCACGCGCCTGTTCGTTGAGGAACTGCAGATTTTGCTGGGTAAGGGCCGCGACCTGCCGGTCATGAATGACATTCATGTAGGCCTGGGCGGCACTGAACAGGATGTTCTCTTCGGTGTTGCGAAGACTTTCCTGCGAAGCGCGAACGCGAGATTCGGCAGAAGCCACGTTGTTCTTGGTCTGGAAGCCATCGAACAACGTCTGGTTGATCTGCACGCCGAAGCTGCCGGTTGTCAGGCGGGAGGAGCCGGCATCACGCCGCGTATTGGTATAATCGATGCTGGCGGAAGCGCCGACCGTCGGCCGCCAGCCGGATTTGGCGATGGCCACGTCCTCATCGATGACGCGAACACCGGCGCGGGCCGAATTCAATTGCGAGTTGTTCTTGTAGGCCTTGGACAATGCGCCCGTGATGGTTTCCGCCGAAACCGACATCGGCGAGAGCGCCGTGGCGGAGAAAAGCAGGGCAGCAAAAATGGTCTTGCTAAAGGACGGCACGTCGACCCCTCAATCAATCTTGTTCAACAGAGCCGCGCAGCGCAGGCATGCTTTCGTTAAGCGAACCCGGCCGCGCCCCCATTCCCACATGGCCGCTCGCATACTCCAAACGGCCAGAAACGACTTGCTGGCCTAGGCCAACATGACAACGCCTCTGCTGCAAGAAAAATTCGATCAGAACTCAAAAACGCGGACACGTTCGAATCCGGGTAGTGGCTTAATTGCCGCATTAAATGCACGTCTGCCCGTAACAATACCAGAGGCCTTGACGAAAACCCGGGCGACGCCGGCATTGCCGCGCCCTTCCACGGAGACCAGGCGCCCCCCTTCGGCCAGCTGTCCGAAGAGCGTTTCCGGCACTTCTTCGACACTGCCGCCGATGAAGATCACGTTATAGGGTGCCTTGCCCGCGTGGCCGTCTCGCAACGGCCCGGTAACGACGACGACATTTTCGCAACCGAGACCAGCAAGCTCGGCACCTGCCCGCTCGGCCAGCGCGGGATCGCTTTCCAGCGCCACGACAGAGTGCGCCAGCCTGGACAGGATGGCAGCCGAATAACCGGTGCCGCAGCCGACATCGAGGACCGAATCGGCCGCATCGACTTCGGCCAGTTGCAGCAGCCGTGCCAGCGGCGACGGCTCCATCAGGAAGCGCGAATCGTCCAATCCGCCGGCGATACGGATATCCTCATCGATATAAGCCAGGTCACGTACTGACGGATCGACGAAGGCTTCGCGGGGCACCGCGAGGAAAGCCTCGATCAACGGTGCGCTGGTCACGTCGGTGGTGCGAATTTGCCCATCCACCATTTTCACGCGAAGTTCGGTGAAATCAGCGCTCATATCCAAGCCGCCTCGCCTTTCGCGCCAATCGCGCAATATTCAAGCCGGAACGTCGAACTTCCCGCAACCGTGCAGGTGTCCCGAATTTGGAGGCCTCGCCCGGAATCGAACCGGGGTGCAAGGATTTGCAGTCCTCTGCGTAACCACTCCGCCACGAGGCCTCATAACTCCGGCGTTCCAGGGCGCTTCAATAGGTTGGCGGGCAAGTGGCGTCAAGCGCTCGAAATCCTTTCCCGGCGCTTTCCTCGCCCGGCCCTCGTATCGGCGCCCCCACCGGCGAATAGCGCAATAAGCGGTGGGGCGAACGGACGGCCATACTTCGTGGCGATCATCGTCGATCACAAATCCGTGATTATTGGAACCAGTTGAAACGGCAACCGTTTTTATTCAGGCAACACTCTTAAGGGAGGCGTTTATGCGTTACATGAACCTCATAACCCTTGCACTCATCATCATTGGCGGCCTGAATTGGCTGGCGATGGGCGTTTCGGGATTCGACGTTATCGGCGCAATCTTCGGCGGTTCCGGCAGTGCGGTGTCCCGCATCGCCTATGTGATCGTCGGACTTGCCGCCGTGTGGCAACTGATGCCCGGCTTCCAGAGCCTCACCATGGGCGAAGTCGACGCCGAGCGGCACATGCACCACCAGTGAGTGCCGTGTAGGAGGCGGCGGGATCGCCCTGCCGCCTCCACTGCTCTTAAAATGACTGCGGCGCGGCCTGCCGATGTCGGCGGGTTCGGCGCGCAGAGAAAGAGACGCGGCCGCATGACCAGCGCCTTAGCGGTCCGGCCGGCGGCGACGCTCCCACCACACGGCGAATCTTCGCCGCCAGCGGCGAACCGACGCAAATTCATAAGAAAGGACCAACAGGCCAAGGGGAACCATCCAGAAACCGAGCACCGGCAGGAATCCGAATATCCCCAGGACGATCAAGCCGACGCCGATGACGATGCGGGCGCGCCGCGAGCGCGGCATGGTGAACTCTCGTCCGAAGATCGAGATTTTCCTTACTGGCAAAGGCTGGTCTTGGTCTTGCGAACTCATCTCATTTCATCCCGGACCTTGCGATGGCCGCAGGCCGTTCTAGCCATGCAGAAAACGGTTGGCACGCCAATATGGTCGTGCCTCTGGCATATTGCGAGAAACGTCGTCCAAACAAACGCCAAAAATTACGAATTGCTGCTTTGCAAAGCCGAAACGGGTTTGCTATAGGCTGCCCCGTTCGCATGAGCCTGCTGTTCCCCGGTAGCTCAGTGGTAGAGCAACCGGCTGTTAACCGGTTGGTCGCTGGTTCGAATCCGGCCCGGGGAGCCATTTCTGGCAACGATACGTCGCGGACCCACACATTCCATGGCATCCAGCCGCCTTTGGGTACCTAGCCGGGTACATTCTCGATGTCGTTCGACGCGCAATTCCTCCAGTTAGGAAGCGATGGCCGCTCGCTACAGGGGGGTGTTCCCAAGGAACCTGGGCCTTCATCGGCAAGAACAACGTTCTGATCGCCTTGGCCACGATGAAGGGAAAGCCCTCAGACTCTACGGAAAAGTACACACCGAGGCCGAAAGGTTTCTGAAGAGGAGTACGGTGGACGGCACAGAAGGACCCGCGAGGAATCACAAGGGGTCCGAACGGGTGACGCTATTCGTGGGCGGTCATTTCATTTCTCGATGACCTGATGGACAGACTGATCTCGGTCACCAACTTTCGGCGGAGCGCCGCAGCGTAGTCGCCAGTCGAGGATAGCGCGATAACGAAAGCCCTTGGACCCCCTATGACATTGTCCGCGAAATATGCGGTGAAGTCGTACACTTGGCCCAGTATCACCTCAGGAATGGCGATTGCGTTGATCGTGTAGCCCTTGGCAATCGCTCGCAATCGGCTTCCTGCAACGGGTAAGCCATCGTTGTTGGTGCCATTGGCCGAGATATCGATAATCTTTCTGGAAACTGATCCAACATAGTTGTCGAGCAGCATACAGCCCACATCGATGGCGAAAGAGATGGAGGTCGCGCACCGGCGTTCACATCCGAAGCCTCTGTCGCCCTCCCTGCGGATGACTGATGCCACGGCCTGCGCATCTCCAAGCCCGCAGACGCTTGTCCACGGCACAACCGAACGTGCATCCCCCGAACTTGCCCATTCAACATAGGCAACCGCGATGCAGCCGGTGCGGTTGCCGGTAATGGCTGCGACGACCTCGGGCGAAGAGATTGCTGCAGCATGGCCCTCGCGCTGCAGGTCGGCGGTGGCCGGATCAATGGATGCCGAGACATCAACCGCGAATACAATTGCGGCATCAACATCCGCGGTATGCGCCAATGGAGGCAATAGCGGTGCCAGGGCTGCGACGATAGCCATTGGACCGGCAAGGGAGTTCATGGCCGCAACCGTGTCTCCGGCACGAAATCGCGCCCCCCAATAACGCCTCCCGCACCTCGGGTGAACATACATCATGCTACGCCGCATTGAGAAGATCGGATAGGTGACTGAAGGAGCTAGGACCAATCGACATTCAGGGTTTGGAGCGTGGTATGAGCAAAAATCGCTCAGTTCGAGGAGCGGAGCCGAAGGCGGTGTGGACCACCGTCGAGGGTTCGCGACGCGGAAATGGGCGACTTTTGC
>NZ_LMGJ01000038.1:52975-81652 GCF_001427385.1 Mesorhizobium sp. Root157
CTCAACGGTGGTCAACACCGCCTTGCGCTTTTCTCCTTTTCAGGACCGAAATCCGGCTCGCGCCACGCCCGAAACCTGAATGTCGATTGGTCCTAGGCACGTTTCGTGACGAGGGAACTATGTCACCTAAGATACTGTATTCAATATATTTTAAGCCCAGCTTTAGGAAGCTGGATTTGTTTCAACTCGTCCGGCCTGGGAAAATATTTCTGTTTTTCAGCGGTTGAATTCAAAGCGCTGGACAAAATCGGATCACACTCGGCAATACCCTCCCCGCTTTCGAAAACATGTCTCGGGCCGGCTTCGAAACAGCGCCGGGCCATCACGGGTTTTGAAACGGGGCTTTGCCTATGGGGATACGGGGTGGTAGGGCGGTCTTGTTCGTCCCAGCATGAGGCACACAATGACCGAACTGACGCTTGCCACTGCCAACGCTATCATCCACGCAGCCCTGAAAAAGGGAACTGCTGGGAAGATGAAGCCCCTGACCGTCGCCGTGCTCGATGCCGGCGGCCATCTGAAGGCGTTCCAGAAGCAGGACGGCGCCTCGATGCTGCGTTATGAGATCGCCGCAGGAAAGGCCTATGGCGCGCTGGCTGTCGGCATGGGATCTCGTTGGCTCGATCAAGCGGCAAAGGAACGCCCCCACTTTATCGAAGGTCTGAACGCCGTGTCCGGCGGACGCATCGTCCCCGTTCCCGGCGGCGTGCTTGTTCGCAACAAGGCGGGCGAGTTGCTCGGTGCTGTGGGAATCACGGGCGACACTTCCGACAACGATGAGATTGCCGCGATGCACGGCATCGAGACCGCCGGCCTGATCGCACAAGCGCAATAACAAATCAGCCAGCGGCGAGGCTGGCGGGACCTGGCGGCGTATTCGGTTGGTCCCAGCCAACTGCGGTCATCGCTTTCCTGATTTTTTAAGCAGGTGCGATCTGTGTTGCGATGGTGTATTACCGGGGAATTTCGGGGCGTGCGGCGCTATTTAAACGCGCATTCCCGATTCCGGCTAGCTGGACAGAACCAGGGGTCGGTACGCAGGCAACCAACCGGCGGCGCCGAAATTGACGATCGCAAATCCGACGAGCCACACCTGCCCGACCACAGCGACAAGGGCGCACGTCAATATTTCCGCGAGGGCCCCGTCTCCGCGCCAGCCTTGTAATAACCTTATTCTGACTGTATATTAAGTAAGTCGATCTTGCTGACGAACGTTGTTTTTGGCGCTTGAAGCGCCCATACGATCTTCCTTTTCATTGTCGATTCACTTGGCGTTTGGCATTTTGTCGAGCGACAAACTTTCTTTGTCAATAAAAGGACGTCCGAAATGACAACTGGAACAGTAAAGTTTTTTAACACGAACAAGGGCTTCGGCTTTATTCAACCGGACAACGGCGAGCCGGATGTTTTCGTGCATATCTCCGCGGTAGAGCGCGCCGGCATTCGCACCATCGTCGAAGGCCAGAAGCTATCGTTCGACGCGGTACGCGATAGCCGCAGCGGCAAAACTGCCGCCGAAAACCTCCAGGCCATCTAATCGAATTGACTCTGGACGCTGACCGCGGATGTACCGGCAGCAGCCTCAGGCAATCAGGAGAAGGTCGGGAACACCCGGCCTTTTTTCTTTTTCAGAAAGCGTGGTTTTGATGAAGCAGGTCCCGCAGATAGGCGCGCCGTTTGGGCAGCGAAATTCGAAACAGGAACTGAAGAGCGATGCCACCACGCGAGCCGTGCGTACGATCATCGACAGCGAAGCCGCCAAGCGAGAAGCCAAGACACAAAGGCTTCGCGAGGCTAGATTGGCAAAAGAAGCTGCCGAACCCACCGTCACGCCGGTGAAGCCGAAACGCGCGGCAAAGCGATCGACGCAAGAGGCCTGATGAAACATCCTCAGAGTTGGATATTTGTCGCGCTGGCCGCTGCGGTTGTCAGCCCCCTGCTCTATCTGGTCTTTACCAGCATTACGTTTTGAAACGGAACCACTCGAGAGATAGAGCGGCGGCACGAAAGCCTGCGACAGGCGCGTCAACGCCAACAACGCCATGCCGCACTCGGGATTTCAGGCGTTTTGACAATACGCCACACATATTCGTGAACATCTGAAACAGCACATCCACGCGACACGTATTAAAGTGTCGGGACTGTACAGCGTGGCCGAGCGAAGCCACCCGAGGATGTTGACATGGATGCCACCACCGGCAGCACCGGGATCACCGATACGGCTGCGCCCCCAAAAGGGCCTATGGTCTACCGGCAATCGGTATGGACGCGCCTTACCCATTGGCTTTGGGCGATTTCGCTATTGTTCCTGTTGCTCAGCGGCCTGCAGATCTTCAATGCGCGTCCGCAACTCTATATCGGCCAGGAATCGGGCTTTACCTACGACAACACGATTTTCCGCATCGGCGCCGTCAATTCGCCTGAAGGCCCGCGCGGATTTACGGAAATCTTCGGCAAGCGCTTCGACACGACAGGTGTATTTGGCTGGTCCGGTCCGCCGGGTCAGGAACGCCCCCGCGCCTTCCCTTCCTGGCTGACGGTTCCGTCCTATTACGACCTCGGCACCGGCAGGGTGATCCATTTCTTCTTTGCCTGGGTATTATCGGTCACGCTGATCACCTGGCTGGCAGCCAGTCTGCTCAATGGACATCTCAGCCGCGATCTCCGGCCACGGCTACATGACCTGCGCAACCTGCCGCGAGATATCATTGACCACGCCAGGCTGAAATTTCATCACACCCGCACCTACAACACGTTGCAGAAGTTCGCTTATGCCGGCGTGCTGTTCGTGCTCTTGCCGCTGATGATCCTTACCGGATTGACGATGTCGCCAAGCATGAATTCGGTATTGCCGTTCCTGCCTGACCTGTTCGGAGGCCGGCAGACCGCGCGCACCATCCACTTCGGCGTCATGCTCCTGCTTGTCGGCTTCTTCGTCGTCCACATGCTGATGATCGTGGCGGCAGGTCCGATCAACGAGTTGCGTTCGATCATCACCGGCTGGTATCGCATTGATCCGCACGATCCAGACACGGCCAAAGCCGAGCGGGAGACGTGAAATGCCCAAACTCAGCATCAATCGCCGCAAGTTTCTCACCGCTGCCGGTCTCGGTGCGTCCGGCATCATGCTGTCGGGTTGCGACGTGTTCGACAGTCAGCTTCGCGTCGGCGCTCCGCTGCGCAATTTCCTTGAAGGCGCCAATGATCTTACCTGGCGGGTGCAGCGCCTGCTTGCCGGGCGCGATGCACTGGCGCAGGAATTCACCGAAGCCGATATCCGCCAGCCGATGCGGCCCAATGGCATTACCGCGCCAGACGACGGGTTCTACAAGGGCCTGATGGCCAACGACTTCAACGACTGGCGGTTGGAGGTGACCGGCCTGGTCGAAAAGCCATTGTCGCTTACCCGTGACCAACTCGTCACCATGCCGAGCCGCACCCAGATCACCCGTCACGACTGCGTCGAGGGCTGGAGTTGCATCGCCAAATGGACTGGCACGCCGCTCTCGCTGATACTGGACGAAGCCGTGGTCAAGCCCGAGGCGCGTTATGTGATGTTCCATTGCCTCGACACCATCGACCGCGGCCTTGCAGGCGATATCAAGTATTATGGCTCGATCGACCTAATCGATGCCCGCCACCCGCAGACGATTCTCGCTTATGGCCTCAACGGCAAGCCATTGCCGGTGGAGAATGGCGCGCCGCTGCGTGTGCGCGTCGAGCGGCAACTCGGCTACAAGATGCCGAAATACGTCCACAAAATCGAACTGGTCTCCTCTTTCTCGACCTTCGGCGGAGGGCGCGGCGGCTATTGGGAAGATTACGGTTACGATTGGTACGGCGGCATCTGAGTGCAATTTCACCTGTAGACAGCATCGATTCAGAGCCAGTTTTCATCGTTTTGTTTCAGTCTCTTGCAGCAAATGACGTTGTGCGGGGTTGTCACCACTGGCCGCTTCGCCCATGTTTTCACGTCGCGCGGCCTGTGTTGCCGCATATTTCCAGAAACGAGAACAGGAGGTGGAGCGGTTGTCCGACACCACAACTATTTTCGAGCAGGAACCGGACGAAGATACGTTCGGCGGTCGCTTTTCGCGTGCCCTCGATGCAAGCGAGTTGAGCACGAAGGATCTGGCCTGGCGGCTGGGTGTGCAACTCGCCACAGTACGGGCATGGGAACGTGACCGCTCGGTCCCCGGCTCCCACCATATCTCCAGGACTGCAGGGCTGCTTGGCGTCAGCCTGTCCTGGCTTTTACATGGCGTGGGCCTTGGGCCATCGGGATCCAGCGAAGAGTTGGATTCGGCCATAGAGGCGCAATTCGAGAAGCTGAAGCTGTTGCATATCGAAACCGGCCAACTCATCGGTCAACTTCGCAGCGATCTCGACCGGCGCGCCACCGTAACGGGTTAGATTCCAGCCGTTTATCGAAATCTTGTGAAATTTTCGTCGACTTGTCGCCGACAGGTGACAAGTCGTCGTGACTAGGCTATGGACTCATTCGTCGGGGGCTGATTTGGCCTCAACTGTTTGCGGGAGAGAGTAGCGAAAACTACCGCCGAAGGGGAAATCGCCCGAAATCTCTCAGGCAAAAAGAACCGTAAGCAGATCGACACTCTGGAAAGTCGGGGCTTCGAAAACCCCGCGCCGAAGGTGTAAGCACAGCCGACAGAGTTCCGGTTGTGCGAGTCTCTCAGGCTTCAGACAGAGGGGCACGGAATGGCCGCACGTTGCGGTCGAGTTCGTGTTTTTCTGGAGAAGTCATGACAGGCGATGAAATAAGGCACCTACCCCTCGAAGACTTGCATATTCAGGCCGGAGCGCGCTTTGGCGCCTTTGCCGGCTGGAACATGCCGCTGACCTACCCGGCCGGCGTCATGAAGGAACACCTGCATACGCGCGAGCATGTAGGCCTGTTCGACATTTCACACATGAAGCTGTTCGAAGTGGCAGGCCCCGACGCAATCGGCTTGCTCGGCAAGGCATGCCCGCTCGATCCGGGCACGCTGCCGATCTCGCAGTCGAAATATACGCTGCTGCTCAACGAGACAGCAGGCGTCATCGACGACCTCATTGTCACGCGGCTTGGCGACAATCGCTTCATGGTCGTTGCCAATGCGGGCAACGCGGCAGTCGACGAGGCACATCTGAGTTCGTTGACGAAGGGACTCGACGTCACGATCAAACCGCTCGATCGCGTTTTCCTCGCCATCCAGGGTCCCGAAGCCTGGGCGGCGCTGTCGCGTGCCGGCATCGAGACTGGAACACTTGTGTTCATGCATGGCATCGAGCCGCGCCCGGACTGGTTCATGACCCGATCCGGTTACACCGGTGAGGACGGTTTCGAGATCGGCCTGCCGGAAAACGATGCGCGCGAGCTTTTGGCCAAGCTGCTGGAAGACGAGCGTGTCCTATGGATCGGCCTCGCCGCCCGTGACAGCCTGCGCCTCGAAGCGGGCCTTTGCCTACATGGCAACGACATCACGCCCGACACCAATCCTGTCGACGCCGGCTTGATGTGGGCCATTGCGAAAGACATACGCGCCTCAGGCAATTTCGTAGGTGCAGATGCGCTGCGTGCACTCATGACGCGCGGGCCGATCGAAAAGCGCGTCGGCCTGAAGCCGGAAGGCCGCCAGCCTGTGCGCGCCGGAGCGGTACTGGTCGACGCCGACGGCAATACTGCCGGTCGCGTCACCTCCGGCGGTTTTGGTCCCACCACCGGGTTTCCCGTCGCCATGGGCTACGTTTCTGCCCCGCTCGCCGGCAACGGAAGCCAAGTTTTTGCCGATGTCCGCGGCGCGCGAGTGCCGCTCGAAGTCCATTCACTGCCGTTCACGCCCCATCGCTACCGCAAAGGATAAATCCTCATGGCAACGACATATTTCACTGAAGATCACGAATGGCTCCGCGTTGAGGGAGACGTCGCTACGGTCGGCATTACCGACTACGCGCAGGAACAGCTTGGCGACATCGTCTTCGTCGAGATTCCCGAGGCCGGCAGGAACATGAGCAAGGGCGACACGGCCGTCGTCGTCGAATCGGTCAAGGCCGCGTCCGACGTCTATGCACCGGTCGACGGCGAAGTGACGGAGGCCAATGAAGCCCTGACCTCAGATCCGGCTCTCGTCAATTCCGCCGCCACTGGCGGCGGCTGGCTCTGGAAAATGAAGCTGGCCGACAAAGCCCAACTCGACGGCCTCATGGACGAGGCCGCCTACAACGCCCATATCGGCTGACAGGATAACACCATGACCACGGCACCTTATCCGTTTACCGCCCGTCACATAGGACCGGGCGTCGATGACACCCGCGCCATGCTGGCCACCATAGGCGTCCCGTCGATCGAGACGCTGATCAGCCAGGCGGTTCCGAAGTCGATCCGGCTCGAGCGCCCACTAGATCTGCCGGCTGCGGCCAGCGAGGCCGAAGCACTGGCCGAGCTTTCCGCCACAATGGCAAAGAACACAGTGCTGAAGAGCTTCATCGGCGCCGGCTATCACGGCGTCAACGTGCCGCCGGTCATTCAGCGCAACCTGTTCGAGAACCCGGCCTGGTACACGGCTTATACGCCCTACCAGGCCGAGATCAGCCAGGGCCGGCTTGAACTTCTGTTCCACTTCCAGACGCTGGTGACCGAACTCACCGGCCTGCCTGTCGCATCCGCTTCCCTGCTGGATGAAGCGACCGCCGTTGCCGAAGCAATCGGCATCGCATGGCGTTTCCATTACGGCAAGCGGCCCAAGATCGTCATCGCTGGTTCGCTGCACCCGCAGATTCTGGATGTCGTAAAAACGCGTGCCGAACCGCTCGGCATACAGGTGGTCGAGGGCGAAGAGGCCGACGAACAGACGGCTGCGGTGATTGTTCCGTGGCCCGACACTTTCGGAGTCTTTGGCGACTATTCGGGCGTGGTAGACAAGGCGACGGCGGCTGGCGCTGTGGTCATTGCCGTAGCCGATCCGTTGGCTCTTGCGCTGCTTGAAGCACCGGGAAAACAGGGGGCCGACATCGTCGTAGGCTCCATGCAGCGCTTTGGCGTTCCCATGGGATTCGGTGGGCCGCATGCGGCGTATCTCGCTGTCTCCGACAGGCTGACGCGGCTTATCCCCGGTCGCCTCGTCGGCCAATCGGTGGATGCGCATGGACGGCCGGGTTACCGGCTGGCGTTGCAGACGCGTGAGCAGCATATCCGCCGCGACAAGGCGACGTCCAACATATGCACCGCACAGGCGCTGCTGGCCAACATGGCGGCCTCCTATGCGATCTGGCACGGATCGGCCGGGTTGCAGGGTATCGCCAGCCGCATCCATGCGCTGGCGAACGGTCTTGCCGAGGGCCTCAAAGCGGCAGGCGTGAAGGTGCTCGGCGCCAACCGCTTCGACACGGTGACGGTCGAAGTGACGGGCAAGGCCGCCGAAATCGCGGCAGCAGCGGAAAAAGGTGGACGCTTGCTGCGCATCCTTGACGCCGATCATGTCGGCATCAGCTTCGATGAAACCTCGACCGAGGCCGATGCCGTGGCGATTGCTGCCCTATTCGGCGCCAAGGCAAGTGCCTCGGCTTCCAGCACAATGCCCGGCAAGCCGCGCGGCAAGGACTTCCTCACCCAGCCTGTGTTCCACGAAAATCGTTCGGAAACGGACATGATGCGGTTCCTGCGTCGGCTGGCAGACAAGGACTTGGCACTCGACCGAGCAATGATTCCGCTCGGTTCCTGCACCATGAAGCTTAACGCCGCAGCCGAGATGATGCCCGTAAGCTGGTCGAGCGTCGCCAACCTGCACCCCTTCGCACCGAAGGCGCATTCGCTCGGCTACCGTGCCATGATCGATGAGTTGGAAGGCTGGCTCTGCGAGATTACCGGTTTCGATGCAGTGACCTTGCAGCCGAATGCTGGCAGCCAGGGTGAATATGCGGGTCTACTCGCCATTCGAGGCTATCATCGCGCCAATGGGAACGACCATCGCAATATCTGCCTGATCCCCTCCTCTGCGCACGGCACCAATCCGGCAAGTGCTGCGATGGCCGGTATGAGCGTGGTGGTGGTGCACTGTACCGAGGACGGCAATATCGACATCGAGGACCTGAAGGCCAAGGCGGCATCGCATGCGACCAATCTGGCGGCGCTGATGTTCACCTACCCTTCGACGCATGGCGTGTTCGAGGAAGGTGCCAAGGACATCTGCGCAATCGTGCATGAGCATGGCGGCCAGGTCTATTTCGACGGCGCCAACCTCAACGCACTGGTTGGCCTCGCACGCCCCGGCGATATCGGCGCAGATGTCTGCCACATGAACCTGCACAAGACCTTCTGCATCCCTCATGGCGGCGGCGGTCCTGGCGTGGGTCCGATCGGCGTCAAGGCTCACCTGAAGCCGTATCTGCCTGGCCACGTCGCCGAAGGCTCGGCCCATGCGGTGTCGGCGGCCCCCTTCGGCAGCGCCTCGATCCTGCCGATCACCTGGATGTATATCCGCATGATGGGTGCTGCCGGGCTGAAGCAGGCCACGGAAGTTGCGATCCTGTCCGCCAACTATCTGGTGGCGCGTCTCGGCAACCACTACTCGGTCCTGTACCGGGGCCGTAGCGGACGCGTGGCCCACGAGTGCATCCTCGATACCCGCGTGTTGAAGGAAAGCTCCGGAATTACCGTCGATGACATCGCCAAGCGACTGATCGACTACGGCTTCCATGCGCCGACCATGTCGTTCCCTGTTGCCGGAACGCTGATGGTGGAGCCGACCGAATCGGAGCCGAAGCGCGAAGTGGACCGACTTTGCGAAGCGCTGATCTCCATCGCCTGCGAAGCCGACAAGGTCGGCAAAGGTGAATGGCCGAAGGACGACAATCCCTTGGTCAACGCACCCCACACGGCAGCCGAAGCACTGGTTGGCGAATGGAAACACCCCTATTCGCGCCTTGAAGCGGCCTTTCCCTCGGGAGACGCCAACACCGGCGCCAAGTATTGGCCGCCGGTCTCGCGCATCGACAATGTCGCCGGCGACCGTAACCTCGTCTGCTCCTGCCCGCCGATGACAGAGTATCTCGGCGCGGCCGAATAAAAGAACGGGCCGGCGTCATCGCGCCGGCCCGTTTTTCCATCGACCTGATTGACAGGTCCCGACCCTAATGCATGTCGCCCGAAAGTGGGAACCGGGTTCGGGATAACGACATACATAAAAACAGGTACTTAGAGCGCACCGGCGAATCTGAAAGATCGCGACACGGTCTAAGCCTTGTCGAGCAGCGCCAGATTGGCATCGACGACTGTAGTGTCGCTCATGGCTTTGCGCGCTTCGAGAAACAGTGTCCTCGCCTTCTTCTTGTTGCCGCGCAGCATTTGCGAATAGCCCATATTGTTGACGATCTGAGGCCTGCGGCCGGCAACCTTCAACAGCTGGTCATAGGCACGGTCGGCGAAGTCGAAGCGGCCAAGCTCGTCATAAGAGGCTGCCAACCCCATCCACGCCTCGGCATTGTCGGCTTGCAGTTCCACCGCCTTGCGGAAGTGTTTTTCAGCCAGCCCGTAGTTCGCATCGCGGAACTGCGCCTTGCCTGCAGCAAGGTCCGACACGGCAACACTGTGCGCGGCAGGATTGATCGCCGTGGTCTCGGTGGTGTCGACGCCGGTGGTTGTGCAGCCCGATAGCGCGATGACAAAGGCTGTCGCAGCCAGTGCCGTGAAAAATCCGTAACGCATTGCCCCTGCCCCAGTCGCCCGCTTCGGCGTATCGTTGCTCGGTTCTTATATTAGGGAAGAGCGCTTAAGCTTCAGTGCCAAAATGCGCGCAAAGCATCATGCCATGCAAAGCCGGCATTAACCAAAAGCCTATTGCGAGGTCATCTTCACGATGATCGGAATGATTGCGATCATCAGCACCACCGGCAGGATGCAGACCGTGACCGGCACCGACATCTTGGCCGGCAACGCATGCGCCTTCTCCTCGGCCAGCGACATACGCTTGTGACGCATTTCGTCGGAAAACACCCTGAGCGCCCCAGACAGGCTGGTGCCGAGTTCCTTCGACTGCTGCAGCAAGGTGGCGAACGATCGCACCTCATCCAGGCTCAGCCTGTCAGCCAATGCCTTCAGCGCATCGTCGAGGCTGCGCCCTGCGCGCAGTTCCAGCGAGACGAGTTGGAGATTCTGGCTGAGCGACGGATAGGTCTTGGCAAGCTCCCTGGAGACCCGCTCGATCCCCGCCTCCATGCTCATGCCGGCATCGGAGCAGACGATCATGAGGTCCATGAAATCCGGGAAGCCGTTGCGGTATTCGCGCGAACGCTCGCGAATTTTCTGGCTCAGTATCAGGCCCGGCAGGAAATAGCCCGCTGCACCGAACATGATGACAAATGCAGATCGGCTGGTGGCGGTGGAATCGGCATTGGCCATCCATTCGTTGAAGATGAATGTGGCCAGCGCCGCACCGACGAAACCACAGAAGCGAATGAGGAAGAACATGCCAACGGCGCGCGGGTCCATATAGCCGGCCTGGATGAGCCGCATGCGCAGGCGCGCGACATTTTCCGGGTCGCTGCGGGCATAGAACTCCTGCGCCGTCCGCGCTGCCTTCTCGCGCACCGCACTCGGGTTCCTTTTCGGAGCCGGTTCGGCTGGCTTCTGAGGTGTCTGCTCCTCCACGCGCAGCCTGCGCTTGACGTCGTCGCGATTTCCTTTCGCGGCCACCAAGGGCCACACCACCGCGCCGCCGCCTACCAGAAGCAGCAGCGCCGCTACCGGCATCAGCGATGTCGGTCGCAACGAGGCAAGGAATTCGATCACGCTTTCCATCTCAGAACTTGAAGTTCGACATCTTGAACATCATGGCATTGCCCAGCATCAGCCAGAAAACTGCTCCGCTAATCAGATACCAGGTCTTCGGCTCGCCCCAGACATCGCGGTAGAACTCCGGCATCATCACCATGATGCTGGCGAACAGCAGCGCCGGCACAGCCGTCAGAATGTAGGCCGACATGCGACCTTCGGTCGAAATAGCGCGCACCTTGCGGCGTAGCTTGCCCCGTTCGCGAATGGTCGCAGAAAGGCCGTCGAGAATCTCGCGCAGATTGCCGCCGGAGCTGCTCTGGATGGCGACGGCCGTCACGAACAACGGCAGATCTTCGTGGCCGACACGCTCGAAGAGCGCATTTAGTGCAGAGACCAGATCGGAGCCGAATGTCACCTCGTCGGCGATGACGCCGAATTCCGAGCCGATCGGGTCAGGCATTTCACGTGCCACCATGGCGATGGCGACCGGTACAGGATGTCCGGCCTTCAGCCCGCGCGTGATCAACTCCAGAGCCTCGGGCAATTGCACACCGAAACGCTTCAGCCTGCGCTTGCGCAGGAACCGCAAAACCACGATCGGGACGACAGCCGACAGCCCGACAAACAGGCCGAGGCACGCCATCGGCGGCAGCCCCTTCAGGAAGGCAAGCGCGGCCAACACAAATGCAACTGACGATGTTATGGAAAGGAACTTTCGTGGCGGCATGCGCAGACCGGACTGGATGCGCAAAGCGCGGAACCTCGCCGGTGAAAACAGCGAAGCGCCACCATCGATGCCACGCTCCTTGCGCAACTGAATCAACACCTGCTCCTGGCTGATCTTGCTGCCCTGAAGCTTCATGCGCCGATTGATGGCCGTGCGCTTGTCAGCCTTGCCGGCAAAAATCAGGTAGCACGCCTCGGCGATCATGATGCCGGCAAGTGCTGCCGTGGCATAGACGACGTAGATCGCCGAAAAACCTTGCATTCGGCTACTCCTGCGGCCGACCCGGCTCGAAATACTTGCCGGGGAATTCGATGCCCATCGCCCTCAGGTCTTCGAGGAACCGAGGCCTTAGGCCCGTCGCCTCGAAATGCCCCAAAATCTTGCCGTCCGGTTCGATGCCTGTTCGCACGAAGCGGAATATTTCCTGCATCTGGATAACGTCGCCTTCCATGCCGGTCACCTCGGCGACGCTGGTCACCTTGCGCTTGCCATCGGAAAGGCGCGTCAACTGGACGATGATTTCGATAGCGCTAGAAATCTGGCTGCGAATCGACTGCACCGTCATCGGCATTCCCGTCATGCCGAGCATCTGTTCAAGACGCGAGATGGCGTCGCGCGGCGTATTTGCGTGGATGGTCGCCATCGAACCTTCATGGCCGGTGTTCATGGCCTGGAGCATATCGAAGGCTTCCTCGCCACGGCACTCGCCGAGGATGACGCGATCAGGCCGCATGCGAAGCGCGTTCTTGACCAGATCGCGCTGCTTCAATTCGCCCTGTCCCTCGACGTTGGCCGGGCGCGTTTCCATGCGCGCCACATGCGGCTGCTGCAACTGAAGTTCTGCCGCATCCTCGATGGTGATAAGGCGCTCGTCTTCAGGAATAAATGCCGACAGGGCATTCAGCATCGTCGTCTTGCCGGTGCCGGTGCCGCCTGAAATGATGGTGGTCTTGCGGGCATGCACGGCGGCGGCCAGCACCTCTGCCATGTTCTGGGTGATGGCGCCGAACTCGACCAACTTGTGCAGGCCAAGCTTGTTCTTGGAGAATTTGCGGATCGACACCAGCGGCCCATCGACCGCAATCGGCCGGATGGCGGCGTTGAAGCGCGAACCGTCCTGCATGCGCGCGTCGACCATCGGCTGGGACTCGTCCACCCGGCGTCCGACCGCAGCGACGATCTTGTTGATGATGCGCAGCAAATGCGCCTCGTCCTTGAAGGGAATGTGCACCTGCTGGAGCTTGCCCCTGCGCTCGACAAAGCAGTTGTGGTGGCCGTTGATCAGGATATCGTTGATCTCGGGGTCCTTCAGCAACGGCTCCAGCGGCCCCAGCCCCACCATCTCATCGACAATGTCGTCCACCAGCGCGTCGAGTTCGGCGACGTTGATCGCCATGCGCTCCTGCCGCGTCTTCTCCGAGACGAAATCATGCACCTGGCGGCGCATCTCGTCTTTGGGCAAGCGCTCCAGCGCGACGAGGTTGATCTCGTCCAGCAACATGCGGTGGATGCGCACGCGCGCGTCGAGAACCTTGTCGCCGCCGCCCTTGGCCGCTGCTTCCGCCTTCGGCGCGACCGGCTTGCGGGTAGTCGGAATGACGATCGCGTGGCCTGTCGCCGGGATCTGCTCGACAGGGCGCTCGGCGCGATGATCGCGGCTTTGAAGGGTCGAAAAGCGGCTGGTCATCCGGCTTTCCTTCGCAGCAGACCCTTGCCGATGCCGAACAGGGACCGGGCTTTCCGGGGCGCGGCAACCACTTCATCCGGCAGGACAATCTTCTTCAGGTCCTGGATGACATTGGCGTTCGGGTCGATCTCATGCAGCGGAACGCCGCGATCGACGGCTTCGCGCACTAGCCGGTAGTTGTTGGAGATGCCACCGACGAAATGTTCGCCGAGGATTTCCTGGACGTCGGCCTGTTTGATGCCATTGTCGAACATCTTCTGCTCGAAACGATTGACGATGACGTTCGGTCTCACTTCCTTGCCAACGGTCTGGTGGATGGCCTGGATCAGCCGCTGCGTATGGCGCAGGCACGGCACGGTCATTTCCGAAACGATGTAGAGTTTGTTGGAACCGAGCAGCACCGTTTCCGTCCACGGGAACCAGGTGCGCGGCATGTCGATGACCACGTTGTCGAAATAGGCCGACACGAGGTCCAGCATGCGCACGACGACATCGGTCCTGAACGAGCGCATATCGGCAGGGTTGGACGGTGCGGCCAGGACACAAAGGCCGCTTGCGTGCTTGGACAGCATAACGTCGAGCAATTGCCGGTCGAGCCGCTCCGGGCGGTTCTCGATCTCGGTAATGTCGAAGCGCGGCTCGAGGTCGAGGTATTCGGCGCACGCTCCCTGTTCGAAATTAAGGTCGACGACGCAAGTCGAGGCGCCACGCGAGGCCGAATTGTGGAGTTGGAAAGCAGTCTGCAGGGCCAGCGTAGTCGTGCCCACCCCACCGGCCGCCGGCAGGAAAGTATAGATCTGCGATTCCGTCTGCTGGCTGTGCCCCGTGCCTTGCAGCGCGGCGACGACAGAGCGCACGAGGTCGGCGGTCGAGATCGGCTTGACCAGGAAGTCGGCAACCTGAAGCTGGACAAGGATGCGCACCGCGGCGGCGTTGAATTCCTGCGTCACCACGACGACCGGCACGCGGCCTTCCAGCCGGCGCATGATGCGTTGCAAGGCGCCCATCTCGTCCAACCTGGCCGCGTCCATGTCGATGATGATGGCGCCGAGATCCGTCTCCTGCACTTCGCCGCGAATGTCGGGAAGGCTCTTTTCGACGGTGATGAGTTGGATCACCTCCGAGGCGGCGAATGCCGCTCGCGTATCCTGCTCAAAGGCCCTGTCCGTCGAAACGAGCAGGATTTTCTTGGTTTTGACCTCGTTTGCCATCTGAAATCGCCCGCCTGGTCAGTTGCCCGTGGTCTTGGCTGCCTTGGCATAGGCGGCGTCATCGGCCGAACTTGCCTGGGCCGCCCCCCGTTGCGCCGGCACCACCAGCTTGGTGTTCTGCACGCCGTATTGCCACGGATCGACGATCTGCATGGCCGTGTTGGCTGCGATCGCATCGCCAGCCCCGACCGTCAGACCATCGGTGCGCAGATAGTCGTCCTGGGCGCAGCCGCCGACGCCGGCGCAAATCAGCAAAACCGCACAAGAGGTTCGAATGGGCCGCATGGTGATCACTCCTTTGGCAGGTCGAGGAAATGCCCGACCGTGGTGACCGCAGGAGCAACGCCGCCACCGGCCATGGCCAGTGCGCGACCTGCGCCGTCGATCTTCACCTCCTCGGTGTTGCCGAGGAAGTAATCGACATTGCTCGCGGCCAGCGTCTTGTCGGTCGGCACAACCGGCTTCTTCGACGGGTCGATCGGCTTCACAAGATAGGGCGTCACGATGATGACCAGGTCGGTTTCACGCCGCTGGTAGGCCTTGGACGAAAACAGCGAGCCAAGCACCGGCATCTTGCCGGCGCCTGGTATGCGCTGGGTGATTTGGTCGTTTTGCGTCTGCAGAAGACCGGCGAGCATGAAGCTCTGGCCGCTTTTCAGGTCAACCGAGGTGCGTGCGCGCCGTACGATGAAGCCAGGGATCGAGATGTTGCCGAGCGAATAGGAGGCCGAGGCGTCTATGGAAGAGACTTCCGGCTCGATATCGAGGCTGATCAGCCCGTCCTGCAACACGGTCGGGGTAAAATCGAGGCTGACGCCGTACTTCTTGTACTCGACCGATATCTTGTTGTCGTCTTCCGACACCGGGATAGGAAACTCGCCACCGGCAAGGAAGCTTGCCCGTTGGCCGGAGCGCGCAATCAGATTTGGTTCGGCCAGGCGGCGGGCCACGCCGCGATCTTCAAGCGCCTTGATTGCCACATCGGCCGACCAGCCATTGCTGAGCAGTCTGCCGACGATATCGCCCGCCGGCACAGAGGTCGATGCCGAAGGATCGGAGTTGAAGCCGATCGAGCCGCTAGGGCCGGCATAGCGCACGCCAAGCTTGGTACCCAATTCTTGCCCGACCTGGCGGTTGATCTCCACGAAGCGCACATTGAGCTGCACCTGCTGCGAGGAGGAGATACTGACCGAATTGATCACCTCTTCCTCGCCGGAAAACCGTGTCGCGATCTTGCTGGCCTTTTCGGCTGCAACCGCATCCGTGGCTTCTCCCGACAGCACCACGCGACCATTGGCCGAGCCGACCTTGATGTTGGCGCCCGGAACGCTGGCGCGGATGGTGTTGGCAAGCTGCTCGGTGTCGAGCGTGACCTCCACGTCGACTGTCCCGACCAGTTGCTTGTTCTCGTCGAACAGCGCAATGCCGGTCGTGCCCAGATTGTTGCCGAGCACGTAGAAGGACTTGTCCGTCAGCGGGTTGACGTTGGCGATTTCCGGGTCGCCGATGACGATCTCATAGAAGGGCGCATCCGTCTTGATCGTCCTGGGTTTGCCCTTGGCAACCTTGATCGACGTGTTTCTGGTCGCTGATACCTTGACGATATCGCCACCGGCGACTGAAGGCGCCGGCAGCGCCATCATGCCTGCGACGGCAAGTGCCGCGACACCGAGCGGTGCGCGCAAGCCCCTGGCCAGCCTATCCTTTAGAAACCCACCCAACCCCAGCATTTGCCTTGTCCCCAGCCGGCCCCCGCCGGCAAATTCAGTTCTGTTCCTGCGGCAGTTCTTGCCGCATGACCTTGTATTCCTGCGCCACCAAGCCGCGCGTCACGATCACGGTCTTCATCTTCGGGGCATCCGAATCCGCTCTGCTGAACAGGGCGCCGGCGGCCGACTGCACGCCTGCCGCTACCGAGCCGCCAAAGGAGGAGATGGTGGTCAGACCGCCGGATGAAGCTTCCGCATCAGTTGCCGAGCGCAGCGTCAGCGACAGTGTACCGACCGTGCGGGCGAGCGCCACCTTGCGCGCGCCTTCCTCGTCAACTTCGATGGTTACCGAGTTGGCGATCTGCGGCGTGGTCTGGCGCTCGTCGGCGCCCTGGCCGACGGACAGGACCTTGGCGCTTGCGACCACGATTTCCGACGTCACGGTCGAGCCGGCAGCGCCGTTGGCATTGCCGGAGACTTCCTCGATTGCACCGGCGTCGCGCGTTAACACGACATCGACACGGTCGCCCGGCGTGATGAAGCCGCCCACGCCGGCGATCTCGTCGGTGCGGATGGTGACGGCACGCATACCCGGCATCAGCATGTTGGAGAGCGTTGCCCGACCGTTCGGGCCGGACAGCTTGGCGAGCAGAACGGGCTCGTTGGTCTCGATCGGCGAAAGAACCAGGCGCTTGCCTTCCGACAGCAGCGAATCCACGCTGGCGAAGGCGCCCTGCGGCAATGAATCCTGCGGCCACGGAATCTCGGAAAGCTGCGCGGCTTCCACTTCCATGCCGTAGCGCAGCGGCGCATTGGCCACGACGATGGTCTTGAATTCCACCGCCGGCTGCTGCGGCGTAACCGACGAGGTCTTGACGATGTCGGCTTCAGCCTGGCTCTTGATCCAGAAATCCGCAGCGAAGATCGAGATTGCGCCGAACACGGCTGCAATGCCGATCATCGTTATGACCTTGCCCCTCACGCCAAACCCCTGATGTGCCCGTTTCTTCTGTTCGTTGGGGTCACGCTAAGGGCCATTCCTAAAGATTCAGCGATCCGGAATATAAACATTCGATCTAATTTGCGTGACTTGGTTATCGAATGGTTTTGCGATAGAAGGCATGCAACTCACGAACGGACCATGAACTTCGGTCGCGCCGCCATCAAAAGCGTGGCACTATCGTCGGTGATTCGCAGCATCGGATTCCTTCAGGCATATGAACGAACGCCCCCTCGATCTTTTCGGTGATGGCCAGGACAAGGCCGAGCCGGTACGTCCTTCTTCGCGGCCCACGGACCCGCTGGTGCGGGCTGCCAAGCGCGTAGATGTCGTGAAGGATGGGGCCGAAAGCTACAGCGCAGCCGATATCGAGGTTCTTGAAGGTCTTGAGCCCGTACGGCGGCGGCCGGGCATGTATATCGGCGGCACCGACGAGCGGGCGCTGCATCACCTGTTCGCCGAAGTCATCGACAACTCCATGGACGAGGCCGTCGCCGGCCACGCGACCTTCATCGAGGTGGAGCTTTCGGCCGATGGCTTCCTGTCGGTCACCGATAACGGCCGCGGCATTCCCGTCGACCCGCACCCGAAATTCAAGAAGCCCGCTGTCGAGGTCATCATGACCACGCTGCATTCCGGCGGCAAGTTCGACTCGAAGGTCTACGAAACCTCCGGGGGCCTGCATGGCGTCGGCGTCTCGGTGGTCAATGCGTTGTCGGATCATCTGGAGGTCGAGGTGGCGCGCGGGCGCAGGCTTTATCGCCAACAGTTCTCGCGCGGCAAGCCGCTCGGTGAACTCGAGCATCTGGGCGAGATCCACAACCGGCGCGGCACCAAGATCCGCTTCCATCCCGATGAGCAGATTTTCGGCAAGGGCGCGGCCTTCGTGCCGGCACTGCTCTACCGGATGACCCGCTCCAAGGCCTACCTGTTCGGTGGCGTGGAAATCCGCTGGAACTGCGATCCATCGCTGATCAAGGAAAAGGATACGACGCCGGCCAAGGACGAATTCCACTATCCGGGCGGCCTCAAGGACTATCTCGGCTCCTCGCTTGGCGACGATTTCCAGGTGACCCGTGAAATGTTCGCCGGCAAGACCGAGCGCCAGGGCGGCCACGGCTCGTTGGAATGGGCGGTCACGTGGTTCGGCGGCGACGGCTTCCTGCATTCCTACTGCAACACCATCCCGACCGGCGAAGGCGGCACGCATGAAGCGGGCTTCCGCAACGTGCTGACGCGAGGCCTGCGCGCCTATGCCGACCTCGTTGGTAACAAGCGTGCCTCGATCATCACCTCCGAAGACGTGATGATCTCAGCGGCCGGCATGCTTTCGGTGTTCATCCGCGAGCCGGAATTCGTCGGCCAGACCAAGGATCGTCTTGCCACCATCGAGGCGATCCGTATCGTGGAAAGCGCCATCCGCGATCCGTTTGACCACTGGCTGACCTCCAATCCACAGGAAGCCTCGAAGCTGCTCGACTGGGTGATTGCACGCGCCGACGAGCGCGTGCGGCGTCGCCACGAGAAAGAAGTGTCACGCAAGAGTGCGGTGCGCAAGTTGCGCCTGCCGGGCAAACTCGCCGACTGCACGCAAAATGCGGCGGCAGGTGCGGAACTGTTCATCGTCGAAGGAGATTCGGCCGGCGGGTCGGCCAAGCAGGCGCGCGACCGTGCCAGCCAGGCCGTGCTGCCGCTGCGCGGCAAGATCCTGAACGTCGCCAGCGCCGGCCATGACAAGCTGACGGCCAACCAGCAGATTTCCGATCTGATCCAGGCGCTCGGCTGCGGCACGCGCTCGAAATACCGCGACGAGGATCTGCGCTACGACCGCGTCATCATCATGACCGACGCGGACGTGGACGGCGCGCATATCGCCTCGCTGCTGATCACCTTCTTCTACCAGGAAATGCCCAAGCTGATCCATGGCGGCCATCTCTTCATGGCGGTGCCGCCGCTCTATTCGCTCCGGCAAGGCGGCAAGATCGCCTACGCGCGTGACGACGCGCACAAAGATGAGTTGCTACGCACCGAATTCACCGGACGCGGCAAGGTCGAGATCGGCCGTTTCAAGGGCCTCGGCGAAATGATGGCTGCCCAACTCAAGGAAACGACGATGAGCCCCAAGAAGCGTACGCTGCTTCGAGTCGACGTGCTAGACGAGGAAACCGCCACCAAGGATACGGTCGATGCGCTGATGGGCACGAAGCCCGAAGCGCGCTTCCGCTTCATCCAGGAACGGGCGGAGTTCGCCGAGACGGAAGTTCTGGATATCTAGGGCATCGGACCGAAAAATGCACTCGGTTTTTCGGGGTATTCCGATGCTCCGTCAAAGTGTTAGAGTGTCCTTTTGTGCGTCCGAAAAGAAGCACGACGCTTTAAATGCTCGCGCTTAGGCCGCAGCGATTGCGAGCGCATGGCCGCGCGCATTTTCGCGAAGCGCCTCCAGATGGATGGACTTCACCAGCGTGGCGAGATCGCCTTCCGCCCGCTGCCCGCCCAGTTCCTTCAGCATCAGCCAGCTTACTTCCTGAACTCCGGCGACACGCTTGCCGTTGGCCACCTCGCGCCAGATTTTCAGCGCGCGAAGGATGACGGCATGAGTGGCGTCAGCAAGACCGGCGCTGCGAAACAAAGCCTGCAAGGCGACATCGGTGCCGGAGGTTAAAAGCACCCTTATCCGCTGTTCGGACTGCCTGGTCAGCACCAGCAGCGCTGTGCCGAAGAAATCGACCTTGCCGTGGGCGATGGTGCGGATCAGGAAGCCGGTCGTAAGATCGCCGCGCAGGCGCAGATGCTCGACAAGAGCGGCATGCTCGCCAGCCTTGGTGCCGTCGACCAAGGTCAGCGAGGCCTTGACGCAGGCGTCGCGCGTAACGCGCTCCGCCCTGGCTGCTCCCATCAGGGCAAGCACCAGTGGCGAGCTTCTGAGGGCTTCGCCTACCTTGACCAGAAGCATGTGGCGGCAATCGCCCGGCAGCCGTGCATCGGCGATCAAGGCTTCCCGGACCGATGCTTCATGCCCGAAGCGCTCGGCCAGACGCCGGAAGCTCAGCGAGGCGATATCGGCGCCGGTATTGGCAAGCAGCATGAGGCAGGCCTCCGCTTCGCCGATCTCGGCGATGGCGGCAGCAACAGGCATCGATACTGACGGGCGATCGGCAATCATCTGCTGCGCGGCCTTCTGGCCTGTTGCGACACGATCGATCAGGTCGGCATCGGTCAGCAAGGGCGAACGGGCAAGCACCGGATTGGCAACTTCCGGCTGATCGGAAGCCAAGGCCGCAATGATTTGGATCGGCGCATGGTGGCTCATCGAAAGCGCTTCGGCCAACGCCTGGCGAACCTTGGCGGAATTGTCGTCAAGCAAAAGCGTCAGAGCGGCTTCGGCAGCGCAGCGATCTTCGAAAGGCAGCGTGGAATTGACGTAGGCCCGCGCCAGCGCGCTGGCTGCCGCTGCGCGCTCCGAAACCCTCGCCGTCGAGATCCATTTCAGGAAATGCGAAACCACCATGTTTTGCATTCTGCCCCCGCAAGGCCACCCCGGCCCTCCTGCAACATTAGGCGGTAATGAATTAATAAAGTGTTCACCATGTTCGTTAAGGCCTGCCGGCTCGACGGTGCGTGCGCGATCCCAAACAGCTTGCGGGTGAAGTGGCCAGAGCTTATCAACTGGGCGCAAAGGAGATCGGTAATGGCAGGGCTGTATCTGGAAGAATTCGCCGTCGGCCACGTCTTTCGCCATACGCTGCGCAAGACAGTGACCGAGAGCGACAACATGTTGTTTTCGGTGATGACGCTGAACCCGCAGCCGCTGCATATCGACTTCGATTTTGCGGCCAAAACCGAGTGGGGCAAGCCGCTCGTCAATTCGCTGTTCACGCTCGGCCTGATGATCGGCATTTCCGTGAACGACATCACCGTCGGCACGACTGTGGCCAATCTCGGCATGACCAGCACGACCTTCCCGCATCCGGTATTCCACGGCGACACCATCCGCGTCGAAACGACAGTGATTTCGGTGCGCGAATCGAAATCCAAGCCGGACCGCGGTATCGTCGAATTCGAACACCGCGCCTATAACCAGAACGATGCCTTGGTTGCCAAATGCACGCGGCAGGCGATGATGATGAAGAAATCCGCCTGATGCGATCGCTGCTGTTCGTTCCGGGCGATTCGGAAAAGAAACTCGACAAGGGCTTCGCTTCCGAGGCCGACGTGGTCATCGTCGATCTGGAAGACTCTGTCGCCTTGGAAAGCAAGGCGGCGGCGCGGCATGTGGCGGCTAGCTTTCTCATCGAGAGGCACGGAAGCCTCAAGCCAGCCGTCTATGTCCGGGTCAACGATCTTGCCAGCGGCCTGACCGATGACGACCTTGCCGCGCTTGTCCCGGCCCGGCCAGACGGCATCATGCTGCCCAAATCGAACAGCGGCCGCGACGTGCAGCATTTATCTGCGAAGCTCAGGGTGCATGAGGCGGAAAACGACCTGCCTGACGGAGCAATCAGGATACTGCCGATCGTCACCGAAACGGCAATAGGTGTCCTGTCCGCATCCAGCTATGCCGGCGCGACCAACCGCCTGTCGGGACTGACATGGGGGGCGGAGGATTTGTCGGCGGCTATTGGCGCACGCACCGCACGCGACGAGAATGGCCGTTACACCGACGTGTTCCGGCTGGCGCGCACCCTGACCATCCTTGCGGCATCCGCAGCCGATACGGCTGCCATCGACACGGTGTTTCCCGATTTCCGCAA
Source organism: Mesorhizobium sp. Root157 (assembly GCF_001427385.1). GTDB lineage: Bacteria > Pseudomonadota > Alphaproteobacteria > Rhizobiales > Rhizobiaceae > Mesorhizobium. The sequence goes on from NZ_LMGJ01000038.1 coordinate 74,835, forward strand.
CATGTGCGTCTTCGAAGCTGAATGCGCGGAAGCCGAGCGCGACGGCTTTACCGGCAAGATGGCGATCCATCCTGCCCAGGTGCCGGTCATCAACGCCGCCTTTACGCCCTCCGCCGAGGCTTTGCAGCATTCGGCCGAAGTGGTCGCCGCCTTCGAAGCCGCCGGCAACCCCGGCGTCGTCGGCATAGGCGGCAAAATGTACGACCGCCCGCATCTCAGGCTTGCCGAGCGACTGCTGGCACGCGCCAAGACGCTCGGCATCGTTCCTGGTAAATAGCCGGGCGAGCTATTCCTTCCACGGCCCCGAATAGTCGGCATAAAGCATGGCCGGGTCTGGCCGTGGGCGATCCGACACCGTACCTTCGTATGAGCCTATATGGACGAAGCCGATCACTCGCTCCTGAGGTGCCAAGCCGAGAAGCGCCCTGCCCTCCGGCACGTCGGAATACCAGTTGGTGATCATGTTGGTGCCGTAGCCCAAGGCGTTGGCCGCGAGCATAAGGTTCATTGCCGCCATGCCACCCGACAGGAACATCTCCCATTGCGGGATTTTCGGGTGATCCTTCGGACTGGACACCACGCCGATCACCAACGGTGCGCGCGAAAACCTTGCCAGTTCCTGATTGCGACGCCCCTCAGGCAGTTGCCCATCGCGCTGTTCTGCAAGCTCGGCCAACTTCTTACCGATCTCCTCACGCGCCTTGCCGCGATAGAGGATGAACCGCCACGGCGCCAACCGCCCATGGTCAGGCACCCTTGCGGCTACGGCCATGATTTTTGCGATTTCGGCATCGCTCGGCGCCGGCTCGCGCAGATCGGAAATCTGCACGGAGCTTCTGGCAAGCAGGAAGTCTAAGATCGGCATCGTCATGGGCACATTGTCCTTGGAATATCCACGAGTATCGGCTGGAACCTACTCTCGGAAGCGAGGTGGCTCGGGCTAGGAGCGGCATTGCCGCTATGGACGCATCCGCCGGGAGGGGAGGATGCTGTTAGGCCTTGAAATTGCCACCGCCTTGGGCTTCAACGCAAGGCATGTTTGCAGCGGTTCGCCATCTATCCCCGACCGTCTTCCTAGCCGCCGTGCTTGCGACCTCGGCGACGCTGGCCAGCGCGCAGTCGTTCGACATGGATGGCACGCCGCCCGACGCGCTCGAAGACCTCAAACTGCCCGATGTTTCCAGCTATGCCCCGCCCACCAGCGACACCCCTCTTGCGCTGGGAACGGGCGGCCAAATCACGCTCAGCGCCCAACTCACCGACAAGGGTGGGGAAATCACACGCGGCATGGTGTGGCGCGTGTTCAAGCCCGAACCTGGCTCAGACGGAAAGCTGCCGCTGGTCGCATCCGCGCATGGCGGCACTTCGGCGTTTGAGTTGGAGCCGGGAAGTTATCTCGTTCATGCCTCCTACGGCCGAGCCGGCGCCACCAAGCGCATCACTGTTGGCAAGGAGCCGCACCGCGAAAGCCTGGTGCTTGATGCCGGCGGACTGGAACTCGACGCGGTTTTTTCCGGCGGCGGCCGCATCCCTCCCAAGAAGCTGCGCTTTTCCATCTATGAAGGACACGCCGAAGCGAATGGCGAGCGCGCGCTGATCATTCCCGACGTACAGCCGAAAACGGTGGTTCGGCTCAATGCCGGCACCTATCATGTCGTTTCAACCTACGGGGTGGTGAATGCAATCATCCGATCCGACATCCGGGTCGAAGCCGGCAAGCTGACGGAAGCGACCGTCGAGCACCACGCTGCTGAAGTCACGCTGAAACTGGTGCGCGAAGCCGGCGGCGAGGCCATCGCCGATACATCTTGGTCAGTGCTGAACGAGGCTGGTGAATCTATCAAGGAAAGCGTTGGCGCCTTTGCCCCCATGGTTCTGGCGGAAGGCGACTACACGGCCATCGCCAAGAACCGCGATCGCATCTACCAGATGGACTTCAAGGTCGAATCCGGCCGGAACCATGAAATCGAGGTCGTCGCCTCAGAAGCCTCGGCCCTCGATCCGGAAGGCGCAGACTAGCCTCCTTTCGTGCATCGGCTGGTCCAATTGCCTGCTCCCGGCGTCACTTGCTTCCGGGGCACGGGCATGACAATTAGGCCCTGTTCTCAGGGCGGGGCGAAACTCCCCACCGGCGGTATGCGGGCTTGGTCCCGCGAGCCCGCGAGCGCCTTCCAACCGGAAGGGTCAGCAGACCAGGTGCGATGCCTGGGCCGACGGTTACAGTCCGGATGAAAGAGGACATGCAAGCGCTGCCGCGCATGATGCGGGCGGAAAGCTGGCATGTGATCGCCTTGGGTGACGTGTCTGTTGCTGAAAGGAGATCGCCATGACACACGCCCGCTACGCATTCGTCAAAGCCAATTGGCACAAGGATATCGTCGACCGCGCGCTGGAAGGGTTCACGCAATTGATCCCGCGCTCCGCCGTCGACGTGTTCGAAGTGCCCGGTGCCTTCGAACTTCCCCTTGTCGCGCGCGACCTTGCCCTGTCGGGCCGGTATGACGCGGTCGCTGCCGCCGCCTTCGTCGTCGATGGCGGGATTTACCGGCACGAATTCGTGGCCAAGGCTGTCGTCGAAGGGTTGATGCGCGTCAGCCTCGATACCGGCGTGCCGGTGCTTTCGGTGTCGCTCACCCCGCACCACTACCAGGAAACAGAGCACCACAACCGCATCTTTCGCGAGCATTTCGTCCAAAAAGGACGCGAAGCCGCACAGGCGGCTCTCATGATTGCCGAGACGCGGACACGGCTGGCTGCTTGACCTTGCACGGATAGTGAAACAGCGGTGGAGCGATCCACCGCCGTTTCGGGTGTTCTAGCGTTTGAGGTCGGGGGGCACCGCCTCTTCGCTCAGGGTCGCAACGGCCTCCTGAAGCGACAGCGAAACCTGATCCCGAGAACCGAGCCGGCGCATGTTCACCGTCTCTTCCTCGGCCTCGCGCTTGCCGCAGACGAGGATCACCGGCACCTTGGCCAGACTGTGCTCGCGCACCTTGTAGTTGATCTTCTCGTTGCGCAGATCGGCCTGCGCCATCAGCCCCGCCGCTTTCAACCGATTCACGACTTTTTCGGCGTATTCGTCGGCGTCCGAAGTAATGGTCGCGACCACCACCTGCACCGGCGCGAACCACAGCGGCATCTGGCCGGCATGGCTTTCGATCAGAATGCCAAGGAAGCGCTCCAGCGAGCCGCAGATGGCGCGATGGATCATCACCGGCTGCTTCTTTTCCGAATCCGAGCCGATGTAGAAGGCGCCGAAGCGTTCCGGCAGGTTGAAATCGACCTGCGTCGTGCCGCACTGCCATTCGCGCCCGATGGCGTCCTTCAGCGTGTATTCGAACTTGGGTCCGTAGAAAGTGCCCTCGCCCTCGTTGATGCCGGTCTTGATGCGGTTGTCCTCGCGCGCCATGCGGTTTAGCGCACGCTTGAGGATATCCTCGGCGTGGTCCCACATCACATCGGTGCCAACGCGCTTTTCCGGGCGAGTTGCCAGTTTCACCACCACTTCCTCGAAGCCGAAATCCTTGTAGACCGACATCATCAGGTCGTTGATCTTGAGAATCTCCGCCTCGAGTTGATCCTCGGTGCAGAAGATGTGCGCATCGTCCTGCGTGAAGGCGCGTACCCGCATCAGCCCGTGCAGCGCGCCGGACGGCTCGTAGCGATGCACATTGCCGAATTCCGCAAGCCGGATAGGCAGATCGCGGTAGGACTTCAAGCCGTGCTTGAATATCTGAACGTGGCCGGGGCAGTTCATCGGCTTCAAGGCGAAGATGCGCTGGTCCGCCTCGGGATCGTCGGGATGAGTGAGGGCATGCGCCGACTTCACCGCGAACATGTTCTCCTGATACCAGCCCCAGTGACCGGATGTCTCCCACAGAGACTTGTCCAGTATCTGCGGGGCGTTGACCTCCTGATAATCGTCGCCGAGGCGGCGGCGCATATAGGAAATCAGGTTCTGGAACATCTTCCAGCCCTTGGCGTGCCAGAAGACGACGCCCGGCCCTTCCTCCTGGAAATGGAACAGGTCCATCTCGCGGCCGAGGCGGCGATGGTCGCGCTTTTCCGCCTCTTCCAGCATGTGCAAATACTGGTCGAGTTGCGCCTGATCGACCCAGGCGGTGCCATAGATGCGCGTCAGCATCGGATTGTTGCTGTCGCCGCGCCAGTAGGCCCCGGCTACCTTCATCAGCTTGAAGGCGTTGCCGATCTGGCCGGTCGAGGCCATGTGCGGACCACGGCACAGATCGAACCAGTCGCCCTGCGCATAAATCTTGAGGTCCTGATCCTCCGGGATCGCATCGACCAATTCGACCTTGTAGGCTTCGCCCTTGTCGGCAAACACCTTTTTCGCCCGTTCGCGCGACCACACCTCTTTGGTGAACGGTTTGTTGCGCTGGATGATCTCGCGCATCTTCTTTTCAATCACCGGAAAGTCTTCGGGCGTGAACGGCTCGTTGCGGGCGAAGTCGTAATAAAAGCCGTTCTCGATCACCGGACCGATGGTGACCTGCGCTCCTGGCCACAGTTCCTGCACCGCCTCGGCCAGCACGTGGGCCGCGTCGTGGCGGATGAGTTCCAGCGCGCGCGGATCATCGCGGGTGACGATCTCGACCTTGCCCGACTTGCCAAGCGGGTCGGACAGATCGCGCACGGTACCGTCGACCACGTAGGCGACAGCCTTCTTGGCGAGCGACCTGGAAATGGATTCGGCAAGCTGCGCGCCGGTCGTCGCGGCGTCGTAGGTGCGGACAGAGCCATCGGGGAATGTGAGGGAAACGTCGGACATCGATTTTCTCCTGATCCAGTCCCGCAAACGAGCGCGGGTGGCGATATGCCGGATACTCCGGCGACGAGCGGTGTTCTAGTCAGCCAATTGTGAAGCGTAAAGCCGTCACGCGCTCAGATTTCCGGGCCGCCGCGCTTTTTTCCGATGGCCAAGTAGCGCCATGGCGTGAACCAACGATAACGCGGTTCCAACGCTTCCGGCACACGGTCGATGCCACGGGTGCCGCCCGGCCCGCAGCGCAGCACCCGAAACAGCCCCATCCAGCCGCCGGCCCACAGGCCGTGGCGGGCGATGGCCTCGTGGGCATATTCCGAACAGGTCGGCAGATGTCGGCAGGTGTTGCCGACGAAACCGGAAAGGGTGAGTTGGTAAAGCCGTATAACCGACGTGCCGAGCACGCGGCCCGGCGTCTTGCGCCACGGGCCGGCCCAATTGCGCCCCGCCGCAGCAGAGCGCGAGGCTGGCGGGTGGGAATGGCTGTCCGTCAAAAACTGCTATCCGCGTTTCAGGCCTTGTAGATGCAGCTTTGTGCCATCGAATTCAATCTCCGAACGCTGGCATCAAAGGTGCGTCAACCGGCTGTGAACGGTCCGTTGCCAATGCGGCCTGTTTGAATAGCACCAAGCTCGCCTCTATGTATCCAGCCAAGTCAGCCGCAACCTCTCATCGATTTGCGTCGGCGTTGTTCAAGGCGCCGGCGACCAAGAGAGTGTGCGCCGCAATCATGCCGGCACTGCCCGGCCAGGAGAGAGACCATGTCAGGGACCATCGAACTCGGACTTGATACATTCGGCGACGTCACTTTCGGCGCGGACGGAAAGCTGTTGGCGCAGGCGCAGGTCATCCGCAACCTCGTCGATCAGGCGGTGCTTGCCGACGAACTGAACATCGACTTCATCGGCGTCGGCGAGCATCACCGCGACGATTTTGCCGTTTCCGCCCCGGAAGTGGTGCTGGCGGCAATTGCCGCGCGCACGCAGCGCATCCACCTCGGTTCCGCCGTCACCGTGCTGAGTTCGGACGATCCGATCCGCGTCTTCCAGCGCTTTTCGACCGTCAATGCCATTTCCAACGGCCGCGCGGAGGTCATCCTTGGCCGCGGCTCGTTCACCGAATCCTTCCCGCTGTTCGGCTTCAAGCTCAACGACTACGAGACGCTGTTCACCGAAAAACTCGACCTGTTCGCGGCTTTGCTGAAGCAGGAGCCGGTGACCTGGCAAGGTTCGACGCGGCCGCCGCTCAAGGACCAGCGCATCTATCCGCCCATCGAGACCGGCACGCTGAAGACCTGGATCGGTGTCGGCGGTAGCCCGGAATCTGTGGTGCGCGCGGCGCGCTATCACCTGCCCATGATGCTGGCCATCATCGGCGGCGATCCCAAGCGGTTCCGGCCCTATGTAGATCTCTATCACGATGCGCTGAGCCAGCTTGGCGGGCCAAGCCTGCCGATCGGCGTGCATTCGCCGGGGCACATCGCCAAGACCGACGAGCAGGCGCGCGAGGAGCTTTGGCCGAGCTACAAGCAGATGCATGACCGCATCGGCGGCGAACGCGGCTGGGGTCCGACGTCCATCGCCAATTTCAATTCGGAAGCCGACCTCGGCTCGCTCTATGTCGGGTCGCCCGAAACGGTGGCCAAGAAGATCGCCAACACCGCAAGGGCGCTCGGCGTGGCGCGCTTCGACATGAAATACTCGTCGGGGCCGATGGAACACGCCAAGATGATGCGCTCGATCGAGTTGTTCGGCAGCAAGGTCATGCCGATGGTGCGGGATTTGCTTGCCAGCGACAAGGGCTGACAAGCCGGGTCAGACGGGGCGGGGCATATCTATTCGTTGCCACGCCCGCTTCCTCTCCTTCGTCATCCTCGGGCAAGCCTGAGCGCAGCGAAAGGCGCGACCCGAGGATGACGAAGAGATGGTTGCGCTTATTCATCGCCACGCTGCCTTTTCGGCCCTGGGAATCTTCTGCCCCGCCTTTAAGCTCGCTCGCTGCGCTCGTCGCTGGCGGGGACCCCGGATGGCCAGAC
>NZ_LMGJ01000038.1:81762-183338 GCF_001427385.1 Mesorhizobium sp. Root157
CGCACACCGTCATGCGACCAATCCGGCACCGACGCTTCCCCTCGATACCCGGTGCGCACCGAGTTTCCCGCAGAAGCGATGGCACGGATTATGGAAGAGGCTGAGAGGGCGTGGATAAGGACGGTGGAAGATTTCTGCTCGAAGTGAGCAGGATCAACGGGTTGATAGGAGAGATGGGCGGCAGGTGGGCTGTTTGATCCCCATTCCGGACCGTTGACAGGCTGCCGCAATGTCACGGCATGGATCCCGGATATTCCTCTCTCGCTCCGCTCGAAAGAGAATTCCGGGATGACGAAGCGGAGAGGTTGCGCTCCCTTGGCCGGCATGACGAAGCTTACTAAGCGACGACGCCACTTTGGCTCTTCGCCGCAGCTTTCAATATGCCCGCAGCTTCGGAGAGACAATCCGGTTTCAAGCTGCCTGTTCGGCCTTTCTCTTCTCGATCTGGTCGATAGCGTCGACGACAGCGTCGAAGGTCAGCATGGTGGAGGCGTGGCGCGCCTTGTAATCTCGCACCGGCTCCAGATATTTCAAGTCGGCGAAGCGGCCATCGGGCGGCGCGCCGTTTTCCTTCAGCATCTTGCGCATCTGTTCGCGCACGATGCGCAATTCCTGCGAGGTGGCGCCGACAACATGCTGGGCCATGATCGACGACGACGCCTGGCCAAGCGCACACGCCTTCACGTCATGCGCAAAGTCGGTCACGACACCATCATCCATCTTGAGGTCGACGGTAACCGTGGAGCCGCAGAGCTTGGAGTGGGCGGTGGCCGTGGCATCCGGGGTTTCCAGCCTGCCGATACGGTCGATATTTCCGGCAAAAGCCAGAATTTTCATATTGTAGACGTCATCAATCATAATTTTCCGATCTATCGCCGTCTCGCGAACAGCGATTGCCGTATCTGCACTTTCAATCGCGGCGCTGAATGAATATATAATGCTCGTGTTCCGGGAACGGCAAGGCGAGTTGTGCGTCTATGTTTTCGGAACCACGTCACGCCGCTTCGGGCCGTTTCCTGACGATCCGCATAAGGCTGTGGTCCGTTCAACTCGTTCCTCCTTCGAGAGGGACTACGGGAGACGCCTTTATGGACGCCGTCATCAAGAAACTCATGCCCAACATACCTGTTCCCGACAAGCGGGTCGCCAACCGCCCGAGCGAGGCCGAGGTGGAGGCCGCCGTGCGCACGCTGTTGCGCTGGACCGGCGACAACCCTGACCGCGAAGGCCTGCTCGATACCCCCAAGCGCGTCGCCAAGGCCTATCGCGAGATGTTCGGCGGCTACGACATGGACCCGGCCGAGGAGCTTGGCCGCACGTTCGAGGAAGTGGCCGGCTATGACGATCTCGTCATCGTCAAGGACATCGAGTTCCACTCGCATTGCGAGCACCACATGGTGCCGATCATCGGCAAGGCGCATGTCGGCTACCTGCCCGACGGCAAGGTCGTCGGCCTGTCGAAGATCATCCGCGTCGTCGATATCTTCGCGCATCGCCTGCAGACGCAGGAAGCGATGACCGCGCAGATCGCCGCAATCATCCAGGACGTGCTCAACCCGCGCGGCGTGGCGGTGGTGATCGAAGCAGAGCATATGTGCATCGCCATGCGCGGCATCCGCAAGCAGGGTTCGACCACGCTTACCTCGACCTTCACCGGCAGCTTCCGGGACAACCCGGAAGAGCAAATCCGTTTCATGACCATGGTGCGGGGCGGCCACAAGGCGTAACGCCACCCTCCCCGCTTCTCCAAACACAGGGACCGGCAATGTCGGGGCTCGTTTTTCCTGCGGCTGCGGCCGACAAGCATGCGTTGGAGGAGGGCACGGCTTTCACGCCGCGCTTCGACGCCAATGGCCTTGTCACGGCTGTGGTGACCGATGCTGCCGACGGCATGCTGTTGATGGTGGCGCACATGAACGCCGAGGCTCTGGCGCTGACGCTGGAGACCGGGGTCGCTCACTACTGGTCGCGTTCGCGCAAGGCGCTGTGGAAGAAGGGCGAGATCTCGGGGAATCTGCAACAGGTGGTCGAAGTCCGCACTGATTGCGACCAGGATGCGGTGTGGCTGCGCGTGAAAGTCGCAGGCCACGATGCAACCTGTCATACCGGCCGGCGTTCCTGTTTCTACCGGAGGGTGGAGATCGGCGGCGGCGAGGCCAGGCTTGCCGGCGACGGAAGTACGCCGCTTTTCGATGCCGATGCCACCTATCGAAAGGCCGATTGAACCAATTGGTGTCTTGCTTTCAGGCGCATTCACCATTTCGATACGGGCAAGCGATAGGCTCGTTTTGGGAACGGGCATCGGACCAAAAGTGGAATCCGGTTTTGGAGTGATCCGATGCTCAAACAGAAAGATGGATCATGATGCTCGACTGGGCGTCATTGTATGGAAGGACAGACGTTCGGGAAGCCAACGGCCTCTCTTCGTCGGCTGGTCCGTCCGACCTCAAACCAGTCAACAAGACAGGCATTTCTCTGGCACTCGGCGGCGGCTGCGCACGCGGCTGGGCGCATATCGGCGTGCTGCGCGCCCTGGACGAAGCCGGCATTGAAATCTCCATGATCGCCGGCACGTCGATCGGTGCGCTGGTCGGCGGCTGCTATCTCGCCGGCAAGCTCGACGAACTGGAGGAATTTGCCCGCAGCCTGACCAAGCGGCGGATTTTCGGCCTGCTGGACATCAATCTGCGCGGCAGCGGCCTGTTCGGCGGCATGCGGCTCGACGCGCGGTTGCGCGAACATCTTGCCGGCGTGCGCTTCGAGGACCTGCCGAAACCGTTCGTCAGCGTGGCTGCCGAAATCCGCACCGGCCATGAGATCTGGCTGTCGAGCGGCTCGCTGATCACGGCGATGCGCGCTTCCTATGCGCTGCCCGGCGTGTTCGAGCCGGTCAACTGCAACGGCCGCATGCTGGTCGACGGTGCGCTGGTCAATCCGGTTCCGGTTTCCGTGTGCCGCGCCCAGGAGCAGCCGATCGTCGTCGCCGTCAATCTGAGCTCCGACAATTTCGGCCGCGCCGCCGTCATCCGGCACAACGCCGGCGACTTGCCGGTCGAACACGACGCGCCCGCCGACCGCCGGCCGAACGATGCGGCCCACGCCAAGGAAAGCCGCCTCGGCATCACCGGCGTCATGGTCGAAGCCTTCAACATCATCCAGGATCGCATTTCGCGCGCCCGCCTTGCCGGCGATCCGCCCGACCTTTCGATCCAGCCGAAACTCGGCCATATCGGCATGGCCGAATTCCACCGCGCCGACGAAGCCATCCGCTTTGGCTATGATGCAACCAAGGCCCATGTCGGCGAGTTGACCCGGCTCCAGACCGTTCTGGCATAGGGCCGGGCGCGCCGCTCAGGCGGAAGCCGCATCCATGATGCGGAATTGGGCGCGGCGATTGCCGTTCCAGTAATTACTCGACAGCGAGCCGGCCACATGCACGGACGAACCCCTGTTCTTGAACAGGAACTCGCCAAGTGCGGTATCGACCGCGCGGAAGGCGATGGCCTGGATGCGGCCGCCGCTGTCCGACTGGAGGTCGGCGCGGATATGGTTGGTGCCGACCGCGCGCGCATCGACCAGGCGATGGCGCGGCAAGGCGAAGACCGGCGCGATGTGGCCGGTGCCGTACGGCCCCGCCTTTTCAAGCGAATCCAGCAATTGCAGGGTGACGCCCTCGGCGCTGAGCGCGCCGTCGATCATCAGGCTTTCCTGATCCTGCAGCCGGAACACCTCGGCTGCGGCCCGTTCTTCGAAAAAGGCGCGTAAGGCACCGAGTTTCTCGCGCTCGACGGTGATGCCGGCCGCCATGGCGTGGCCGCCGCCCTTGACGATGAGGCCGGCCGAAACCGCGTCCCTGACCAGCCGGCCGAGATCGAAGCCCTGAACCGAGCGGCCCGAGCCGGTGCCGACGCCGTTCGGATTGAACGAGATGGCGAAGGCCGGCCGCCGCGCATGGTCCTTCAGCCGCGAGGCGATCAGGCCGACAATGCCGGGATGCCAACTGGAACTGGCGGTGACGATGATGGCCGGTCCGTTGCCGCCGGCAAGTTCGGCATCGGCCTCGGCGCGGGCCTCGGCCAGCATCTCCTGCTCCATCGCCTGCCGCTCCTGGTTCAACCGGTCGAGGGTTTCGGCAATGGTACCGGCCTCGACCGGGTCGTCTGTCGCCAGAAGCCGGCTGCCAAGTGCGGCATCGCCGATGCGCCCGCCGGCATTGATGCGGGGGCCGAGCAGGAACGACAGGTGAAAGACGCCGACGGGCTCGCCGATGCGGGCCGCGCGCGCCAGTGCCGCCAGCCCGACATTGGATTGCTGGCGCATCACCTGCAGGCCCTTGACCACGAAGGCCCGGTTGACGCCGACCAGAGGCACCACGTCGCATACGGTCGCCAAGCCAACCAGATCGAGAAGGCCGAGCAAATCCGGCTGCGCGCGGCCCGGCAGGCGGGTGCGCAGGACTTTCGCCGTCTGGACCAGCGTCAGGAACACGACGCCGGCGGCGCATAGATGCCCCTGCCCGGACAGATCGTCGTCGCGGTTCGGATTGACTATGGCCACCGCCTCCGGCAGCGCACCGCCCACCTGATGGTGGTCGAGGACCACAACATCGGCGCCGGCCTCCCGTGCCGCGTCGATGGCGGCAGCGCTGTTGGTGCCGCAATCGACGGTAACGATCAGCGTTGCGCCGCGCCCGACAAGTTCGCGCATGGCGTCCGGGTTGGGGCCATAGCCTTCAAAAATGCGGTCGGGAATGTAGATTTCCGAGGCGACGCCGAAATGGTCGAGGAAGCGCTTCTGCAGAGCCGACGACGCCGCGCCATCGACGTCGTAGTCGCCGAAGATCGCCACCCGTTCGTTGGCGACCACCGCAGCGGCGATCCGCCCGGCAGCTTTTTCCATGTCGGTCAGCGAGGCCGGGTCAGGCAGCAATTCGCGAATGGTCGGGTCGAGGAAGCGCGCGGCGCCGGCAGCCTGCACGCCGCGCCCGGCCAGAACGCGCGCGACGATGTCGGAAACGCCAAGCCCTTGCGCGATGGCGAGCGCCGCCATGTCCTCGCGCTCGTTCAGCCGGTGTTCCCAAAGCACGCCCGTCGCAGAGCGCCTCACATCAAGAAAGAGCCGCTTATCGGCCATTGTCAGTTACGCCCGCACATTGCGGCGCGACTGTAAGGCAGCGTCGGCAGCAGCGGTATCAGAATTTGTCCAGATCCTGATGCCGCGCCTTGATTTCACGCACGGTGCGCGAAGACGAACGCAGCACGATGGTGTGGGTGGTGATATAGTTGCGGCCGAACTTGACACCATCCAGCATGTTGCCGTCGGTTACGCCGGTCGCGGCAAACAGCACGTCGCCACGGGCCATCTCGTCGGTGCGATAGACCTTGTTGGGATCGGAAATGCCCATCTTGGCCGCGCGCGCGACCTTTTCCGGCGTGTCGAGAATCAGCCGGCCCTGCATCTGGCCGCCGGTGCAGCGCAGCGCCGCCGCTGCCAGAACGCCTTCCGGCGCGCCGCCGGTGCCGAGATAGAGGTCGATGCCGGTTTCTTCGGGATCGGTGGTGTGGATGACGCCGGCAACGTCGCCGTCGCCGATCAGGCGGATGGCAGCACCGGTCGCGCGTACCGCTTCGATCAGCTTGGCGTGACGCGGCCGGTCCAGAATGCAGGTGGTGATTTCACCGATGGTGACGCCCTTGGCCTTTGCCAGGCTTGCGATGTTCTCGGCCGGCGAGGCGTTGATATCGATGGTTCCTTCCGGATAGCCGGGGCCGATGGCGATCTTGTCCATGTAGACATCTGGCGCATTGAGCAGGCTGCCCTTTTCCGCCAGCGCGACCACGGCCAGCGCGTTGGGCAGGTTCTTGGCGCAGATGGTGGTGCCTTCCAGCGGATCAAGCGCGATGTCGACGGACGGACCCTTGCCGGTGCCGACCTCCTCGCCGATGTAGAGCATCGGCGCTTCGTCGCGCTCGCCTTCGCCGATCACCACCGTGCCCTTGATGGCCAGATGGTTCAGTTCCTTGCGCATGGCATCGACGGCGACCTGATCGGCAGCCATTTCATCGCCGCGCCCGCGCAACCTGGCAGCGGCTACCGCCGCGCGCTCGGTTACACGCACCAACTCCATGGTAAGAACCCGGTCGAGGCCTGCGCTGATCTTCTGTGCCGCATTCATGATGTCTACAAAACCCTGTTTTCCACGCACCACCCTCGGGAACGCGGCTTCCTTTTGTCAAAGGCTCATGACGACGGCAAGACCCTCAAGCGGGCTTCTCAAAAAATCAAGAATATCAATCGATTGAAAGTGCCACGGCCCCACTGCGGGTCAGCGGGGCCGTGGACATGCCTGCAATGCCGGTCGCGCGCATGCGCCAGCACGCCAACCGCAAATTTGCCTCAGTACCAGCGGCGATCGCGGGAACCGGACTGGCCGATCATCATCCCGATCAGCAAGCCGACGATACCGCCCAAAGCCAGTGCGCCTGACACCGTGCCCGGATTTTGCTGCACCGTTTCCGATACGCTCTGGGCGCTGCTTTTCAACTGCCGGGCGGTGCGTGATGCACGATCCGAAGCAGCGTCATACCAGCCCGCCGCCTGGTCCGCAGCCTCCTCGGCGCGTTCGGCCAGGGATTTGTTGATCTTGTTCATCTCGCGGCGAAGATCGGCAATCTGCTTCTTCATCGCGTCCTGGATATCTTCTGCCTTCACTGCGTCAGCCACTTCGAGTTCCTTTCCGGGAGAGAGTCACAAGCGGCCATGGACCGGCCGCAACGTCGATCCGCCTAAAAGACAGCGAGATACTTCAACATCGAAATGATGCCGATGATGATGACGACGACCTGCGCGATCTGGCGCGTGCGCCCGTCCAGCGGCAACCTTTGAACAAGATAAAGGATGAGTACGATCACCAGGAATGTGATCAGGATGCTGATTAAAACACTTCCAGCCATAGATTGTCCCTCGTTGATGAGTGCGCAACCGCACGGGGGGACAACGACGCTGGCCTCGCTAAGGTTCCATCCCCGCGAGGCCAGCGCCAAAGAAATGAAAGCGGTCGGCTACCCTGCCCGCTCGATGCGGATGACCTGCGGCTTCGACGTCAGGTGACCGTCCCTGGTCACGCCTTCGACGGCCTTGCGCACCGCAGCCTCCGTCGTCTCGTGAGTGACGAGGATGACCGTCTTTTGCGCATGCGTCTCCGTGCCGTTCGCATGCTGGACGATCGATTCCAGTGAAATGTCGTTGTCGGACATGCGCTTGGCAATCGCGGCGAACACGCCGATGCGGTCATGAACGGTCAGCCGGATGAAGTAGCCACCGGCGTGGCTGCGCATCTGCGCCTTCTTGTAGGGCGTCAATTCCTTGGCCGGGCGGCCGAACACAGGGCCGTGCTGGAAGCCGGGGCGGCTCTTGGCGATGTCGGCAATGTCACCGACGACGGCGGAAGCGGTGGCGTTACCGCCCGCGCCGGGGCCGGAGAGCAGCAATTCGCCCAAAATGTCGGTCTCGATCGCTACAGCATTGGTGACGCCGTTGACCTGCGCGATCACGGAGGCGGTCGGCACCATGGTGGGATGCACACGCTGCTCGATACCGGTTTCAGTGCGCTGGGCGACGCCCAGAAGCTTGATGCGGTAGCCGAGTTCGCCGGCGGCGCGGATGTCGGCCTGGGTGATGTTGGAGATGCCTTCCAGATAGATATCGTTGGCGGCGATCCGGCTGCCGAAGGCAAGGCTGGTCAGGATGGCAAGCTTGTGGGCGGTGTCGTTGCCCTCGATGTCGAAGGTCGGATCGGCCTCGGCATAACCCAGGCGCTGCGCATCCTTGAGGCAGTCCTCGAAGGACAGGCCTTCCGCTTCCATGCGAGTCAGGATGTAGTTGCAGGTGCCGTTGAGAATGCCGAAGACGCGGGTCACCGTGTTGCCGGCCATGGCCTCGCGCATGGTCTTGATGACCGGGATGCCGCCGGCGACAGCCGCTTCGTAGTTCAACAGGACGCCGCGCTTTTCCGCAGCCTCGGCCAACGCCACGCCATGCTTGGCCAGTAGCGCCTTGTTGGCAGTCACCACATGGCGACCGGCCTCAAGAGCCGCCTTGACGCAGGATCGCGCCGGGCCCTCGTCGCCGCCGATCAGTTCGACAAAAACGTCGATGTCGGCCTTCTGGGCCAGTTCCACCGGATCGTCGAACCATTTGGTGGCGCCGAGATCGACGCCACGGTCGCGCCCGGCATCGCGGGCCGACACGGCGGTGACCACGATGTCGCGGCCGCACTGGCGGGTCAGTTCCGCTGCCTTGTCCGCCAGCACCCGAACCACCGATGCCCCGACTGTGCCGAGACCGGCTATTCCTATACGCAGTGCTTCAGCCATGACTGGCGGCGTCCCTCTCTCGACCTAGAACGACGTGCGTCCGACCGGACGCAAAACGATCGCTCTGACATTCTGATTGAGCATCGAAACCCGAAACCGGCTTTCGCCTTTCGATCCGATGCCCGGGTGAAACGCGGTGAAGCGCTCAGCGGTGGGCTGAGAGCGGGACCACGTTGTTGGGTTGCTTCGCGCTTGTCGACAGGAAGCGCTTGATGTTGCGCGCGGCCTGGCGGATGCGGTGCTCGTTCTCCACCAGCGCGATGCGCACGTAGTCGTCGCCATGCTCGCCGAAGCCCACGCCCGGCGCCACCGCCACGTCGGCATGCTCGATCAACAGCTTCGAGAATTCCAGCGAACCGAGTTGGCGGAACTGCTCGGGTATGGGCGCCCAGGCGAACATCGAGGCAGCCGGTGCCGGAATGCTCCAACCGGCGCGGCCGAAGGCATCGACCATGACATCGCGGCGCTTGTGGTAGACCTCGCGCACTTCGGCAATGTCTGTTCCGTCACCGTTCAGCGCGGACGTGGCCGCCACCTGAATCGGCGTGAAGGCACCGTAATCGAGATAGGACTTCACGCGCGTCAGCGCCGAAATCAGCCGCTCGTTGCCGACGGCGAAGCCCATGCGCCAGCCGGGCATGGAGAAAGTCTTCGACATCGAGGTGAACTCGACCGCGATGTCGATGGCGCCCGGAACCTCCAGGACCGAAGGCGGCGGGTTGCCGTCGAAATAGATCTCCGAATAGGCAAGGTCGGACAGGATGATGATGTCGTTCTTCTTGGCGAAGGCGACGACGTCCTTGTAGAAGTCGAGCGAAGCGACCAGCGCCGTCGGGTTGGACGGATAGTTGAGGATCAACGCCAGCGGCTTCGGGATCGAATGGCGGATGCCGCGCTCCAGCGCCGGGATGAAACTGTCGTCCGGCTCGACGCGCATGGAGCGGATGACACCGCCCGACATGATGAAGCCGAAGGCATGGATCGGATAGGTCGGGTTCGGGCACAGAACAACGTCGCCGGGCGCGGTGATGGCCTGCGCCATGTTGGCGAAGCCTTCCTTGGAGCCGAGCGTCGCCACCACCTGGGTGTCGGCGTTCAGCTTCACGCCAAAGCGACGGGCATAGTAGTTGGCCTGGGCGCGGCGCAGGCCGGGAATGCCGCGCGAGGAGGAATAGCGGTGGGTGCGCGGATCGCGCACGACTTCGCAAAGCTTGTCGACAATGGCTTTCGGCGTCGGCAAATCCGGATTGCCCATGCCCATGTCGATGATATCGGCGCCGCGCGCGCGGGCGCTGGCCTTCAGCCGGTTGACCTGCTCGAAAACGTAGGGCGGAAGGCGGCGGACCTTGTGAAACTCTTCCATGGCATTTCCAGCAATCGAATGGCGCGAAGTCGGGCGCGATATACCCCTATTTGCAGGTCGGGTCGAGGGCGGGATCGCATTTGCCTTCGATCTGTTTCAGCGTGTCCTTGCCGTGGCTCCTGGCCAAGGCATTCAGCGATGCGCTGTCATTTCTGGCACCGGCGCGAGCCGGGTTCTGCGCCGCCGCCTGGTCCGCCTTCAAGGCGGCGAGCTTCGCGTTCGTCTCTTCATCGGTGAACTGGGGCGCGGCCTGCTGGGCCGGAATGTTGAGATTCGGGAAGGCTCCGGTATCCCGCGGGCCAACCAGGTTGGGCTGCGCCGGTGCGGCAGCGGCGGCCGGCGCTGCGTCCTCGATACTGGCCGTCGAACAGGCGGCCAGCATGAGCAAGGCCGCCAACGCCGCGCCACGGCCGAGACGGCCGGCGCCAAAAAAAACAACCTTCGCGATACTATGTGTCATCTTGCATCCGTGAAAGGCGCGGTAGACCTTGGACCCTATCAGTCGTCTCATGGTATCATGTCAACAAAGGCCTCGGGAGAACTGCAAGAACCATGTCCGAAAAATCAGGCCAAGGCAAAGCCGAAAGCGAAGGCCCTTCCGCTGCTGAACAGTATCTCGTGAAGGATCCTGAACGCTTCGCGCTCAACCTTGCGCGCATGGTCGAGCAGGCCGGCAAGGCCGCATCGGCATGGGTGGAACCGCGCGAGAAAGGCGAAGTGCGCGACCACGTCGCCGAGCCGGTGGTCGACATGGTCAAGACCTTCTCCAAGCTCACCGAATACTGGCTTTCCGACCCGCAGCGCGCGCTTGAGGCGCAGACACAGCTTTTCGCCGGCTACATGAACGTGTGGGCCAATGCGGTAACCAGGGCCTCCACGCCAGCGGGCGGCGAGGCAACCGGCGAAGCGATTGCGCCCGAGCGCGGCGACAAGCGCTTCCAGGATCCCGAATGGAGCCGGAACGCCTTTTTCGACTTCATCAAGCAGGCCTATCTCATCACCTCGCGCTGGGCGAACGACCTTGTCGAGCGCGCCGACGGGCTGGACGAGCACACCCGTCACAAAGCCAGCTTCTACGTCAAGCAGGTTTCCAACGCGATCTCGCCTTCCAACTTCATCTTGACCAACCCGGAACTGTTTCGCGAAACCGTCGCCTCGAACGGCGAAAACCTCGTCAAGGGCATGAAGATGCTGGCCGAGGACATTGCCGCCGGCAAGGGCGAACTGAAGCTTCGGCAATCCGACCAGACCAAGTTCGAGATCGGCAAGAATGTCGCCATGACCCCCGGCAAGGTGGTGGGCCGCAGCGAAGTCGCAGAAATCATCCAGTATGCGCCGACGACCGAGACGGTGCTGAAGCGGCCGCTCCTGATCTGCCCGCCGTGGATCAACAAGTTCTACATCCTCGACCTCAACCCGGAAAAATCGTTCATCCGCTGGGCGGTTGCACAAGGCCACACGGTGTTCGTCATCTCCTGGGTCAATCCGGACGAGCGGCATGGCACCAAGAACTGGGAGGCCTATATCCGCGAAGGCCTGCAATATGGCCTCGACACCATCGAGAAGGCGACCGGCGAACGCGAAGTCAACGCCATCGGCTATTGCGTCGGCGGCACGCTTCTGGCCGCGGCGCTGGCGCTGCTGGCGCAGGAGGGCGACGATCGCATCCGCTCCGCCACCTTCTTCACCACGCAGGTCGATTTCACCTATGCCGGCGACCTCAAGGTGTTCGTCGACGAAGACCAGGTCTCCGCGGTCGAGCGCTCGATGACCGAGAAGGGCTATCTCGACGGCACCAAGATGGCGACCGCCTTCAACATGCTGCGCTCGGGCGATCTGATCTGGCCCTATGTCGTCAACAACTACATGCGCGGCAAGGACCCCCTGCCCTTCGACCTGCTCTACTGGAATGCCGATTCGACGCGCATGGCGGCGGCCAACCACTCCTTCTACCTGCGCAACTGCTACCTCGAGAACAACCTGTCGCAGGGCCGCATGGAACTTGCCGGCCGCACCGTGTCGCTGGCCGACGTCACCATCCCCGTCTACAACCTCGCGGCGAAGGAAGACCACATCGCGCCGGCACGCTCGGTGTTTCTGGGCTGCAAATATTTCGGCGGCAACGTCGATTACGTGATGGCCGGTTCGGGCCACATCGCCGGCGTCATCAATCCGCCGCACATGAACAAGTATCAGCATTGGACCGGAAGCAAGCCGGTGGGCGAATTCGACGACTGGTTCGCCAATGCCAAGGAAACGGCCGGTGCGTGGTGGCCGAATTGGCAAAGCTGGATCGAGGCGCGGGAAAACACGCGTATCGAGGCGCGTATTCCCGGCAAGCAGTTGAAAGCGCTGGGGGAAGCGCCGGGCACCTACGTGAAGGTGCGCGTGTAACAATCTGTAATGTGTGGTGAGTTGACGGATGGCGCAAAGCAGGTGAAATGGCCGCGTCAACCATGCAGTAAGCTTATTTTGTCGATATCCGCCTGATTTTCAGTAGCGTTGCTGATTCGACACAGGTCTCGTTTCCGGGCCGGAGACACGATCATCGGAGCGTTGAAGTGACAAACAACGCCAATGACTTACCGGTCGGAACCCGAGGGGGAATTTGAGTTTGCAGTCGAAGGGATCGCGCCCAGCAAAAGGTGAACGCCGCGCCATTGTGGCGGCTTTGCTATCCGTACTGCTGGCGTCCTGCACCTCCACGACAGATCCGACGCTCTCGGTCGCCATGCCCGGTTACAATGCCGCCGCGTCCGACACGACCGCAGTTTCAGCATTTGCCGATGCAACCGCTGGTGATTCCATCGCGGTTGTCCCGCAGGCCCTGATGAGCAGCGAAGGCGACACCGCCCTGCCCGAGCAGGTCGCCTATATGCCGACCACCAAGCCCGGCAGCGAGTTGTCGATCCCCGTGCCGGTCGCCGCTTCCGATATTGCCGGCGCCACCCCACAGCAGCTTGAAACGACAACGGCGGCAAAACCGGATGCCCCGCAGGCAGCCGACATTCAGGTCGCCGAGGCCACGCCCGAACAGACCGCGCCCCTGCCTGCCGAGGCAGCGCAGACCGCCGAGTTCTATGTGACCGCGACCGAACCGCCCGCGCAGGAAGTCGCTCCAAAGAAGAAAGGCTTCCTCGCTTCGCTGTTCGGCGCCACGCCGGCTTCCGCCGCAACGGCGCCGAAGCCGAAGCCGAAGGTTGCCGCTCCGGCAGAGCCCGCCAAGCCGATCATCACGCTGGCGTCGGTCGAACCTGCGAAGCCGATCATCGCGTCAGCCGGCGCAAGCAGTCACGACACTTCCGAAAATGCCCTGCCGGGCGTGCGCCAGAACGCGTTGTTCGAGATCAAGCGCAAGTCCGGCCTCGACGACGAGAGCGACATCGACCTCAACGAGGACGAGGAGTTCGGCGCCTATCAGGTCGCCTCCGCTGCCGGCCTGGCGCGGCTCGCACCCAACGGCCTGCTCAAGCAGACGGAGCGTGTCGACGTCGCTTGCCTCAAGCCATCGCTGGTCCGCGTCCTCAAGGTCATCGAGAACCACTACGGCAAGAAAATGATCGTCACCTCGGGGTATCGCGACCCGGCCCGCAACCGCCGTGCGCGCGGCGCCAAGAACTCGCTGCACATGTATTGCGCGGCTGCCGATATCCAGGTGCCCGGCGTCGGCAAGTGGGAACTTGCCAACTATCTGCGCTCGATGCCTGGCCGCGGCGGCGTCGGCACCTATTGCCACACCGATTCGGTGCATGTGGACGTAGGCCCCGAGCGCGACTGGAACTGGCGCTGCCGGCGCCGCAAATAAGCCCCCTGCCCGACCTCAGAGCGTTTCTCGGCAGATTGCCCCGTTCGTGTGGCAGAAACGTTCCAATTCCTGGCCGATGCAAGGATCTTATTCAGCCGCGGACAGCACACGGAGAGGAAAGGCGGACGGCAGCGCGAAAAAGTTCGCCTCTCGCTCGCTTGATGGGGTTGCCCGTTTCGCGCATCCCCACTATAAGGCGCCTGCATCTGAGCGCGCCCATCGTCTAGCGGTCAGGACACCGCCCTTTCACGGCGGTAACAGGGGTTCGATTCCCCTTGGGCGTACCAGCAATTTCAAGAACTTAGCTACCTCATCCCGCAAATCGCCAACTATTCGTCAATTATTTGGTTTCTGGCAGGGCTATTTTGCTTGAGGCGCTGGCTTCGCGTTGGTGGTTCTACATCGAATTGCCGAGTCACCATCATTCCTCGTCACCTGATATCATTCGGCTGATGGAGGGACACAGCCATGCGCCTTTCAACGCTGCTTTTGGCCGGCCTCGCACTTTCAACTGTCAATTCTTACGCCGAAGATTACGACAGCGCTTCGGCTTCCTGCTCTCGACTTGCTGCTCATCCGGACGAGCCGGGATACGAAGGAAAAGGCGTATATATTGAGAAGATCGACACTGCCGCGGCTATGGCACCGTGCACGGCAGCCGCATTTTCAGACAAAGCACTCGGCAAAGATATGTACCATCTTTATCGGGTTCATCTGGCGTCCGGACAGACGAAGAGCACCGCGAACCTGGCTTTGAATGCCGCCGCCACGGCGGGCTACGCTTTTGCACAGTATAAGCTCGCCCGAGAGCTTCTTGAGGGTGACGAGCCACATGATTACGTGGCGGGGCGATATTGGCTGACGCAGGCCGCATATTGGTATCCCCCCGCACAAGCCTCCCTAGGTTATATGGAGTGGTACGGCCTCGGAGGGCCTGTAGACCGGGATGCTGCCATAGATCACGAGAAGTCGGCTGCTGAGAATGGAGACGAACTCGGCTCTAACAATCTATCGGCCTTTCTCAGTGAACTTGCCGCAGAACAAGATCCCGTCGATGCCAATGGGCAGACCTACAACGAGGCACTGGAAGAGGTGCAACGGCAGGAAGCCGAACAGCGCAAGGAGATCGAGCGGCAGAATTGCCAATTCTACCAGTCTGGCGGTCCAAGTGTCTCTGCGTGGGCGGGCTGCAACTAGGCTAAAGCGCCTGCCCTGAGCCGAAACGGTGGATAGAGGCGGCCGTTTACACGGGCGGGCCTCGCGCCGCCTGAGGAGGGACAGCGCCTCAGTTTACAGTCTTTGAGCGAAGGGTAGCAGGATGGCCCGCGCAACTGCCCGTCGCGTGCCGCAGGCAAAGGCGGCACGCTGTTATCAGACCGGTTCCAAGTCGAGATAATTTGCGCCAAGGCAACAACAAGCCGGCCGGATGCGGCCCTTGGGACTATCCCGTTCTCTTACGGTGCGCTCCCCATGCTCATCAAAACAGCTTGGTCAGGGACAAATTCACGTCGTGACTGTCATAGTCGTAAAAACTGATATTTGATTTCTGGCGGGTGTATTCATAACTGAGGCGCGGTGAAAAGCCGGAGAAACTCCAGTTCCGGTTCAGTATCGTCAGACCCGCCGACCAGAAGCTGTCTTCGCGTGCGATCCCTGATCCCGGGGCAAACTCATCCCTGTACTGGTGCTCGCCAGCGGCCAGAGCCAATCCGGTAACGAGGCCGCCGCGCCATTCGCGGTCGATCTGCGCCGTAAGCTCCATGTCGTCATGGTCGAGGTCGGTGCGGTCCTTCGTCCGCTCGACCGTATATTTGCCCGTCACCGACAAAGCCAGCGCGGGCGAAAAGGAGTGCCGAACACCGGCATAGCCGAGGAATATCCAGCCGTCGCGGTATGAGACTGCCTGGAAATCCTGCACCAGGCCCGTGCCGCCCGCGTAAAGCCTGGTATGCGGCGCGACATCTATCGTCCCGCCAACGGTCAGCCCGTAGCGCAAAGCGTAGGGCGTCCACGCCATCAGGCGGTAATCCATCGTCGGTCCAGCTTCCAGTTGAATCCTGCCGAAACGACGCGCCAGCGACAGGTTGGTCGAGAATGCGATCTCATCGTAGTCGTCGCCGCCTGAGTATTTCTTGAGGTCGACGGCCCCGGTCCAGGTGAGACGGGTCAAGGCATCGATAGTGAATGCCCGGTAGGCTTGCCCGCCAACCCCCACTCCCACTCCACTGGCTTCACGGCTCTCATCATCGATGACGAATTCCATCCCACCCAGGGTGAATGTCTCTTTGCCCGAACCCTTGTTGACGTTGGTTGAGGGAAGGATGCTTATATATCCTGAAAATCCATAGGGGCGCTGGCTGCGGACGTCGCCGGAATAAGCGCGCGCCTGCCGCCTTATCTCGGGGTCATCGGAGCCAAGCTCTATGATCTGAAGCTGATGGATGGCGGCGTCGGCGTCGCCGATCTCGGCAAGTGTCCGAGAAAGCTCTATCCTGGCAGGCGTAAAGTTCGGCTCCCGGGAGAGTATGAAACGAAACACCTGCACCGCCTCGCGGTTCAGCCCTTGCCTGCGCAGAATCAGCCCTTCGAGTTGCGCCAGATGCAAAGCCGCGTCGGGACGCCCGGCAACGGCTGCGCGCAGCTTTTCCCGCGCTGCGGCAAAATCACCTCGTGCCACGAGCACGGTAGCCTGGGCGGCCTCCTTGCCAAGGCTTGCCACCGGCGCGGCCGATGCGCCTGCCGGCAAGGCGAGTGTGACGAGGGCGCAGAAGAGAAGGCGCGCAAGCATGCTTCATTCTCCAGTAAAAGGCCGAACGCGTTGCGGCGTCCGGCCTTCACTTGCCGCATTCGGCGGTTCGTCAGGGTTGCTTGTCGCCTGCGAAGTAGCCAGCGCCAACAACGGCACCGGCTGCGCCCACATTGCCCTTGATGTCGAATACGCCGCCCACTTGCTCGGCAGCGGGCCCATAGAAGCGGCCGGAATAGGTGCTGCCCGAAGGATCGAACGCCAGCACGTCGCCTGGAGTGGTCGGGTCCGGCAGTTCGAGATCGGTTGCCGAGAGCGTGCCACCGGAAAAGCCGTTGCTGCTGATGCTTGATGTGCCCATCAGCACAGTTCCGCCGGTGTCGGTCCACGGAGTCCAGGTATCGGAATGGTCGCGAGACCGAACCTGGAGGTTTTCCAATGTACCCGACACTTCTCTCGCCACAAAATCGGCATTCATGGTCAAACCGCCGTTGGTTCGGACGCCAACTCGCAGGTCCGTGTCGGCAGCCAAAGCCAGATCGGCGCGTGCCCACCCCTTGTATGTCGCCTGAGCTGTTTGAGCCTTGACAATTTCGGGGTCCGTTTCAGCGCCTACAACTGCATAGCCCTGAATCGACTTGCCGTCCTTCTCGCGTCGTAGTTCCATACCTGAAGGTAATTGGTGTCGGTCCCGTCGATCGCTTCGGAGGCTGTGTTGGCCGAATGTGTCCACAGGCTCCCCTCATAAGTATTGTCGGGATCCGTGTACTTTTCCCAACCTTCATTGTCGACCAGACCCGACGCGGCAAAGCTGACAGTCTGGCCGTTGACCGTCATATCAACCGCACCACTCCCGTTTTTCTTGATCGAGAAAGTCGGTGGAGCAATCGCCTGACCGGTATTGGGATTTTCCTCCGTCCCATCCGCGAAAGTCGTCTGGTAAGCGGACGACGTAACGGCCGTCGTCTCCAGCGTGGCGCCTGCGGTGTCTCCGTCACCGCTCAGCAGGTTGGAAGCCGTGTCGGAAGTGCTCTGTGCGATCGTCTTGCCCGGCGTCAGCGCAGGGCTTCCCGGGCCGCCAGCCGTATCCGAGTTATGCGAACAAGCTGCCAATGCCAGCACCAGCGGCAAGGCAGTCGTGGCAAGCATCAACTTTGCCGTTTTCATCAATTCCCCCTGCAAAATGAACCAAGATACCGGCTGCATAGCGCACGTCCCGCGTGTGCCAGAACTGCCATTTGGGGGGTGCGGCGCAGAAATTGCAGAAAAATTCGTCCGCCGGCAGTCGGTTCACAACTGCCTTTTCGACGGGTCAAAGTTGCGCGCCGCGAATGCACACGATGATCGGCAAGAAGAAGGAAAGCCCGAAATCCGCTACGATCAAACGAACATCAATATCAGCCGCACGAGTTCGGCCTGCCGGTTCGTCGCCGTTTTCGAAAAGACCCTCTTGACCCTTTCGCGCGCGGTGTTTTCCGTCACGGACAGAAGATGCGCTGCCTCGGCCAGCGACTTTCCGGATGCGAGATAGCCGCACAAGCGCTGTTCCGAGGGCGTAAGGCCATAAAGTGTTGCGAACTCCTGCGGCACCTCGACCACCTTGTGGATGTCGCGCAGCACCAAAAGCACCTGAGGCGCCGGGGGACAAAGCCGCAGCAGGGCATTATCGATTATCGGCCGCACGATAGCCAAATGGGCGATCCATGCCGTGCGATCGGTGCGGAAGTACAGCGTCGAGTGAGCATCCGGGTTGCCGCCCAACAAATTCCTTACCGCATCGGACATGCGCCTTTGATGGGAAGGATCGCGCATCGTAAACCTTCCACCGACATTCGAGAAGAAAATGCCGGCCTTGAATTCGTCAACCGCTAATTCATTGGCGTCACGCACTTGCAGCTCGCTGGACACAACCAGCGCGGCCTCGTCGAAATGATCGACGAGCGCGCCTTTGGCGGCACTTTGTTCTGCAACCTTCGAACGCATCTGGGCGAGGCGCAGGGTGCGATGGAAATTGCCACTCAGATGCGTATAAAGTGATTCCAATGCAGGACCGTAACTCGCATGCACAGCCGGGTTGTAGTGGATCGAGACATAGATTAATTCATCTGGTCTTGAATGTATTTGCATCCCAGCGCCGGCATCGAATACTTTCTGTGGCCCCATCCAGTCGTTATAGAATTCGCTGTTTTTAAACGTCGACGCAGGAGAAATATCTTCCGTTATCAGAATATTTCCTCTAATGGACATCCAAGTCTCATTCCACGGATTACATCCTGCATAATAATCTTTGTATGAATTATAAAATTCCTCCTCAATATTATATGTCGCCGAATACTGCATCTCTCCTTTTTTGAGATTTGCATTAATAATCGCCACAAACGTCTCGGGGAATGCGGCCCCAATGATCTCGGCGGCGGTATGCCAATCGCCTTCGTCAAAGCATATCCGTTCGATTTGCGCCGAGACATCCTGCACCATGCCAGCAATGTTGCGAGGGAGTTGGTTTCCCATCAGGGATTTCCCTATCCAACCGTTAAAACACGATCACCACCGCAGATTTTGCACCGGATCTATTTGGAAACAGGATAACCGCAACTTTTAATATTCAAAACAGATTATTTTCATACCTTTTATGAAATAATTTCAGCATCAATTGTGCGTCAAAGCTTACCTTGACGCCATCGGCGCGACGGCGGATCGAAATGCGGGCACATCGTCTGCCGTGTTGCACGATGCGGCGCGACCGGACCGTCTTCAATTGCTCAACCAGAGGTTTCAGCGAGACAGCACCCTCGATGCGGGTTCCTGTCATTGTCCGGGGCTCTGATAGCCGCCCTCCTCCAACGCAGCCTGCACCTCGCGCGGCATGTAATTCTCGTCGTGCTTGGCAAGCACCGTCGCCGCCTCGAAGGCTCCGTTGCGCAACTGCCCCTCGGCAACCACGCCTTGCCCCTCACGAAACAAATCGGGCAGGATGCCGTGATAGAAGACAGGCAGCGACTGCGACCCATCCGTAACACGGAACGCAATCCGCAATCCGTCGGAAGAGCGCGTGATCGAGCCCTCCTCGACCATGCCGCCCAGCCTGATCTGCGCGCCCTCGGCGACCACACCGCTGGCGATCTCGGTGGGAGAACGGAAGAAGACGATGTCGTCGCGCAACGCGCTCAGCACAAGTGCCGCGGCGATGCCGAGCGCCAGCCCGCCCACGCCGACAAGCATCAGCCGCCTCGATTTCCTGCTTCTGGCCAAGGTCAGCCGGCCCTCCTTGAAAACGGCAATTGCAGGTCGCGCCACACATCTGCCAGGCCCGCCGCCAGATCGTCGATCATCGCGTCGGTGTGGACGGGCGAAGCCGTGATGCGCAGGCGCTCGCTGCCATAAGGCACCGTCGGATAGTTGATCGGCTGGACATAGATCGAATGGCGCTCGAACAGGAGGTCGCAGACCGCCTTGCACCTTGCCGCGTCGCCCACCATCACCGGAACGATGTGGCTGGGCGAATCCAGAAACGGAATACGTTCCTTGAGCAGGCGGGCGCGAAGCTTTCGCACGTTGTCATGCATCTTCGCGCGCTCGACATCGCTGGAGCGCAGATGCCTGACGCTCTCCAGCGCGCCCATGGCGACAGCCGGCGGCAGCGCGGAGGTGAAGATGAAGCCGTTGGCATGGCTGCGGATCGCATCGATCATCACTGCGGACCCGGCGACATAGCCGCCGACGACGCCGAAGGCCTTGGCAAGCGTGCCCTGAACGAGATCGATCCGGCCGGCAAGACCGTCGCGTTCGGCAACGCCGGCGCCGGTGGGACCGTACATGCCCACGGCATGGACTTCGTCCAGATAGGTCAAGGCGCCGTAGCGCTCGCACAATTCGACGATTTCACGAATGGGCGCGATGTCGCCATCCATGGAATAGACGGATTCGAAGGCCACCACCTTGCAGCGGTTCCTTGGGATGGATCGCAGGATTTCCTCCAGGTGAAGCACATCATTGTGCTGGAAGACGCGCTTTTCCGCACGGCTGGCGCTGATGCCCTGGATCATCGAGGCATGATTGAGCTGGTCCGATACGAGGATGCACTTGGGCAAAAGACGGCCGAGGGCGGCAAGCGTCGAGAGATTGGCAAGGTAGCCGCAGCCGAAGACCAGGGCCGCCTCCTTGCCGTGCAGCGCGGCAAGCTCGCGCTCCAGTTCAACGATGGGCGAGTGGTTGCCGGAAATGTTGCGGGTTCCGCCGGCGCCCGCCCCGTAGCGGTCGACGGCGTCGCGCATGGCGGCGCGCACGCCGGGATGCTGCCCCATGCCCAGATAGTCGTTCGAGCACCAGACGGTGACGGTGCGCTCACCCTCGGCGGTCATGGCAACCGAACGCGGAAATTCGCCGACAACGCGCCGGTGCTCCTGAAAAACCCGGTAACGGCCTTCCTGCTTCAGTTCCATCAGCGACATGTGGAGCAGATCATCGTAATCCGGCCCGACGCCCCATGAAGCGTATGCGGATCGTTCATCGATGACGGGCGTCTCGCCGAGGCGACGTTCCATGTCCTCACTCCTGGTTATGCGGCTGAGCCTGGTCGTGCTGGGGAATGTCGATGCGGGCAAGCAGCGTGCGCACCGCTTCCGCCGCTTGCGGATTGTCGGCAACCAGCGGCTCGAGAACCCGCAATTCCTTGCGGGCGGCATCAAGCTTGCCATTCCTGACCAGGAACAGGCTGTGATACCAGCGCGCTTCGGCGAGATTGGGCTGGAGCGCCAGCAATTCGGACACCATCGTTTCGGCGCGCTTGAGACGGGCCGGGTCGGTCCCCCCCAGCGCTGCATCCACGAAGGCGAGCTTGATCTGGGCATCGCCGGGAAATTTCGCGGCAGCCGTGTCCAGCAGCCGGTCGCCATTGTCCTCGCGCCCCAGCACGCGGTAACTGCGCAACAGCATGGCAACGTCGTCCGGCGAATAGTCGCCGCTTTCGACACGGGCTTCGAGCCGTGCCACCATGGCGCCAATGTCGGGAGCCCCATCCGCGCCGAGAGGCATGCCGGCCGGGGCAGCACCGCTTTCACCGGCATCCGCCACAGGCACTTCATCGCCATGAGGGGACCGGGTCATGTCGATATCGCCCATTGAAGCGAAGCCATGGACGCCATAGGCCGCCGCGACGACAAGCCCGGCGACGAGAGCGACCGTCCACCATCGTTCGCTCCTTGGCGTCGTGGGATAGGCTGGCAGCAGCGCGCCGCGCACTTCACGCAGGCGAGACAAGGCGTGCTCGGCCTCTCCCGCCAACCTCGTGGCTATGGAGGAGTGCTGGGCGGCGTCCACGCGGCCCTCCGCCAGCGCCAGGTCGTTGTCGCGCAATTGCCCCGTCAGCCTGTCCTTTTCCTCTTGCCAGCGCCTGACCGGGCTGGCGTCCTCCAGGCCGGTGCCAAGCGGAAGGTTGGCGCGCCTGCGCAACAGCGGGCTGAGCGTGATCGCCACAGCCGTCACGGTGAGCAGGAAAGCGATCATGGTTGTCGTCATAGCTCCAGCCTCCGAAGGCTTTGCTCGTTGAGAGGTTCATGAGGTTGCGCATCGTGAGCGACGCGGCCTGCCTTGTCGGCACTGCGGCGCACGAGAAGAAGATACGCCGCGCCGGCCATCACAAGCAGGATCGGCGGCACGATCCAGATGATGCCGCCGAAGCCTGAAACCGGCGGCGACAAAAGCACGTAGTCGCCATAGCGGCTGCGGAAATACTCGACGATCTCAGCTTCGGTGCGCCCTTGCGCAAGCTGCTCGCGCAGCATCACGATCATCTCGCGCGCAGTCCCGGACTGGGAATCGAGGATGTTCTCGCTCTGGCAGACGGGGCAGCGCAGCCTGGCGCCGATCTCGCGCACCAGCGTTTCCTGCGGCTGCTCGGTCTGGAACGGAGCCGCAGCCGAAGGCCACGCCATGGCGAGGACAATGAAGGCGGCTGCCGCAATCCGTCTCATCGCAGCGCCCCAATCAGCTTCAGGTTCTGCTCGATCGCTTGCGGCGTCAGCGGCCCGACCTGGCGCGCCTGTACGACGCCCTGTGCATCGACGAAGAAGGTCTCCGGCATGCCGTAGACGCCGAAATCGATACCGAGCCGGCCGCGCTTGTCCTGCCCCGAGGGATAGGGAAAATGGCCCTGGCGGTCGAGGAATTGTGCTGCAGCGACCGGACTGTCGCGATAATTGATTCCAACGATCTCGAACTCATCGAACAGGTCGGCGCGGTCGCCAAGCTGGACGAGAAGCGGATGCTCCTCGCGGCAGGACACGCACCACGACGCCCAGAAGTTGATGACCAGCGGTTTGCCGAGCAGCTTTTCGGAAGCCACCTTCGCCTCGCCCGAAAGAGGCTCAAGCGAGAAATCCGGCATGGTCCGTCCGACGATCATGGAGGGAATGAAGGACGGGTCCTTGGTCAGCCCGATGCCAAGCAGCAGCGGGATTGCGACCACGGCGGCACCCAGCAGCCATTTCCAGCGCGGTATAGCGGGTCTTTGCGAGGCAAGCAGGGTCATTCGGCTGGGACCCCCGTTGCAGTCGCAACCGCTGAAGCGGCTTTGCGTCCAACTTTGCGGCGGCTCGTGCCCGAGAGCGACAGCAGCGAACCGCAGGCCACGACCAGCCACCCGGCCCAGATCCAGCTCACCAGCGGGTTCCAGTAGCCGCGAATGGTGACGCCGCCCTGCTGCGTTTCCTCGCCGATGATCATGTAGAGATCGCCACTGAACGAAGAGCGGATGGCAATCTCGGTCGTGGCCATGGAACGCACCGCGTAGAAGCGCTTTTCCGGCTGCATCTCATAGAGCGGCCTGCCGTCCTGCGATACGCTGAGGATAGCTGCGCGGCCCTGATAGTTGGAGGAACTGGCGTCGGCGACCTCGCGCAAGGTGATGACGCGGCCAGCCAGTTCAAAGCTGTCGCCGGGCTTCATCGAGACGGTGACAGCCGTCTGGAAGAGCCCCGAAGCGATCATGCCGGCACCGATCAGCGCGATACCGAGATGAACGACCAGACCGCCGAAGCGCTGGCGCCCGAAGGAAAGCACGTTGCGGGCCGCACGCAGCCAGGATTCCCCGGTGACCCGACGGCGCGCGTAAATGCCGGTGGCGATGTCGGTCAGCGTGGCGGAAAAGGCGAAGGCGACTGCCGCGATTGCGCTCAACGTCAACAGATCGCGCACGCCGGCAACGAGAGCGACGCCCAATGCAAGCACCGCGCCGACGGACGGCTTGCGCAGCATCGCGGCAAGCCGCCTCGCATCGACCTTGCGCCAGGGAACGGACGGACCGATGCCGAGCAGGAAGACGACCGCCAGCATCAGCGGCACCACGACCTTGTTGAAATAGGGGGCGCCGACGCTGAGCCGCTCGCCCGACACCGCCTCGACAAACAGCGGATAGAGCGTGCCGAGGAACACGGTTGCGGCGGCAACCAGCAAAAGCACGTTGTTGGCGAGGATTGCGCTTTCGCGCGAATACGGGCTCTCGACCAGCGCATCGCCCAGAAGGCGATCGGAGCGGAACAGGATGAGGCCGTAGCCGAACACCATCGTCACCGTCAGGAAGCCGAGCATATAGGCGCCCCGCCCGGGATCGACGGCAAAGGCATGCACGGAGGTGAGCACGCCGGAACGCACCAGGAAGGTGCCGATCAGCGTGAGCAGGAACGTCGTCACCACGAGGAAGACGTTCCAGGTGCGAAACAGGCCGCGCTTGTCCTGCGCCATCATGGAGTGCAGCAGCGCCGTTCCGGTCAGCCACGGCATCAGCGAGGCATTTTCCACCGGGTCCCAGGCCCAGTAACCGCCCCAGCCCAATTCGTAATAGGCCCAGAACCCGCCCATCAGGATGCCGCTGGTCAGCATCGTCCAGGCAAACAGCGTCCAGCGCCGCACGGCACGAACCCATTCGGCACCGGAATGCGTGCGCACCAGCGAGGCGACCGCAAAGGCGAACGGAATGGCGAAGCCGACATAGCCGAGATAGAGCACCGGCGGGTGAAAGACGAGGCCGGGGTCCTGCAGCAGCGGATTGAGGTCCTGTCCATCCGGCAGCGCCGGGCTGATGGTCAGGAACGGGTTGGACAAGAAGACGATGAAGGCGAGGAAGCCGAACTGGACCGCGCCCAGCGTCGCGATGATCCACGGCATGGAAAGCGGATGGTCCTTCCAGTGGACCTTGACCGCGATCGCGGACAACAGGACCAGATAGAACAGCCACAGCATCAGCGAGCCTTCATGCGCGCCCCACATGGCCGTCATGCGGTAGATCATCGGCAGTTGCGAATTGCTGTTTTGCGCCACATAAGCGACGGAGAAGTCCAGCGTTGCGAACGACCAGATCAAGGTTGCACAGCCGAAAGCGACCAGGGCCAGATTGGCAAACAGCGCGTTGCGCGCCGCGCGCAGCCAGGCGGGTGCGGAACGTGCCGCCACAAGCACGGCCGCCGCAATCGCACACAGGCTGAGCACCAGGGCCAGGCTGGTTGCAAGTTGGCCAAGCTTGATGAGGGACTCAACCATCCGCTTCTTCCTTGACGTCCCTTGCCACCACCTGCGCGAGGCGGCCGGTGGCGACCCTGATGCTCTTTTCGGAAAGGGCCGCGTAGCCGAACAGGAGCGTGTCCTTCACGCGCGGATTATCCGGTGTGATGAACGCCCCGCCCGAACCCGGCACGTAGACGCCGACGCCGCGCTCAGCCGCGCGCCGCTCGATCTCGCGCGCATCGCCAAAATGCGGCGGCAAACGAAGCGACAGATGCATGCCGCCCCGCATTCCCTTGAATTCCGCACCCGCGAAAGTCGGCCGCAGCGTTTCGACCAGCACGTCGCGGCGCAGCTTGTAGATGGCGCGGATGCGCCGCAGGTGGCGCATGAAGCCGCCGCTGTTCATGAATTCGGCCATTGCCGACTGCTCCAGCCACGGATTGCCGTTGCTGGTCAGCGATTTCCATTCGCGCAGCGCCCGCGCCAGCGCCGGCGGCGCAACGATAAAGCCAAGCCTGAGGCCCGCCGCCAGCGACTTGGAGAAGGTGCCCAGATAAAGCACCCGCCCGCGGCAATCGAGGCCGCGCAAGGCCGTCAGCGGCGCGCCTTCGTAGCGGAAATCGCCGTCATAATCGTCTTCGATCACGAAGCTGTCGGTTCGGGCCGCCCAATCCAGCAGCGCCAGCCGCCGTTCGAGCGACAGCGTCACGCCGAGCGGATACTGATGAGAAGGCGTCACATAAAGCAGATTCCGCCTGGTTTCGGGAAGGCGGGCAACGTCAATCCCGTCCTGGTCGACCGGAACGGCGACCGGCTTGAAGCCGCAGCTTTCGAACAGGAAGCGCGAGCCCTGATAGCAGGGGTCTTCATGGACGAAATTCTTCGCATAGCCGCTCAGCGTCCGGGCAATGAGGTCCAGCCCGTCCTGCGAGCCGTTGACGACAACGATGTCGTCGGGTTTCGCCGAAACGCCGCGCGCCGGCCCGATATGGTCGGCGATGCCTTGCCTGAGTTCAGGCAGCCCCTGCGGGTCCTGATACTCGGCCAGCCGCGCGCCGCCATAGCGCACCTTCGCGTCGAGGATCCGCCGCCATTCGTTGACCGGAAAGGTCGAGGCGTCCACCCGCCCGATCCAGAAAT
Organism: Mesorhizobium sp. Root157; assembly: GCF_001427385.1. GTDB lineage: Bacteria > Pseudomonadota > Alphaproteobacteria > Rhizobiales > Rhizobiaceae > Mesorhizobium. Next base: position 107,691 of record NZ_LMGJ01000038.1, read on the forward strand.
CATGCTCGAACCTGCCTCGGTTCGGGCTGATCACCGTCTGCGCCCTCACCCGGCAGGAAAGCGGATGGATGTCGCCATTGTTGTCGTTGGCCTGGAGTTCTTCGCCGGCGCTGGCACGCAGCGTGATCGACATGCCATTTTCAGGCAGGCTGGAACTGACGAACGTGCCGACATTGGGACGGCTTTCGATATAGCCCTCGCTCAGCAACTGCTCGTAGGCGAGCATGACGGTGTTGCGCGATACGCCAAGCTGTTCGCTGAGCGCACGCGAAGCCGGTACAGGATCCCCGCTGCGCAGCTTGTTTTCGAGGATCAGTCCCCTGATCTGATCAAATAACTGTCGCTGCAGCGTGCGGGAATCACTCGGATTGATCGTCAGCACGACCTGCATCGCGAGCCCCTCCCTGGTTCCATACATTAGCTGAAATCCGGGCGATGCATGGTACCACAGGCAAATATTTTGCTGAGGCCGGATGAAACCCGTCGGCTTAGCGTTGACCTCGCTCAACCAGCCCGGACGCCATGAATCCGATAAACCCAGTAGCCGCCGTCCTGGAAGACAAGGCTGGCATCCGGCACCTGCCCGATCTGCGCCGAATTAAACGGCAGCAACTGCCCGAGCAGCGAGGACTTGCCGGTGGCATCGGCAAGGTAATAGGCGCGCACCGCGTTCTCGTCGCGCGGAATGACGGCGTAGGCGGCAAAGCCTTCGTCCTTCACCCAGGTCTTCACCAGTTTGGTGACGTCGTGCACGTCGTTGGAACCTGGAAAGTCACGCAGGCCGACCGAAAAGCGGTCGGGTTGCGCGACACCGATGTCGAAGGCATCGCGCACATGCAGGATCAGATAGCTCTCCTGCGCATCGGCCATCACCTGCAAGCGGGCGATGCCGTATTTGTCTTCCGCGCCAAGCGCGTCAAGGAACGAGCCGAACAGTTCGTCCGCTTTCGCGTCCGGCGCCGGCCGCCACCGCTTCTCCGTCTCGGCGATCGCCTGCTTCGAACTCAGCCACGGATCTGGCGAGCGGATCGTTGAACTGTCGTCCGCTCCGGCAAGCGGAAAACGGGCCGGCACCATCGCCGCAAACCTCGTGGACAGCGACGGCATGGCAAAGACGAGGCTATCGGCGGGCAGATGCTTCTTCAGCGCCAGAGCGAGCTTCTGCTCCTCTTCCGGCAATATATCGGAGCGCAGCACAGGTTCGCCAATCTCGCTCTTCCAGCCGACAATGAGATCGGGCTTGCCTTCCCGCGCCAGAACATTGCCGCTGACCAGAAGCTTTCCGGTGGCTGCTGTCTTGAGGCTGACGGACTTCAGCTTCGCGCCGGGAACCAGTTCAACAAGCGCGGCGCTTGCGTCATCCGGCTTCGGCGTCTCCGCCAGTTCGTAGATATAGGGCGTGGGCAGCTTTTCGCCCTGGAAGGCATAGGCCGTCAGCAAGCCGCCCGCTATCAGCATCGCGGCTCCGATCCCGGCCACCAGGCCGGGAACGGTGCGGATTGCGGACAGTCTGGCCATGGCCCGTTCTCCTCTAGTCCCGCCTGCGGCGACGGAAGGCCGGCAGGAGCATGAGACCCAGCCCAAGTCCGGCGAGCGTGACACCGGCGCCACCGGCTGCCGCCCGCTTCATGGGCGTGTCGAGATCCAACCAGCCTTGCTTGCCCCCGGCAGCCTCCAAAGCTTCGACCCGCTGCATCAGCGCAGCCTTCTCACGCAGTTGCGTGTCGGTGTCCCTGATGCGGGCCAGGCTGCGGATCAGTTTCGACCAGCCCTGCGAATAGGTGAAGCCGCCGGGGTTCACATGGGCCAATCCCTTGAAGTGCTGCATGACGTGTTGCTCCCACATCTCGGCGAACTCGTAATCGATCGCGGTCGGGAAGTTGCCGGCAGAGAAGAACAGGCCCGCGAAGGCACCCGCGCTGTCGGCGTCGGGCTTGGGAGGTGCGGGACGGTTGGTGGTCTGGCCGACGAGAAGTTTGTCCTCGTAGAGCTTGTTCATGACGCCACGGGCTTCCTTGACCAGTTCGATGCCCTGCTTGGTGCCGTTGTCCACCATGTCGAGATAGGAGCGGGCAAAGGACGGCGAGTGGCAGTTCGAACAGGTTTGGACCCAGGATTCCTTGCGGTCGGCAAACCATTCATGGTCAAGATTGTCGGCGATCTCCGGCTTGGGCTCGAAGCCCCAGCGCACCTTGCGCACCAGGTTGTGGCCGTATTCGCCATTGTACTCCATGTGGCAGGTCTGGCAGGTCGGGCCGGTCTGGCCGCCTTCGCCGAGCGCTGCCGCCAGCGGCTGCTCCCAATCCCACGAAGCGCCTTGCGTGGCATAGACGACGCCATGCTTGGACAGGCTGAAGGCCTCGAATTCATTGTGGTCGACACCGTTGTGACAGGTCGAGCAGGCTTCCGGCTTGCGCGCTTCGGCAGCCGAGAATTCATGGCGGGTATGGCAAGAATTGCAGGTGTTCTGCATGGTGTGGCAGAGCGAGCAGCCATCGGCCACCTCACGCTGCGCCATGCCGGCCCAGATCGCGGTCTCGACATTGGCCTGCCATGACAGGGCATGCGAAGGCCGGCCTTCCGGCCACTGGTCCTGCGGCCAGGTGATGGTGTCGCGTTCAGATTCACGTTCGGCAAACTGCTGGACGTGGCACTGGCCGCAATTGGCGGCATCCGGCATGTGGAGATCGGCCTTGTGATTGCCGGCCTGCTTGCCGACGCCCATGTGGCAGTCGATGCAGCCGACATCCCCAAGCGTCTGGCCTTGCGGCAGGACGCCCATCGAGTGAAGGTTGGCCTCGACCTGGTCGATCAGTTCCTTCTTGTAGGCGCGCGAATCGTCGGCCGGCAGGTTGCGGATTTCGTTCAGGTCGCCATGGACGCTGTTTTGCCAGGAGTGGACCCAGCCGGGCGTGACGCTGGTGTGGCATTCCACGCATTCGTCGCGCTTTGCCTCGAAGTCCATGTCCGGCGCGACGTAGAGGGTCTTGGGCTCCAGGTACCGGGTGAACGGGGTCGGCTCCCACAGATCCGCGAATGCGCCCTTGCCATGCCCCTGCTTGGGATCGTGATAGCGCTTGACCAGCGCGTCGTAGAGATCCTTGGGGGCCACGTCCTTCGACAGGCCGAGCGCCTTGTAGGTTTCATCGGGAATGTCGGCACGCGCCGGCAGGGAAATAGCGAGAAGGCCTGCGCAAAGCAGTCCGAACATTAGGTGAAGCAGATGGCGAGGCATGGTCGATCCTTGATCCGGCTTTCCGATCACGTCTCAAACTCGCACAACCTCCAAACAAGCGTAGGTCCATCATGGGCAAAAGCCATGGGGCCGGGAATACCAAGCCGTTTCAGGATTTCGCGAGTTGCGCGCCCGCGAGGCACCCGCATGCAAAATGGGGCCGGCGCGATGCCGACCCCATGATTTTACGTCGCATTTTCGCTTAGAGCGTGTCGCGATCTTTCAGATTCGCCGGCGCGCTACCCCAGGGCGACGACGAAGTGCTTGGTCACCGGCTCGACGATCTTCCAGGTGCCCTTGAAATTGGCTTCCACGACAAACGCGTCGCCCGGCCCCACTTCGACCGGTTCGCCGCCGTCCGGCGTGATGATGATGCGACCCGAGATCATGTGCACGAATTCGTAGTCGGTATAGGTGGCGTGGTAGGTGCCGGGGGTCGCCTGCCAGGTTCCCGACAGCACCTTGCCGTTCTCGGTCGTGTGCTGGACGGCGGTCTTCATCGTCGGCTTGCCGTCGACCACCACCCATCCGGGAAGGTCGGCGGCATTGGCGTTCTCCACCTTGCCGAACTTGAGAATGCTCTTGCGTGTCATGATAAGGCTCTCCCATTTTCATAGCCGGGCGAGGACGCCCGCCAGATCGAATAGCCGATAGGTGACGCAAAGGCAAATTCGTTTCCTATAGGTAAACTATAGCTTCGCGTCTTTCAGCACGTCGTTCATGCGCGCCTGCCAGCCCGGCCCAATGGCCATGAACTTGGCGACCACCTCCGGTTCGAGCGAAACCTCCAAGCGCACACGCTCCGGGACGGGCCGGCGAACCGGTTCCGGCGGCGGCTTGCGAAACGCTTCGGGCACCGGCCGGGTCGGGCGTATCCAGCGGCGATGCTCGTGGATGCCATTCAGGACCTCACAGGCCGACAGTGCCTCGGCCTCGCTCAAGCCGGCCAGCATCCTGTCGCCGAACACCGCCGGCGTTTCCTCAACGGAATCCCATACGGCCCAAAGGTCCGTAGGCTCCAACATGAGGCTGAACCGCTTCTCGCGCACCGTTTCCTGCTTCCCAACACTGGTCTGCAGCGAAACTTGGTGATTCTGATCTCCGGAAAATTAATATAAACAGGAGGATAAAAGCTAAATAAGATATTGTTTTTATTAAATTTTTATCGAAACGACCGATTAATGGAAAGGCAGCGGCGGCGGCCTCGAAAAACCTTTAATGCAAGCGCTTTGCGCTAGGTTTCCTGCCGGTTTCCGGCCACATCATGTCCTTCGCCATCAGCCCGCAGACACGGCAGAAAGCTGTGAATGCCTTGCAGGCTTCATCGGTCGAAACGACATCGACGCTGGCGCCGAAGCAAGCGTCGAAGGCCAGTTGGTAGATCGGCCCCTGCCGTCCCACCGGCCAGTTCTGCAGGAAATCCAGCGCCTGCTCGACACTGTAGATTTCCTCGACGGGTTGGCCGACGGACGGCGAAATGCGAACCGGCACCGCGAATTGCAGTTTGTGCATTGCATGCCTCATCGAATTTTGCGCGGAAAACCGGACCGATCCGGCCACGATGCTGAAAACGCGCAGGCCCGTGATGCCGCGCAATTGTGTCACCAATGCGGTTTTGCCCGGTGGCGTAGCCGGATCAAAGCCGTGGTTTTGTGCTCTCGTTCACAGGAAAGGTTGAAGAAGGGCGCAATCGGTGTCACATGATGCAGCAATTGCCGCCGCCTAACCCCTCTAGCCCGAAGCTCATGGTTACCTATCTCGACGCCGACACCGCACCGCTAAGAAACACCGGCCAGATCCGCCTCTATGGCGCGGAAGGATTCGCCGGCATGCGCAAGGCCTGCGACCTGACCGCGCGCTGCCTCGACGAACTGGCGGACAAGGTCCATCCCGGCGTCACCACCAACACCATCGACCGCTTCGTGTTCGAGTTCGGCATGGATCACGGCGCCATTCCGGCCACGCTCAATTATCGCGGCTACACCAAATCGTCGTGCACTTCGATCAACCATGTCGTCTGCCACGGCATTCCCGACGACAAACCGCTGCGCGAAGGCGATATCGTCAACATCGACGTAACCTATATCCTCGACGGCTGGCACGGCGATTCCAGCCGCATGTACCCGGTCGGCCAGATCAAGCGCGCCGCCGAACGCCTGCTCGAAGTCACGCATGAGTGCCTGATGCGCGGCATCGCCGCCATCAAGCCCGGCGCCCGCACGGGCGCCATCGGCGCTGCCATCCAGAGCTATGCCGAGGGCGAGCGCTGCTCGGTCGTGCGCGATTTTTGCGGCCATGGCGTCGGCCAGCTTTTCCACGACGCGCCGAACATCCTGCACTACGGCAATTCGAGCGAAGGCGTCGAAATGCGGCCGGGCATGATCTTCACGGTGGAGCCGATGATCAATCTCGGACGCGCCCATGTGAAGGTGCTGTCCGACGGCTGGACGGCGGTGACGCGCGACCGCTCGCTGTCGGCGCAATACGAGCACACCATCGGCGTCACCGAGACCGGCTGCGAAATCTTCACCCTCTCGCCCAAAGGTCTCGATCGCCCCGGCCTGACGGCATAGTATACTGCGGCGGGCGACTTTTCCGTCCGGCAAGGCTCGTTGCGGGGGCGTATGGGCAAGAAGAGTAGCGACGACGAGGCGCGAGGATTCCTGGCGGAACAGCCGGCGCTCGCCCTTGCCAAAGCCAGGGCCGTTGACGAAAAGCCGCACTATCTCGGGCATCGCGACCGGCTACGCGAGCGTTTCGTCAACTCGGGGCACGCCGCCCTGCCCGACTACGAGTTGCTCGAACTGTTGCTGTTTCGGCTGATCCCGCGCTCGGACACCAAGCCGATCGCCAAGGCCCTGCTTGCCCGCTTCGGCACGCTGGCCGAAGTGCTGGGCGCGCCCGTCAACCTGTTGCAGGAGGTCAAGGGCATCGGCCCCGCGGTGGCGCTCGACCTCAAGGTCATCGCCGCCTCGGCGCAGCGCATGGTATTCAGCGAATTGAAAGGCCGCGAAGTCCTGTCGTCGTGGACGCAGGTGCTCGCCTATTGCAAGGCCGCCATGGCGTTCGAGGAGCGCGAGCAGTTCCGCATCCTGTTCCTCGACAAGAAGAACGCCCTCATCGCCGACGAGGTCCAGCAAACCGGCACGGTCGATCACACGCCGGTCTATCCGCGCGAAGTGGTCAAGCGGGCGCTGGAACTGTCGGCGACCGCCATCGTGCTCGTCCACAACCACCCTTCCGGCGATCCGACGCCGTCGCGGGCGGATATCGACATGACCAAGGAAATCATCGAGAGCGGCAAGCGGCTCGGCATCGCCGTGCACGACCACATCATCATCGGCAAGAAGGGCCACGTGTCGATGAAGGGATTGCTGCTGATCTAGCCACAGCAGGACCATTGGTCCTGAGGCAAGCCACGATCCTTACTCGACGATTTTCCAGTATGAGTCCTTGCGGATCACCTTGCCGTTGCGAAATGTGTAGAAGTCACAGCCGCGCACCTCCAGCTTCGTTCCTTCGCGGGTGGTGCCGGTAAGGGTCCATTTTGAGATGCCGGTATCGGCAGACGAGTCCACAAAATGCTCGTCGTTGCCGTAGTGGACATCAGGCAGGCCTTCAAATCGTGTCGCCAGCGCTTCTCGAACGTTGCGTTTGCCCTCGAAACGAGAGCCCCAAGGATTGCTCCCCCTCGGCATCTCCAGGATGCAATCGTCAGCAAAGAACGTCATGATGCGATCAAGATCGTGCGCGTTGAAAGCCCCACATAGCTCTGTCAGAGTCGATCTGGTGTCCATCGCCTCGTCTCCGTGCAGTCGGATTTGATATTTCTGTGCGCGTCGATGTCCTAAATAGGATCATCGGGGACCGGAGGGGTCAAGGGCGTCGCCCCGGTTGCGGGCACGGGCTGTGGTTCGCGAAGGTCGTTAAAGGTCGACTCCGGCGGCTCGCCCTGGCTGCTTAGGTGACCGCTCCGCGATCCCAGCAACCATCAGTTTCCAGGCGCGGAGCCTATGCGGAGAAATTCAGTTGGTCTTGGCGCTATCCGGTGCCGGCACGTCCGACTTCTGCTTGCAGCCCTTCAGCCACACATCATAGACGGCGTGCTCGACGGCGTTGAGGCCGGGGCTTTCGGCAAACATCCAGCCGGTGAAGATGCGCCTGATCTTGCGGTCGAGCGTGATCTCGTCGACCTCGACGAAGGAATCCGTCTTCGGCGCTTCGGCTTCCGGACGCGAATAGCAGATGCGCGGCGTCACCTGCAGCGCGCCGAACTGCACCGTCTCGTTGATGTAGACGTCGAAAGTGATAATGCGGCCGGTGATCTTGTCCAGCCCGGCGAACTCGGCCACCGGGTTCTTGACCCGTCCGACGCTGTTCTCCTCGGCGGCGAAGGCAACTGCGGACAAGGCAATCGCCGCCACGGCTGCTGCAGCTGCGCCAGTCGAAAGTCGGCTGAAAATCCTCATGCAGAAATACCGAAGGTTGCGCCCGCGATGATTCGCCAAGCTAGCTGCCAATGAAAGTTCGGCAACCAGCTAAATGCCAAATGTGGCAAGAAATGCCGCGGGCGATCGTTTCTCAGGAACCCGGCGTCCAGGCATCGTAGTCGCCCGTCACTTGCGGCCGGTGCCGGGTGCCCAGGATCGAGCCCTTGGGTCGATAGGCGGCTGCGCTGCCGGTCAGGTTCGGCTGGTGCGGCTTTTCCCAATCGCGCGGCTGGTAGTTTTCGTTCGAAGGCGCAACATCGACGCGATGATGGATCCAGCCATTCCAGCCCGGCGGGATCGACGAAGCCTCGGAATAGTTCTTGTAGATCACCCAGCGGCGGGTGCGGCCTTCCGAATCGATGCCGCCCTCATAGTAGACGTTGCCGACATCATCCTCGCCCACCCGCGTGCCGTGTCGCCACGTATGAAAGCGCGTGTTGAGGGTCTGGCTGTTCCACCAGGTAAAAAGCTGCACAAAGAACGTCTTCATCCAAGTCCTCGCGGGGCAACTGCCTACCGTGCAGCTTATGGCGGCACGACCCGGCATTGGCAAGCATTTTGCGTTCACGCACATCACAGCATGCGCCTTGCAAAACACTTTTGGACTTTCTAATGCTCCGCCAGCATCGCGACTGCCCGCCGACAGGGAGGGATAGATTGGTATCTGCCGCATCCGCCGACGCACGAGCCAGCACCGAAGCCATCAGGCAGCGCAAGGGCGGCGATCCGATCGTGTGCCTCACCGCCTATACCTACCCGATTGCCAGCCTGCTCGATCCGCATGTCGATCTGCTTCTGGTCGGCGACAGCGTCGCCATGGTGCTGCACGGCCACGCCACCACGCTTGGCGCCACCATGGACATGATGATCCTGCACGGCCAGGCGGTGATGCGCGGCGCACGCAATGCCTGCGTCGTCGTCGACATGCCGGCCGGCAGCTACGAATCCTCCGCCGCTGAGGCGCTGGCCTCCGCACGGCGCATTTTCGAGGAAACCGGCTGCCATGCGGTCAAACTCGAAGGCGGCACCGAAGTCGCCGACCAGATCGCCGCCATCGTCGAGGCCGGCATTCCGGTGATGGGCCATATTGGCCTGCAGCCTCAGTCGGTGGAAAAGGACGGCGGCTACAAGATCAAGGGCCGCACCGACGAGAGCGTCAGGCAGCTTCTCGCCGACGCCGATGCGGTGGAAAAGGCCGGAGCCTTCTCGGTGGTCATCGAGGGCACGATGGAGCCGGTCGCAGCCGAAATCACGCGCCGCCTGTCGATCCCGACAATCGGCATCGGGGCGAGTGCCGCGTGCGACGGACAGGTTCTGGTCATCGACGACGCCATCGGACTCACCGTCGACCGGGTGCCGAAGTTCGTCAAGGAATATGCCGAACTGCGAAGCGCCGTCTCCACGGCGGCGATGAGCTATGCGGCAGAGGTCAAGGCCCGCGCCTTTCCGGCGCCCGAACACGTCTTCCAGCCCAAGGACAAGACCTGACGATGCCGCATCCCGAAGTCGCTGAAACCGTCGCCGATCTTCGCGCCAAGGTGCGGGCATGGCGGCGTGAGGGCCTGAGCGTCGCCATGGTCCCAACCATGGGTGCCCTGCACGACGGCCATGTCTCGCTGATGAAGATCGCGCTCGAAAAAGCCGAGCGCTGCGTCGTCTCGATCTTCGTCAACCCGACGCAATTCGCCCCGACCGAAGACCTCGATAAATATCCGCGCCAGCTTGCCAGCGATCTCGACCGCCTCGCCGAAGCAGGCGTCCACCTGGCCTTCACGCCCTCCGCTTCGGAAATGTACCCGCAAGACTTCGCCGCCAAGGTGTCCATCGGCGGCCCGTCCGCCGGGCTGGAAACCGATTTCCGGCCGCAGTTCTTCGATGGCGTCGCCACCGTCGTCACCAAGCTTTTCCTGCAAACCGCGCCCGACTGCGCCGTTTTCGGCGAGAAGGACTACCAGCAGCTTTGCGTGGTGCGCCAATTGTGCCGCGACCTCGACATTCCCGTCGACATCATCGGCGCGCCAACGGTGCGCGACGCGCACGGCCTCGCCATGTCGTCGCGCAACGCCTATCTCGACGAGGCCGGGCTGGCCGTGGCGCGGAAATTGAACAGGATTCTGCGCGATGCGGCCACCGCCATTGCCCGGCACGGCGATGCCGATAGCGAAACGGTGAAGGCGCGGCGCGCGCTGCAACAGATCGGCTTCGACGGCGTCGACTATGTCGCGGCCCGCGAAAGCCAGACCCTCAGGGAGTGGCAAGCCGGCCGTTCCGGGCGCCTGCTCGCCGCCGTCTGGCTCGGCAAGACCCGCCTTATCGACAATGTGGAGATACCGGCCTGAAGGCATGTCGCCCGAAAGTCAACCCGGTTTCGGGATCAAGACATGCGTAAAACCAAGGACTTCAAGCCTACTTCAAGCGCTTTTCCAGCGTGACGATGGTGGCGTCGACCCAGCGGGTCGCGGCGCGCCGATGCAGTTCCACGAAGCCGTTGGCCCGATAAAAATCCAGCGCCCGGCTGTTTTTCTCCTCGACTTCCAGCCGCATCAGCCGGCAGCCCCAGAACGAATCTTCCAGTTCGCCAAGCAACAGGCGGCCTATGCCTTTGCCCTGCATGGAAGGACGCACGTCGAGTTCTTCCACCTCGACCACGTCGCTCTCGTTTTCCTTGATCGCCGCATAGGCCATCCCGGCAAGTTCGGTTCCGGTGTCGGCAACGATGAATTCCGAGCGGGGCCGGCGCAAAAGCTGCTTCAGCCAGACGACCGAGTGCCAGCGGCCGGAAATCTCGCGCACGCCCTCCGCGCCGTAGATCGCGTCATAGGTGGCGTGCCAAGTTTCGACCAGCAGCGCCTTGACCGCTTCCAAGTCGCGATCGCTGGCTGTGCGTACGAACATGGCGTTACTCGATGCCGAGCTTGGCCTTCACGAGGTCATTGACCGCCTGCGGATTGGCCTTGCCGCCGGTCGCCTTCATCACCTGACCGACGAACCAGCCGGCCATGGTCGGCTTGGCCCTGGCCTGCTCGACCTTGTCGGGGTTGGCGGCGATCACCTCGTCCACCGCCTTTTCAATCGCGCCGGTGTCGGTGACCTGCTTCATGCCGCGGCTTTCGACCAGTTGGCGCGGATCTCCACCCTCGTTCCAGACGATCTCGAACAGGTCCTTGGCGATCTTGCCGGAAATGGTGCCTTCCTTGATGAGGTCGAGGATGGCGCCAAGCTGATCGGGCGAAACCGGAGTCGATTCAATGTCCTTGGCGGATTTGTTCAACGCGCCCAGCAAGTCGTTGATGACCCAGTTCGCCGCCAGCTTGCCGTCGCGGCCGACCGCCACCTTCTCGAAATAATCGGCAATCGCCTTTTCCGAAACGAGGATCGAGGCGTCGTAGGCCGACAGGCCGAGATTCTCGACCAGACGCGCCTTCTTGTCGTCGGGCAGTTCCGGCAGATGCTCGGCAAGCGCGTCGACATAGGCCTGATCGAACTCGAGCGGCAACAGGTCCGGATCGGGGAAATAGCGGTAGTCGTGCGCTTCTTCCTTGGAGCGCATTGAGCGGGTCTCGCCCTTCACGGCATCGAACAGCCGCGTCTCCTGGTCGATCTTGCCGCCTTCCTCCAGAATGGCGATCTGCCGGCGCGCTTCATAGTCGATGGCCTGGCCGACGAAGCGGATGGAATTGACGTTCTTGATCTCGCAGCGGGTGCCGAACGGCTCTCCCGGCCGGCGCACCGAGACGTTGACGTCGGCGCGCATCGAACCTTCGTCCATGTTGCCGTCGCAGGTGCCGAGATAGCGCACGATGGTGCGCAGCTTGGTCAGGTAGGCCTTGGCTTCGTCGGGCGACCGCATATCCGGCTTGGAGACGATCTCCATCAGCGCCACGCCGGAACGGTTCAGGTCGACATAGGACATGGTCGGATGCTGGTCGTGCATCGACTTGCCGGCGTCCTGTTCCAGATGCAGGCGCTCGACGCCGACCTCGATGTCCTCGAACTCGCCCTTCTTGTCCGGGCCGACCGAGACGATCACCGTGCCTTCGCCGACGATCGGCTGCTTGAACTGCGAAATCTGGTAGCCCTGCGGCAGGTCCGGGTAAAAATAGTTCTTTCGGTCGAACACCGACTTGTGGTTGATCTGAGCCTTCAGTCCGAGCCCGGTGCGGATCGCCTGGCGCACGCACTCCTCATTGATCACCGGCAGCATGCCGGGCATTGCCGCGTCGACCAGCGACACATTGGCGTTGGGAGCCGCGCCGAAGGCGGTCGAAGCGCCGGAAAACAGCTTTGCCTCGGACGTCACTTGCGCATGAACTTCCAGGCCGATGATGACTTCCCAGTCTCCGGTTGCACCGGGGATCATGCGCTTGGCGTCGGGCGTGCGGGTATCGATGATGGTCATGAGGGCCTATCGAGGATATAGATTTCGACCGAAAAATTGAATTTCAAGTCTTAGTTGATTTGCTCTTGGCTAGTGCAAAGCACATGCCGAGACAAGCGCAAACTGCCACAATGGCCTTACCGAACGAGTGCGGAGACCGACCTTGGACAGACCCCTGCCCGCAGATCCCATGCTGCAGATCACAGGCGCCTTCCGCCGCTTCAGCGACGAGTTTGCGCTGGGACCGATCGAGCTGGCCATCGCGCCCGAAGAAATCATCTGCCTTGTCGGGCATTCGGGCTGCGGCAAATCATCTCTTCTGAGGCTCGTTGCCGGTCTCGACAGGCCCGAACGCGGCTCGATCCTTCTGAATGGCGTCGAACTTGCCGGGCCGCACACCTTCGTCGAGCCGGAAGAGCGCAAGATCGGCTTCGTCTTCCAGGACTATGCCTTGTTTCCACACCTCACCGTGGAGGACAACATCCTGTTCGGGTTGCGCCGCCTGCCCCGTCCGGAAGCGCTGAAGCGGGTCGCCGGCATGCTCGACCTCACAGGCCTTTCGGCGCTTGGCAAACGCTATCCGCACATGCTTTCCGGCGGAGAACAGCAACGCGTGGCGCTGGCTCGCGCCCTTGCGCCAAAACCCGCGGTGCTTCTCATGGACGAACCCTTCTCCAACCTCGACCGCGACCTGCGCGACCGCATCCGCCAGGACACGATCGACCTTTTGCGCAAGACCGGCACCACCGCCATCATCGTCACCCACGACCCCGAAGAGGCGCTTTCGAGCGGCGACCGGGTGGTGCTGATGAACAGCGGGCTGATCGTGCAGGCCGGAACCGGCCGGGATCTCCACGACAGGCCCGTGGACCGCTATGCGGCCGAGTTCTTCTGCTCCTTCAACAAGGTTCCCGCCACCTATCGCAACGGGAGCCTCGAAACCGCCTTCGGATCGTTCCCCTGCCGGCTGGACATTGCCGACGGCAGTCCTGCCGTCGCCTTCATCCGCCCGCAGGCGATCACCCCCTCGCATGCCAAGGACGCCATTGCCGGCAGGATCGTTCGCCGCAGCTTTCGCGGCGAGATCGAACAGATCGAACTGGAGATCGAGGGAGCAGACACCGCATTGGTCATGCGAACCACCCAGGCAAATTTTGCCGATGGCGATCGCATCCGCGTCGCAATCGACCCGGCACGGGTTCTGGCATTCGCCGTGTGAAGGCGCTCAGGGGATGTTGAGAGCGCCCGTCAGCCGCAAAATTAAACTTGACTAACTTACTCATAAATGTTGCTGCATCCTGGCATTCAAACAGGAGAGGTTTTTCGATGCGCAACGCCACGATCGCAAAGACGTTGTTCACCGCGCTTTCATTTGTCACGGCCGCCAGCGCGGCGTCGGCAGCGGAAGTCAGCATTTACACCACCCGTGAGCCAGGCCTCATCCAGCCGCTGCTGGATTCCTTCAAGGCATCCACCGGCATCACCGTGAATACCGTATTTCTCAAGGACGGGCTTGCCGAGCGCGTCGCTTCGGAAGGCGAAAGCTCGCCGGCCGATATCCTGATGACCGTCGATGCCGGCAATCTTGTCGACCTCGTCGAAAAGGGCGTCACCCAGCCAGCGGAATCCGCGGCGCTCAACGAAGCGGTGCCGGAGCAGCTGCGCGACGCCAATGGCCACTGGTACGCGCTTTCCATGCGGGCCCGCGTTCTCTATGCGGCCAAGGATCTCGACCTGACCGCCTTCAACTACGAGGACCTGTCCGATCCCAAGTGGAAGGGCAAGCTGTGCATCCGCTCGGGCCAGCATCCCTACAACACCGCCCTTTTTGCCGATCACGCCGCGCATTACGGCGCGGAGGAAACCGGGAAGTGGCTCGCCGGCGTCAAGGACAATCTCGCCCGCAAGGCGGCAGGCGGCGACCGTGAAGGCGCCAAGGACATCCTCGGCGGCATCTGCGACATCGCCATTGCCAACTCCTACTATGTCGGCCTGATGCGGTCGGGCAAAGGCGGCGACGAGCAGAAGCAGTGGGGCGATGCCATCAAGGTCATCTTGCCGACCTTCAAGGACGACGGCACCCATGTGAACATTTCGGGCGCAGCCCTTGCCAAGCACGCTCCGAACAAGGCCGAAGCCGTCCAGTTGCTGGAGTACCTGGTTTCCGCCGAAGCGCAGAAGATCTACGCCGAAGCCAACTTCGAGTACCCGGTCCGCGCCGGTGTAGCCGCCGACCCGATCATCGCCGAATTCGGTGAACTGAAGATCGATTCCAAGCCGCTCACCGAGATCGTCAGCCATCGCAAGACGGTCAGCGAACTGGTCGACAAGGCCGGCTTCGACAACTGATCCAAGAGATGAAGGGAGCGCCGCAAGGCGCTCCTTTTCTCCAGCTATGACATTGGCGCTTTCAACCCATATGACAGGCAGAAAGCAGGCGGCGGGCAGCCGCTGGCTGAAGCTTGCCGCGCTCACGGCAGCGCTGGTTTGCGTGCCGTTTCTGGCCTTGCTGTTCGAAGCCGTGCAAGGCTCGCAAGGGCTGTGGTCGCATCTCGCGGCCAGCGTCCTGCCCAAGGCAATATTCGATACCGCTATCCTTCTTGTCGGCGTCGGCATCCTCGTCGCCAGCATGGGCACAGGGGCCGCGTGGCTGGTCACGGCCTACGAATTTCCCGGCCGCCGCACCATGGAATGGGCGCTGCTGCTGCCGCTCGCCGTGCCGACCTACATCGTCGCCTACGCCTATCTCGACATCCTGCACCCGATTGGCCCCGTGCAGGGGGCTGTTCGCTGGTTGCTCGGCTATTCCAGCCCGCGCGAATTCCGCCTGCCCGACATCCGCAACATGACCGGTTGCATCGTGCTTTTGGGCTTCGTGCTCTACCCTTACGTCTATGTCGCAACGCGCGCGATGTTCCTGACCCAGCCGGCCAGCCTCATCGAGGTTTCGCGCACGCTCGGCGTCTCGCGCAACGCCGTCTTCCGGCGGGTCGCCCTGCCGCTGGCGCGCCCCGCCATCGTCGTCGGCGTCAGCCTGGCGCTCATGGAGACGCTGAACGACATCGGCGCATCCGAGTTCCTGGGCGTGCGCACCCTCACCGTTTCCATCTACACCACCTGGGTCACGCGCTCGGACCTTCCCGGCGCATCCCAACTGGCGCTGGCGCTGCTTGCCGTCGTGGTGGCGATCGTTGCGGCAGAGCAGTATGCGCGGCGCCGGCAGCGCTTCGCGCCGAATGCCCAACGCAGTGGCGGCGGGCTTGAACGGCAGCGCGTTTCCCTGCCCAAAGGCCTGCTGCTGCTTGGCCTTTGCCTCGTTCCGGTGCTCGTCGGCTTCGTCGCGCCCGCAGCCCACCTTGCCATGGAAGCCTATGCGCGCCTTGGCTTTGCCGGGCTGCCGGCCCGTTTCCTGTCCGACATCACCAACACCGTGCTGTTCTCGGCGGGGGCCACGCTGATCACCCTCGTGCTCGGGTCCGCGGTCGCCTATGCGGCGCGCCTTCATTCCGGCACGTCCTCGGCCTGGCTCTACCGGCTCGCCACCATCGGCTATGCGGCACCCGGAACGGTGGTGGCGATCGGCCTGCTCATCGCGCTCGGAGCCTTCGACAGGACGGCGGACAAGGTCGCCTCGTCATGGCTCGGCTTCTCGACCGGCCTTTTGTTCCTCGGTTCGGGGGCCGCCCTGCTCTACGCCTACTCGACAAGGTTCCTCGCCATATCGGCCGGCGCAATGGCCGCGGGCCTCAGCCGCATCCCGCAATCCCTGGACGATGTCTCGAGGATGCTTGGCGAAAACGCTTCCGGCACGCTGCGGCGCGTGCACCTGCCGCTGTCGAAGACGGCACTGGCGGCATCCGGCCTGCTCGTCTTCGTCGATTGCATCAAGGAACTGCCTGCAACATTGCTCTTGCGACCCCTGAACGTCGAAACGCTCGCCACCCATCTCTATGGCGAGGCCGCACGCGGCACCTATGAGGAAGCCTCGATCTCGGCGCTGATGATCGTGTTTGTCGCGCTCTTGCCGGTGATCTGGCTGGCAAGGGTCGGACGCGGCGGAAACCGGTAGGGCATCGAAACCCGATGCTCAAACAAAGAGGTAGGTCGCCCCTATGCATCCGTCAGGATGCCCAGCGAATTAGTGCGCGTGGCGATCTTTCAGATTCCCCGGCGCGCTCTAAGTATTTGTTTTTATGACGCCTGCCGCGGCTTGAATGCAGCGGCAGATCCTATGCCGTGGCGATGTAAGCCCTGATCTGTTCCGCCTCGCGCTCAACGTCCTCGATACGGCGCTTGACCACGTCGCCGATGGAGATAATGCCGTAGAGCAAGCCGTCCTTTTCCACCGGCAGGTGGCGGAAACGGCCCGTCGTCATGATCTCCATCAGTTCGTTCACCGTGTGGTTCTCGTTGCAGATCTTGACCTTCGGCGTCATCGCCGCGCGCACCGCCATGTCGAGCGCGCCAGCGCCTTCCTTGGCCACGACCCGCACGATATCGCGCTCCGACAGGATGCCGACGATCTTGCGGTCGCCATTGGTGATGACGAGTGCGCCGACCCTGTGTTCGGCGAGAAGGCGAATGGCCTCGGAAAGCTTCTCATTGGGGCCGAGCGTGAAAACGTCGTGGCCCTTTTTGTCGAGAATTGCCTTTACAGTCATGGCGTCCTCCTCTGCGGTTGCCCGTTGGATAGCCATGCGTCCCCATGGGCGCATGGCTATCCAACTCTCTGTTTGAGCAACGGATTGACCCCGAAAACCGGATTCCACTTTTCGGTCCGATCTCCGAAGCCCCCGCAGCCTCACAATCGCTGGAGCATGGTGCGCTGTGCGTGCGTGCATTTCAAGTGCCACGGAGCGCGGCAGCCAATCGCCGGCGCGCATGCACGCAAGGCCGCCTCAGGCGAAAGGCCGCGGCTTTTTCTCGAACAGCCTCAATCCGAAAAATCCGGCCGCAAAGCCGCCAATGTGCGCTTCCCAGGCAATCTGGCTTTCCTCGCCCGGCACCACCCCGATCAGCCCTGTCGCGAGATTGACGACCATCCACACCGCCAAAAAGGTCATGGCGCCGCGCGAACGCAACACATCGCGCATCGGCAGCGGTGCGCCGGCGAACGCCGCCCGCCCCGACGAGCGGTCGATGCGGAAGGCAAAGCGCGCCGCCGCCCCCATCATGCCCGAGATCGATCCCGACGCCCCGACCAGCGGAGCCTGCCCGAGCGGATGGATGACATAAAACAGCGCGGCTGCCGCAAGCCCGGTCACGGCGAAGAAGACGGCGAAGCGCAAGGCACCGATACGATTTGCCAACGGCGAGCCGAAGGCGGCCAGCCACACCATGTTGATGATGAGATGGGCAAAGCCGCCATGCAGCAAGGCGTAGGTGAACGGGCTGGTGAAGGCCCATACGTCAATTTCGTATTGGCCCGAATAGCGGATCGGAACGAAGGCCGTCCGCACCAGAACTTCAAAGTCCTGATCCGGCGTCAGGACATAAGTCCTCACCAGATGGATGCCGATGCAAAGCCCCATCACGGCCAGCACCACGGCAGGCAGGTTGAACACCGGCTCGCGGCGGGGCGCGGCCTCAAACTTTGTCTCGTCGTCCTCGGCCATGCCATCCGGCTCGTTCATGCGGGTCGGTTCCATTACCGGGCCATGTAGTGCACTGCCCGGCGTTTCACAAATGCCGAATCGCGGCAGCCGAATCATTGGCGGCGAATCAGAAAAAAGCCGTCCAAGGTCTCCCCTGGACGGCCGGCCGAGCCCCCATTGCTCCCCTGAACTTTTGACTGAAAGCCCGCCGCCGTTTTGCGGCCAACCGACTTTCTGGAGTGATTTCAACGTTTCACATTCCAACTTGGCCGGCAATGTAAACCTTTCCTTAACCTTAACGGCCCCGAGGCGTGAACAAGCCAGATACGGACTGGCACGCATCGTGCTGCGCGCAGCATGTAGACCATCGGGAAGGCGTCCTTCTGTGCACCGATGGGACATCAGGCGGCAGATTGCGCGGAGCGGAACGGAAATGAACCTGAATGGATCGATCGGACTGTTCCAGTATTGGAACCGGCTGCGCGATGGACGCCCCGCTCCACGGCGCACCGAAGTGGAGCCGGCCGACATCAAGACGCTTTTGGCCGATACTTTCATCCTCGAAAAGGACACCCGCGGCGAGGCGGTGTTCCGTCTGGCCGGCACGCGGCTTTGCGCCACCTATGGCCGCGAACTCAAGGGGTTTTCGTTTCCTTCGCTGTGGCGCAGCAAGGACCAGCGCATCGTTTCCCGGCTGATCGACGGCGTGTTCGAGAAGCGGTCCGTCGTCCTGATCACCTATGCCGGCACGAGCCGCAACAAGCGCAGCGTCGAATTGGAGTTGCTGGCGCTGCCGCTCGACGGCGGTGCGGAAAACCTGCGCTGCCTCGGCGTCGTCTCGCCTGCGGAAAAGCCGTTCTGGCTGGGGGCCGATCCGATCATCGATGCGTATATCGATTCGGTGCGCATCATCGATCCGGACAAGGAACACGTCTTCCTCGGCAACCGTCCGGCCATCAGCGTGCCCGAACTGGCGCCCACCGAACTGGACTCGACCGAGACCCTGGCCGGCTACGGCCGGGCACGGCGCATCCGCCATCTCGTCGTGCTGGACGGCGGGCGCGAGGAATAGGACCAATCGCCTAAACTTTCGACCCCGTATTTTCCCGTTTGTTAACCTTCCCGGCCTAACGTTTGGGATGAAAATCCGCGCGCCAAAACGCGGGACGGCCAACGGGGTGTAGGCAGTGATGAGATCAACGGCGGTCGACTATGCGCCGTCCAAGGTTGAAAGGCGTAACTTTCAACGCGTCCGTGTGAAGATCTACGGGCGGTTCATGCTGGAAGATCGCTCCGAACACCCTTGCCAGGTCGTCGAAATGTCGCCCGGTAACGTAGCCCTGCGCGCCGAGCGCATCGGTGAACCCGGCGAGAAGATCATCGCTTACATCGATCATATCGGCCGCGTCGAAGGCGTCGTCACCCGTACCTTGCAGGACGGCTTCGCCATGACGGTGATCGCGTCAGAGCGCAAGCGCGACAAGCTTGCAGCCCAGCTCACCTGGCTTGCCAACAAGCACGAACTCGACCTGCCGGAGGACCGCCGCCACGAGCGCGTCGCCCCGCGCAACCCGATGAGCATGCTGCAACTGATGGACGGCCGCCAATACCAGTGCCGCATCATCGACCTGTCGCTGTCGGGCGCCGCCATCGAGATCGACGTGAAGCCGGCAATCGGCATCCAGGTCACTTTGGGCACCATGCGCGGCCAGGTGGTGCGCCACTTCGAGGACGGCGTGGCGATCGAGTTCGCCGTTATCCAGCGACCCGAAACGCTCGACGCGGAATTCAACGCTCCACGCGCCTGAATATCCCTTTCATCGACCTGACGGCATGGGACGGCGCTTGAACCGCTCCCATTGCGAACATTTGCAGACGTCCCCTTCTTGAGCCCGGATTGCTCCGGCGCGGGCTTGCCATTTCACGCACGCATATGCCGCGCCCGTTTCGGGCATTCATCTGCCAAAATCCATTCGATAAAATTCGAATCAAATCAATCGATGATTCTATTCTATTTTTCGTAGATATTTATATTAAGTCTCTGTACGTTTTACTTAATATCTACTTCGGCCTTTTGCGTCAAATAAATCCGGAACTGTCAATGTCTCCTCAAACGGGGAGACATCACAATGAACAACAAGTGGGGCGTGTCGCTGCTCGCGGCAATTGCACTGCAGTTCGGCTGTTGGGGAACAGCCTTCGCCGGCGCGTCGTTCATGCACACCGGCGGGCGCACCACGCAGCCTGTCGGCCACTACGAATTCTGCCAGAGCTTGCCGCAGGAATGCCGTCAGGCGACGCCGAAGCAGGCGCCCGTCGAGTTGACCCGCAAGCTTTGGGACAAGATCGTCGCCGTCAACAACACCGTCAACATGTCGCTCGTGCCGCGCACCGACATGGAAATGTGGGGCCGCGAGGAAGTGTGGTCCTACCCCGCCAATGGCGAAGGCGACTGCGAAGACTATGTGCTCGAAAAGCGCCGCAAGCTGATGCAGGCCGGCGTGCCTGCCGGCAATCTCCTAGTCACGGTGGTGCGCCAGCCCAGCGGCGACGGTCATGCCGTGCTGACGGTCCACACCTCCATGGGCGACTTCATCCTCGACAATCTGGAGTCCAGGGTCCTGGCCTGGTCGGAAACCGAATACACCTACCTCAAGCGCCAGTCCGACAGGAACTCCGGCGCATGGGTCACCATCAATGACGGCCGCGCCGACGCGGTCGCCAGCGTCCGCTAATTTCGCGGCGCAACGAGAAACCCGGTCGAGTCCCCCACCCTCCCCGTCCCCAACGACCGGGTTTACGGAGCCGGCCCAGTCCCCGGGCCGGCTCCACCCTTTTCGTCGATGGGCCGGCCCAGTCCCCGGGCCAACTCCACCCTTTTTGATCGATGGGAAAAGCGTGAGCCGCCTCAGGCGGGCTTCAAGCCTGCCTTGAAGCGCTTGCCGTTGGCGACATAGTGGGCAGCGGATTTGCGCAGCCGCTCCTGCGCCGCATCGTCCAGCGTGCGCACCACCTTGGCAGGCGAGCCGACGATCAGCGAATTGTCGGGAAACTCCTTGCCCTCGGTCACCAGCGCACCGGCCCCGACGAGCGAGTTCCTGCCGATCCTGGCGCCGTTGAGCACGATCGCCCCCATGCCGATCAGGCTGTTGTCGCCGATGGTGCAGCCATGCAGCAGCGCCCTGTGGCCGATGGTGCAGCCCTTGCCGATGGTGAGCGGAAAGCCCGGGTCGGTGTGCATGACGGTGTGTTCCTGCACATTGCTGTCGTCGCCGATGGAGATCCGATCATTATCGCCGCGAACGACGACGCCGAACCAGACGCCGACATTGCGCCCGACGGCAATGTTGCCGATCAACGTCGCGTCTGGGGCGACCCAGTTGCTGTCCCTGTCCTCGAAATGCGGCTCAACTCCGTCGATGGCATAAATCGGCATCTGGTCTCCACCATTGTTCAGCGCGGCAAATCCACCGGCATACTTAGTAGGGAGCCCATCATCGAGGCAACCGTGATCGTCACGACGCCCAGCGCCATCAACCAGATAACGGCGGTGCACATGCATGAGGCAAGGCCGGCGCCGGACAGGCGCTGCTCGCCGTGCGCATCCAAAGCGTCGTTAACCAGCATGAACGGCCCCGCCGCAACCGTCATCGCCAGCGAGCGGACGACATGGGCAGGCGTGACATAGGGTGCGGCGAAGGCCAGCCTGCGGCCAGACACCAGTTCCATGATCGATCCGCCCAGCCCGCAAAGCGTCAGCCCGACAAGAAATGCAAAGGCGCCCAACTGCACAGCGGTCATCTTTACTCTCCATTTACCATGAAACCGCACAGTCGCGGTCCAGTGGCAACACGCAAGAGTCGTGCCGGCAGGTGCGTCGATATTCAGGTCAGGGCGAGCCGCCGCCATCTGAATATGTTCCGTAATGAGACAGTTCGAGGATCGCGATGAAAGAGGCAGACGCTGCCCAGCCGGACTTCAGGGTGGTCGATTCCTCCCTGATGGTGAAGGTGTTCTACGCCTTCGCCGCGGTGGCCTTGCTGTCGCTCGTCATCACACTGGCCGGAAAGTGGTTCGGCCACGACATCGCCATGGGCGGGCACACCGAAGACACCACCGTTCGCGAGATCGTCATCGGCAACAACGTCATCGCTGTTTCATCCAACATGATCCGGTTCGAGCAGGCACGGCGCGATGGCGTCGCCGCACGGCTCGACCTCTACATGCGCTATCCACAGATGGACGGCTACAGCGAGGCGGCCCGGGACGATTTCAACAATGCGCACGGCAGCAGGAACATCCTGTTCCTGGCCTTCGAGGACCAGATGATGTCGCGCGACATGAGCGGACGCTTCGCGCCGATCTACAGCGCCCTCATCGTGCGGCCGGGCAAGCCGGGACCGGGCGGCACCACGCTCTACGACTTCACCGACAAGTCGGGCTATCTGGGCGAAATGCTTGCGGTTGCCGAGCGCCCTGGTCGCGAACCCTTCGTCGCGCGCTGTCTCAGCGGGCCGAAAGCGGAAGAATCGCTGGCGCCTTGCGAGCGCGACATGCTCGTGGGCGACGGCCTAAGCCTGAGTTACCGGTTCCCCAAGGAGTTTCTGGGCGAGTGGCAGGCACTGGACGCGGCGGTCGCGGCCGAAGCCGCCACCATGGTCAAGACGTCCGCCGTGCAGGCGCGCTAGAAAACCGGCCTGTTGCTGTCGACCGGCCCGCCGTATCAGGCGAGATCGATGTCGAGGATCGCCATCGAGAAATTATAGTCGCCGTCGTCCTCATCCTTGAAGACGAGGCCGAGGAATTCGTCTCCAACGTAGACTTCCGCCGAATCTTCCTTGCGCGGGCGCGCCTTCACTTCCAGCCGCGGATTCTGGAAGAGGCGCTTGAAATAAGCGTCGAGCTTGCGGATTTCTTCGGGTTTCAAGGCATCTCTCCGGGAACGGCTACTTCAGGAACGCGCTTCTGGCACGGCAGTCACGGCACTGTAAAGGCAAAGCCGGCGTGGCCGATAGCCCGCCGGTGCAAGTCAGCCCCTGCGGGCCTGCCAAAAACTCAGATATCGAAGGTGATGACGTGTTCCATCGCCTGCGACGGCAACAACTGGTCCATCTGGCGCGACGGCTCGTCGCAACCGGTCTCGCCGACGATGCGGGCCGGCACGCCGGCCACCGTCTTGTTGTGGGGCACGGGCGACAGCACGACCGATCCCGCCGCGATCTTCGAGCAATGACCGACCTCGATATTGCCGAGGATCTTTGCGCCGGCGCCGATCAGCACGCCGCGGCGGATCTTGGGATGGCGATCGCCGCCGGCCTTGCCGGTGCCGCCCAGCGTCACCGCGTGCAGGATCGACACGTCGTCCTCGATGACGGCCGTCTCGCCCACGACGAGGCCGGTGGCGTGGTCGAGGAACACACCCTTGCCGATTCGCGCGGCAGGATTGATGTCGGTCTGGAAGACAGACGAAGACCGGCTTTGCAGGTAGAGGGCAAAATCCTTGCGGCCGCGCTTCCACAGCCAGTGCGCCAGGCGATGGGTCTGGATGGCGTGGAACCCCTTGAAGTAAAGCACAGGCATCAGGAAGCGGTCGCAGGCCGGGTCACGATCATAGTAGGCCTGGATGTCGACGCGCACCACGGCCGACCATGTCGGATCGTCCTGCAGCATGGCGTCGAAGGTCTGGCGGATCAGGTCGGAGCCGATATCCTGGTGCGCGAGCCGTTCGGCCAACCGGTGGATCACGGCATCTTCAAGGCTTTCCTGATTGAGAATGGCCGAATAGAGAAAGGCCGCCAGCAGCGGGTCGCGGTTGACCGCTTCCATCGCCTCGTCGCGTATGGAGCGCCAGATCGGATCGACCGGCTCAATCGCGTTTTGACGCGCAATACTGTTCATCGAAGCATCTCCGGCACCCTGCTGCCGCATTGGTCCTGAGCGACAACGAACCGAACTCCGGCTCCTGCCGTTTCGTAGGTCGCTCTATAGGCCAGATGATAACACGGGTGAATTCAATTTTCCTTATCGCACTTTCAATTGGGAGCGCTTGCCCGAAATTCAACCGGCGAGGAACAATGAACCCGCTCGGGCGCTCCCGCGCAGGCGCCGGTCAAAGGGCGGCTACTTCTCCCCGTTATCCACATAAGTGACACACAAGATGTTGGGGTCACAAAACTTACAGAAACGAACCCTTGACGACGCAAACCGAGTCGCTTTTTATAGGCCATGCGCTCCTGTTGCGGGCGCGACCGGTAAGTTTCGAGCCCGGTCCTTTTTTCCGGATTTTGTGCGTTTTGCCCGCATACCGCCCGTTTACGAGGCCGGCGGGAGCGTTGGGCTCGAGGTCGTTTGAAATGACGAAAAGGAGAATTGTCGGACTCGCATAAATTGTCTGTTAATACTATATTTAGTGTTTGCAGGTAGGTTCGACGCTAGATAATGTGAGTTGCCCTCTCCGAGGGATTTGCACCAAGTTTCAGTTTTTGAGGGATCAGCGACGTCGCCGGCAAGCAGGTAGCGAGTTCTGAAAGGGATTTGCCAGCCAAAGCAGGGACGAAGCGAGAGGGACACCGGGCGCGCTTGAGCGTGACCGGATCTGGTAGATGCGCGCTTTTTGAATGGGTTGAGGCAACCCCGCCGAAAAAGCGCTATATATAGACAAAGGGACAGACGCGATGCGCATCGAACGGCACTTCACCAAGGCAGGCCAGTCTCCTTATGCGGAGATCGAGTTCCGCAAGACGCTCTCCGAGATCAAGAATCCGGATGGCTCGGTGGTGTTCCGCCTCGACAACATCGACGTGCCCACCCAGTTCTCCCAGGTCGCCGCCGACATCCTGGCGCAGAAGTATTTCCGCAAGGCCGGCGTGCCCGCGCGCCTCAAGAGAATAGAGGAGAATGACGTCCCCTCCTTCCTGTGGCGCTCGGTTCCCGACGAGGCCGCCCTTGCCGAACTGCCCGAGGCCGAGCGCTACGGTTCCGAAATCGACGCGCGCCAGGTCTTCGACCGTCTTTCCGGCACCTGGACCTACTGGGGCTGGAAGGGCGGCTACTTCAAGTCGGAGGAAGATGCGCTGACCTTCCGCGACGAGCTTGCCTACATGCTGGCCACCCAGCGCGTCGCGCCGAACTCGCCGCAGTGGTTCAACACCGGCCTGCACTGGGCCTATGGCATCGACGGCCCCGGCCAGGGCCATTTCTACGTCGATCCCTTCACCGGCAAGATCACCAAGTCCAAGTCGGCCTATGAGCATCCGCAGCCGCATGCCTGCTTCATCCAGGGCGTGCAGGACGACCTCGTCAACGAAGGCGGCATCATGGACCTTTGGGTTCGCGAGGCGCGCCTGTTCAAATACGGCTCGGGCACCGGCTCGAACTTCTCCATGCTGCGCGGCGAAGGCGAAAAGCTTTCCGGCGGCGGCCGCTCGTCCGGCCTGATGTCGTTCCTCAAGATCGGCGACCGCGCCGCCGGCGCCATCAAGTCCGGAGGGACGACCAGAAGAGCAGCCAAGATGGTCATCGTCGATGCCGACCATCCCGATATCGAGGCCTTCATCGACTGGAAGGTAAAGGAAGAGCAGAAGGTGGCGGCGCTCGTCACCGGTTCCAAGATCGTGCGCAAGCACCTCGACGCAATCATGAAGGCCTGCGTCAACTGCGAAGGTCAGGACGACGACTGCTTCGATCCGGCCATCAACACGGCGCTGAAGCGCGAGATCAAGGCGGCCAAGAAGAACGCCGTGCCGGAGAACTACGTCCAGCGCGTCATCCAGTTCGCACGCCAGGGCTACACCTCGATCGAGTTCAAGACCTACGACACCGACTGGGATTCGGAGGCCTATCTCACCGTTTCCGGCCAGAACTCGAACAATTCCGTCTCGCTCAAGGACGACTTCCTGCGCGCCGTCGAACAGGACAGCGACTGGCACCTGACCGCCCGCAAGGACGGCCGCGTCATGAAGAGCATGAAGGCGCGCGACCTGTGGGAAAAGATCGGCTACGCCGCCTGGGCGTCCGCCGATCCGGGCCTGCACTTCAACACCACCATGAACGACTGGCACACCTCGCCGGCGGCTGGCCCGATCCGCGGCTCGAACCCGTGCTCGGAGTACATGTTCCTCGACGACACCGCCTGCAACCTCGCCTCGATCAACCTCCTGCCCTACCGCAATTCGGGCCGGGAACCAGGCTCACGGCCGGAAGATGCCGGCACCATCGACATCGCCGCCTATGAGCATTCGGTGCGGTTGTGGACGATGGTGCTCGAAATCTCCGTGATGATGGCGCAGTTCCCGTCGAAGGAGATCGCCAAGCAGTCCTACGACTACCGCACGCTCGGCCTCGGCTACGCCAATATCGGCGGCCTGTTGATGACCTCCGGCATCCCCTATGATTCGGACGAGGGCCGCGCCATCTGTGCCGCGCTCACCGCCATCATGACCGGCGTTGCCTATGCCACCTCGGCGGAAATGGCTTCCGAACTCGGCGCTTTCCCGGACTATGACCGCAATGCCGTAAACATGCTGCGCGTCATGCGCAACCACCGCCGCGCCGCCTATGGCGACAAGGACGGCTATGAGAAGCTTGCCGTCAACCCGGTTCCGCTCAATGCCGACCACATCTGGCAGAAGGATCTCGTCACCCACGCCCGCGCCGCATGGGACCGCGCCATCGAGCTTGGCGAGGAGCATGGCTACCGCAACGCGCAGGCCACCGTCATCGCGCCGACCGGCACCATCGGCCTGGTCATGGATTGCGACACCACCGGCATCGAACCGGACTTCGCGCTGGTGAAATTCAAGAAGCTCGCCGGCGGCGGCTATTTCAAGATCATCAACGCCGCGGTGCCGGAGGCGCTGCGTTCGCTCGGCTACTCAGAAAGCCAGATCGCCGAGATCGACGCTTACGCCGTCGGCCATGGCAATTTGAATCAAGCGCCGGGCGTAAACCCTTCAACGCTCAAGACAAAAGGCTTCACAGACGAGAAGATCGCAGCCCTCAACGCCGCGCTGAAGTCCGCCTTCGACATAAAGTTCGTGTTCAACCAGTGGACGCTCGGCGCCGACTGGGTGAAGGAGACATTCGGCTTCACCGACGAGCAGCTTTCCGACTTCTCGTTCGAGATGCTGCCGGCGCTGGGCTTCACCCGCAAGGAGATCGAGGCCGCCAACATCCATGTCTGCGGCGCGATGACGCTGGAAGGCGCGCCCTTCCTCAAGGTCGAGCACTATCCGGTGTTCGATTGCGCCAACCCCTGCGGCAAGATCGGCAAGCGCTACCTCTCGGTCGAGTCCCACATCCGCATGATGGCGGCGGCGCAGCCCTTCATCTCGGGCGCCATCTCCAAGACCATCAACATGCCGAACGAGGCGACCGTCGAGGACGCCAAGAACGCCTACATGCTGTCGTGGAAGCTGGCGCTGAAGGCCAACGCGCTTTACCGCGACGGCTCCAAGCTGTCGCAGCCGCTCAACGCCTCGCTGATCGCCGATGACGAGGAGGACGAGGACGACGCGGTCGAGGCGCTGATTGCCGCACCCGCCGCCGCCAAGGCCGTGCAGGTCACCGAGAAAATCATCGAGCGCATCATCGAAAAAGTGGTGCGCGACCGCGAGAAGCTGCCGAACCGCCGCAAGGGCTACACCCAGAAGGCCATCGTCGGCGGCCACAAGGTCTACCTGCGCACCGGCGAGTTCGACGATGGCCGCCTTGGCGAAATCTTCATCGACATGCACAAGGAAGGCGCCGCCTTCCGCGCCATGATGAACAACTTCGCCATCGCGATTTCGCTCGGCCTGCAATATGGCGTACCGCTGGAGGAATATGTCGAGGCCTTCACCTTCGTGAAGTTCGAGCCGGCCGGCATGGTGCAGGGCAACGACGCCATCAAGAGCGCCACTTCGATCATCGACTATGTGTTCCGCGAGCTGGCGATCAGCTATCTCGGCCGCAACGACCTCGCCCATGTCGATACTGACTTCTCCAACACCTCGCTCGGCAAGGGCATCACCGAAGGCAAGGCGTTCGCCTTCTCCAAGGGCCTGACGCGCGGCGTCTCGCCGGTCAAGCTGGTGTCGGCAGCCAGTGAGCCGAAGGGCTTTGCCGGTGGTTCCAACCCCTCCGGAACGACCAGCCCGGGCGACCGCCCTGCCCGCACAGCGCCCACCGCCTTTGCCGGCAACGTTTTGTCGCTGGCCACGGCCACGGCAACGGCGCTGAAGGCCGAAGCCGCCAGCGACGAGGCGGTTGCCTTCAAACGCGACTTCGAGGAGCGTGCCCGCGAGGAAGCAGCCGAGGAGGCGAAGGCCGGACAGGCCGCGGACGCCGACGCCCTGTTCACCGACGCCGCCGCCCAGGAAGCGGCCGACGCCAAGAAGGTCGCCGCCGACCGCCGCGCCAAGTCGCTGCTGCAAGGCTACACCGGCAATTCCTGCTCGGAGTGCCAGAACTTCACCATGGTGCGCAACGGCACCTGCGAGAAGTGCGATACTTGCGGCGCCACGAGCGGGTGCAGCTGAGAGGCACCCGCGACCGATACAAATGGGTATCTTTGATGAAAGCGATATCGAGGCGAGCCATAAGCGGCTCGCCTCTTCCATTCATATCTATGTGGAAGCGCTTTGCGCAGCTACTGATCTAATCCGCAAGGCCCTGCTTCTGGCTCCCACCAGTTCGAATGACGCCGAGCGCGCTGGCGACCTTATTGCCGGCTCAGTGTTGGGTTACCGCGTTGTGAATGATATCGGTGCAGCTACAAAGCTGATCGACTGCGGATACTTTGCACAGGGAAGCGCCTTATTCAGGGATATTGCCGAAATCGGCATGCTTGCGCTCCTTTTTTCCAAAAAGCCGGAACAATTGCGAGAGTGGAGAAAGGCGGGAAAAAGGAGACATGGAGAATTCGGCCGCTCTTCAATTAAAAAGATACTTGGGGGAGAAGTTGAATTTTTATTCTTTGATTATTACTTTGATGCGTTCTCCCAATTTGGAACACACCCGTCTGCGGAATCCATTTATTTTCATGTTGAAAATAATATGTTTCAAATTGGACCGCACTACAATGGAAACGTCTACGTGAAATCATATCACCACCTTGCCATTTTAGTTTCCCATGCACGCATATATGCGGTCGAACCTACCAATCTTTATTTGAGCTTGACGCGGAAATCAATTTCCCCGCTGAAAACAAACGATTCACCGCAGCTTGGAATCAGCTCAGAGAGATGTCCGCAAAATAGCGACTAAGCCACCCAAATCGTCCTCCCTCCTTCGTCATCCTAGGGCGGAGCCGAGCGCAGCGAGGTGGAGACCCTAGGATCCATGCCGTACCCTATCGGCAGGACTCGCGGGTGGTAACACGCACAACAACCGCCAAAGCTGCCATGAACGATGATCGTCACGGCATGGATCCTCGGGTCGCGCTCGGCGTTGCCTTCGCTTGCCCGAGGATGACGAAACTGACTGGTCGCCGTCTGACAACGGGGACACGGAGGTTCCCCAAGCCGCTACCAGTCAAGCCCTCGAAGAAGCTCATGCCATTCAGGGTTGATCTTTTCGATCAGATCGATCTTCCATTGCCGCCGCCAACGCTTGAGCGACTTCTCGCGCTGGATGGCATCGCGCATATCGAAATGCTCCTCGTACCAGACGAGCCTCTGTACGCCGTAGCGGGCCGTAAACCAGGCCCCATTCCCCTCCTTGTGTTCTGGAATGCGGCGAGCGAGGTCGTTTGTCACCCCGATATAGATGATGCCGCGCATCTGGCTTGCGGTCATGTAGACATAGCCGGTCATACCCGAATGCTATTCCCGCCCCGCCCAAAAGCAAATTCCCTGAAGCCGGGACACGCTCACAACCACTCACCCCAATCCCACCACCTTCCAGTTGCACCTGGTTCGTAGAGTCCCTGCCCGACTCGCCATACGCCTGTGTTCTCAACAGGAGAACGACAATGGCAAGTTGCAAGAGCACGAACGGCGACACATGGGAAATCTACTCCGCAACCGACGGCTGGCGCTGGCGGCGCACCGCCGCCAATGGCCGGATCTTCGGTTCGGCCACCCAGGGCTATTCCAACAGGCAGGACTGCATCGACAATGCCCGCCGCAACGGCATGACCTGCAATCCGGCGTGATAACTGATCGTTGGGCTCTGACCCGTGTGGCTGAAACGTGCACGGGTCTGTTGTCGGAATTCAATTACCCCCTCTGTTTCCTCTCACTTTTCCAAAAATTTTTATCCCCACCCTCTGCGCCTCCCGCATACTCTCCCCATCGCCCTTGCGGGAGACCTAGTGCGCACCGGGTATCAGGGAAGGGCGACGGTGCCGGGCTGGTCGTCTGCGGTAGGCGGCTGGGTGATGAGCCCCCAAGTTCGGCCCTCGAACCGGGCATCGTGTGCCGGCGGGTATCTATCCACCGCATGGCCGTTGCGCCGGTTGAGGGAAGCCACCGGACGGGCGGCCGCAAGGTCGCATATTTACTTAAACGAGCGTCCGAACGGCCGCCCGTCTTCCCGACCTCTCAACCGAGGTCAGTTCTTTGACAATGGCCAGACGGCAATGCCGGGCGTGGCAACCATACAGCACGAACTCCGATAGCCGTCTGGCCATCCGGGGTCCCCGCCAGCGACGAGCGCAGCGAGCGAGCTTAAAGGCGGGGNCCGAAAAGGCAGCGTGGCAACGAGAAACACATCCATCCTTCGTCATCCTAGGGCGGAGCAGGCCGAAGGCCGTCGCGCAGACCCTGGGATCCATGCCGTGACGAAGCGGCAGCGTGGTACGGTGCACAAGGCCCCATTCTGCACCGCCTTATACCTTGCAGCCGCCGTCGCGGCATGGATCCTCGGGTCGCGCCTTTCGCTGTGCTCTTGCCCGAGGATGACGAAGTGGAAAGGAGTACGCTTCCCTTCTGCCGCCAAAGGGAAGGGGCACAGGACGTACCCGCCAGCGACGAGCCTGCGCCTCGGCTACCGGCTGGCCTCGACGAGCTCCACAAGCCAATTGACGGCCAGCGGATAGCCTTTCGCCCCCAGCCCGGCAATCACGCCTGTCGCCACCGTCGACACCAGCGAGCGATGATAGATTTCCTCGCGCCGATGAATGTTGGAGATGTGCAATTCCACGATCGGGCCGGGGAACATCTTGAGCGCGTCGAGCAGCGGTATCGAACGGAAGCTGAGGCCGGCCGGATTGATCAGGATGCCTGCCCCCTCGTCGGTCGCCTCGTGCACCCATTCGACCAGTTCATGTTCGGCGTTGGTCTGGTGGAAGCGCACGGGATAGGCGCCGGCGGCGCCCCGGCACATCACCTTGATCTCGGCCAGCGTGGTGGTGCCGTAGATTCCCGGCTCGCGCCTGCCCAGCCTGTTCAAGTTCGGGCCGTTGAGGATGAAGATCGGTTTCACGACAAATGCCTCCAATCAGCCCTGGTAGCCGAACAGCCTGGGTAGCCACAGCACCGTGTCGGGGAAGAAGGTGATGACGAGCAGCGACAGGACCATCGTGTAGAGGAACGGCAGCACGTCGCGCACGATGTCGCGCAGCGGCACGTTGGCAATGCGCGTCATGATGAACAGCAACAGGCCGTAGGGCGGCGTGACCAGCCCCAGCATGATGTTGACCACGCACATCACGCCGAAATGCACCATGTCGATGCCGAGCGCATGCGCGGTCGGGATGAACACCGGCAAGATGACGAGGATGATCGTCGTCCCCTCGAGGATGCAGCCGAGCAGCAGAAGGATGACGTTGACCAGAATGAGGAACCCGGTCGGCGACAGGTCCCAGTTGGTCAACAGGACGCGCAGCGAATCCGGGATGTTCTCGATCGTCACGACATAGTTGAACACCAGTGCGCCGGCGATGAGCATGCCGATCGACGCGGTCGTGCGCGCGCTGGCCAGCATCGAGCGATAGAAATCCGCGAAGCTGACGCTGCGGTAGAGAACGATTGAGATGAGCAGCGCATAGGCGGCCGCGACGGCGGCGGCTTCGGTCGGCGTCGTGACGCCGGAATAGATGCCGCCCAGCAGCACGACCGGCATCATCAGTGCGGGCAATGCGCGCCAAGTGATGCCCGGAAGCTCGCGCAAGGGCGTCGGCGGTTCGACGGGAAAGTTCCTCGTGCGCGCATGAACCGCGACCAGGATCATCTGGAAAGCGGCCATCAGCAGGCCAGGAACGACGCCGCCAAGGAAGAGGTAGCCGATCGAGGCGTCCGACACCAAAGCATAGATGATCATGGGGATGGACGGCGGGATGATCGGCCCGATCACGGCGGTCGCCGCCGTCAGGGCGGCGGCGTAGCTCGCCGGGTATTTGCCGTCGGCCGTCATCATGTTCTGCATGATCTTGCCGGAACCGGCGGCATCGGCGATGGCCGAGCCGCTCATGCCGGCAAAGATGATCGATTGCAGCACGTTGACCTGCGCCAGCCCGCCACGGAATCGGCCGACGAAGGCGTTGCAGAAGCTCATCAGCCGGTCGGTCATCGAGCCGATATTCATCAGTTCCGCCGCCAGGATGAACAGCGGCACGGCGAGGATGATGTAGTTGGAATACATGCCGTTGAGGAACTGCTCCGCCGCCGTGCCCATGTCGAGCCCGGCCGCCAGAAGATAGAGGATCGACCCTGCGATCATCGCATGGCCGACCGGCAGGCCGAGCAACGCCAGCACGGTGATTGCGACTATGGAAATGGAGAAAGGGCTTGCGAAATTCATACGCCCGAGCTCGCCTTGGTGGGGTCGAATTCTTCCGGGGCGGAGCCGCGCAGAACCTGCCAGCAAAGCCAGACGTAGCGCACGATGATGGCGACCACGAAAACGATGTAGATGGAGAACAGCCAGTCGAAGCGGATCTTCATATAGGCGCTCTTTTCGACCTTCATGAAGGTCACGTAGTCGATCACAGCCGGCAGCGAGATCGCGTAGAGCACGATCAGCGAAGAGGCGAAAATCAGGAACATGATGCCCCGGACCTTTGGCGGGACGGATGCGTAGATGAGATCGAAGCGCATTTCCTCCTGTTCGGTCACGACGAAGGCAGCGCCCCACAGCACGATCCATATCCACAGGATGGCGCTGAGTTCATTGGTCCAGCCGGTCGGCCAGTTCATCACATAGCGAAAGAATATCTGGAGCAGGAAGGCGAAGAACATGACGGCAAGCATCGCCGCCAACACGTTTTCCGCCCGAGCGTAGAGCCAGCGGCCCACCCCGCGCAGCCTCGGATCCATCATGCCCTCCTCCTCGAGGCCGCAGCCTTCACTTCCCGGCGGCATGCCGGGCGGCGGAACCGCCCGGCCGAATGTCTGAAGCCTTACAGCGCGTTGATCTT
The DNA here is from genome assembly GCF_001427385.1 of Mesorhizobium sp. Root157. GTDB lineage: Bacteria > Pseudomonadota > Alphaproteobacteria > Rhizobiales > Rhizobiaceae > Mesorhizobium. The sequence goes on from NZ_LMGJ01000038.1 coordinate 140,725, forward strand.
GTTCACCATGCCGGCAGGCCACTCCTTGGCCTGCTCGGAGGCCAGATACTGGTCCTGAACGTGCTTGCGGAAAGCGGCCACGTCCGGCTCGTAGATCTTCAGGCCCTTGCCTTTGAACAGATCGACCAGTTCCTTCTCGTGAGTGAGATGCTTTTCGGTCGAGAAGTCGATCGCCTTGTCCGCCGCGGCCTGGAACGTCGCCTGCTTGTCAGCCCCCATCTCGTCCCACACCTTCTTGGAAACGGTGAGGAGATCGTAGCCGACCAGATGCGAGGTCAGGACGATCTGCGTCATCACCTCGTAGAACTTCATGTTCTCGACATTCGGCAGCGGGTTGTCCTGGCCGTCGATGGCGCCGGTCTGCAACCCGGTATAGACCTCGGCATAAGCCATCGGCGTCGGGTTGGCGCCAAGCGCCTGGCCGAGGAACTGCCAGGCGTCGCCACCGGGCATGCGCAGCTTGATGCCGGCCATGTCGGCGGGCGTCTTGATTTCCTTGTCAGACTTGAGGCCCACCTGGCGCACGCCGAAATAGGTCGGGCCGAGCACCTTCACGCCGAGCTGGTCCTCGGTCATCTTCTTCATCTCCGCGCCGGCTTCGCTGGCGAAGAAGGCCTTGAGGTGCGCGGCATCACGGAACAGGTAGCCAGCCGTCAGGATCGACCATGCCGGAATCTGCTTGGAAATGTCCTGAGGAGCGATGTTGCCCATCTCGAGATTGCCACGCTGCAGCGCGACCAATTCGGTGCCCTGCTTGAACAGGTTGCCGCCGTAGTAGCCTTCAAAGGTGAAGTCCGCAGCAATGGCATCGGAGAACATCTTCATCATCTCGGCGCGGATGTCCTGCTCGGAAAACACGGCCGAGAAGCGCAGTTTCGGCTTGTCCTGCGCCAATGCCGGGAACGTGCAAAGTGCTGCAGCGGCGCCGGTTGCGGCCATGAACTGGCGGCGTGTCAGATCGAGTTTCATTTCATTTCCTCCCTTGGTTTTCAGTCTATCTTGCAGTTCCGTTCTTGTGTGAGTTCACGCGGCGGCCTCGAAATGACCGGCCATGGCGCTGCGGTCCGCCTCACGGCCGCTGAACAGTTCGAAGGCCCGTACGGCCTGGTAGATCGCCATGCCCGTCCCCGGGAGCGTGCGGCAGCCGGCGACGCGCGCCTTGCGCAGCAGTTCCGTTTCGGTCGGGAAATAGATGATGTCCGCGACCCACTGATCGGACGCAAGCAGCGCGGTATCGAACGGGGTGCCGGGATATTTTTCCATGCCGACAGGCGTCGCGTTGACAATCCCGTCAACGGCGCGGATCGTCTCTTCCGTTCCCAGACTCGACGCCACCCTGGTCCCGAACATGGCCGCCATGCGTGCCGCCAATTCATCGGCGCGCGATGCCTCGCTATCGACTATGGACAGGCGGCCAACGCCGATCTTGATCAACGCATGGGCGACGGCAGCGCCTGCTCCCCCCGCGCCGAACATTGCAACGTGATCCATGCGCGCATCGGACATCGCGTCGCTGAAACTTTCGGCAAAACCCCAACTGTCGGTATTGTGGCCGTGCTTTGCCTTGCCATCGAAAACGACCGTGTTGACCGCACCTATGGCCTGAGCGTCGGAAGATAGCTGATCCAACACCGGAATGACGGATTGCTTGAATGGGTGGGTGATATTGAGACCGTGGAAGCCGGCGGCCTGCGCGGCACCAACAACATCTCCAATCGCCTCGTCGCCCAGCCCCAACCGATCGAAATCCAGAAGGAGGTAGGAATAGCCAATGCCAAGGCGCCTCGCCTCACACTCATGCATGCGCGGCGTGCGGGAAGACTGAATGCCGCGTCCAATCAGGCCGATCGTGATCGTATCTGCGCCTGCTACGGCTGCGCCTTCGTGGCCGGCCGCAAGCCGGTTGAGGAGGTCGACAAGCTTGTCGCCCATTTCGTTAACGTCCTCCCGCGGGCCGCCTCCCGGTCCGCATGCGGCTTTCTGACGCCGCACTTGTGTTTCATCGGCCACAGCGGATAAATGAGCAGCTCGATTTCGGGATAATGTACGAACTGGTTAGTTTAGTCAAATATCTATTGCAGTCAGCGGATCGGAACTGGCATGGCGGTGACGGAAACCAAGCGGAAGCCCAAGCAGGAAGCGAAGGCCACCCGCGCCCAGGATCCCGAAGGCACGCGGCGCAACATCCTCGAAGTGGCGTCCGAAGAATTCGCTTTGAACGGCCTGTCCGGCGCGCGCATCGATGAAATCGCAGCGCGCACCCGCTCCAGCAAGCGCATGATTTATTACTACTTCGGCGACAAGGAAGGCCTGTATCTGCGCGCGCTGGAAAATGCCTACCGCGAGGTAAGAGAGGGCGAAGCGCATCTCGATATCGAGGGGCTGTCCCCGATTGCCGCACTGACCCGGCTGGTCGAATTCACCTTCGAGCATCACCACCGGCACGAGGAATTCATTCGCATGGTGATGATCGAGAATATCCACAACGGCCAGTACCTGGAGCAGTCCAAGGAAATACGCGAACTCAATGTGACCGCGATCGACCATATCGCCCGGATCTATTCGCGCGGCGTCGAAGAAGGCGTGTTCCGGCCCGGTCTGGATCCCGTCGAATTGCACTGGCAGGTCAGCGCGCTGTGTTTCTTCAACGTGTCCAATCGCACGACATTCTCGATGATCTTCGGCCGCGACTTCGGCGCGCCCGAGCAACTCGAACGGCTGAAGCGCAACACCGTCGAGATGTTGCTTCGCTTCGTGGCCGCAGCGGATGCGCCCGCACTCTGATATGGCCAGCCGCTACAACTAGCGGCTACAAAACCCGTGGCATCCCCTTGGGTCTCATCAAGCGTCTTTGCGCAGCGATGCGGAATGGCGCGTTGGGCGCGCCATATCCGGCGTAGCCGCCACGCCGTTCGACGATCTCGATGATGAAGCCTTCGCCGAATGTCGGCGCATAGAGTTGAAAGAACTCACCGTTCTCGTCCCGATCGTAAAGGATATTGGAGTCTCGCAACTGGTCCGCCAGTTTCGGGTCGAGGCCGAAGCGCGCTTCGACATCGTCATAGTAATTGGGAGAAATCTGAAGTGGTTGAAAGCCGGCCTGCTCAAGGCGGCGCGAGGTCGCGAAAATATCGCCGGTCGCCATCGCAAGATGTTGAACGGCCGAACCGAATGTTTCCGCGATGAAGTGGCCCGCCAGCGTACGGCGGCTTCCTGCGCCATTGAGCGTGAGGCGAAAGCGCTTGTCCGATCCCTCGATCACCTGGCTTTGGACAATGCCTGCCGGATCGACGACGTCGACCATGGGTGTCTTGGTCGTCTTAAGGATCGACGTGTAGAAGAGAAGCCAGCTCGGCAATTCTTCCTGGAGCACAGTCTGGCCGACATGATCGACACGGGTTAGCCCGACGCCCCGGTCCGAACTTTGCGCCGGCAGCGGCACAAAATCGATATCCCACAGCCTTGCCAGGTCCGTCTTGCCATCGAGAAGATAGATCAGGCCGCCACCGACACCGCGAATGGCCGGGATCGGCAGTTCGCCGGGTCCGACAGTCTGGTGGAATATCTCAGCTCCCAAGGCTTTCGCCCGAGCGACGGCAGCCGCTGCATCCTCGACCTTGAGGCCCAAGGCGTAGGCGGAGGTTCCATGAACGACGAATGACGAGTGCGCGAAACTTCCGCGTTCGGTGTTGACGACGATGTTGATACCGCCTTGCTGGTAGAGCGACACGTACTTGGAAACATGCCTGCCGGTCTCGACGAACCCCAGTTGCTGCAGCAGGGTCTTGAGTTGGTCGGCTCCCTCGCGGTTGGCGGCGAACTCCATGAATTCGAAATCCTCGACAACGACCCGGTCCGGGATTGCAGGGGCGGCGTCGCTGGAGGCCGGCTCCTCGCGCCGGACCTGGTCCATCAGCCAGACCAGCGATCGTTTGCCATCGATGGAGATGTGTTTGGCCGACCCGCCGCGAAACAGGTCATTGAATATTTCGAGAGAAATGTAGCCGTCGTAACCTGTCGCCACGACCGCCTGCATGAATTCCCGCACCGGCAACTCGCCCTCTCCGGGCATGTTGCGGAAATGGCGGCTCCAATAGAGCGGATCCACCGCCATCAAGGGCGCATCGGCAAGCTGGACGATGAATATCTTGTCGGCCGGGATCGAACGGATGGAGCCAAGATCGATGTTGCGGGCGAGCGTGTGGAACGAATCGAGGATGAGACCGATATTAGGGTGATCTACCCGCCTGACGATCTCCCAGGCGTCGCGGTGGTCATTCACGTAACGGCCCCAGGCGAGCGCCTCGTAGCCGACCCTCAGTCCGCGTTTGGCTGCGCGTTCACCCAGCGCGTAAAAATCCGCCGCTGCCCGGTCGATCCCGCCAAGCGAGATCGGCGAGACGCTTGAACAGACCAGCATCAGGTCCGTACCAAGTTCCTGCATGACGTCGAACTTTCGTTCGGCGCGATCGAAGGCGCGGCTTCGCTGGGGTTCGGGCAGACCCTCGAAGTCCCTGAACGGCTGGAAAAGGGTTATTGCCAACCCGGCGTCCCTGGCCATGCGTCCGACGTCGCGGGGCGAACCGTCGAAGGCGAGAAAGTCGTTTTCGAATATCTCAACGCCGTCAAAGCCGGCTGCGGAGATCGCGGCCAGTTTCTCGGGCAAGTCGCCCGATATGGAGACGGTTGCGATCGACGCTTTCACGCGCCCTCTCTCCCGTAACAATGAACGAACCAGTTCGTATATTATTACGGGAGATACCTCCTAAGAGCAAGCCGACCGCTATCGAGCCAAAGCTCGGCCTAGGACCAATCGACATTCAGGTTTCGGGCGTGGCGCGAGCCGGATTTCGGTCCTGAAAAGGAGAAAAGCGCAAGGCGGTGTTGACCACCGTTGAGATACGCCGCGTCCCACTGGAATATGGCATACCACGCCTCAAATCCTGAATGTCGATTGGTCCTAGAGCGCGTCGCGATCTTCAGATTTGCTGGCGCGCTCTAAGTATCTATTTCTATATCTATTTCTATGCATGTCGTTATCCCGAAGCCGGTTCCCATTTTCGGGCGACATGCATTGGGTGTCGGCAGGTGCAAGGCTAAAGCCGCCGTCGGCGCCGGCGAGATGGCGGGCTTGTAAGGCTTCTCCTCTGGAGATTCCGCGGTGCGATCAGGAGTCGGGCGGATGAAAATCCGGGCGGCGATGCGGGATGCGTCGCCTATTGCGCGTCGGCCATCAATTGCGCGCCGCCCACCCAGCGCCGCCATTCAGCCTCGCTGCCGTGAAACACATTGAGGTCGATCCTGCCGTTCACGCCTTGCGACAAGCCCGAGCCGGAATACTGCCAGAACAGCCATTTGCGACCCGGATAGACCTTGGACGGATGCTGAGCCACCGCGCGCAGCCAGAACGGGTGGTTCGGAAATGCCCCGCGCAGATTGTCGGCGTAGAAGTCAGGCGAGGTGTAGATGATCGGGCGCTGGCCGTAGTGGCGCTCCAGCCTGTCCATGAAGACCTGCATCTTTTCGCGGACCTGGGCTTGCGAAGGCCGGCGCTTGCAACTCGATTCGCCGTTCCACTCCACATCGATGACCGGCGGTAGCGCCCCTTCCACCTTCGGCACATTGCGGATGAACCAGTCGGCCTGCTGGCTGGCGACGCGGCACCAGTAGAAGAAATGGTAGGCGCCGCGCTTGATGCCGGCGGCATCGGCGCCGCGCCAGTTCTTCATGAACATCGGGTCGAGGTGGTCGCCGCCGTCGGTGGCCTTGATGAAGGCGAAATTGGCGCCCTGGCTGCGCAGCTTCGCCCAGTCGATATTGCCCTGCCAGCGCGAAACGTCGACGCCATGCACCGCATAGTGTTTCGGCTTGACCTTGCCGAAATTGATCGGCTTGGCGTCGCGGAAGCGATGCGGGTGGATGACGCCGCCATCGATGGCGCGCGCCGCCCGGCTGGGCTTTTGCGCTGGGATAAGTGCTGCGACATCGACGGGCGGCATCGAAAAACCACTGTCCTGCGCCGGCTCGGGTTCGACCAGAACCGCCAGTTCCGGCTCGACGTCATCCGGTGCAGACATTACCGGCAGCGTTGCCTGCGGGCGTATGGCTGCTGCAGATCGCACAGCGGTTGCGGGTCGCGCGATCGAACTGGTGATTTCCGCCGAAGGCCTCGGCATCATGCCCTCGATGCCGGCGCTGGACGAGCACCCGGCAAGGCCGAAGCAAAGAAGCAGCGAAGCAAGAATGCCTGAGGAACGCATCAAGGACCTGTACGCAGAACAAAACAGCCCCAGCAGCGACGCCCCGGGAATCCGGGCCGTTTATGAACGATGAATTACCAAGAAAGATTGAATCGAATTTTTACCATACCGGCACAGCCCAGGACCAGGCCGGGTGCCTGCCTCCAGAAAACCAAAACGCCGCCCGGGCCTGCACCCGGACGGCGGTCGATTGGTTGAAAATCCGATACGAAAGCAAATGGCGCAAACGCGAGATTCAATAGTCCCGCTCGCGGTACGCGGCCCCTAGCTGCAGAGGCCGTGCTCCCAGCATTCGCGCGCAACCATGTAAGCGGGCGGCAGCGAGGGGTCTTCGGTGCGGGCGTGGGCGCGTTCCAGCATCCAGCGCACCCCTTTGGGATTGACGCGGTCCCTTTGCATGACGAGTTGGACCATGGGGTCGCTCAACAGTTCATCCAGCTTGCTGTGTTCATCTCTCATCGATCACCTCTTTGTTCATGCTGCGACCCATAAATAGGAACGCAATCATGGCTAGCCAATGACGGCTGCGCGGTAATGCGGTCACAAAAGCAAGAAATTTCGACCCAGTTCCGCATTTCCGCATTTATTTGCGTTTTGACAAGCAGGAGCGCCAGCCTGGCGCTTAGCCTGGGGTCAGCTGGAGCCGAACCTGCCGCCTCGCTCGGGCATCTTCCATTCCGGCGGCATCGGGGACTGAAACATGACCGCAGAACCGGGCACCACGCCCCTCATCGACGTGCGGACGATCGCGCCCTTCGAGCGCCACCAGCGCATCTTCGACATGCTGGGTGCGCTCAGCCACGGCGGCTCGCTCATCATCGTCAACGATCACGACCCGCGCCCGCTGCGGGCGCAAATCGAGATGCGCCATCCGGGCGCGTATTCGTGGGAGTATCTGCAGCAAGGCCCTGACCTGTGGCGCGTCGAGATCAGCCGCCCGCATACGTCTGACTGCGGCAGCGGCGGTCACTGACGGTTCGACGCCATCCTCTGCTGCGCCAGCAACATGGCAGTGGCGTTACGGGCGCTGCGGTGGCATCAAAGGCGGCGATGACACTGGCCCAGACACACCCACTCCAACCGAATGCCGGCGGAGCGCCATGCGCATCGTCTTTCTGATCCTCGGCTTCATCAGCCTGGGGCTGGGTGGGCTTGGCGTGGTGCTTCCGCTCTTGCCGGCAACGCCGTTCATCATTCTTGCCGCCTTTTTCTTCGCCAGATCTTCACCTGCGCTGCATGATCGGCTGCTGCAAAGCCGGACATTCGGCAAGGCCATCCGCGACTGGCGCGACAAGCGCGCCATCAGCCGCAAAGGCAAGATCGCGGCTGTCATCGCCATGGCGCTTACGCTTGTGCTGTCGCTCGTTCTTGGCACCGATCTCAGGATCGTGGCTATCCAGGCCCTGGCGCTGTGCGGCGCGGCAACCTTCATCCTGACGCGCAATACGGCTTGATCCTGACCAAGGACCGGCAAATGCGCCGGCACTAACCGGATCGGACGTCATACCCGCGCATTGGCCCGAGAGGCATTGCGGTCCGGCCATGGTGGCTCGCACCGTCATTTCGTTTGCACTGCAACAAAGAGCTTATTGTGCATCGCAACTAAACTTCAGGTCATCAGCAACGTGAATGGTCCTGAAGGAGATTTGACCATGTTGACGCGTCGTGAAGCACTCTTGGGCACCGCCGCCGGTACGGCCGGTGCCGTCCTCATGGCCGCTATGGCCGCCACCCCTGCGCTGGCCCAGGTGCCGGCTGCCGACATCAGGAGCCTGCCGCGCCAGAAGGTGAAGCTGGTTGCCCCACCCTTCGTGCATGAGCACGAACAGGTCGCAACAAGCGGGCCGAAAGTCGTGGAATTCCTGCTCACGGTCAAGGAACAGCCTGTGGTGATCGACCGCGAGGGCACCACGATGCAGGCCATGACCTACAACGGCTCCATTCCTGCGCCGATGATGGTCGTGCATGAAGGCGACTATGTCGAACTCACGCTGGTCAACCCCGAGACCAACGAAATGCCGCACAACATCGACTTTCATGCGGCGACCGGTGCGCTTGGCGGCGGCGCGCTCACCCACGTCAACCCCGGCGAACAGGTCGTGCTGCGCTTCAAGGCGACGCGGACCGGCACCTTCGTCTATCACTGCGCGCCGGAAGGCATGATCCCCTGGCACGTCGTCTCCGGCATGAGCGGCACCGTCATGGTGCTGCCGCGCGACGGCCTCGAGGACGAGAACGGCAAGCAGCTGACCTACGACAAGCTGTTCTACATCGGCGAGAACGACTTCTACGTGCCGCGCGACGAGAACGGCAAATACAAGAGCTACGAGACGCTCGGCGAGAGCTATGAGGAGACGTTGAACGTCATGCGCGGGCTGATCCCCACCCATGTGGTGTTCAACGGCAAGGTCGGCGCCTTGACCGGCGACAACGCGCTGAAGGCCAAGGTCGGCGACCGAGTGCTGATCGTCCATGCCCAGGCCAACCGGGACACCCGCCCGCACCTGATCGGCGGCCACGGCGACTATGTCTGGGAACAGGGCAAGTTCAACAACGCCCCTGCCAAGGACCTCGAAACCTGGTTCATCCGCGGCGGATCCGCCGGGGCAGCATTCTACACCTTCCTGCAGCCGGGTGTTTATGCCTACGTCAACCACAACCTGATCGAGGCGGCCGAACTCGGTGCCACCGCCCATATCACGGTGGAAGGCGAGTGGGACGACGATCTTATGGCGCAGGTCTCCGCACCCGGCCCGATCCGGGCGATCTAAGGGGATAGTACCCTGGGCGGCCCGTCGGAATTCCGGCGGGCCATTTGCAAGGGCTGGTCATGAAACGCAAGGTTCAGGCTTCAGTGGCAATGGCGGCATCGATGCTCGCCCTGGCCGGCATCTTTGCTCCCGACGCTATCAGCGTTACCCATAGATCGCCCGCGCAGTTGCTGGGCGAACCGGAAACCGTGGCGATCGCGCCGGGTTCGTTCGAATTTCGCCTACCCGGCGAGTTTCTGAAAAACGACTATCCGGTGGATGCGCCCTTGCAGACCACCGCCATGCGGCGCGGATTCGCGATCATGAAATACCAGGTCAGCGCGGCCGACTATGCGCGCTGCGTCGCCGATGGCGCCTGCGAGGCGCCGGACGTCGTTACAGCGACCGCAGGCGACGCCATGCCTTTAACCGGCGTCAGCTATCGCGACGCCACCGCCTATGCCGCGTGGCTGTCCGAACGTACGGGCTCTGTCTGGCGGCTCCCCACCGACGCCGAATGGGCCTATGCCGCCGCCGACCGCTATGCCGATGACGCGCTGCTCCTCGCCGCCGACGGCAGCAACCCTGCCGAACGCTGGCTGGCGCGCTATCGCAGCGAAGCCGACAGGACCGGGCCGGACCCGCAACCCAAGCCTCGCGGCCATTTCGGCGCGAATGCCAAGGGTGTAGCCGACATCGCCGGCAATGTGTGGGAATGGACCACCACCTGTTACACCCGCACGCGGCTCGCCGACGGCGTGGCGCAAACCGAAAGTACGGACAATTGCGGTGTGCGCATCGTCGGCGGCAGGCATCGCGGCTACATGTCCTACTTCATCCGCGACGGCAAAAGCGGCGGCTGTGCCGCCGGCATGGCGCCCGACAATCTCGGCATCCGCCTTGTGCGCGAGCCGGATTCGCTGCTGACCCGGCTGAAGAAGCTGTTGCCGGCCAGGATCGCCTGATTGCAGCGCGCCCTACTGCGTGCGCTTCCGTAACTCGGCCTCGGCAAAGGCCAGCCAGTCGGCCAGCAGATAGCGGTCTTCCTTGGAAAAGGGTGCCCGCCGCTTCATGTCGTCGAAGCTGTCGCCCGGATGGCAGCGGTCGAACGCCTCGCGTGCAACCGCTTCAATGAGAACCCGGCGTTCACGATCGTCGGTGGGTGAAATCATGGCACAACTCCGCTTGCTCCCTTCCACTCACTAAACGCGCGTCCGCACGAAATCTTTGCTGCCCGGCAAGTTGGACGAAAAGCCTTCTCCATATCCCCCGCCTGGCTCACCCTGTGTGACACTGGTGCGGTAGGCGTCGGCACCTTATTGGTGTATCTGCTGATCGTAGATCATCAGGAGAAGCCGCTTGAGCCGTCTCGACCGCTCTTTGATTTCCGGCCTGCCCCTTTTTCAGGGCATTGCCCCCGCCGATCTCGACGCCGTCATGCAGCAGGCGCGCTCGTTGCGCGTAGCCAAGGGTGACGCGATCTTCGAGCAGGAGGGCGACGCCCATTCGTTTTTTCTCCTGCTCGACGGCTATGCCCGCGTGGTGAAGACGACGCCGGACGGCCAGCAGGTCATCGTGCGTTACATCAGCGCCGGCGAACTGATGGGGATCGCCCAGGCGCTCGGCCGCAAGACCTATCCCGCCAATGCCATTGCCGTGGTCGATTGCGTCGTGCTGGCCTGGCCGGGGCAGTTGTGGGCCGAATTCGCGGCGCGATTTCCAAGCTTCGGCACCGGCACCTACAACACCGTCGGTGAGCGGCTTAACGATGCACAGACCCGCTTCGTCGAAATGTCGACCGAGCAGGTCGAGCAACGCGTCGCCAACACGGTGCTGCGCCTCGCCAACCAGACCGGCCGCAAGACCGAAGACGGCTTGCTGATCGACTTCCCGATCTCGCGCCAGGACATCGCCGAGATGACCGGCACGACGCTGCACACCGTCAGCCGCCTTTTGACGGCGTGGGAAGAAAGAGGCCTGGTCAAGAGCGGCCGCCAGCGCGTCACCGTGGTCGAGCCTCACCGCCTGCTGCTGCTTGCCGAAGGTCGCGCGGACAAAACCTAGGACCAATCGACATTCAGGTTTCGGGCGTGGCGCGAGCCGGATTTCGGTCCTGAAAAGGAGAAAAGCGCAAGGCAGTGTTGACCACCGTTGAGCATTTTCGACGCATTCAGGGCCGAAATGCGCCGCGTCCCACCGGGATATGGCAAAAGTCGCCCATTTCCACGTCGCGAAGCCTCGACGGTGGTCCACACCGCCTTCGGCTCCGCTCCTCGAACTGAGCGATTTTTGCTCATACCACGCCTCAAACCCTGAATATCGATTGGTCCTAGCACGCCAATTTCGCGCGCCGCCCCTTGTCGGCCGACATGATCGCCGCCTCGAATTCACGGCGCAGCCTCGCCTCGTCCAGCCCATGCTCGCGAGCCGCGTCGGCGATCGTGTGGAAAGACCCGATCGGGCAACCGACGCACAACAGTTGATGACGGATCGCGACGCGAACCGTTGCCGGCCATTTCCGCATCATCTCGTCCATGCTCGTCGTGCTGTCCAGTGTCGGCTCCATCACCCGCAATCCGTCCGTGATGGGACCGACATTGGCCGCACCCCGCCACGCCGTCGTTGCGTGCGAGCAAACAGGACCGGCTTTAAATACCTAAGGCCTGGCGGGATTCAGGTCCGGAAGCGCAGGAAGCCGCCATCTGCAAGCCACCATCACCTCAGATCTAATGCCGCTTTGCCTGCACCAGATAGGCGTCGATGTCGGCCTCGCCCAGCCACTTCGCTGCCTCCAGCCGATGCAACCCCTCGACCAGAACGTAGCGCTTGCCGTCATGGCGTACCTGGATCGGTGTCTTCATGCCGTTTTCGAGGATGTCCTCGGCCAGATGCCGCACCGTTTCGGGATGCAGCGTCTTGCGGCGCGCGCTCGGCACGTAGATGTCGTCAACCTTGACCTTCTGCACTCTCAGCATGGCGGCTCCGGCGGCGAAAAGATGCCCGCCACAGTGGATAGTGCGTTTCAGCACGAACGCAAGCTCCGGCATCGGCCGGACCGAAACTCTGGTCCGATGGTTTCCATTTGACGGCCTGCCGGCGGATGGCCGAAATGGCAACGATCACCGGGCAAGTTCGCAGAGTTTCCAATGTCGCAGGCAGCCATCCCTCCAGAAACTGCACGTCCGCCGTCGCACCTGTTCTACGTGACGCGGCTGCGCCGGCCGCTCGTTGACCGCGCCGAGGGTGTCTATTTCTGGACCCGGGACGGCCGCCGCTTCCTCGACGGTTCGAGTGGCCCGATGGTGTCCAATATCGGCCACGGCAATCGCACCGTCATCGAGGCCATGAAACGGCAGATGGACAAGGCCACCTTCGCTTATCGCCTGCATTTCGAAAACGAGCCGACGGAGGAACTGGCGCGGCGTCTCGCGCAGAAGATGCCGGGCGACCTCGACCGCATCTTTTTCGTCTCGGGCGGCTCGGAAGCCGTGGAATCGGCGCTCAAGCTGGCCCGCCAATGGGCCGTTGCAACCGGCCAGCCGAAACGCTGGAAAGTCATCTGCCGCTTTCCTTCCTATCACGGCGGCACCATCGGCGCGCTTGGCGTGACCGGCGACCTTGCCTTGACCGAAACCTTCGCGCCGCAAATCCAGCCGATGCCGGCCATACCCGCCCCCACCGCCTATCGCGACCGCGACAATCTTTCGATGGAACAACGCGGACTGCGCTATGCCGACATGCTGGAGGAGAAAATCCTCGCTGAGGGAGCGGAAAGCGTCGTTGCCTTCATCATGGAACCGATCGGCGGGGCCGCTACAGCCGCCCTTGTGCCGCCTGACAGTTATTTCGCCCGCATCCGCGAGATCTGCGACAAATACGGCATCCTCCTGATCCACGACGAGGTCATGTCGGGTGCTGCCCGCACCGGCCGCTATCTCGGCGGCGATCACTGGAACTGCCGTCCCGACATCGTCACTTTGTCGAAAGGCATCGGTTCGGGCTACGCACCGCTCGGCGCCATGGCGGCTTCCCGGCGCATCGTCACGCCGGTGCTCGACATGGGCGGCTTCCAGCATGGCTACACCTATGCCGGCAATCCGCTGGCCTGCGCTGCCGGTCTCGCCGTGCTTGGCGAGATGGAGCGGCTGGGCTGCGAGGCCAATGCGGCGGCGATGGGCGATCTGCTGATGGCCGAGCTTCACAATCTGGCAAGGCGCTTTCCCTTCATCGCCGGCATTCGCGGCAAGGGCCTGTTGATCGGGGCCGACATGGTCGCCGATCCGGTTGGCTTCACGCCGCTGCCCAAGGCCCTGAACGCCAACCAGCGCCTGCTCGACCTCGCCTATGCGCGCGGGCTGATCATCTATTCACGCCGTATCCGCGGCGATGGCGTCGAGGCCGATAATTTCATCCTGGCGCCGCCGCTCATCATCACCCGCGACCAGATTGGCGAGATGGCCGCGATTCTCGGCGATTCGCTCGAAGCCCTCGCCCGCGAACTCGACCTGCCGGTCGATGGCTGAGCGCGCCGCCCGCCCTGCCGCACCTGTCTCGATCCGCCCCGGTCGGATCGAGGACGCCGACGCGATCCATGGCGCCCTGCTCGGCATCGGCGATGCGGTCGGCGAACGGCACAAGATAACCAGCACCGTCGATGACATCAGGCATTTCGGCTTCGGCCCACACCCGGCCTTTGAAACGCTGATCGCAGAAATCGATTCAGAGTTTGCCGGCATGTGCCTGTATTTCCCGATCTTTTCGAGCTGGATGGGCAGGCCTGGCGTCTATGTGCAGGACCTGTTCGTGGCCGAGCGGTTCCGTGGCTTTCGGATAGGCGAGCGCTTGCTTCGCCGGCTGACGAAGCTGTCGAAGGACAGCGGCGGCGTCTATCTGCGCCTGTCCGTCGACACCGATAATGCAAAGGCGAAGGCCTTCTACGAACGGCTCGGCATCAGCCACGCACGCGGCGAGCAGGTTCACAAGATCCTCGGCGAAGCTTTTTTCCAGTTCGCCGACGGCGACAGTCCAGCCTGAGAGGACAGCAATGAAAACCTTCTATGCCGAAGAGCAAAAGCGCCACGACCCGAAGGCGTTCCTGTCCAGCGGTGCGCCGAAGCCCAATCCTGAACAGCCGGAACGGATTGAGCGCCTGCTTGCCGGCGCCAGGGCTGCCGGCTGCTCCATTGAGCGCCCGCGCAAACATGGACTTGGTCCGGTGGCGGCGATCCATACGCCGGAATATCTCGATTTCCTTCAGCACATCTTCGAACGCTGGCAGCGCATCGACGGCGCTTCCGCCGAAGTCATCCCCAACATCCACCCGATCGCGCGCGGCGGCAGCTATCCCGCTTCGGCCGTCGGCCAGGCCGGCTATCACATGGCCGATACCGCTTGCCCGATCTCCGCCGAAACATGGGACAGCGCACTGTGGAGCGCCTGGAGCGCGGTCGAGGCTGCCGAAGCCGTGCTGTCGGGCGCGCCTGCCGCCTATGCGCTCTGCCGTCCGCCCGGCCACCATGCCTTTGCCGATGTCGCCGGCGGCTTCTGCTTCATCAACAATTCGGCGGTTGCGGCACAGGTACTGCGCAAGAGCGCCGCGCGGGTGGCAATCCTCGACGTCGACCTGCACCACGGCAACGGCACGCAAGGAATCTTCTATGCACGTCCCGACGTGCTTACCGTTTCACTGCATGCCGACCCGGTGCGCTTCTACCCCTTTTTCTGGGGCTATGCCGACGAACGCGGCGAAGGTGCCGGCCTCGGCTACAATCTCAACCTGCCCTTGCCGCGCAAATCCGGCGATGCGGTTTTCCTTGAAACCCTGGAAACCGCCTTCCAGCGTATCCGCGCCTTCGCACCCGAAGCGCTGGTGGTTGCGCTGGGCCTTGACGCTTTCGAAGGCGATCCGTTCGGCGGGCTGTCTGTCTCGACGCCCGGCTTTGCCCGAATCGGCGAAGCGATCGCCCGGCTTGGCCTGCCCGCCGTCATCGTGCAGGAAGGCGGCTATCTGTGCGATGCGCTAGCCGACAACCTCACAGCTTTCCTGACCGGCTTCGGCGGAAGGATCAAAGGATAGCGCGACCTATCGCTGCTGCCGCAGCATGGCGATGGTCCGGTGCACGCTTTCCAGCGTCTCGTCGATCTCGCCAGCGGTGTTGTAGTGGGCGATGCCGATGCGAACGACGCCCTGCTGCGCAGGTATGCCAAGCTGGTGAACCACTTCCCATGCATAATTGTGCCCGGACCAGAGGAAAATATTCTCGGCATTCATCTGCCGCGTGATGGATTCGGGCGCAATACCGTCCACCGTGAACGACACGGTCGGCACGCGGTGCTGAAGCCGCGCCGGGTCCGTGATCCCATGGATGGTGAGGCCGGCAATATCCGACAGCCCGTCGATCAGTTGCTGCGCCAGCGGATTTTCGTAAGCGATGGACGCCTTGAATGCGGCGGCGATCCTTGCCCGCAGTGAACCGCCCGCGCCTGCGGCCCTTCCCAATTCTTCGAAATAGCCGACAGCCGCGCTCAGTCCGGCCAACAATTCGATCTGCGGCGTGCCGGTCTCGAACCGCTCCGGCAGGCCATTGGACGAGCAGCGGCACTTGTAGGGCGTCAGCGTGTCGATCACCTCGCGGCGTCCCCACAGCACGCCAAGATGAGGCCCGAAGAACTTGTAGGCCGAGCAGGCGAGGAAATCGCAGCCGATCTCCTGCACATCCACCAGGCCATGCGGCGCGAACTGCACCGCGTCGACATAAACCAGCGCACCGGCCTGCTTCGCCAGTCGTGTCAGCGCTTTCACGTTGTTGATCGAGCCGGTGAGGTTGGAGGCGTATGTCAACGCCACAAGACGCGTCCTGTCGCTCAGCACCGCAGCCAGCGTTTCCTCTTCGACCTGCCAGCTTTGCTGGTCGAACGG
Source organism: Mesorhizobium sp. Root157 (assembly GCF_001427385.1). Taxonomy (GTDB): domain Bacteria; phylum Pseudomonadota; class Alphaproteobacteria; order Rhizobiales; family Rhizobiaceae; genus Mesorhizobium. Next base: position 156,654 of record NZ_LMGJ01000038.1, read on the forward strand.
CACCCAGCGCACCGTCAGGCCGCGATCCTCGGCCAATTGCAGCCAGGGCGAGACGTTACCTTCATGGTCCATGCGGGTCAGCACGATCTCGTCGCCCGGCTTGAAGCCGCGGCCAAGCGTGCGCGACATGTGATAGGTCAGCGTCGTCATATTGGCGCCGATGATGATTTCCTCATGCGTCGAAGCGCCGAGAAAATCCGCCATCGCCTTGTGCGCCTCGTCAACGATCTCTCCAGCCGCCACTGTCGTTTCGAAGAACCCGCCCAGATTGGCGTTGGTGGTCAAAAGGCAGCGCGCCACCGCATCGGCAACCGCTTGCGGCACCTGGGTTCCGGCCGGATTGTCCAGATAGATGCGGCGGCGGCCTTGGTCGGTCAGGCCCAGCGCCGGAAAATGGCCGCGCACGGCATCGATCGCAAACGTCATCCGTCCCCCTTGCGCCGGGCCGTATCCGGCTCTCAAGCGCTTTTATCCCGATCCGATATGGCTTTGGCTTTGTCGAGCGGCAAGCCGCCAGTTCAGCGTTTCCGCTTGGCCAGCGCCTTGCGCTTGGCTTCGTCGATCAGCATGTTCGCAACCTGCATGCGGATCATTGCCCGCTCGTGCAAATGAGGCGGCACCCGGTCGGGATGGTTGGCAAAGGCGAAGCTGCGGCGCAGTTGCCCGTAGTCGATCCCTGGTCGGCCAAGGCCGAGTTCGGTGGCAATCGTTTCGGGGTCGATGGCCGGCAACTTTTCCGGCTGCGCTATTTCGCCCGCCAAAGCCAGCCTGGCCTGATCGAGCAAGGCTGCGAACTCCGTGGCAAGATCGTGCCCGGTTTCGCGATATTGTGCCGCCAGCGCTTCCTCCGACACCTTGATGCGGCCGGAGTGCAGTTCATCGACGACAGCCAGATAGTCGACCGCGTTCGCCGGTTGGGGCGCCGGTTGGGGCGCCGCCTCGTCCTCGACGCTCGAGGTGACGAACAGATCGTCGAGCAATGAAGCGAAATCCCGCTTGGCGCCAGTACCGATTTCAGCCTCCCCGCACGCCCGAGCCTAATCTCGACGGCGTCACAATAAGGTCGCTCGGTTAAGAATAAATGCCCGCTTTTGTAAGGAATTTAGCTTCCTGCGGCCGACACTGCTCCAGAAAATTCTCCGGCATGGCAGCCATGCGCATGCTGCACTGCACAATTGTCATGAACCACCTATATTGCAGCTTCGGGAGGACAATTTCAGGAGCCTGACATGGGGTTCTACACCGAACTGTTTGCCCGTCCCCGCCCGCAGGAGCAGGCGCGCTATCGCGCGGCGCTGGCGCTGCTCCACGCCATGAGCAACGCCGACCGCGCCGATATCGGCATCAAGCCTGCCGATTTTCCCCGCATCGCCCGCGAGATGGCGATCCGCTGAGAATTCAGCGGGCGCCGAGGAACACGACCTTGCCGAGCGGTACGCCGTTGTGGCGCAGAATGTCGTAGGCCGTGGTCATGTGGAAATAGAAGTTCGGCATGGCGAAGTTGAGCAGGTACTGGCTGCCGCTCATCGAAAGCTCCCGCCCGCCGGCCTTGAGCGCGATGACCTTGTCTTCCGAACCGTCGATGTCCGCAGCCGAAAAGCCGGACAGATGGTCGCTCGCCTTGGCGATGCGCGCCTGCAAATCGGCAAAGCTCTGCTCATCGTCCTCGTATTTCGGGATTTCACGGCCGGCGAGCCGCGAAGGCGCGCCCTTGGCATGGTCGGTGGCGATCTGCACCTGCCGGGTCAGCGTGAACATGTCGGGCGCCAGGCGCGCGGTCAAAAACGTGTTCGGGTCGATCTTGCGTTCCGTCGCATTCCGTTCAGCCTCGCCAAGCACACCGGACAGCGCCTTCAACCGTGAGGCAAACACCGGCACGGACACGTCATACATCGAAATCGCCACAATATTTCTCCAAAAGCTTCGGGAACCGCCGCGCGGCGAGATAGCGCCTTCCGCGCCGGATTTTCAAGCGCGGCGGTGCGCCACGAGCGCGCCGCATTCGAAATTAGACTTCGAGGCTCCCCGGGACGGAGATTCGCCGATGAAAAACGCCCTCGCCTCACTGCTCGCACTCACCTTGGCGGGAAGCTTTTGCGCATCGGCACTGGCCGCCGAAAGCCCCTATTTCGACGATCGCTCCAATGCCGCTGACGTCGTCCAATCGCTCTACAACGCCATCAATCGCCACGAATATGCCCGCGCCTGGGACTATTTCGGCGACACCAAGCCGGCCGAGGATTTCGAGACCTTCACCAAAGGCTATGACGGCACCGCTTCCGTCGAGGTCGAGACGGGCTCGGTCGGCGAGGAAGGCGCTGCCGGCAGCATCTTCTTCAGCGTTCCCGTGGCCATACGCGCCACCGGCACCGACGGCTCGGAGAAGATATTTTCCGGCTGCTATACGCTGCGGCAAGTCAACGCCCAGGCGCAGGAACCGCCCTTCACGCCGATCCGCATCGACAAGGGCGCGCTGAAGCCGACGACCGAGCCGTTCGACAAGGCATTGCCGGCAGGTTGCGGCGACGGCCCGCTGCCGCCGCCACAGGATTCAGCACTCGATCAGGCGAAGCAGGTCTTCGCGGCCACCTATGGCGAGCAGTGCGACCAGACCCGCCCCGGTGGAGAGCCGATCGGCGAGCCGGACAGCTATGCAATTCGCTACAAGGCGGACGACGACTCGAGCGAGCGCGAAGTCCGGTTGTTCCGCTTCTTCTGTTCGATGGCCGCCTACAACGAGGATGCCGTCTACTATGTGAGCGACGCTGTCGAAGGCGTGCGGCAATTGCAGTTCGCGGCGCCGGAACTGGACATCCACTATGAGAACAACGACAGCGACGGCAAGCTGGAAGCCGTCAATGTCATCGGCTTCCGCACCGACGACCGGCTGGTCAATTCCGGTTACGACGAGGCCAGCCACACCATAACCTCCCACGCCAAATGGCGCGGTGCCGGCGACGCATCGTCGTCAGGCACATGGCTGTTCCGCGGCGGCTCGTTTTCACTGGTGCAATTCGATGTCGACGCATCCTATGACGGCGAGATCAATCCCGAAACGGTGGTCGACTACAACACCGCCCCTTGACGCACCGATTGGGGTCCAAGCCTGTCCGGAATCAGTCTCGCACCGCCTGGGCAAGCATCCAGTTCAGCGTCTCCCGCCAATCGGCCATGCGGATCGGAGTGCCGTGCGTCCCTGTCTCGAAGCGCACGAAGCGGGTCGGGTAATCCTTTGATCTTGCAAGGATGGAGCGGAAGAATGCCTCCTGCTTCTCTATCGGGAAAACCGGGTCCTTGCTGCCTTGCCCGAAAAAAACCGGGACGCGTCGCTTGAAGGCAGAACTTGCAAGGAAGCCCTCGTCCCAAAGCGAACCGAGCAAGACCAGACCGTCGATTTCGGCACCGGTATCCTTGCGTTCGGCCAGCTTCCAGCACAGCGCCCCGCCCATCGAGCCGCAAGCCACAATGATGCGCGCGCCCGGCGAGCGGCCTGCATAGTGACCGATCAGCGAGGCAAGTTCGGTGGCGCCCTTGTCGCCGAAATCGGTAAAATCCGGCGACAGATAGAGGCCGTCATTCTCCGCCATCAGGTTCTTGAGACGGTTGAAATTGCCGCCGAAGGTGAAGTCGTCCACGCCCTGCTTGCGGCTGCCGCCCTGTCCGTGCAGGTAAAGCGTGATTACTTTTGCACTTTCGGTGCGCCCGACGGCAACGTGGTGGATCGTGCCGGCATCCGTCTTCAGCACCAGATCCTGCTGCACCTTGCGCACGCCGGTCGTGACGTAATTGGCGCGCACCCGCCGTTCCGGCACCTGATCGCGTTCGTTGATGTCGCGCAGTTCGCGGTAGTCAACGACGCGGTAGACGTTGTTCGGTTCCGCCGACAGCAGCGCCGGATAGGCGAAAAGATCGTCCTTGAAGGGTTTCAGCAGCGCTTGTGCCGAAGCCGGCATGGCGAACAACAGCGCCGCCAGCAAGATAGCCCCCCAAGCCACCCCCTTTGAGCGGGAGATGGCCGGCAGGCTGGAGAGGAGTGACAGGTCAAACCGCATGGCCAACGATTGCGTTGCCCGGCATGCGCTTGTCAACGGCCCATCGTCACCCTTGCAGAATGCCGCCGGCTTTCGCCAGCGCCTCCGGTGTATCCACATCGACGGCAGCTGCTGGCCCGATCTCGATATCGATCACGTCGAGGCCTTCAGATTCGACCAGATGGCGCGCGCCGGTGTCGCCTTCCAGTTGCGCCACCGCCATAAACAGCGAGCGCGGCAGGATCACCGGATTGCCGCGCCTGCCGCCGTAGGAGGCGCGCACCACGGCCTTGCCGCCGCTCTTGCGAAAGGCATCGATCAGGTGGTCGATGTCGGCGGACGAGACGCCCGGCATGTCGCCAAGCACGATCATCGCGCCGGCAGCCGAAGCCGGCACCCTCGCAATGCCGGCCTTCAGCGAAGACGACAGGCCTTCTGCAAAATGCGGATTGTCCGCAATGGCAAGGTCGAGCCCGGCCAGTGCCGCATGAACACGCTCGCTTTGATGGCCGGTGACGACAACGGCGCCCGAAGCCTTCGACGCTAGCACGCGCTCGGCGGCGCGGCGCACCAGCGGCTGGCCCTCGAACAGCGCCACAAGTTTGTTCGGTCCGCCCATGCGGCTGGAGCGGCCAGCGGCCAGAAGCACCACATGCACTTGAGGGTGCAAGGGAACCGGCACCGGCTCGCGCGGCTCGGGGCGTGAGGGAATCTCCATCAAAAGCCCGCCCACACCCATGCCGGCGATATCGTCGCCGGTTACGTCGATGCCGGCGAACAGGCGATCCAGCACCCAGTCGAAACCATTCGGCTTGGGGCTGCGCGCGCAGCCCGGCGCGCCCAGCACCGGCTTGCCGTGACGTTCCCCCAACACGAACAGATTGCCCGGATCGACCGGCATGCCGGAGCGGAACACCGTGCCCCCGGAGGCGCGGATCGCGGCCGGAATGACATCGTCGTCCGGGTCGCTCATGGCGGAAGCGCCGAACACCAGCACCATGTCGCTGGTCTCGGCCAACTGGCCAATGGCCTTTGCCACCGCGCCAGGCTCATGGGGTGTGCGCTTTTCCTCCGAAACGCGGCTGCCGGAGCGCGCGAGCCGCGCTTCCGTAACCCTGATCGTCTTGTCCAGGACACTGTCCTTGAGGGTCGACAACGTCGTCTGGACGACGCCGACCGTCTGCGGCCTGAACGCATTGACGGCGAAGGCCGTCTTGCCTTTGGCCAGGCGAACGATCTCGTCGATGACCGCAGCCGAAACGGCGAACGGGATGATCTTGACGGTCGCCACCATCTGGCCGGCGATGACGGGCGCATATTCGGCCAGCGTCGCGATGGTCACGTCGGGATCGACGCGGTTGGCGGCGTCGATCAAGGCCTTGTCGACGGTGAAGACGCCGTCCGTCTCGGCGAAAATGTTGACGCGCCCGGTCGCCGCCGGCTTTGCCTCCGCGCCGGTGAAGCGCAGCGCCTGGGTGATACGGGTCGCGGCATCGTTTTCCTCGATGTCGCTCTCGTCGAGGACGGCGACGATCACCTCGGCCATGCCGGCGGCGCGCATCTCGGCAATATCTTCCGCCGTCAGCACGCGCGCCTTGCGGAAGCGCTTTTCGCCGACCATGGCGGAGTGCGCCAGAATTGCGCCCTCGGCCTCGTCGAGCCGTACCGGACCGAATTTCATGCTGCTGCCTCCTTCGCCTCAAGGCCGCGCGAGCGGAAAGCGCGAACCACTTCAGCCAGAACGGCAACCGCGATCTCGGCCGGGCTTGCCGCGCCGATATCGATGCCGATCGGCGAATGGATGCGCTCGATCTGCTGTGGCGTCGCACCCATGGCCAGCAAGCGTTCGACGCGCCGGGCATGCGTCTTACGGCTTCCCAGCGCCCCGATATAGAAGCAGCCGGCGTCGAGCGCCGCCTTCAGCGGCATGTCATCGACCTTCGGATCGTGCGTGACTGCCGCCAGCGCGGTGTAACTGTCGAGCGGCTGGCGTTCCAGCACATCCTGCGGCCACTCGGCATGGAGCATGATTTCGGGGAAGCGTTCGGGCGTCGCGAAAGCGCTGCGCGGATCGATAATCTCGACCGGATAGCCGGCGATCCTGGCCATCGGCGCCAGCGCCTGGCTGATATGCACCGCCCCGATCACCACCAGGCGCGGATTGGGCAGGTGCGCGTTCAGGAACAGCGTGCGCCCTTCAACTTGCACCAACTCGGACTTGCCGGTGCGAAGCACCCTCGCCACCGCCGTGGCCAGTTCCCCGTCAACCGGATCGCCCTGCCGGACCAGCCGCGCGCCGCCTTCGTCCATGTCGGTGACGACAATGGCCGCCCGGCGCGCCCGACGCTCGGCGTTCAGTTTTTCCAGTATCTTGATGTCCACTAAAGCGCCCCCTCAAAATGCTTCAGGACGAGGCGAAAATCGTGAGGTTCGAGAACCGGAGCGGAGCGTACATTCAGGCACGTGAGCACCGGAAGCGAAGAACTCGCGATTTGCAGCCCGTCCTCAAGCATTTTAGCTATCCAGCCGTTCCACATAGACCTTGATCCTGCCCCCGCACGACAGGCCGACCCGCCACGCGGTTTCGTCGGCAACGCCGAATTCCAGCATTTTTGCCTTACCCGTTTCGATCACGTCGATGGCTTCCGTCACCACCGCGCCCTCCACGCATCCGCCGGAAACCGACCCCTGGAAATTGCCTTCGGCATCGATGACCAGATGGCTGCCCACCGGGCGCGGCGCAGACCCCCAGGTCTCCACCACCGTCGCAAGGGCGACTTCGCGGCCGTCCTTCACCCAGCCTTCCGCGATGATCAACGGATCGCGGGCTTCATCGATATAGGCACTGGCTTCCATCTTCCTTCTCCCGGACTGTCACGCGGCGCGCCTGCTCTCGGCCTCGACCCATCGGCGCGGATCGACCGAGGTCGCGGAGCGCCGGTCGAGCGAGGCGCACAAATCGGCAAGCGCATCGAGATTGTGCACGGCGCGGAACTCATCGACATGCGGCAGCATGGCCCGAACCCCGCGCGCCTTGGCCTCGAAGCCGTCGAAGCGCAGCAAAGGATTGAGCCAGATCAGGCGCCGGCAGGACTTGTGCAGCCTTTCAAGCTCGCTCGACAGGCCGCCGACGTCGTCGCGCTCCAGTCCGTCGGTAATCAACAGCACCATCGCGCCCTGCCCCAGCACGCGCCGCGACCACAGCCGGTTGAACTCGGCCAGCGCATCGCCGATGCGGGTGCCGCCGGACCAGTCCTTCACCGCCGCCGAGCAATCGGCCAGGGCGACATCGGGGTCGCGGTGGCGCATCTGGCGGGTCAGATTGGTCAGCCGCGTGCCGAAGACGAAGGCGTGGACGCGCCGGCGTTTTTCGGTCAACGCATGCAGGAAATGCAGGAAGATGCGCGAATACTGGCTCATCGAACCGGAAATATCGGCCAGCACCACCAGGGGTGGATGCACTTGCCTGGCCGAGCGGAATTTCGGCAGCACCAGTTGCCCGCCGGTGCGCGCGGCCGCCCGCATCATGGCGCGCGGATCGATACGGCCGCCACGCGAATCGGGCTTGAAGCGCCGCGTGCGGACCAGATCGAACGGCAGCCTCAGTTCGGAAATGGCGCGCTTGGCGCCGGCCATTTCGGCGGCGTTCATCTGGGCGAAATCCTTGCCGCGCAGCACCTCGTCGCCGGACACGGTGAAGCGCGCGTCGACCTCGATCTCCGGCATCTCCTGAACCGGCTGATCCTTGCGGTGTCCCTCGAACAGGGCGTCGGCAACGCGGCTTTCGGCAGCGCGAGGCTTGGCCTTCTCGCGCTTGTCCGGCGCCACCGGCGAAAACATCGCCAGCATCTTCTCGATCAGTTCGCGCGATTTCCAAAACAGGCGAAACGCCTCGTCGAACGTCTCGTGATCCTCGCGCCGCATCACCAGCACTGCATGCAGCGTCCAATAGAAGTCGTCACGGTTGCCGATGCCGGCCGCCAGCACAGCCTCGATGGCGTCCTTGACCGAAGCCGGACCGACCCTCAAGCCGGCCTTGCGCAGCGCGCGGGCAAAATAGACGATGTTGTCGGCCATGCGCCCGTCGGGCGCCGCCTCTCTCGGTTCGTTTGGAGGTTTCGGCACCGCACTTACTCCGCCGCCGAAAGCTCGGCCTTCACCTCGTTGAGGATGCGCCGGCCCTCGCCCTGTCCGATGCGGGCAATATCGTCCTGGTATTTCAACAGCACGCCGATCGTGTCGGAAACCGTTTCCGGATCGAGCGCCACCTTGTCCAATTCGGTCAGTGCGCCGGCCCAGTCGATCGTCTCGGCCACGCCCGGCGCCTTGAACAGTTCGATCTGGCGCAATTTCTGCACGAAGGAGACGACTTCGGCGGACAGCCGGCGATTGGCCTCCGGTACCTTGCGCCGCACGATTTCCAGTTCGCGCTCGGCGTTCGGATAGTCGACCCAGTGGTAAAGGCAACGCCGCTTCAGGGCGTCGTGGATTTCGCGGGTGCGGTTGGTGGTGATGATGACCAGCGGCGGCTCTTCCGCCTTGATGGTGCCCAGTTCCGGCACCGTGACCTGGAAATCGGAGAGGATTTCGAGCAGGAACGCCTCGAAGGCCTCGTCGGTGCGGTCCAGTTCATCGATCAGGAATACGGGGGCCGCACCCGACTTGCCGGTCAGCGCCTCCAGAACCGGGCGGCGGATCAGGTATTTCTCCGAAAACACATTGCGTTCCATGTCGGAGCGGTCGACCTTGCCCGACGCCTCCTCCATACGGATCTCGATCATCTGCGCGGCATAGTTCCACTCGTAGACGGCGGACGAAACGTCGAGACCTTCATAGCACTGCAACCGGATCAGCCGGCGGCCCAGCGTCTCGGCCAGCACCTTGGCGATCTCGGTCTTGCCGACACCAGCCTCGCCTTCGAGAAACAAGGGACGCTTCATGCGCAGGCTGAGGAAAAGCACTGTTGCCAACGACCGGTCGGCGACGTAGTCCGCGCTGTTGAGAAGATCGAGCGTTTCGTCGATCGTCCGCGGCGCGGCGCGCGGGGAAAGGTCTTTCATTTCGTCTCCTGGCGCGCCTTACGCGCGCCTAAAGCACTGTATAGCCGCGATCATGATAGATCAGCGGTTGCAGGTTATCCCCGATACGCAAGCCTGTCACCTTGCCAAATAGTACCCTGTGCGTGGCCAGATCCTTGGTGTCGACCAACTCGCAATCGAAGACCGCGAGCGCATCCACAAGTGTCGGCGCGCCGGTCGAAATCGTGTCCCAGATTCCAAGCGCAAATCGCTCGGCAACGGAAAGACGGGTCAGGCCGGAAATGGCGGTTGCCAGCGGCTCGTGATGCGCGGCCAAAGTGTTCAACGCAAAATTGCCGTTGACGATAAAGGCTTCGTTGTTGGGATTTTCGCGGTTGAGACACACCAGCACCATCGGCGGGGCATCGGATACCGAACACGCGGCCGTCACTGTCGCGCCGCGCAGGCCGCCCGGCCCGTCCGTCGTGACCACATGAACCTGGCCGGCGAACTTGGCCATCGCATCGCGATAGGCCTGCGGCCCAATGTCGTTTTTCTTCAGCACCAGCGATTTTCCGTCATCTCGAACTTATCGCTATATATGGCCCAAGGCATCGGGCCACAAGCGAAGTGCTTGACAGATCAGCATGAACTTGCCGTGTTGCGCCCGAGCCAGCCACGGATTAGGTCTTGGCACGGTCGGCGTCTTGCCGGCAGTGAGGATTTTGGTCCCAATGCGCGCAGCGACAGGCATAATGGCAATGCTCGGCAGTCTTTTGATTGCCGGCGTGGTCCATGCCGAAACGCTGACCATCGGCGTCGCCGCACCCTTGTCGGGACCATCGGCGCTGCTGGGCCAGCAGATCGTATCGGGTGCCGCGCTCGCGGCCCGAACCACCGGTGCGGAACTAAACACCGTCGACGATGCCTGCACCGCCGAAGGGGGTGCCGCCGCCGCACGCGCCTTCGCCGAGGCCAAGGTGCAGGTCGTCATCGGCTTTCTGTGCACCGAGGCGATAGAAGCCGCATTGCCGATCCTGAAGGGTGCCGGCATCCCAGCCGTCACCGTTGGCGTGCGCACCGAAAGCCTGACCGACCGCCGCGCCAAGACCGGCTGGCAGGTTTTCCGGCTCGGCCCGCGCGGCGACGACGAGCGCAACGCCGCCGCCACGATCCTGACCCGCCTATGGAAGGACGAGTTGTTCGCCATCGTCGACGACGGCACGATCTATGGCCGCGAAATGGCCGAGACGGTGCGCGCCGCCGTCGAGCAAGCTGCGCTGAAGCCAGTCTTCATGGACACCTTCCGCCCCGAGATGGACAACCAGATCGCGCTTGTCGGGCGTCTCAAGAAGGCCGGAGCCACCCACGTCTTCGCCGGAGGCGACGGCGCCGACATTGCCATCATGGCCCGTGACGCCGGCAATCTTGACGCCGGCATCGTCTTCGCTGGCGGCGAGGCCTTGCGCACGGCGCCGGGCGACGTGCCGTTTGCAACCGGCACCTTGATGATCGCCTTGCCGGGATGGTCCGAAACCGCCGACAAGACGGTGCTCGACGCCTTTGCTTCAGCCAATGTCATCGCCGAGGGCTACGCCCTGCCCGCCTACGCCGCCGTAGAGATTGCAAATGCCGCCTCGTCAGCGGCCCAATCCGCCGGAAAGCCTGTGGCGAACGCCCTTGCCGGGCAGGATTTCGCCACCGCCATCGGCACGATCCGCTTCGATCCAAAAGGCGATCTCAGCAAAAATCCGTACCGCGCCTATCGTTTCGACGGGCAACGCTTCCTCCCGCTCGAAGGGCAATGATGTTCCGCACCGGCCCCAAGAACCTCATCACCGATGTGGCCGGCCTTCGCGTCGGCAATGCCGCCGATGCCAGGCTGAAATCCGGGGTTACGGCCCTGTTGTGCGACGAGCCTGCCGTGGCCAGCGTCCAGGTTCTCGGCGGCGCGCCGGGCACCCGCGAAACCGACTTGCTCGAACCGCACAATACGGTCGAAGCCGTCAACGCCGTCGTCCTCGCCGGTGGCTCCGCCTTCGGGCTGGACGCGGCATCGGGCGTACAGGCGGCGCTACGCGAACAAGGCGTCGGCTTCGTCGTCCAGGACCAGGTCGTGCCGATCGTGCCGGCCGCCATCCTATTCGACCTCGCCAATGGCGGCGACAAGGATTGGGGCCGCTACCCGCCCTATCGTGAGTTGGGCTACGAGGCCGCGCAAAACGCCGCCCTGGATTTCGCCATCGGTTCGGCAGGTGCCGGCACAGGCGCGCTGACAGCCGGTCTCAAGGGCGGGCTTGGCTCCGCCTCGACCGTGTTGGACAACGGCGTCACTGTCGCAGCACTTGTCGCCGCCAATCCGCTTGGTTCGGTCACGGTCGGGCGGACGCGGCACTTCTGGGCTGCTCCGTTCGAGATCGGCGATGAGTTCGGCGGCCTTGGCTACCCTCACCCGCTGCCCGACGATGCCCGCAGGATTGCCCTGAAATTCCACGAAAAGCCGCAAGGGGCCAGCACCACCATCGCCATCATCGCCACCAATGCGGTGCTGAACAAGGCAGCCGCCAAGCGCCTCGCCATCGCCGCGCATGACGGCTTTACCCGCGCCATCTGGCCAAGCCATACGCCCTTCGACGGCGACCTTGTGTTCGCGCTGGCAACCGGCAGGAGCGGCATTGCCCTTTCGCCCGAACAGGCAATCGATCTTGGCGCCGCCGCCGGCGCCACCATGGCGCGTGCCATCGCGCGAGGCATCTACGCCGCCACACCTGCCAAGGGCGATCTTTTTCCGGTATGGGCTGCGCGCTAGGACCAATCGACATTCAGGTTTCGGGCGTGGCGCGAGCCGGATTTTGGTCCTGACAAGGAGAAAAGCGTCAGGTCGGGTCCGACTGCTCCTCCTCGAACGATACGGCCACGTCGGAGTTGGCCGACAGCCGCACCCTGTCGCCCTCGACTTCGGCGATCAGGCTGGCGGGGATATAATGGTGGTGGCCCCGGTGCGAGCCTTCGCCACTGTCTTTTCGCGTGAGTTTGATCCTGTTGCCTTCGATACGGTCGACGGTGCCTATATGAACGCCATCGGCGCCAATCACTTCCATATGCTCGCGAACATTCGACGTATCGGTCATGATGGTTCTCCGTTGAATTTCCGTGACACAACGGGCGAAACTGCAATTGGATGCATTATGACCATCCGGCAACCGGAGACGAGGTAGAATGCGATTGAAACTCTTGTCCGTACTGGCCTTGCTGGCACCGCTTGCCGTTCCCGCTGCTGCGAGTGCGGGCGACGCGGCCCAGCTTGAAATTCTCGGTTTCAGCCAGGACGGCGGCATCTTTGCCTTCGAGGAATACGGCATCCAGGACGGTTCCGGCTTTCCATATGCCAACCGCTATTACATCGACACAGCGACTGACACCTTCGCCAAAGGCACACCCATCCGGGTGCGCATCGACGATGAAGCTGCCACCCTCGCAACAGCGCGGGATCAGGCCCGCCAGCAAGGCGAGGTGATCGTCAAGCAATCGGAACTTGCGACCAATCACGGCTTCACCGCCGGGTTCAACCCGGTCACCGAATTGTCCGCCGACCCGTTGCGCATTGTCGTCAATCCGCGTCCGGTGTTTCCCGCCATCGACCCGCCGCTTGAATTCCGGCTGGAAGTCCTGCCGATGGTCGAAGCGGAAAATTGCCATGGCCTTGGCGAAGCCAGCGGTTTTCGCCTCCTGCGCGTCGACGGAACTGCGGGCGGGCAGACGCAAGTCCTGCATGAAGACAAATCGGTGCCGCAAAGCCGCGGCTGCCCGACCGGCTACTCGATCGGTGCGGTGCAGACTTTTACGAAAGACGCTCTTGAGCGCTATGCCGTGCTGATTGCCGTGCGCCGTATCGGCTTCGAAGGGCCGGATTACCGCTGGATCGCAGTGACCGGAAAGCCGTGACGAGCGTGCCAGCATTCCAGCACGACAACGCCCGTCAGTCCCGCATGGCGCAACCTGCGGCACCGCGACGCGCCCGGCTGGCCTTGCCGTCGCTTCGCCTGTCACTTGCCGGCGCCATAGGGTGGGGCTTGGCCATGGGCGCATCGGCACTCACCGACCTGTTGTTGGCTGAATGGGTGACACCGGCGCAAATCCGCGAGATTTCGCTGATGTTTGTTGCCGGAGGCGCGCTGGCCTTCCCGGCCGCGCTTTATCTGGCGCGGTTTGTTTCCATCGGGCGCGGCCGGGAGGCGGCCTTCGCGGCGCTGTTCGTTTGCCTGCTCGCCACGACAATCGCGTTCACCAGCGGCCTGCACGCCTTGCTCTACTGGCTGCTTGCCGAACGCCACACCACCGTCTTCTCAGGTTTCTGGTTCAGCGAAGTGTTCTTCACCATAGCGGCCGCTCTCTACCAATTCGCCGTGCTCGGCATCCGGCTCTATTTGCCGATCGGCTTTGTCGCGCTTCTGTTGACCAGCCTCTGGTTTGCGCAAGTAACGCGTTGAGCATTTGGCCGCGCTCTGTTAGGACGCGGCAAACCTTCAAGATAAGTCAGGATTGACCGATGATCCCACGCTATTCCCGGCCGGAAATGGTCGCTATCTGGTCGCCTGAAACGCGCTTCCGCATCTGGTTCGAGATCGAGGCGCACGCTTGCGACGCGCTGGCCGAACTCGGCGTCATCCCCAAGGAAGCGGCAAAAACCATCTGGGAAAAGGGCGGCGCGGCCAAGTTCGACGTGGCGCGCATCGACGAGATCGAGCGCGTCACCAAGCACGACGTCATCGCTTTCCTCACCCATCTGGCCGAGTTCGTCGGCCCGGACTCGCGCTTCATCCATCAGGGCATGACCTCGTCGGACGTGTTGGACACCTGCTTTGCGGTGCAGTTGACGCGGGCCAGCGACCTGCTTCTGGCCGACATCGATGCGCTGCTGGCAGCGCTCAAGCGCCGCGCCTTCGAGCATAAGGACACCGTCACCATCGGCCGCAGCCACGGCATCCACGCCGAGCCGACCACCTTCGGCGTCAAGATGGCAGAGGCCTATGCCGAATTCTCGCGCGCCCGCCAGCGCCTTGTCCATGCGCGCGAGGACATTGCCACCTGCGCCATTTCCGGCGCTGTCGGCACCTTCGCCAATATCGACCCCCATGTCGAAGAACACGTGGCGGCAAAGCTCGGCCTGAAGGCGGAGCCGGTGTCAACACAGGTCATCCCGCGCGACCGCCACGCCATGTTCTTTGCCACGCTCGGCGTCATCGCCTCGTCCATCGAGCGGCTTTCCATCGAAATCCGCCACCTGCAGCGCACCGAAGTGCTGGAAGCGGAAGAGTATTTCTCGCCGGGCCAGAAGGGCTCGTCGGCCATGCCCCACAAGCGCAACCCGGTTTTGACGGAAAACCTGACCGGCCTTGCCCGCATGGTGCGCTCCTACGCCATGCCGGCGATGGAGAACGTGGCGCTGTGGCACGAGCGCGACATTTCGCATTCCTCGGTCGAGCGCATGATCGGACCGGACGCCACCGTCACGCTCGACTTCGCGCTGTCGCGGCTGACCGGCGTCATCGACAAGCTATTGGTCTATCCGGACAACATGCTCAAGAACATGAACAAGTTCCGCGGCCTCGTTCACTCCCAGCGCGTCCTGCTTGCGCTCACCCAAGCCGGCGTCAGCCGTGAGGACTCCTACCGGCTGGTCCAGCGCAACGCCATGAGAGTGTGGGAGCATGGCGCTGATTTCCTTGAGGAACTGTTGGCCGACAAGGAGGTCACCGACGCGCTCCCCGAGGCCGAAATCCGCGAGAAATTCGACCTTGGCTATCACACCAAGCATGTCGACACGATCTTCAAGCGGGTGTTCGGGGAAGCCTGATCCAGCCTCAGCCTTGGACATGAAAAAGGGCCCGCGAGGGCCCTTTTGTTTTGATCTTTCCGGGACGGTCAAACCGGCTTGCCCGGAACGGTGCGGATCACCGTGCCCCAGGGGTCTTCGCGGCTCACCTCACCGTCCGCGTCGGTTGCGCGCATCTCGACCCAGGCAAGACCGGTGCGGCCATTGTCGCGATGGCCTGCGCCCGCGCTCTGCCAAGTGTTGGCGCCGATATGGTGGTGATAGCCGCCTGACGACAGGAATACGGCCTGCGCACCGTATTTGGCGACAGTGTCGAAACCGAATTCGCGGTTCCACCAGGCTTCGGCCTCTCGCGGATCGCCGACGCGCAGATGCACGTGACCGATGACGGTGTTTTGCGGCGCGCCTTGCCAGCCAGCGTCACCGGCCGGGACTGAGCCCACCACGCCGGGCACGTCCATACGCTCGGTCGCCATCGCCACCTGCGAGCCTTTCCAGGCCCAGTCCTCGCGCGGCCGGTCGACATAGATCTCGATGCCGTTGCCTTCCGGATCGGTCAGATAAAGCGCCTCGGAGACGAGGTGATCGGACGCGCCTTCGACCTTGATCTTCTCAGCAATCGCGTGATTGATCCAACGGCCAAGATCGGCCCTGCTCGGCAACAGGAATGCGGTGTGGAATAGGCCGGCGCTGCGCGGATCGTCCGGCTTCGCCGCCTTGTCGGATTCAATGGCCAGCAGCGGCCGCCCCGCAGCGCCCAGCGTGATGGTTTCGCCGTCGCGGGCAAGTTCTTCCAGCCCGACAATGGCGCGGTAGTAGGCGGCAAGGCCTTCGGCATCGCGGGCGCGCAAGCCGACACGGGCAACGCTCACAGGCGCCGTCGCGGCAAAGGGCAATTCGCTCATCAGTGTCTCCGTCCGACCGGCCTCTGCCCAGCATGCCAACGGCAAGGTTCCTGCAGCGCCGATCAAGGTGCGTCGTGTCAGTGTCAAACCAAACTCCGGCACGGCTGTTTCTGTCTTGGCAGCTATATCGATCAACGGGATCGTTCACACAAGAAGGCAAAAAGCGAACATCGTGTTCACAATTTCGACACCCACCCTGCAAGGCCGCCATTGCGGCGACCATACCATCCCGCTAAATGCGGGTCATGAAAGTTAAAGACGCAGATATCCTCATCGTCCCCGGCTACACCAATTCCGGCCCCGACCATTGGCAAAGCCGCTGGCAGGCGAAGCTGTCGACGGCGCGGCGCGTCGAGCAGGCGGCCTGGTCGAAGCCGGTGCGCGAAGACTGGACCGATGCGGTCGCCAAGGCGGTCAACGAGGCCGAGCGCCCGGTGGTCTTCGTCGCGCATTCGCTCGGCGTCCCCAGCGTCATCCAGGCCATGCCGAAATTCACCAGGCCGGTTGCCGGCGCCTTCTTCGTCGCCGTTCCCGACGTCGCCAATCCGAAGGTCAGGCCGAAGCACCTGATGACCTTCGGCCCCTACCCGCGCGATCCGCTGCCCTTCCCCTCGGTCATGATCGCGAGCCGCAACGACCCCTACTGCTCCTTCGATGTCGCGGAAGACATTGCAGGCGCATGGGGATCGTTGTTCATCGACGCCGGAGACGTCGGGCACCTCAATTCCAAATCCGGGCATGGTCCGTGGCCCGAAGGGTCGTTGACCTTCGCCCAGTTCATGACGCGGCTATAGGGCACGACAGGAGAGGGATTTTATCCTATTCCCTATTCCCTATTCCCTATTCCCTATTCCCTATCGACCCCTTGAGGCCTGCAAGCAGGCTGGCCGCGCCACTGGCGATCAACTGCTGTTCCTGGCCGGTGGCGAGCAGGCGATAGCCCATCTCCACAAAACGCCCGGCGATTTTCACATCGGTGACATAAATGGCGGCATGCTTGCCGGCCGCCCGCGCGCGCTTGGCCACCGAGGCCACCGTTTCCATCATGTCTTCCAGCGTCGAATTGACCGTCGCGCCGTTCGTCCAGGCGATGGAGAAGTCGCCAGGCCCGAGGAAAATGGCGTCGATGCCGGGCGTTTCCAGAATGCCATCCAGGGCATCCAGCGCCGCGCGCGTTTCGATCATGGCAAAGGAAAGCGTGCGCGCGTTGTTTTCACGCAGCCAGTCCTGATGGTCGCCCTTGCCGTGGCGCGGATGGCCGAACGTCGGCCCCCACGAACGCTGCCCCACCGGCGGATATTTCATCGCTGCGGCAAAGGCCCTGGCATCGGCGACCGAGTTCACCATCGGCGCGATCACCGCTTCGGCGCCGAAATCCAGCGCACGGCTCGCCATGTCGAAACGGCCGACCGGAACGCGCACGATCACCGGCTTACCCGCAGCCTGTATCGGTACGATGCAGCGCAGCACGCTGTCCTCGCTGTGGCCGCCATGCTGCATGTCGAGGGTCAGCGCATCGAACCCCTGGCGCGCCATGATCTCCACCGTCAACGCGTCAGGCACCCCCGACCAGCCGGTGATCAGCGTTTCGTCGGCTGCGAGCCGTTCCTTCAGGGACATGGCAACTTCCTCATTGAAAGAATCCAGTTTCAGCCGGAAACGCATGGAAAGGCAAAGAAAAACCGCCCGGATTGTCCGGGCGGTCGATTGGTCCAGACCAAAACTTTGGCAGATAGGCCTTTAGCTGTTCTTCACCTGCTCGGCCGCGGTCGCCATAAGTTCGTCCATGGTGCGGCGGATCTGATGGTCCGACTGGTCGACGCTGGCCGCATCGAAATCCTTGCGGATCTTGCGGAAGACGTCGTGATCGCCGGCTTCCTCGAAGTCGGAGTTCACCACTTCCTTGGCGTAGGCATCGGCGTCGGCGCCGCTCTTGCCGAGCTTTTCGGCCGCCCACAGGCCAAGCAGCTTGTTGCGGCGGGCCACGGCACGGAATTTCTGTTCCTCATCGAGCGCGAACTTGCGTTCGAACCCATCCTGCCGGTCCTTCATGCTCGTCATGCCGTGCCTCCAAGGTCGATGTTCGATTCGGTGAAGGTGAATATGTGGTGTCCACGCACAAACCAAAAGGACGCCGCCCGGTCAATATGCTTGTTTTATCGCAGCGCTGCGACATTTCGGCGGTAGCCTGCCCGTCCAAAGAGGTGAATGCCCGGTTTTGCCGATTGAGAAAAAGGTCCGATTGCGATAGAGACCGCGATTGAGCCCCCATGGTAGCCGCCTTTGCGGCGAGAAAAAGGGACCGGTTGCAACGCCCGCCCCTCGAGCCAGAGAAACACAAGAAAATGAAGTCACGCCGCCGCATCTACGAAGGCAAGGCCAAGATCCTCTATGAAGGGCCCGAGCCCGGAACGCTGATCCAGTTCTTCAAGGACGACGCCACCGCCTTTAACGCCAAGAAACATGAAGTGGTCGACGGCAAGGGCGTGCTCAACAATCGCATCTCCGAGCACATCTTCAACCATCTGAACCGTATGGGCATTCCCACCCACTTCATCCGCCGCCTCAACATGCGCGAGCAGTTGATCAAGGAAGTGGAGATCATCCCGCTCGAAGTGGTTGTGCGCAATGTCGCCGCCGGCTCGCTGGCCAAGCGGCTGGGCATGGAGGAAGGCACCGTGCTGCCGCGCTCCATCATCGAATTCTACTACAAGGCCGATGCGCTCGATGACCCGATGGTGTCGGAAGAACACATCACCGCCTTCGGCTGGGCGAGCCCGCAGGAGATCGACGACATCATGGCGCTGGCCATCCGCGTCAACGACTTCCTGTCCGGCCTGTTCCTCGGCGTCGGCATCCAGCTTGTCGATTTCAAGATGGAATGCGGCCGTCTCTACGAAGGCGACATGATGCGCATCGTCGTGGCCGACGAAATCTCGCCGGATTCCTGCCGGCTTTGGGACGTCGCCACCCAGGACAAGCTCGACAAGGACCGTTTCCGTCGCGACATGGGCGGGCTGGTCGAAGCCTATCAGGAGGTCGCGCGCCGCCTCGGCATCATGAATGAGAACGAGCCGCCGCGCCCGACAGGGCCGGTACTGGTCGCTTCGGCCGAGCCGCCGAAGGGCTCGAAGCCGCACTGATCGATCAACATGAACCGGAGCAAGGCTAGCGTGATCAAGGCCCGCGTCACCGTAACCCTCAAGAACGGCGTGCTCGACCCGCAGGGCAAGGCGATCGAACATGCGCTCGGCGGCCTCGGCTTTGGCGGCGTCGGCTCCGTGCGCCAGGGAAAGGTGTTCGACCTCGAGCTCGACGCGACCGACAAGGCCAAGGCCGAAGCCGACCTCAAGGCGATGTGCGACAAGCTCCTCGCCAACACGGTAATCGAGAATTATACTGTGACGCTTATCTAGGGTTGTGCCGGAGGGCAGAATGACCGAAGTCACCAACGAACTGATGTATGATCTCCTGAAGAAAATTCATCAGCGAATGGATCGACTTGAAAGCGGTCTGGGTGAGGTCAAGCACGAGATCGTCGCGATGAGACTGCAGGCCCTGAGCACGCAGACCGACATCAGCAACATCTATGCGATAACTGGCCGCATCGATCAGCGCCTTGAAAGAATAGAACACCGCCTCGAACTGCGCGAACTCGCCGAACCCCAACACCCTTACGAGCCGAAATGAAATCAGCAGTCGTCCTTCTTCCCGGCCTCAACCGTGACCGCGACATGATCGCGGCGCTGACCAAGATTTCCGGCAAGCCGCCCGTCACCGTATGGGAAACCGACACGGAAATCCCCGATGTCGATCTCATCGTCATCCCCGGCGGCTTTTCGTATGGCGACTATCTGCGCTGCGGCGCCATCGCCGCCCGCATGCCGGCCTTGAAGGCTGTCGCCGACAAGGCCGCCAAGGGCGTCATGGTCATCGGCGTGTGCAACGGCTTCCAGATCCTGGTCGAATCCGGCCTGCTGCCTGGCGCCCTGATGCGCAACACCTCGCTCAAATTCGTCTGCCGCGAAGTCAAGCTGCAGATCGCCAACGCCAACACCGCCTTCACCCGCAACTACCAGCCGGGCCAGATCATCCGCTGCCCGGTCGCCCATCACGACGGCAATTATTTCGCCGATGCCGAAACGCTGGCCCGGCTGGAGGGCAATGGTCAGGTGGTGTTCCGCTACGCCGAAGGCACCAACCCCAACGGTTCGATCAACGACATTGCCGGCATCGTCTCGGCCAAGGGCAATGTGCTCGGCCTGATGCCGCACCCGGAAAACCTCATCGAGGCCGCTCATGGCGGCAGCGACGGCCGCGGCTTGTTCGAAAGCGCCCTTGGCATTGCTGCCTAATGCATGCACAAAAACAATCACTTGGAGCGCGCCAGCGAATCTGAAAGATTGCGACGCGCTCTAGAACCGGCTTAAACCGCCATGCCGTTTTCCGGCTTGGCGCGTGTCCGAAACCTTCCTCCCAAAACGAGATGAACGGGCGCATGACAAAGCTATCTCTCATCAGCCGGGCCGCGATGCTTGCGTTCGCCGGGCTTGCGCTCGCCTCCTGCCAGTCGGGATCGAAAAGCAACACCGCCCCGTCGTCAGGCAAGAGCGCCTCCTTGCGCGCCATGGAACAGGTCGCCATCGCCGCCCACAAATGCTGGATCGCCAGCAAGGATCCGGCCTTCAAGACCTACCAGATGGCCAACGAGCTGAACAATTTCGGCGGCACGCCGCGCTTCCTTCTGGTGCCGGCCAAGCACTACGGTGGCAAGCCACTTCTGGTCGTGCAGGCGACCGGCAGTTCCAGCCGCGTCGATGCGTTCGGGCCGCTGATGAGCGAACCGCTCGGTGCCCGCATCGGTTCCGACATTGCGCGATGGCAGGGCGGCAGCAGCGACTGCAACACGACGGGATAGCCTGCCGCGCACGGGACACTCCCGTGCATAAGCTGCTTTGCCGGCTTCTCGAATCAATCCCGTACGGGCAAACCTTCCATCGGGGTTTGCAGGCTAGGGGAATCGCTGAAGGTGCAGTCGAATCAGATCGTCTATCCGAAAGTTTTGCCGTGGCTTGCCGCGGGGGCAATCCTTTTTGGCATCGGATTGCTGATAGGGCTTTGGTATCAGCCCTACCCTGAACTGGAAGCCGCACTCTTCAGCGAGAACGGCTTGGTCGAAACGCCGGAGATGATCGCGTTGGGGCTGTTCGCCTATCTCTATCTGATCGCGTTCGGCATCTGGATGCACAAGAACAGTTGAATCGGCGAAAGCGGGCTACAGGCTGAGTTGCGGCTATTTTTCTCGGGCCGGCGGGGGTGTAACCGCCCTGTGCATGCGCTAATAGGACGCCGACACCGAAGCTGGACGCGACCTTTTCGATGACCATTTCCAACACCCGCCAAATCACCCCCGAACTCATTGCCGCGCACGGCCTGAAGCCGGACGAATACCAGCGCATCCTCGATCTGGTCGGGCGCGAACCCAGCTTCACCGAGCTTGGCATCTTCTCGGCGATGTGGAACGAGCATTGCTCGTACAAGTCCTCGAAGAAATGGCTGCGCACCCTGCCCACCAAGGGCGATGTCGTGATCCAGGGACCGGGCGAAAATGCCGGCGTCGTCGACATCGGCGACGGCGATTGCGTCGTCTTCAAGATGGAAAGCCACAACCACCCCTCCTACATCGAACCCTATCAGGGGGCGGCAACCGGCGTCGGCGGCATCCTGCGCGATGTCTTCACCATGGGCGCGCGCCCGATTGCGGCAATGAACGCGCTCCGCTTCGGCGCGCCGGATCATCCCAAGACCAGGCATCTGGTAGCAGGCGTTGTCTCCGGCGTCGGCGGCTACGGCAACGCTTTCGGCGTGCCGACCGTCGGTGGCGAGGTCAATTTCGACGCCCGCTATAACGGCAACATCCTCGTCAACGCCTTTGCCGCCGGCCTCGCCAAGACCGACGCCATCTTCCTGTCGCAAGCCAAGGGCGTCGGCTTGCCGGTCGTCTATCTCGGCGCCAAGACCGGCCGCGACGGCGTCGGCGGTGCCACCATGGCCTCGGCCGAATTCGACGACAAGATCGACGAAAAGCGCCCGACCGTGCAGGTCGGCGATCCCTTCACCGAAAAGTGCCTGCTTGAAGCCTGCCTCGAACTGATGGCATCGGGTGCCGTCATCGCCATCCAGGACATGGGCGCGGCAGGCCTGACCTGCTCGGCCGTCGAAATGGGCGCCAAGGGCGACCTCGGCATCGAACTCGACCTCGACAAGGTGCCGGTGCGCGAGGAGCGCATGTCGGCCTACGAGATGATGCTGTCGGAAAGTCAGGAGCGCATGCTGATGGTGCTGCGCCCCGAAAAGGAAGAAGAGGCCGAGGCGATCTTCACCAAATGGGGCCTCGATTTCGCCATCGTCGGCAAGACCACCGACGATCTGCGCTTCCGTGTGCTGCACCAGGGCGAAGAGGTTGCCAACTTGCCGATCAAGGAACTCGGCGACGAGGCGCCCGAATATGACCGCCCGTGGGTCGAGCCGAAGAAGCCGGCCGAACTGGATGTCTCCGCGCTGCCCAAGGTCGATGTCGCCGATGCGCTTCTCAAGCTGCTCGGCGGGCCGGACCTGTCGTCGCGCCGCTGGGTCTGGGAACAGTACGACACCATGATCCAGGGCAATTCGCTGCAGCGGCCGGGCGGCGATGCCGGCGTCGTGCGCGTCGAGGGTCACGCCAGCAAGGCGCTTGCCTTCTCCTCCGACGTGACGCCGCGCTACTGCGAAGCCGACCCCTACGAGGGCGGCAAGCAGGCGGTTGCCGAATGCTGGCGCAACCTGACCGCCACCGGCGCCCTGCCCCTTGCCGCCACCGACAACCTCAATTTCGGCAATCCCGAACGGCCCGAAATCATGGGCCAGCTCGTCGCAGCCATCAAAGGCATCGGCGAGGCCTGCCGCGCACTCGGCTTCCCGATCGTTTCCGGCAACGTCTCGCTCTACAACGAGACCAACGGCCAGGGCATCCTGCCCACCCCCACCATCGGCGGCGTCGGACTGCTTGCAGACTGGTCGCAAATGGCCCGCATCGGCTTCGCCGCAGCGGACGAAGCGATCCTTCTGGTCGGCGCGCCGTCAGCCTGGGGCACGCATCTTGGCCAGTCGGTCTTCCTGCGCGACATCCATGGCCGCGCTGAAGGTGCGGCTCCCCCGGTCGACCTCGCGCATGAAAAGCGCGTCGGCAACCATGTGCGCGCGCTGATTTCGTCCGGCATCGTCACCGCTTGCCACGACGTGTCCGACGGCGGGCTCGCGGTCGCGCTGGCCGAGATGGCGATGGCGTCGGGCATCGGCGCCCGCATCGATGCTCCCCCTGCCGCTCCCGCCGAGGCCTTCTTCGGCGAAGACCAGGGCCGCTATGTGCTCGCCGTCGCGGCCGAGGCGGCAGAGGAAATCGTGCAGGCGGCGACGAAGGCCGGCGTCGCGGCTGCCCGCATCGGCACCACCGGCGGGCGCGAATTGAAACTTGGCGAGGCGCATGCCATATCCATAAGCGAACTCACCACCGCTCACGAATCGTGGTTCCCGAAATTCATGGGAACCTGAACGGGGAATACGATATGGCAATGGACGCGCGCGACATCGAACGGCTGATCAAGGAAGGCATCCCCGACGCCAAGGTGACGATCCGCGACCTTGCCGGCGACGGCGACCACTATGCCGCCGAAGTCGTGGCCGAGAGCTTCCGCGGCAAGAGCCGGGTGCAGCAGCACCAGATGGTCTACGATGCGCTCGGCGGCAATATGGGCGGCGTCCTGCACGCGCTGGCGCTTCAGACCAGCGCGCCAGACTGAGGTCGGCTTTGGCCCAAAGCCGGGCCAATCGATGCGCCATTTCCGAAACCGGACGGCAAACGTCTTGTTTCAGAGCGCGCACGGGGTTATTTGAAGGCAAAGTTTTGCGGCCTGGATCCCACGGGCCTTGAAAGGATCAGTCATGAGCGGCATCAACGACTACATCGACAGTGAGGTCAAGAACACCGACGTGGTGCTGTTCATGAAAGGCACCCCCGGCTTCCCGCAATGCGGCTTCTCCGGTCAGGTCGTCCAGATTCTCGACTATGTCGGGGTCGACTACAAGGGCGTCAACGTCCTCGATTCCACCGAGCTGCGCCAGGGCATCAAGGACTATTCCAACTGGCCGACGATCCCGCAACTGTACGTAAAGGGCGAGTTCGTCGGCGGATGCGACATCATCCGCGAGATGTTCCAGGCGGGTGAACTGCAAACGTTCTTCGACGAAAAGGGCATCAAGGTCAAAGGCACTGCCTGACCTCACCCCGCCCTATTTCCTCCGCTGTTCCGGCACCGTTCGGGACCGCATCTGAAGGCGCTGGCCACCCCAGCGCCTTTGTTGCTCTCTTACGGGTGAAAAAATGGACGCTACCGCGAATACGGCACCGCCCCGCCTGCTCGGCATGGGCAAAATGGAATTCATCGCCATGATGGCGATGCTGATGGCCCTCAATGCGCTGGCCATCGACATCATGCTGCCCGGCCTCCAGGAAATCGGCGCCAGCCTTGGCGTGGAGAGCGAAAACCATCGCCAGTATGTCATTTCGGCCTACCTGATGGGCTTTGCGGTGGCGCAGCTCGCCTATGGGCCGCTCGCCGACCGCTTCGGCCGCAAGGCCCCCATGCTGGCCGGCCTCGGCATCTATGTGGTCGCGGCCCTTGTCGGTGCCTTCGCCCCCACTTTCGAGGCGCTGCTTCTGGCACGCTTCGTCCATGGCGTCGGCTCGGCCGCCACACGCGTCATCACCGTCTCCATCATCCGCGACGTCTTCGGCGGCCGCCAGATGGCCGAAGTGATGTCGCTGGTCATGATGGTGTTCATGATCGTGCCCATCATCGCGCCCGGCACCGGGCAGATCATCATGCTGTTCGGCGAATGGCACCTGATCTTCGTCTTCATGGCGGTTGCCGCGGTCGCCGTCGTGATATGGATGCAGTTGAGGCTGCCCGAGACGCTGAACCCCGCAGATCGCCGCCCTTTCACCATCCGCTCCATCGGCCAGGCCTTCGCCATCGTGCTCACCAATCGCGTCGCGCTTTGCTACACGCTGGCCTCGACCTTCATCTTCGGCGCGCTGTTCGGCTTCATCAACTCGGCCCAGCAGATCTATGTCGGCATCTATGAACTCGGCACGATGTTCCCGGTCGCCTTCGCCGCGGTGGCGGCCTTCATGTCGCTTGCCTCATACCTCAACTCCCGCCTCGTCGGGCGCTTCGGCATGCGGCGCCTGTCACATGGCGCGTTGATCGGCTTCATGCTGGTGAGCGCCGCCTGGTTTGTCCTGTCGCTGTTCGGGACCATCCCGTTCGCGCTGTTCCTGCTGCTGTTTGCGCTGGCCATGTTCCAGTTCGGCCTGATCGGCTCGAACTTCAATGCGCTGGCCATGGAGCCGCTCGGCCATGTCGCCGGCACGGCCTCAGCCGTACTGGGTTTCATGGGCACCGCCGGCGGCGGCTTGATCGGCGCGGGACTTGGCCAGGCATTTGACGGCACCACGACGCCGCTCGGCGCCGGCTTCTTCGCCGTCGCGCTGGTCGGCCTCCTGTTCGTCCTGATCGCCGAGCGCGGCAAGCTGTTCCAGCCGCACAATCCGCCGGTTTAAACATCAACGGCCCGCCGGGTTACTCCGAAGCGGCAGCGCCGAGCGCCAGGCCAGCGAAGTCGAACAGCTTGCGGTCGAGCAGATGCGAGGCGCGCACATTGGTCAGCGCCCGGATCATGGTGTCCTTGCGGCCCGGCATCTTCTTTTCGATATCGTCCAGCATCGCTTTCATGATGTTGCGCTGCAGTCCGTCCTGACTGCCGCACAGATCGCACGGGATGATCGGGAATTGCATGCCCGACGCAAACCGCTCCAGATCGTTCTCGGCACAGTAGGACAGCGGCCGCAGCACCATCACGTCGCCGTCGTCGTTGAGAAGCTTGGGCGGCATGGCGGCAAGCCGGCCGCCATGGAACAAATTCATGAAGAAGGTTTCGAGAATATCTTCGCGGTGGTGCCCCAAAACCAGGGCCGAACACCCCTCCTCGCGGGCAATGCGGTAGAGATGGCCGCGCCGCAGCCGTGAGCAGAGCGAGCAATAGGTGCTGTTCTCGGCCAGCTTGCCGGTCACGATCGAATAGGTATCCCGGTACTCGATCCGGTGGGCAACGCCGTTGGCGTTCAGGTAATCCGGCAGGATATGCTTGGGAAAATTCGGCTGGCCCTGGTCGAGATTGCAGGCAAGCAGTTCGACCGGCAGCAGCCCGCGCCATTTCAGATCGAGCAGCATGGAGAGAAGGCCGTAGGAATCCTTGCCGCCCGACAGCGCCACCAGCCAGCGTTCGCCGGGCTTCACCATGGCGAAATCCTCGATGGCCTGCCGGGTCTGCCTCATCAGCCGCTTGCGCAGCTTGTTGAACTCCACGGAGGACGGCGCGTCCTTGAACAGCGGATGAAATCCACCTTCCGGGTCGGCAATCGGTTCGGACAGCATGTTCATGGCGTTCGGCCCACAGGTTGGTCGCGCAACGCTCTACAACATCGGCCTCGGTGATGCGAAGCGCTTTTCGCGGCTCGCAGGCATGCCGGGCGCCAGCGTGGAAATTCCCGAACGCCGGGGAGAACTCCAACCCGCGTCACCGCTGAAGCGAACCGGTATCGATGACGTGACATGGCGGCAGTACGCCAGCGGTCCGGAAAAGGCCCGTCCGCGGCCGAGAATGGGGATCGATCCATGCACCTGCCACCCGTCCCTGCCGCCAACTCCTTGTTCCCATTCACTTCCTGCAAAACCTCTCATCGCCTTTTTCCACACCCCTTCGCACCGCCTCCATAATCCTTCGCATCGCTTCTG
>NZ_LMGJ01000038.1:183474-230979 GCF_001427385.1 Mesorhizobium sp. Root157
ACGGCGAAGCCGGGCGTGGCAACCATACAGCACGAACTCCGATAGCCGTCTGGCCATCCGGGGTCCCCGCCAGCGACGAGCGCAGCGAGCGAGCTTAAGGGCGGGGCAGAAGATTCCCAGGGCCGAAAAGGCAGCGTGGCAATGAATAGACGTAACTTCGTCATCCTAGGGCGGAGCAGGCCGATGGCCGTCGCGCGGACCCTGGGATGACGAAAAGAATCAGCGGGGCAAAGACACTCAGACGGCGATGCCGGGCGTGGCGATGAATAAGTGCATCCAAACGAAAAAGGCCGCCCGAAGGCGGCCTTTGCAAATGAAGCGAAAGCTCCAATCAGCGGGAGTAGTATTCGACGACCAGGTTCGGTTCCATCTGGACGGCGAACGGCACGTCCGACAAGCCCGGAACGCGGGCATAGGTGGCGACCATCTTGTTGTGATCGACTTCGATGTAGTCCGGCACGTCGCGCTCGGCCAGGGCTACCGATTCCAGCACGATCACCAACTGCTTCGACTTCTCGCGAACCTCGATGACGTCGCCCGGCTTGCAGCGATACGAACCGATGTTCGTGCGCTTGCCGTTGACGTTCACGTGGCCGTGGTTGACGAACTGGCGCGCCGCGAAAATGGTCGGCACGAACTTGGCGCGGTACACGACGGCGTCGAGGCGCGATTCGAGCAGGCCGATCAGGTTTTCCGGCGTATCGCCCTTGCGGCGGTTGGCTTCTTCGTAGGCCTTGCGGAACTGCTTTTCCGAAATGTCGCCGTAGTGACCCTTCAGCTTCTGCTTGGCGCGCAGTTGCAGGCCGAAGTCGGAAAGCTTGCCCTTGCGGCGCTGGCCGTGCTGGCCGGGGCCGTATTCACGCTTGTTGACCGGGGACTTCGGGCGGCCCCAGATGTTCTCGCCAAGACGGCGATCGATTTTATATTTCGCGGATTCGCGCTTGCTCATCGCATTCCCTTTCAAAAATTACACCCGCAACCTCATGTTCCGGGTGAAGGAAACGCGCCCTCCTCTGGCCTCCGTTTTCGAGACCTGACAGGATTTTCCGCGCTAAGCGACGGAATATCCACGGGACACGTCATGAAGCGAAACCAGGGAAAGCGTGAAGCGGTTTTCCGGCCGGTCTCGCGGCAGTCACAAAGAAAAGCACCGAACGTCGCCGCCCGGTGTTGGCGTGGCTCTAAAGGAGGGGGCGCCCGTTGTCAAGCAATCCTCGCCCCCACTGGGGCGGCAGGAGACCGGGTTCAACTCGCATCGCCATCGCCGCCGAATGCGGACGTGTCAATCGTCCGCCTTCTTGTCCGGCAGGCCCTTGCGCTTGGTTTGCGCGAATTCTTCAAGCTCTTTCTCGCTCATCGATTCATACATTTCCTTCGATGCGCCCCAGAGTTCGCTTTTCTTGGTTTCGCCGCGCTTGGCCGAAAGGGCCGCGCCGGCGGCTTTCTGCTGGGCTTTCGAGGTAGCAGGCATGGCCGCTCTCCTTTCAGGCAAGGAAAACGCCCGCTTGGCTTCGATGTTCCGCTATCGCGCCAGGGCGAGGCCAAATCCCTGCATCAGCCGTCGCATCGGGAACCCGGCTTTGCCCGACGTGAAAACCGCAAGGTCCGGTTCCGCGCCGTTGGCATCGCGGAAATCGTCGGCACTGCTCTTGGCAACGAGCGACAGGGCTCGCCGGGCAATGGCCTCGGCGGGGTCCAGCCAGTCGACCGGCCAGGGGGCGGTCTTGCGCATGCGGTTGACCAGGAAAGGATAGTGGGTGCAGGCAAGCACGACGATGTCGGTACGCTCGCCGTCCTGTTCGACGAAGCAGGGCGAGATTTCGCTGCGCACCACTTCCTCGTCGACAAAGCCGTCGCGCATGTAGATTTCCGCCAGTGCGGCCAACCGGTCGCTGCCGACCAGCCGGACATGGCATTTCGACGCCCACTGGTGAATGAGGTCGCGCGTATATTGCCGCTTCACGGTTCCGGGCGTTGCCAGCACCGACACCAGCCCCGAACGGGTGCGTTCCGCCGCCGGCTTGATCGCCGGCACGGTACCGACAAACGGATGGCCGGGAAAATTCTGGCGCAAAGCATCGATGACCAGCGTAGAGGCGGTGTTGCAGGCGATGACCGAGATTTCCGGGCGGAAACGATCGAGAAGGACGTTGAACAGGTCCAGCACATGCGCGCGCAAGGCCGGTTCCTCCCAAGCGCCATAGGGAAAGGCGGCATCGTCCGCGACATAGACGAACCGGCGGTCCGGCATCAGCACCCGGGCTTCGCGCAGCACGGTAAGGCCGCCGACGCCGGAATCGAACAGCAGGACCGGCTGCTCAGTCATTGCCGGCGCCCTGGTCCCGGCGGTGACCGCTCTCCGCCTTGTCGTCGCCTTCAGCATGGAGCGCGCGGTCGACCTCGGCCTTTCGATCGGGATAGCCTGCACCGCGCGGTTGCTTCGGCGAGAAATAGTCAAGCGAGGCGACGACCCCGCGCAGCACCTTCAGTTCCGGATCGGCAAAGCCTGCGCGCGTCAGCACGGCGCGCAAATTGTCGACCATCTTCGGCTTCTTGGCGGCAGGGCGGAAATATCCGCGCGCATCGAGTGCGGCCTCCAGATGGGCGAACAGGCCATGCAACTTTTCCTTGGTGGCAGGTGGCATTTCCGGTGTGGAGAAATTGGTCGCCGTCTCGTCCTCGAGGCCGGACTTCATCCACTCATAGGACATCAGCAGCACGGCCTGGGCAATGTTGAGCGAGGCAAACCCGGGATCGACCGGAAAGGTCACGATCTCGTCCGCCAGCCCCACCTCTTCATTGTTGAGGCCGAAGCGCTCACGGCCGAACAGGATGCCGGTCTTCTGCCCGGCGATCGAGCGGGATCGCAGCGTCCTGCCCGCCTCGACCGGCCCTGCTACCCTCTTGAAGCCGTCGCGCTCGCGCGCCGTCGTCGCGAAGACGAAATTGAGATCGGCAATCGCCGAAGCGAGATCGCCGAACACGCGCGTGGCGTCAATGACGTGGTCGGCGTGGCTTGCCGCGGCACGGGCCTTTTCGCTCGGCCAGCCGTCACGCGGATTGACCAGCCGCAGTTCCGACAAGCCGAAATTGGCCATGGCGCGCGCAACCATGCCGATATTCTCGCCAAGCTGTGGCTCGACAAGGATGATGGCTGGTCCTGCGACTGCGGTTTTCTGCTGGTCTTGGCTGGAAGGCATGTTGATCAATGAACGGTATTCATACGGCTTTGCTGCCGTCCCTGCCACATCCGGCCTCCAAAATGAAGGCTTTTCCAAGACCCCATGGTATCCGTCCCGGCTTCGCTGGCGCCAAGGCAAGGTCTTGTGCCTCGCGGCTATTCTCCAAAAGGCAGAGAACAGGGCCTGCGGTGCTGTTTGCGCGCTTACGATGGCTTTGATATAGGGGCTTCATCCTCGGCCGAGCCCCTCCGGCACGGTCGTTCAGATTTCCAGAAACGAGGCATTTTTCATGGCGAAGATTAAGGTGGCGAACCCGGTCGTCGAACTCGACGGCGATGAGATGACGCGCATCATCTGGCAGTTCATCAAAGACAAGCTGATCCACCCGTATCTTGATCTCACCCTCGATTATTACGATCTCGGGGTGGAACATCGCGATGCCACCAATGATCAGGTGACCATCGACGCAGCCCATGCGATCCAGAAGTACGGTGCCGGCGTGAAGTGCGCCACCATCACGCCTGACGAGGGCCGCGTCGAGGAATTCAAGCTCAAGAAGATGTGGAAGTCGCCCAACGGCACGATCCGCAATATTCTCGGCGGCACCATCTTCCGCGAACCGATCATCATGAAGAACGTGCCGCGCCTGGTGCCGGGCTGGACGAAGCCGATCATCGTCGGCCGTCATGCCTTTGGCGACCAGTACAAGGCCACCGATTTCCGCTTCCCCGGCAAGGGCAAGCTGTCGATCAAGTTCGTCGGCGAAGACGGCAAGGTGATCGAGCACGAAGTGTTCGACGCGCCCGATGCCGGCGTCGCCATGGCCATGTACAACCTTGACGAGTCGATCCGCGAGTTCGCCCGCGCCTCGCTGAACTATGGCCTGCTGCGCAACTATCCGGTCTATCTCTCGACCAAGAACACCATCCTCAAAGTCTATGACGGTCGCTTCAAGGACATCTTCCAGGACGTGTACGACCAGGAATTCGCCGACGCCTTCAAGGAAAAGAAGATCACCTACGAGCACCGCTTGATCGACGACATGGTGGCGTCCTCGCTCAAATGGTCCGGCGGCTATGTCTGGGCGTGCAAGAACTATGACGGCGACGTCCAGTCCGACACAGTGGCGCAGGGCTTCGGCTCGCTCGGCCTGATGACCTCGGTGCTGATGACGCCGGACGGCAAGACGGTGGAAGCCGAGGCCGCGCACGGCACAGTTACCCGCCACTTCCGCCAACACCAGAAGGGTCAGGAAACCTCGACCAACTCCATCGCCTCAATCTTCGCCTGGACGCGCGGATTGGCGCATCGCGCCAAGCTGGATGACAACGCCGATCTGAGACGTTTTTCAGAAACGCTGGAGAAAGTCTGCATCAACACCGTCGAGAGCGGCTTCATGACCAAGGACTTGTCCTTGCTGATCGGTCCGGACCAGCCCTGGCTGTCCACCACCGGCTTCCTCGACAAGGTCGATGAGAACCTGCAAAAGGCGATGGGCTGACCGTTGCAATAGCGTGCCGTGCGCCGAATTGGCGCACAGAAGCGCTTTGACGGCTTGATTCAGCTCCGGAACAGCTCGAAAGCCGGTTTCTGGTCCAATGCTCGAATCCTACAAAAAGACCGGTGCCTGACGACGCTGGTCTTTTTGTTGAGTCTATGAACCTCAGGCTGCCTGCAGTGCAGCCTTGACCGCGGCAATTGCATCACTCGCCTTCGAGGCGTCGGGGCCACCAGCCTGGGCCATGTCCACACGGCCGCCGCCACCCTGGCCGCCCAAAGCTGCTGAAGCGACACGCACCAACTCCACCGCGCTGAAGCGGTCGGTCAGGTCATCCGTGACGGCCACCACGACGCTTGCCTTGTTGTCGTCGCCTGCGCCGACGAACACGACGACGCCCGAGCCAAGCGACTTCTTGCCGGCATCGGCCAGCGGCTTCAAATCCTTGGGTGAAACGCCGGACACCGCCTTTCCAAGAAACCCGACACCGGCAACCGTTTCGTTGTCCGATGCAGCACCGGCCGCGGACCCTCCACCCAACGCGAGTTGTTTGCGCACTTCGGTGAGTTCGCGCTCCAGTTTCTTGCGCTCGTCGAGCAAGACTTCGACGCGGGCCGGAACATCGGCCGGTGAAATCTTCAACGTCGCCGCCACAGCCTTCAAACGCCGGTCCTGATCGTCGAGGTGGCGGCGTGCCGCCTCACCCGTCAGGGCCTCTATGCGGCGAACACCGGCAGCGACCGGACTGTCGGACACGATACGAACAAGGCCGATATCGCCGGTGGCGCCAACATGGGTACCGCCGCACAGTTCGATCGAATAAGGTCGGTTGGCCTTCTCGCCGTGCAGCGTGGTGCCCATCGAGACGACGCGTACTTCATCGCCGTATTTTTCGCCGAACAGGGCCATGGCGCCCTCGGCGCGCGCGTCGTCAACCGACATCAGGCGCGTTGTCACCGGACCATTCTGGACGACGATCTCGTTCGCCATCCGCTCGACCTGCTCGAGTTCCGCTGGCAAAATCGCCTTGTTGTGCGAAATGTCGAAGCGCAGGCGCTCGGGCGCTACCAGCGACCCCTTCTGCGCGACATGGGTGCCCAGAACTTCACGCAAGGCCTCATGAATCAGGTGGGTGGCCGAATGGTTGGCCCGCAGCCGCGAGCGGCGTGCATGATCGACCTTCAGTTCGACCGCAGCGCCGGTCTTCACCGTACCCTTGGCAACCTTTCCGAAATGCACGAACAGGCCGTCACCCTTCTTGTGGGTATCCGTGATCTCAACGACGAGGCCTTCCCCAGAAATAGTTCCGGTGTCGCCCATCTGGCCACCAGATTCGGCATAAAAAGGCGTCTGGTTGACAACGATAGCGATAGCTTCCCCCGCCACGGCAGCGGGAACTTCGGCACCATCCTTTATCAGTGCTTGCACAATGCCTTCCGCCTGCTCGGTATCATAGCCAAGGAATTCGGTTGCACCGACCTTTTCGCGAACGCCGAACCACACGGTTTCGGTCGCCGCTTCCCCCGAACCGGCCCAGCTTGCCCGCGCTTCCGCCTTCTGGCGCGCCATGGCGCTTTCAAAACCGTGGAGATCGACAGCAATATTGCGCTGGCGCAAGGCGTCTTGCGTCAAGTCGAGTGGAAAGCCGTAAGTGTCGTAGAGTTTGAACGCCGTTTCACCATCGAGACGATCGCCGCTGGACAATGTTTCTGTTGCGTCGGCAAGCAGGCCAAGGCCGCGTGCCAGCGTCTTGCGAAACCGGGTCTCTTCGAGCTTCAACGTCTCGGTGATGAGCGGTTCTCCGCGCACCAGTTCGGGATAGGCCTGGCCCATTTCACGCACCAGCGCCGGCACGAGGCGCCACATCAACGGATCGCCCGCACCCAGCAACTGGGCATGGCGCATGGCGCGGCGCATGATGCGACGCAGCACATAGCCGCGCCCCTCGTTGGAGGGCAGCACGCCGTCGGCAATCAGGAAGCTTGACGCCCGCAGATGATCGGCAATGACGCGATGGCTTGCCTTGTTCTTGCCTTCCGCCTTGACACCAGTCGCCTCCTCGGAGGCGCGGATCAGGGCTTTGAACAGGTCGATGTCGTAGTTGTCATGCTGCCCCTGCAGAACAGCAGCGACGCGCTCCAGGCCCATGCCGGTATCGATCGACGGGCGAGGAAGTTCGACACGGTCTTCTCTGGACAATTGCTCGAATTGCATGAAGACGAGATTCCATATCTCGATGAAGCGATCGCCGTCCTCATCCGGGCTGCCGGGAGGGCCACCGGGAATATGGTCGCCGTGATCGTAGAAAATCTCCGAACACGGTCCGCATGGGCCGGTATCGCCCATCGCCCAGAAATTGTCGCTGGTCGGGATGCGGATGATCTTCTCGTCCGGCAACCCCGCGATCTTCTTCCAGAAATCGGCGGCGGCGTCATCGGTGTGATACACCGTGACCAGCAGCCTATCCTTGGCCAGGCCGAACTCGCGCGTGATCAGGTTCCAAGCCAGTTCGATGGCGCGTTCCTTGAAATAGTCGCCAAACGAGAAATTGCCGAGCATCTCGAAAAACGTGTGATGGCGTGCGGTGTAGCCGACATTGTCGAGATCGTTGTGCTTGCCGCCGGCACGCACGCATTTCTGCGATGTCGTGGCGCGCGAATAAGGACGGCTTTCAAGACCCGTGAAAACGTTCTTGAACTGCACCATGCCGGCATTGGTGAACATCAGTGTGGGATCGTTGCGCGGCACTAGCGGGCTAGAGGCCACCACCTCGTGACCCTCCTTGCGGAAATAGTCGAGAAATGCCGACCGGATCTCGTTCACGCCACTCATGGATGATGCCTTTTTCGCGGGAAACGCCAGCAGCGCCGACGCACAGAACAAGGCCTTTTAACGAGCAGCCTTCACACTGTCCAGAAAGACGAAACAACAGGCGTCAGTCCGGAAAAACAACCGGCCATACCTCACTTCCAGCCACTTTTTCCTACCGGGGGAGGTCGAAAACGAAAACCGCCGGCCAAACAGGCCAGCGGCTCGGATATTCATACGTATCGAGCGGGTGATACGCTGCCAGACCGGCGTCGCTACATTTCGCCGGCTTCGTCCTCCAAACCGCCCTCGCCACCATTCTCCAGGAACTTCTCGGCGATCAGTCCGGCATTCTGCCTCAACACCAATTCGATCTCGCGCGCCGTATCGGGATTGTCGCGCAGGAACAGCTTGGCGTTTTCGCGCCCCTGGCCGAGACGTTGCGAATTGTAGGAAAACCAGGCGCCCGACTTCTCGACCACGCCGGCCTTGACGCCGAGGTCGATCAGTTCCCCGGTCTTCGAAACACCTTCGCCATACATGATGTCGAACTCGACCACCTTGAACGGCGGGGCCAGTTTGTTCTTGACCACCTTGACGCGTGTCTGGTTACCGACGACCTCGTCACGATCCTTGACCGAGCCGATGCGGCGGATGTCGAGACGCACCGATGCGTAGAACTTGAGCGCGTTGCCACCCGTCGTCGTTTCGGGCGAACCAAACATGACGCCGATCTTCATGCGGATCTGGTTGATGAAGATGACCATGGTGTTGGAGCGCGAAATCGATGCGGTGAGCTTGCGCAGCGCCTGGCTCATCAGGCGAGCCTGAAGGCCAGGCAGCGAGTCGCCCATCTCGCCTTCGATTTCGGCACGCGGCGTCAGTGCCGCAACCGAGTCGATAACCAGCACGTCAATGGCACCGGAGCGCACCAGAGTATCACAAATCTCCAGCGCCTGCTCACCGGTATCCGGCTGCGAGATCAACAGGTTCTCCAGATCGACGCCAAGCTTGCGGGCGTAGACGGGGTCGAGCGCATGCTCGGCATCCACGAAGGCGCAGATACCGCCCTTCTTTTGGGCCTCCGCGACAGTATGCAGCGCAAGCGTGGTCTTGCCCGAGCTTTCCGGTCCGTAAACTTCAATGATGCGGCCGCGCGGCAATCCGCCGACGCCAAGGGCAATATCGAGGCCAAGCGACCCCGTCGAGACCGTTTCGATCTCGACCACCTGCTCATTTGCGCCGAGACGCATGATCGAGCCTTTGCCGAAAGCCCGCTCGATTTGCGACAAAGCCGCATCCAGAGCCTTTGTTTTATCCACCGAACTGTCCTCTACAAGCCGCAAAGAATTCTGAGCCATGATACACTACCCTTTTGTCGTCAATGAATGTCGGACAATCCGTTGATCTCTGCTATTTTGTACCTTTTTTGTTCTCATTTGGCAAGAGACGTTAAATTTTTGATTTTAAAAGATAAACCTTATTTGTTCTTTTTTTGTGCCATCATTTCGAGCCAAGCGCACGATGTGGAGGTTGGCGGCCACCTCCTGATTTTCAGGCGAATCGACGCAACCGATTGCCCCTCGTGATTCACCGAACTAGTGTTTTCCAGCCATAGAGATCTCAGTGCCGTCATGACGCAGTCACCCAATATCCTCGCCGTGGGCGGGGCGCACATCGATCGGCGCGGCCAGGTCTCCGGTGCATATGTCCCGGCGGCCTCCAATCCCGGCACAATGCGCGAAGACGTCGGCGGCGGCGTCTTCAACGCACTCCGCACAGCCATGCGCAGAGGCGCTTCGGCTTCGCTGCTTTCGGTACGAGGTGGCGACGCGGCTGCCGAGGCCGTTGCGCGGGCCATCGCCGAGTGCGGTGCTGCAGATCTCTCGGTGACCTTTCTCGACCGAACTACGCCAAGTTACACGGCGCTTCTGGACCGCGAAGGCGAATTGATCGTCGGCTTTGCCGACATGGCGCTGTACGACATAGCCTTTCCAAAGCAGATACGCCGGGCCAAGGCGCGCGAGGCTGTGAGTGCTGCTGATGCGGTACTGTGCGATGCCAATCTGCCAGTGCCTGCTTTGGAGCGGCTGGCCATTTTGGCTGATGGCAAGCCACTGTTCGCCGTCGCCATTTCCCCGGCTAAGGTCGTACGCCTCAGTTCAATTCTGGGTCGTCTCACACTGTTGTTCATGAACCACCGCGAGGCGGCAGCGCTTGCCGAAGTAGCGCGCGAAGCAGCAATGCGCGACGTGGTTGCCGGCCTGCAAAAGGCCGGATTGGAGAGCGGTGTAGTCACATCCGGCGATGATGCGATTCTCGGGTTCGACGGCAAAGGTTCGTTTGCGATCCGTCCCCCTGCTGCTCGGCACGTCGCCGACGTTACAGGGGCGGGCGATGCGCTTGCCGGCGCCACGGTCGCGGCTCTGCTGCGGGGTCTCGATTTGCGCCAAGCATTGCGCGAAGGAGTGGCGGCCGCGCTGCTTGCCGTCGAAAGCCCGGATGCCGTGCCGAAATTCGATGCCGCTTCCTTCGCCGAAGCGCTAGCCCTTGTGCCGCGGGCCGAGGAAGTGGCATGAAATCCTTGCACCGATGGCAAGAGCGGCTTGAAGGCTTGCAAGCCGCGTAACCGGGAGACGACCATGACGCCAGAAAGCGCCCGTCCGTTTATCGATATCCATGCACCGGTGGCGAAGGCCCTGACCGCCGGTCGCCCGGTGGTGGCACTGGAAAGCACGATCATCACCCACGGCATGCCTTATCCCGACAATGGAGCGATGGCTGCCAATGTCGAAAAGATCGTGGCAGACGAAGGCGCGCTTCCGGCCACGATCGCGGTCGTCGGCGGCCGCATCAAGATCGGCCTTTCCGATGGCGAGCGCGAATCGCTGGCCTTGACGGGCGATGCCATGAAACTGTCGCGCGCCGACCTCGCATTCGCGGTGGCGGAAGGTCGTACAGGCGGCACCACCGTTGCCGCGACGATGATCGCGGCGCATATGGCCGGCATTCGGGTTTTCGCGACTGGCGGCATCGGTGGCGTCCACAAGGGTGCGGAAACCAGCTTCGACATTTCCGCCGACCTCGACGAACTGGCGCGCACGCCGGTCATCGTCGTGTCAGCCGGCCCGAAAGCCATTCTCGACATCGAAAAGACGCTGGAAGTGCTGGAAACGCGCGGTGTACCGGTAGTTGCCCATCGCGCGGAAATCATGCCGGCCTTCTGGTCTCGTCAGTCGCCGTGCCGTGCACCGCTTACGCTCGACAGTGCCACCAAGATCGCACAGCTGTTTCAAACAAGGCAAGCTCTGGGTCTCGACGGCGGCATGCTGGTGGCCAATCCAGTGCCCCAGGATGCCGAAATTCCCGCCGATGAAATGGCCGGGTACATCGAGGCAGCGCAGAAGGCCGCACGAGCCCAGAACATCACCGGCAAGGCGGTGACGCCGTTCCTATTGTCGAATATCCTGGAACTCACCGGAGGCCGCAGCCTCAGGACCAACATCGCGCTGGTCGAGAACAATGCCAGGCTGGCCGCACAGATCGCCAAGGCGCTGTAGGGCTCTACTTGCCGGCACGCAGCCCTGCTTCATAGGCCTTGCGCGCCCAGATGACCATTTCGTCGGGATCATCGAAAGCGCCGTCAGGAACGCTCCAATATGGCATCGCGACCTCCTTGCCGTGCCGCGAACCCGTGTAAGTCCACTGCTGGCTACCGGCGGCGGCGAAGTCGGGGGCGCTTTCGGCATCGGCCTTGAGCAGCAATTCGTCACGCAGCACCAACGCGATAATAACGCCCTGATAATAGATTCCCTTGCCGCCGAACATGCGCCGAATGGCGACCGGTCCGAGACCATCGAACAGTTCGCCTATGCGCTCATCGTCCATGTGCGGGAATATTGGAAGGTTTCAGGCAGCATCTGCCGCACGCGCCTCGGCCAATGCCTTGAGGTCGGCCGGCTTCAGTTCCACCGATTCGCCACATCCGCAGGCCGAACTCTGGTTCGGGTTGGAGAAGGTGAAACCGGTGCGCAGCTTCGTCTGCTCGAAATCCATCTGCGTGCCAAACAGGAACAAGGCTGCTTCCGGCGCGACATAGACATGGGCGCCGTCACGCTCGATGTGGTCGTCCTTGGTGTTCGGCTCGGTCACCAGATCGACCGTATACTCCATGCCGGCGCAGCCGCCCTTCTTGATGCCGAGGCGGATGCCATGCGCGTTATCGCGCGTGGCCACGATCTCGCGCACGCGCTCGGCGGCCCTTTCGGTCATGCTGATGACGGAAAAACTTCTCATCTCATTCTCCGCTTCCACGCCGGTTCAAGGCCGGCGGAACGCAACTGCGCCTAAGATGGTGAATATTTGCCACGCGCGCAAGGCATGCAACGTGCCCCTTCGAAGGATGGGCGCTCACTTTCTCTAGCCAGAGGCCTTGAAGGCGATGCTCATGGCAACCTCGATCGCGATGCCTGCCAATACCGCCTGCCTCACTCCATCGCGTGATTTTGGATGTAGGGCGATATTTCCAGCTTTCAAACGGGGTTCGAGCCGGTTCAGTACCAACCACAGGCGATTTGCGCCTCTTCCGACATGCGGTCCGGCGACCACGGCGGATCGAAGGTCATGGTGACTTCGACGCCGGAAACACCCTCCACGGCGCCGACGGCGTTTTCGACCCAGCCCGGCATTTCGCCAGCCACCGGGCAACCGGGTGCGGTTAGCGTCATATCGATCTTGACCGAGCGGTCGTCCTCGATGTCGATCTTGTATATCAGTCCGAGTTCATAGATGTCGGCCGGAATTTCTGGATCGTACACCGTCTTCAGCGCCGAGACGATGTCATCGGTGAGCCGCGCCAATTGGTCCGCGGGAATGGCAGACGCCGAAAAGACGCTGTCGGTCGTGGCTTCTTGCGATGCGGCTTCGGTTGTTGTCGTCACGTCGTCCATATTGGTCACCCGAAAAACTTGCGCGCTTTTTCCAGCGCCTCAGCGAGAGCATCGACCTCCGCCCTCGTATTGTACATGCCGAACGATGCCCTGCATGTGGATGTCACGCCGAAGCGCTTCAACAGCGGCTGGGCGCAGTGTGTGCCGGCGCGCACGGCAACGCCTTGCCGATCAATCACCATCGACACATCATGGGCGTGAATGCCCTGAAGTTCGAACGAGACGATGGCACCCTTGCCCGGCGCGTCGCCCAGAATGTGCAGCGAATTGATGGCGCGAAGCCGCTCATGCGCATAGTCTTTCAGGTCGGCCTCATGGGCGGCGATCCGCTCGCGACCCACGCTGTCCATGTAATCGAGCGCAGCACCCAGCCCGATTGCCTGCACGATCGGCGGCGTGCCGGCCTCGAAGCGGTGCGGCGGGTCATTATAAGTGACGTTGTCTTCCGTCACTTCCTCGATCATCTCGCCGCCGCCCATGAAGGGGCGCATGCGCTCGAGCACTTCCTTCTTGCCGTAGAGCACGCCGATGCCGGACGGCCCGTAAACCTTGTGGCCGGTGAAGACGAAGAAATCGCAATCCAGATCCTGCACATCGATGGGCATATGGACGGCGCTCTGGCTACCATCGACCAGCACCGGAATGCCGCGCTGATGGGCGATGCGGCAGATTTCCTTGATCGGCGTCACCGTGCCAAGCGCGTTCGACATATGGGTGATGGCGACCAGCTTGGTTTTATCGGTCAGGCTCTTTTCGAAATCCTCGATGTGGAAGGCGCCGAGGTCATCCACTGGCACCCAGACCAACTTTGCGCCCTGCCGCTCGCGGATGAAATGCCACGGCACGATGTTGGAGTGATGCTCAAGGATCGACAGCACGATCTCGTCGCCCGCGCCGATGTTCGGCATGCCGAAACCATAGGCGGCCGTGTTGATGGCGGCGGTCGAGTTGGAGGTGAAAACGATATTGTCGGTGCTGGGTGCATTCAGGAAGCGGCGCACCGATTCGCGAGCCTTTTCATAGGCATCGGTGGCGGCGTTCGACAGGAAATGCAGGCCGCGATGGACGTTGGCGTATTCGAGCGAATAAGCATGCTGGATGGCATCGAGCACGACTTGCGGCTTTTGTGCCGACGCACCGTTGTCGAGATAAACGAGCGGTTTGCCGTAGACTTCGCGCGACAGAATGGGGAAGTCGCGGCGGATCGCCTCGACGTCATAGGGAATGGTTTCGAGTTTCTGGTCCACGTCTCTCGCTTTCCGCGTGCCTAACGCACCCCACTCGGCCTCCGGATGAAGGGCTATCGCCTATCGTCGTTGGGCCGAGCGTTCCTCACCCGTGTGCAACAAACCAGTCGTCGAGCTTCAGTTCGAGCGCGTTGACGATCTGCTCGTCCTCCAGTTCCTCGATGACCGCAGCGACGAATGCCTTGACCAGCAAGCCACGCGCCGTCTTCTCGTCGATACCGCGCGCCATCAGATAAAACAGATGATTGTGGTCGATCTCGGTAACCGTCGCGCCATGGCCGCAGACAACGTCATCGGCGAAGATTTCCAGTTCCGGCTTGGTCGAGAACTCGCCGTCGTCCGACAGAAGCAGCGTGTTGCAGGCCATGTTGGCATCTGTCTTCTGCGCGTGCTGATGCACGTTGATGCGGCCCTGGAAGACGCCATGCGCCTTGCCGGTCACCACGTTGCGAACGATTTCGGTCGATGTGGTGTTGGGCACCGCATGGTCGAGCACCATGGTCACGTCGGTATGGGTGTCTCCAGCCAGAAGGTTGATGCCGCGCAACTGGAAGTCGCAGCCTTCTCCCTTGGTCAGGACGTTGATTTCCTGGCGTACCAGCCTACCCCCGATGTTCATGAAGAACAGCGATAGCTTCGAATTCGCACCGAGATGCGCCTTGAACTGAGCAAGGTGCGTGGCGGTGTCCGGCTGCTCCTGCACGATCACCCAGGTTACCTCGGCATCGTCGCCGATGGTCAGCTGGCTGACCGAACTTGCCAGCCCGTCACCAGCACCAACCTGGCGTTCGACGATGGTCGCCTTTGCGCCGGCGCCAACCCGCACCGGCAGACGCACATGGCTCTGGCCACCGGTCAGCATGTTCTGCAATTCGACCGGCTTCTCGATAGTCACACCAGCGGCGATGTCGACCAAGTAACCATCGGCGACAAAGGCGGCATTCAGCGCGCCGATCGCGTCATCGGTGCCGTAGAGGTCAAGCGCAGGCGCAAAGCTTCCGTCCGTCAATTTATCCGACAGACGCTCGACAGTGACGCCATCGACCTTCGACGCCGTCGCGCTCGACACGCCATTCAGCACCGAAAGCACCAGCGAGCCATCGACGATCGGCTCCACCGCCTTGGCGGCGCCGGCCGGCGCGAAGGCCGGGATCGAGGTCAGCAGGCGGCGCAGATCGGTATAGTGCCATGATTCGACGCGCCGCGTCGGCAGGCCGTGCTTGATCGCCTCGATGGCCCCGTCGCGCTTCAGCATGACGGCACCGTCGCCTGGCAGATGCGACTGCCGCTCGCCATAAGCGTCGATCAGCGCCGTTTCGGCCAATGTTCGTTGAGGTTGCACACGCATGTTCATGTTTGCCACCTCACGCCGCTTCGCCAATGATGCCGGCGTAGCCATTGGCTTCCAGTTCGACTGCCAGCGATTTGTCGCCGGACTTGATCACCTGGCCCTTGTAGAGCACGTGGACGCTGTCGGGCACGATAAGCTCCAGCAGGCGCTGGTAGTGGGTGATAACGACAATGGCGCGGTCGGGCGAACGCAGCGCATTGACGCCTTCGGAAACGATCTTCAGCGCGTCGATGTCGAGGCCGGAATCGGTCTCGTCCAAAACGCACAATTTGGGTTCGAGCAGCTTCATCTGCAGAATTTCAGCGCGCTTCTTCTCGCCACCGGAGAAGCCGACATTGAGCGGCCGCTTCAGCATCGCCATGTCCATTTCTAGCGTCCCGGAAGCCTCCCTTACCCGTTTGATGAATTCCGGGATCTTCAGCGGCTCCTCGCCACGCGCCTTACGCTGCTCGTTCATCGCCACCTTCAGAAATTCCATCGTCGCCACGCCCGGTATCTCCATCGGGTACTGGAAGGCGAGGAAGATGCCGGCGGTGGCGCGCTCGGCCGGGTCCATTTCAAGGATCGATTCACCGTTGTAGAGGATGTCGCCCTCGGTGACTTCATAGTCCTCGCGGCCGGCCAGCACATAGGACAGCGTCGATTTTCCCGAGCCGTTCGGCCCCATGATGGCGGCAACCTCGCCGGCCTTGACCGTCAGGTCGAGGCCGCGGATGATTTCGGTGCCGGTCGAGGCGATGCGGGCGTGGAGGTTCTTGATCTCAAGCATTGTTTCTTCCTGAATCGTTTGTCTTTGTGCGGTCAGCGTCTGGCGGTGGTCAGCCGACCGAGCCTTCAAGGGAAATACCGATGAGCTTCTGCGCCTCCACGGCGAACTCCATCGGCAGTTCCTGGATGACGTCCTTGACGAAGCCGTTGACGATCAACGCAATCGCTTCCTCTTCCGGAATGCCACGCTGCATGACGTAGAACTTCTGGTCGTCCGAAATCTTCGAAGTGGTTGCCTCGTGTTCGAACTTGGCCGTCGAGTTCTTCGCTTCCATGTAAGGCACGGTGTGT
This sequence comes from Mesorhizobium sp. Root157, assembly GCF_001427385.1. Classification (GTDB taxonomy): domain Bacteria; phylum Pseudomonadota; class Alphaproteobacteria; order Rhizobiales; family Rhizobiaceae; genus Mesorhizobium. Next base: position 199,569 of record NZ_LMGJ01000038.1, read on the forward strand.
GCGCCGCACTGGTCGCCGATCAGAAGCGAGTCGCAATTGGTGAAGTTGCGCGCATTCGTTGCCTTGCGGTGCGCCGAAACCTGGCCGCGATAGGTGTTCTGCGAGAAGCCGGCGGCGATACCCTTGGAAATGATACGGCTGCGGGTGTTCTTGCCGAGGTGGATCATCTTGGTGCCGCTGTCGATCTGCTGATAGCCGTTAGACACGGCGATCGAATAGAACTCGCCCTGGCTGTCGTCGCCGCGCAGGATGCAAGACGGGTACTTCCAGGTAATGGCCGATCCTGTCTCGACCTGCGTCCACGAAATCTTCGAACGGTCGCCCCGGCAATCGCCGCGCTTGGTGACGAAGTTATAGATGCCGCCCTTGCCGTCGGAATCGCCCGGATACCAGTTCTGCACCGTCGAGTATTTGATCTCGGCATCATCCAGCGCGATCAGTTCCACCACGGCGGCGTGAAGCTGATTCTCGTCGCGCTGCGGAGCCGTGCAGCCTTCTAGATAGGACACGTAAGCGCCCTCTTCGGCGATGATGAGCGTACGCTCGAACTGACCGGTGCCCTTCTCGTTGATGCGGAAATAGGTCGAAAGCTCCATCGGGCAGCGAACGCCCTTGGGCACGTAGACGAACGATCCGTCGGTGAACACGGCGGAGTTCAGCGTGGCGTAGAAGTTATCGGAGATCGGGACCACGGAAGCGAGGTACTTCCTCACCAGTTCCGGGTGCTCGCGGATCGCTTCGGAGATCGAGCAGAAGATGACGCCGGCCGCAGCCAGTTCCTTCTTGAAAGTGGTGACGACCGACACGGAGTCGAAGACGGCATCTACCGCGACGCGGCCCGATTTGTAGACGTTGTCGCCCTCGCCATCCGGCGCGTCATCATCATTGGCCGCCGACTTCTGCACACCGGCCAGGATTTCCTGCTCTTTCAGCGGGATTCCAAGCTTTGCGTAGGTCTTGAGCAGTTCGGGATCGACGTCTTCGAGCGACGTCGGCCCTGGCGTCGACTTCGGCGCAGCGTAGTAGTGGATGTCCTGAAAATCGATCTTCGGGTACTCGACACGCGCCCAGGTCGGCTCCTCCAGCGTCAGCCAGCGACGATAAGCCTCCAGACGCCATTCAAGCATCCAGTCTGGCTCATCCTTCTTGGCCGAGATGAAGCGAATGATCTCTTCGCTCAGGCCCTTGGGGGCCTTGTCCATCGCGATTTCGGTCTCGAAGCCATATTTATATTGGTCGACGTCGATCTTGCGGACTCGATCAATCGTCTCCTGCACGGCAGGCATAAGCGTTCTCCATCCACGCCGGGGTCAAGGCCCGACAGTTTTCAAACTATGGCACCGTTCGGGTGGGAACGGCGTAAGTTCCATATAGTGCGTCCGGGCCGGAAATGCACCGGCCTATAGGGTCGCACGGCTCTACCAGACCCGAAGGTCCAATTCGCGCTGCCGTCAGGCGGCCTTGTCTCGGTTGGCACGGCGGGCGGCAATGCCCGCCAGCGCGTCGCGAAACAATTCCAGGTCGCGCGCGCTTGTCGCCTGCCCGATGGAGACGCGCAGCGCACCATGGCTTTCGTCATAGCCCATTGCCTTCAACACATGGCTGGGCCCGACCTTGCCGGAAGAACATGCCGAACCCGCCGACAAGGCCACACCGGCAAGATCGAAGGCTATTTGCGCGGTTTCGGCCTTGACGCCGGGAATGGCGAAAAATGTCGTATTGGCCAGGCGCGGTGCAGCACCGCCGAAGAATTCGGCATCGGGTACCAATTGCGCCACTACCGTCTCTATCTGCGAGCGCTTTTCGGCAACGGCACCAATGTCCGACAGTCCAGCAAGCGCCTGGCTGGCGGCTGCACCGAAGCCGGCAATGCCGACCAGATTCTCAGTACCGCCGCGATGGCCCTTTTCCTGGCCGCCGCCGCTGACCAGCGGGCTCGGCATCATCAGGTCGCCAGCGGCAACAAGCGCGCCAATACCCTTGGGGCCACCGATCTTGTGTGACGACAGAATCAAATAATCGGCACAAAACTTTGACATATCGAGAGGAATTCGGCCCGCCGCTTGAACGGCATCCAGTACGAGGATGCCACCCGCTACCTTCACGGCTTGCGCGATCTTTTCGATCGGCTGAATGACCCCGGTCTCGTTATTGGCCGCATGAACGGCGACCAAGGGCAACCCGGAAGCCTTGTCATGCGCGGTCAATGCAGCCGCAAGCGCATCCAGATCGATTACGCCATCGGCACCAACGCCAATGCGGCTGACATGCTCCGGCGCAAAACGGCCACCATTCAGCAGACACGGATGATCGGCAGTGCAGACATAGAGATGGCCCAGGCGCACGGCGCTGCGCCCCATTTTCCAGTCGGGCGCAAGCAAGGTCGATGCGGCCTCCGTCGCGCCGGAGGTGAAGACGACGTGTTCGGGCCTGGCATTGACCAATGCTGCAACATAGCGACGCGCATCTTCGATCATGCGACGGGCCATGCGGCCTTCCGAATGGACGGACGAAGGGTTGGCAGCCACATCGAGCGCCACGACCATAGCCGCACGCGCCGCATCGAGAAGCGGTGCGCTTGCGTTGTAGTCGAGATAGGCGCGTTCGGCAGCCATTTTGCTCTCAATGTCTCCGTGCCTGAAGCCGCTTTAAACGCAGAAGCGTTATTTCCTTGAAATCAAAGGGCCAGCCGTCCTATCTAGCGCCTTTGCGGCACGGGTGGCTAACCCACTCAGTTTTGAATAGTTCTAATCTGGTTCTAGAAACAGCTTCGACGCGCGTCAAGGTCGAATCTTGTGCAACCAGGTCAGGAATTGGTTCGACACCGCTTCATCGTTTGCAGTTCGGAGTTATCGATGCCTGAGGTCATATTTACAGGTCCGGCCGGTCGCTTGGAAGGCCGCTATCAACCTTCCAAGGAAAAGAGCGCACCGATTGCCATCGTCCTGCACCCGCATCCGCAATTCGGCGGAACGATGAACAACAAGATCGTGTACGATCTTTTTTATATGTTCCAGAAGCGCAATTTCACCACGTTGCGCTTCAATTTCCGGGGTATCGGCCGCAGCCAGGGCGAGTTCGACCACGGCACCGGAGAACTATCTGACGCCGCGGCGGCGCTCGACTGGGTTCAGTCGCTGCACCCCGATTCCAAAAGCTGCTGGGTGGCCGGCTACTCGTTCGGCTCGTGGATCGGCATGCAGCTTTTGATGCGCCGGCCCGAAATCGAAGGTTTCATTTCGATTTCGCCGCAGCCCAATATCTACGATTTCTCGTTCCTGGCCCCCTGCCCGTCGTCAGGCCTCATCATCCACGGTGACGCCGACAAGGTAGCGCCGACCAAGGACGTTCAGGGACTGGTCGACAAGTTGCACACCCAAAAGGGCATCACCATCACGCAAAAGACGATTCCCGGCGCAAATCACTTCTTCGCCAACGATTCGGAACTTCTGCTCCAGGAATGCGCGGACTACCTTGACCGCCGGCTGGCAGGCGAATTGGCCGACCCTCGTCCCAAGCGGCTAAGGTAGCGGACGCGCCAGCACACCGCCCGTGAGCGGCTGCAAGCAGCCGGTCGTCGTCGGAAACGTCAGCGGCAAACCTTTCACAACGCGTACCGCCAGATAAGCCCACGCCTCCGCTTCGGTGGCGTCGCCTTCCAGTCCGACATCTTCAGCAAGCACCGCTTGCGCGCCTGTCTGCTGTGCGGCCTTGCCAAGGTCGTGCATGATATGCGGGTTCTTGCGGCCTCCCCCGCAAGCGATCCACAGCTTGGGCGCACTTGGCAGGTGATCGACCGATTTCAGGATTGCTTGCGCTGAAACGGCAGCAAGCGTTCGCGCCCCATCGGCCAGTTCCAATCCTTCTGCTTCGGCAAGGGTGAAATCATTGCGGTCGAGCGACTTCGGTCCCGGCCGGTTGAAAAACGGCTTGCCCAGATAGTCTTGCACAACAGCGGCCACTACAGCGCCTTCGCTGGCGACTGCTCCATCTGCATCGAACGGGATGCCGCCTTCCCGCGAAACCCACTGATCGATCAACGCATTGCCGGGACCGGTGTCGAAGGCAATTGGATTCCCGGTTTCAGGCACATAGGTGATGTTGGAGATACCGCCGATATTGACGAACACGATCGGGAACTCTCCGGCATAGGGCGCTGACAGCGCCCGCGCCAAGGCGGCGTGATAGACGGGCACCAGCGGTGCGCCCTGCCCTTTATGCACCATGTCTTTGGCGCGCATGTCGTAAGCCACCGGCAGGCCGGTCAGCGCCGACAGAAGCTTGCCGTCACCAAGTTGGACAGTGAGGCCGGCTTGCGGCCGGTGCAGGACAGTCTGGCCGTGGAAGCCGACGATGTCAGGCTTTCCCCACTCAGCCATGCGCTGCCTGACAAAGATTGCCACGGCTTCGGCATGGCGCCGTGTGATTTCCTCCTCCAGCGAAGCCAGATCACCAGGCCGGTCGCTGCGCACCGTGATCTGCTTTGCCGTCTCCAGCGCTCGCGCAATGCGGTCACGGAAGGTTGCTTCATAAGGCACGAAGAAATTCGGCCCACGCTCGACGACATTTTCGCCGTCCGTCCTCAGCACAGCCAGGTCGATGCCGTCCATAGACGTACCGCTCATCAACCCGATCGCGCACATCGTTCCCATTTGGGTCCTCATTTGGCCCGCCGTTCTTGTGATTCCTTGCCTGCTGATGCTAAACGCGCGCGATCACACTTGCCACGCCGCAACCATTTTGGGCCGGCGCTTTCGGGAAAAGAAAAATGTCCGCCTTCAAGTCCGACTTCCTGCGCATCATGAGCGAGCGCGGCTTCATCCACCAGGTTTCGGATGAAAGCGGCCTTGACCAACTCTTCGCCAAGGAAACGGTGACGGCCTATATCGGCTTCGACCCGACCGCGCCCAGCCTGCACGCGGGCGGGCTGATCCAGATCATGATGCTCCACTGGATGCAGCAGACAGGTCACAGGCCCGTGGCGCTTATGGGCGGCGGCACTGGCATGGTAGGCGATCCATCCTTCAAGGACGAGGCGCGCAAACTTATGACGCCCGAGACCATCCAGTCCAATATCGACGGCATCAAAAGGGTGTTTTCCAACTACCTCAACTTCGGCGGGGGTCCGCGCGACGCGCTGATGGTCAACAATGCCGAATGGCTTCTTCCGCTCAACTATCTCGAATTCCTGCGCGATGTCGGCCAGCATTTCTCGGTCAACCGCATGCTCGCCTTCGATTCCGTAAAGCAGCGGCTTGACCGCGAGCAATCGCTGTCCTTCCTCGAGTTCAACTACATGATTCTGCAAGCCTACGATTTCGTGGAGTTGAACAAGCGTTACGGCGTGCGGCTGCAGATGGGCGGTTCCGACCAGTGGGGCAACATCGTCAACGGCATCGACCTCGGCCATAGGCTGGGCACACCGCAACTCTATGCGCTGACTACGCCGCTGCTGACGACCGCGTCGGGCGCCAAGATGGGCAAGTCGCTGGGTGGAGCAATCTGGCTCAACCCGGATATGCTGAGCCCGTATGATTTCTGGCAATATTGGCGCAATACCGAGGACGCCGATGTCGGCCGCTTCCTCAAACTGTACACGACGCTACCGCTTGACGAGGTCTCGCGGCTGGCTGCGCTCGGCGGATCCGAGATCAACGAAGCCAAGAAGGTGCTCGCCACCGAAATCACCGCACTTCTGCACGGCCGCGCTGCTGCCGAGCAAGCCGCCGAAACGGCACGCAAGACGTTCGAGGAAGGCGCGCTGGCCGAAACGCTGCCATCGGTCGAGGTCGCCAGAACCGCACTTGAGGCCGGCGTCGGCATCCTGTCGCTGCTCGTCACGGCAGGGCTTGCGTCATCGAACGGTGAGGCACGACGCCACGTCCAGGGTGGTGCGGTGCGTCTCAACGACCAGTCCATCTCCGACGACCGGCGTACAGTGACGCTTCAGGACTTGAGTCCGGAAAATGTCGTAAAGCTCTCGCTCGGCAAGAAAAAACACATCCTGGTGCGCCCAGCCTGAGCCACCCACCTTCAGGCACATCAAGGCCGATTACCGGAACTCGAAGATCGAGCGGAAGATTCCAGGCGCGATCACCGACAATGGATTGATTTCCAGGTCGGGCTTGTTGGCGTTGCCTTTCAACCGATAGGTCACGCCGATCAGGCCACGGTCGCGGCCATTGCCGAGGATCGCCCCCAAAAGCGGAATCTCGCCAAAGATGCGATTGAGACCGTAGGCGGGCATGAAGGTTCCGGTCATGTCGATATTGTTGTCCTGGTCGTAAAGCGTGCCCTGGAACGTGGTGCCGATCAGAGGCCCGCGCAGCACGCCGTTGGCCAGCTTGACGTAGCCTCGGCCTTTCTCGATCTCGGTGAAGCCGCGTTCGAACTGGACCCTCGAAGCGTCGATATCGCCCTTCACAGCCTGGTTGAGGCTGCGGCTGTCGCCAGCCGGCGTCGTGGAGACGATAGAGGCAAGCTTCGGTTCATTGACGACAAGAAAATCTCGCGCATCGATCTTGCCGCGCAACGGGCCATCGCTGCTGCCCTGCAGCGAAAGCAGGATACCGCCGCCTTGCATATGTTCATAGATGTTGAGGAACCGCAGAATGGCACCAGCATCGGCAGACCTGATGGTCATGGTTCGCTGCTCATTGCCGGCGACATTGTCTATCGTTATGGCCGCGCCCGAATTTGCAGTGGCGCTGACTTGCAGGCCATTGACCTTCGAGCCGGCAGCGCTGTAGTCCAGTTTCAGGCCTGAGAGCACCTCACCGTGGAAGCCCGACAGCGACTTGATATCGGCGCTGACCGAAATGGCATTCGTGCCTGTATCCTTGGTGGCGGTATCCACGTCCGAGGTGAATTGCTTGATCAGTGAGCGTGCGTCAAGCGACTGCCCCGATACGCTCACCGCATAGCCTTTGCCGGATCGCTTGACCGACACGGAAACGTCGTCGCCCCGGTTCAGTTGCACCTTGTCGAATTTTGCCGACACAAGGCTTCCACCTGAAAGGTCGACGTTGCCATCAATAGAGAACGACTTGCCGTCGAGATCGAATTTTGCGAGTCTGGTTACGGCACCGTCGTTGGTCATCACGAAGCTGACATCGGCAGGAATCCCGGTGCCCTTGCTCCAGCCCGCCCAAGGTATGCTGAGCGTAGCTCCAGTCAGGTCCGCCGTGACATCGCGGCTGCCGTCGTCGTTCTTTTCCAGTGCCACCTTCACCGTGCCGGAAAGCAGTGTGGAAAGCCCGGGCATGAAGGTTTCACGCGTCTTGTCGTTGATGATGAGCGCCACCTTGCGTCTCCGCGGCGGTCCGGCATCCTCCAAAGGCTCAACGAGATCGACCTCGGCTGGAATGCCGTTCAAGGTCGCGCTTGCTGCAATCACAGCCTTTTCGGGATCGACGACGATGGAACCGTTCGCTCCAGCCACCATCTGCCCGTCGAAGGGTTTCGCCAGCGCAAGGCCCTTGTAGTCGAGCGATACAAGCCAGCCGAGCTTGCTCGTATCCTGGCCCCTCTGCAGCGGAATGTCCGCTTTCACGTTTCCGGTCACGGTCCCCGAAATTTCTTCAGGCTTCAAACCGATATGGCGCATGGCATTGATCGGTTCGTAGGAGGCAAGCTCCACGATGGCCTGTGCATCCCCTGCCACGTCTATGTCGAGCTTGCCAATGACGGGCGGGCGATTGGCGCGATGGACCTTCATCTTACCGTTGCTGGCGGCAACAATGCGCCCGCTCGGCATGTAGACGGTGCCGGAGGACAGCGATATCTGCACGTCGTTACCGGCAAACTCGACCACACCGACGGCGTCCCGCACAGGCGGGATGCGACCTGCCACATCGAAGCGCGAACCTTCGACCTGGAAACGGCCAAAAACCTCCTTGCCTGAAAGCGGCACGCCATTGCCGGCCCGGCCCGGCGCGACATGATATTGCAGCGAGGCGTCCACCACCCGGCCGCCAAAAAGGTTCTTCAACACCCAGGCTCGCGCGTTGCCTGCCGAAAACCATGGCCACAGTTGCTTGACGTGCGAAACCGGCATGTCGTGGACGGTGAAGGCGATAAGCAGCCCCGGTACCTTGCCATCGACAAACTCGATCGCCGCGGTTCCAACGGCCTCCCCCACTGGGCCAGACTTGAGAGCGATCGTATCCGCCACCAGCTTGCGGCTTTCGGTCAGGTATACGCCCGCAACCCGCGCGATGAACTTCAGGCCGGGCTCCGGAGACTCTATCGGCGCCAAGGTCGAGCCGTCGCTGACAAGATCGTAGCGATAGGCCGGATCTTCGTTCGGAGTCCCGGAAGCCGGCTTTGGACCCACTGACCCTTCGAACGCAAAGGTCGATCTGCCGGTCTTCACCAGAAGCCGCTCGATATCGACCTTATTGGCGCCGGTTTCCAACTTGGCCTGCATTTCCACATCGGCGGGCAACCTGCCGCGCGGGCCGAGGTCAAGCACCGATCCAGCGAACGACAGCGCAGCCTCCAGCCGCGAAGATGTGTCGCCACTGCCCTCACTGCCGGAAAGGTGGAGCGAAACGGTACCCGGCGTGCTGCCTGAGGCGGCGGCGACCCCGCCTTCCCGTTCGCCAAGGTCGGCAGTCGCGGTCAACGTCCTGATCAGCTTCGTTTGCGGGTCGCCGATGACAACCGCCGTCAACGCAAGCGGCCTTCCGTCGACATCCATCCTGGATGCCAGTTCCACTTGCTCGGCCCCGGCTTGGGACACAGTGGCACTGGCAACCTTGATCGACTGCATCTCGCCTGCCTGTGGCAGCGCGAATTCGACATTCTCCAGCCTGATCTCGCGCAGCGAATCCATCTTCACGGCGTCCAGTGCCTGGCGGGCAGCTTCGAACGTCGCCGCGATCACCTTGTCGGGGTCAAGCAGGCCTTCTCCGTTGCGCAATGAAGCGGTCCAGTCATTGCCGCCCGAGGGCATTGCACCGATGTCGATGCGCGCATTGGATATTCTGGCGCTCGTCAGGCGCACCTCACCCGATAAGAGCGGAAAAAGCCGCATGCCGAAACGCACGGCTCCCGCGTCCAACATCCGGCGTCCACCCACCGCATCGAGTTTTACATCTCTAACCCGCAACGCCAGAAAACTCGATCCATCGAGCGTGATGTCGGCAGACCCAAGCGCAACAGCGACATCGACCCCCGCCAGTTTCTCGATGGCGCTCTCAGCTTCCTGCTGCAAGCGTCCGGCCCCTATTCCGAACGCCCCGATCGCATAAACAGAAACAGCGAGCAGGGCCAGAAGCCCTGCCAATCCCAGCGCGGCCAGCCTGAATATGCGAAACCGGCGGCCAATGGCAGATCGTCCCAGAGGCGGGACGTCGCGTGCGGACGGCAAGGCGCTCAGATCGGCGATCTCGTCGCGCCTGAACCTGACCTTTTCGTGCTGCGGCAGTTCCTGGTCCACACATTATTCCATTGCAAGAACACTCTCGTGGACGAATCCAGCCTCGACATTATATCGGTGAACCTTCACGTGTAACCTTAAACAAGGGCATCGATATGGCCGACATCACGGCAACCGACCTGAACATCGGCGATAGGGCACCCCAGTTTGAACTTGCCCGCGGTGGCGGCGGCACAGTCAGGCTGGCAGATTTCGTCGGAAAACCGGTCGTCCTCTATTTCTACCCGAAGGACGACACAACAGGTTGCACCGCCGAAGCGATCGACTTTTCCCAGTTAAAGCCCGAATTCGAGAAGGCCGGTGCGGTCGTGATCGGTGTCTCGCCTGACAGCGCGAAGAAGCACGACAAATTCAAGGCCAAACACGGGTTGACCGTCGACCTCGCCGCCGACGAGGATCGAAAGGTCATCGAAACGTATAATCTGTGGGTGGAAAAGCAGATGTACGGGCGCAGTTATATGGGCGTCGAGCGCGCAACCTTCCTGATCGGCCGCGACGCCCGGATCGCCGCCATATGGCGCAAGGTGCGCGTCAAGGGCCATGCCCAGGCTGTATTGCAGGCCGTTCGCGAACTCTGAAGCGCGCCACGCCCAAAACTGCAACCGGTCCCCAGTTTCCGGCAACATGCTTTGATCGCGCGGACTCACGATGGTCCGCCGAACAAAGCTTTGTTAACCCTAATAATGTTTAAATCGGCCCGTCGACATCGTTAACAAAGGCGTGTCTCGTGGCAGTATCCGGTCAGTCAGCGGTTTTCGGCAAACGCAAGGAACCCCACACCGTCATCATTGCACGTGGCGATGAGATTCGACATTTCACCGTTCGCCCGTGGCTTGCCGCTTTTGCCGGATCGGCGCTGGCGGCGGTCGTCATCGGCTATCTGGCTGCCACATCCTATCTCGTCTTGCGCGACAACCTCATCGGCGCCGCAACGGCCCGCCAGGCACGCATCCAGCAAGCCTATGAAGATCGCATTTCGGCGCTCCGCTCCCAGGTCGACAGGATCACCAGCAGACAGTTGCTCGACCAGCAACTGATGGAAACTAAGGTCAGCGAACTGATCGAGCGCCAGACACAACTCAGTGAACGGCATGGGCGGCTTGGCCCTCTGCTTGAGCGGGCGGAAGGCGGTATCGGCAATCTTTTGCCACAGACTGCGCCTGTGCCAGCAGCCCGCGAAGATACGCGCGCAGCAGTGACCGGTAGTCTTGTCGGACCCCAGAATGTCGCTCTGGCCGGGTTCAGTCCGACAGGTACCAGGCCATTCGCCTTCTGGGCGACCCGTTCTGATACTGAACCACAGGATTCACCGGCTGACCGCGCCGACAAACTCTTTGTCTCCATCAATCAGTCGCTCAAGGCCATTGAGGGCGACCAGATCGCCCAGATATCCACTCTGGCCAACTCCGCCTCCCAAAGCGCCGATGTCATTTCCAATGCACTGGAAGCCGCTGGCTTGCCGGTCGATAGCCACTTCGACAAGGACGATTTCGGCAAAAGCGACGTCGGCGGCCCGTTGATCCCGGTCGACGGCGCAACGATTTTCGACACGAAGGTCGAGGAACTCGACGAAGCGCTCGATGCGCTCGACCAAGTCAAGAAGGAGGCACGCCGCCTGCCTCTTGCAAATCCGGCGCCCGGACACGTGGTAACCAGCCCATTCGGGGTTCGCACCGATCCTCTCATCGGCTCAGCCGCTCTCCATTCCGGCATGGATTTCCGCGCTCCCACCGGCATGGACGCCAAGGTCACCGCACCCGGGGTAGTCGTGAAGGCAGGTTGGAATGGAGGCTACGGGCGTATGGTCGAGGTCGATCACGGCCAGGGCTTCACCACTCGATACGCACATCTCAGCCAGATCCTGGTCAACGTCGGTGAAAAGCTGGAGACCGGCGATCTCGTTGGCAGGACCGGCAGCAGTGGTCGCTCGACCGGCCCGCACCTGCATTATGAAGTGAGGCACAACGGCCAAGCGGTCGATCCCCTAGGGTTTTTGGCCGTGGGCAAGAAGATCGCCCAGTATCTCTGAACGCGCCTTTAGCGGCGGCCAAGGCTTTCTCGGACCTGATGGAAACTGGTGGTGTTTGCAGTCTTTGGCGAACTAGCCTCTGGTTTGGTTTGGCTGGTTTACAGGGAAAATACAGGGAATTTGAACGATTTTGGATGCAGGAGGCGCATTCTGGCGTCCAATTGCGCGGCAATACCAATGGGTTGCTGGGGAATTCCCTGCTAGGAAGAACAGGGAATTCAGATTCGCGGATCAGGGAACGCGAGATTCGCTAACAGGAAAGTTGGTGTTGGTTACAGGCAACTCTGCCCGTTATGAGCGACGAGCTTGGTCATCCCGCCCGGGGGGGGTCAATCTCCGTCATCCAGATCCGCATCTGCGGCATGCAGGAGAACGATCGCGTGTTCGTCTTCCTGGCTGAGCACCTGCACGGCGAGTTCGCCTGAAAGGGCGCGGATGTTCCAGTCTTGCGGGTCCGTCTCGATCATCTCGGACGTACGTGCATCTTGAGGCACGCATGGAAGGATCGGCAACGGATCGCCTTCCTGAAGTCCTATCCAAGGAAACTCGCTGCCACGAACGGCATAAATAAAGCTACTGTCCCTCGCGAAGATCACCGCCAGGCGCTCTTTGTGCAGTTCGACATAGCGGCGCGCTGCGGCGGCTTTGCTGATGTCGAGCGCCACATGCATGGAAAGCACATGTTCCAGATCCGGAAGTCGGCGCAGATAAGGTTTGAACAGGCGCGACGGCGCCAGGAGTTCAATTGCGAACTGATTGGCTTCGCGCTCTTGCTTTACATGACGTGCATTGCCAGATGGCGATGCCATGTCGCGCTGGCTGCAGCGAAATCCGGTATCGTCTGTCGTAAGGTGCCACCCGCATAAAAAATGACCAAGCTCGTGAGCGAGTGAGTAGTTCCTTCGCTGCGGTGAAGCCAGCGAATTGAGCAGGACGGTCCCGAAATCCCGCTCCGGCCTGGTTAGCAGCATGCCTTCGAAGTTTTGAAGCGGCTTGGTTTTGATCTCATCGATGTCCAGCGCCCGTGCGATATCATAGATCGGAACAGGGCCTGGAATGTCACCCAGCTGGCGGTGAATCTCCGCGGCAATCCTCACCGGATCGGTGGCAACATCATCTATGTCTATGCGTTCAAGCGCGACGCTGCTGTTCACGTTCTTTGCGCCGCCTGATGTAGGACTGGATCATGTCGTCGACCGCAACGCGCTCATGGTCTTCCAGTTGACCTGCCAGCCGAAACATTCGGGCCAGTTCCGGATCCGCATCCCTGGCCTCGAAGTCCTCGCCAACCAGGAAGGCGACCGAGACCTTGAAGTGGTTGGCCAGACCCTCAATCACGGTTAGCGAGGGATTGGCTGAACGCCCCCGCTCAAGATCCCAGATGTGGGTCTTGGTCACACCGACGGCATTGGCGACATCCTGCAGCGATTCCTTGGCCTGGCGTCTGAGTTCGGCAATGCGGGCTCCGAAAGCCATGCAAACCTCCATTTTGGGATTGCCGAGAGCAAAGCACACGGTCGCACAACCGTCAACACAGCCTTACGTAATTGGGCATCTTGACGAACGAGAAGTCGTCAATATGATCTTACGATATCGGCCACCGATTCGGAAAGCCAAGGAACATGACCGACCCAACCATCGACATGATCTCCCCCGCACTGCTGCGTCCTTGGGCGAAGAATGCCCGCACGCATTCGAAGAGACAAATCAGGCAGATCGCCGACAGCATCAAGACGTTTGGGTTTACCAATCCGGTGTTGATCGATGCCGACAACACCATCCTTGCCGGCCACGGCCGGGTTGAGGCCGCCAGGTTGATTGGAATGGACAAGGTTCCCTGCGTCCGCCTTGAGCATATGACGCCTGAACAGAAACGGGCCTATGTGCTTGCCGACAACAAGCTGGCGATGAACGCGGGCTGGGATGACGAACTGCTGGCGGATGAGTTGAAAGCCCTGCTCGACATCGACCTCGCCTTCGACCTGGAAATCACTGGCTTCTCGCATGCCGAGATTGACAGCCTCGTCGAAGGGTTGATCCCGGAAGAGCCGGGCGATCCAGATGATGATGTGCTGCCGGACATCGATCCTGCCGCCTCGCGCTGCCAGCCTGGCGACATCTTCCAGCTCGGCCGTCACCGGCTGGTGTGCGGATCTGCTCTTGATCCGGCCGTGGTTGCTGCCCTGATGGATGGCGAGCACGCCACCATGGTGTTTACCGACCCACCCTACAATGTTCCCATCGATGGCCATGTCGGTGGATCCGGCAAGATCAAGCATCGCGAATTTGCGATGGCCAGCGGCGAGATGACGAAAGACCAGTTCACCGTCTTTCTCAAGACCGCCTTCATCAATCTCGCCTCGGCGAGTGCCGACGGCTCCATCCACTTCATCTGCATGGACTGGCGCCATATGGGGGAAATGCTTGCGGCTGGCGAAGGAATCTATTCGGAATTGAAGAACCTGATCGTTTGGGCAAAAGACAATGGCGGCATGGGCACCTTCTACCGCTCGCGCCATGAACTGATCTTTGCCTTCAAGCATGGCGACGCTGCTCACATCAACACTTTCGAGCTTGGGCAACATGGGCGCTACCGCACCAATGTCTGGCAGTACAAGGGTGTCAACACCCTGAAAGCGGGCCGCATGGATGAGCTTTCGCTACATCCGACAGTCAAGCCGGTGCAGATGATTGCCGATGCGATCAAGGATGTATCCGGGCGTGGCGATATCGTGCTGGACCTGTTCGGAGGTTCGGGCTCCACCTTGATTGCCGCCCACAAGACCGGTCGACGTGCTTACCTTTGTGAGCTTGATCCGGTCTATTGCGATCGCATCATCAGGCGATGGGAGGCCTATGCCAGGGATGACGCCGAACAGGTCGCCTGTGGCATCGGAACGCCCAATCAATTGCGTGAGGCAGCCGAGTGATGGCAGTCTCGGACGATCCCCACCGCAAGGCACTTACCGTTCGCCCGGATTCGGGCGACTACGCGGTCGGCTATGGCAAGCCGCCGGCAGAGAACCGTTTCCAGAAAGGACAATCCGGCAATCCGCGTGGGCGCCCGAAAGGCAGTCGCAACAGATCAAAATTGCCCGCCATCAACGAGGAGCGAATGAAATCCATCCTGCTGGAAGAAGCCTATCGCACCATCAGGCTCAACGAAGGCCACGGCCACGTCACCATTCCTATGGCACAGGCCGTTATCCGTTCACTGGCCGTAAACGCCGCCAAGGGCAACCAGCGGGCGCAACGTCTGTTCACCGAACTGCTCTTCACTACAGAGCGCGAGAACAAGCGGCTTCATGACGAGTTCCTCGACGCCGCAATCTCCTACAAGGTAGGTTGGGAGCGCGAGTTCGAACGGCGGCAACGCCTGGGCATCACCGGTCCCGAGCCCCTTCCCCATCCCGATCATGTCATCGTCGACATCCGCACCGGCGAGGTCGCCATAAAAGGGCCGGCAACGCCGGAAGAAAAGGTCAGGTGGGACTGGATGCGTGAGCGCAAGCTGGACTACATCAAGGAAGTCGAAGAGCTGAACCAACTCCTGCTCGACGAGCCGGACTATCCCTACAGGGAGCAGGTCATCGCCGACATCGAACACAACACCAAAATCATCAATATGATCAGAAGGGTCATGCCGGATTAGGTCGGGCGCAAGCGCCACATTGCCGTCGATACGGATGGTCGGCTACTTTTGGGCAGCCAGACCGCCGAGGTCGTCCACAGCACGACCCTGCCTATACTGATCGTATTCGATCAGCACCGGTAAAAGCTGTCTGCCACCGCTTTGACCGGAACTGGTGCTTCTTACTTTTCAGTCAACAAGTCATGCAATGCCAGCGCGACGACTTTGGTCGCAAGGGCAAGATCGTCGAGCTTGAGCTTTTCGTCGGCGCGGTGGGCGTTCGCCTCCAGCATCGTGCGGGGGCCTGCGCCATAAAGCACCGTCGGAATGCCCGCGTTGCAGTAGTGGCGCGCGTCCGTATAGATCGGCACGCCGTGAGCCTGGATATCTTCACCAGTCAATGCCGAGGCGTGGCGCTGCAGCGCACTTGCCAGCACGTCTCCGCCTTCGATCGGCTTCAGCGGATTCGCCAGCATGAGCTGGCGCACATTGCAGTCGATGCCCGGCATCTCACGCGCTGATTGCTCGATGAAGGCGATCAGGTCGCGCGCAACTTCCGGCCCGTTCTCTTCGGGGATCATGCGGCGGTCGACGCGCATGGTTATCTTGTCCGGTACGACGTTGGTGTTGATGCCGCCGGAAATTAACCCGACGACCATGGAAGGAATGGTGATGCCACTGACCGAGGATTTCTGGCTGGCGAAGCCGGCGCGCAGCGAATAGAGCCGGTTCAGGATATGGGTCGTGGCTTCCAGCGCGTCCACGCCCGTTTCCGGGCGAGCCGCGTGCGCAGACCTGCCTCGCACCTCGACATCGAGATGCAGGCAGCCGTTGTGGGCCGTCACCACGCCGTAGGACAGGCCGGCGCAGATGACATAGTCCGGCTTGGTTAAATCTTGCTGCAACAGAAGGAGCGGGCCGATATCACCGCCGACCTCCTCGTCATAGGTCAGGTGGATTTCGACGGTTCCGTTGAGCCTCTCGCCGAGCGACATCAAGGCAAGCAGGGCATAGGCATAGCTGACGAAGTCGGACTTAGAGGTGGCCACGCCGCGACCATACATCCAGCCATCCTTGATGACCGCGCCATACGGATCGACCGTCCAACCCTCGCCGGGCGCAACCACGTCGCCATGCGCGTTCAGCGCAATCGTCGGACCCGGGCCGAAGCGGTGACGCACGATCAGATTGCTGGCACTGATCATGCCGACCTTTTCCACCAGGTCCTGCGGCACCTTGTGGCGCTCGACCTCGAAGCCAAGCGCTTCGTAGAGTTCGGCGGCGCGATCGGCGTGCGGCTGGCAGTCGCCCGGCGGGTTGTCGGATGCGACCTTCACCAGTTCGGCCAGCATTCGGACCTGGTCGTCGCGATGCGCGGCAATGAATTCGATGAGACGGCTCTCAGCTTCGTTGACCGAAGGTGAAGCAACTGGGCTGGAAGTCATTATCAGTTCCCTTGAAAATTTTCGATGAAGTGGAGGAGTGTCGAGGCGCCGGCGGCAACGTCGCCGGGGGTCACGGATTCTTCCGGCGAATGGCTGATGCCGTCCTTGCAACGCACGAAGATCATGCCGATACCGGTCAACTGACTCATCGCCATGCCGTCATGGCCGGCGCCACTTGGCAGGAGAATTGGTTCGCTGCCCGCGCTTTCCACCGCCGCCTGCAACGTGCTGATGAAATCCGGCGCGCAAGGACAGGACTTCAGATCGAGAATGACCTCGACGGTGGCGGTCACGCCGCGCTTTGCCGCGATCTCTCGCGCTGCCTTTTCCACCTCGGCAAAGGCTGCCTTGCGCACCTCGTCCTCTTGGGAGCGAAGGTCGATGGAGAAGGAGACAGCGCCTGGAATGACGTTGATCAATCCAGGCTCTGCCTTGATGAAGCCGACCGTACCGACGGTGTTGTCGTGGGAGGATGCGATACGTTCGACTGCCAACGCGATTTCACTTGCCGCAAGCAACGGGTCCTGTCGCATACCCATAGGCACTGTACCGGCGTGATTGGCCGCACCCTTGACTTGGACCATGGCGCGGGTCTGGCCGCTGATCGCCGTTACCACCCCGACGGGCAGGTCCTTCGCCTGAAGCACGGGGCCTTGCTCGATGTGCAGTTCGACATAGCCGATGACGTCACCCGGTTTGCGAGCCGCTTCGGAGATGCGTGCTGGATCGAGGCCGAACGCCGAAAGCGCATCGCGCAAGGTGAGGCCGGCGTCGTCCTTTGCATTGAGCAGGTCATCGCCATACTGGCCGGTGATGGCCCGGCTGCCGGCCAGCGTCGTTCGGAAACGGGTGCCCTCCTCATCGCCGAATGCGACGACCTCAATGCCGAACGGCAGACGCTTGCCGCGCGCATTGAGCGCTGCGACGCAATCGAGCGAGGTAATCACGCCGAGCGGTCCATCGTAGCGGCCGGCGTTGATCACGCTGTCCATATGCGAACCGGTGATCAGGTATGGCCCGCCGCCTGCTTGCGCATGATAGCGGCCGACTACGTTGCCGACTTCGTCGATGTGGGCATCCATGCCCGCCTCGCACATCCAGCGCACGAGCGTTTCCGCCGCGGCGCGATGCTGGGGCGTGAGATAGAGGCGCGTAACGCCCTCGCCCGGCTCGCTGATGCGGCCAAGCTCGTCGCAGCGCGCGAGGATGCGTTTACCCGCATCAGCCTCATCCATGTAGGATACCATCAACCGTCTCCCGGATGCCTGCTTCTCAGTCTTGAGGAGCGTGGTGCTTGTGCCAGTGGCGAGCGATTTCGTCGCGACGGCAGATCCAGACGCCCTCGTGCTTCTGCACGTAGTCGAGGAAGCGCAGGAAGGAGGCCCAGCGACCGGGGCGCCCGACGATGCGCAGGTGCAACCCTGCCGACATCATGCGCGGTGTGCGGTCGCTCTCGCGATAGAGCACGTCGAAGGTGTCCTTCAGATAGGCGAAATACTGGTCGCCCGAGTTGAAGCCGGCAGTGGCGACGAAACGCATGTCGTTGGCTTCGAGCGTATAAGGGATGCGCAGGTGGTTCTTGCCGCCCACCTTTTCCCAGTAGGGAACATCATCGGCATAGGTGTCGGCGTCGTAGAGGAAGCCGCCCTCCTCCACCACCAACTTCAGCGTATTCGGGCTGCAACGGCCCGTGTACCAACCAACCGGCCGCTCGCCGGTGACGCGCTCGATGGTATCTATAGCGAGCTTCATGTGTGCCCGCTCGGTGTCCTCGCCCATCCACTGGTGGTCGACCCACTTCCAGCCATGGCTGGCGATCTCGTGGCCCAGCGAGTGCATGATCTTGCCGGCTTCCGGATAGTGTTCCAGCGCCAGGCCATTAGCGAGCACGGTGGTGTTGATGCCGCGCGCCTTGAACTCGTCGAAGATACGCCAGAAGGCGACGCGCGTGCCGTATTCATAGAGTGACTCCATGTTCATGTTGCGCACACCGAACAGTTGCGGCGCGCCCATGATGTCGGAGATGAAGTTTTCCGAATGGGCATCGCCGTGAAGAACGCAATTCTCCGAGCCTTCCTCGAAGGCCACGATGAATTGAAGCGCCAGCTTCGCCCCGTTCGGCCAGTTTGCCTGCGGAGGCGTGCGGCCATACCCAACCATGTCACGCGGATAAGTCATCCCTCAGTTCCTTCTCAGTTTTTCCGAATGGCCGATGCCGGGCCACTCTCGCCAATTTCCAAATGGCGTACGGAACCGCTCAGCTTCTTCGGCAATGGATAGGCGAGATCGCCCACAGCAAGCAAAGCCCCCCTTTCACACATCGATCAAAGCCCGGCCTTATAGACCTAAATACAGCTATGCGGAGAGTGGTTCACTCGCCAGAGCGCTATGAATACCACTACGCCCCCTTAAGATCTGCAGTATTAGATCAATATTGATTCGCACGATCTGGTTCAATTAAATACATTCAAACCAAACAACCTCTCTTGTGCTTCGGTGCTCTTGAGCGTAGAGTTTTCACAACAATGGTGTCAATTAATTCATTGACACGGTGTCAAAGTGGTGGGGAACATGTGGTTTCCAGAGATCAAGAGGGGCAACGGCCCCATATACCTAGCGATTTGCGAGGCCCTTGAGCGGGACATCGCTGAAGGTCGACTGAAGCCAAGCGACCGCCTGCCGGCGCAACGTGACCTTGCCTACAGGATCAACGTCACTGTCGGCACGGTGGCCAGGGCCTATGCGGAAGCAGCCGAGCGCGGCCTTGTCGTCGGAGAGGTCGGGCGTGGCACCTTCATCAACGATTTCGGCAACGATCGCGACAACATCACCCGACTGACGGTTCCCGACAAGCCGCAGCCGGAAGTGATCGACCTTGGACTCAACCTGTCGGCGATTGGCGAGGCCGAGGAGATACTGCGGGCGACGCTGAAGGAAATGACCCGTTCAGGTTCGCTGGATTCGCTGCTGACTTACCAGCCGAGCGCCGGCATACTGTCGCACCGGGCAATCGCCGCGCAGTGGCTCGGCCGCATCGGGGTGCGCGCGCACCCCGACAATGTCATCATCTGCAATGGCGGCCAGCACGGATTGATGCTCGCCATAATGGCGCTTGCCGGTCACGGCGAGTCGATTGCCACCGAAGCGCTCACCTATCCGGGCGCAAGGGCGATCGCGCACCAGTTCGGCATCAATCTTAGCGCCCTGCCGATGGACAAGGAGGGCATCGATCCGACGACCCTGCGCGAACTTTGTGAAACAAGAAGACCCAAAGCGCTTTACTGCATGCCGGTGCTGCAAAACCCAACGACGATCACCATGACCGAAGGGCGGATGCACGAGATCGCGGAGATCGTCGAGCACTATGGGCTCTACATCATCGAAGACGATGTGTACGGGTTCCTGGCAGAGCACAGACCCCTGCCCTTCGCTGCGATCATCCCCGAGCGGACGATTTATCTCACAAGCGCCTCGAAAAGCATGGCGCCCGGCCTGCGCATCGGCTTCCTGGCGGTGCCGCCAAAATTGAGCCGATCCATCCAGGAAATCGTGACAATGAGCAACTGGATGTCGGCTCCGTTCATGGCCGCGGTCGCAACCAGTTGGATCGTCAACGACCATGCGGACAAGATGATCGCCTGGCATCGCCAGCAGGCGCGCGAGCGCCAGGACCTAGCGTCCCAAATCCTCGGTCCGCATTTCCATCGATCCTCTATCCCCTGCTACCATCTATGGCTGCAACTGCCTGAACCGTGGCGCATGGATTCATTTTCGGCTTTGGCTTTGCGCGAAGGCGTGCGGGTGATCACGGCGGATGCGTTCTCCGTGAAGCGGGACCACGCGCCACATGCGGTTAGGCTCTGCCTTGGTGCTGCACATTCATTGCCCGACATCGCGGTAGGGCTGGACAGGCTGGTCGGGCTCCTGGGATCACGGCCCAGGCCGCATATGGACCTGCAGTCCATCGGCTATATGTAACTGGAAAATAGGTATTTTGGCGCATAGTATCTGCGTCCAGCCTACCTCTCCAGCAACGGCCAAGCTCGGCACCAGTACGAAATTGCTTTGGTGTCAATGTATTCGTTGACACTAAGATAACTGCAAATACCATGCAGTTGTAGAGGTGCAATAAGTTCAAATAATCCAAGAATGCACCTCCCGAGCAGTCGGAAGCTCGCGCGCCCAGAGGGGCCCGCACAATGGAGGAATTCTCATGAAATTGAAGTTCGGGGCGATCCCGCTTGTCTCGCGCAGACTGCTTCTTTCGGCAGCCGGCGCGCTCCTGACCGCAACCATGCTGGCTGCGCCAGCGCCTGCGCTGGCTGGAGCCCGCGACAGCGTCACCATCGGCGTGCGCGAGGACATTCCGGGCCTGGACCCGACGATCCGCCAAGGCACTATCATCAGCCTCGTTACACTCGGGAACGTTTTCGAAGGGCTGACGCGCTTCAACGAGGACGGCTCGCTGTCACCCGGCCTTGCGAAGAGTTGGGAAATCTCGCCCGACGGTAAGACCTACACGTTCAAGCTGGTCGAGGGCGCAAAGTTCTCCGACGGCAGCGACTTCGACGCCGCCGACGTCAAATGGACCTTCGAGCGCAATNGACGGTAAGACCTACACGTTCAAGCTGGTCGAGGGCGCAAAGTTCTCCGACGGCAGCGACTTCGACGCCGCCGACGTCAAATGGACCTTCGAGCGCAATGGCGGTGCTGACAGCACCAATCCAGAAAAGGCGTATTTCGCCTTGATGGAAAAGATCGAGACGCCCGATGCGCACACGGTGGTGCTGTATTTGTCGGAGCCGAATTCGCTGCTCTTGCAGAAACTCGCCTGGGGCGTGTCGGCCATCGTCGCGCAAGAGACGGCGGCGGGCAATGCTGCCAATCCGGTCGGCACCGGTCCGTTCAAGCTCAAAACCTGGGACCGTGGCGCTGCCGTCACGCTGACGCGCAACGAACTTTATCGCGAGCCTGCTCGGGTGAAGCTCAATACGGTCGTGTTCAAGCTGGTGGAAGACCCGTCGGCGCAGGTGGCCGCGGTGCAGGCTGGCGATGTCGATTTCTTCCCGCTGTTTTCCTCGCCCGAAAGCCTCGAGCAGTTCAAGTCCAACCCCGANCCGTCGGCGCAGGTGGCCGCGGTGCAGGCTGGCGATGTCGATTTCTTCCCGCTGTTTTCCTCGCCCGAAAGCCTCGAGCAGTTCAAGTCCAACCCCGATCTCGTCGTGATGGATGGCGCCTCGGAATTCGAGGTCATCATGGGGCTGAATAGCCGCCGCAAGCCATTCGACAACGTACTGGTGCGGCGGGCGCTCGCCAAGGCTATTGATCGCAAGGCAGTGGTTGACGGAGCCGAGTTCGGCTATGGCAAGCCGATTGGCTCGCATTTTTCGACCAACCATCCGGCTTACATAGACACCACCGAGGTAAACGCCTACGACCCGGAGGCTGCGAAGGCCCTGCTTGCGGAAGCGGGTTACCCGGACGGGTTCGAAACCACCATCAAGGTTCCGCCGCAGGGACCGTTCGTGCGCAGCGCCGAGATCGTCGCCGCCTATTTCGAACAGGTCGGGGTCACGCTGAAGATCGAGAAGGTCCAGTGGCCGCAATGGCTGGAGCAAGTGTTCCAGAACCACAGCTATGACATCTCCATCGTCGATCATGTGTCGCCTATGGACTTCGACGTCTACGCCAACCCCAACTTCTTCTTCGGCTACGACAGCCCGGAATTCCAGGCGATCTGGCAGGAGATCAAGGCGGCGCCTACCGAAGAGCAGCAGACGGCCGCCTTCCACAAGACGCAAGACTTCCTCGCCAAGGATGTCCCTGCCCTCTTCCTCTACCAGGCGCGCAACATTTCCATCGCACGCAAGGGCCTCACGGGCCTGTGGAAGAGCATGCCAACCTTCAAGGCTGACATGACTGAAGTGTACTGGGCAGACTAAGATCACCGGCGGCGACCGCAGGAAAGCGTATCCTGCAGTCGCCTGTCTTTCAGACCGTGCATGGAGTGCCGCAGCTTATGACATCGAGCCTGATTTCAGGGAAATACGTCGTCTGTCGCGTCGAAGGGCGCGACGAGCCGGTTGTTGTGGCGGACGGCGCCATTTTCCAGCGCGACGGCAAGATTGTCGAAGTCGGCAAGAAGGCCAACCTCCTGGCCCGTCACCGGCCTGACGAAACTATCGGCTCCGACCGGCACGTCATCGTGCCGGGGTTCGTCAACGGGCACCATCATATGGGTGTCACGCCGACCCAGCACGGAGCACCCGATGTCGCGCTCGAGCTGTGGATAGCCAAACTGATGGCCAAGCGCACGATCGATCCCTACCTCGACACGCTTTATTCGGCCTTCGAGATGATCGGTTCGGGCATCACCACCGTCCAGCATATCCAATACGGCGTGCCTGGCCCGGTCGAGAATATCTACAATGTGGCCAACGAGGTGCTGCGCGCCTATCGCGACATCGGCATGCGCGCTTCTTATTCGTATGTCATCATGGATCAGAACCGGCTTCTCCATCAGGACGATGCCCTTTTCGCCGCCAGTCTGCCAAAGCCGTTGGGTGAGAAGTTGGTCCAGTTCACGGCAGGCAACGCGATTTCGCTGGAAGACAACTTTACGCTCTTCAAGGCGCTCCACGAGAAGTACGCATCGGACGACAGGCTGAAGATCCAGCTTTCACCTGCGAACCTGCATTGGATGAGCGACGAAGTGCTGGCGAGGACCAACGAGGTCTCCGAAGCCTACGGCGTGCCGATGCACCTGCATCTGCTGGAGACCAAGTACCAACGCGAATATGCGCTAAAGCGCACGGGCAGGTCTGCCGTAGAGCATATCGAGGCGCTCGGGCTGCTCGGGCCACGCCTCACGCTCGGGCACGCCGTGTGGCTGAGTGAATCCGACATCGAGCGCGTTGCCGGCACAGGCTGCCGGATCTGCAACAATGTCAGCTCGAACCTGCGAATCCGTAGCGGCATCGCCCCCGTCAATCACTTCGCTCGGCACAGTATTCCGGTTTGCGTCGGGATCGACGAAGCTGGCATCAACGACGACCGCGACATGCTGCAGGAAATGCGCATGGTGCTGAACATCCACCGCACGCCGGGCATGGACGATGTGCCGCCAACCTCGGGCGAAGTCCTTCGCATGGCGACCGAACACGGTGCGGCAACCACGCCTTTCGGTGACCGGATCGGCACGCTTGAGCCCGGCAAGGCGGCAGACTGTGTGCTGCTCGACTGGGACAGCATCGCCTATCCTTACCTCGATGACGAGGTGCCGCTGGTCGATGCGATCTTGAAGCGCGCGACGACGCGCTCCGTCGATACGGTCGTGGTCGCAGGCGAAGCGATCTGGCGAAATGGGCAATCCACCCGGCTCGACCGGACGGAAATCCTCAAGGAGTTGGCGCAAAACGCGCGCCAGCCCCTCACCGCCGGCGAACTCGAATTCAAGGACGTGGCGCGCCAGGTGTTCGACCACGTCAAGGCCTTCTACAGCCACTACGAGTGCAACGCGGCTGCCGAACCATACCGCTATAACGACTTGCGCCCGCTCTCTGCGATGCGCAGGCCCACGGGCACCTGAGAGGTAACGGAGATGATCGCATTCCTGCTACGCCGAATTGCGACTTTCCTGGCAACGCTGGCCATCGCCTCGGCGGTCATCTTTGCCGCGCTCGAACTGCTTCCGGGCGACCCGGCCCAGATCATGCTGGGCATCGATGCGCCTCCTGATGCGCTGGAGGCGCTACAAAAGAAGCTCGGCGTCGATCGCCCGGTTGTAGAGCGTTACTTCACCTGGATCGGCGGACTCGTCGTCGGCGACATGGGCGAGAGTTTCACCTATGTCATGCCGGTCAGCGACCTGATCATGACCCGATTGGGGGTAACGCTGCCGCTGGCGCTGCTTGCCGCCTTGATCAGCGTGCTAATCGGCGTGCCGGTCGGCCTCTATGCAGCCGCCAACCACAAGACCCCGCGCGACTATGGCGTGATGATCTTCGGCCAGCTTGGCATCGCCATACCGAATTTCTGGTTCGCCATCCTGCTGGTTCTTGTCTTTTCAATCTATCTTGGCTGGTTCCCGGCAGGCGGCTTCCCCGGCTGGGACGCCGGCTTCTGGCCGGCAATCAAGGCGCTGATCCTGCCGGCGTTCTCGCTTGCAATCGTCGAGGCCGCCATCTTCGCCCGCATCTCGCGCTCTGCCGTGCTCGATGTCCTGCGCGAAGACTTCGTCAGGACGGCGCGCGCCAAGGGTCTCAGCCGCAAATCGACGCTGGTCAAGCACGTGTTGCGCAATGCGATGATCCCGATCATCACGATCTGCGGACTGGAACTCTCCAGCCTGCTTGTTGGCACCATCGTTATCGAGCAGGTGTTCAACATTCCCGGCCTTGGCCGTCTCGTTTTCCAGTCTCTCACCCAGCTCGACCTGATGGTGGTGAAAAACCTCATCATGCTGCTGGTGGCGCTGGTGGTCTTCATAAATCTGGTGGTCGACCTTCTCTATGCGGTCATCGACCCGCGTCTCAAGCATCAGGGGCACTGACAATGAGCACGTTTCTCAAGAACGCCAGCATGCACCGCAGCCTCATGATCGGCGGCGTGCTCACCTTGCTGTTGCTGTCGGTTGCCGTCCTCAGCCTGTTCTGGACACCCTGGTCGCCAACGGCCATCGACATCGCCAACAAGCTAAAAGGCCCATCCGCCAAGCACTGGCTCGGCACCGACCATCTCGGGCGCGACGTGCTTTCCATGCTGATGAGCGGGTCGCAGATTTCCATCATTGTCGGCTTCCTCGCCGTCAGCGTCGGCCTGCTCGTCGGCGTGGCGCTGGGCGCGCTCGCCTCCACCTATCGCGGCTGGGTGGAAGAGCTCATCATGCGCATGAGCGACTTTTCCATCGCCTTTCCGATCATCATCACCGCAGTGCTGTTGACGGCGATCCTCGGTCCCGGCACGGTCAACTCGATTTTGGCGATCGGCCTGTTCAACATTCCGATCTTCGCCCGCATCACGCGCGGCGCGGCCAATGCGGCCTGGGCGCGGGAATATGTCATGGCCGCGCAGACCTGTGGCAAGGGCCGGCTGCGCATCACCATCGAACATGTCTTGCCAAACATCAGCGGGGCGCTGATCGTCCAGGCGACGATCCTGTTTGCCGTCGCCATTCTTGCCGAAGCCGCCCTCTCCTTTCTCGGCCTTGGCACACAGCCGCCCGAACCAAGCTGGGGCAAGATGCTGAACAACGCCCAGACCTTCGTCGGCCTCGCGCCGCATCTGGCGATCTTCCCCGGCCTTGCCATCGCACTGTCGGTGATGGGGCTCAATCTGATCGGCGACGGGCTGCGCGACGTTCTCGACCCGAAACTTGCACGTGCACGATAGTCGGCAAGGGAGAGCCACAATGCTTCAGGTCAAAAACCTCAACATCACCATTGCCGGCGCAACGCGGGACATTTCCATCGTCAAGGATGTCAGTTTCGAACTTGATGCCGGCCGTTCGCTGGGTGTCGTGGGCGAATCCGGCTCCGGCAAATCCATGACTGCGCTGGCGCTGATGGGTCTCTTGCCCGGCGCCATCCGCGCCAGCGGCTCGATCAATCTGGCCGGCCAGGAACTGCTCGCGCTTAGCGAACAGGAGATGTGCTCGGTCCGAGGCAACAAGGTTGCGATGATTTTCCAGGAGCCCATGACGTCGCTCAATCCGGTCCAGACCATAGGGCGACAGGTTGCCGAGCCGCTTGTCCTGCACAAGGCAATGACGCGCACTGCCGCCCGTGAGGAAACCATAAGGCTGCTCGACCGCGTCGGGATTCCCGATGCCGCGCGCCGCCTCGACGTCTATCCGCACCAGCTTTCGGGTGGGCAACGCCAGCGGGTCATGATCGCCATCGCCCTGTCCTGTTCGCCCAATGTGCTGGTTGCCGACGAGCCGACAACAGCATTGGACGTTACCGTTCAGCGCCAGATTCTCGACCTATTGCGCGAACTCGTCAGCGAAACCCGCATGGCGCTGATCATCATCTCCCACGACCTCGGCGTGATCGGCGAGATGGTGGACGAAATGCTGGTCATGTATGGCGGCAGTGTCGTGGAACGCGGCCACGCCGACCAGGTCTTCGCCAAGCCCGCTCACCCCTATACCAGCCGGCTCATCGAAGCGATCCCGCGCTTTGGCATGCCGCGAAGCGAGCGGCTGAAGACGATTCCCGGCACGATGCCCGAAATGGGCAGCGAGATGAAGGCCTGCATCTTCGCCGGGCGATGCGATCTGGTCTACGCTGACTGCCTTGAGGCTCCCCCACCCTTCGTATCGGTCGATGACGCGCATGTTGCCGCCTGCATAAGAGCCGGGCGCGTCATGGAGACTACTCAATGACCCAGCCCATCATCGAAATACGCAATCTGGAACGGCGTTTCCAGCTACCACGCGAATCCCTGTTTCGCCCTGCGAGCACGGTCTATGCGCTGAATGGCATCAACCTGACGGTCGAGCCGCAGCGCAGCTTCGGCATTGTTGGCGAATCCGGGTGCGGTAAGTCCACGCTCGCCCGCATCATCATGGGGCTGGACAAGCCTTCGGCCGGATCTGTAAAGGTCAAGGGAAAGGACATCATCGCTATTTCGCCGGCTGAGTTGCGGGAAATGAGATCCGACTTCCAGATGGTGTTCCAGGATCCGTTCGGCTCATTGAATCCGCGCCATCATGTCGAGCGCATCGTGGCCGAGCCGCTATTTGCCGTCGGCAGTTCGGCAAGCAAGCAGGAGCGCAAGGAAAAGGTCGCGGAGACTCTGACCTCGGTCGGATTGCGGCCCGCCGACATGGAAAAATATCCTCATGAATTCTCCGGAGGGCAGCGCCAGCGCGTGGCGATAGCGCGCGCACTGATCACCCGTCCTTCGCTGATCGTGGCAGATGAACCCGTGTCGGCGCTTGACGTTTCGGTGCAGGCTCAGGTGCTCAACCTGCTGCGCGATCTCGAGGATCAATTCGGCATCACGTTCGTATTCATCAGCCACAACCTTGCTGTAGTGGACTACGCTTGCCAAGACGCTGCCGTGATCTATCTGGGACGGATCGTCGAACAGGGGCCGACTTCGCAATTGTTCAGCGATCCCCTGCACCCGTACACGCAGTCGCTGGTCGATGCCGTTCCTCATGTTGGCGTGAAAAACCGACATATTGCACGGCAGGCGCCGACTGCGCTCAAGACCCAAACGGCGGCGCAGACCGGCTGTACATTTGCCGGGCGCTGCGGCTTCGCCAAGGAGCGCTGCCGCGTCGAACAGCCCAGCCTGCGCGTTGTGGAAAGCGGCCATTCGGTCGCTTGCCATTTCTTTGAAGAAACGAGAAGCGACCGACAGGCCGCAGCAAAAACGGCGATTGCGGTCTGAAATGAACCGGGCATCCGTCCGCCGGCATGGGTGAAACAGAATGCGCATTCTGCTTATCAACGGAAACACCTCGCCGGCAACGACCGAGAAAGGGGCAGCCGAGGCAAGGCGGATTGCAGGACCGGGTGTGGAGATCGTTCCCGTGACCGCCGATTTCGGCGCCGGGCTGATCCTGACACGCGCCGACAACGTTCTGGCAGCGCACGCAATGATGGTTGCTCTTGCAAAGCATCACAAGGGTTGCGACGCCGTCGTTATCGCGGTCTCGACGGATACGGGGCTTGGCGCGTTGCGCGAGATTTCACCGATCCCTGTTGTCGGCATGACAGAGGCCGCGCTGCTGACCGCCTGCATGATGGGCGGCAAGTTCGGGATGATCGTCTTCGACCGGCGTGCGGAACCGGTGTTCCGCGAAGTGGTCGCTTCGCATGGCCTCACCGATCGCATGGCGGCGCTCAAGGTCATCGACATGACAGTCGCCGATTTTGCTGATCCGGCCCGTATTGCCGTCCTGACGGTTGCAGCGGCGAAATCGCTGGCATCGGAGCATGGTGCTGATTCCGTCATTGTCACCGGCGGAACCATGGCGGGCGTCGCGCACAAGCTTCAGGAGCAGATTCCGGTTCCGCTGATCGACGGCATTTCGTGCGCCGTGCTGCACGCCATCACGCTGGCGCGGCTGGCGTTTCCAAAACCCAGCAGCGGCAGTTTCGTTGCGCAACCGATCGAGCGGCCGAAGGGCCTGGATCCCGACCTGGTCGAGTTCATCGGCCGCGCATCCAATCGAGAATAGTGGACCGGCTTTATCGCTTTTCGCTGAACAACCCTGCCAGGACGGGGCTCACGCCAACCATTTCCTTTGCAGCCGGCGCCCTGTAGCTGCCCGCCCTCGCTTTCGAAGCGCCTATGCCATGCAGGGCTTCTGCCATGCGTACCGCACAGGTCACCCCATCAAGTAGCGGTGCATTGATGCGGTCGACCAGTTTACGGCTGAGCCCGGCAACGGCACCACCGCCAAGGATGATCACTTCCGCGCCGTCCTGCTCGATCGCGGCGTTCGAAAGGGCGGTCACTTCGTCGGCGAGGCTGCCGGGGTCCGAACCCGCGTCAACGACACGCCGCTCAATGGTGCGCACGCTTGCGAGCCGCGAACCGAGACCGTATTGCATGGCAAGCTCGCGCAGCGGCTGGGCCATGCGAGCGCCAAGCGTGACGATTGAAAATCGTCCGCCCAGCATGCAGGCGGTAAGCATCGATGCCTCGGCGATGCCGACGACCGGAAACGGCATCAGTTCCCTAGCCGCTGCGAGGCCAGGGTCGGAGAAGCAGGAGATCAGACCAGCGTCGATGCCCTCCGCATTTTCGGCGAAGGCCACCACCGTTGCGTGCGCAGCGATGGCAACTTCTGTTCGGCATTCGATGCCGCGCGCGCCGAAACCAACCGTTACGGCCTTGATTTCCGTATCCGGGGAAGCGGCGCGCCGAGCTTCCTCGACTATGAGGTCGGTCATGAACTCCGAGGTGTTGGACTGGACAACCAACAGGCGCATGTTCGGCATTCTCTCTTTAGGTCGTTATGCGGTCGTTCTGGCGAAGGGCATCAAGCCTTCGACAGGTGAAGCCAATGGCGCGCGATCTGCTCGCGCGTCGCGAACCATACCTTGCCCTTTTCGGTCATGTGGCGCAGCACGGCCTCAAGCCCATTTATGCGCGCCGGGCGGCCGATGATGCGGGTGTGCAGGCCGATTGTCATCATCTTGGGCGAGGTCTCGCCCTCCTCCCACAACCAGTCGAACCCGTCATTGACGTAGTCGGCGAAATCCTTGGCGCGCACGAATGGCGATTCCGGGCGCTGACAGCGCATGTCGTTGGTGTCGAGGCTGTAAGGCACTACAACATGGCGACGGTCGCCGACATTCAGGATGCGCGGCAGGTCGTCGTCGTAAAGGTCGCTGTCATAGATGAAGCCACCTTCCTCGATGAGCAGCCGGCGCGTCGCCAGCGTGTAGGGAGCGCGCGAATGCCAGCCGACAGGCCGCACGCCGGTAACGCGGCGAATGCTTTCCACCGACTGCTGGATCCAACTCCGTTCCTCGTCCTCATTCTTTCCGGCGGGCGTGTCCCAGCGATAGCCGTGGCAGCCGATCTCGAACCCGCGCTTGAGGCCGTCCTCTCCGACCCAGGGAGTCTTTTCCAGCGCCTGCCCACACAGGTTCAGCGTGCAGGTAACGCCATACTTGTCGAGAACGCGCAGAACGCGCCAGTACCCAGCGCGGGCACCGTAGGCGAAGTGGGACTCCATGGCAGGATCGGGAATGTCGAGCGGCTCCTGCGTCATGTCGTAGACGCGCTCGTTATGCGTATCGCCCTTAGAAATGGCGAATTCGGACCCCTCCTCGATGTTGAGAACCAGCGACACCGCCACACGCGCCCCGTTGGGCCATTTGGCATGCGGCGGATTGGGGCCGTAGCCGTAAAGGTCCTGATCGGCCATCGACGTATCGAGCGCCTTTGCTTCACTGTTCATTCCCGACTTTCCTCTGCTAACAAGCTCGGGCAGCAGGGCCACCGGTGGCGCCCTGCTTGCCCTTTCCAGCGGTATGTCCGCCCTATGTGATCACGTTGAAGGCGTTGCGCCTCAATTCTCCCAGTGCACGTCGGTCATGTTGGCCATGAAGACCGGCATGTTCTTCCACAGTCCATTCAGGCCCTTGCGAGCAACCGAGATGTTGCGGGTCTGGTAGAGCGGAATAACCGGAACCTCCTCCGCGAAGAGTTTCTGGATCGCCTGAAGGCTCTGCGTTTCGGCGTCCGGCGTCGTCGCGGCCTTCACCGCCGTCAGGGCGTCCCGATAGTTCTGGCTGTCGTAGCCGTAGAAATAGTCCTTGTTGGCATGGACGTCGAAGTCCATCGGCGCATCATGATCCACTATCGATAGGTCGAAGCTATGGTTGCGGAACACCTGCTCCAGCCATTGCGGCCATTGCAGCTTCTCAATGTTCAGCTTGACACCGACCTGCTCGAAATAGGCGGCGACGATCTCGGCGCTGCGCACAAATGGCCCCTGCGGCGGAACCTTGATGGTGACCTCGAAACCTTCCGGATAGCCTGCTTCGGCAAGCAGCGCCTTCGCAGCCTCGGGATCGTAGGCGTTCACTTCAGTGGTATCGATGTAGGCTGGGTGGTTGGTCGAGAAATGCGAGCCAATCGGCTTGCCGTACCCGAACTCGGCTCCATCCACCACGGCTTTGCGATCGATCGCCTTGGCCAGAGCCCGCCGAACCAGCACGTTGTCGAGCGGCTTGCGACGGTTGTTGATGCCGAGCAGAACCTCCGCCTCGGACGCCCCTTCCATCACGACGAGCTCGGGGTTGGACTTGAACTGCTCGAGGCTTTCGGGCGAGGAAAACAGCGGGAAGAAATCGACATCGCCAGCCTGCACCGCGGCCACCTGCGCCGACGGG